>NZ_JBKEZX010000001.1:0-1625628 GCF_053345315.1 Williamsia sp. M5A3_1d
GACCTTCTTCACGCCGGCCGAACCCTGGTCCTTCTTGCCCTCGGCCTCGAGATCCTTGTTGTCGGTGACGTCACCGACGACCTCCTTGGCCTTGCCGATGGCGTCTTCGGCGGCGTTCTTTGCCTTGTCAACGATTCCCATAGCAGTTCCTCTTTCATCTGGAAGGCCCCGGTTGGGGTCACAAAGAGGTAGTCGGGACCGACACGGCGATGTGCACGCGCGATTTATGTGAAGTGAATCACACGGTATCGCCGACGTCGGGTACCGAGGCGTCACCGGCGATCATCTCGGCAGCGATGTCGCGGACCCGGCGGTTGGTGTTCTGCGACTGTGCGCGCAGCATCGCGAACGCCTGCTCGGCGCTCACCCCGTGGCGGCCCATGATCATGCCCTTGGCCTGTTCGATCGGCGCGCGGGAATCCAGCGCCGCGCGCAGTGCGTCGGCGACCTCGACCGCGGACTTGAAGCGTGCGAAATCACCGATGGCACGCGACACCGTCGTGGTCAGCAGTTCGATGATGTCGGCGTCGACGGTGTCGAAGGCCGCGGCCGCCTCGCCGTAGAGGTTCAGGGCGCCGAGCGGCTGGTCCGGCGCCAGCAGGGCTGCGGCGAGGAAGGAGTGGATGTCCTCCTGCGCGGCGGCCGCCGCGAACTCCGGCCACCGTTGGTTGCCCGCGTCGACGTCGACGAGCACCGTCTCCCCCGTGCGCGCCGCGTGCAGGCACGGCCCGTCCCCGGAGTCGTACTGCTCCTGATCGACGCGCAGGGTCCGCGAATCGGTGTGCACCGCGGTGTAGGTGCGGCCCCCGAGGGCGATGGTGATGCTGGTGCAGGTGGCGCCGTCGATCGCCTCGTGCGCCACGTCGACGACGCGCTGCAACAGCACCACCAGGTCGTCGGTGTCGGTGATGCTGCCGCCGAGGGCCACGAGCATCGCGGCGAGTGTCGCCGGTGTCGCGTCGGAGGCCGCGACGACGGTGGCGACCTCGACCGCCTCCTCGGTGGCGCCGTCCGGTGTCGCCGCGAGCAACGACGTGCTCGTCCGCGGATCCGACACCGGGTCGTCGCCGGTGATCTGCGTCGTCATCGCGGATCCTCCCCGCTGGGCAGGGCGTCGGAGCGGCGCGCCTGCACATCCTTGGTATCTCGCACCTGTACCTCGACCGACTGCGTCAGCACCGCGTGTCGGGCTTCGCCCAGCACGTCGCGGACCACATCGAGGACGAGCCGCCGGACCCGTGCGACGAGCGCGTCGAGGTCGGTGGGATCAGGTTCGTCGAGGCCGACGCGCACGCCGGTCAGGCGGTCACCCTCGATGTCGAGGTCGACCACCGACGGTCGGTGGGCGTCACGGCGCAGCGCTCGGGCGAGGACTGCGCGCAACGCGTGTTCGCGGACGGTGAGGTCGCCGACGGGGCGTGTCTCGGAGGCGCCGAGCGACAGCAGCCGCCCGCCGCGCGTGCTGGCCCGTACCCGCTCCAGGACGCTGTCGGCGACGGAGTCCCATCCCGCCTGGGCCCGGTCGCGTAGGTCCGCGACGAGCTGCCGGTATGCGAGGTCGTCGTCCTCCGACGGTGACCGTGAAGCCTTCATCGCCAACTCTCCATCGACTCGCGCAGCGCAGTGCGGGCGCGGACGTAGTGCCCGCGGGCAGCCGGGGACGCGACACCGATCACCTCGCCGATGTCGCCGAACGGCATCTGTTCGACCTCGCGGAGGACCCAGGCCGCGCGTTGGCGAGGTGGCAGCACCGACAACTCCTTCTCGAGCGCGTCGACGAACGCTTCCCCCGTGGTCGCCGTGAGCGGCAGTCCCAGCGTCGACGGACCACCGAGATCGAGGATGTCATCGCCGACGGGGATCGGCGACCGTTTGCGGTATGCGTCGATGATCTTGCGTGAGCAGATCGAGAACAACCACGTCTGCACCGAGCTGTCGTGGCGGAAGTGATCGAGTCCGCGCCATGCGGCGACGAACGAATCCTGCACCACCTCCTGCACGGTGCATTCGTCGGACAACATCCGACGCGCGTAGCCGTGCAGGCGGGGCCCGAAGCGGTCGACGAGCCGGTCGAAGGCGTCGCGGTCGCCGAGTCGGGCACGGTCGACCAGTTCACGGTCGGTCAGGACAACAGCGTCCTGGTCGTCTCCCCACACAGAAAAACCCCTTCACAGCTATGGCTCCGCTCGAGAAGCCATCACATGGAAGAGGCAGCTCAACAATAGGTTGTTCGACACCGCCGTGTCGGGAGGGGGCTCAACCGAACGTGGTGTGTGTCACACCACGTGGGCATTCGAAGGCGAGGACAGTGGACGTCTGTACCCATGTCGGGCGATTCCGACATCACTTCCGAGGAGGCCCGACCATGAGCCAGGACGACGGTCGCACCGATCCCGCGTGGGTCGATGCCGTGCTCGCCGTCCCCGAGGTGGTGGCCGTCGTCGCCGATCCCGACGCTCCGCGTGCAGACGCCGGTTCACGTGCGGCGGGCGCCGACACGGGCGAGGCGACACATGTCCACGTGACGGTCACCGACGCCGGCGATCCGTCGACCACCGCGCAGAACGTGCAGGACGCCGCCCATCGGGTGACGGGCGGACGGGTCGACGTGACGATCGAGGAGATCCTCGAGCGCTGATCGCCTCGAGGTGACGGAGGGTGGGACCGGTCCGTCAGCGAGCTCGGGTCACCGCATGTAGCCGCGCGGCCTGACGGGTCAGGTGATCACGCTCGAGCAGGTTCGACGCCTGCGTCGCAGCGCGGGCATACAGCTCCGCCGCGGCCACCGGATCGCCCGCCCGTTCGTGGAGATGGGCGGACACCGCCGTGTGCCGGGGCAATTCCGGATCGATGTCTGCCAGTGCGGCCAGCCCGGCGGCGCCACCGTCGGCCTCACCGACGGCCACCGCACGGTTGAGCCGCGCCACGGGGCTGTCGGTGATGGCGATCAGCTCGTCGTACCACTCGACGATCTGCACCCAGTCCGTCTGCTCCGCCGAGGGTGCGTCGGCGTGCAGTGCCGCGATCGCCGCCTGAGCCTGATACTCGCCCAGCCGATCTCGAGCCAACACGCCCTGCAACAGCGATACCCCCTCGGCGATGAATGCTGTGTCCCAACGACTTCGGTCCTGCTCGGCCAGCACGACCAACGACCCGTCCGATGCATACCGCGCCGGGCGCCGCGCGTGGTGCAGGAGCATGAGCGCCAGCAACCCGACGACCTCCTCGTGGTCGGTCAGCGCGACGAGCGCACGGGTGAGCCGGATGGCCTCGGCGGCGAGATCGACGTCGCCCGAGTACCCCTCGTTGAACACCAGATAGAGGACCCGCAGCACGGTCGCCACATCGCCCGGTGCGTCGAACCGGACTCCCGCGATCGTCCGCTTGGCCCGGCTGATGCGTTGCGCCATGGTCGCTTCCGGCACCAGATAGGCCTCGGCGATCTGCCGTGTGGTGAGTCCGCCGACCGCACGCAAGGTCAGCGCCACCGCCGACGCCGGCGTGAGGGACGGGTGCGCACACAGCAGATACAGCGCGAGCGTGTCGTCGGTGGACGGGACCGGCCCCGCCTCCGGCTCCTCGTCGACACGCTCTTCGCGCAGTCGCCGCGACGAGTCGGCCCGCGCTGCGTCGACGAATTTGCGCCACGCCACCGTGACCAGCCAGCCGCGCGGCTCGCGTGGCGGATCGTGCGGCCAGACGCGCAGCGCCTCGAGCAGCGCGTCCTGGACGGCGTCCTCGGCGCGGGCGAAGTCGGCACCGCGACCGACGACGACCTCGATCACCCCCGGAATCAGGGATCGGATCAGGTCGGCGTCGACCGCGGCAGGTTCACCGGCAGGCATGCGTCGCTCCGTGACAGCCGTCAGGGTGATCACTCCGTGATCGCCGGGGGCTCGGTGAGGAACGGTCGCACCTCGAGCCACTCGTGGATCGGTTCGCTGCCTCGACCGGGGGCCGCCGAGAGTTCGCCGGCGAGTTCCACGGCACGGTCCCAGTTCTCGACATCGATGATCATCCAGCCCGCGATCAGGTCCTTGGTCTCCGCGAACGGCCCGTCGGTGACCGGCGGCCTGCCCTCACCGTCGTAACGGACCCACGCGCCCTCAGGCGCCAGAGCCTGACCGTCGACGAACTCGCCTGTGCCCTCGAGTCGGTCAGCGAAGTCGCGCATGTACTGCATGTGCGCCGAGATCTCGTCCTCGGTCCACTGGTCCATGGGCACGTCGTTCCGCGGGGCCGGGGCGCCACGGTAGTGCTTGAGCAGCAGGTACTTCGCCATGATGTTCTCCTCCATGCGGTGCGGCCCATTCTGGCCGCTCTCGACACGGGGACGGAACCGATCGACGGTTCTCGACATCGCCACGGAAAAACTTTCTCGGGTTCGTCGGCGGGCGCCGGGTCAGTAGTCGTTCGAGGTGTCGACGGCGGGCCGCTCGGGGCTCAGTCGTTGCAGGTGAACGCGGCGCGCAAGCCGGATCACGGGACGGATCAGCAATTCGACACTGCCGGCGAGGAACAGCCACGTTCCCGCGTAGGTGGTGGATTCGCCGAAGAACAGAATGCTGCCGACGATGAACCAGATCGCCACGAGGATGTCGTTGACGATGCTGACGACCTCCCAGCGCTGGCGGATGACGAGTTCTTCATGGCCGATGGTGAAGGTCACTTCGTTGTTCATGTGCTCATCCTGCAGCGACGTCCCGGGCCGCCGTGGCCCCTCCGGGGCCCTCCTCGTGACATCCGGTTCAACAGATGTTGAGATTGGCGTGGTAGGCATGTCGAGAACCGAACAGGAGATACCGATGACGACCACGTCCCGTTCCGGGGCTCGCGCCGACGACGCCCGAGGCGACCGCGCTCCGATCGGCACCCTGCTGCTGATCGTGCTGGCACTGCTCTCGGCGATCGCACCGATCGCCACCGACCTCTATCTGCCCGCGTTCCCGACAATGACCGGCGACCTGTCGACCGGCGCCACCGCCGTGCAACTCACGCTGACCGCCTTCCTCGTCGGCGTCGCGGCGGGGCAACTCGTGTTCGGGCCGCTGTCGGACCGGGTCGGACGCCTGCGCCCACTGCTCGGGGGTGCGGTGATCTGTGTGGTCGCGAGCGCACTGGCCGCGCTCGCACCGTCGATCGAACTGCTCATCGCCGCGCGCTTCGTCCAGGGACTGGCCGGCGCTGCGGGGATGGTGATCGGACGCGCCATCATCAGCGACCTCGCCGTCGGCCCCGCTGCAGCCCGCGCGTTCAGCATCATGACCCTCGTGACCGGCGTCGCGCCGATCCTCGCCCCGTTCGTGGGCAGCCTCCTCGTGGGCAGCATCGGATGGCGCGGGGTCCTGTGGGTGGTGTTCACATTGACTGCACTGATGCTCGTCGCGGTCGTCGCGGTGGTGCGCGAGACCCACACACCCGAGCGACGCGCAAAGGCGAGAACCGAGCGCGCGCACAACGGTTCGGCAACAAAGGATGTGCTGTCGCGATCATTCCTGGGCAACACTCTCGCCTACGGATTCGGTTTCGCGGTGATGATGGCCTACATCGCCGCATCGCCGTTCCTCTATCAGGTGATGTTGGGGATGAGCGAGATCGCCTACGGGGTGTCGTTCGGCGCCAACGCAGCCGGACTGGTCGTCGTCGGCAGCATTGCGGCACGCCTGGCCGTGAGCCGCTCGATCCGGGGGATGCTGGGACTCGGACTGTCGGTGGTCGGCGTCGCGACCGCGGCCTTGCTCGTCCTCGTCGTCGCAGGGACACCACACTGGCTCATCCCGATCCCCATCTTCGTCGCCGTGTCCGGTCTCGGGCTCGTACTCGGGAACGCGACAGCGCTGGCCCTGCAGGCGGTCCCGCGCGTATCGGGCTCGGGGTCAGCACTGTTAGGCGCCTTGCAGTTCGGGCTCGGGGCCGCGGTCTCGCCCCTGGTCAGCCTGGGCGGCGAGAACGATCCGCTCCCCCTCGCGGTCGTGATGGTCACCTGCGCACTGATCGCCCTGCTGGCCTTCGCGGTGGCGGGCCGACGATCAGGCTGACCCGCACCGCCGAGCGCAGACTGGCGTAGTGCTCGGGTGATCAGATCTCGGTTTCCGAGCAGCACCCGTTCGCGGGCGGCCGATCGTCCTGCTCTTGTCGATCCTCGTCGGTAGGTCGCCGTCCGTCCGATCCGGCTTTCGCCCAGCTACCGAGTCGGTGATGCGTGTCTACGGGGTGGACGTCGAGATCGCTTGGCGAACAGACCGTTAGAGCCCCGGCAACCCTCACTGCACCGGGAGCACCAGTAGGTCAGCAAGCACCACCAGTTGTCATACCCCGCCTCTACACTGATGCACATGGTCGACGGGGGTTGGGCTGGGGTGGATGCGGGGTCGGTGGGGTTGCTCACCGACCACGTCGACGCGCCGGTAAACTCGTTGTTGGGCAACATGGTTCACGCCGCCGCCGGACAGGCCTACCTGGAGTGGACCCGCTACCGTGACGCCGGGGAACTCCACCGACAACTGGTGGTACCCGAGGAGACATCGGACCGGCGGACATTCGATGCGTCGATGCAGTGCGCGGCCCGGATCGCCCTGACCCATTCGATGTCGCAGGGCGCCGCCGAACGGTTGGTCGACACCGCAGTCGCGTTGCGGGATCGCCTACCGAAAGTGGCCGCGTGTTTGCGGGATGGGCGTCTCTCGCCGCGGTATGTGCGGACGATCGTCGAACGCACCGACCTCCTCCTCGACCGTGATGCGCAGGACACCGTCGACACCGAGATCGCGGCAGCGCTCCGCAGGCGGGGGTCGTGGTCACCGTCACGGATCCGGGACATGGTCGACCGCAGCGTCTACCGGGTAGATCCCGATGCCGTCCGGGCCCGCCGTAAAGCGGCGGTGGATGCGCGTGGGTTCTGGACTGAACGTCTCGAGGACGGCATGGCCCGGGTGGAGGCCACCAGCACGGCGGAGAAGGCCATTCAGATCTCCCGACGCGTAGACGCGCTCGCCCGTGCGGTCTGCAAGAACGATGATCGGTCGTTGGCCGCACGGAAGTCCGATGCCCACTTCTGTCTGATCATGGGTGTGGCGTGGGAATGCCACTGCGGCGATGACTCCTGCGATGCGCCGACAGTGCCCGACCCGGATGCGCCTGCGGTGCGGGAGGTCCCCGGCACCGGCAGCAACATGACCTTGCACGTCATCTGCGATCTCGAGACCGTTGCCGGGGATGGGCAGACACCGTGTTTCCTCGACGGGTACGGCGTCATCTCCCCTGCCCACCTCGACGAGTTGCTTCACGAGCCCGGGGTGTCGGTGAAGCCGATCGGGCATCTCGATGACCCGATCGCCCCACATACCCCCGGCAACCCGCATCGGCCGTCGACGGCGTTGGACACCGTTGTGCGGGCCCGATCCCTGTACTGCGACGTCGGGGGCTGCGACCGGGCGGCGTGGGTCTGCGACATCGACCACACCCGCGAATACGACCACGACCACCCCGAACACGGCGGACAGACGTGCCCAGGGAACACCGGGTCGAAGTGCCGGTTTCACCACAACCTGAAAACCCACACCGCGTTCCTCGACGACCAAACCATCAGTCGGGATGGGCGTACCGAGAGGGTGATCATCACCCCCGAAGGCCTCACCATCGACGGGCCCGCGTTCAGCGGCGACGACCTGTTCCCGGCGTTGAAAGACATCCAGTTCACCGCCCCCGAAAACGCACCCCCAGCCACCCACCCCGACAACCCAGAACCTGCACCCACCAGACGCCGCCCACGCCTGGCAGACAAACACGCCCGCCGACAGACAGAACGCGAACACAACCGCCGCACCCGCGAAGCCCAAGCCCAAGCCCAAGCCGAAGCCCAGGAACAGGCAGCCCGCGAGGCGGAGGACGACGAACCACCACCGTTCTGACAAAGCCCGCCGTGGCGGGCGCCGGGGGTTACCGTCGGGCGATGACACCGGCCCGCCCGCGCGATCGTCGCGGATGGTGAACCGCCGATGGTGAATGCCGTCGCGCTGGCGCGCGCCGGACACCTGACCCCCGCGGTGGCGGTCACCGCGCTGTCCACGGTTCTCGCGGCCACCGGCGACGTCGCACCGGTCGTCGTGGTCGCACTCGCGATCGCCGTGTTCAGTGGGCAACTGGTGGTGGGGTGGACCAATGATCTGATCGATCGCGACACCGACATCGCCGTGCACCGCACCGACAAGCCGCTCGTCGTCGGCACCGTCACCCGTCGGACGGTCGTGACCGCAACGGTCATCGCCGCCGGCGTGTCCGTCGTGGCGTCGCTGCTGTGCGGTGTCGCGGCGGGAACGGTGCATCTCGTGGCCGGGGTCGGCGCGGCCCTCGCCTACAACCTCGGGGTCAAGCGGACCCTGTTCTCCTGGGTTCCCTACCTGGTCGCGTTCGGATCGGTGCCGATCGCGGTGGGTCTGGCATCTCGATCCGGTGACCTGCCACCGGCCTGGGTGGTGGCCATGGCCGCCCTGCTCGGCGTCGGCGCCCACCTGCTCAACGTGTTCCCCGATCTCGAGGACGACGCCGCGTCCGGTATCGCCGGCCTGCCGCATCGTCTGGGCCACAACAGGATTCCCACGATTGCGGCCGCACTCCTCGTGGGGGCGACCGTGATCGGGGTCGTGGCCACCGACCGCGGGGTGTGGCAGTGGGTGGTTTTCGGCGTCGTCGTGGTGGTCGCCGCGGTGTGCACCCGCGGCCCGGGTCGGACGCCGTTCTACGCCACGATGCTGATCGCCGGGATCGATCTCACGCTCATCGTCATCGGCTGACCATGCGCGACACCAACAGGTCGACGATCGCGCGTCGTTCGGCCTCGTCGCCGGGATGGGTGAGCAGACCCTCGACCACGAACGCGATGATCGCGCTCGCCGCCTCGGCGTCGTCGGCCGGAAGGTCGGCCCGCGTCAAGGCGTCGGCGAGGTCGTGGAACGCGGTGTGCCACTCGTCGATCACCGGCGACGACGCACGCCGCGAATGGACGGTGTCGACGAGAGCATGCATCGACGACAGCTCGTTCACCGCGAACAGGATCTTCTCCGACAACGGCTCCGCGGCCACCACCTCGTAGCGGGACAACGCTTCGGCCAACAGCTGCTCGAGCACGGCGACCAGGAGGTGGTCCTTGTCGGCGAAGTACCAGTAGACGGTGTTCGTGGTGACCCCGGCCTCGGCCGCGATCCGGCTGACCGCGGTGACCTCGTAGCCGTCGGCGACAAACAACGTCCGCGCAGCAGCGACGATCTCTTCACGCTTCTCCGCCCGGGCGCGGGGACGGCGGTTGGCGGGCACCCGGCGAGACTACTTGATCGGCGTTCAAGAAACCGTTACCTTTCCTTGAACTGCACTCAAGAACCTACCGAGAGGCGACACCGTGCCCACCGAGATCGACTACACCCGCGTCGAGGAGACGTTCGTCTCGGCGGGCGTGACCTGCGCGGCCACCGTCTACCGTCCGAGCACCGCGACGCCGGAGAAGCCCTCGCCGGTGGTCGTGATGGCCCACGGGTTCGGTGGGGTGCGGGCCCTGCGGCTACCGGCATACGCCGAGGTGTTCGCCTCCGCCGGCTACGTCGTGATGCTGTTCGATTACCGCTACTTCGGCGACAGCGAGGGAGAACCACGACAGCTCCTCGACGTCGCATCGCAGCTCGCCGACTGGCGCGCAGCCATCGCCTTCGCGCGCACGATCGACGTCGCCGACCCCGACACCGTCGTCGCGTGGGGCACCTCGTTCGCCGGCGGTCACGTGATCACCACGGCCGGTTCCGGCGAGCGTCTGGCGGCGATCATCGCTCAGGTCCCCCACGTGAGCGGCCCGGCCGCGGTGCGTGCCACGGGGATCCGACGGGCCCTGCGTATCGCACCGAGCGCACTGGCCGACACGGTCGCCGCTCTCCTGCACCGTCCGCCGCGCTACGTCGCGTCGATCGGCCCGGAGGGCTCTTCCGCGGTGATGTCCACGCCGGGTGCAGAGCAGGCGTTCGAGCGTCTCGTCACCGAGTCGGGGTTGCGCCGCGGCGACCACGCGGAGACCGTCGCCGCCCGGATCGCCCTGCGCATCGGCCTCTACTCGCCGGTTCGGTCGGCATCGGGTGTCCGGTGCCCGGCACTCATCCAGGTGGCCCGGGGTGACACGATCGCGCCCGCCGCCGCGGCGACGAAGGCCGCCCGCGCGATCCCCGACGCCACGGTGCTGTCCTACGACGGCGGTCATTTCGACCCCTACGTCGAGCCGCTGTTCCCGTCCGTCGTCGCCGACCAGCTCGCATTCCTGCGTGCCGTGGTGCCTGTCGAATAGGCGACCGCGGCGAGCGAGCACTGCTATGTTCGGAACTGCTGAAGCCCCCGGCACCCGCGCACAACGGATTTCGAGTCTGCGTGATCGAAATCCTTGACCTGCGAGGACGCGCACCGATCACCGCTGGTGACGACACCGGCCGGCGAACACCACACGGCCCGCGCCTCCACGGGATGGCGTGCAAGCGCCCCCGCGGACCCCGGGGTGTCGGTTAACGTAGCGCAACTCGCCCACGGCACCCCACCGACGTCCGTCGATCCCTACTCGGACGCGGAAAGCGCTGCGGTCGCACGAACGATGGGATGCCAGTGGATCTTTGGGGATACCTACGAGGCCGGGGCGAGCTGCTCACCTTCCTCACGTATCAACACGCGTCGCTCGCGTTGCAGACCCTGGTGGTCGGCTCCGTGATCGCCGTCGTGGTCGCGGTACTCGTCTACCGCCTGCCTTTCGTCTCCGCCCTCACCCTCACCACCAGTCGCGTGGCGCTCACGATCCCGTCGCTGGCGCTGCTCGCACTGCTGATCGTCCCGTTGGGCCTCGGTGTGCTGCCGTCGTTCTTCATGTTGGCGTTCTTCGCCGCGCTGCCCGTCATCGGCAACGCCATCGTGGGCCTGCGGTCGGTGCCGGAGACGGTGATCGAGTCGGCACAGGGAATCGGGTTGTCGCGCTGGCGGATCCTGTTCACCGTCGAACTGCCCATCGCGTGGCCGATCATCCTCATCGGCATCCGCGTGTCCACCCAGATGATCGTCGGCGTCGCCGCGATCGTCGCCTACGTCCTCGGTCCGGGACTCGGATCGTTGATCTTCAACGGCCTGGCCAGACTCGGAGGCGCCAACGCCCTCGAGATGGCCCTCACCGGAACGGTTCTCATCGTCGTCATCGCCCTGGTGTTCGACGCCCTGCTGGTGCTGCTCGGGCGCCTCACGATCGCAAAGGGACTTTCATGACGACCACTTCACCCAGCGACGTCCCGCCGCGGACCGCGGCCGACACCGACTCGTCGCGCACGGTCACCGGAGTGCCGATCCGCCTCGACGGAGTGGTGAAGCAGTACCGCGGCACCGCGACACCGGCGGTGAAGAAGCTCGATCTCGAGATCGCCGCGGGCGACATCGTCGCGTTCGTGGGCCCGTCGGGCTGCGGCAAGACCACGACGCTGAAGATGATCAACCGGCTCATCGAACCGACCGCCGGGCGCATCCTGCTCGACGGGCGCGACGTGACCGGCGAGAACCCCGACAAGCTCCGCCAGTCGATCGGCTACGTCATCCAGTCCGGTGGTCTCTTCCCGCACTGGTCGGTCAAGAAGAACATCGGCGCGCTGCCGCGGGTGCTCGGATGGGACAAGAAGCGGATCGCCGAACGCACCGACTACCTGCTCGACCTCGTCGGTCTCGACGCCGACGTCTTCGCCGATCGTCTGCCCAAGGACATGTCCGGCGGCCAGCAGCAGCGTGTGGGCGTCGCCCGCGCCCTCGCCGCCGACCCACCGGTGTTGTTGATGGACGAGCCGTTCGGCGCCGTCGACCCCATCACCCGGGTTCGCCTGCAGGACAGCCTCATCGCGATCCAACACGAACTGGGCAAGACCATCGCCATCGTCACCCACGACTTCGAGGAGGCGACCAAACTCGGCGACAAGGTGTGCATCTTCTCCGAGGGCGGCCACATCGAGCAGTACGCGACACCCGAGGAGATCCTCGCCAGCCCGGCGACACCGTTCGTCGAGGAGTTCGTCGGTTCCGGCGCCACCCTCGCCCACCTCACCCTCTCGCGGGTCCGCGACGTGCCGCACAACCCGGTGCTGCGGGCCCGGGTCGGGCAGTCGGCGCAGGAGGTCGTGAACCAGGCGCGCGCCGAGGGCCACACCTGGGTGGTCGTCGTCAACGAGGACGGCACCCCGCGCTCGTGGCCCTCGATCGATGAACTCCTCACCAAGGAGGTCGTCTCCGACTACGTCGACAACCGCCTGCCGGTCGTCGCCCGATCGGCGACCCTCAACGACGCGCTCGACTCGATGCTCGCAGCCAGCCAGGGCGGCGTCCTCGTCACCGACGGTCGAGGCGCCGTGCAGGGAACGCTCACCATCGCGGTGGTGATGGACGTGATCCGCAACCAGCTCGCCGACGCCCGCGCGGACACCGACACCGACACCTACGCCGACCACCAGGACGGCGCGGCGTCGTGAAGCGCCTGCGCCGCATCCCGACCGACGTCTGGTTCGAGCCGCTCATCATCATCGTGGTGCTGATCGGCTACATCATCTGGTACCGGTCGACCACGTTCAGCACCACCGAGCAGGCCTCACTCGCCTGGTCGACGCTGAAGTCGACGATCCTCGACCACATCGAGCTGACCCTCATCTCCACAGCCTGGGTCGTGGTGATCGCCATCCCGCTGGGCATCCTGCTCACCCGCGAGAAGGCCAGGCGCGTCAGCCCGTTCGTGGTGAACATCGCCAACATCGGCCAGGCCGCACCCGCCGTCGGGCTCATCGTGCTGTTCACCTTCTGGCTGGGTACCGGGTTCCGCACCGCAGTCCTCGGGCTCGTGGTGTACGCGATCCTGCCGATCCTGCAGAACACGATCATCGGACTTCGCCAGGTCGATCAACGCACCATCGAGGCCTCGCGCGGTATCGGGTACTCGGGGCTGCGCACGCTCGTGCAGGTGGAACTGCCGCTCGCCGTGCCGGTGATCCTCAACGGTGTCCGCACCGCGCTGGTGATCCTGGTGGGCACCGCGACACTGAGCACGTTCATCGGCGCCCCCAGTCTCGGCACCCTCATCACCACGGGCGTCACCCTCTTCCTGCCGAAACTGCTCATATCCGGGGCCATCCTGGTCGGACTCCTGGCCATGACGATCGATTGGCTCGGCCGCCTCGTCGAGCTGGTCGCGACACCACGAGGACTCGCATGACCCCGAACAGCCCGATGTCCCCGAACGGCTCGATGACACAGCGCACATCCCGGGTCGTCAAACCGCGCAGGCGTTTCCGTGCCGTGTTCGCCGTTCTGGCGGCGACGCTCCTCACGGTCACCGGCTGCGGCCTGGTCAGTTCGTCGGGGACGTTCACCACCGGGAGCCTCCCCGACGGCGCGAAGCCGCTCGAAGGCGCGAAACTCACCGTGACCTCGAAGAGTTTCACCGAGGGCGTTCTGCTCGGCAAGATCACCGCATCGTATCTGTCGTCGGCGGGCGCGAAGGTCACCGACCTCACCGGCGCCCCGGGTTCGGCGTCGTCGCGGCAGGCGCAGCTCAACGGCGACGCCGACATCCTGTGGGAGTACACCGGAACCGGGTGGGTCACCTACCACAACCAGACCGAGACCATCGCCGACCCGACCCTGCTGTGGGAGAAGGTCCGCGACATCGAGAAGTCGACCAACGACCTGGTGTGGTTGCCGCCGTCGAACTTCAACGACACCTACGCGTTCGCGGCCTCGGGTCCGACCGCGCAGCGCCTCAAGGTGACGTCGTTGTCGGAGGTCGCGGCATTGCCGGTGGCCGACCGCACCTTCTGCGTCGACGACGAGTTCTTCAGCCGCTCCGATGGATTCCTGCCGATGCTCAAGAAGTACGGGATCCCCTACGGCACCCCCGACGGTGTCCCCGCGGGCAACGTCACGCGCATGGACGCCGGGGTCATCTACACCTCGACCGCCAAGAGCGCGCCGTGCAATTTCGGTGAGGTCTACACCACCGACGGCCGCGTAAAGAACCTCGACCTGACCGTGCTCACCGACGACCGGAAGTTCTTCC
The DNA here is from genome assembly GCF_053345315.1 of Williamsia sp. M5A3_1d. NCBI lineage: Bacteria > Bacillati > Actinomycetota > Actinomycetes > Mycobacteriales > Nocardiaceae > Williamsia > Williamsia sp. M5A3_1d. The sequence continues at coordinate 14,093 of NZ_JBKEZX010000001.1, forward strand.
TGCCCTACAGCGGAACCGCGGTGGTGCGCGCGTCGATCAACCAGGAGTACCCGCAGCTGGCCCCGTTGATCGCCAACATCTCGAAGCGGCTCACCGACGATCTCATGCAGGACCTCAACGGTCGCGTCGACATCGACGGCCAGGATCCCGCCGACGTCGCCTGGGAATGGCTGAAGAGCGCGAAGCTGGTGAACTGACCGAGCTCGGTGGGCTGACCGAGCTGGGTGGACTGACACAGACGGGCGCCGGACGCTGTACGCGTCCGACGCCCGTCTGGCGTGAGAGGTGTTGTGTCAGTTGACGAGCGGTCCGCTCTTGGCGCAGACCACCGGGCTCGCGGGGTTGAGTGCGTTCTTGACGATCGAGATCGCCCGCGTCGAGTAGCTCATCGACAGGTGATCAGAGAGGTCGATCGGGCACCCGTCCTGCAGGGTGACGTTCTTGACCGTGGCGCCCGGGCCGGCGGTGAGGAATGTCGACTCCGACGGGGTGGTCACCTCGTCGTAGGTGGTGCGGATGATCGTGTAGTCGATCCCCGGGAGGGTGTCGCCGCCGGCGTTGACCTTGTTGATGAAGTCCGATCCGACGACCTGCTGGATACCGGAGACACCGACGGGGAGCTGGGCGAAGCCGAGGATGTCGATGCCGAGGTTGTTGATGCTGCGGCCGAGCGACCCGATGCCGAGAAGCGTGGTGCCGTGATTGGTGGCGCCGAGGGTGATCAGCTTCTGCACCTTGGCGGCCCCACCGTTGAACTTCAGGTACTGGCGCGCGAGCACACCGCCCTGCGAGTGCCCGACGATGTCGACCTTCGACGCGCCGGTGGCCGCGAGGACGCGGTTGACGAAGGTGGCGACCTGGCCGGCCGAGGTCGGGATGTCACCCGTGCCGTTGGTGCCCGGGATCAACGAGATCACGCCGCCGCCGTTGAAGATGTTGAGCTTGCCGTAGTTGAACGTGAAGACGCAGTAGCCCGCCGCCTTCAGATCGGGCGACATCCGCGCGAAGTTGTCGTAGGCGTTCTCCCAGGTCCCGTGCAGCAGGACGACCGGACGCTGCCCCGACTTCGGCTTGCAGCCGAAGTCGTTGGCGCCGGTAGGAGCTGCGTTCGGATTCTGGATGGCGTAGCCGAAAGCGTTGCCGAAGTTGGTCTGCTGGGGACCGAAGCCGACGGTGTCCGACGCGGTGCTCCCGGTGCCGTCGGGCACCGTGAACGGTCCGGCGACGGCGTTGGTGGTGATGGAACGGTTGGCCGTCCCGTTCTGTTGTTGCTGCTGAACCTTCGGAGCCGCCTTCGTCGGCTTCTTCGCGCCCTGCTTAATGGTGTCGGTCAGTTGCTGCACCGACGGTGCCGCGGTGGCGGGGCCGGCGAGACCGGCGCCGAGTCCGACGACGGCCGCGACGGACACGCAGCCGATCGCGAGACGGTGAAACCTTCCAGAGGTTGTCATGGTGTGCCTTTCTTCGTGTGATTCGGCGCCCCCGAGGCCGTTTCACCCCTAGTCGTACGCCGAGCGAAAGGTATCCATGCCCACTCGTCCCATTGGCAACATTCGTCACGGTACGTTCGATTTCTAGAACGAGTGAGCTGGGTCACTGTGAGATGTCACCATGATCGAGTCCATATCAGGAGGTTTACTCAACGTCGGTTGAGGGTGGTTGTGTGGTCGCTGTCGAGGCCCATGGTCACGTGGCCGGGGCGAGCACCGTCACGGAGTTGTGGCCGCCCATCCCCAACGACGGCTTGATCGTGATCCCGTCGACCATGGTCGTCGCGCCGTCGAGCAGCTGCGGATGCGCTGCGGCGACCTGCGGCGGCGCCGGGACCACGCCGTGCTCGGTGCCCAGTGCAGCCGCGGCGATCTCGACCGCGGCGGCCGCGCCCTGGCAGTGCCCGGTGAGCGGTTTGATCGAATAGACCGCGGGGCGCGCGTGGGCGAACATCTCGGCGAGGATCGCGGTCTCGGCCGCATCGCACTGCGCCGTCCCCGGGCCGTGTGCGTTGAGATACCGCACATCCGCGGCGGAGACACCGGCGTCGTCGACTGCGTCGGCGACACAACGCATGATCTCCCTGTGATCGGGGGCGACCGACGCCACGTGGAACCCGTCGTGCGACATCGCGCCACCCAGGACGCTGAGATGGCCGCGCGCAGCGGCGCGTCGGGTGACGACGAACCCGACCGACGCCTCTCCCATCGCGAATCCACGGCTGCCCTCCTGGAAAGGGCGGCAGGCGTCGAGCGGCTCGGCATCGACGACGCCCGCACCGAGTCGCACGAAGTGATCGATATTCTCGGGGGTGAGCGAGAGATCGGTCGCGACGCACACGACATCGTCGACGATGCCCGCGTCGAGCCACATCTTCGCCGTGATCAGTGCGACATTTCCCGAGCTGCACGTGGCCGACAGATTCATGGCCGGACCGTGGAAGCCGAATTCCTGCATGAGTGTCGAGATGGGTGTCGAGGGCAGCAGACCCATGTAGTCACGAATGCGCCGGTGGCCGTGATCGTCGAGGTGGAACGTCCGCCAGTCCTCGGTGTCGCCGAGGACGACTCCGTGCAGCAGCCCCACCCGGCGTCCCGCGGTCCACCCCCGGGCGTGCGCATCGCTGATCGCCTCCCGCGCCGCGTAGCGCATGGCCTGCGAGAACCGGCTGCGACCATCGGCCGGATCACCGCCATCGGGCACCTTTGCGAGCCAGACGCCGTCGTCGCTGCCGTAGTCCGCTCCCCGGTGGAGGACGCCGGCCGGCTTACCGCCCGAGACGCCTCGCCACAGCGCCTCGGCGCCCCACCCGTACCCGGTGACGGCTCCCACGCCGACGATGTCCACATTCTTCGCGCCCTTGTTCGTCGTCATCTCGGTGACACCTTTCGTCGTCGCGGAATCGGGGATCCCGTCCCCGACATCCATTGAGATACATGTGGTGCGACAACACAAAAGAAGGCATCAACAATTCGTGATCAACAATGCGGAATCACGCGCTCCGCACATTGTTCGAGTCCTTTCATCTCTCATTGATGGTCCGATAGACTTCGCCGGTCGGCTTGGATGAGAACCCCGACATCATCAGAGAGAGGTGGCGACGGAGAGGCACGGGGTGACCGATCCGGACCGTCACTACAAGATCCTCATCGACCACAGCCCTGACGCGATCGTCGTGCACGAGGGACGACGACTGGTGTTCGTGAACCCGGCGGCTCTACGCCTCGTCGGTGCGCACTCCCCTGATCAGGTTGTCGGCCATCTGTTCTCGGAGTTCGTCGACCAGGGCTCGTTGGGCGCGTTGCGTGAACGCATCCGTGCCCTCGAGGAGGAGGGGGTGCCGTCCGCGCCGACAGAGATGAACCTGCGCTGCATCGGAGGTCGGCGGACCCCCGTGGAATCCCGATCGGTGCTGACCCTCTGGGAAGGGCGACCCGCCTATCTCGCGGTCCTGCGCGATCTCGCCGCGCAGCGCGCGGCTGAACGCGCCACGGCCGCTGCCGAACACCGTTTCTCCAGCGTGGTGTCCACGCTGACCGAAGGGGTCATCGTGCAGGATCCCGACGGGATCGTGCGGTCGATCAACACCGCCGCGCTGACCATCCTCGGGATCGACGCCACATCGGTTCTGGGAAAGGACATGCCGCGAGACATGTTGCGCACCATCAGGATCATCGACGGTGACGGCGTCCCGATGCGGCATGCCGACCTGCCGCACCAGACCACCCTGCGCACCGGCCGCGCCACACATTTCGTCCTGGGCGTGACCCGTCCCGACGGCACGCAGGTGTGGGTTCGCGGGACCTCACAGCTCATCGACGACCACGCCCTGTCGCATCTCGTCGCGTCGTTCACCGACATCACCGCGGAGCGGGAATCGGCCGCCCTGCTCCGCTATCAGGCCACCCACGACTCGCTGACCGATCTCCCCAACCGGTTGAGCATCGTCTCCACGCTGGCCGACGTTGTGGGGTCCGACGACCGCGGATCGCTCGCCGTCCTCTATGTCGATCTCGACAACCTCAAGACCGTCAACGATTCCTTCGGCCACACCATCGGCGACGCCGTGCTGCGCGAGGTCGCCAACCGGTTGCGCGCGGTCGTGCCCGACGGGTGCGAGGTCGGTCGGGTCGGCGGTGACGAGTTCGTCGTGCTGCTCTGCGGCGCGAGCGCCGACACCGACGTGGTCTCCGAGGCCGTCCACGCCGCACTGTCGCGGCCCCTCCAACTCGACGGTTGGACGATGGGCGTCGGCGTCAGCATCGGCCACGTGCTGGTGCCGCGGGGTGACGGTCGCAGCATCGACGACCTGCTCCGCGACGCCGATCTGGCCATGTACGCCGCGAAGGATGCAGGCGGTAACCGCACCGTCCGGTTCTCCTCCACCCCGACGCCCTGAACCCGAAGCCGCACCCACGTGCGGTTTCGACATACGTGTTCTCGGCTACTCCTCGCACGACGAACCGTGAGACCGAGACGAGGGACGCTGCGATGACCGATTCCGACACGACCGACCCGGGAACGAACCGGCAGGATCCAGCCCTGGCCGGGCGGATCGCGCAGATCACCTCGCGGTACCCCGACCGACCGGTCCTCGCGTTCGATGCCGACGGAAAACTCATGGATTGGAAAGTGGCGGACGCGTCGGACTGGGCGAACGGTTCGCATCCGCAGGAGCGGATCTACGAGATCGACGGGGGCGCCGACGAGCAGGCGGTGAGCGCTGCGATCTCCGCTGCGGACTGATCGACGCCTGCCGATGGGACCGAGATCGTGGCGCTGCCCGACGTAGGCTCGACCCGTGCATCCTGACGAGTCGTCGACCTCATCGTCCGAGCGCCCCGACGCCGGTTCGGGCCAGACGCGTATCGAGGTGTCGCGGGTGATCGCCGCATCGCCTTCCGCTGTGTTCGCCGTGCTCAGCGACCCGCAGGGGCATGTGGCCATCGATGGATCCGGCATGTTGATGGGTGCCGACGGCGACCGTGTGCGGGCGGTGGGCGACACGTTCGTCGTGCACATGGACCGTGAGGCCCTCGGCGACATCCCGATGGGTGAGTACGACGTGACCGTCACGATCGCGTCGTTCGAGCGCGACCGTGAGATCTCCTGGACGATCCTCGGCCGCATGCGTCCGCCCATCGGCCACGTGTACGGCTACCGGCTGGAGCCCTCGGGCGACGGCACGCGGGTCACCTCGTTCTACGACTGGTCCGACATCCACCCCGAGTGGCGCGCGAAGGGGATCTTCCCCGTGATCCGACCTGAGTCACTCACCACCACCCTGGGCATCCTCGCGCGCACCGTGCTCCGCGGGTACCCCCACGCGACCCCGCCGGACTGACGTCAGCGCTCGGGTCGGTCGCGGTCGGTCGGATCGAGTGCGCGCCGGGTCACCGACGTCGATCGGCCGTAGATCGCCTCGTATGCAGTCCGGTCGGCGACGGCCTGCCGACGACGGCTCTCCGGCAGCAGATCCGGATCGAGGCCGTGCTTGCCCAGACGGTGCCTGCGATTCTGGTCCATGTAGGCCGCACAGTAGATGAGGCCGAGAACTGCTGCGAGCGCGACCATCTGCGCGCGTAGCCACCACGGTCCCGGGAACATCATGAACACCGCGAAGATCGGGAGGAACGGGACCATCCCCCGCACGAGGTGCCGGATGTAGTAGTTGCGGCCCAACAGGTCTCGTCGCACCCAGTCCCGGAGATCGGGAGCGAGGGTGCGTCCGAACGCGTAGCCGATCCACTGCCACACCGTGGGGCGCTCACGCCCGCCTGTCGACCTGCTCATCGGTTCGCGCCGTTCTCCGCAGCCGCCTTGGCCGCGGTGTTGATCCGCCAGAGCACCTCGCGGAGATCCTCGAGGTCGGCCAGGGACACCCCGAGGGTGTCGACCACGGCCGGCGGGATGTCCAGCGCCTTCTCTCTCAGCGCTGCGCCGGCGGCGGTGAGCGTCACGTCGAGCTGACGCTCGTCGGTGCTCGATCGCTCACGGGTGAGGAGCCCGGCGGTCTCGAGGCGCTTGAGCAGCGGGGACAGCGTCGCGGAATCGAGCATGAGCACCTCGCCGATGGCGCGCACGCTGCGCGGCGATGACTCCCACAGCGCCAGCATCACCAAGTACTGGGGATGGGTCAGCCCGAGGGGTTCGAGCAGGGGACGGTAGATCGTCAGCACGGTGCGGTTGGTGACGGCGAGCGCGAAACACACCTGCCGGTCGAGCTGCAGCAGGTCGTCGGTGGTCGCCAGATCGTTCATGATTCAGATCGTACACGATCCAATAGTGCACTATCTATATTTCGAGACCCGCAGACGAAAGATCCCGCCGTCGGGGTCGACGGCGGGATCTGTCGGCGCGATCGGAGATCGCGAGCGATCTGGTTCTACGAGCGGGTGCGGGCGCTGAAATCGAGGTCGTTGCCGCCCCACAGCAGGATTCCCGAGACCGCGACGGTGCCGAGCACGAACATGGTGATGAGCATGGCCTCTCCTCTTCTCGTCGGCGAACGCCTGACTGGCACGTTCGTTCTGTTCTCCAGGATAAGCCCGAAAAGTGGCTGCGCACAGAGAAAGTCGGCGACGACTCGTCTGGCGGGGCGAAGTGACGTGCGTCGCTGCGCGCCTCTGGGCGAGTCCCGGGTCACCACCAACGGTGGACCGTGACCGAAGTCAGTCGCCGGAGCGGAAGATCCGCCGGCGCCGAGGCCGCGCGGTCTCACGGAGTTCGGTCTCGCTGGTGAGTTTCACGCGGGGACGCCCCGCGGTGGTCCCACGGCGTCGTTCGACACGATCGATGGTGGCGATCCCACGAGCGCGCACGGGTTGCACGCCCTGCCGGCGGAGGAACGAGTCGAAGTCACCGATCGCGTGTGGGCGGGTCGGGAGTCGTCCCTCCGCGGCGTCGGAGATGAACGCCTGCACGGTCTCCTCCGCGTCGGAACGATTGGCGCCGATGCCACCGGTAGGGCCGCGCTTGGCCCACCCGACCACGTACGAGCCGGCCACCTCCACCGAGGCGTCGGATATCCGGCCCGCCTCGTTGGGGATGCGGCCCGCGGCGTCGTCGAACGGGAGTCCGGGGATCGGGCGGGTGCGGTAGCCGATGGATGAGATGAGGTTGTCGGCGGGGATGTCGCGGACCACGTCACCGGTGCGTACACGGACCGCACGCACACGGTCCGTGCCCGACTGACCGCCGCCCAGCACCTCCAGCGGTGTGGAGTCGTAGAGGAAGACGATGCGCTTGGCCGTCCCGTCCACGTCCGCGGTGACGGTGATCGAATCCTGGTCCGACGCGTCGACGGTGATGATCTCGACCCCGGGGGTGTTCACCAGAGCGGTGTACTCGGCGGGGGTGTGGGCGCCGGTGTCGCGACCACGGCGGCCCAGCAAAACCACCTCGTGGGTGCGGTTGACCTCGAAGAAGTCGAGGGCCCGGTCAGCGATGTCGGTGCGGGCGAGGTCGGCGAGATCGGTGTGGAACAGGCGCACGATATCGAGCGCCACGTTCCCGGTCCCCACGATGACGGTGCGACCGACGGTGGCCGGTTGCAACGGGTTCGGGGCGTCGGGGATGCCGTTGTACCAGGCGACCGCCGCGCTCGCCGAGGTGCTGCCGGGCAGGTCCTCGCCCGGGATACCGAGGCGACGGGGCTCCGACGCACCGATCGCGTAGAAGACGGCGTCGAAATGATCGGCGAGATCCTGCGGCGAGATGTCGCGACCCACCTCGACACCGCCGAGCACGGTGACCCGAGGATCGCGCAGATGAAGATCGAAACCGCGGGTGATGTTCTTCGTGGCCGGATGGTCGGGGGCCACACCCGACCGCACGAGACCGCCCGGCGTGGGGAGCCTGTCGATCACGGTCACCTCGACGGCGGTGCGCATCAGCAGCGTGCGCAACGCGTATCCCGCCGAGGGGCCCGTGCCGACGAGTGCCACCCGCATGCCCTCCGGCAGACGCAGCAGCGGCACGTATTCGGTGGGCTTCTGCTCCTGCGAGACCTCCCGGTCGCGGTAGTACGCGGCGTTCACCTCGGCGAAGTGCAGATCACGCGGGCCGAGGCGGTCAACCGGGAAGATCGCGTCGACCGGGCACGCATCCGAGCACGCGCCACAGTCGATGCAGGTGTCGGGATCGATGTGCAGGATGTCGGCGGTCCCGAAACCCGGTTCGCCGGGCGCGGGATGGATGCAGTTGACCGGGCACACCGACACGCACCCGGCGTCGCTGCAACACGACTGGGTGATGGCGAAGGCCATCAGAGAAGATTCGCCCTGCGGTACCACCGCGCGGCCGGACGCGTGAGCAGACCGACGCTGTCGAGGAACTCCATCAGGTGGACGCAGCTCTCCCGCATCATCGACTGGAAGTGACGGTTGTTCTTCTTCACCGCCATCGCGCGCTTGCTGTCCAATCCGGCGTTCGTGTACAGGTGCGGCGAGTGCAGGCTCGTCACGATGAGGAAGCCGGCGATGGCGATGATCAGTGCGCTGAGCTGGCGACGGAACCAGCCGACACCCTCCATCGACTCGCGCACCTCCTCGCGCGCGAACTTCATGTGGCGCGACTCCTCGAGCACGTGGATCTCGTTGACCGTCCGCACCAGCGGGAGCACGCGGTCGTCGTTCATGCAGCCGCGCTGGAAGACGTCGAGGACCTCTTCGGCGACGAGGATCGCGCTGTAGGCGACCTCGTTCTTGGCCAGGGCCATGAACGCCTTGCCGGCCCAGCCGACGAACCTCGAGGGCCGGTAGGAAGTGCCGACCATGACATCGGCGCCCTTGGCGAACATCAACGAGTGGCGGCACTCGTCGGCGATCTCGACCAGCGACCACTGGAACTCGGGCGAGTGGTATTCGCCGAGGTACTGATCGCGGATCACCATCTCCTGCAGGATCATCTCGAACCAGATGCCGTTGGTGGAGATCGACGCGAACTCGTGCCGGGTGAGCGCGATGCGCTGCTCCTCGGTCATCTCGTCCCACATGTCCGTGCCGTACAGCGACGACCACTCCGGGCTGCAGCCGTACTTGGTCGGGTCGAGTGGCTCGTTCCAGTCGATCTCGGTCATCGCGTTGCGCGACATCCGTGCGGCGGACGCGATGAGTCGATCCGAGACCTCGTTCGACCCCTGGTCGCGCCGGGTCTCGTTCGTCTCGGTGCTCTCGACGGTGATCGTCATCTCGCGTCCCTCCATCGTGACAACTGGTGTTGTAGTCAATGAACGTTGTAGTCAACGCTCATTGTCACGATACGGGTTCGGAGTACACCTGTAAACCCTCGGCAGGGCGCCTGGTAACGCAGAACGTCCCCGTGGCGGTCGCGACGGACCGAGGTCCGTCGCTCCCCTCCACGGGGACGTTCTCAGCAGTTCAGGCCGGTCCCGAGGGACCGTCGGCCGTCAATCTCGCAGCGTCATTCCCGCGGCGGCATCGACACGCGCACGCCGTTGTCGCCACCGTGCTCCGGGCCCGCATCCGGGTGATCGGCGGGCAGACGGCCACGGAAGCGAGCGGCCTCGCTGTCGCGGACATCGGAACCCGAGTGCGCGGGGCGGTGGTACGGGCCGGGCTTCGGCCGCACCTTGCCGCCGGGGAACGCCAACCGCAGGATGGTGCGCTGCACCTGTCCCCACTGGGAGAAGAACGGCCCGGTGTTGTACGGCAGGTCGTAGCGCTCGCAGATGTCCTTCACCTTCGGGGCGATCTGCGAGTACCGCGAGCTCGGCATGTCGGGGTAGAGGTGGTGCTCCACCTGGTAGCTCAGGTTGCCGCTGGCGATGTGGAACAGCGGGCTGCCGTCGATGTTGGCCGCGCCCACGAGCTGACGGGCGTACCAGGCGCCACGACTCTCGTCGGCCGCCTCCTCCTGGCTGAAGGTGTACGCCTGATCCGGGAAGTGTCCGCAGAAGATGATCGCGTTCGACCACACGTTACGGATGATGTTGGCGGTGAAGTTCGCCCAGAACGTGGCGACGAAGGTGTCCTCGACACCGGGCAGCGCCTTGTCGGCGATCGACGCGGCCGACTTCGCCGACTTGCCGTTGAGCTTGCGCAACTGCTTGCCCAGCCGCGAGGTCTTGCCCTGCGGCACCCGACCGCCGGTGACGACTGCGGTGAGCGCGAAGGCGCCCGCGCTGATCGCCGGCCAACCGATGTAGTCCTTCACCACCTGACGACGCATCTTGTACGCGCTGCCCTTGAGGTCCTTGAGGACCGCGGCCGGCGACTTGTCGCCCCGACGCATGGCCTCGAGGTCGAGATCGTGCAGGGCCACGCCCCACTCGAAGAACGCGATGAGCAGCAGGTTGTAGAACGGCTGCGCCAGGTAGACGGGGTTCCACTTCTGATGCGGATCGATACGCATGATCTCGTAACCGAGATCCTTGTCCTTGCCGCGGATGTTGGTGAACGTGTGGTGCACGTAGTTGTGCGAGTGCTTCCACGACTCCGCGGTCGACGCGGTGTCCCAGTCCCACACCGACGAGTGGATCGTCGGATCGTTCATCCAGTCCCACTGGCCGTGCATGACGTTGTGGCCGATCTCCATGTTCTCGAGGATCTTCGCCGCGCCGAGGGCCGCCGTGCCGGCGAACCATGCGGGCTTGGACCGCGAGTTGAGCAGGACGACACGGCCGAGCGCGGCCAGCTGACGCTGCGCGGCGATCACGGACTTGATGTAGTTGCGATCCTTGTCGCCGAGGTCGCTGTAGACCTCGTCGTGGATCGCGTCGAACTCCTTGCCCAGGCGCTCGATCGTCTCGGCGTCGAGATGAGCGATCGGGTTCCCGGTGGGGTTACGTCGTTCGGTGGTGGTCATGGGTGGTCCTCCCTGATGGATCGCTGTGGTGCTGTGCGAATCGCTGGTGTTGCCTGCCGTGCGGGCTGTGGTGGTGGAGCCGGGTCTGTTAGAGATCCACTTCCACTTCGCCCTCGGCGCTGTTCACGCAGATGCGGATCGACTGTCCCTCGGGTGAGGAGACGTCTCCGGTGCGCAGATCACGGATCTGTCCCTTCTTCAATACACCCGTACAGGTGTGACAGATGCCGATGCGACACCCGTACTTGAGCTCCAGCCCCGCCTTCTCGCCTGCCTGCAAGATGGGAACGCCTGGCTCACACTCGAAGTCACTGTCACTCTTGAGCATCGTGACGTGGCCACCCTCACCTTCACCGGGGTCTGCACCGAAGGTGGGTTGGAATCGTTCGAGCAAGATCTGATCGCCGATGTCGTTGGCCTTGTAGTGCTCGACGAGGTCGTCGAGCAGCTCGGCCGGACCGGACGCCATGGTGGTGCGCTCACGCCAGTCGGGGCACAACTGGTCGAGGTCCTCGGGCTTCATGCGGCCCTCGTCGCCGGTGACCCGCAGGTTCAGCGTGAAGCCGTCATGCGCCTTGTCGAACCGCTCGAGCTCGGTGAGGAACATCGTCTGCTCGCGCTTGTGGATCGAGTGGATCGCCACGACGTCGTTCATCTCGTCCCGATGATCGAGCGCGCGCATCATGCTCATGATCGGCGTGATGCCACTGCCGGCGCTGATGAAGAGCATCTTCTTCGGCAGCGGCTCGGGCAGCAGGAACGTGCCCTCCACGTCGCTGAGCCGCACGATCTCGCCGGGCCGGATCGCCCGCACCAGGTACGGCGAGACGGTTCCCTCCTCGACCAGCTTGGGCGAGACGCTGATGAGACCGTCGCGGGGCTCGGGATCAGAGGTCAGCGAGTACGCACGCCAGTGGAACTTGCCGTCGATGACGAGTCCGAGGCGGACGTACTGGCCGGGCTCGTGACCGGGCCACTCGTAACCGGGCCGGATCCACACCGTCGAGGCGTCGGTGCCCTCGGGGCTGACCTCCTCCACCCGACCACGGAGTTCCTTGGTGGTCCACAGGGGATTGATGAGCTCGATGTAGTCGTCGGGCTCGAGCGGGCTGAACAGTGCCCGGATACCCTTCAGGAAGCCTCGACGCAACGGCGATACCTGGGGTGTGGCGCCGCGTTCAGCCATCGAGACGCCGGCCGGGATTCATAGGTGACACGTGACCTCACAAGGTTCTCGATCGAGATGGCTGCTGTCGCAATCCGGTCACCCCACGCTGGTTCTCGGCGAGTGTGATCCGGGTCTCTTCGGCCCACACTACGTTGCCTCACGACGCGGTGCGCACGCTTGCGATCACAGAACAGACAATGCACACGACTGCAAGGTCACCGTCAGGTCACGACGCGTCGAGTCCCTGGTGACGCACCCCAGAGCGACGATTCGCACAGTGTGGAGAACGACAGCGACCGATCACTCGCTCTGTCCAGCGCCTGGTGGAGCGGGTGATGCGGCGACCCGCAGGGATGCTCCCGCCACCGTCCTGCGCCCGGCGCGACCTGGGGCACACTGAGGTCCATGAGAACCGGGCACCACCGCCGGCGCAGGCGCATCGGGGTGGCCCTCGGTGCCGTCGATCGCGCCGTCTACGACGCGGTCGCACGATCGGACAGTCCGCTGCTCGACGCGACGATGCCGCGACTGACCAACGCGGCGAACTATTCGCGATTGTGGTTCGCGATCGGTGCGGGTCTCCTCGCGTCGCGGTCGGCGTCGGCGCAACGCGGCGCGGCGCGCGGTGTGACCAGTCTCGCCGTCAGCAGCGTCGTCACCAACCAGATCGCCAAGCGCGTGTGGGCGCGGCGACGCCCGGTGTCGGATGCAGTACCCCTCGCCCGAGTGGTCCGCACCCCCTCGTCGACGTCGATGCCCTCGGGGCACTCGGCGAGTGCGGCTGCCTTCGCGGTCGGTGTCGGGCTGGAGAACCGGAAGTTCGGTACCGCGCTCGCCCCGCTGGCCGCGCTGGTCGGCGTCTCACGGGTCGCGACCGGTGCCCACTACCCGGCCGACGTCGTCGTCGGGTTCGGGATGGGGGCCTCCATCGCGTTGATCATCGGGCGCGTGTTCCCACCGATGTCGGTGTACCGCCCTGTCGACCACGCGCCACGGTGGGTCCCGACCCGCGAGCGCAGCGACGGGGCCGGGGTGGTGCTGGTGATCAACCCGAACTCGGGGAGCGGCAGCGGCGGGCGGATCGTCGACGAGATCCGCGCCCACCTGCCCGCCGCGGAGATCGTGACCTGCGGGCAGGGCGACGACACCGTCGAGCTGTTGCGTCAGGCCGCAGACCGCGCCGAGGTCCTCGCCGTCGGCGGCGGGGACGGGACGGTCGCTGCGGCCGCCGATGTCGCCCGGACCGCCGGCGTGCCGCTGGCGGTGTTCCCCGCGGGCACCTTCAACCACTTCGCCAAGGACATCGGGTGCCCCACCGTCGCCGCCACGGTCGACGCGATCCGGAAAGGCCGTGTGGCACGGGTCGACCTGGCCCTGCTCAACGGCGAGACCGCCTTCATCAACAACGCCAACATCGGCGCCTATCCGCAGTTCGTGCGCTTCCGTGAACGGTACGAGAAGAAGCTCGGCAAACCGGTCGCCAGCGTCTACGCGATGCTGCACACGCTGCGCCGTGAACGACCGGTACGGCTGCGCTTCACCGACGCCGGCAACGGCGCCACCACCGTCACCACGTCGCTGTTCTTCCTGGGGACATCGGTGTACGAGACACCGGGTTTCGCGCCGGCGCACCGCCCGCGGATGGACGACGGGCTTCTCGACGTCCGCATCCTCGAGGTCGACAGGCGGCTCGCGAAGACCCGCATCATGTTCTCGGTCCTCACCGGTCAACTGGCGCGGTCGAGCCTGTATCGCGAGATGCGGGTCACCGACTTCACCGTGACCTCGCTCGACGGGCCCACCACGATCGCGCTCGACGGCGAGGTCCGTACCCGCTGTACGACCGCATCGTTCACCGTCGACCACGAGGGTCTGGCGGTGTTCGGGAGTTTCGAACGTGAGTGAGAACCGCCGCGTCGTCGCCCCCGACGGGACACGTCTGGCCGTCTCGATCCGTGGGCGCGGACCCGCGCTGCTCCTGCTGGCCGGACAGTCCAACGACAACACCTGGTGGGACGGTGTCCGCGACGACCTCGGAGCGGGCCGCACCACGGTCGCCGTCGACTACCGGGGCACGGGCGGCAGCGATTCCCCCGAGATGCCCTATTCGACGGAGATGTTCGCCGACGACGCGATCGCGGTGCTCGACGCCCTCGGCATCGAGAGCGCCGCGGTGTACGGGACGTCGATGGGTGGTCGCGTGGCGCAGTGGGTCGGCGCACGACACCCCGACCGGGTGACCCATCTGATCCTGGGGTGCACCACTCCGGGCGACGCCCACGGCGTGCCCCGCAGCGTCGAGGTCCGCCGCGCTCTGGCCCACGACCGCTCGCAGGAGGTGCTCACCGACCTCATGTACACACCGCGATGGCGCGCCGCGCACCCCGGTCCGTACCGCACCCTCGGCGACCCGTCGATGACCAACCACGCGCGCCACCGGCACCTGCAGGCCAGCAACAACCACGACGCGTGGGATGCGTTAAGCGACATCACCGCGCCGACCCTGATCCTGCACGGCGACGACGACCGGATGGCGCCGGTCGGGAACGCCGCACTGCTCGCCGAACGCATCCCCGACGCAAGGGTGCGGGTGTTCGCGGGCGCGCGTCACGCCTACTTCGAGGAGTGCCACCGCGAGGCCGGGCCTGCCGTCACGGAGTTCCTCGCGGTTTGACCGCGGGCTCGCGGTGGTAGCCCGACGGGGTGAAAGACCATGATTCGCCCCACATCGACACCACATCGACCGATCCGGTGGACCCCGCCGAGCCGGATTCCCCGACCGACCTGACGAGACCGTCGACCGTCGCGGTGCTGCGCCGCACGGCCAAGGAGTTCTCGCGGGATCAGTGCACCGATCTCGCCGCGGCCCTCACCTATTACTCGGTGTTGTCGCTGTTCCCCTCCCTGCTGGTGGTCGTGTCACTGCTCGGCGTCTTCGGGAAGGGCCAGTCCACCGTCGACACGGTCTTGCAGATCGTGGGCGACGTCGCGCCGTCCTCGGCGGTCGACACCATTCGTGATCCCGTGAGCCAGCTGGTGAACGCACCCACCGCGGGTGTCGCTCTGGTGATCGGTCTGCTCGGCGCCCTGTGGTCGGCATCGGGATACGTCGGTGCGTTCGGTCGCGCGATGAACCGCATGTACGAGATCGAGGAGGGGCGCCCGTTCTACAAACTGCGCCCGCTGCAGCTCCTGGTCACGCTGATCGGCCTGATCATCGCGGCGTCGGTCGCACTCATGCTGGTGATCAGCGGACCGGTGGCGCGCTCGGTCGGCGACGCCATCGGTGCGGGCGACACCGCGTTGCTCGTGTGGAACATCGCCCGCTGGCCGGTCATCCTCGTGTTCGTCGTCCTCGTCGTGGCTCTGCTCTACTACGCCTCACCGAATGTCGCGCAGCCGTCGTTCCGCTGGATCAGCGCGGGCGCGGTCCTCGCGATCGTGGTGTGGATCGTCGCGTCGGTGGCCTTCGCGCTCTACGTCGCCAACTTCAGCAGCTACAACAAGACCTACGGCGCGCTCGCCGGCGTGATCATCTTCCTGCTCTGGCTGTGGCTGACCAACCTGTCGTTGTTGTTCGGCGCGGAGTTCGACTCCGAGCTGACCCGCGGCCGGCAGTTGCAGGCGGGTATCGCGGCCGAACGCGACGTCCAGCTCCCACCACGCGACACCAAGGCCTCCGACAAGGCCGCACGCGCGCGTGAGGAGGAGATCGAACGCGGTCGTCGTCTGCGCGAGTCCCGCGGAACCGAATCGACAACCTGACGCACACGGGACGTCACCCGTGGTCGACCGCCTCGACGGTGATGCGGTCGAGGGCGAACCGCCGAACACTGCCCGGGATCGTGGCGTCGCAGGTGGACAGCAGCGGTGGCGAGGCCGACACCCGGAGGGTCACCACCGCGCGCCGGTCGTCGCCGGCGTCGAGGGTGACGCGTGCTGTCTCGCGGTCGTCGAACACCTCGATCGGCGCGAACGCCTCGATCCTGTCGTCCCCGGTGTGCGCCCGGGCGAAATGCTGCGCGGCCTGCACCACGTGCGGGACACAGGTCCGGCCACGCAGCAGGTCGGCGGCGACCCTGCCCTGGTCGTGGCGCGCCATCAGATCGGCCATGTCGCCGGTGTCGACGCGCCCGTAGCTCAAGCCGTCGGGGAGCACGATCATCGTCGCGGCGAACCGATCGCCCCCCAGATGCGAACACTCCCAGGTGATCTCGGGTCGCACCGCGGCCAGATCAGCGGTCGCGGCGCGACCACGGACCGCGCAACAGCGATCGTGCCTGCCGTGCGCGCAGACCGCCGCGAGCGGGCCGTCGACGATCGATCCGGCCGAGCCGTCGAGAGGGAGTTTTAGGTAGTCCTCCGGACCGGAGACCTCGCCGCCGTACAGCACCGAACCGACCGGGCGGGTGTCGGCGATGAACCACCGCCATCGAGGAGTGGGGGCGCGACGCCCCGGCCGTCGGATCGCGACGATGCGCATCGAGGCCGCTTCCGCGCGGCGGACGATCGCGCGGCCCAGCGCGCGATCGATGATGCGCGGCGACTGCAGGAACGCCGAGTGTCCCCACGGGCCCGCCAGTTCCAGCAGCAACCAGGCGTGGCCGAGGGACGCGGTCGCGTACAGGGGCTCGGCGGCCGCACGAGATCGGTCGCTGCAGGGCGGCGACTGTGCGTCGGGCAGGTTCACACCTCCGCCGGGACCGCGACGGCCTCGCGCAGCAGGCGTCGGACGAGCACGGCACCGTCGGCGGCGTCGAGCCCGGGAAGCGTTGTCGCCGTGGCCACTCCGGTGTCGCCACCCTCGGTGGATCGCAGGTGTCGTAGCGCCGGAGCGCAGAAGGCCGGGAACGAGATGGCGCGGTCGGACAGTTGCACCCGCACACGTCCTGTCGTCGGATCGTCGATGATGGACCCGATCAGGCCGTGCCGCCAGCGCACGCGCACCTCGTGGGCCGCAGCGATCGCGTCGAGGGTGGCCAGCGGGCGGACCGCGGCGGGACGGGTGCGGCTCGCGAAGGTGGCCGCGAGACCGTCGGCGACGGCCGATCCCCACTCGTCGGCGCGCTCGCGGATCTCGTCGGCGAACGCCAGCAACGCCTTCGTCGCGTGTGCCGCGATCGCGTCGTGGTCGCCGGGGTCGATGCCGACGGGCAGCGACGTCCGCAGATCGGTCACGGCGCCGGCGACACGATCGACCGCCGCGCGCACCGCGTCGACCCGCGTCAGTGCGGGGACGCCGATGGTGAGGTGGATGGCGGTCTCGTCGGTGGTCCGCGCGGAATGCAGCCAACCACGCGGGAGGTAGAGGGCGTCGCCGGGAGCGAGATCGGTGTCGATGACCGGGGTCTCGGTGACCCGGCGGGCGATCGCGTCGCGATGACCGGTCCAGGCGTCGGTGGGCAGCGGACTGGTCACCACCGGTTCGTGGACCGTCCAGTGTTTGTGGCCGGCGACCTGCAGCACGAAGACGTCGTGCACGTCGTGGTGGGAGTCGAAGCCCTGGCTGCCGGGTGGGGTGATGTAGGCGTTGGCCTGCACGGGATGCCCGAGGTCGTCGACGAGACGCCGGACTAAATCGATGACCGGGGGCCAGAGGCGATGCAGTCCCTGCAGGACGATCGACGCCCCGTCGGCGAACTGTGCCAACGCCTTTGCCGAGTCGACCTGGTCGCCGATCTCGGCCCCGACGCCGGCCGGTCCGACGAACTCGTCGCGGGACAGCAGGGCGCCGTTGCGCGCCATCCGGATGAACGGCGCGCGTACCCCGCGCTCGGCGAGCAGCTCGTCGACCGAGGAAGCCGAGAGCAGATCGCCGAAGTCGCGGGGCAGCGTCGTCGAGGGGCTGAGCAGTGGTCTACGACCCCAGTACTCGCGCTGGAAGGTCTCCAGATCGACCGAGATACAACGGCTCAGCATCGTGGTGTCGGTCAGGCCGTGCCGTCGGCGCCACCGTCGTGGCCGTCGGGGTTCGAGCCGCCGTCGGCCGGACCCTCGCCCGCACCGGCGGTGCCGTCCGCGCCACCGTCGTGACCGTCGGGGTTCGAGCCGCCGTCGGCCGGACCCTCGCCCGCACCGGCGGTGCCGTCGGCGCCACCGTCGTGGCCGCCGGGGTTCGATCCGCCGTCGGCGGGGCCTTCTCCGCCACCGGTGGAGGTGGTGATGTCATCGTCGTCGAGCGCCATGAGCTGCCTTTCGTCGCGCGTGAGCTGGTGGGTGGTCCAGCTCCCCCTGTCTACCACCAGACGGCCTCGGCTCGTGGGCCTCTCGGGCGTCTCCGATCCCACCGGTTCTGAGGTGTTTGACGCGGCGGCGGTGGTGGTACACGTGCGCGTTCGATCTGTACATGCACCCGGGATACTGGACTCATGCGATCTCGGCAGAAGGTCATCGACGCGGCCCTCGAACTGGTCGCCGAGGGCGGGTTCGCCGCGGCGAGCATCGCGGCTGTGGCGTCGCGGGCGGGGGTGTCCCGGCAGACGATCTACTCCATCTTCGGCAGCCGTGAGGACATGGTGTCGCAGGCCGTCATCAGCGTGACGATGGAGGCGGCCGACGAGATCCGTTCCGGCGTCGAGTCCGCCGACGGTCCCACCGACTACCTCGTGGAGTTCATCATCGTCGGGCGTGCGGTCGTGCACCGGCACCCGGTGCTCACCACGCTTCTGCGCGGCGAGGCCCTCAATCCGCTCTTCGACACCGGCATGCTCGCACGCGCCCGCCCGGTCGGTCGGGAGATGCTCGCCCCCATGGGTGTCCGCTTCCCCGAGATCGCATCACGCATCGACGACATCGTCGAGATGGCCGTGCTCCTCGGCCTCTCGGTCATCCTGTTCGACGACCCGACGGCACGATCCGATGACGAACTCCGCACGTTCCTGACTCGCTGGATCGAGCCCTCCCTCGGTTAGTTCTTGACACTTTCTGCGCACACTGTCTAGTTTCAGGACGTCATCGCATCGCCGATCCATCGGGGGATCCCACATGGCCGACGTCAGTCGCCGCTCCTTTCTCGCAGGTACCACCGCAGCCGGTGTCGCCGCCATCGCCACATCCACTGTGGCGCAGGCGCAGACACCACCCTTGCGCCGCGCCCCATCGCCCGCGCGGGTCCGACTCACCCGCGAGAGCCACCGCGTGGTGGTGGTCGGCTCGGGGTTCGGCGGCGGCGTGACCGCGCTGAGGCTGGCCCAGGCCGGCGTGCCGGTCCTCGTGCTCGAACGCGGCAATCGCTGGCCCACCGGTCCGAACTCGCACACGTTCCCACTCGCGACATCACCGGACAAGCGCATCTTCTGGCATCGGTCGGCGCCCCAGTTGTTCGGGCGGCGCGCGGCTTTCGATCCCTACACCGGCCTGCTCGACGCCGTCGCCGGCGAGAACATGACCGCGATCTGCGCGGCCGGTGTCGGCGGCGGATCGCTGATCTACCAGGGCATGACGCTGCAGCCGACCGAGGCGGCCTTCCTCACACAGTTCCCCGAGCAACTCGACTACGCGCGCCTGAACAGCACCTACTACCCACGCGTGGCGAAGATGCTGCAGCTCGAGACCGCTCCCGACGCACTGGTGAACAGCCCGAACTACCACGCACCGCGCGTGTTCGCGAAAAAGGCACGCGCAGCGGGCTTCCCGGTCTCGAAGATCCCGATGCCGATCGACTGGACGTACGCCGAACGTGAACTCCGCGGCGAGATGACACCGTCGTACACCGACAGCGCCGGCAGCCTCGGGGTCAACAACGGCGGCAAGCACAGCGTCGACGTCACCTACATCGCGCAGGCCGAGGCGACCGGTCTGGTGCAGGTCGCCGTGTGGCACGAGGTACGCGAGATCTTCCGAACCCGCAACGGACGCTGGGAGATCCACGTAGACCGTACCGACACCGCAGGTCGGGTGCTGGAGAACAAGATCATCACCACCCCGACGCTGGTGATGGCCGCGGGCACCATGAACACCACCAGGTTGCTCATGCGCGCCCACGCCAAGGGCCAGATCACCGATCTCCCCGACGGCCTCGGCCGCGGGTGGGGTAGCAACGCCGACCGCATCTACTCGTGGACGACCTTCGACGAGGACTTCGGCGCCACCCAGGGTGGGCCGGTCGTGTTCGGCAGCCTGAACTGGTCGGATCCGGCCCGCGCCTTCACCGTCATCCAGGCGTCCATCCCCACCGTCGCGAGGATCGACACCCACACCACCATGTTGGTCGGCTACGGGGTCAGCGACGACCGCGGTCACTTCACCTACGACTCCCGGACCGACGACGCGATCCTCCGCTGGCCGAAGAACGGTGACGCGCGAATCCAGCAGGGGCGCATCGATCCTGCCGTGCGCAAGATCGCCGGGCCGGCAGCGATCGTCACCGACACCACCGGGATCTTCATGAACACCTGGCACCCGCTGGGTGGCGCCTCGATGGGCTCCGTGTGCGACCTCGAGGGGCGCGTACAGGGACAGAAGGGGCTCTACGTCCTCGACGGCTCGTTGATCCCCGGCAACTGCGCGGCCTGCAACCCCTCGATGACGATCGCCGCCATCGCCGAGCGGGCCCTGGACAACCTCGTGGCGAACGACGTCGGCACGATCATCTAGCCGACCACTACGTAGGGATGACCGGCAGCACGATCCGCGACAGATGTGCCGCGTCGTGATGGACGGTCTGATGCGCCACCCGGATGCGAGTACCCGTGGTGGGACTTTCGCCGGTGTTCAGGTTGCGGTCCCACCGAGGAAAGTTGCTCGAGGTGATCTGCACGCGGAGGCGGTGGCCTGACGCGATGACGATGCTGGTCGACCACATGTCGATCTCGGTGGCGTCGATCCGTCCGCTGACGGCGTCGACACGCCGTACCCCGTCGACGATGTTGACCGATCGTCCCGATTCGTCGACGTCGCACAGCCGGGCCACCCAGTCCGTGGACGGACCGTCGGTCGACGCGAAGATCGTCGCGGTCACGCGGCCGGTGATCTCCATGTCCTCGGCCAGCGGGGCGGAGGTGAACACGAGGACGTCGTCGCGCGCCTCGACCGCGGCCTGGTCCAGCGAGCCCGCCGGGAACGAGGCCGCCATGAACATGCCACCGCCGGTGGTCGGCGCGGGGTCGGCGGGGTCGTAGTCGTACTCGGTCGCCGACCCCGCATCGGTGGGGAGCGCATCCGACAACACGCCACCTGGATGCAGGTACATCGCGGTGGGGACCGCACGCTGGAGCGGCCACTCCTCCTCGTGTCGCCATTGGTTCGCACCCATCACGAACACGTCGACGCCCGTGCGTTTCTCGGCGTCGAGCGGCGCACCGCTCAGGTGATGGTCGAACCATTCGAGTTCGACGCCGGTCATGGTGCCGTCGGCACCCGGGGCCATCGAGCTCACACCGTAATTGACCCCGGCGAGATGGCCGGGTGTGGTGGTTCCGCCGGTGGTGTGTTCCCAGGGCCCGATGATGAGTCGGGTCTCGTTGCCGGCCGCCCGGGCAGCAACATAGTTGTCTATCGCTCCCTGGCAGAACACGTCGAACCATCCCGCCACATTCAGCGACGGCACGGCCACATCATCGATCCGATCGAGAATGTCGGCGGCGGCGACCACACCCGGATCGGCCAGGCCGCGCTGCGTCCCGAAATCGGGCTGGCCCGTGCGCGCGACGGCCGGCGAATCACCCGACGGCAGCTCCCAATAGGTCACATCGGCCAGGTTGTCGAAGTCCCATGCCGTCCTCCCCAGCCGCGCCGACAGCTCCTCGGGGTCGGAAGCATCTCTCGGGTACTGAGCCATCGACTGCGACAACGTCCACCAGAGGGACAGACCGTGTTCGAGTGCCCCGCCGCGGTAGAAGAGGCCGTCGTCGGCCCTGTTCCACGTGACCTGCGGCGCGATGGCGACCAGGTGCGGTGGCCGCGCAGCTGCGGCGGCCCACTGTGTGTCACCGCTGTAGCTACCGCCGAACATCGCGACCTTGCCGTTGCTCCCGGGGATGCCGGCCGCCCACTCGACGGTGTCGTACCCGTCGAATCGCTCCGACGCCAACGGGAGCCACTCACCGTCAGACGCATGGCGGCCTCGGATGTCCTGCTGCACCACGATGTAGCCGCGGCGAACGGCTCGGTAGGTGTCGAGCATCTGCAGTGTGCTGATCGACGACCCCTTCTCGTACGGTGTGCGCTGGACCAGGACCGGCCACGGCCCGTCACCGGCGGGCCGGTAGACGTCGGCGCGAAGCACGACCCCGTCGCGCATCGGTACGCCAACATCGAATTCGATCGTCGCCGTCGTCATGCCAGTACGTCCTTCCACGTCGTTTCGCCGGCGTTCTTCGGATCGCGTGCCGGTGGCCGAACTGTCGCGAAGAACTCGCGGATGTCGGCGACCCAGATATCGGGCTGTTCGAACGCCGCGAAGTGTCCGCCGCGCGGCATCTCGCGCCAGTGGGTGATGTCGTAGAACGGCTCACACCATTCACGCGTCGGTCGGTAGATCTCGGTGGGGTAGATCGCGACCCCGGTGGGCAGTAGCACCGGATCTCCCGGCAGGAAGGCGGTTCTCATGCTCTCCCAGTAGAGCCGCGCCGATGAGGCGCCCGCGCTGTTGACCCAGTAGAGCATGACGTTGTCGAGCAATTCGTCTCTGCTGAGCACGTTCTCGGGATGGCCGTCACAGTCCATCCATGATCGGAACTTCTCGACGATCCACGCGAGCTGGGCCACCGGCGAGTCGACGAGTCCGTAACCCACGGTCTGCGGACGGGTCGTCTGCAGGGCACTGTAGGCCGAGTCGTCTCCGGTGAACGACCGGTCGGCGTCGACCGCATCCTGTTCGCGCGCCGTGAGGGTGGCATCGGGGTCGGGGCGGGTGTGGATGGGGTTGGTGGTGTGGATCGCGATACAGCGGCCACGGTTGCGACCGATCTGTGTGGTCACCCCCGCGCCCCAGTCACCGCCCTGCGCAACGTAGTCGGAGTAACCCAACCTGCCCATGAGGGTCTCCCACGCCGCAGCGGTCCTCTCGACGCCCCACCCGGCCTCGGTGGGCGTACCCGAGAAACCGAAGCCCGGCAGCGACGGGCAGATGACATGGAAGGCGTCCTCGGCTCGCCCGCCGTGGTTCGTGGGGTCGGTGAGCGCGTCGATCACCTTGTGGAACTCCACGACCGAACCGGGCCAGCCGTGGGTGATGAGGAGCGGGAGAGCCCCGGGATGCGGGGAGCGTTGATGGATGAAATGAATTCTCAGACCGTCGATGTCGGTGGTGAACTGGTCGAACCGGTTGAGCGCCGTCTCGCGCGACCGCCAGTCATAGTCGTGCGCCCAGTACGCCGCCAGATCCCGGGTGTAGCTCAGTGGGATCCCCTGCGACCAGTCGTCGACGGTCTCCGCCTCCGGCCAGCGGGTGGCATCGAGTCGACGGCGCAGGTCGGCCAGATCATCGTCGGACACGTCGATCGTGAACGGGGTGATGTCGTCGTCGGTCATCGGTCAGGCCTGATCGGTGGGGGTGACCAGCAGTTCGCGGACCGCGGTGTGTCGAGGGCGGGTGACGATGTAGCTGATCGCGTCGGCGATGTCGTCGGGCTGGAGAACCTCGTGCTGCTCGACGTACGGGTCGAGCATGTTCGCGCGTACGACCTCGTTGTTGTGGGTGGGCAGTTCGGTGTTCGTGGCGCCGGGTTCGACAACCCCGACCCGTACGTGGCGTTCGGTCACCTCCTGGCGCAGGGCCTCGGTGAACCCGGTGACGGCGAACTTGGTCGCGTTGTACGCGGCCACGTAACCGGTCGCCTGGCGGCCGGCGATCGACCCGACGTTGACGATGTCGGCCACCCGACGGGCACTGTCACCGGCGGCGGTGAGCAGGTGCGGCAGTGCGGCGCGGGTGACATACAGCAGACCTCGTACGTTGATGTCCAGCATGCGATCCCATTCGTCGGGATCGGCACCGTCGACCGGCCCCAGCAGCATCAGTCCGGCGTTGTTGACGAGGATGTCGAGTCGACCGAGGTGCTCCACGACGCGCGCCACAGCCGCTTCGGCCTGTTCGCGCTCGGTGATGTCGGCGGGGACGGCGAATGCGGAGCCACCGGACCGTGAGATGTCGGCGACCAGGGAGTCGAGCCGATCGGCTCGACGCGCGACGACGGCCACGGTTGCACCCTTCTCTGCGAGATGGCGTGCGGTCTGTGCGCCGATACCGCTGCTGGCGCCGGTGACCAGGGCGACAGCGCCCGCGAGTTCCGAAGACATGAGAGATCCTTTCGAGGTGGTGATCAGTTTCTCGGCCGCGCCACCGCCGGAGACATCGTTCCTGTCGTGGCTGCAACGCGTCGGACACCTCAGAGTCAAGGCGAGATCATGTGTCCCAGGCAGTCACCGCTTGTCGGGGTACAACCAGTGACCCCTTGGCGAACACGAAAGTGCTCCACTCGGTGCTAAGGGATGCGCGATCCGAGCTGCTGCCTCGCCCTGTCAGTGGATTCGTCAATCAGAGTGGGCAGGAAGCGGGTTCGAGACAGGCGGGGCCGGTTCGCGCTCGATACCCCCGGCCACGGCGCGATCGGGAAGCCAGATGACGAAGGTACTTCCCACGCCCAGCTCGCTGAACAGCGACATCCTGCCCTCGTGACTCTCGACGATCTGCCGGGCGATGGTCAGGCCCAGGCCACTGCCGCGGCGCCCGCTCGCCGCCGGTTCAGCGTTGGAGGCGCGCCTGAATCGCTCGAACACCAACTGCTGCTCCGATTCTGCGATCCCAGGACCGGCATCCCGTACTGCGGTCCACGTCCACCCGGACCGACTCCCGACCGCCACGGTGACCGTGGACCCACTGGGCGCCAGCCGGATGGCGTTCGACATGAGGTTCCCGATCGCGCGTCCGAGCGATTCCGGTTCGGCATAGACGACCGGCCCGACCGGGGGCACGTACCACCGGATCGAGTGAGCGTTCCTCTGCGGGAACCGGTACTCCTCGGCGGTGTCGGCGACCAGGGTCGCCAGATCGAGTTCGTGATCGGTGAAGGCGCCGGACCGACGTCTCACAGTGGTCGACGGATGATCGGGCGGCACGGGGATCGTGTTCGCCTGATCAGCGGGCGAGTGACCGTCGGGTACTCGCGAGCAACATGCCACCGACCAGGACCGCCACCCCGCCGAGGACGAAGACCGTGCCGATGCCGGTCTGATCGAGCAGGAACCCGCCCAGGGCGGCGCCCAGTGCGATCGCCAACTGGAACGTCGCGACGAACAAGCCGCCGGCCGCCTCGATCCTTTTCGGTTCGACCCGCGCCAGCCACGTCTGGGACATGGTCGGGATCGCACCGAACCCCGCACCCCACATCGCAGTGGCGACGAACACCAGGGGCACAGAGTGTGTCGCGAGCGAGAACCCGATGATCGACAGACCGACGACGATGGGCACGGCGACCATGACCGCGACCAGCCGACGGTCGACGGAGATGCCCGCGAGAAGGTTGCCGGCCAGACCGCCGATCCCGAAGACCGCCAGGAGCAGGGCGATGGACGCGGCCGTGAGTCCCGGCACGTTCTCGGCGGCCGTGCGGATG
The DNA here is from genome assembly GCF_053345315.1 of Williamsia sp. M5A3_1d. NCBI lineage: Bacteria > Bacillati > Actinomycetota > Actinomycetes > Mycobacteriales > Nocardiaceae > Williamsia > Williamsia sp. M5A3_1d. The sequence continues at coordinate 39,635 of NZ_JBKEZX010000001.1, forward strand.
AAGGTGTAACCGGCGAAGTGTCCCGCCACCATGAAGGCGAGTCCGACCAGCCCCAGGATGAGGATTCCCGAGCGCAGGAGTGTCAGCAATGTGCGCACACCTCCACCGCCCGCTGACGGTACGGACGGAGTCACCAGCGCGAAGAGTGCGAGAGCGACAGCGGTCACGACCGAGATCCCGAGGAAGACCGATCGCCACCCGGCCACGGAGCCGACATAGGCGCCGAGGGGCACGGCAGCGATGGTCGCGCCGGCCACGCCGATGTTGACCACCGACATCGCCCGTCCCAGATGCCGCGCCGAGACCAGATGCGAGGCGATCGCGAGCGCCATCGCCCAGGTACCGGCGATCGCGACGCCCAGGGCCAACCGCGCGACCACGACGACGGCGTAGGTGGGGGCGACCGCGCTGAGCAGGTTCGCCAGCACCGCGACACCGAGCAGACCGGTCACGAGGCGCTTCCGATCGAGCCGGGGGAACACGATCGCGATGCCGAGCCCGGCGATCATCCCCACCAGAGCTGTGGCCGTGACCACCTGACCGGCGAGCCCCTCGGTTATCCCGAAGTCGTCCGCCATCATCGGGAGCAGACTCGCGGGAAGGAACTCGGCGGTCACCAGGGCGAAGATGGCGAACATCAACGCGATGACCCCGGACCATCCGGACCGGATCCGGCGCGGAGCCGTGGCACGGGCGGCAGGCGATGTCGTGATGCTGGGCATGGTTTTCCTCGAGATCGATGGGGCCGCGTCGTCCACCGGACATCGGGTGGGTGAGGCGAGAGTTCGTGGGTGACGTCTGGGATTCAAGGCGAGCACACGCGGCAGAGGCAGTCACCGCTTATCGGGGTACAACCAGGGACCCCCACAGTTGCCGGGAAAGTTCTAGGTTCGGGACATGAGCAGTACAGGTGATGGTCTCCGGGAGTTCTTGACGTCTCGTCGGGCGCGACTGACCCCTGTCGAAGCCGGTCTCCCCGACTTCGGCGGGCGGCGTCGCGTCCCGGGGCTGCGTCGTGAAGAGGTTGCCATGCTCGCCGGGATGAGCACCGAGTACTACGTGCGACTCGAACGCGGGAACGCCACCGGCGTCTCCGAGTCGATCCTCGACGGGATCGGCAGAGCCCTGCACCTCGACGCCGCCGAATACGCACACCTGTGCGATCTGGTGCGTTCGGCGAACGAGGGCGCGAGCGCACGTCGCCGACGCCGGAACGCGCAGCGACCACAACAGATCCGGCCGGGCGTCCAGCAGATGATCGACGCGATGACCCACGTCCCGGTGGTCGTCCAGAACGGGAGACTCGAGGTCGTCGCCACCAATCAACTGGGCACCGCACTGTTCGCGCCCATGTTCGACGCGTCGCACCGCCCGGCGAACTTCGCTCGCTACGTGTTTCTCGACCCGGGCGCCGAACGCTTCTACCGCGACTGGCACGACTCGGCCGAGCAGCTCGTCACCGTACTGCGCGGCGAGGCCGGCCGAGCCCCCTATGACCGGGCACTCACCGACCTCATCGGCGAGTTGTCCACCCGCAGTGACGTGTTCCGCACACTATGGGCCGCGCATGACGTCCGCAACCACGAGACGGGTGTGAAACGAATTCATCACCCGGTCGTCGGGGACATAGAGCTCAACTACGAGGCGATGGAGGTGTTGTCCACTCCCGGAACGCAACTCGTCGCCTTCTCCGCAGCCCCCGCAACGACGTCGTCGGAGGCGCTCTCCCTCCTGGCCAGCTGGGCGACGCCGGCGATCCACACCGGCATCACTCCGGTCGAGACACCCGACGAGCACAGTGACGCCTGACGAGACCACATTCGTCGCGGCAACGATGAACGCGATGTGCGACTACTGCAGCACCTACATCGCGGTCGGTGACGCCGTGATGCTGCTCAGCGATCGACTCTATGTGTGCGCGGCGTGCGCCGGCTCGGGCGTCCGCATCTGACCAGCCCACCGCGACAGTCTCCATGGGGTCACCGCCAGTGACTCTCGCTGCACGTCGTACGCCCCTACAGTGGTGCCATGACCTCGAACGACCCACGCCCCCGGGATCAGGCACGCGTCGCCATCCGCGAATTCTTGAGCACGAGGCGCGCGAGGATCACCCCCGAGCAGGCGGGTCTGCCCACCCACGGGCAGGGTCGACGACGGGTGCCGGGGCTGCGGCGCGAGGAGGCGGCACTGCTCGTGGGCGTCTCGCCGCAGTACTACATCCGACTCGAACGCGGAGACGCGATCGGGGTGTCGGACAGTGTGATCGACGGATTGTCCGACGCCCTGCACCTCGACGCCGCGGAACGATCTCACCTTCTGGACCTTCTGCGTGCGGCCGGGGCCTCGCAACGCCAGATCCGTCGTCGGGTTCCGGCCGGCAGGCAGGTGCGACCCACCATCAACCGTCTCGTGGAGGCGATGCCCGGCGTGCCCGCTCTGGTGCTGAACGGCAGGCTCGATCTGATCGCGGCGAATTCGCTGGGCCACGCTCTGATGCGTCCGCTTCATCGGGACGACCGCGAACCCAACAATGCACGCAGCGTGTTCCTGGACCCGATGTCCACCACGTTCTTCCGCGAGTGGGACATGGTCGCCAACGACACCGTCGCCCTGCTGAGGGCCGAGGCAGGTCGCGTGCCGCACGACAAGGATCTGTCCGATCTCATCGGCGAGCTCAGCATGCGCAGTGACGATTTCAGAGTCCGGTGGGCGGCACACGATGTGCGATCCCACAACACCGGCATGAAGAAGATCCGGCATCCCGGTGTCGGTGACCTCGACCTGCCCTATGAGTCGCTGCCCATCGAGCCGGGCTCGACCACGAATCTCGTCACATACCTTCCCGAGCCCGACTCCCCCACTCATGACGCATTGATCCTGCTGTCCACGTGGGACCGGGAGTACCGCGCCTCACGCACCGAGGCAGAGAACCCCTGAGAGACTCTGCCCGGCGCCGACCGGCGCCGGGCGGCGCCGGGCGGAGATGCTCAGTCGTCGAATGACAGGCCGGCACCGAGTTCGCGTGAAGCGGCAGCCTGGTCCAACAGCTCGTGTGCCTTGATCTCTGCCGCCTCGATGGCGTCCGCTCCGGCGATGAACCGCTGCAGCGGATCGTCCTGTCCGGTGATCTCGAGAAGGGCACGGGCGAGCTTGGCGGGGTCGCCCGGCTGCTTCCCGTTCATGCCCTTCATGCCCTCGATCTGCGGTGCCGTCCGGGCGGCGTAGTCACTGAGCGACAGCTCGGGCCACATCGTCGATCCGTCGACGAGGAGCTCGGTGCGGAAGTAGCCGGGTTCCACGATCGTCGTCCGGATCCCGAACGGCTCCACGTCGAAGCGCAGCGACTCCATCCACCCTTCCTCGGCGAACTTCGACGCAGCGTAGGCGGAGGTGAACTCCATCCCGACCAGGCCCGCGGTCGAGGTGATGGTGATGATGTGTCCGGCTCGCTGCTCGCGCAGCACGGGAAGAACCGCGCGGGTGACGTTCATCGGCCCGAAGACATTCGTCTCGAACTGCTGACGCATCTGGTCCGACGAGATCTCTTCGAAGAATCCGGTGAACAGATTGCCCGCGTTGTTGATCAACACGTCGATGCGACCGAATCGCTCGACGGCGGCCGCCGTGGCGGCCTTCGCATCGTCGATGTTCGTGACGTCGAGCTTGGCGGCGAGCAGGTTGTGCTGCGGACCACCCAGCTTCTCCTCCACCTCCTCGGGTCGACGCCCGGTCGCGACGACCTGGTGACCGGCTGCGAGTGCTTCGCGGGCGATGTCGGTGCCCAACCCGCGTCCGGCGCCGGTGACGAGAATGACCTTGCTCATGAGTTCCCTCCAAGGGGTAGTCGAGGTGAGAGATGTTGGGGCGGTGAGCGAACCCGCATCCCAGCAGCTACGACAGCGAGCGTATCGCCGGAACTCGACGCCAGAGAGATACCAGCGTTACCCCCATAACCCGTGCCTGCCATGCGTCGGGATCGGCCTGTTCCATCAAGGAGGTCGGTCGCCATCAGGTCACGACGGATCGCACATCACAGGGGCCATCCCCACCATTCGAAAAGGATTCACATCATGTCCAAGGTTCTCCTCCTCGTCGGCCACCCGGACCTCTCGGCGTCAAAGGCCAACGCCGCGTTGGTGAACGCGGTGAAGGATCTCCCTCACGTCACCGTTCACGACCTCTACGCCACCTACCCGGACCTCGAGATCGACGTCCCCGCCGAGCATGCGCTGTTGGCCGAGCATGACGTGATCGTCTTCCAGCACCCGGTGTACTGGTACAGCGTGCCGCCGCTGTTCAAGAAGTGGCAGGACGAAGTTCTGACGATCCCCTTCGCGTTCACTGTCGACGGTTCGGAATCGCAGCTGCACGGCAAGAAGGGGATCGTCGCCGTCACGACCGGCGTCCCCGCCGAGCACTACACCCTCGAGGGTGTCAACGGAGTGACCATCGAGACCCTGCTGAGCCCGTGGAAGTCGACTCTCAAGCTGTGCCAGTTCGACGTGCAGCCGATCTTCAAGGTGCACGGGGTCGTCTTCGGCGGCACCGATCAGGATCTCGCCAACTCGGCCAAGGAGTACCGCGAGCTGCTCGAGTCCTACGCCGACTGACGGTGAGGTGCCGCGCGGGTGGTGGACGTCGATCGGGGGACGTCCACCATCCGCTCCGTGCTCGATGTCCAGCCATGGGGGATTCGGCCCCCGGTGCTCATCGCGCCGCCGTCAGATGCTGTCGTTGAGCGCCTTGATCGGCATCTGCAGATCGACGAGCAGGTCGAGGTCGGCCTCGGCCGGCCGGCCCAGTGTGGTCAGGTAGTTGCCCACGATGACCGCGTTGATGCCCCCGAGGATGCCCTGCTTGGCGCCGAGGTCACCGAGGGTGATCTCACGACCACCCGCGAACCGCAGGATGGTGCGCGGCAACGCCAGACGGAACGCCGCCACCGCACGCAGTGCATCGGATGCCGGCAGCACGTCGAGGTCACCGAACGGGGTGCCCGGACGCGGGTTGAGGAAGTTGAGCGGGACCTCGTCGGGCTCGAGCGCCGCGAGATCGGCGGCGAACTCCGCGCGCTGCTCCAGCGACTCCCCCATGCCGAGGATGCCGCCGCAGCACACCTCCATACCGGCTTCGCGCACCATGCGCAGGGTGCCCTCGCGCTCCTCCCACGTGTGGGTGGTGACGACGTTCGGGAAATGCGAGCGCGCGGTCTCGAGGTTGTGGTTGTAGCGGTGCACACCCATCGCGGCGAGCTCGTCGACCTGCTCCTGGGTCAGCATGCCCAGGCTGCACGCGATCTGGATGTCGACCTCGTCGCGGATGGCCTCGATACCCGCGGCGACCTGGCTCATCAGACGCTTGTCGGGGCCGCGGACAGCGGCGACGATGCAGAACTCCGTCGCGCCGGTCTTCGCGGTCTGCTTGGCCGCCTCGACCAGAGACGGGATGTCGATCCACGCGCTGCGCACCGGAGAGGTGAACAGACCCGACTGCGAACAGAAGTGGCAGTCCTCGGGGCAGCCGCCGGTCTTGAGCGAGATGATGCCCTCGACCTCGACCTCGGGACCGCACCACTTCATGCGCACGTCGTGGGCGAGCTGCAGCAACTCCGTCAGCCGGTCGTCGCCGAGCCGGAGCACCTCGAGCACCTGGTCCTGACGCAGCGCCTCCCCGCCCTCGAGGACCTGCGCACGCGCCACCTCGAGGATGTCGATCACGCAGACCCCAGCAGGTTCGTGATCGCCGCGTCACGCAGTTCGACCTTCCGAACCTTCCCGGTCACCGTCATCGGGAACTCCTCCACCACCTGCACATAACGCGGGATCTTGTAGCGGGCCAGCTGGCCAGAACAGAAGTCGCGCAGTGTGTCCGCGGTGATCGCCTCGGCCCCCGGGCGCACACGGAGACACGCGACGAGTTCCTCGCCGTATCTGTCGTCGGGCACACCGACGACTTGCGCGTCGATGATGTCGGGGTGCGTGTACAGGAATTCTTCGATCTCGCGTGGGTAGATGTTCTCTCCACCGCGGATGACCATGTCCTTGATCCGGCCGGTGATCGCCACGTAACCGTCGGAGTCCATGGTGCCGATGTCTCCTGTGTGCATCCACGATTCGTCGTCTATCGCCGCGGCGGTCATCTCATCGTTGCGCCAGTACCCCAGCATCACCGAGTACCCGCGGGTGCAGAGTTCGCCGGGAACTCCACGGTCGACCGGTGTCTGCGTTCCCGGGTCCGCGATCATCACCTCCAGGTGCGGTCCCACCCGGCCGACGGTCGCGACACGTTTCTCGATCGGATCGTCCGACCTGGTCTGCAAGGACACCGGGGACGTCTCGGTCATGCCGTAACAGATGGCCACCTCGGTCATCCCCATGCGGTCGATCACCTGGTTCATGATCTCGATCGGACACGGCGATCCGGCCATCACTCCTGTTCGGAGCGAGCCGAGCTGAAAGGTCGTGAACTCCGGGTGATCGAGCTCGGCGATGAACATCGTGGGTACGCCGTAGAGCGAGGTGCATTCTTCGGACTGCACCGCAGTCAACGTGTCGACGACGTCGAACGCCGGACCGGGGATCACCATGGTGGCACCGTGGGTGGTGCATGCGAGGTTGCCGATCACCATCCCGAAGCAGTGGTAGAAGGGCACCGGGATGCAGACGCGGTCGGCCTCTGTGTAACCCAAAAGCTCACCGATGAAGAACCCGTTGTTCAGGATGTTGCTGTGACTCAGGGTCGCACCCTTGGGTGATCCCGTCGTCCCCGACGTGTACTGGATGTTGATCGGGTCCTCGGCGCGGGTGTCGGCCTGTGCGGCGACGAGCACTTCTCGCCCGATGTCTTCGCCACGTTCGAGGAACGCCGACCAGCTGTCGGTGCCGATGAAGACCGAACGTTCGAGCGTCGGACACTCCCCGGCGACGTCGTCGATCATCGCGGCGTAGTCCGACGACTTGAAAGACGGAACGGCGATCACGACTCGCGACTCCGACTGCTGCAGCAGATATCGCAGCTCGTGAACACGGTACGCCGGGTTCACGTTGACCAGGATCGCGCCGATCTTCGCCGTCGCGTACTGGATGAATGTCCATTCGGCGCAGTTCGGTGCCCAGATCGCGACCCGGTCGCCTTTGACCACCGAGCACGCGATCAAGGCCGCCGCCACGCGGTCGACGTCGGCCTGCAACTCGCGGTAGGTCCATCGACGCCCGGTCTTCGCCTCCACCAGTGCGTCGCTCTCCGGGTGGGCGGCCACCGTCTCGTCGAAGTTCACCCCGATCGTGGTCGTGAGAAGTGGCGTGTCGGTGGGGCCTTGCGCGTAGCTCGACTGCATGGATGAGTCGCTCATCTCTGGTGTCCTTCCCGGTTGGTGCTGCCTGCGCGGACGAGGATGCGTCGCGCGTGTGCGATCACCGGGGCGTCGACCATCCTGCCGTCGTAGGTGAACACCCCGCGGTTCGTCTCGACCCCGGCGAGAACGCCCTTTGCCCAATGGATGTCGGCATCCGCGGGGGTGTAGGCGCCACGGATCACCGGCACCTGACCGGGGTGGATCGCGACTTTGGCGTCGAAACCCACCGCGACCGCGTCGTCGCACTCGACCCGGAGTCCGTCGAGGTCGGCGATGTCGAGGAACACCGAATCGAGCGCGAAGAGCCCGCGCGCCTTCGCGGCGAGAAGCGCTTGTGACCTCACGTGTTGGGCGACGCCCCGGTAGGTTCCGTCGTCGAACCGACTGGCGTTGCCTCCGAGCGCGGCGAGGAGATCCTCGGCGCCCCACATCACGCCGACGCAGTTCGGAGCAGCCACCGATGCGACGATGTTCACCGCGCCGAGCGGCGATTCGACGAGAGCCACGACCCGGTGTGGTGACAGCGCCTCGATCTGCGCGGCCGATTCACACTTGGGGAGCATCACGAGGTCGTAATCGGTCTGCTCGAGTGCCTCCAGATCGGCCGCGAGATCCGCGGTGCCGTGAGCGTTGACACGCACCACCGTTCGCGTCGGATCGAGTGGGGTCGACAGCACGGCGTCGCGAGCCGCCCTCTTGTCGGATGCGGACACCGCGTCCTCGAGGTCGAGGATGACCACGTCGGCTCGTTCGGCGGCCTTGGCGTATCGGTCGGGACGATCGGCGGGACAGAACAACCAACCCGGTCCGGGCATCGTCCACGTCATGCCACGCCACCGCCGTCGGTTTCCTCTGCGGGACGCAGCTGGATGAGGGTCTTGCGGACCGCCACCGCCACCACATCACCGTGCTGGTTGCGGCCCGTGTGCGTGAAGGTCACGACGCCCTCGCCCGGCCGGCTCCTCGATTCCCGTTTCTCGGTGATCAGCGTTTCCGCGTAGAGGGTGTCTCCGTGGAACATGGGTTTGGGGAACGACACCTCGGAGAACCCCAGGTTGGCGACGATGGTCCCCTGCGTCAGCTGTGCAACGGACAGTCCGACGAGCGTGGACACCGTGAACATCGAGTTGACCAGGCGTACACCGAAGGACGTGGTCTCGCTGTATGCGGCGTCGAGGTGCAGGGCCTGGGTGTTCATCGTCTGGGTGGTGAACAGTGTGTTGTCGGCCTCCGTGATCGTCCGACCCGGTCGGTGTTCATAGATCGCGCCGACTTCCATCTCCTCGAACCACAGGCCGCGCTGCCGGATCCGGGCGGCGGTCACAGTCCGAGACTCCTCGCGATGAGCATCAGCTGGACCTCGGTGGTGCCCTCACCGATCTCGAGGATCTTGCTGTCCCGGTAGTGGCGTGCGACGAGGTACTCGTTCATGTATCCGTAGCCGCCGTGGATCTGGGTGGCGTCGCGGGCGTTGTCCATCGCCGCTTCCGACCCCACCATCTTCGCGATGGACGCCGCCTTCTTGAAGGGCTTGCCCGCCAACATCATCGCGGCCGCGTCGTAGTAGGCGGTGCGCGCCGTGTGCGCCCGTGCCTCCATCCGCGCGATCTTGAAGGCGATGGCCTGGTTGCTCCCGATCGTCGACCCGAAGGCCTCACGCTCGTTCGCGTATCTCACACTCTCGTCGACACATCCCTGGGCGACGCCGACCGCGACCGCAGCGATGGCGATACGTCCCTCGTCGAGGATGTTCAGGAAGTTCGCGTAGCCGCGACCCTCCTGACCCAGCAGATTCTGCTCCGGAACGCGGACATCGGTGAAGCTCAGCGGGTGGGTGTCCGATGCGTTCCACCCGACCTTGTTGTACGCGGGTCCCACCTCGAACCCGGGTGTGTCGGTGGGGACGAGGATCGACGAGATCTGCTTGCGGCCGGAGTCGTCGACGCCGGTGACCGCGGTGACGGTCACCAGTTCACTGATGTCGGTGCCCGAGTTGGTGATGAACTGCTTGCTGCCGTTGATGATCCAGTCGCCACCGTCGCGTCGTGCGGTGGTCTTGCTCCCGCCGGCATCGCTGCCCGCTCCGGGTTCGGTCAGACCGAATCCGGCCAGGGTCTTGCCGCTCGTCAGCTTGGGGAGCCATTCCTGCTTCTGTGCATCGTCGCCGAAGCGGTACACCGGCATGGCACCGAGGGAGACCGCGGCCTCGAGGGTCATCGCGACGCTCTGATCGACTTTGCCGAGTTCTTCGAGGGCGAGGCACAGCGCGAAGTAGTCGCCGCCCATCCCGCCGAATTCCTCCGGGAAGGGCAGCCCGAACAAGCCCATGTCGCCCATGCCCGAGACAACCTCATAGGGGAACGAGTGCTCTTCGTCGTGCTTGGCCGAGACCGGCGCGACGACGGACTGGGCGAAGTCGGCGACCGACTTGGCCAGCTGCTGGTACTCGTCGGGGAGATTGGCAGTCGACAGGTAGTCGGTCATGATCGTTCCTCTTCTTCGTCGGGAGCAATGGTTGCGAGTACCTGATCCACGCGGACCTGGTCTCCTACGGCGACGCCGATGTCGACGACACCGTCGACAGGGGCGGACAGGGTGTGTTCCATCTTCATGGCCTCGACGACCACCACCGGCGCTCCCGCGCTGACGGTTTCGCCTCCGGTGGCGAGGATCGCGATGATCGAGCCGGGCATCGGACTGAGTATCTCGGAGGCGCCGGCCAGCGCGTCGTCACCGCGCACGCTGGGCTCCGCCGCGGTCCGAATCGCCCAGGTTCCCACCGCATTCGAGATCCAGGTCTCGTCGCCGGCCCGGGCGACACGCATGAGATCCCGGCGACCGTCGATGACCACGGCGATCGAGTCGTCGGTGGCGTCGACACCGAGCGAACGCGCGGGTTGCTCGTCGACGAACACCGTTGCCGATTCCGGGGTGCCGGCAAGCGAGACGTGCGAGACCCTCTCCCCGGCAACGAGACGCACGGTGTGCGCGACGTCGGCGCCCACGCGCCATCCAGACGGCATCGACCAGATGTCGTCACCGGCGGATCTCCACACCTCGATCCACGAGACAGCGGCTGCGGCGATCAGCGCTTCATCGGTGACCGATGCGGCCACGAAGTCGTCGAGTCGTCGGTCGAGCAACCCGGTGTCCAGTCGACCTGCCCGAACGTCGTTGTCGGCGAGCAGGAACCGGGCGAACTCGATGTTGGTGACCACGCCCAGCACGGCGGTCTGCGACAGCGCGCGGTCGAGTGCGCGCAACGCGGTGGGCCGGTCGGGGCCGTAGGCGATGACCTTGGAGAGCATCGGGTCGTAGTCGCTGCCGACCTCGGTGCCCACCCTGAGACCGGAGTCGATGCGGACGCCGTCACCGACGGGCTCACGAAGCCCGATCACCGTGCCGCCTGTGGGCAGGAAACCGCGACCGGGATCCTCGGCATAGACCCGCGTCTCGATCGCGTGGCCGGTGAGCGTCACGTCGTCCTGGGCAATGGTCAGCACCTCGCCTGCGGCCACCCGGACCTGCCACTCGACGAGATCCAGTCCGGTCACCATCTCGGTGACCGGGTGTTCGACCTGCAGGCGGGTGTTCATCTCCATGAAGAAGAAGTCGTCAGGCCGATCGGCGGAGACGATGAACTCGACCGTCCCGGCGCCGGTGTAGTCGACGCTGCGGGCGGTGTTGCAGGCCGCTTCGCCGATTCGGGCACGTGTCGCCTCGTCCAGGAGGGGTGACGGCGCCTCCTCGATGACCTTCTGATGCCGGCGCTGCAGGCTGCATTCGCGTTCACCGAGGTGGATGACGTTGCCATGCTGGTCGGCTAGAATCTGGACCTCGATGTGCCGCGGCCGCAACACGAATCGTTCCAGGAACAGGGTGTCGTCGCCGAACGACGATGCCGCCTCGCGGCGTGCGCTCGCCAGCGCTGCGGGGAGGTCGGACGGATCCTCCACGAGCCGCATGCCCTTGCCGCCGCCGCCGGCGGACGGTTTGACCAGAACCGGGTACCCGACCTCTTCCGCCCCCGCGACGAGATCGTCATCGGTGAGCCCGGGGCGAGAGATGCCGGGGACCACGGGTACCCCGAACTTCGACACCGCGTCCTTGGCGGTGATCTTGTCGCCCATCACCTCGATCGCATGGGCGGGCGGACCGAGGAACGCGATCCCGGCCGCGGCACATGCCGACGCGAATTCGGCGTTCTCCGAGAGGAACCCGTAGCCGGGGTGGATCGCCTGTGCACCGGTGCGCTGTGCGGCGTCGATCACCTTCGGAATGGACAGGTAGCTCTCGCGCGCACTGGCCGGCCCGATCCGGACGGCGACGTCTGCCTCGGCGACGTGTCGGGCCCCGGCGTCGGCGTCACTGAAGATCGCGACCGAGGTGATCCCCATCCGCCGGAGTGTCCTCGCCACACGGACGGCGATCTCGCCGCGGTTGGCGATCAGTACTGTGTCGATCTGCTGGGCTGTCGTGTCGTCGGTCATTGGGCTCACATCCTGAAGACGCCGTAGGAGACTGCCTCGAGCGGCGCGTTTGCACACGCCGACAGGGACAGTCCGAGAACGGTTCTGGTGTCGGCCGGGTCGATGATCCCGTCGTCCCACAGCCGCGCGGTCGAATAGTAGGGGTTGCCCTGGGTCTCGTACTGCTCGCGAATCGGGGCCTTGAACGACTCCTGATCCGCCTCCGACCAGGGTTTGCCCGCGTCATCGAGCTGGTCACCGCGGACCGTCGCGAGCACCGACGCGGCCTGCTCGCCACCCATCACCGAGATCCGGGCGTTGGGCCACATGAACAGGAACCGTGGCGAGTAGGCACGCCCGCACATGGAATAGTTGCCCGCCCCGTAGGAGCCACCGATGACGACGGTCAGCTTGGGAACTCGGGCGCACGCGACCGCGGTGACCATCTTCGCGCCGTGTTTCGCGATGCCGCCGGCCTCGTAGTCGCGTCCGACCATGAAGCCGGACAGGTTCTGCAGGAAGACCAGCGGGATGCTGCGCTTGTCGCACAGTTCGATGAAGTGGGCACCCTTCATGGCCGATTCGGCGAAGAGCACACCGTTGTTGGCGATGATCCCGACCGGGTGTCCGTGGATGTGCGCGAATCCGGTGACCAGCGTCTTGCCGTACTCGGCTTTGAACTCGTCGAATTCGCCGGCGTCGACCACCCGGGTGATCACCTCGCGGACGTCGTAGGGGATGCGCGGGTCGGTGGGTACGACGTCGTAGATCTCGGCCTGATCGGCGATGGGGTCCCGGGTCGGGACCACGTCCCATGGGCGCGCCGGCCGGGGTCCGAGGGTGGACACGATCGAGCGCACGCGGCGCAGCGCGTCGCGGTCGTCGTCGGCGAGGTGGTCGGTCACGCCGGAGACCTTGGAGTGCAGGTCACCCCCACCGAGCTCTTCGGCGGTGACGACTTCCCCGGTGGCGGCCTTCACCAGCGGAGGCCCGCCCAGGAAGATGGTGCCCTGGTTCTTCACGATGATGGCCTCATCGCTCATCGCCGGCACGTATGCACCGCCCGCCGTGCACGACCCCATGACCGATGCGATCTGCGCGATTCCCCTGGCACTCATCGTCGCCTGGTTGAAGAAGATGCGACCGAAGTGTTCGCGGTCGGGGAACACCTCGTCCTGGCGTGGCAGGAACGCCCCGCCGGAGTCGACCAGGTAGATGCACGGCAGCTGGTTCTGGAGTGCGATCTCCTGAGCGCGCAGGTGCTTCTTCACCGTCATCGGGTAGTAGGTGCCGCCTTTGACCGTCGCGTCGTTGGCGATGATCACGCACTCCCGACCAGAAACCCGGCCGATCCCGGCGATGACACCGGCACCCGGGCATTCGTCGTCGTAGAGGCCGTTGGCGGCCAGCGGGGCGATCTCGAGGAACGGGCCACCCGGGTCGAGCAGCTCGTTCACCCGATCGCGTGGCAGGAGTTTTCCGCGCGCGACATGACGCTCACGCGACCTCTCGCTTCCGCCGCGCGCTGCCACCGCGATGCGCTCGGCGAGCTGATCGACCAGGACTCGGTGGTCGGCTCGGTGGGTGGTTGTGCCGGTCGCCATGTGTGTCGCACCTCGCGTCGGTTCTACGTTCACACCCGATTCGGTTAATATCGAGTAACTGAGATTTAGAGTAAATGACGATTAACTGAGTTGTCCAGACTTTCCCGAAAGAAGGCGAACCAATGGCGATGTGGAGCGTCGACAACCCGGCACGACCTGCGACTTCGCGGGACAGACAGAAGGCGCGACGCCGCCAGGAACTGTTGTCCGCCGCGGCCGAGCTCTTCGCCGAACGCGGTTTTGCGGCGGTGCGGCTCGATGACCTCGGCGCGGCGGTCGGCATCAGCGGACCGGCCCTGTACCGCCACTTCCCCAACAAGGACGCCGTGCTCGTCGAGCTGCTGGTGGGGATATCGAGTCACCTGCTGGCCGGCGGACGCGACGTGGTTCGAGAGCGGACACGCGGTGGCTCCGCCGTGGGTGAACTGGTGGACTTCCACCTCGACTTCGCCGTCGAATCGCCTGCTCTGATCCGCATTCAGGATCGCGACCTGGCGAGCCTGCCCGACAGCGCACGCCGTGACGTGCGGCGGATGCAGCGCGAATACGTCGAGGTGTGGGTGACGACCCTGTGCGAGGAGAACCGTGACCTGACCGAGGGTGACGCACGAACCATGGCGCACGCGGTGTTCGGTCTGATGAACTCCACACCGCACAGCACGAGCCGTACAGCCGGTTCGCGATCACGACACGTGCTGCGGGACATGGCCCTTCGCGCATTGGGGGTCGACCCCGTTCGTACCTCCCGGTGATCCGATGTCATCCCCCGATGAGATCGGTGCCGGTGTTCGCGGCAAGGTGGTCGTGAGTGACCCCGGGGGCGAGCTCGATCACCTCGAGGCCGCCCTCGACGACGTCGATCACCGCGAGATCGGTGATGATGCGGTTCACCACGCCCTGCCCGGTCAGCGGTAGGGAACAGGTGTCGACGATCTTGGGATTGCCGACGCGGTCGGTGTGCTCCATCAGCACGATGACCTGACGGGCACCGTGCACGAGGTCCATCGCGCCGCCCATCCCCTTCACCATCTTCCCGGGCACCATCCAGTTGGCCAGATCGCCTGTGCGCGACACCTGCATGCCACCGAGGACAGCGGTGTCGATGTGTCCACCGCGGATCATCCCGAAGCTCAACGACGAATCGAAATACGACGCACCAAGATTGACCGTCACGGTCTCCTTGCCGGCGTTGATGAGATCGGCATCGAGCGCGTCCTTGGTGGGGTAGGGACCGGTCCCGAGGATCCCGTTCTCCGAATGCAGGGTCACGTTCACGCCCGGGGACAGGAACCCGGGGATCAGCGTCGGTAGTCCGATACCGAGATTGACGTACTCGCCGTCGACCAGCTCCTGCGCCGCTCGTGCAGCCATCTGTTCGCGGGTCCACCCTGTGGTGTCGATCGGTGTCGTCATCGCTTCGCTCCTGTCGTGATGGTGCGCTTCTCGATCCGCTTGTCCTGGGGTCCCGTGTGCACCACGCGCTGGACGAAGACACCCGGGAGGTGCACAGCCGCAGGATCGATCTCTCCCGGCTGGACGAGTCGTTCGACCTGAGCGATGGTGACTCGACCGGCCATGGCGACCAACGGGTTGAAGTTCATGGCCGTCTTGTCGAAGACGAGGTTGCCCTCGGTGTCACCGATCGCTGCGTGCACCAATGCGAAGTCGGTGGTGATCGCCTCCTCCATGACATACCGCTGCCGACCGAAGACTCGTGTCTCCTTGGGCGGTGAGGCGATGGCGATCCCGCCGTCTGTGTCGTATCGCCACGGCATGCCGCCGTCGGCGATCGGACTGCCGACGCCCGCCGGGGTGAAGAACGCCGGAATCCCGGTTCCACCTGCCCGTAGACGTTCGGCGAGCGTTCCCTGCGGGGTCAGCTCGACCTCGAGCTCACCGGCGAGGTACTGCCGCGCGAATTCTTTGTTCTCGCCGACGTACGACGCTGTGACACGGCGAATCCTCCCCGCCGACAGCAGGATGCCCAGGCCGTGGTCGTCGAGACCGCAATTGTTGGAGTACACCTCCAGACCGTCGACGCCGCTGTCGGCGATCGCGCCGATCAGTGCGTCCGGAATCCCGCACACCCCGAAGCCGCCCACCGCCAGGGTCGCGCCGACCGGGATGTCCTTCACCGCGTCGGCCGCGCTCTCCCACAGTTTGTCGGGCATCGGTTCCTCCTTCTCGTCCATTGGACGGACATCGACCAGTTCGGCCAGAACAGCCGCATTCGTTCCTGCAGGCAAGGTCTCGCGAGTCACCAACAGCGGACTGGTCGAAGAGTGGCGGCAAACGCCGATCAACGTTCACTGAGCGGACGTACACTGCGGCAGTGTCCGCATCCGAATCCGCGTCCGGCGTCGTCGAACGCGCCGTCGCCGTACTGCGCGCGGTGGGTGCCGCCGAGCCTGCCGGAACGACGACGACCGACGTCGCCAGGGCGTGCGACCTGGCCAGGCCCACCGTGCACCGGTTGCTGACATCGCTGGCCTCGGAAGGACTGGTGGACCGCGACGCCGCGACCGGCCGGTGGTCACTGGGACCCGAGATCTACCTCCTCGGATCGGTGGCCGCGAACCGCTACGACATCACCGAACATTCGTCGGCCATCCTGCACCGACTCGCCCGCGAGACCGGCGAGAGCGCCTACCTGTCGGTTCGCAGGGGCGACCACACCGTTTGTGTCGCCGAGGAGGAGGGCAGTTTCCCCTTGCGTTCGCACGTGCTCCACGAGGGGCTGCGACTGCCACTGGGGGTCGCCTCGGCCGGCCTGGCGATCCTTGCGCACCTGCCCGATCGAGATGTCGATGACTACCTCGCACGGGTGGATCTGGCACCCGGATGGGGCGAGTCGCACAGCGAACCCGCGATCCGAGAACGCGTCGCAGCAACGCGGACTGCGGGATACGCGACGAACCCGGCCCTTCTCGTCGAGGGCAGTTGGGGGCTGGGGGCAGCTGTCTTCGACACCGACGGCCGCCCGGCGTGGGCACTGAGCCTCACCGGGGTCGAGACCCGGTTCCGACGCGACCGCCGCCACCGCCTCGGGGTGATGCTCCTCGAACATGCACACGAGTTGTCGTCGCGTCTTCGTCGGAACGGCCGTGACCGATCGATCCCGTGAACGGTCGCTCAGGTCACGACAACCCCAGTCGGGTCGCGACAGCAGCGATGTGGTCCACATGACCGCCGACGGAATCGAGTCCGAGACCCATGGTCACCAGGGAGACATGCGTTCCACCCGCGGCACGCCAGGCCTCGATCTCGGCGACCTGGGCATCGACATCACTCGTGGCAGGTGCCACATAATCTGCTCCGAAGTCGACGCCATCTCTGCCGTGGGCGACCAACCGTTGCCGAAGATCCTCGGCAACCTCGGCCGCCCGATGTGCGCCGCCACCGAAGTGGATGAACCCGTCGGCGACCCGCGCCGCGCGGTCGTGGGCCTTGTCTCCCGCCCCGCCCAGCCAGATCGGGATCGGTTCAGCAGGTTTCGGAAGCAACGTGGCCCTGTCCACCCGGTCGAAGCGGCCGGCGTAATCCACGACCGGTTCGGTGAACAGCTTTCGTAGCAGGTCGATCTGTTCCTCCTCCCGGGCGCCGCGAGTCCGGAAGTCCTGCCCGAGCGCCTCGAACTCGACGTGGTTCCATCCGACCCCGACGCCGAGACGTAGACGCCCGCCGGAGAGCAGTGATACGTCGGCCGCCTGCCGGGCGACAAGAGCGGTCTGCCGTTGGGGGAGCACCATGACGCCGGTCGCGAAGCCGATGCGTTCGGTGATCCCGGCCAGGTACCCGAACAACACGAGAGGATCGTGAAAGGGGTCGCGCTCGCTGTAGGTGCCGACCAGCTCTCGAGATCTCCCGTCACGGACCGCGCCGAGCACGTGGTCGTACGCCAGGAGATGATCGAAGCCGAGATCCTCGACGGCGCGGGCGAACACCCCGACCGCTGCGGGGTCGCCCCGTAGTTCGGTCTGGGGGTAGACGATCCCGATCTGTAGATCGCTCACGTGTCGATCGAGGCCATGTTCGCCTCGTTGTGTCGAGCACCGGCGGCCGGCGTCAGATCGTCGAGACGCGCGAGTTGGTCTGCCGTCAGGGTGACTCCGTCGGCGGCGGTGTTCTCTTCGACACGCGAGACGCGGCGGGTCCCCGGGATCGGGGCGATGTCGTCGCCCTGGGCGAGGAGCCACGCGAGGGCCGTCTGCGCCGGGGTCGCTCCGACCTCGTCGCCGATGGCTTTCACCTCGTCGACGATCCGGAGGTTGCGTTCGAAGTTCTCACCGACGAACCGTGGGTTGTCCTTGCGCCAGTCGTCGTCGGAGAAGTCGTCGACCGTGCGGATCTGTCCGGTCAGGAGTCCGTGTCCCAGTGGCGAATACGGGACGAAGCCGGCGCCGATCTCACGGAGCAACGGGAGGAGTTCGTCCTCGGGGTCGCGGGTCCACAGCGAGTACTCGGTCTGCAGGGCGGTGAGCGGGTGCACCGCGTGGGCGCGGCGGATCGTGTCGGGACCGGCCTCCGACAGTCCGTAGTGGGCGACTTTGCCCTCGCGGATCAGCTCGGCCACGGCGCCGACGGTGTCCTCGATGGGCGTGTTCGGATCGACGCGGTGCTGGTACCAGAGGTCGATGTGGTCGATTCCCAGTCGCCGCAACGATCCCTCGACCGCGGTGCGGATGTTGTCGGGGCTCGAGTCGATGTTCCCGGGCCCGCCACCCGCGTGGGAGACGAGCCCGAACTTGGTGGCCACCACGACCGAGTCGCGGCGGTCACGGATGGCGCGTCCGACGACCTCCTCACTGTGGAAAGGTCCGTAGATCTCCGCGGTGTCGATGTGTGTGACACCGAGATCGATGGCGCGGTGGATGGTTCGGATCGATTCGGCGTCGTCGAGACCGCCGCCGGTGGTGTACGTGCCGGCCATGGTCATGGCGCCGAGCCCGATCCGGGAGACCTGTAGTTGTCCGAGGTTGGCCTGTTTCATGATGTGTCCTGTCTGTGGCGGGTCGAGATGGGTCAGAAGAGTTCGGTGATGGCCTGGTCGCTGGAGTCGACGTAGCGGTCGCGCTGCTTCGTCCCGAACGGGCCGTAGGGGTAGTCGTCGGGGGTGGGCGCACTGACCTCGTCCAGGAGCGCGGTGTCCTGGTCGGACAGGATCAGATCGGCGGCGACGAGATTGTCGTCGAGTTGGTCGAGTGTCTTGGCGCCGATGATCGGGGCCGTCACCCCGGGTCGATTCGTGACCCAGCTGTAGGCGACCTGGCCTGGACTGACCTCGAGAGAACGAGCGATGTCGCGGACGGCGTCGAGGGTGGCCCAGTTCTGTTCCTTGGCCCCGAACGCGCCGAAGATGTGGTCGTTCATCGGGTTTCCCGCTCCCGCGCGAGTGTCACTCCCCGCCTGCCGATCGCGTTCGTACTTGCCGCTGAGGAACCCGGCGGCCAGAGGCGACCAGGGGAGGAGGCCGATGTCGTTGTGAGCGGCCGCGGGAACCATCTCGAACTCGATCTCTCGGCACACGAGGCTGTACTGCTGTTGCAGGGTGACCGGCACGTGCAGGTTCAACGCCTTCGCGGTGGAGACGGCGAGTTGCAGCTGCCAGCCGGTGAAGTTGGACAGACCGATGTGATGGATTTTCCCTGCACGCACCGCGTCGTCGAGAAAGCGCAGCGTGACCTCGATCGGTGTCAGGGGGTCCCAGGCGTGCAGTTGGTAGAGATCGACGTTGTCGCGGCCCAGACGGCGCAACGATGCGCTCAGAGCGGCGTCGAGATGCCGCCGCGACGAGCCGTTCTCGTTTGCGTCCGAGCCGGTTCCGAACCGGGCCTTGGTGGCCAGGACGACACGGTCGGTCACGTCGGCGGGACGGTTGGCGAACCATCGACCCAGCAACTCCTCCGAGGCACCGGCTCCGTACACGTCGGCCGTGTCGACGAAGTTCCCCCCGCTCTCCACGAATCGGTCGAGGATCGCGAAGGCCTCGGTCTCGTCGGTCTCCGTGCCGAAGCCCATGGAGCCGAGAGCGATGGTCGATACGGTGATGCCCGTTCCCGGCAGGGTGCGGTATCTCATGGTCGGACTCCTTGCTGGCGTTGCGTGTCGGCGTGTCGACGTTCTCAGTCAACCCGCCGGGCGCATCGTCAACCAGGCCCTGCTGATGGGGTCACCAGTGGTGACCCCATCAGCCCGTCGGCAACAGGGTCACCGCCCCCGGCGCGGCGCCACGATCTTTCCGTAGTCGAGTCCGCCGTGCGAGTACGTCGGCACGACCGGCCACTGCCGTTTCCAGGGCGCGCATTCCGAGGACGGGATGATCTGCAACCACCGCGGATCCCGCGGTGACGGCGACGCCATGGTCTTCTCCTTCACCATCGAGTCGTACTGGTCGAGCGAGTCCTCCATCGTGTTGGCGTTGAGCACCACTTCGCGGTTGTAGAACGCCGCCTGCTGCCGCACGCCGGGGATCTTCGACAACTCGGGTTGCCAACTGTCTGCGGCCATCCCGTTCTCCGACGAGACCCAGACGCCGTCGGGGGTGTTGACGACGAGCGAGTGATTGCCGTCGGTGTGGCCGGGCGTCCACAGCAGGCTCACCCCGACACCGAGCTCGACATCGCCGTCGAACACGCGCACACGATCCATCGGCACACCGTCCATCCCGCCGTCGACGTACCACGACCACTGCAGCGGGTGCGGCGCCTCGAAGGTGCCCAGTTCCTTGCGGTGGACGAGCAGCTCGGCGTTGGGGAACAACGGTTCCCGCGGTGCGGACTCGCCGGGGATGACCGAGGTGCTGCCCAAGATCATCCGCACATCCTGGACGTGCAGGTGATCGAAGCTGAGGAAATCGACGTCGTCGTTGCTCAGCCCACACTGCGGCAGCACGCTCTGCGGATCGTTGTAGTACTTCGTGAAGACCCTGTGGGACAGGAACTTGCCCGCCATCGACTCGAGTTTGGCGTAGAACGGCGCCTCCGCGGAGCCCGCCGCGACCGTGGGCTCCCACACCAGGGTCTTGAGTTCGCCGTCGAAGCCCTCGAACTGGATGACGAACATCCGGTTGATGATCGAGATCATCGGGTTCGGGCCGACGGAGTACCCCTGGAAGGCGAATCGCTGCGGGTAGGGAGCCGCGGCGATGTCGAAGCTCTTGATGGCGCGCACCTGCCCCTGGGTGATGAAGCGTTCGCGGTACGCGCTCGCCGCATCGCGGACCGCCTCGAGTCGCTTCCCGCGCGGCCAGATGTCGTGCACACCTGCGAACTCGGGGATCGGCCGGATCACCCGGTCGTCGATCGGTGCCGCGTGGGTCGGTGCCTCGAAGGTGGTCATGCCGCCTGCTCCTCGTCGTCGGGGTCGTCCGGCAGAGAATACCGCATCTGACACGGACGCGTTCCTGATTGCGTCGGACAGCAAGCCGGTGCGGAGCCGAGCTGAGTCCCCGGCGTCCCGCCCGTCGAGGGAGGTACTGGCTGTATCCCCAGAGACAGGGACTCCCTCCCACCCATCGCATCGCTGTTCACTTGCGTCAGAAACGGACACGGGACGTGCCCGCCGACGAACGAGGAGAAGATCGATGCCTGACTCACGAGTGGTTGTCATCACGGGCGGTTCGAGCGGTATCGGCAAGGCCGCCGCGACCGCTCTGGCGGAGGGCGGAGGGCGGAGACACGGTGGTCGTGACCGGTCGTGACCGGGACCGAACGCATGCCGTGGCGAGGGACATCGGCGGAGTCGGGGTCGTCGCCGATTTCGAACAGCTCGACAGCGTGCGCGCGCTCGCCGATTCCCTGCTGCACGACTTCTCCCGTATCGATGTCCTCGTGAACAACGCCGGCGGCATGTACAACACGCGGGCGCTCACCACCGACGGATTCGAACGCACGATGCAGACCAACTACCTGGCGCCTGTGTTGCTGACCCGACTTCTGCTGCCACGACTGCACCTGAGCTCGGGGCGCGTCCTCTCGACATCGAGCACCGCGAACAAACAGGGAAAGATCGACCTCGAGGACTTCGATTTCGCGAACCCGAGGTGGAACTCCGGGCTCGGCGCCTACGGGGCGTCCAAGCTCGGCGTCAACCTGTTCACCGCGGAACTCGCCCGGCGGTCGAGCGTTCCGGCGTTCGCCGTCCATCCCGGCCTGGTGCGGACAGGCCTGGCCCCGGACTGGTGGGTGCTCAAGACGCTGAAGGCGATCACGTTCGGTAGGTACGGGGTTGCACCAGCAGAGGGCGCCGCGCCCCTTGTCGAACTGGCACGCGACCACAGTGTTCCCGCTCCGAGTGGCACGTATTTCGACCGGCGGAAGGCCGATGGGAAACAGGGCCGGCAGGCAGCCGATGCCGCATTCGCGGCCGCTCTGTGGGTCCACACCTCGGGTCTGCTCGGGCTGCCCGCTGACGTCTGAGCGGGTGGACGGCGAGCGCGGCGAACACGCTGTCGACCGGTTCACCCA
Source organism: Williamsia sp. M5A3_1d (assembly GCF_053345315.1). NCBI lineage: Bacteria > Bacillati > Actinomycetota > Actinomycetes > Mycobacteriales > Nocardiaceae > Williamsia > Williamsia sp. M5A3_1d. The sequence goes on from NZ_JBKEZX010000001.1 coordinate 61,527, forward strand.
GCTGGAAGACGCGCTGCTCGGCGGCCCGCGAATGTTCACCAGGGCCGAGGTGGCGAGAGAACTCGACCTCGACATCGAGGAGGCAGACAAGGTCTGGCGCGCCTTCGGCCTGGCGCGAGATCCACGCGATCAGGCGATCTTCACCGAAGACGACCTGGGCGCAATGGGATTGATGACAGTGGCTTTTCGACGCCTGCCCGAGGGCCCAGCCCTCGCCTCGGCGCGAGCGACCGCGCACCAGATGGCGCGACTCGCCGACTGGCAGGCACGACGTCTCGATGCGCTCGGTCGGGGCGATGCCACCGATGCCACCGTCGCTGAGACTGCTCTGGCGATCAGCCGACTCCAGGACATCGTCTGGCGTCGCCATCTGGCCCTCGCACTCGATGGGCTCGAGATCGGTCGCGTGGCCGATGCGGGTGGCGGCCGGGATGGGCAGGAACTCGCAGTGGGTTTCTGCGAGATCGTGGACTACACGGGGTTGTCGCGGAGTCTCGGCATCGACGAGCTCGCGGTGCTGCTCGAGACCTTCGAAGGACACGTCAGCCGGATCGTCACCGCACGCGGTGGGCGGGTCGTCAAGACCCTGGGCGACGCCGTCATGTTCACCGTCACCGAGTCCGTACGCGGCGTCGAGCTCGGTGGCGCGCTTCATGGTTTGAGTCGCCGTGACCGCATGCCGCAGGTCCGCGTCGGCATGGCGCACGGCCGCGTCCTCGCACGACTCGGAGATGTGTTCGGGGAGCCGGTCAACATCGCAGCACGGCTCACGAGCAGTGCGAGGCCCGGCACGACGCTGTACGACGCAGCCCTCGTCCGGTCCGTCGACGGCGAACCCGTCCGATTCCGATCCATCGGTCTGCGGAACGTCCGGGGCTACGGCCGACTGGTGGCACATGTTGTCACGGGCGACCGCGACCCCGGTCAGAACAACCGGGTTCGAGGCGACCGTCCGCCATGAAAAATGTTGCTGCACAGTCCACTAACCACGTGTGCTCTTTCCCGAGGAATGCCGGCGAACGGCACACGTGATCGATTCGCCGCACGCGACTAGTGTGTGTGACGATGAGGCCGGGTGCGACGAGTGAGCAGACGACGGGCCGTCGCTATGGCGGCCAGGATCCGGCGGCCCGGCAGGCGGCGCGGCGCGAGCAGTTGCTCGACGCCGGGCTCGAGTGCTTCGGCACCGACGGGTACCAGCGCACCTCGGTGAAGCAGGTCTGCGAACGCGCCGGACTCACCCAGCGCTACTTCTACGAGTCCTTCGACGACCGCGAGGGGCTGCTCCTCGCGGTGTACGACTCCGTGGTCGAGCTCGTACGCGGCCGGACCGAGGCATCGATCGCCGACGGCAGCACCACCATCGCCGACCTCGCCCGCCTGGCGCTCGGCGAGTTCGTCGACTGCCTCACCGAGGACGCCCGCCGCGCGCGGATCATGCTGCTCGAGGTCGTCGGCGTCAGCCCGGTGCTCGAGGCGCGTCGCTACCGGGTCATCCACGATTTCGCCGACGTCATCGTCCGCGCGGGCGCCGCTCACGCCGGTCTCGAGGAACTGACCCACGAGTTCCATCTCGTCGCGGTCGGCCTGGTGGGGGCGGTCAACCAGCTGCTCGTCGACTGGGTGCTGGGCAACGAGTCGACCGACCCCGATCACATCCTGGCGGTGTGCGTCCGGCTGTTCGCAGCCGCGTTCGACGACTTCGTGCCGGACTGAGCCGCGACCGTCCGCGACTGGAGGGGATCCAAACCTGTGACTGTTGACTGTCTCGCGTGCAGTCTCATCGAGGACCCGTCCATGCTGCCGGGCGGTCGAATCGCCGCGACCGAGAACTGGGTGGTCGAACACTGCGTCGGCCCGCTGGGGCTCGGAACGCTCATCGTGAAACCACTGCGCCACGTCATCGCGGTCGCGGACCTCAACGACCCCGAGACCGAAGAACTGGGCCCTCTACTCAGACGGTGTTCGCGCATCGCCTCAGAACTCGTGTCGGCCGAACAGGTCTACAACACGCTGTGGTCTCACGCCGGCGCCGTGCCAGGTCATGTGCACTACGTGATCCAGCCTGTGACCCGTGGGCAAGTTCAGTCCACCGGGGTCTATGGGCCGGCCCTGCAAATGTCCATGTTCACCGAGAACGCCCAACCGGACGATGCGTCCATCACCGACATCTGCGATACGGCCCGACGCCTGTGGGCAGGGCATCGCGGCTAGCAATGGTGGACTGATGACACAGAGCGGCCAATTCTACGAATCGCTTGCCAAGCGTCGGCTCGGCGCCGGCGCGCTGATCACGAACACCATCGGTGACGCCCTGTTGGTGAAGCCGACGTACAAGCCGGGCTGGGAGATCCCGGGTGGCGCGGTCGAGGCGGGCGAAAGCGCTCCAGCTGCGTGCAAGAGGGAGCTTCAAGAGGAACTCGGCCTCACAGTCGTGGAGTTGGGTCGGCTGCTGGTCATCGACCACCAGCAGGATCCACCACCGCGCGGCGACTCGATCATGTTGGTGTACGACCTGGGCGTCATCGAGGATCCGTCCAGTCTGCGGCTCAGGACATCCGAGCTGTCGGACTACGCGTTTGTCGGGGCCGAGGAGTTGGCTGACTTCGCGCTGCATCGCCTGGCACGACGTGTCCGCGCCGCGCTGGCAGCGAGGGCTGAGAACTCGATGGCGGAGCTGATCGACGGCGAACGTCGTGCATACGAGCCGGACGAGTAGGTCTGTTCAGACCAGTCGCGAACAACCCCGCGACGCCCCGTCCGTAGGCGATACACGGCAATGGCTCACGGCGCTGCTCGAATCACTGTCGATGTTCGGTCAGAACGAGCAGTTCGGCGTGGATACGCGCTGCGTCGGGTCCGCTGGAGAACGGCACACGGTCGAGGTGTGCGGTGTCGCGCTGATTGCGATAGATCGCGATGAAGGCGACGAGGAGAACCGGTACGAGGATCACTGCGAGAGTCATGTCAGAAAGTGTGTTCTCGCACAGATCGTGCCACCAGCGGCAGAATGGCCGATGTTCACAAACTTTCTGCCACACTGTCGTCATGCTGAGATCAGTCGCCGTGATCGTGCAGGAGCCGGTCGCGTTGTTCGAGTACGGGGTGGTGCACGAGGTCTTCGGACTCGACCGCACCGATGACGGCGTGCCCCCGTTCGAACTGCTCATCTGCTCCCCCACGCCGAACGTCCCGCTCGCGAGTGGCAGCGGGGGGTCGATCATCGCTCCCCTGCCATTGACCGCCGCGCTCGACGCCGATCTCGTCGCGATCCCCGGCGGCCCCAGCGACGGCGAACCGCTGCCCGAGGTGATCGACGTGCTGCGCGCCGTCGTAGCGCGCGGCGGGCGACTGCTGTCGGTGTGCACGGGCGCGTTCACGATCGCGGCCACCGGCCTGCTCGACGGCAAGCGATGCACCACGCACTGGCGCCACGGCGAGAAGCTGGCGGCACGGTATCCGGGTGTCGACGTCGACACCGACGTCTTGTTCGTCGACGAGTTCCCGATCGTCACCAGCGCGGGAACCGCGGCCGGGATCGACGCCTGTCTGCACATCGTCCGGCAGGAACACGGCCCCGTGGTGGCCAACGCCATCGCCCGACGCATGGTGGTGCCGCCGCACCGCGACGGCGGTCAGCGACAGTTCGTGTCCGCACCCGTCCCGGACTGCTCGGAGGACGGGTTCGGGGCGGTACTGGCGTGGATGCTCGAGAACCTGGCCGACGACATCTCGGTGCCCGCTCTCGCGGCGCGTTCACACATGTCCGCGCGGACGTTCGCCCGGCGGTTCGTCGACGAGGTCGGCACCACTCCCCACCGCTGGCTGACCGAGCAACGGGTACTGCACGCGCAGAACATGCTGGAGGCGACCGACGTCGGTATCGAGGAGGTCGCCCAGCGCGCCGGTTTCGGATCGGCGACGCTGCTACGACACCACTTCTCGGCCGTCGTCGGCGTGTCGCCGTCGGCCTATCGGCGCCGCTTCGGCTGCGTGGTCACGGCCGAGTGATGTTCTCGCCCGCACGATCTCACCGCTGCGCGGCGGCCGGGTCCGTGGCTGCAGTGTTCGCGGCGTCGCCCGATTCGGTCGCGGCGGGGTCGGTCGCGGGAGCCGGCTCGTCGATGTCGTCGAAGGCGATGCGCGGGACCACGGTGGCGGCGAGGACCGCCCGTACGGCGTGGACGATCACCGCGACACCGAAGCCGACCGCCGCGGCCAGCGCCAGATAGAAAGCCGCGTCGACGAGCGCGCCCGAACCGGGTTCGGTGACCAGGGCCGCGGCCAACGCCAGGATCAGCCCGCCGACAGACCATGCGGTCGACACCAATCGGGGTGCGATGGTGGATGCGGCGAACAGTCGGCGGTAGATGGTGGTCTCGAACTCGTCGACGGCCGCCAGACGCACCGGGTCGCCGTCGGCGAGTGCGCGCAGCGACGCGGCCAGCGCTGCGTCGCGACCGAGATGGGCACCATCGCGTCGCCGGTGGTGGGTGTAGGCGATGACCGCCGCGATCGCCGCCACGAGTCCGAATGCCGCCACCACAGAGCTGTCCACGGCGCTCACGCTACCGCCCGTCCACGACGGCAGTGGCCGACGGCGAATTGTCCGTTGACCGCCCGTCATCAGGCGGCGCGCCCTACGATGACCCCGGACATGCGCCCGGTCGTGCCGGCCAACAGCCGCATCGGGCATCCGTCCTCGAGGAGCGCCGATGGCTGAACTGGTCGAACATTCCACACGCGTCGTCGCCGCGCGCCTCGACAACACCTCGATCCGAGCGATATCCGGATCGATGGTGTCCTACCAGGGCACGGTGGCGTTCAAGTCGGCCGGCTTCGGCGGCGGATCGGGCGTTCTCGCCGGCCTCAAGCAGCGCGCGACCGGCGAGAGCCTCTCGTTGATGGAGGCCACCGGTTCCGGCGTGGTCCATCTCGCGGTCAACGGGCAGTACGTCAGTGTGTTGCAGCTGACCAACGAGACACTGCAGGTGGAGTCCCAGCAACTGCTGGCGATGGCGGGGAATCTGCAGACCAACGTCACCTTCGCCGGCCTCGGCGGCATGAGCAGCGGGCAGGGGCTGTTCACCACCACCGTCACCGGCACCGGTCAGGTGGCGCTGCTGTCCGCGGGCGGCCCTCTGATCCATCTCGAGGTCAATCCGAACCTGCCCCTGGTGGTCGATCCCGACGCCTTCGTCTCGGCGAAAGGTCAACTGCAGCAATCGTTCGTCACCGATGTGAGCTGGCGCGACATGGTCGGCGCCGGGGGCGGTGAGGCCTTCTCGCTGCGATGGCAGGGCCAGGGTGTCGTCTCGATCCAACCCGCGGAACGGTGAACGCCATGGTCTTCGAGAAGGTCAACAGCAAGGTCGTCTCGGTCGACATCGCCCGGGCCGGAGGAGTGATCGCCCGCAAGGGCGCGATGCTCTTCTACACCGGCCAGGTGATGTTCTCCCCGCACATGATCCCCGGCGCCGGCGGTGCCGGCATGGGTGCGATGGCCGGCATGGCGGGCCGGATGATGGCCGGCGAGCACGAGAAAACGATGTTGGCCCAGGGAAACGGGGTGGTGCACTACGGTTTCGCCGGCCTGGCCGTGCATGTGGTGGATCTTCCGCAGGGCGGCACGGTGACCGCCGACGCCTCGCGACTACTCGGCCACACGGCGGGTCTGCAGGCGTCGGTGGTGATGATGCAGTCGCAGTCGGGCGGCGGAGGTGGCGGGCTGCGCAATGCCTTGCGCGGCGCCGCCACCGGCGCGCTCACCGGCAACGGCCTGATGACCACCCAGCTTCAGGGTCAGGGTGCGGTGGTGCTGCTCGCCCACGGCGAGGTGATGGAGCTGCGCGTGGGCGGCGAACCCGTTGTCGTCGACCCACAGGCGTTCGTCGGGACGCTGGGACACGTTCAGACACAGCTGAAATCGGCGCTGAGCTGGCGGGATGCGGTGGGTCGTGGCGCGGGAGAGGCCATGCAGCTGCACTGCACCGGCGACGGCATCGTGTTCGTGCAGGCATCGGAACAGAAGTTGTGAGGAAGAAGCCATGAGCGACATCCTGAATCCCGGGGTCCTGGTGGGCAACGACAACGTGCCGCACAACTCCTACGCGTACTACATCACCCTCGACCGGCCGTGGATCATGTCGAAGGGCGCGATGATCGCCTACTACGGACAGATGCAGTTCCGGACCCTGATGCAGGGCCTGCAGTCGGGGCTGCTCTCCTCGATCGCCGGGACCATCAGCGCGCCGATGTACATGGGCAACTTCGTCGTCGCCGAGGGCCAGGGAACGTTGATCATCGGCGACCGCGGCTTCGACATCAACTCCTTCGACCTCGACGACGGCAACCTGACGGTCCGCGCGGCGAACCTGCTCGCCTTCGAACCGGGACTGCACCTCAACCAGTCGATCGTCCCCGGCTACCTCACCCTGATCGGGACCGGGAAGTTCCTCGCCTCGTCGAACGGACCGGTGATGTTCGCCGAACCGCCGGTGCGCGTCGACCCGCAGTCGCTCGTCGGGTGGGCCGACTGCCCGTCACCGAGCCATCACTACGACCAGAACTGGGTGAACGGCTTCATGGCCGCGGGCGCCGCGATGATGGGAGCAGGCAGCGGCGAGGAGCAGCAGTTCGACTTCACCGGCGCGGGAACGGTTCTCATCCAGTCGAGCGAGAAGGTCCGCAACGACTCCGACGTCGTCCGCACCATCGAGACCCAGATCCCCGGGCTCTCGCAGAGCGGTATCCGCCGCATCATGGCCACCGCGCAGGCGCACATCAGCCAGCAGTGACCGGCGCGGCACGATCGGATCCGGATAGCTACTATCGGAATAGTAGGTTCGCGTTCTTCACCGAGAGGCAATGGCTGTGGCCGACCACGATGGGCATCCCGACATCGACGAGTTCGATCTGGGCGCCGTCCTGCACGCACTGGCCGATGACAATCGGCGAAGCGTCATCGCCCAGCTCGCCGCCGAACCGCAGGGTTCCGAGCAGTTCTGCAGCGTGTTCGGACTGCCCTGGGCTCCGTCGACCCGCACCCATCATTTTCGTGTGTTGCGGACCGCGGGCCTCATCTGGCAGCGGGACGTCGGCAACGGCCGCATGACCCGCCTGCGCCGCGACGACATGGACCGCGTGTTCCCGGGCCTGCTCGACTCGGTGATCGCCGCCGACGCGGCCACCCGCGCCCGCGTCTCCTGACCCCGCACGGGGTCAGGTTGCCGTACGGGGGGCCGTCCGCTCGTGGAGCGCCCGGCTAGAAGGTGACCGGTAGGGAGATCGGTCGGTGTACGAGGATGCCGGTGTCCCAGGCTATCTCGGAGGGATCGACGGTCAGTCGCAGGTCCGGGAGTTCGGTGACGAGCCGACGTAGGACCTCGGTGATCTCCATCCGCGCCTGCGCGGCCCCCATGCAGTGGTGCATCCCGTATCCGAACTGCAGGTGCCGACGGCCCTGACGGGCGGTGTCGACCACCCAGGGGGCGGGATAGACCGCGGGGTCCCGATTCGCCTGGTGCGCATCGGCGTACACCACGTCGCCCTCGGTGATGACGCCGTGTTCGACCGGCACGTCGCGGGTCGCGACGCGCGGGAAGGTCGAGATGCGGCCGAGGGGGAGCAGCCGCAGGAGTTCCTCGGTCACCGTCGGGATGGCGTCGGGATCGCCGACGAGGTGGTCCCACAGCGCCGGTCGGGCGAGCAGCACGTAGGCGATCTTCCCGATCACCGACAGCACGTTCTGGTCGCCACCCACGATGGAGCCCAACAGGATCGCGGCGTACTCGCCGTCGGTCACCGGTGGGGTGACGACGTCGCGACCGGCGAGCAGGTCCGCGATGAGGCCCGGACCCACCGGACGTCGACCGGCCACGAGGTCCTCGATGTAGTGGTAGAGCGTCCAGAAACTCTCGAGGAGTGCGGGGACGTCGTCGTCGCTACCGATCTGCATCTCGCGCGACAGCGCGCGGAAGAACGGCACGTCCGTGGCCGGGATGCCGAGCTGCACGGCGTTGAAGCCGATCGTGAGCGGGTCGAGCAGCGTCCCCATCAGATCGGCGGTGCCGGCGTCGCGATCACGGGTCAGCTCCGCCACGACCGTGTCGAGCACACCGTGCACGCTCTGTGCGCGCCGCGCCACCGACGCCGCGCTGTACGCCGATCCGACGAAGCCCTTGAGCCGCCCGTGATCGGGATGGTCGAGGTTCAGAAGCATCTCGGTCGGCATGATCGTCGGCAGGAACGTCGGCCCGTCGTCGGTGTTGGTGCGCGCACGCGCGAAGGTGACGTCGGTGAGCACCGCGTGCACGTCGCGGTAGGAGGTCAGGTGCACCGCCCGGTGACCGCTCGGGAGCAGCACCTGCGGCAATCCACCTCGCGACGGCTCGTCGACCGGCCGGGTCATCGACGGCGGTTGGAGGCCGGGCAGCTCCCTGAGGTCGACACGGACAGCCGTCGACGAGGTGGATGCGGTCATGCCGGGGTTCCTTCTCTCTCTGTGGGGGACGCCGGCCGGTCGGCCGAGGCGTCGTTCTGGGGGGACGTGGCGTCGGAGGCGGTCGGCGAAGGACGCCGCCGGACCGCGACGATCGCGATGGTCACCACCGCGAGCAACGCGATGAGCACGATGACCGTGGTGACGAAGGCGCTGCGGTAGACGTCGGGATGACCGAACTGGCCCGCGGCGGTGTCGTCGGCGGCCGCACCGCTGAGTTTCGATCCGATGACGGTCGAGAGCACGAGGGCGTAGCCCGCGACGAACACGGCCTCGCTGCCGATGCGGAAGAAGTTCAGCAGACCCGCGGCGGTGCCGGTGCGTTCCTCGGGCACCACCGACAGCGCGTGCCCGTCGACCAGACCGATGGGCAGTCCGAAACCGAGACCCAGCAGGACCATCGGCAGCAGGACCCACACGAACGAGTTGCCCTCCGACAGCAGGAGGATGCCCGCGTTGCCGAGGAGCAGGGCACCGAGGCTCAGCAGGACCACGACACCGACGGTGAGGGCGCGGAACCGGGTGACCGCCTGGGCGATGAGCAGCGGCGTCACGAGAACCGGGATGGTCATGGCCAGCATGAGCAGTCCCGCGTCACCGGCACCGAGGTCCTTGATGCCACTGAAGGCCGAGGGCAGGTAGGTCAACAGCGTCACGAAGCCGATCGAGCCGGCGACGGGGACGAGGCACATCGCGAGGAACTCACGATTGCGCAGGAGGCTGATGTCGAGGATCGGGCCGCGCGGTCCGCTCACCGGCTCCGCGGCGGGGAGCACCCGAGATCCGATCGCGGCGGCGGCGAGGATCACCGCGTGCACGACGAACACACCGCGCCAGTCGACGAGTGAGACCAGGGCGCCGGAGATGGTGGGGCCCAGTGCGAGTCCCAATCCGTTGACGGTCCCGAAGATCGCGAACGCGTGCGTACGGCGAGATCCCTCGTACGCACTCGAGATGAGCGAGCTCGATCCGGTGAGGATGGCCGCGGCACCGACGCCGGCGATGACCCGGGCGATGTCGAGGATCAGGAGGTTCGGCGCGATGGCGCTGAACACGCTGCCCAGGGTGACCGCGACGGCACCGAGGGCGAAGGTCTGGCGGTGTCCGATGCGGTCGCTGAGCGCGCCCCACACCAGGGTCGCGAGGGCGAACGCCACGTTGAAACCGTTGACGACCCATTGCAGGGCCGTGGGATTCGACCCCAGGTCGGTGGAGATGTGCGGGAGGGCGATCGCGGTGCCGGCGATCGCGGTCGGTGTGACGAATTGTGCCGCCAGCACGATCGGCAATGTCCACCTGCTCGGCGTCGCCGCGGTCTGCGCTCCCGCGTCGGTGGTGCTCGTGTCGGTCATGAGACCCCTTCGGTCGTCGTGTCGGTGATGAGTGCGAGCGCGGATCCGGCTCGCACCGCACTCACTGCGATTGCAGTAGGTACTATAAACACCGTAGGTACGATCGCGCTGGTTTGTGACCACGGGGAGAGAGCGACATGGGCAGTCAGGTACACCACACCGACGTGGCGATCGTCGGCGGCGGACCGGTCGGTATGGCCCTGGCCGCCGAGCTCGCACTGCACGGGATCGCCGTCGCGGTGATCGAGATCCGCACCGAGACCGACGAACGTCCCCGTGCGGGCACAGTCCACGCCCGTTCCCTTTCGCACCTGGCGCGCCGTGGTTACATACCGTCGCGTCGTGCCGACGAGATCATCGGTGCAGCAGGGCAATACGTGTCCACACCGTTCCAATTCGCCGCCCAGCCCGTACTGTCCATCACTGCCCCCGCGGTCGAACCGGCCCCCATCGCGGGTATCCCGCAGGCACGTCTCGAGGCCGCGTTCGAGCACCGCGCCCGTGCCCTCGGGGCTCACGTGTTGCGTGGTCACACCGTGCGTGAGATCGCCGACCGTCGCACCACCGACGCCGGCGACCGGTTCGAGCTCACGGTCGACTCCGACACACCGGAGGGGTTCGGATCCGTGTGGGCCCGATACATCGTCGGCGCCGACGGCGCGCGCAGTCTGGTCGCCGAGCACGGCGACTTCGGCAGTCACAGCTATCCCGCGACGATGAACGCGCTCGCCGGTCTGGCACGCGCCGACCAGTTCGACCCGCCGCCGGGATGGAACGTGACGTCCACCGGATGGACGCTGCACAACCCGAATCCCGGTGGCAAGGCACGGATAATCGCGATGGACTTCTCCGGTCCGCTGACCGTGCGCGACACCCCCGATCCGCAGGAGTACCTGCGCCGCCTCGGCACGGTGCTGGGTGCGCCGCCCGCACTCGACGACATCACCCATCTCACCCGCTTCAGCGACTACGGCCGGTACCGCACCCGGATGTGCGACGACCGCGTGATGCTCATCGGTGACGCCGCCCACGTGCACTACCCGCTGGGCGGGCAGGGTCTCAACACCGGCATGCAGGACGCCTTCACCCTCGGCTGGCGCCTCGCGTCGGTGATCACCCACGGCACAGATCATTCCGTGCTCGAGGAGTGGTCGCGGGAACGGGTACGGGTGGCCGGGGTCGTCGTCGCCAACACGGTGCTGCAGTCGCGGATGATGAATCCGCACTCCACCGATCTGCGTGACGCCGTGGTCGCGATGCTGTCGGTGCCCGGCCTGCACGACGCGCTGGCCGACGTGATCAGCGGCCAGTTCCAGACGGGCTTCCAGACCGACCTGGTGATCACCGCCGACGACGGAACGGTGTCCACCCTCGCCGAACTCCTCACCCGGGGAACCCATGTGGCCATCGCGCCGGACAGCGAGACCCCGCTGCCCGGCGCGGTCGGTGCCGATGGGCCGTCGCGTCCGGACGTGACCGTGGTGCGCGGGAAGGTCACCCCGGAGCAGCCGTGGGTGTCCGCCCTCATCCGGCCGGACGGCTACCTCGCGGCCATGCACTGACCCCCACCACCCGGGACTCACCCGGCCGAGGGGACGGCCGCGCCGTGCGCGGACCCGGAGTGCCGGGCGACGGCGGACCGCACGGCCTCGACCGCCGAGGGCGTGTCGACGAACTGCACTGCGGTCCAGCCGCTCTCGACCGCTGACCGGCAGTTCTCGGCGAGGTCGTCGACGAGAATGCAGTCGCGCGGTTCGACGTCGTTACGCTCCGCGGCAAGGGCGAAGATCTGCGGATCCGGCTTCCGCACGCCGACACGGCAGGAGTCGACGAGGTCGGTCACCACGTCGTCGAGTCCGACCATGGGACGCCAGTAGGGCTCCCATTCGACGACGTTGTTGCTCAGGATCCCCACTGGGACACCGTCGGCGATCAATTCGAGTGCGAGGTCGCGGATACCCGAGTTCACCTGATGACCCGCGAACCACTGCCGACCGAAGTCGGGTTCGCTGCGCGAGAGGTCGAGGTCGGGCCGCTCGATGCGGATCGCGGCGTGCAGGCGGGACACCCAGTCACGTTCGCTGAGCAACCCCAACTCGATGGGTGCGAGTGGGGGCAGGTCGAATTGTGCACCGACCGTGGCGATGGCCCGTTGCAGGACGGCCACCGGGATACCCGTGTTCGCCTCGTAGCGCTCGAACAGCTCGAGCAGCGGCGGCGACAACACCCCACCGAAGTCGAACCACACGAAGGGCCCGCTCATTGGACCATGGTGTAGATGTCGACGGGCAGGAGCTTGAGATGAACTTGACCGTGCGCGATCACGTCATCGCCCTGGTCGAGGTGGACGTCGGCGAGCGCACCACCCTCGTCGTCGGGCCGCACGGTGGCGCGGGCGTGCGTGTCGCGTTCGAACTCTCCGAACTTCGTGAACTCCATGTGCAGGCGGTGCATCACCATGCGGTTGGTGTCGAGCCCCAGCGTCACGTTGGCCGAGGCCATGGCGATCTGACGGGCCGCCTCGAACACGAGCATGCCCGGGACGTGGTCGAGTGCGTGGTCGAACAGCGACGGATGATTGGTGTCGATGATCGTCAGTGTCGACAGCTCGCCGTCCACGAGTTCGGGGTTGGCGAGGATCGCGTTGCGCGGGTTGTGCCGACCGACCGATCCCGGCCGCATCCGTGCGACGTGCGCGGCCGCAGGTATCCGGTGCTGCGGGGGTAGGCCCAACGACTCCCGACCGCGATTGCGGATCTTCTTCCACACCGGGCTCGGCATCCACTGGTAGGTCATCGCCTCGCGGGCGGCGACGGTTCCCTCGATGGAGGCCACCATCTCCAGCGTCAGACCGATGACCTGACCGTCGCGGACCTTCTCGTGCACGACGTGGGCCTCGATGACGCAGTGTCCGGGGCAGGCTCCGATCCGCAGCGTCCTCTCGTCCAGGATCTCGAAATCGGCTGCACCGAAGATGAACTTCTCGGTTCGTGGGACGTCGAGGAAGGTGTGCGCGTAGTAGATGGCGACCTGACGGAACACCTCGACGAGCAGGAGCGCGTCGTAGCTGGCCGCGGTCCCCCGGTGATCGCTGAAGTAGGAGTGGTTGCGCGGAAGCTGAGCGGCGAAGGCCGCCCCGTCCGCGGTCCGGTGTGCATCGGTGAGGAACACCTCGGCGATCGATTCCCGGTGCACGATGCCCCGGGGGATGTTGCGGTCGAAGGAGAGTTGTTCAAGAGCGACGGTCATGGTGTGCCTTCCTGGTGGGTCGGACGGATGTCGTTACGCGCGTGCACTATCGGGCTTCGACGGCGATGTCGTAGGACCACCCGTTGACGATGTTGCGTGGGGCGTCGAAGAGGGACGTGAGGTTGAAGACCTTCGATGACGCGGCGACGCTGTTGCGGTCGGTGAAGAGCGGGATGGCGATGTTGCGGCCCAGGACCCGCTTGACGACGTTGTCGAACAGTGTCTTTCGGGTCGCGGTGTCGGTGGCCTGCGTCGCCTCGATGAGCCACCGGTCGACCTGGGGGTCCGACAGCTTCGATCCCGCGACGATCGAACCGAGGGTGATGCCGTCGATCTGCCCGTACTTCAGATCAGGGCTGGTGGAGCCGAACGCGCGGTTCAGTTGCAGCGAGAGATCGAGTCCGCCGACCTGGCGCGGGAAGGCCTGATACCTGTTCTGCGCGAGCAGGTCATAGACCTGAGCGTTCTCGACGTACTGCAGCGCGACATCGACGCCGAGGTTCTGCCGCAACTCGGCCTGCCACGCCTTGAGGACGTCGTCGAGGGGGTAGGTCGGTGTCGTCGCGAGCAGGCGTACCTGCAGTGTCTGGCCGGCGGCGTTGGTGCGGAACTCCTTCCCCGGCGTGGTGACCCACCCGGCCTGCGTCAGTTCGTCCCGGGCCGCCTGCGGATCGGGTGGCGTGGCGTTGTCGTACCCGGGCTCGAAGTACTTGCTGTCAGGGGAGATCAGGCTCCACGCGCGTTTCTGTGTGTTCCGGGTGACCGATCCGATGACGGTCGACAGGTCGACCCCCCTTGCGATCGCGTTGCGTACCCGGTCGTCCCGCGTCGCGCCGTCGGTGACGTTGAGCATGATGACCGTCGGCGACGCCGCCGATCCGACCTGGTCGTACTGGAAGTCCCCGGACCCGCGGAAGAGGTCGATGTCGGTCGCCTTGACCGTCGATATGGCGTCGACCTCGCCGCTGCGCAGCAACCCGGCCCGCGTGGACCCCTCGGGTACGTACTTCACGACGAGCGAGTCGACGTAGGCGGCGCCCTGGTGACGCGCGGTCGCCGGCCCCCAGTGGTAGGCGGGGTTCTTGCGGAAGCGGATCTCCTGTCCCTGGATGGCTCGGTCGATGATGAACGGACCCGACCCGACGAGCTTCGTGCCGCTGGTGAGCGTGGTCTTGTCGGCCGTGAGCGTGCTGGGGGCGACGATGGCACCGCTCAGCCCGGCGAGCGTGGACAGGAAATCGGCACGCGGTGATGACAGGGAGATCCGGACCCGGTACGGCGCAACGACATCGACGGTCCGGACGCTGGAGTACTGCAGGATCCCGAGCGTCGTCCACGACGGGTAGTCCGGATCTCGGAGCTTGTCGATGGTGGTCTTGACCGCGGCGGCGTCGAGCTTCTCACCGTTGGAGAAGGTGACATCGTCGCGCAGGGTGAAGTCGTAGGTCTTGCCGTCGGGTGACACGGTCCACGACGTCGCCAGCCACGGGTGGAAGTTCTCCTGGGCGTCTTCGGACACGAGGCTGTCGTAGCTGTTGCGCAGGACCTGCGAGGCATCGAAGGCCGAACCGAAGTGTGGATTGAGTCCGCGCGAGGGGTAGGCGTCGAGAGCGATCGTGAACGTGCCGCCGTCGGCGGGGGATCCCGACGGTGCGCCGCCTCCGGAACCTGGTTCGGGATCGGATGCGCACGCGGCGGCGACGCCGATGACGAACAGCGCCACGAGGGCGACGACTGCGGCGCGGGGTACACGGAGAACGGGGGTCAGCACGGTCGGTGTCACCTGTCTGGTCGGTGGATCGGTATCGGTCGGGCTCACAGTCGAGGGATGGCGTCGATCAGACGGCGCGTACACGACGACCGCGGAGCGTCGAACAGCGCGGCGGTGGTGGCCTGTTCGGCGATCCGCCCGTGGTCGAGCACCACGACTCGGTGACACAGACTTCGGACGACGGCCAGATCGTGGGAGATGAACACGACTCCCAGCTCGGTGCCCTCGGTCAACTCCCGCAGCAGATCGAGGATCTGCGCCTGCACCGAGATGTCCAGTGCCGAGACGGGTTCGTCGCAGACCAGCAGTCGTGGTGCAGACCCGAGTGCCCGGGCGATGTTCACCCGCTGGCGCTGCCCACCGGACAGTTCACGGGGGTGTCGCGCCGCGATGGACCGCGGGAGGTGCACCGCGTCGAGGAGTTCGCACACCCTCGACGCGCGGTCTGCACGTCGGTCGACAACTGCGGCCACACTCTCGGTGACGATGCGGTCGACGGTGTGGCGGGGATCGAACGACGCCACCGAATCCTGGGCCACGAGGCCGATCTCACCGAGGCGCCGGAAGGCGGTGCGGTCCTCACCGTCGCGGAGGATCGTGCCGGCGTCGGGCAGCAGCAACCCGGTGACGATCTCGGCGATCGTGGACTTGCCCGACCCCGACTCACCGACGATGCCGAGCACCTCACCGGCCGCGACGTCGAACGACACGCTGTCGACCGCGACCAGCGGACGGCCGAGCACCCGGAAGCTCTTGCTCAGGCCACGAACCGACAAAACCGGGACCGCTGCGGGGTCGGTGGTGAGCGGCGGTCGTGGGGCTCCCCGGGGTACGGCGTCCAGCAATGCCCGGGTGTGCGCGGCGGTCGGCGTGTCGATCACTGCGCGGACCGGACCCTCCTCGACGACACGTCCGTCGTGCATCACCACCACTCGATCGGCGACGGCCGAGACGACGGCGAGGTCGTGGCTGACCAGGATGACGGCCCGTCCGGCGCGCGCCTGCGCGGCGACGAGGTCGAGCACCTGCGCCTGCACCGTGACATCGAGTGCCGTGGTGGGTTCGTCGGCGATGATGAGGTCGGGTTCACCGGCCAGCGCCGAGGCGATGAGGGCACGTTGCCGTTGCCCGCCCGACAGCTGGAACGACCGCTGGCGCCGCTTCACCTCGGGATCGGTGATGCCGACCGAGGTCAACAGTTCTTCGACCCGCGCGGTGCGCCCTCGGCGCGGTACGTCGACCAGGGCCTCGGTCACCTCGGCCCCGATGGTGCGCAACGGATCCAGGGCGGTCAGGGCGTCCTGCAGGATGAGACCGATCCGGCGGCCTCGCACGGCTCTCCACCGTCGCTCGCCGCGGTCGAGCGCATCCTCGCCGAAGATCTCGAAACGATCGGCCGCGACACGGGCGCCCGGTCCCGCGAGACCGGCCAGACTGCGGGTCGTCACCGACTTGCCGGAGCCCGACTCACCGACGACGGCGAGGACCTCTCCGCGGCGCACCGACAGATCGACGCCGTGCACCACCTCGGTGTCGCCGAAGGCGATGCGCAGGTTCTCGATCCGGACCAGGGTCTCGGGGTCGGACCGGTGGTCGGGTGTCGTGGTGGTCGGTGCGGCGTCCGTTCGCGACGTGGTGTCCAGGGGCGTGCTCATCGCGGATCCCGGTACTCGAAACGTCGGGCCGCGGCCCGACCGACCACCGTGCTCGCGATCACCGTCGCGTTGATCGCGAGACCGGGGAAGAACACCGACCACGAGGCGATGCGCAGGTCGTCGCGCGCTTCGGCCAGCATCGAACCCCACTCCGGGGTGGGTGGCTGCGGACCGAATCCGAGGAAGCTCAGGGCGGCGGCACCCAGGATGGAGGTGCCCAACCCCAGCGTGATCAGGACCGGCAGGGTGGTGACGGCGTTCGGCAGGATGTGTCGCCCGACGACGTGCAGCCGGCGAGTGGTGAGACGGGCGTGCGTGACGTAGTCGGCACGCGACACCACCCGCGTCTCGGCGCGCATGACGCGGGCGAAACGCGGGGCGGACGCGATCCCGATGGCCAGGATCAGATTGGTGGTGCCGGTACCGGTCAGGGCGATGAGCACCAGCGCCAGCAGGATCTCGGGGAACGCACCGAGCAGGTCGAAACACCGCGACAGGACCGTGTCGACGATGCGGTTCCCGAGTCCCGACACCAATCCCAGTGGGACACCGATCGCCACGGCGAGCAGCGTTGCCGACACCCCGATGGCGATGGACAGCCGCGCGCCGTGGACCACCCGGGTCCACACGTCGCGACCGAGTTGATCGGTGCCGAACGGGTGGTGCGACGACGGCGCGGAGTGTGCGATCGTCAGGTCGATACGGAGCGGATCGGTGGGCGCGAAGAGCGCGGGCCACACGACGGCGACGATCACCAGCACGAGGAACACACTCGCGACCGCCAGGCCGGGCGGGACCCGGGGCACGGCGAAGCGCAATCGCTGTGCGACAACGGATGTCGTGGTCATCGGACCTCCCTCAGCCGCGGGTCGATCCACAGGTGCAGGAGGTCGACCAGGACAGTGACGACCAGATAGATCGTCGCGGTGAGCAATGCGATCGCCAGCACCACCGGCAGGTCCTTGTAGGTGACGGCTTCGACGGTCGCGCTGCCGAGCCCGGCGCGTCCGAAGACCTCCTCGACGACCACGGTCCCGGTGAGCAGGCTGCTGACCGCCCACCCGGCGAGCGTCGCGGCCGGGATGAGCGAGTGGCGCATGCCGTGTCCGGCACGCAACCGCAGTCCGCCGACGCCCCGTGCCCGCGCCGACACCGCGAACGGCTGCTCCAACGCGCGCTCGACACCGCCGCGCATGACCTGGGACAGCACCGCGGCGATGGGCAACGCGAGCGTGAGACCGGGCAGGATCAACCGCTGCACCTCGGTGCCCGCGGTCACCGGCAGCACGCGCAGCGTGAACGCGAACACCCAGATGAGGATGAGTCCGACCCAGAAGGTCGGGGCCGAGGCGAGTGACAGTTCGACACCGCTCACCGCCGCCGCGACCGGTCCGCGCCGACCGGCGGTGAGCACTGCGAGCAGGGGTGTGAGCACCACCACGATGAGCAGTGCGACGCCGGCGAGCTTCGCGGTGGAGATCAGCTGGTCGCCGAAGACGATGTCGGACACCGGCTCTCCGCGCACATAGGAGTAGCCCAGGTCGCCGTGCAGCAGCTTGCCGACGTAACGCAGGTACTGGACGACGAGAGGCTGGTCGAGTCCCCAGTCCTGTTCGACCCGCGCGCGCAGATCCGGGTTGCTCGCCTCGCCCATCACCGCCGAGACAGCATCACCCGGCGCGAGGTGGATCGCGAGGAACGCCAGGGTCATCGCCGCCCAGATCATCGACACCGCCGAGATCACGGTCGAAGAGATGCGACGCACGAGGACACGGCGCCGCCCCGGTCCGTCGACCGGTGTCGACGGCAGCGGGTGTTCGTCCGACGCCAGGGGGCCCGCCGGCGTGATCGTGGCGGTCACAGTTCGATCGGGGCGCCCACGACGCTCCCCCACTCGGTCCACGATCCGTCGTAGACGCGCACCCGATCGTCACCGAGGACATCACGGAAGATCAACCAGCCCAGCGCCGCCCGATGTGACAGCCGGCAGTAGAAGACGAGATCGTCCGCATCGTCGACCCCGGCCTCGCGCACCCGTTCCTGTAGCCGTTCGACCGGCAGGATGCGATCGGCGTGGTCGAGCAGCTCCGCGACGTGCAGCGACCGCGCGCCCGGGATACGACCGTGTCGTTGCGCGCCGTGGTCGATCGGCTCGGTCCACGGAGCGACCCGGAGGCCGGAGAACTCCTCTGGCGACCGTAGATCGACGATCGTGATGTTCGGCGAGTCGAGGGCGGCGAGGACGCCGGCGCGGTCGACCAGCACGGACGGACGCGCGCCGGACGGCACCGCGGCCGACGCGGCGGGTGACCCGACCACGCGGGCCGAGGTCTGGGCGGTGGACATCTGTTCTGTCAGTGGCGTGGCCGCTCGCCAGGCACCTACACCGCCGTCGAGGTAGTGAACCCGATCGGCGAGCCCGACGACCGTTGCCGCCCACACCGCGTAGGCCGCGAACTGTGTCGGTTCGCCTGCGAACACGACCGTGCTGTCGGCGCCGACCCCGAGCGCCTGCAATCGGCGCGACAACGTCGCCGCCGTGGCGAGTTCGCGGCGGGTGTCGTGCCACAGCAGCGACTTCCAGAACACGGCCCGCGCTCCGGGGATGGCCCCCGTGGCACCGGTGTCGGAGTCGACGTTCGTGATCTCGATGACGACAACGTCGGCGCGTGACCCCAGGGCCGACCGCAGCCACTCGACGTCGACGATCGTCGACGTCCTCGTCTCGGCCATGAGCCCTCCTCCGGTCAGCGCCGCGTGATCGTTCGTGATGGGAAAGAATGTATGCGCTCGATGCCGGATTCGTGAATACAAAAATCACGGTGCGCCGAACTATGTTCCCGATTGTCCTGCAAACATAACTTCGTGCTCACTCCGCCGCCGACCCGAGGGAACGCCGTCATCGACATCACCGACCACCGCGCAGACCATGTCGCGAGCGCCGACACCCTGGCCCATCCCCGCTTCGCCGGGGTGGTGCTCGACATCCGGGTGGGTGACGACGGGCGCGCGGACCTCGACGCCTACCTGCGCGGTCACATCCCCGGGGCACGCTTCGTCGATCTCGACGCCGACCTGTCAGGCCCGGTGACGTCACGATCGGGGGCACGACCGCTCCCCGATCACGCCGACCTGGCGCGATCACTACGCCGTTGGGGCATCACCCCGGCCACGCCGGTGGTGGTCCATGACGACTCCACCTCCGCTGCCGCCGCACGAGCCTGGTGGATCCTGCGGTGGGCCGGAGTACGCGACGTGCGTCTCCTCGACGGCGGTCTGCGCGCCTGGCTCGCCGACGGCGGAGACCTGGCCGTGGGCCACGAACGCGGGCCGGTGCGGGCCGTCGTCCCTGCCGGACACCCTGATGCGGGAGTCGTATGGACACCCGGCGTACTGCCGACGGTCGAGATCGACGACGTGGTGGACCTCACCCGCCGCGCCGTGCTGCTCGACGCGAGGCCCGCGTCACTGTTCAGCGGATCCGAGGGCGGTTCCGCGCACATCCCCGGTGCGGTGAGCGCGCCGGTCTTCACCGACTTCGACGACGACGGGCGACTTCGCCCGGCACACGAGCTCGCGGCCCGTTACCGTGCTCTCGGCGTCGACCTCCACGCGGCGGACCGCGTGGTCGCGGCGTCGTACTGTTCGAGCGGCGTCGCGGCCGCGCTCCAGGTGCTGGTGCTCGCCACCCTCGGTGCGCGGGCGGCGCTGTATCCCGGGTCGCTGTCGCAGTGGACCGCAGACCCCGCGCGCCTGACCATCGGCGCGTGCATCACCCCGCGCCCCACCGCCGACATCGGCTGACGAGACGAGACCATGCGAACCCGACGAGGAATCGCCCGCCGAGGAGACCGATGACCACCGGACGTCGAATCATTCTCAACGCCAACCTGATACCAGGCGGGACGATCGGAAGTCCGTGGCGTCGCACCGAGGAGCCCGCCGGGCACTTCGTGACCATCGAGCACTATCTCGAGGTGGCCAGGATCGCCGAGCGCGGGCGGTTCGACGCACTCTTCCTCGCCGACTCCCCCGATCTGCAGACCAAGGAGTGGAACGCGCCGAGCCGACTGCTCGACCCCATTGTCGCGCAGTCGGTGATAGCGGCCGCCACGGAGAACATCGGCCTCATCGTCACCGCGACGACGTCCTACAACGACCCGTACAACCTCGCCCGCCAGTTCGCGAGCCTCGCCGCCGTCTCGGGCGGACGCGCCGGCTGGAACCTCGTGGTCACCGGCGGTGATGCCGCTGCGCGTAACCACTCGCTCGACGAGGCGTTGCCCAAGGCCGACCGGTACGAGCGGGCCGCGGAGTTCATCGAGGTGGTCACCGCGCTGTGGGACTCGTGGACACCCGACGCGGTGATCGCCGACCGTGCGACGGGTCGCTACCTCGATCCGCGACGCATCCATCCGATCGGTCACGACGGCAAGCACTTCCGCGTCGCCGGACCACTCAAGGCGCCTCCACTGCAGCACGGGCGACCCGTGCTCATCCAGGCCGGGGCCTCGACCCACGGCGTCGAGCTCGGCGCCCGCACGTCGGACGCCATCTATACCGCGCATGTTGACGCGGACTCCGCCCGCGCACGGCGTACCGAGGTCCGTGCGCTCGCCGTCGAGGCAGGCCGTCACCCCGACTCGGTGAAGCTGCTGCCCGGACTCATCGTCATCCTCGCCGACACCGAGGCCGCCGCCCGCGCCCGCCAGGCCGATCTCGCCGACCTCATCCCGGACGAGGTACAGATCGTGAACCTGGCCGCACGCCTCGGCGTGGAGCCCGACGCCCTGGACCTCGACGCACCGATCCCGTGGCACCTCGTCCCACCGGAGAGTTCCGCCGACAGTGCGCGCGGTCAGCGCGCGGTGTTCCTCGAGTTCGTGGCACGTCAGGGCCTCGACACCCGCGGCGCAGCACGACTTCTCGCCGCCGGCAGCGGACATGCGACGGTGGTGGGCGGTCCCGAGCAGGTCGCCGACACGATCGAGGACTGGTTCGTCTCGGGGGCCTGCGACGGCTTCAACGTGATGGTCGACGAGCTGCCCGCCGGCCTCGAGACCTTCGTGGACACGGTGATCCCGATCCTGTCCCGCCGGGGCCTGTTCCGGACCGAGTACACCGCTTCCACCCTGCGCGGACACTACGGCCTGTGAGCACCGCACCGGTCGGCGTCGCACCGCGGCTGTCGCTGTTCCTGCAGGTCCGAACCGGTGAGCCCACCGCGGCGGTGTACCGGCGCGTGATCGAGATCGCCCGGCACGCAGAACGTCTGGGCGTCGACACGCTCTGGGTCGCGGCGCGACATTTCGGAGCCCACCACGCCGCGGTCCCCAGCCCGTTCCCCCTCCTCGCCGCGATCGCCGCGCACACCGACCGGCTACGGCTGGGCACCGGTGTGGTCGCGCTGCCGTTCGAGAACCCGGTGCGTCTGGTCGAGGACGCCGCGGTGACCGACCATCTCAGCGACGGTCGCGTCGAACTCGGCGTGGGCAAAGGTCTCGGTTTCGGCCTGTCGGCCACCACGTACGCCGGTTTCGGACTCGCCGCGGTCGATCGCGAGGACGTGTACGCCCGACACCTCGACGCCCTGCACCGGCTGACCACGACCGGTGTCGCCGCGGAGGATGTCGTGCTCCACCCGGATCCGACGGCTCTGCGCGCCCGTATCTGGCAGTCCACCGGCAACAACGAGACCGCCCGGCGGGCCGGTCTCGCCGGCGACGGGTTGCTGCCCCATGCGAACTCCGAGGCCCGCGGGGGCTCGGGGGTGTGCGAGCTGGTCGATGTCTACCTCGACGCCTGCGGCGACACCGTGCCGCGGGTGGGCGCGACCATCGGGGTGCTACCCGGCGACGTCGAGCGGCTCCTCGAGGTCGATCGGCAGATCAGCCCCGCCTACTACGAGTCGACGCCGGTTGCCGACGACTGCATGCGTTACCTCCGCGAGGCCCACATCGCGCACGGGCCGACCGAGGCCATCGTCGACACCGTCGTCGCGTCCGGCTCGCTCGACCGAGCGACCGATCTGTTGTTCTCGGTGCCGCTCGCCCTGCACCACGAGGCTTTCGTCGACACCCTCGAACGGGTGGTGGGCGAGGTCGCGCCGGCACTCACCGACGCCGCCACCCCGGTGCGCTGACAGTCGAGCCGTCAGTCCAGGAACTCGCGGTGCACCACCCCGGCCGCGCCCGCGACGGCGTCGGCGAGCTCGTCGATCGCGGCCGCCTCGTCGGGCAACTGCGGTACCGCGATGCGCAGCAGACCGCGCCCGCCGCCACCGACGTATGACCGTGCACCCGAACCGACGTTGATGCCGCGACGGGCCAGTTCGAGGAGCGCACCGGTCTCGTCACGCACCTCCACCCACACCACGAGGCTGTTGGGTCCGGCGTGCGCGGCGATCGCGCGGTCGGCGAGGGCCGACCGCAACGCCGATCGCCGATGTGCGTAGCGCGACCGGGCGGTGTCGATGACGGTGTCCGCGTCGGCGTCGGTGACCAGGTGCGCCAGCGCGTTCTGCAGGATGCGACTGTTCGCCGCGATCCCGTGCACCCGCAGGCGGATCGCCCGGTCGATGATCTCGCCGCTGCCGCCGATCACGCACGTCTTGATGTCCATGCCATAGGCCTTGCAGTAGCTACGAACCCGGACGGTCTGGGCCGGGTACCGGGCCCCCAGCGACGGCGCCTGGTCCAGCGCGAGTGGGCCGACCGCATCGTCCTCGACGATCCAGGGCCGCACCTCGGACGCGGCGAGAACCTCGGCGATCTCGTCGACCCTTGTCGCACTGAGGGTCCCGTCGGCGGAATAGGCTCCCTCGGGTTGCAGCACGATCACTGCGGGGCGCTGCTCGAGCACCTCGGCGAGCGACCGCGCGCAGGCGCCGTGCTCATCGGAGCGAATGCCGACCACGCGATAGCCCACGTCCTCGAGTGTGTCGAGGAACCCGGGGATCACCGGCTCCTCGACCGCCACGAGATCACCCGGGGACGCCGCGGCCTCCACAGCGAGCAGCAACCCCTCGGATCCGCCGCCGGCGGCGACGAACGCCTCGGCCTCGAACGGCCAGTCGTCGCGCACCGCGTCGCGAAGGCGCTCGGTGATGTAGTCGCGGCGCGGTCGGTTCAGGTTGTCCGAGCGCAGGCCGGCGAGCATCGCGTCGGCCAGGTCGGGCTGCAGCGCGTAATCCGGGCTCCCGGTCAGCAGGTCGCGATCGGCCCAGGTCGGCCCGGACGCCCGGCCCGACTCGGTGACCACCGTCCCACCGCGGCGATTGGTCTCGATGAGTCCCTCGCCGCGGAGAGAACTCCACGCCGACACGATGGCGCGGGTACTCAGGTCCGAACCGTGCGCGAGGTCACGAATCGTGGGCAGACGCGTTCCCGCCGGGAGCACTCCCTCGCGGATCAGTTCGGCGACCACCGTCCCGATCTGATCGGCACTGTGCGCATCACGGTCGGCCAACGCCGACCGGAGGACGTCGTCATCGGTTGCCATGCCTGCTGCCTTCACCACACCATTATGTCCACGTCGCGTCGCCGGGTCAGCATTTTGCACACAGCCGGTCGCAAACACAACGCGTTGTGTGTCACGTACGAGAACCGGTCCACGGCCACCCGTTCGTTACCTCTTCGTTATCGACGCATCGACTGCGTACCAAAGCGTCCAGGGATTATCTGTTCCGGTCGGTAACGGTATAGCGTCCATTTCATAGCGATCAAAGAAATGGGTCGTCGTGTCACTCGTGCCTGACGGCGCGTTGTTCGAAAGGCCCGCCATGGACCAGAACACCCTCGCGCACCACACCCTCCAGCCTGCCGGCCTCGAGCCTGCAGACGCCGCCCCGGTCACCGTCGCGGTCCCGACCGATGCCGACACCGCGTCGGATTCGGCTCTCGCCGACATCGCCGACAAGGCCGAGAACCTCCTCGGCGACATCGCAGACGCCTTGCCCGGCCCGCCCGAGAGCCTGCTGCTCGGGGAACACGGCGGCGTCATCATGTTGGCCGCCCTGGTCATCGCGACGATCGTGATCCTCGCCGCCTCGGCGGCCACCGGAGCCCTGTGAGCACGGGGTCCGCACCCCTGGGCGCCGGCCCGGACGAGCGCGGTCGCGACTGGTTGACCCTCGCCATCGAAGGCGTCCTCATCGCCGTCATCCTGGGCACGCTGATCGGCGCCGTCGTCACCGCACTGCCACTCATGGGCCTGCTGTCCACCATCGGCGTGGTCGCGGCGTTGGTCGTCATCGTGCTGCTCGTCGCGTTGGCCGCGTACCTCGGCCGCAGCGCCGACGACGAACCACTGGGGTCACTCGACGACGTCGAGAACTTCTGAACCACCGCCGGCACGGTCACCCGATCGCATAGACCATCCCGAGTCCGGCGGCGCACGCTGCCAGCGACAACACCAACGACACTGCGGCGTAACCGATCCCGGCTCCCACACGCCTGGAGCGCAGCAGTGTCACCGTCTCGACGCTGGCGGTGCTGAACGTGGTGTATCCCCCGCAGAAGCCGGTGCCGACCACGGCCTGCCAGTCCGCGTCGACCCCGGCGCCGGTCACCAGCGCGGCGACCACACCCAGCGCGAACGATCCGGTGACGTTGATGATCGTGGTCTGCCACGGCGTCGACCAGCCGAAGCGATGGCGCAGCTCGCCGTCGACGCCGAACCGGGCAACGGCCCCGAGCGCACCCGCCAGCGTGACCAGCACCGCGATCACCGGCTCACCACACGCCGCACGACGACGAATCCCAGTGCTGCGACGGCGATTCCGATGACGACCGTGGTGACGACGTAGGCGACGCCGATCCCCGCGCCGGATCCGGCGAGCAACCGATCGGATTCGAGCGCGAACGCACTGTATGTGGTCAACGAACCGCAGAAGCCGACACCGGCGAACAGTCGGATCCGTTGACGCACACCGGTGTCGGGACCCGCCACGGTCAGCCACCCGACCAGCGCCCCGAGGATCGTCGCCCCGACGAGGTTCACGACGAAGGTCGCCCACGGCCACTGACCCGCAGAAGTCGGATCGAGGCGCTCAGCGGCGTAACGGGCAGCGGTTCCGACGAGTCCACCGACGAAGACGACGGCCATCGCGCGCCACTGACGGTGCAGCGGCCCGGATGCGGGTGAGTCGGGGTCGACGGAGGTCACGCGGCTCAACCTACCCACGAACGCGACAAGCGTGCACTCCCGCCGGGAGTGCACGCTTGTGCGAGTGGTGCCGAGCGATCAGACGTGCGCGACGACCTTGTGCTCGATGTTGCCCGCGGTGGCCTTCGAGTACGGGCACATGGCGTGCGCGCCCTCGGCGAGCTTGTCCGCGGTCTCCTGGTCGACACCGGGAGTCGTGACGTCGATCTGGGCGGTGAGGCCGAAGCCTCCATCGCTCGAGTCCTTGCCGATCCCGATGGTGACCTTCACCGTGCTGTCGGCCGGCGCCGGGTTCCCGGCCGCCTTCGAGCTGGCGTGCAGTGCACCGAGGAAGCACGCGGCGTATCCGGCCGAGAACAGCTCCTCGGGGTTGCTGCCGTCACCGCTACCGCCCATCTCCTTCGGCGGGCGCAGATCGAGATCGATCTGACCGGTGTCGGAGTAGACCTGCCCATCACGTCCGCCGCCGGTGGCCTTGGACGCGATGGTGTAGACGGTGTCGATGCTCATGAGCTCCCCTTCGGTGAACGGACAGTGGGGTACGCGGACCACTCCGCGTACGCCGTGCACAACGGCCCCGCGGAACGGTTTGTTCCGCGGGGCCGTGTGTGGTGGTGTCGGCCCAGATCAGCCCTGGGAACCCTCGCGCACCCCGGCCTCGACCTTCTTGCCCAGATCGGGATCGACGTTCGTCCAGTACTCGAAGACCCGCGAGAGCACCGGCTCGGTCACACCGTCGAGCACGTGGCCGACGATGTTGTCGACGAGGCGGTCACGCGCGTCGTCGTCCATCACCTCGCGGACGAGTTGACCGGCCTGACCGAAGTCCCCGTCCTCCGGGTGCTCGACGTAACCGGTGCGCAGCGCCTCGCCGTCGAAGTCCCACATCCCCTCGTCGCCGGCCGCGGCCGCCGACGCGTGCGGTCCGCCGTATGAGTTCGGCGCATAGACCGGCACCTCGGGTCCGTTGGAGCGGTACGACATCGACCCCTCCTTCGAGTAGGTGTTGATCTCGGCGTTCTTCGCGTAGTTCACCGGCAGCTGTGAGTAGTTGGTGCCGATGCGGTAGCGGTGGGCGTCGGCGTAGCTGAACACCCGCCCCAGCAGCATCTTGTCGGGCGAGAACCCGATGCCCGGAACGACATTCGACGGCTCGAACGACGACTGCTCGATGTCGTTGAAGAAGTTGCGCGGGTTGCGGTTCAGGGTGAGCTTGCCGACCTCGATGAGCGGGTAGTCCTTCTGCGACCACACCTTCGTGAGGTCGAACGGGTTGACCCTGTAGTCCGCCGCCTCGGCGACCGGCATCACCTGGATCTTGAACGTCCAGCTCGGGAAATCACCGGAGTCGATGGTCTCGTAGAGATCCTTGCGGTGGTGATCGGGGCTGCTGCCGGCGAGCTGGTCGGCCTGGTCCTGGGTGAGGAAGTCGATGCCCTGGTCGGTCTTGAAGTGGAACTTCACCCAGAAGCGTTCTCCCGCCTCGTTCACCGTCTGGTAGGTGTGCGATCCGAAACCGTCCATGTTGCGCCACGTCTTCGGGATACCGCGGTCACCCATCAACCAGGTCACCTGGTGCGCGCTCTCGGGGCTCAGGGTCCAGAAGTCCCACTGCATGTTGTGGTCCCGTAAAGCCGAACCGGGAAGCCGCTTCTGCGAACGGATGAAGTCCTGGAACTTGATGGGGTCCTTCACGAAGAACACCGGGGTGTTGTTGCCGACGAGGTCCCAGTTGCCATCGGTGGTGTAGAACTTCAGCGCGAAGCCGCGGGGGTCGCGCCAGGTGTCGGGGCTGCCCTGCTCACCGGCGACGGTCGAGAAGCGCGCCAGCGCCTCGGTTTTCGTACCCTGCTGCAGGACCTTCGCCTTGGTGTAGCGCGAGATGTCATGGGTGATCTCGAGTTCGCCGAAGGCGCCGCCACCCTTCGCGTGGACGACCCGCTCGGGAACGCGTTCCCGGTTGAACTGGGCCATCTTCTCGATGAGGTAATGATCGTGCAGCAGGATCGGGCCCTGCGCACCCGCGGTGAGCGACTGATCGTCGCTGGCGACCGGGATGCCGGTGTTGGTGGTGGTGTGCGGGGTGGAGGCGTGCTGGGGGGAATCGTGCTGGGTCATCTCTTGTCTCCTCATGGTGCCGTGCGGCTCGCCAGGGCTCGAAGAGTCGCGCTTGTCGATCGGGCTGCATACGTTCACGGCCGGAGATACGACCAACGCTACGGCATCAACTGGAATGGATCCAGACAGCTGGTGGGATGAGACGCCAGCGTCACGCCACTCACGTCCGCCTTCGAGTGGCGCGCTCCCCGGCGGTGATCTAGCGTCTGTCCGCAGAGGTCGTGTGTAGCACCGGGTGATCCCGGTGTTCGCGTCCGCGGTGATCTCCACTCTCCCACCGCGTCGAAAAGCGCATCCGCCCTCACACCGGAGAGAGAACCGCATGCCACACACCGAACGATCCCGTACCCCGTTGACCGAACTCCGCCGCGAGGCACGGATGGGTGGGATCGGCACCGAGACCACCGACCGCGAGGTGCGGCGCATCAGCCTCGCCGACCTCGACACCCGTCGCGAGGCCATCGCCGACGAATTGTGGAGCGCCGCAACCGACATCGGATTCTTCCAGGTCGTCGACCACGGGATCGACGCCGACACCCTCGACCGCGTCTTCGCGATGTCGGAACGCTTCTTCGCGCTGCCCACCGAGGTGAAGGCGAGCCTTCCGCTCCGTCCGGGGACCAACGCCGGGTGGGAGTACTCGTCGCAGGTGCGCCCCTCGGTCGGCACCCCCGACCAGAAGGAGTCGTTCCAGGTCACCCGACCCCGCATGGACCGACTGTGGCCGAGTGACGACGACATAACCGGTTTCCGGACGACGATCGAGGACTTCGAGCGCCGGTGCTGGGAGATCGCGATGGCCCTGCTCGGCTGCTTCGCCCCGCGCCTGGGTTTCGACCGCGACTTCTTCACGCGGGCGCACGATCCGGCGAGCGCGGGATACCAGAGCACGTTACGACTGCTGCACTACTACGCCTTCGGCGACGAACTGCTCGACCGGTCCGACGTCTGGCGGGCCGGTGCGCACACCGATTTCGATGCGCTCACCCTGCTGTTCCAGCGGTCCGGTCAGGGCGGCCTGCAGGTGCTTCCCGGCGCGGAGGCCGACGGTCAGGCCTGGACCTCGGTGGAACCGTCCGACGATGCGATCACCTGCAACATCGGCGACATGCTCATGCGCTGGTCCGACGACCGGTTGCCGTCGAACTTCCACCGCGTGCGCTCGCCGCGACGCGACGAGTACCGCGGCCCCCGACACACCATCGCCTTCTTCGCGCAGGCGAACGCCGACGTGGTGATCGAGAGCCCCGGCGGCAAGTACCCGCCGATCACCGCACACGACTATCTGCAGCAGCGCATCGCCGCCAACTTCTCGCGCCGATGAGCACCGTTGTCGCCGACGCCTCGGTGTACTCCGGCGGGCGGTGGAACGCCCACTGCGACATCGTGATCGACGACGGCGTCGTGACCGGTGTCGTACCCGCCGGGAGCGGAGAGGGCGAACGGGTGACCGCCCCGGGCGGGTACGTCATCCCCGGCTTCGTGAACACCCACACCCATCTGCAGCAGTCGGTGATGCGCGGTGTCGCCGAGTGCACGCCGTTGCTCGCGTGGCTGCTCGAGATCGGCGCACGATCGACGGCCATCACACCCGAGAGCGCCTATCTCGCAACGGTGTCGGCGTCACTCGAGGGACTGCGATCGGGGACCACCACCCTTCTCGAGCACATGTGGCCGCATCCGTCTCCCGAGGTGCACGACGCCGTCATCCGAGGCCTCCGCGACACCGGGGTACGAGCGGTTCTCGGACGCGGTGTCGCCGACCGCCCCGATGCCACCCGTCGGTGGGGCTTCGAACCGTCGCTGATGCAGCCGCTTCATGACGTGTTCGCCCACGTCGACGATATGCGCTCGGCGGTGGCCGGGTCGGCGATCTCGATCGGGTTCGGCGTCCCCAACCCCCGATCACTGACCCCCGAGGGGATGGTGGCGGTCCGCGAGTTCGCCGACGGGCGGGACATGACCGTGTCGATCCACCTGGCGGAGACCGGCACCGACGACGCGATGTGTCGCGAGCACGCGGGCCTCGGTGCGCTCGATTACCTCGCCGCGTCCGGGTTTCTGTGGGATCGCCTGGTGGCGGTGCACTGCGTCGAGGTCACCGAGCGTGATCGTTCGATGCTGCGCGACCACGGTGTCGGGGTGTCGCACAACCCGGTGTCGAACATGCGGCTCGGCAGCGGTGTGGCACCGGTTCCGGCGATGCTCGCCGAAGGAGTGCGGGTGGGGCTGGGTGTCGACGGCGCGGCGAGCAACGACACCCAGAACATGCTCGAATCGTTCCGCATGGCGGCCTACCTGCAGCGCGCCACGCACAAACGTGCCGACCTGCTCGGATTCGCGGAGATGATCGACATGGCGTGCGGCGGGGTGAACCCCTCGATGGGCCTCGCCGACGTGGTGGGCGGCGTCACGGTGGGTGCGCCCGCTGATCTGACCGTGATCCGGTTCGACCGTGACTTCGCGACACTGCCGGTGACCGATCCCGGGGCGTCGATCCTCACCACCGGGAGCCCGTCGATCGTCGACACCGTCCTCGTCGGCGGCGAGGTGGTCATCGCCGACGGCCGCAGCACCCGGGTCGACGAGGCGGAGCTGACCGCGGCACTGTCCCGGTTGGGGTGACGCTCAGCCGCGCCGGGACCGCATCTGCCCGGGACGCACGCGCATCGGCTCGGGGAGCCACTGGTTCACGCTGCGGCGCAACGTGAACAACGCCGACAACAGCAGCAACGCGAACTGCACCCATGCGACCACCGTCATCACCGACGAGACCTCGGGGTAGTCGAAGAGCAGGTCGATGCCGACGGGGATGCAGAGCAGCATCAGCACGACCGCGGTGACGTAGAAACTGCGACAGTTGCGGCTGTGATGGCGCGAGATGGCGGTCAGCAGCGGGTACTGGATCGCGAGCAGGACGACGATCGCGATGAGCATGATCACCGGGTACGTCGATGACAGCGAGTCGACCTGGGTGGCGGGCGCCG
Organism: Williamsia sp. M5A3_1d; assembly: GCF_053345315.1. NCBI lineage: Bacteria > Bacillati > Actinomycetota > Actinomycetes > Mycobacteriales > Nocardiaceae > Williamsia > Williamsia sp. M5A3_1d. The sequence goes on from NZ_JBKEZX010000001.1 coordinate 92,324, forward strand.
ACTCGCTCGGATCGGTCGCGATGCCCTCCTCCAGCCGCCCGCGTAGGGCGTCGGAGATGGTGCCGAGGTTGATCAGTCCGTACGCCGCGCTGATCAGCGCGGCGATCGCGCCGCCCACCCAGAGTGCGAACGCGTGCTGCAGCGCGCGCGGCGGTGGCCCGATCTCGTCGGTGCGCAGATCCTTGTCGGCCGAGGTCCGCCCGGCGGCGATCTCGGCCATGTCCATGGCGTCGAGTTCGGCGAGGCTGGGGATGGGATCGGGATCCTGCGGAGTGCTCACATCACCCAGTGTGGCACCGACGGTGTCCACAACTCGCACCGTTGACGACCGCGACGTGGATCATCCACACGCCGACCGCCATCGGTGCGAGCCGTGTACGGGTCAGACCAGCAGTTCGGCGATCTGGATCGTGTTCAGTGCGGCACCCTTGCGGAGGTTGTCGCCGGCGACGAACAGCGACAGCCCGCGTCCGTCGGGTACACCCTCGTCGACGCGGATGCGGCCGACCAGCGACTCGTCGACACCGGCCGCGTCACGCGGGGTCGGGACGTCGACCAGTCGCACACCCGCGGCCGATCGGAGGATCTCCTGTGCCCGCGCCGGCGACAGCGGCCGGTCGAACTCGGCGTTGATCGACAGCGAGTGGCCGGTGAAGACCGGGACCCGCACGCAGGTGCCGCTGACCAGCAGCTCGGGCAGATCGAGGATCTTGCGCGACTCGTTGCGCAGCTTCTGATCCTCGTCGGTCTCGAACGATCCGTCGTCGACGATCGACCCGGCCAGCGGGATCACGTTGTAGGCGATCGGCGCCACGTACTTCACCGGCGCGGGGCCGCTCACCGCGGAGCCGTCGTGGACGAGGAGCTCGACGTCGTCGATACCCGCGCGCAACTGTCCGGCGAGTTCCTCCACGCCGGCGAGGCCGCTGCCCGACACCGCCTGGTAGCTCGAGATGATCAGTCGGCGCAGGCCTGCCTCGGCGTGCAGCGGCTTGAGCACGGGCATCGCGGCCATTGTGGTGCAGTTCGGGTTCGCGATGATGCCCTTGGGCGGGTTCGAGGCCAGGTGGCCGTTGACCTCGGAGACGATCAGCGGGACCTGCGGATCCTTGCGCCACGCCGACGAGTTGTCGATGACGGTGACACCGGCGGCGGCGAACCGCGGTGCCTGCTCCCGCGACATCGTCGCTCCGGCGGAGAACAGCGCGATGTCGAGTCCGCTCGGATCGGCGGTCGCCGCGTCCTCGACGGTGATCTCACCGTCGAGCCAGGGAAGCTTCTTCCCCGCCGACCGCGACGACGCGAAGAACCGCACCTCGTCGGCGGGGAACTCCCGCTGCGTGAGCAGCGTGCGCATGACGGCGCCGACCTGTCCGGTCGCGCCGACGACTCCGATGCTCGTCACAAGCTCTCTCCTCGCTCCGCTCGTGTCATCGCGTCACCGCCCCGTTCCGGCGTGGACGGTCGCGACCTCGTCGCCGCCGAGGTCGAAGGCGGCGTGGATCGCGCGGACGGCGTCGTCGAGTTCGGTGTCGCGGCACAGCACCGAGATCCGGATCTCGGAGGTGGAGATGAGTTCGATGTTGATGCCGGCCGCGCTGAGCGCCTCGCAGAAGGTGGCCGTCACACCGGGGTGGCTCTTCATACCCGCACCCACCAGCGACACCTTGCCGATGTGGTCGTCGAACAGGATCTCCGAGAACCCGATCTCGCCCTTGAGCTTCATCAGCTTGTCGACGGCGAGCGGTCCGAGCTCCTTCGGCAGGGTGAAGGTGATGTCGGTCTTGCCGGTGTCGACCTTCGACACGTTCTGCAACACCATGTCGATGTTGATCTCGGCGTCGGCGACGGCGCGGAACACCTGCGCGGCATAGCCGGGCTTGTCATCGAGCCCCACGACGGTGATCTTGGCCTCGCTGCGATCGTGTGCGACTCCGGTGAGAATTGCGTCTTCCACTGCGATGTCCTCCATCGAACCGGACACGATGGTGCCGGGCTTGGTCGTGTACGACGAGCGAACGTGTACGGGAACGTTGTAGCGGCGGGCGTACTCCACGCATCGCAGCATCAGGACCTTCGCGCCGCAGGCGGCCATCTCGAGCATCTCCTCGAACGAGACGGTCGCGAGGTGTCGTGCGTCGGGGACGATGCGCGGATCGGCGGAGTAGATGCCGTCGACGTCGGTGTAGATCTCGCACACGTCGGCGTTCAGAGCTGCGGCCAACGCCACGGCGGTGGTGTCCGATCCGCCGCGGCCCAGGGTGGTGACGTCCTTGGTGTCCTGCGAGACACCCTGGAAGCCTGCGACGAGGACGATCTTGCCCTCGTCGAGCGCACTGCGGACGCGGCCGGGGTTGACGTCGATGATCTTCGCCTTGCCGTGGCTGCTGGTGGTGATGACACCGGCCTGCGAGCCGGTGAACGACTGCGCCTGGGCGCCCATCGAACTGATCGCCATCGCGACCAGCGCGTTGGAGATGCGCTCACCGGAGGTCAGCAGCATGTCCATCTCGCGTGCGGGCGGCGACGGACAGACCTGCTCGGCGAGGTCGAGCAGTTCGTCGGTGGTGTCGCCCATGGCCGAACACACGACGACGACATCGTTCCCCTGCTTCTTGGTGGCGACGATCCGCTCGGCCACGCGGCGGATCCGTTCGGCCGACGCGACCGACGACCCGCCGTACTTCTGCACCACGAGCGCCACGCCGGCCTACCTCCACCTGTCCTCGGATCGACTCGCCACACCCTACCGGCCGACCTGCGCGATGACCGATTCGAGCGATGACCTGCTCGGATCGGTTCGATCAGGGGGCTTACGATCTGTACTCGTGGCAGCAACCCCCTTGGCGAGCACCCCCGCGGCGACCGACACGAACTCGACGGTCGAGTCCGGATGGGCTGAGACCGGCTGGGCTGGGCGTCATCAGGACTGGCTGGCGCCGATCGCGAGCTACCTCGCAATCCGTGCGATCGGGCTGCTGACCCTGGCGCGGTTCGCCGATCTGCGCGGCGGCTCGGTCGGCTACTTCCTCTCCTCATGGGACGGCCGGTGGATGCTGGCCATCGCCGAACACGGTTACGGCGGCGTGCCGTTCACGCAGGCCGACGCCCACGGCTACCGCGACGCCAACACCCCCTACGCCTTCTTCCCCGGATACCCGATGCTCGTCGGGGCCGTCGCGAAGCTGCCGGGCGTCACCGCGTTCGGGGCCGCGATGGCGGTCAACATCGTGGTGGGCTGTGTCGCCGCGGTCGGCGTCGCGCGCCTCGGCGCCATCTGCTGCCGCCTGATGGGCGACCGACCCCGTGGCGGGTCGGGGTGGTTCACCGACAACCTGCGGATCACCTCGCGGGTCTCGATGTTCCTCAACTCCACCACCGACTCGACCGACGCCCCGACGTCGCGGGTGGACCCGCGTCGGGTCGGACTGATCCTGGTGGTGCTGTTCGCCGCCGCGCCGATGGGCATCGTGCTGTCGATGGCGTACACCGAGGCGCTGTTCTGCGGGCTCGCGGTGTGGGCACTCGTCGGTGTGCTGGAACGTCGTTGGCTGCTCGCCGGGACCATGACGATGCTGGCCGGACTCACCCGACCCACGGCCGTCGTCCTGGTCGGCGTCGTGATGCTGGCGGCGTTGCTGGCCCGCCGCGACGGCCCCCGGGCGTGGCTCGCGGTGATCCTCAGTCCGCTCGGCTACCTCGGTTACCTCGGGGTGGTGTGGCACCAGACCGGTAGTCCCACCGGGTGGTTCACCATCCAGACGCAGGGCTGGGGCACCGAGATCGACTGGGGCCGGGCCGCATGGCAGTTCGTCAACTACTCGCTCGTCAACGCCGACGAGGTCGCGGTGGTCGCGACCGCGTGGATCATGGTGGCCACCATCGCCCTCGTCGCGGTCTGCGTGTGGGAGCGGCTGCCGTGGCCGGTACTGCTGTACGGGACGCTGGTGATCGTCTCGATCGTCGCCTCGAGCGGACTGATGATGAGTCGGCCGCGACTGTTGTTGCCCGCCTTCGTGATGTTGATCCCGTCGGCCATCGCGCTGGCCCGCGCACGCCCGTTCACCCAGCTGTGGGTGCTCGCCGCGGTGGTGACCCTGAGTTCGTGGTTCGGCGCCCACATGCTGACGGTGTACCCGCACGCGATCTGAGCGGGCGCGGCAGATCAGGCGCGCGCGAGGGCGAGTCGCTCGATCCGCGGCAGTGCGATCGCCATGATCGTCAGATAGGCCGGTGCCCACAGGGGCACACCGAAACTCAGCACGCACCGGTTCTCGCCGCGGGGGATCACCTCGTGACGCGTCGCCGGGATGCCTGCCACCCGCCACGCCCACGCCCGGCCGGGCGTGAACTCGGTGATGGTGAACGGCAGCGGCACCCCCACCGGGGTCCACACCTTGCCCTGCGCTCCCGCCGACAGCCCGCCCGGGGAGTCGAGTTGCGCCCCCGACACCGACGGTCCCCATTCCGGCCAGGCCGTCAGATCGGTGATGACATCCCACACCGAGGCGGCGGGGGTGTCGATGGTCAGCTCGACCGATGGCATCGCGTGTCGCAGTCCCAGACGCATGTCCCCGACAGTAGGTGTCGGTCCCGACGCGCGCCGAGGGCACGGCTCTCACCGCGGCCCGAGCCATCGGGGCCCGGGGAACCCGGTGTCGACGTGGCTGTCGGTGCCTCGGTTGCTGTCGGTGCCTCCGTTGCTGTCGGTGTCGGGACCGAGATCGGTGAGGACGCCGGCGTAGGAGTCGAGGGTGGGCTGTCCCGCCTCCCGATGGCTGCGTCGGTCGACGATCGCCAACGTCAGGACGAGAGCAGGGGCCAGGATCAGGATCAGCGTGAAGGTCATGGCACTGACTGTGCGGCCACAACGATCCTGCCACCAGTGGCAGCACCGACACTGTTCGCAAAGATCCCGCCAGTCAGCGGGCGGCGGCCTCGAAGCCCACGCAGAGCAGCTCCACGCCGTGGTCGAGCCGGCGCCGCGAGTCGGTCAGTCGCCGCTCCCGGCCGACACCGCGCAGCGCCGCCACGCGGGGTGGCGGCTCGTCGGTCTCGTCACCGTCGAGCACGTCGTCGAGACCGCTGCGGCCCGAGACCTGCTCGGAGCTGGTGCGCAGCAGCTGGTCGCTGACGTCGGCGAGGGCCACGCCCTGGATGTAGCTCCACAGGGTCAGGGTCATCTCGGCCGAGGCCACGCGGTCGACACCGAGCTGGGAGAAGCCGGCCATCATCCAGTCGAGACACCCCAGACTCGACGCGCCCATGCTGTGGCGGGGTGACGAGTACGCCAGCACGACCCACGGGTGGCGTTGGTACAGCGCCCAGTCGATCTCGACCGCGACCTGCACGCACTCGCGCCAGGTGCGGTGGCCGACCACGGCGAGATCGTCGCTCCGGGCATCGCCGGAGCCGTCGTCACGGGCCATCTCGTGCGGATAGGGGAACCGCCGCCCGACCTCCTCGGTCATGGCCATCAGCAGTGCGTCCTTGTCGGCGACGTGGCGATACAGCGACATCGCACCCACCCCGAGGCGGTCGGCGATCTTGCGCATCGTCACCGCAGCGAAGCCCTCCGTGTCGGCGAGATCGATCGCGACCTCGACGATCGCCGACCGGGTCAGGCGCGGCCCGCCCACCGATTCGGTCATCGCAGTTCACCTCCCGTCGACGGTGGCGCAGAGCACCACGGATGTCATTTGCGTACAGCGTACTCACGTGGGTATCTTTGCCGAGACGAACCATTCGCGTACGCCGTACGCGCGACCCTCTCATCGGGGTGGATCACGACCGAGTCAGCAGAAGGAGGACAGCAGCATGAGCACGATCGCGCAGACAACAGGAGGCGCCGACCCGCGAGGGACGCAGCCGCGCACCGACCCGCGCGCCTGGCTGGGCCTCGCGATCATGTCGCTGCCGGTGCTGCTGGTCGCCATGGACTTCTCGGTCCTCTACCTCGCCATCCCGACGATCACCGATCAGCTCGAGCCATCGGCCGCCGAGCAACTCTGGATCGTCGACATCTACGGCTTCCTCATCGCCGGCCTGCTCATCACGATGGGCAACATCGGCGACCGCTTCGGGCGCCGCAAGATCCTGCTGTCGGGTGCCACGGTGTTCGGCCTCGCGTCACTTATCGCGGCGTTCGCGCCCAACGCGGAGATACTGATCGGCGCCCGCGCGCTGATGGGCATCGGCGGCGCCACCCTGCTGCCCGCGAGCCTCTCGCTGATCAGCAACATGTTCCCCAACCTGCGACACCGGTCGCTGGCCATCGGCGTGTGGACGGCCTCGTTCGCCGGCGGCTCGGCGGTCGGTCCGGTCATCGGCGGCGTGGTGCTGCACCACTTCTGGTGGGGTTCGATCTTCCTGCTCAACGTCCCGATCCTGCTGGTGCTTCTCGTGCTCGCACCGCGATTCGTCCCCGAATACCGTTCGGGCACCACCGATCCCTTCGACGGCCTCGGTGTGGTGCTGTCGCTGCTGGGCATCCTGCCGCTGATCTACGCGATCAAGCACGTCGCCGCCGACGGTGTCGATGCCGTCGGGATCGTCTCCGCGATCATCGGCGTGGTCGCGATCATGGCGTTCATCCGTCAGCAGAGGAACGCGAAACACCCTCTGCTGCAGGTCAACCTGTTCCGACTCCCGGCGTTCACCTCGGCGATCATGGCCGCGTTGACCTGCATGATGACCCTCGGCGCGTTGTCGTATCTGACCGGCATCTACCTGCAGTCGGTGCTCGGGCGTGACGTGCTCGCCGCGGCACTGGCAGGGGTGCCGATGGCCGTCGCCGTCGCAGTGTTCTCGCTGGGGGCATCGCGGATCAGCTCGCTGCTGGGCAATCGCGGGGCCTTCGTGACGGCACTGTTGTTCGCAGCGGTCGGCAATCTCGGTCTGCTGGCCCTGGGCACCGACACCCCGCTGTGGATCTACCTCGTGTCGACCACGGTCGCCGGCGTCGGCTACGGCATCGTCTTCAGCCTGGTGTCGGAGGTCGCGGTGGCCTCGGCTCCGCCCGAACGTGCGGGCGCGGCGTCGGGGATCTCCGAGACCAGCTTCGAGCTCGGCACCTCGCTCGGTCTCGCGCTCATCGGTTCGCTGGCCACGCTGGTGTTCCGCGGCAATTCCGACGGACGCGACTTTTCCGACACGCTCGGCGAGACCCTCCGGCACGCAACACAACTGGGGTCGGCACAGGGAGGCGACCTCGCGCAGGCCGCGCGGGCCGCCTTTGTCGACGGCCTGCACGTCGCGGTCGGTGCCAGCACGGGAATACTGGTGGTGATGGCCGCCGTTATCGCCGTCGTACTGCGCCGCCGACCAGCGCGCTGATGGTGCCCGCATCGCGGGCGCAGGGAGGGACGACAACCGTGCACGAGCTCTTCGAGAAGCGATGGAGCGCGCGAGGCCTCGACGCCTCGGCGACGATTCCCGCCGATGACCTGACCGCGATCCTCGAGGCCGGGCGGTGGGCACCGACGTGGGGATCGACCCAACCGGTGCGGTTCGTCGTCGGTGTGCGCGGCGATGCGACCTTCACCGCGCTCACCGAGGTGCTCAGTCGCGGGAACACCTGGGCCACAGCGGCATCGGCGCTGATCCTGCTCACCACCCGCGACGACGCCGACGACGCGAACGCGACCACCTACGGCGCCGTCGATCTCGGACTCACGACCGCCCAGATGATCCTGCAGGCCGTCGATCTCGGTTACGTGGGTCATCCCATGGCCGGCTTCGAGGTCCCCGCCACCATCGAACGCTTCGAGATCCCCGCCGGTGAGCGCCCGCTGGTGCTGCTGGCCGTCGGGACCCTGGCCGATCCCGACACCCTCGACCCGAAGATCGCCGAGAAGGACGCGCGCGAGCGCACCCGACGGCCCCTGGACGAGATCGCCTTCGCCGAGCGCTGGGGCCACCCCTTCGGCGGATGAGCACCGACGTCGGCTCGGCACCGCACCCGCCGCCCGAACGACCGGCGCTCCGTGCCCTGTTCTTCGGGGTGTCGGGTTTCGGTACGCGCTGGCCGGCCGCGATCCGGGCCGCGGCCGCCTTCGCGCTGCCCGCGGTCGCGTTGTTGATCGGCGGGTTCGGGCACAACGCGCTGTTCGCCGCCCTCGGTTCGTTCGCGGTGCTCTACGGCGAGAACCGCCCCTTCCGCATCCGTTGGCGTGTCATCGGTGTCGCCGCGGCCACGCTGCTCGCCTCGGTCGCGGTGATGGGGACCCTCGGCCATCTCGCCGGCCCCGACGCATCGGCCGGGGTGCGTTCGGGACTGGTGATGGCGTCGGTCGTCATCGCCGGTGTCGCGGTGTTCGTGGGCAACGCCCTGCGCATCGGACCACCCGGACCGCTGTTCTTCGTCCTCACCGGCGGGATCGCGGCCACGGTCACCCAGCACGGGGTGAACCCGTGGGTCGTGGTCGGGTGCACCGCGGCCGGAACCGTCGGATCGTTGGTCGCCGGGATGGCACCGGCCCTCGCGCACCGTTCGCGACCCGAGGAGTCATCGGTCACCGCGGCCGTCGCCGCGATCGAGCACTACCTCTCCACCGACGCGCCACCGGAATCCGCGCTGCGGCAGGGCGCGTCGGGCCACCTGCTGCACGCCTGGAGCGTGCTGCACGACGCCGCGCAGACCGACGGTGAACTGGCGCGGCGGCTCTGGCGGTCGCATCACCGACTCCACGGATCGGCCGCCGACGACACCGCGCTCGCGACCGCGCCGCTGCCGCGCCCCTCTGTGATGCAGCGCCTGCGGGCCGCTGCGCATCCCCACAGCCACGCCGCGGTTGCGACGATGCGGGTGGTCGTGGCGGCCACCGTCGTCGGGCTGGTCTCGGTCGCGGTCGGACTGAGCCGACCGGACTGGGCGATCGCCGCGGTCGTCCTGGTGCTGCAGCTCGGGCCCGACCGCATCCGCGGCGTGCTGCGCGGGGCGCACCGGCTGGCCGGAACCGTTGTCGGCGTGGGCCTGTTCGCCGTGGTGCACCTGCTCGAACCCGGCGACGTGGCGCTCGTCGTGATCCTGACCGCCCTCACCTTCGCCATCGAGATCAGCGTGGTGAGCAACTACGGGCTCGCCGTCCTCGCCATCACACCGCTGGCCCTCCTGATGTCGCCGACGACGGCCGGGCTCGCCGTGATCGCCGGTGACCGCATCGTCGAGACGGCGCTGGGAGTGGCCGTCGCGGTCGCCGCGTTGTGGGTGGTGGGTACCGGTGCGCACCGCCGCACCACGCGGTGGTCCCGGTCGGCCGCGGTCGGCGACATGCAGCGCCTGCTCGAAGACGTCGCCGACGGCTCACCACACACCGACGTCGCGCGTGCGCGTCGCCGGGATGTGCAGTGGGCACTCATGGAGGCCGAACTCGCGGCCACCGAGAGCGCCATCGACGAACCTCGCTGGGCCCGCACCGACTGGCCGTCACACGTGCGGTTACGCCGCCTCGGGCACGGCCTCCTCGCAGCGTGCTGGACGGCGCCACACGACCGACCGCTCGATGCCGGCACCGTCGCCGAACTGCGGGACCGTGCCGCAGCGGTCGGCTGAACTCCGCCGGGCGGGTGTTTGGCCCATCCCGGGGGCGGGGGTATCGTCTGCCATCATGCGGCGCAGCCTCCTCCTCGGGTGCCGCGGCGGGGTCTGATCAGACCGGCTCCCCGTCGCGGGGGTCGATACTGCGCCGGTCACTTCATCCACGACCACGGAGAAATGACCCTCAATGCCTGCAGCAGACAGTTTTCGTTCCGGAGCCAGCCGCATCGTGTCTCCCGGCGGCCCCGTCCCCTCTGATCAACCGAGCTGGAACACCCAGCGCGCGTCGGCGATGCCGTCGCATCGGTACAAGCCCTTCGCCGATGAGGTCGAGTCGGTCACGCTGGCCGACCGCACCTGGCCCGATCGCATCATCGACCGTGCCCCGGCGTGGTGCGCCGTCGATCTCCGGGACGGCAACCAGGCCCTGATCGACCCGATGAGCCCCGCCCGTAAGCGCCGCATGTTCGACCTGCTGGTGCGGATGGGCTACAAGGAGATCGAGGTCGGCTTCCCCTCGGCGAGCCAGACCGACTACGACTTCGTCCGCGAGATCATCACCGACGGGGCCATCCCCGACGACGTCACCATCCAGGTGCTCACCCAGTGCCGCGACGAGCTCATCGAGCGCACCTTCGACGCCTGTCGCGGGGCACGGTCGGTGATCGTGCACTTCTACAACTCGACCTCGGTGCTGCAGCGTCGCGTCGTGTTCCGCGCCGACAAGGCCGCGATCACGAAGATCGCCACCGACGCCGCGCACAAGGTGAAGTCGGAGGAGCAGAAGTACCCGGACACCCACTGGCGCTACGAGTACTCCCCCGAGTCGTACACCGGCACCGAGCTCAGTTACGCCAAGGAGGTGTGCGACGCGGTCACCGAGATCATCGCGCCCACACCGGAGAACCCGATCATCCTGAACCTGCCGGCGACGGTGGAGATGGCCACCCCGAACGTCTACGCCGATTCCATCGAGTGGATGCACCGTAACCTGGCGCGTCGCGACTCGGTCATCCTGAGCCTGCATCCCCACAACGATCGCGGAACCGCCGTCGCCGCTGCTGAACTCGGCTACCAGGCGGGCGCCGACCGCATCGAGGGCTGCCTGTTCGGCAACGGTGAGCGCACCGGCAACGTGTGCCTGGTGACCCTCGGCATGAACCTGTTCAGCCGCGGGGTCGATCCGCAGATCAGCTTCGCCGACATCGACGAGATCCGCCGCACGGTGGAGTACTGCAACCAGCTCGGTGTGGCCGAGCGCCACCCCTACGGCGGCGACCTGGTCTACACCGCGTTCTCGGGAAGCCACCAGGACGCGATCAACAAGGGCCTCGACCAGATGAAGATCGACGCCGACGCCGCCGACACGGACATCGACGACCTGTACTGGCAGGTGCCGTACCTGCCGATCGACCCCAAGGACGTCGGCCGCACCTACGAGGCGGTGATCCGCGTCAACAGCCAGTCGGGCAAGGGCGGTGTCGCCTACATCATGAAGTCCGACCACGGTCTCGCGATGCCGCGGCGACTGCAGATCGAGTTCAGTCGCGAGATCCAGAAGATCACCGACGGCGAGGGCGGCGAGGTGTCGCCCAAGGAGATGTGGGACGTCTTCGCCGACGAGTACCTGCACCCGCTCCGCCCGCTCGAGCGCATCAGCCAGCGCGTCGACGCCGCCGAGACCGACGACGGCGAGGACCGCATCTCTGCCGTGGTCAAGGTCGACGGCGTCGAGAAGGAGATCGCGGGACGCGGCAACGGGCCGCTCGCGGCCTTCGTCGACGCCCTGGGCACCGTCGGGTTCAACATCCGGATCCTCGACTACAGCGAACACGCGATGACCGCGGGGTTCGACGCCAGCGCGGCCAGCTACGTGGAGACCGAGATCGACGGCGAGGTCGTGTGGGGTGTCGGCATCGCCACCTCGATCACCACCGCGACGCTGCGCGCGGTCGTCTCGGCGGTCAACCGCAACCACCGCAAGCGGTTCGGACCGGGGAACGGCGACGACGTCGCCGCCGGTCCGGCACCGCGCACCTGGGCGCCCTGAGCGGCGCGAACCCGCTTCGAACTGACGAACCCGCCTCCTGCAGGAGGCAGGTTCGTCAGTTCAGGGCGGTGTCGCCGGCGGTCGACCTTGACGCCGAAGCGGACATGCACGACACTCCTCGGATAACTGTTACCTCCCGTACCACCTATCTGAGGGGTCGACGATGACACCACAGTTCGACGCGATCATCGTCGGCGCCGGTTTCGGCGGCATGGGCGCGGCCATCGCGCTCGCCGAACTCGGCCTCCACAACATCTCCATCCTCGAACGCGAGGACGACCTCGGCGGGACATGGCACGTCAACCACTACCCCGGTCTCGCCGTCGACATCGCCTCGGTGACCTACTCGTACTCCTTCGCGCCGAACCCGTACTGGTCACGACTGTTCGCCCCGGGCGCGGAACTCAAGCGCTACGCCGAACACGTCGCCGACACCTACGATCTGCGTCGGTCGATGCGGTTCGGTGTCGTGGTGGAGCGTGCCGAATGGGATGACGCAGAGCAGCACTGGGTCGTCACCACCGCCGACGGCGAGACGCTCACCGGTCGATTCCTCGTCACCGCCACGGGGTTCCTCTCCCAGCCGTACACGCCCGACTTCCCCGGCATCGACACCTTCGCGGGGAAGATCATCCACACCACGCGGTGGGACGACACCCACGATTTCGCCGGCGAACGCGCCGCGATCATCGGGACCGGCGCGACCGCCGTGCAGCTGATCCCCGAGATAGCAGCGCACGCAAGCGATCTCACGGTGTTCCAGCGCACGCCGATCTGGGTGGTCCCCAAGATCGACTTCGCCATACCGCGCGTCGTCCAGCGACTCTTCGCCCGCGTCCCCAACACGCAACGGGTGGCCCGCACGGTGAACAACGCGATCCTCGAGGCCATCATGGTGGTCGGGGTGTTGCACTTCCGACAGGCCAAGGCGGTCAACCGGATCGCGGCCGCGGTCGCGCGAGCACATCTGCGGGTGTCGGTGCGGGATCGGACGACGCGACGGGCCCTCACGCCGCACTACGACTTCGGCTGTAAGCGACCCACGTTCTCCAACAAATACTTCCGCACCTTCAACCGGCCGAACACCCGCTTGCAGACCTCGTCCATCGAACGGTTCACCGCTGATGCGGTGATCACCGCCGACGGCACCCGCACGCCCATCGACACCCTGGTGCTCGCGACCGGCTTCAACCTGTGGGACGTCAACTTCCCGGCATTGACGATCGTCGGTCGCGAGGGTCGGGATCTCGGGGCATGGTGGCGGGAGAACCGCTTCCAGGCCTACGAGGGCATCACGGTGCCGAGATTCCCGAACCTGTTGAGCCTCAACAGCCCGTACTCCTACAGCGGGTTGTCGTACTTCACCACCATCGAATCGCAGATGGCCCACATGAAGCGGTTGCTGACCGAACTCGAACGCCGTGGTGCGGCCACCTTCGAGGTCACCGACGAGGCGAACTCGGCCTTCCTCGACGACGTGACCGAGAAACTCGGCGACTCGGTCTTCTACGGCGGGCAGTGCTCCACCTCGCGCAGCTACTACTTCAACCAGCACGGCGAGGCCGCGCTGCTGCGTCCGACGTCGACATCGGCGTCGTTCGCGGCCGCATCGACGTTCCCCGTGAGCGACTACCAGTTCAGCTGACCCGCGAATCCGGCCGTATCGGCGCGGCGGGGAACGGTCGGCGGCCGTGGCGTCTTGGATGGGGGTATCCCCTACGAGAGGCGAGCCCGTGCGCGCTGCGTTCTATGACCGGCAGGGTCCGGCGACCGAGGTCCTCCAGGTGGGCGAGATCGCCGAGAGCGAGCCCGGTGACGGCGAGGTCCGGGTACAACTCACCCGCTCGGGCATCAACCCCGGCGATGTGAAGAAACGCCAGGCCTGGCTGGATGCACCGATGGCGTTCGACCGCGTGGTGCCGCACAGCGACGGTGCCGGCGTGATCGACGCGACGGGACCCGGCGTCGACCCGGCTCGTGTCGGTACCCGGGTGTGGATCTACGGCGCCCAGTCCTATCGGCCGTTCGGGACCGCGGCGCAGAGCACGGTCGTGCCGAATGATCTGGCCGTGGACCTGCCGGATCAGGTGAGCGACTCGGTGGGTGCATCGCTCGGGATCCCCGGCATCACCGGGCACCGCGCGGTGTTCGCCGACGGGCCGGTCGAGGGGAAGACGGTGCTCGTCCACGGGGTGCTCGGCGCCGTGGGGTCTTTGGCCGCCCAGCTCGCACGACGCGGGGGCGCGACCGTCATCGGAACCGTCCGTCGCGACACCGACGTCGCACGGGTCCCCGGTTCGGTGGCCGACTCCGTGATCTCCCTCGAGTCCGACGCGGCCGAGCGGATACGCGCGGTCGCGCCGGGCGGTGTCGACCGCATCATCGAGGTCGCGTTCTCGGCGAACATCGAGCTCGATTCCGCGGTCGTCGCGAACAACGCCGTCATCGCCGTCTACGGCAGTCCCGACCCACGCCCCACCTTCCCGCTGTGGCCGCTGCTGTTCGCCAACGTGTCGATCCACCTTCTCGGCAGTGACGACTTCTCGCGAGAGGCGAAACGCGCTGCCGCCACAGACCTCACCGCGGCCGCCGCCGAGAACACGCGCCTGGTGCCGGTCATCGAGGAGTCTCCGCTCGAGGAGATCGCGGCCGCACACGATCTCGTCGAGCACGGTCGACCGTCGGGCAGGGTGGTCCTCACCATCGAGACCTCGTGAACGCCGTCGCGGTCGAGCTGTGAGCACGACGACCGACAGCCGGGGTCACCTGGCGCGCAGGAATTGGCTGCTGATGAGTGCTGTACTGCGAACTATGTAGACGGCGCGGGGTGACCATCACGAACACCAGCTGACCATTCGTCGCGAACCGGGCCCTCGAACCGCGAGCATTCGTCCGACAGTGTGGTCGCCACCGACGCGACCACCACACGATCGAGCGCGCGGGGCCGGTGCAGGATCTCGTAGACGCGCGCAGCACGGACACCCGAGAGCACGAGTCGGTGGACCTGCGGATGCCGAACGGCGTGTCGTGGGATCAGCGCGATGCCGTGCCCGGCGGCCACCATGGCCTCGATGACGGCGAAGTCGTTGATGCGGTGGACGACTCGCGGCGCCACACCGGTGACCGTGGCGAGCGACAACAGCACGTCGTCGACGGGGAACCCACCGCGCACGCTGATCCAGTCCTCGTCGTCGAGGTCGTCGAGACTCACCGATTCCCGATCGGCCAGCCGATGATCCGGTGGGACGACGAGGTCGACGGGCTCACGCATCACCACCGACCTACGCACCCGGGGTGAGGTGATCGACGGTGCGCGTTCGTCGCGGTGGGTGAGCACGAGGTCGTGGTCGGCGAGGGTGTCGGACGCCGACGCGTAGGGCACGTCGACATCGGCGGCCACGAGCTCGATCCCCGACGATCTCGTCGCCGACAACAGCCCTGGCAGGAGAAGGGCCGCGGCGGAGGGGAACATCGCGAGTCGCACCGTACCGACGGTGGTGCGAGACCGGGCGGCCATCTCGTCGGCGGCCCGGTCGACGGCCGCGATCACCTCGTCGGCCCGCAGGACCAGCGCGCGGCCCGCGTCGGTGAGCCGCAGCCCTCGGCCCTGCTGCTCGAGGAGTTCGATCCCCGCCTCACGAGCGAGCACCTTGAGTTGCTGCGACACCGCCGACGGCGTGAGTCGCATCGCATCGGCGACGGCGCCGACACTGCCTCGATCGGCGAACTCCCGCAGCAGCCGCAGTCGGTGGACATCCATGTAGAAAAACTACACGGACAATCCATAACAATTCGATTGTCCTGAAGCAGCGCGGACGCTCACGATGATGACCATGAGTACTCGCCACCGTCTGATCGGCCTGACCGTCGTGGTCCTGTGGGGACTCAACTTCATCGCGATCCACGCGGGGCTCGAACACTTCCCACCGTTCTTCTTCGCCGCACTGAGGTTCGCGGTGATGGCGATCCCGGTGATCCTGTTCGTCCCGTTCCCGAACGTCCCCGTGCGCTGGTTGCTGCTCTACGGCACCGGGTTCGGGATCGTGCAGTTCGCGTTCCTGTTCCTCGCGCTGGCCACCGGCATGCCGACCGGTCTCGCATCGCTGGTGTTGCAGTCGTCGGCGCCGTTCACCGTCGTCCTCGGGGTGCTGCTGCTCGGCGAGCGGATGACGCGGCGGCAGGTGCTGGGCATCGGTGTCGCGGTCGGGGGCATGGTGCTGATCGGGATCGACCGAGCCGAGGCCGGCGCCGGGATCGGTGTGCTGCCGATGCTGCTCACCCTGATCGCCGGACTCGGCTGGGCCTTCGGCAACCTCGGCAGCCGTCTGGCCAAGCCCGACAACCCCATGCGACTCACGCTGTGGATGTGCGTGATCCCGCCGATCCCGCTGTACCTGGTGAGCCTGGTGATCGAGGGGCCCTCGGCGGGGGTCGACGCACTGTCGACTGCGTTCACCCACGAGGGCCTGATCGCACTCGGCGGCCTCGCATATGTGATCGTCCTGGGGACCATCGCCGGGTCGGGACTGTGGACCTATCTGATGAGCAAGCACCCCGCGAGCACCGTGGCGCCGTTCTCGCTGCTGGTGCCCGTGGTGGGGATCACCGCCTCGTGGCTGGCGCTGGGCGAGGACCCGTCTGCGCTGCAGCTCATCGGGGCGGCGGTGGTCATCCTCGGGTGCCTGGGCGGCATGATGGGCGCGGCGGGCAGAGCGGTCCCTGTGACAGACTCGTCGGCATGTCCGACGCTCCCAGAACCCCCCGGGCGCGCCTCCCGATCCGCACTCGGACGGCGCTCGCGGCGGCCGCAGGAGCCCGCTGGGCCTCCCAGAGAACCGGTCGCGGCAAAGGCTCGATGATCGGTGGCCTCATCGCGGCGAAGATCGACCCCTCGATCATGGGGCGACTCGCCGGCGGCAAGGCCACCGCACTCATCACCGGTACCAACGGCAAGTCCACGACGACGAAGATGACCGCGGCCGCGCTGGCCTCGCTCGGTTCCGTCATCAGTCAGGCCGACGGCGCGAACATGGACGCCGGCATCATCGCCGCGCTCACCCTCGGCCGCGATGCCCCGTACGCGGCGATCGAGGTCGACGAGCTGCACGTCCCGCACGTGTCCGACGCCGTCGATCCCGATGTACTCGTGCTGCTCAACCTCTCGCGCGATCAACTCGACCGCGTGGGAGAGATCAACATCATCGAGCGCAGATTGCGTGAGGGCGTCGACAGGCACCCGGAGATGACGGTGATCGCCAACTGCGACGACGTGCTCGTCGCCTCGGCGGCGTACGACGCGGCGAACGTGGTGTGGGTGGCCGCCGGAGCCGGGTGGGCCAACGACTCGGTCAGCTGCCCCCGCTCGGGCGAGCCGATCATCCGCTCCGGTGACGTGTGGTTCAGCAGCGGCACCGACTTCCGACGTCCCACTCCCACATGGTGGTTCGACGACCACTCCATCTACGGACCCGACGGGTTCACCGCACCGATGACGCTCACGCTGCCCGGTAAGGCCAACCGCGGCAACGCGACCCAGGCTGTGGCCGCCGCGGTCGCGATGGGTGCCGATCCGTACACCGCGGTTGTCGCAGTGTCCGAGGTCGGTGAGGTCGCCGGACGCTACGGGGTACGGACCGTGGGCCCGCACTCGGTACGTCTGCTGCTCGCAAAAAACCCCGCGGGGTGGCAGGAGGCGCTGTCGATGATCGACCCCGACGCCGCCGGACTGGTGATCGCCGTCAACGGTCAGGTGCCCGACGGCGAGGACCTCTCGTGGCTGTGGGACGTGCGTTTCGAGCATTTCGAGAACACCACCGTGGTCGCCGCGGGCGAACGCGCATCCGATCTCGGGGTGCGGTTGATCTACGCCGGGGCCGAGCACCAGACCATCCCCGATCCGCTCGTGGCCATCGCCTCGTGCCCGCCCGGGCGCGTCGATGTCCTCGCCAACTACACCGCGTTCCGCGATCTCGGTGTCGCCATCGACCGCATCGAACGTTCGGAGGGCGCGCGCCGTGGCTGATCACACCTCCACCCTCCGAATCGGATTGGTGCTTCCCGACGTGATGGGCACCTACGGTGACGGCGGCAACGCGCTCGTCCTCCGGCAACGCGCCCGCATGCGCGGGATCGACGCCGAGATCGTGGAGATCACCCTCGACGATCCCGTACCCGACTCCCTCGACGTCTACACACTCGGCGGCGCCGAGGACTACGCGCAGCGCCTCGCCACCCGACACCTGTTGCGCCACCCGGGTTTACAGAAAGCCGCCCAGCGCGGCGTCCCGGTCCTGGCGATCTGCGCGGCCATCCAGGTGCTGGGCCACTGGTACGAGACGTCGGCGGGTGAGCGGGTCGAGGGCGTCTCGATGCTCGACCTCACCACGACCCCGCAGGCCACCCGCAGCATCGGCGAACTGGTCACCAGTCCCACCCTGCCCGGCCTCATCCAGCAGCTCACCGGCTTCGAGAACCACCGTGGCGGAACGGTTCTGGGCGCCGACTCGGTCCCCCTGGCCCGTGTCGATTCCGGTCACGGCAACCGCGCCGGCGATCGGGCCGACGGCGCTGTCACCGGATCGGTGATCGGCACCTACCTTCACGGTCCGGTTCTCGCCCGCAACCCGGAACTCGCCGATCACCTGCTGTCGCAGGCCATGGGTGGCGCCCCGCTCGCACCCCTCGACCTGCCCGAGATCGATCAACTCCGCCGCGAACGGATTGCGGCCGCGAGGCGCTGAACTCCCCGCAGGAATTGTCGTGGCCGTGTGCGATGGTCACCGGATGTCTGCGGCCACCACACACCAGCTGTTTCTGGGCATCCGTGTCGAGAGTCCCTGCGATGTGGCAGATCTCGACACCTGGACGTGGTCGCTGGTCACCGGGCTGTGCCGCGCACTCGACTGGTCCGTCGTCGGCCAGAGCACCGCGGAGCGCGAGCGAGGCGTCACCGTGACCTCCGTCGCGACGGACCACACCGGGGACCCCATCACGATCACGACCTTCTGGCGTCACGCGTGCACGCTGGTCGAGTTCCCACCGATCGAGGCGTCCGGAGTGCCCCTCACGGCCATGGTGCTGGAGGCCGAGTTCACCGACTCACCGGATTTCGTCGTCCGGGCCGGCGCCTCGCACCCGGTGCGTGGTCACATGGTCTCGATCGATGAGCTGCTGTGGTTCGAGAACACCCGGCGCCACTGGGAGCGGGCCGACCTGGGGCCGACGCTCGAGGAACTCGACTAGCGCGCCGATCAGGTACGCGGACGTTCGAACCCCAGATCACCCGCGATCTCCAACCATCGCCGCACAGCCGGAACCGGTTCCGGACGCCACACGAGGGCGAGAAGAGCGTGAACCGGAGCGTCCTCGATGAGGACCGACACCAGCCCGTCGGCACGCGATTCGCCGATCGACGACTCGCTGAGTACAGCCACGCCCAGCCCGCGCGCCGCCAGATCCGCGATCGCATCGGGGGCACTGGCCTCCAGTCGGACGTCGGCGACCACCTCCGCCCGCGCGCAGTTCATCTCGAACGCCACCCGGATGCCGTTGCCGACCGGGAGGCAGACGATCGGGTGCGCGCACACCTCCGCCATCGTCAGGTGGGTCGATCGGGCGAGCGGATGATCACGTGTCACGCCCACCACCAACCGGTCGCGCACCAGCACGCGGGATTCGAGGCCGGCGGGCGGCGCTTCGGCGACGCCGACGAGGGCCACGTCGAGATCCGCTTCACGCACACGATCGACGAGGGCGGCCGACTGTCCCTCCACCAGCTCGATCGCCACATCGGGATGTGCGCGGTGGTACTCCGCGAGCGCCTCGACCAGCGCGCCGCTTCCGAATGCTGTCACCACGCCGAGGTCGAGTCGCCCCTGCACCAGATCGCCCACCTCGACGATGGCCCGGCCGAGAGCACGCACCTCGGCGAGGACGCGGCGGGCGTGATCGATCGCGACGGCACCGGCCGCGGTCGGCGTGGCCACACGAGCGCCACGATCGAACAGCGTCACCCCCAGCTCGCGTTCGAGGCGACGGATCTGCGCGCTGATGCCCGACTGGGTGACGTACAGACGACGGGCGGCACGGGTGAACCCGCCCTCGTCGGCCACGGCGACGAGATACTGGAGCTGACGCAATTCCATACCGGGACACTAGTGCTCCCCCGCACTGACCTGCGGCGACAATCGACGGTGATGGGTTCGATCACCACAAGTCGTTGGACCCGACACCACCTGCCGGCCGACGATCGGGACATGAACACAGTCAACGAGATCTCTGCGACCTACTTCTCCGCCTGGAAGGACAAGGACTTCGACACCCTCCGATCGATCCTCGCCGACGACGTGACCTTCGACGGCCCACTGGCCTCGCTCGACAACGCCGACGACTGCGTGGCGGGGCTGCGCGGCATGTCCGAGATCCTGGCCGACCTCGAGATCCTCAAGGTCGCCGTCGACGGCCCGGACGTGATCACGTGGTTCCGCCTGCACACCACCGTCGCCGAGCCCGCCCCCACCGTGAACTGGCAGACCGTCGTCGACGGCAAGATCAGTGCGATCCGGGTGGTCTTCGACCCGCGACAGCTGGTGTCCGGCGGCTGAGACGCACCAGGTCGATCAGCCGACGACCCGGCATCGCTCGCGGGTGCGATCGACGGCGAACCAGCCGGCCTCGAAGTCCTGCCACCGTCGCAGGTGCTCCCGGGTGCTCTCACCGTCGCGGGCCACCGCTCGTTCCAGGCGCTCCGGGGCACTTGGTCCGTCGAGCCACAATGCGTGATCCGCACGTCCGGTCATCGCGCTCCGCGCGCTCGAGACCCCCTCGATGATCAGCAGTGGTTCCCACCTGATCCACACCCGCGGACCGGGTTCGGCGACATCGCCGCGCCACACCCGGGGCCGGTGGCGATAGTCGTGCCGCCGCGTATACGCCTGCAGCACCTCGTGTTCCAGCTCAGGCCACCAGCCCACCGGATCGTCCCACGTCGCGAACTCGTCGGTGCGGATGAGTACCGCACCACGACGCCTCTCCCGCAGCGCGGCCATCACATCGTCGGCGAACGACGACTTGCCCGCACCCGACGGGCCGTCGATCACCACGATCCCGGTTCGGAGCTCATCGGCGAGACCCGTTGCGATCACACGGGAGTCGAGAGCAGGCGAGGACACGGCGACGGCTACGTGAGGACCCGGCGCCCCGACATGGCGCGGCCGAGGGTGAGCTCGTCGGCGAACTCGAGATCGCCACCCATGGGCAGACCCGATGCGAGGCGGGTGACCGACAGTCCCGGGAAATCCTTGAGCATCCGCACCAGATAGGTCGCGGTGGCCTCGCCCTCGGTGTTGGGGTCGGTGGCGACGATCACCTCGGTGACGTCGACACCGTCGGCCTGATTACCCAGACGCCGCAACAGTTCTCGGATGCGCAGCTGGTCGGGGCCGATGCCGCCGAGGGGGTCGAGGGCGCCACCGAGCACGTGGTAGCGGCCCTTGAACTCCTTGGTCCGCTCGATCGCCTGCACGTCCTTCGGTTCCTCCACCACACAGATCTTCGTGGTGTCGCGACGGGCGTCGGAGCAGATGCGACACAGCTTGTCGGCAGAGACGTTGCCGCATTCGGCGCAGAACGTGACGTCGTCGCGGACGTGTCCGAGCGCGGCGATCAACCGGTCGAACTCCTGGTTCTCGGAGCCGAGCAGGTGGAACGCAATGCGCTGTGCGCCTTTCGGTCCCAGACCGGGGAGCTTGGCCAGCTCGTCGATCAGATCCTGGATCGGTCCTTCGTACACGGGTCTGTCACTGACCGATGCCGGGGCCGCCGAATCCCGGCAGCCCACCACCCAGACCGCCGAGGCCACCGGCGAGGGGCCCCATGGTCTGCGAGGCCAGGGCGTCGCGCTTGCCCGCGAGATCAGCCAGGGCGCCCACGATCAGATCCTGCAGCGTCTCGACGTCGTCGACGTCGACCACCTTGGGGTCGATCGTCACGCCGGTGACCTCGCCGGTGCCGCTTCCGGTCACGGTGACCAGGCCGCCTCCGGCCGTGCCGGTCAGCTCGGTCTCCGCGATCTGGTTCTGCGCGGCGAGAAGCTGCTCCTGCATCTTCTGCGCCTGCGCCAACAGTCCTGCCATCGGGTTCTCGGGATCCACGGGCTCCAGAGTAGTGGGCGCGGCCCCGGTCTCAGCGCAGCAACCGCTCCACGTGCTCGGCGATCTCGTCGAGGGTCACGCCGTCGGCGGCCTCGGCGTCGAACGACAGGACATCGGTGCCCCCGAAGATGCGGGACGCGCGGGCGGTGAGCGCGAACTCGAACCGGTCCCCGACCCGCCGCCACTGCGTGATGCCGTCGGGGATCGGAGCGCTCACACCGGTGCTGACCTGGTACGTCGGCGCCGTGGTGGTGACCTGGGTCAGCAGGTCACGCTGGATCTGGAAGCAGTCGCTGCTCTCGGTGTCGAGGAAGACGACGGCCTCGAACGCCAGATCGGCGATGCGGTCGTACGACGCGACGATCATGCCGACCATGGTCGCACCCTCGGATCAGAGGTCGCGGCGCGACCGGAAGGTGCGGGTGCGCCCGGTCAGCGGGTCGTCGAAGGTGAGTTCGGCGGCGACGAGACGCAGGGGCCGGGAGAAGTCGCCCGAATCCGGCAGCGACGCGAGCTCGTCGTCGATGTCGGGATAGAGCGGGTCGTCCACGATCGGTGTCCCGAGCCGTGCCATGTGCAGTCGCAGCTGGTGCGTGCGGCCGGTGAGCGGTAGGAGGCGGTACCGGGCGGTCTGGTCGGTCGGACCGGGCTCGACCGCGGCGATCCGGGTGCGTGCGTTGACCGGTCCGTCGACCACCTGCGCCTGCAGACTGCCCCTGACCTTCTCGATCCGGTCGGCGACGTCGCACGGGATCGTGACACCGGCCGGGGGCGTGGACGCGAGAGCGCGGTACTCCTTGACGACCCGCCGCTCCGCGAACATGTCCTGATACGCACGTCGGACCTCGGGCCGCCGGGTGAACAGCAGGACCCCGGCCGTCAGACGGTCAAGCCGGTGCGCGGGGCTCACCGCGTCCTCTCCGAGGAGTCGACGCAGACGGACCAACGCGGTCTCGGTGACGTGTGTCCCCCGTGGCATCGTCGCGAGGAAGTGCGGTTTGTCGACCACCACGATGTCGTCGTCGATGTGGAGGATGTCGAGCGCGAACGGGACCTCCACCTCGACCGACAGGTCACGGTAGAGGAACAGCGGCGCCAGGGCGGGCACCGTGGAGTCCGCGCTCACGGCCCGACCGGTGCGGTCGACGACAGCACCGTCGACGAACCTCGCCATCAGAGCCGTGTCGTCGATCTGCGCCAACGCCCGTTGCGCCCGCAGGGCGTCGAAGGCCCGGGCGGAAGTTCGCGGCACCACACGCGTCGCGTCGACCCCGTCCCGCGCCGGCAGCGGCGATTGCCGACGGCGGGACATCGGCTGCTACTTCTCGAGGCGCGTCTTGAGGTTCCCGAGCAGCGCGGACTGGATCCGGTTGAGGCCCTTGGGGGCGAAGGTCTTCTCGAAGAACCCGCCGATGCCGCCGGCACCCTGCCATGCGGTGGTGGTCGAGACGGTGGAACCCGAACCCGCCGGGGTGACGGTGTAGGTGGTCACCATCGTCGAGTTCGCGTCGGTCTCGGTGATCGAATTGCCGTCGGTGGTGACGGTGGCCTTCACGTTGCGGGAGCGCTTCTTCGTCGCCTGCAGCGTCCACTGCGCGACGGTTCCCGCGCCGGCCTTCCCGCTGACCACCTGGTAGTCGAGGTACTGCTCGGGCAGGATCTGCGGTCGCACCACCGTGTAGTCCGACAGCGCCGCGAGCACCGCGTCGGGGGCTGCGTTGATGTCGATCGACTGGGTCGCCGAAACCTGGGCCACGTAAATCTCCTCGATGTCTCCCGCCCACGCTCTCGCGGGCGGATGTCACCGCACAGGGTACGGATCGGCGCGGCGTCTGCCGCCCGTCACCGTCGCGTCAGCCCCGCTTCACCGCCACCGGCGCGGAACCGGCGAGGGTACGGGCGACCACGCAGTAGCGCTCGGTCAGTTCGAGCAGCTTGGCGACCTTCGCGTCGTCGGCGTCGGTGTCGAAGGTGAAGGTCAGGGAGATGTCGGTCATCCCGACGGGCACGTCGCGGTCGATGCCGAGGGTCCCGCGGGCGTCGAAGGCGCCGTCGGCACGCACCTGCGCGTTGCGGATGTCGAGCGACATCGCCGTCGCGACCGAGCGGAACGTCACACCGGCACAGGCCACCAGCGCCTGCAACAACATGTCGCCCGAGCACGCCTCGCTGCCGTCGCCGCCGGTGGTGGGGTGCAGACCTGCGGTGATGGGCCCGGCCCAGCTGTCCACGGTGCAGGTGATGTCGCCGTCGGTGAACGTCCCGACGGCGTGCAGCGGCGCGAGGGCGGCCTCGGGCTGTTCCTTGTACGAATCCTTGAGCGGCTTCTGCAGTTCGCGCAGTGCGGTGGCGTCCATGAGCCAATCGTGGCACGCGTCCGGTACGTGTTCATCCACCCGCCATGAGGTTGTGTCCGGTGGCTGGTTGGCGGGGCGCAGAGCGGGGTCCTAGTCTCATCGGGATGACGTCAGACACAGCGACGGTGACAGCTGTTGCGCGGTCGACCGGCCGGGAGATGGGTCCCGAGGCCTACGCCCGCGGGGTCGAGACACTTCTCGCCAGCTACCGCGCGATCCCCGCCCACGCCACCGTCAGGCTGGCGAAGAAGACCTCCAACCTCTTTCGCCGTCGTGCGAAGAACCCTTACCCGGGTCTCGACGTCTCCGGCCTCGACCGCGTGATCTCGGTCGATCCCGAGGCGATGACCGCCGACGTCGCCGGTATGTGCACCTACGAGAACCTCGTCGACGCGACCCTCCCCTACGGTCTCGCGCCGTTGGTGGTCCCGCAGCTCAAGACCATCACCCTCGGTGGCGCCGTCACCGGTCTGGGTATCGAGAGCACGTCGTTCCGCAACGGGCTCCCGCACGAGTCGGTGCTCGAGATGGACATCCTCACCGGCTCGGGCGAGATCATGACCGCGACGCCCACCAACGAGAACGCGGATCTCTTCCACGGCTTCCCGAACTCCTACGGGACACTGGGATACAGCACCCGGCTCCGCATCGAACTCGAGCGCGTCGACCCCTTCGTGGAACTGCGCCACCTGCGATTCACCGACATCGCGACGCTGCAGGACACGATGGACCGCATCATCACCGACGGCAGCCACGACGGCGAGGCGGTCGACTACCTCGACGGCGTCGTGTTCACCGCGACCGAGGCCTACCTGACGCTCGGCCGACGCAGCGCGGTCGAGGGACCGGTGAGCGACTACACCGGTTCCGACATCTTCTACCGGTCGATCCAGCACGCGACGGCCTCGACGCCGATCCGGGACCGGCTGACGATCCACGACTACCTGTGGCGCTGGGACACCGACTGGTTCTGGTGCTCACGGGCTTTCGGTGCGCAGAACCCGCGGATCCGCCGGTTCTGGCCGAAGAGGCTGCTGCGCAGCAGCTTCTACTGGAAGTTGATCGCACTCGACCACCGCTACGACATCGCCGACCGACTCAATGCCCGCAAGGGTGAGCCGCCCAACGAGCGGGTGGTCCAGGACATCGAGGTCCCCATCGAGCGGACCACCGAGTTCCTCGAGTGGTTCCTGCAGAACATTCCGATCGAGCCGCTCTGGTTGTGTCCGTTGCGTCTCCGCGCCGGGGACGCAGCGAGCCCCGGAAGCGATCCGGGTTCGGATCGGCCGTGGCCGCTGTACCCGCTGGAGCCGAACCGCACCTACGTCAACGTCGGGTTCTGGTCGGCGGTACCGATCCAGGAAGATGCGATCGAGGGCCGCGCCAATCGGCTCATCGAGGCCGAGGTCTCCCGGCTCGACGGCCACAAATCGTTGTACTCGGACGCGTTCTACGACGAGGAGCAGTTCGACGAGTTGTACGGCGGAGACGCGATGAGGCGTCTGAAGAAACAGTTCGACCCGGGAGCGCGTTTCCTGGATCTCTACTCGAAAGCGGTGAAGCGTCGATGATGGCGAATCACGGAACATCCACCCGCGGCGGTTCTCCGTCGATCAGGTCGGCGCCGAAGTTGTCTCTCGCCGAGATCGTCGAGGCCATCGCCGGCGGCGACCTACAGGTGCGGGTGACCGCGTACGACGGGAGCGCGGCTGGACCGACCGACGCCGAGTACGGGCTCGATCTCGTCACCCCGCGCGGCACGACGTACATGGTGACCGCACCGGGCGACCTCGGGATGGCCCGGGCCTACATCTCCGGTGACCTGAACCTCTTGGGCAGCCCTCCCGGGGACCCGTACAACGCGCTGAAGGCCCTGTCGGCGAACGTCAGCTTCGCGCGACCGAACGCGATCACGCTGGCCAACATCACCCGGTCGTTGGGGCTCGAGCACTTCAAGCCGATCGCCCCGCCCACGCAGGAGGCGCTTCCCCGGTGGCGTCGTATCGCCGAAGGGTTGCGGCACAGCCGAACCCGTGACGCCGAGGCGATCCACCACCACTACGACGTGTCGAACACGTTCTACGAGTGGGTTCTCGGGCCGTCGATGACCTACACCTGCGCATGCTTCCCCGAGCGCGACGCGAGCCTCGAGACCGCGCAGGACAACAAGTACCGCCTCGTGTTCGAGAAGCTCGGCCTCAAGCCGGGGGACCGTCTGCTCGACATCGGTTGCGGCTGGGGCGGAATGGTGCGGTACGCCGCACGCCAGGGCGTGTACGCGATCGGTGCGACGCTGTCGGCCGAGCAGGCCGATTGGGCGCAGAAGGCCATCGCCGAGGAGGGGCTCGCGGAATTCGCCGAGGTCCGGTTCAGCGACTACCGCGACGTCACCGAGACGGGATTCGACGCGGTCTCGTCCATCGGGCTCACCGAGCACATCGGCGTCCACAACTACCCCGCATACTTCGGCTTCATGCGCGACAAGGTGAAGCCGGGCGGATTGATGCTCAACCACTCGATCACCCGTCCGGACAACAAGGGCAAGCACAAGGCGGGTGCGTTCATCGACCGCTACGTGTTCCCCGACGGCGAGCTGACGGGATCGGGCACCATCATCGCGGCGATGCAGGACGCCGGCCTCGAGGTGGTCCACGAGGAGAACCTGCGCGAGCACTACGCGATGACGCTGCGCGACTGGAACCGGAACCTGGTGGCCCACT
Organism: Williamsia sp. M5A3_1d; assembly: GCF_053345315.1. NCBI lineage: Bacteria > Bacillati > Actinomycetota > Actinomycetes > Mycobacteriales > Nocardiaceae > Williamsia > Williamsia sp. M5A3_1d. The sequence goes on from NZ_JBKEZX010000001.1 coordinate 119,140, forward strand.
GGGATGACGCGGTCGCCGAGGTCGGTGAGTCGACGGCACGTCTGTGGGGTCTGTACATGGCCGCCTGCCGGGTGGGCTTCGAGCGCAACATCATCCAGCTGCATCAGGTGCTCGCGGTGAAGCTCGACGAGAACGGCGGCAACGGCCTTCCCCTGCGTCCGTGGTGGAACGCCTGACCCGCCGGTTGGCCACGTGACGACGCCGGGGGTCAGGTGCCGTCGATGGGGCGGGCGCCGAGTTCGGAGACGAGCAGCGCCATGGCGACCTGCTCGGGATCCATGCGGGGATCGGGTTCGCTGTCGCGGGCGTCGGCGATCATCTCGTCACGATCGGCGTCGGTGAGGTCCTCGTCGGCGACCGGTGGCGCCGGTTCCGGGGATGGTTCCTCGGGCGGCGGCGGCTCGTCCGACGACCCCGCAGCCGGGCCGTTCGATCCACTGCGCCCACCGCGGCGCGTGTAGGTGGTCTTCTCCGCGGTGCCACCCTTGCGGCCGGGACCAGTCGGGTCGCTCACCGTCGCCGCCGATGCCGCGTCGTTGGCCATGTGCACACAGCGCATCGACCACTCGCCGCCGAACACGTCGCCCATCGCCGCGCTGATCACCGTCTGACCGCGCGGTTCGGACAGTCGTGCCACCAGCGGCGCCGCGTCGTGGCTGATGACCAGTGTCGAGCCTTCGACGGCTCGTACCGTCGCGGCCGACAGCATCACCTGGATGATCTTGTCGCGCTCACCGATCTTCGCGCGGACATCGGCCCACTTCGCGCGCACGGTCTCGACGTCGACTCCGGGCGCGGCGGGTGCGCCGGGATCGGCTGCGGCGGGCTCGGCCGGTTCCGCTTCGGGCTCAGGCTCGGCCGGCTCGGGTTCGAGCAGGGGCGGTTCGGGCTCGACCTCGGAGGCGGGTTCGTCGGCGATCTCCGGCTCGGGTTCGTCGACGACCTCGGGCTCGGGTTCGACGGCAGCGACCGGCTCGGGCTCCGGGGCCACCTCGGGGGCGGCGGGCGCGTCGGGCACGACCGCGACCGGCTCGGCGACGGAATCGCCGGTCGGCGCCGGAGGCGCAACGGCGGGCGCCGCTTCGGGCTCCGGTGGTGGCTCGGACTCGACCTCACGACGCTGCGAGGGGCGCACGAACTTCGACCCCGCGTCGGTGTCGGCGGGCGCGGCGGGCGGTCCGGCGGGTCCGGGCACCACTGCGGGTGCCGATGCGCCGATCTGCGCCGTGACCGCGGGTGCGCCGCCGGCGAGCTGCGCCTCGATACGTTCGATCCGTTGCAGCACTGCCGATTCCGCGTCCGACGCCGAGGGCAGCAGCATGCGGGCGCACATCACCTCGAGGAGCAGGCGCGGCGAGGTGGTGCCGCGCATCTCCCCCAGTGCGGCGTGCACGGTCTCGGCGAAGCGCGTCAGCGTGGCCGGGCCGATGCGCTCGACCTCGGCCCGCATGTGTTCCACCTGGTCCTCGGGGACCTCCACGAGCCCGCGCTCCACCGCATCGGGCACGGCCTGCAGCAGGATGAGGTCGCGGAACCTCTCGAGCAGATCGACCGCGAAACGGCGGGGATCGTGGCCGGCGTCGACCAGCCGCTCGACCGCACCGAACAGGGCGGCGCCGTTCGACTCGGCCAACGCGTCGACCGAGTCGTCGATGAGCGCGACATCGGTGACGCCGAGCAGGGCCAGCGCACGCTCATAGGTCACGCCCTCGGGCCCGGCACCGGCCAGCAACTGGTCGAGCACACTCAGCGAGTCACGCGGCGAGCCGCCACCCGCCCGGATCACCAGCGGGAAGACCGGCGGCGCGACGGTGACGTTCTCCTTGGCGCAGATCGACTCGAGCAGGCCGCGCATCACCGCGGGCGCGAGCAGCCGGAACGGGTAGTGGTGGGTGCGCGACCGGATGGTCTGCAGCACCTTCTCGGGCTCGGTGGTCGCGAAGATGAAGATGAGGTGCTCCGGCGGCTCCTCCACCACCTTCAGCAGCGCATTGAAGCCCGCGCTCGAGACCATGTGCGCCTCGTCGATGATGAACACCCGGTACCGCGACGACGCCGGGGTGTAGGAGGCGCGGTCACGCAGTTCACGGGTGTCGTCGACGTTGCCGTGACTGGCCGCGTCGAGTTCCATCACGTCGAGGTTGCCCGGGCCGCCCGGCGCGAGCGCGACGCACGAGTCGCACACGCCGCACGGTGTCGAGGTGGGGCCCTCGACGCAGTTCAGTGACCGGGCGAGGATGCGCGCCGACGACGTCTTGCCGCAGCCGCGCGGCCCCGAGAACAGATACGCGTGGTTGATACGGCCGGAATCGAGTGCCCGACACAGCGGCTCGGTGACATGTTCTTGCCCGACGACGTCGGCAAACGTAGCTGGTCGATACGTCCGGTACAGGGCCACGCGAGAAAGACTACCGGCGCCTACCGACGCGCCGGGCGCCCACCGACAGCACTGTCCACAGGCTCGTCGGTGACGTCACCCGCCCCACGCGTCGACGTCGCGCGCCCACCGATCAGATACGCGCCGAGCGTCGCGATCGCGGTGACCAGCAGGACCCACAGATAGGGCTGCGCAGCGAACCACTCGAACCATGGCGGCACCGGGTTCATGAACAGGCCGATCCCGTAGAAGGGTCGCAACCCCAGGGCGCCCTCGGGCACGAAGAACTTCCACACGAACGTCGAGAGCACGAGAGCCACCGGCAGTGCGATCAGCGTCACGGCGCGCACGTACGCCCCTCGCGTCCAGGCCCGCAACACGAGGTCGACCGTCACCACCAGCAGGGGCACGAACCACACCCAGTGGTGTCCCCACGAGAACGGCGACACCGCCGTCGTCGTCATACCCGTCAGCGACAGTGCGAGGACGTCGTTGCCGCGGCGATGGGCAGCAGCCGCGGCTCCCAGTCCCAGGGCCGCGACGACGACGACCGCCAACAGCCACAGCGCCGTGTTCGGCTCGCGGGTGCCGAAGATGTGCGCGATCGCGCCGCGCAACGACTGGTTCGCCGGGTTACGCACATCGCCGACGCGTTGGGAGTCGAAGACCTTGTCGGTCCAGAACATCCACGACTGCTTCGGGATGAACACCACCCCGACCAGCACCGTCGCCACACCGGTGGCCGCGGCCACCGCCACCGCCCGCCACGAGCGCGTGACGGCGAGGAAGAACACGAAGAACGCGGGGGTCAGCTTCACGCCGGCGGCGAGCCCCACCCCGACACCGCGGAGACGACTGCCCTCGGGACGCCGCAGATCCCACATCACGACGGCCATGAGGAAGACGTTGATCTGGCCGTACCAGATGGTGGTGCGCACCGGCTCGAGCAGCAGCGCGATCCCCACCAGCGACGTCGCCACCACCACGAGCCGCGCATCGAAGCGATAGCCCAGCGCCCGAAAGCTCGCGACCACCACGTAGAACAGAGCCACCACCACCAGGATCGACCACGCCACGACGGCGACGTCCTTGCTCACCCAGGCGAGCGGCTGCATCACCACCGTGGAGAACGGCGTGTAGGTGTAGTCGAAATGCCCCAGCACGGGTCGGTCGTAGATGGGTTGCCCGTGCAGAAGGTGTTGGGCCCCTGCGCGGTAGACGCGGAGATCGGCCTGATTCCGGAAGAGTCCGAAGACGCGCGCGTGGAACGGGATGTAGGCGTACTGCAGGTACAGGGCGACCGCGGTGAGGGCGACGGGGATCGCGTAGAGGGCGGGGTGACGCGGGAGGGTTCTCCCGGTCACCTCGCGCCCGACGACCTTGTCACTGTCGGACGACATCGCTCGCGCGGCCACTGTTGCACTCCTGGACTCGATCGACACAGGTGGCGTCGATCGTCAGGAATGATAACCATCGACGGCGAGCGCCCGGGATTCGAACACGGACATCCGTGCAGGGACCAGGATCACCAGTGTCGTCACCGCGGCCACGACGAACACCCAGTTGTAGGGGTCGAGGGTGAACCACCGGAGCCACTCGATGCCGTGCTTGAAGAACAGACCCGTGTAGCGGGCGTCGGGGTGGGTGTCGCCGACGAAGGTCATCGGACCGTCGATCACCGTGCGCCACGCGAACGTCACCAGCAGCAGCGCGACGGCGGCCGATCCCGCCACGAGCGCCGTCATCCGGGTCCGCGCCACCAGCGCGTGGTGCACGACGATCACCCCGAGGGGTACCACCCACACCCAGTGATGGCCCCACGACATGGGCGACACCGCGCACGATGTCATCCCCACCAACGTCACGGCCAGCAGTTCCTGGCCGCGTCGATGCGCGACCACCGCCGCCCACATCCCGAGGCCCGCCGCGAGCAGTGCCAGCAGGAGCCAGGCGACGGTCGAGGGGGTGTCGGTACGGAAGTAGTTGGCCAGGGCCCCGCGGATCGACTGGTTGCCGACGGTGTCGGGCACGCCGACACGATCGGAGTCGAAGAACGTCCCCGTCCAGTACCGCCACGAGTCGCGGGGCAGAACCGCGAACGCCACCACGATCGTCCCGACGAACCCGACCATCACGCCGATCGCGGCCCGCCACCGACGCTGCACCACCAGGTACAGCACGAAGATCAGCGGAGTCAGCTTCACGCCCGCGGCGATGCCGGTGCCGACCCCGTGCAGACGCGAGCCGTCGGCGCGCAGCAGATCCCACAGGATGACCGCCATCAGGAAGATGTTGACCTGCCCGAACCAGATGGTGCTGCGGACCGGTTCCATCAGTGCCGCCACCAGCACCAACGACACCGCGATCACCCGCAGGCGCGGCGTGATCGGACGGCCCAACGCCCGGAAGGACAGGGTGATCACGAGATACAGCGCGACGAAGATCGCAGCGGTCCAGACGATGCGGGCGGCGAGGAACGACATCCACGCGAACGGCGTGAACACCACCACCGACACCGGGGCGTAGGTGTAGTCCATCTGACCCAGCAACTTGGCGTCGTAGAGGGGCCCGCCGTCGAGGACGGTGCGGGCCCCGGCGCGGTAGACGTCGAGATCGAGCTGGTTGTCGAACAGTCCCCAGAACGGGACGTCGTATCCGATGATCAGGTGCTGCACGTAGACGGCCAGGACGCCGAGGGCACCGAACCCGGCGACGATCAGCGTCCTGCGGGAGAGCACCTCAGGACTTCGGGTCGGGAACCGCACCCACCGAGAGCAGCTTGTCGGCCGCGGCGAGCAGCACGCAGGTCGCGACGCCGTCCATCGCCGTGGCCAGTTCCTCCGTGCCGGGGAAGGTGGGGGCCAGACGGATGTTGCGGTCGTACGGGTCGCGCTTGTACGGGTAGGTGGAACCGGCTGCGGTCAAGGCGATCCCGGCGTCCTTCGCCAGTTCGATCACGCGCGCAGCGGTGCCGTCGATGACGTCGAGGCTCACGAAGTAGCCGCCCTCGGGCTCGGTCCACGACGCGACCTTCGAATTGCCGAGGCGGTCGGACAAGATCTGCGCGACCAGCGCGAACTTGGGCGCCAACAGCTCTCGGTGCTTGGCCATGTGGGCGCGCACACCGTCGGCGTCGCCGAAGAACATGAGGTGTCGGAGCTGGTTGACCTTGTCGGGGCCGATGGAGCTGATGCCGACATGCTTCTGATGCCAGGCGATGTTCGACTCCGACGACCCGAGGAACGACACCCCGCTGCCGGCGAACGTGATCTTCGACGTCGACCCGAGCACGTAGGGGCGGTTCGGGTTGCCCTCCTGCGCGGCGATCTCGAGGATCGGAACCGGCACCGGGAAATCCTCGGTCAGCGTGTGCACGGCGTAAGCGTTGTCCCAGTACAGGCGGAAATCGGGCGCCGCGGCGGGCATCGCCATCAGCCCACGGACCACGTCCTCGCTGAAGCTGACCCCGGTGGGGTTGGAGAACGTCGGGACCGCCCACAGCCCCTTGATGGTGGGATCGTCGGCGACCAGGGCCGCGCAGGCGTCCACGTCGGGGCCGTTGGGCAGCATCTCGACGGTGACCATCTCGATGCCGAGGCTCTCGCAGATCGCGAAGTGACGGTCGTAACCGGGTGCGGGGCACAGGAACTTGACCGGATCGCGTCCCCACGGGGCGTCGGAGTCGGGTGTGCCGTGCAGCATGGCGAACACGGTCAGGTCGTACATGATCTCGAGGCTCGAGTTGTTCGCCGCGATCAGTTGCTTCGGCGGCACGGCCAACAGTTCACCGAAGATCTCGCGCAGACCGGGCAGGCCGGCGGTGCCGCCGTAGTTGCGGCAATCGGTACCCGAGGGATCGGTGTGGGTGTCACCCGGAAGCGACAGCAACCCGTTGGAGAGGTCGAGCTGATCGGGTGACGGTTTGCCGCGGGTCAGGTCGAGTTTCAGCCCTGCGGCCTGCAGCGTCTCGTAGAGTTCGGCCAGCTCGTCGCGGGTGGTACCCAGTTCGGCGGCACTCATCGAGTGGTAGTTCACGCTGGCCTTTCGCAGACGATCTCTTCCGGTCCGACACCACCGCGCCGTGGTGGACTCATGAAAAGAGGATCCCGCGCACCCGAGAGAGCCCGTTGACCCTTGCTGCCTTCCGACCCTGGGGGAGTTCACAGGATGCACGCCGCGCGGGATCCGAGGCCAAGTGTAGACGGTGGGGTGGCGGCGACTCCAACCCTTGGCGCGACCAGGGCCTTTTTGGTCGTCATCCCCGCCGCGGCTACTATCGCAGCACTGGAGGATTCGCCTAGTGGCCTATGGCGCTCGCCTGGAACGCGGGTTGGGTTAACAGCCCTCAGGGGTTCGAATCCCCTATCCTCCGCCAGTCAGACCTTTATTGTCCGTCAGCTGCTGCCGAACAGGACAAGCGGACCGAGGGCTGCGCTTCCGAGCGCCAACCCACCGATGGCGAAGCTCCCGAGAATGATGGCGGCCGCATCGCCGTCCGTCGGGCCAGATCCCGAACCGCTGTCTATCCCGCCGTGGCGGGAGCACGCACCCTGCCGTGTCGTGGCGTGGCTGTAGGTACCGTCTTTGCAGCGGATCCCGCTCGGCGTCGAGTTGGGCTCGGGGATGCACGATCCCCGCGAATTCTCGTAGTAGCCCGACCCGCAGCCGTCGCTCACCGTGTGGACGGGACCAGGATCAGCTTGCGCGACGCTCGATCCGGTAGCCGTCGCCCCGGTGAACATCGCCAGGGTCAGTGCGCCCGTCACAGCAGTCGAAGCAAGCGCGCGTCGCAACATCATTGTCCGCATCGGGCGATTCTCGGACATCGCTCCGCGGTCGATCGTGAGACGCGCCGAACTCATCTGAACAGCCGACGCGGTACACGACATTCACCTCTGGCGGCCGGCCTGTGGAGTATCCACACCCCGATCCTGAGCGGTGATGATTGTGGACGTCAGGCTCGCGACGCCAGGAGTGGGAACACCGCCTGGGTGAGCAGCGGGGCGACGTCGGGACGGTCCCCGACGAACGGTTCGAGCCAGCGCAGCTCCGCGATCTCCGCGGCAGCACCGGGGATGTCCACCCATCCATGTTCGAAGACCGATGCGCGAAGGGTGTGACCGTCCTCGTTCGCCGCGGGGGTCGCGAAGACGCCGAGGTCGACGAGCAGTTCCGGATCGAGAACGGCACCGACTTCTTCGAGCACCTCACGGATCGCGGCCTGTGCCGCCGACTCCCCCGCCTCGGGTTTGCCCCCCGGGAGCATGAACCGCGACGTCCCCCGTTTGCGGACGGTCAGCACCCGTCCCTCGACGTCGCGGATCACCACCGCACTCACCACGATCAGCCGCTCGGTCACATCGTGAGAGTAGTCAGGGCGCCGAAAACCTGAGGTGTCCGAGCGCACCGGTGCGGCACACTGACCCGATGTTCCTGACCATCTCGGCGCACCGCTCGCGCGCGTTCGACGTCCCGAGCGACCTCGGCCACCTGCTGCACAAGCACCCCGACCGGGTGCAGTCGTTCGACGTCTACGGCGGGACGGCGCAGGTCTTCTACCCCGAGGTCACCGAGGACAGATGCACCGTCGCACTGCTGCTGGAGGTCGATCCGGTCGCACTCGTCCGCGGGCGCTCGGGCGCGCGCGACGGTTTCGCCCTGGGGCAGTACATCAACGACCGCCCGTACGTGGCGTCGTCGCTTCTCGCCGTCGCGATGGGCAAGGTGTTCCGATCGGCACTGAACGGCCGCTGCCCGGCTCACGAAGACCTCGTCGACCGCGCCGTCGATCTGGAGATCACCCTGCCCGCGGTGCCCGGGGATCCCGCACTGCTGCAACGACTGTTCGGCCCGCTGGGGTGGACGGTGGACGCAGCTCCCGTCGTTCTCGACGCAACCCGACCGGAATGGGGCGAGGCACCGTTCGTGTCCCTCACACTGCGCGGAACCCTGCGACTCGCCGACGCGCTGAGCCATCTCTACGTCCTGCTCCCGGTCCTCGACGACGCCAAGCACTACTGGGTCGGGGAGAGCGAGATCGACAAGCTGGTCCGCACGGGGGGCTCGTGGCTGGCAACGCACCCCGAACGCGACCTCGTCAGCCACCGCTATCTCGCGCGCCAGCGAGGCCTGAAAGAGGCCGCGATACAGCGCCTTGTCGAACTCGACGACCGCCCGGCCGACGACGCCGTCGCCGACGAGGTGGCCACCACCGCACGCCCGCTGGTGCGCGCCCGGCACGACGCGGTCCTCCAGGCGGTGCGCGAACTGCAGCCCGCATCGGTGGTCGACCTCGGATGCGGCCAAGGAGCACTGCTGGCGTCACTTCTCGAGATCCGTGGCGTGACCACGGTGGTGGGCACCGAGGTGTCCGACTCGGCGCTGTCGACGGCCGCGACCCGGTTGCACACCGATCGCATGACCGAACGACAGTCCGAGCGACTGCAACTACTGCTGTCGTCGCTGATGTACACCGACGACCGACTCGAGGGGATGGACGTGGCGGTGCTGATGGAGGTCGTCGAACACATCGACCCCGAACGGCTCCCGACCGTGGAGTCGACGGTCTTCGGGTCGATGCGCCCCCGTGCGGTCGTCGTCACCACACCGAACGCCGAGTACAACGTCCGCTACCCCGGTCTCGCATCGGGCGCGTTCCGTCACACCGACCACCGGTTCGAGTGGACGCGAACCGAGTTCGCCACCTGGACCGCAACAACGGCCGACCGATACGGCTACTCGGTCGACCTGCGCACGGTGGGCGAGATCGTCGACGCCGTCGGATCACCCACGCAGATGGCCGTTTTCCGTGTTCGCGAGCCGCTGGAGGAGGCGTCATGACCGAGCTGGCCATCCCGCGTCTGTCGCTGGTGCTGCTCATCGGGACCAGCGGGTCGGGCAAGTCGACCTTCGCCGCCGAACATTTCGCGCCCAGCGAGGTCATCTCGAGCGACGACTGCCGGGCGATGGTGTCCGATGACTCCAACGATCAGGGCGCCACCGCCGACGCCTTCGACGTGCTGGAGTACATCGCCGGCAAGCGGCTCGCCCGCGGGCTGCTCACGGTGATCGACGCGACGAATGTGCAGGCGTCGTCGCGGAAGTCGTTGCTCGCGCTGGCCAAGGAGCACGACGTGCTCCCGGTCGCGATCGTCCTCGACCTCCCGGTGTCTCTCGCCGTGGAACGCAACGCATCACGCGCCGACCGGACGTTCGGGTCACACGTGGTGAAGCGCCAGCACGACCAGCTGCGGCGCTCACTGCGCAGTCTCAAACGCGAGGGATTCCGCACCGTCCACGTGCTCGACTCCGTCGATGCCGTGGCGCAGGTGTCGTTCACACGAACCCGACTGTTCAACGATCGCAGCGACGACCACGGGCCGTTCGACGTGATCGGTGACGTCCACGGCTGTCTCGGCGAGCTCCGGGACCTGTTGGTGCGACTGGGTTACGCGATCGCCGAGAACGCCGATGGGCAACCGGTCGATGCCACCCACACCACCGGACGACGCGTGGTGTTCGTGGGCGACCTCGTCGACCGCGGCCCCGACTCCGTCGGCGTGCTGCGTCTCGCCATGGGGATGGTCGCGTCGGGCAACGCGCTGTGCGTGTCGGGTAACCACGAGGCCAAACTCGCTCGCGCGCTGGTTCGCAGGGACGTCACCCCGAGTCACGGACTGCTGGGAACGCTCGACGAGCTCTCGGCGGCCGGCCCCGAGTTCACCGCCAACGTGCGCGAGTTCTGCGACGGTCTCGTCGCCCACTACGTCCTCGACGAGGGGCGGCTGGTCGTCGCACACGCAGGGCTGAAGGAGAAGTACCACGGACGCGCGTCGGGTCGCGTCCGTGCCTTCGCGCTGTACGGCGACACCAGCGGTGAGACCGACGAGTTCGGGCTGCCCGTGCGTTACCCGTGGGCCGACGACTACCGCGGTGCCGCAACGGTTCTCTACGGGCACACACCGGTACCGACCACCGAGTGGGTCAACAACACCCTGTGTCTCGACACCGGGTGTGTGTTCGGCGGCAGCCTCACGGCCCTGCGCTATCCCGAACGGGAGATCGTCTCGGTGCCCGCGTCGGCCACCCACTACGAGCCGGTCCGGCCGCTCGCACCGCCCGAGCGGGATCCGCAGGTGCTCGCGCTCACCGACGTGCTCGGGCCGCGCGTCATCGACACCGCCCACATGGGTCGGGTCTCGTTACGCGCGGAGAACGCGGCCGGCGCCCTGGAGGTGATGAGCCGCTTCGCGGTCGCACCGGATCAACTCGTGTACCTGCCCCCGACGATGTCGCCCGTCGACAGCTCGTCGCGCGACGGGATGCTGGAGCACCCGGACGAGGCGTTCGACTTCTTCACGAAGAACGCGGTGCCGCAGGTGATCTGCGAGGAGAAGCACATGGGCTCGCGGGCCGTGGTGAAGGTGGGTGTCGACGGCACAGGCGTCGTCCACACGCGGACCGGTCGTGCCTTCTTCGACTCCGACACCCAGACCGAGGTCCTGACGGCGGTCGCACGCGCGGCGCACGCGGCGGGGGTGTTCGCGGAACTCGATGCCACGTGGATTCTGCTCGACACCGAGATCCTGCCGTGGACGGTCAAGGCCGAGGCGTTGGTCCGTGACCAGTACGCCCGTGTCGGTGCCGCGGCGACGACCGCTCTACCGGCCGCCGTCTCCGTCATCGCGGCGGCCGCCGATCGCGGGCTCGCGGTCGGTGATCTACTGGCCCGGACGCGCTCGCGCGCCACCGACGCCGACCGGTTCGTCGACGCCTACCGTCGCCACGTGGCGCCGATCAACTCTCCACTGGGTATCGCGATCGCGCCGTTCCAGGTCCTCGCGAGCGATGGCACCACCTACGAGACACGCGACCACGGTTGGCATCTGGGGATCGCCGATCGACTCGTCGACGAGGCTCCCGAGCTGTTCCGCACCACGCGGCGACAGGTGGTGGACACCGCCGACGCGTCGTCGCGAGCGCAGGGGATCGCGTGGTGGGAGGAACTCACCGGCTCCGGCGGTGAGGGGATGGTGGTCAAGCCGCTCACCAACGTCGGGCGCGGACCGAAGGGGCTCGTGCAACCGGGACTGAAGGTGCGGGGTCGCGAGTACCTGCGGATCATCTATGGCGCCGGCTACACCGATCCGTCCACGCTCGAGGGATTGCGGCGACGCAACCTCGGGCAGAAGCGGTCGATGGCGCTGCGCGAATACGCCCTGGGGTTGGAGGCTCTGCGTCGCGCCACCGAGGGCGAGCCGCTGTGGCGCATCCACCAGTGCGTGTTCGGACTCCTCGCGATGGAATCGGAGCCGGTGGACCCACGGCTCTGACCTCCGTTGCACGACCGCTCTTGATTCGAGAGCGGTCGTGCGATTGACTTGCACCCTCGAACACCGTTGCCACTCACCGAGGAGTAATGCCATGTCGGACCGACCCGTCACCGCCGCGACTGTCGTCGGCGCAGGCCTCGCGGCCACCGGCGTGGCCCACTTCGTCGTGCCGCAGGCTTTCGCCGGCATCACCGCGCAGGCCTTCCCCGACGACACCGCGACGTGGATCACCCGCAACGGCATCACCGAGACCGTGGTCGGTACCGCCATCGCGATCCCCGCGACCCGCAGGTTCGGGTGGATCGGGCTCGGCGCCTACGTCGCATTCCTCGGCGCGCAGGCCGTCCGATCGGGCTCGCGCTAGAAGCGGTTCGACCATCGCCGTTCTCGGCGAGGGCCGCGTTCAGTGATCCGCTGATCGGTCGACGATGCGCGCGGCCCAGTCGTCCGCCCAGGCCGCCAGCGGGGCCCCCATCTCGAGCAGCGCGTTCGCGTCGCCGGTGAGCGCGTACCCGGCGTCGGTGCGTTCGACGAGCCCCACCTCGCGCAACTCGGCCAGTCTCGTGTTCAGCGTGCTCGCGGCCACTCCGCCCGCACGGTCCTGCAGTGAGCGAAACGACGCCGGGCCCTCGGCCAGCGCCCAGAGGATGCCCAGTGTCGCCCGACGGCCCAGCAGGTCGAGGAGAACCATGACCGGGCGCCCGCTGGTGGAACCGCGCACCGGGCGACCGGGCCGCGGAGTGGCATCGGCTCGTCCCATGCCGGTCAGCCTAATGAGCCGATAGGACCCGCGCCGGGAACATTTCGCACCGGCCAACGCATCCCATGTGCAACCGATCGACAGACCCACTGCGATCGCCGCACTCCGAGGAGACCTCAGATGACCACTCGCGAATACGACACCAACAGCGACCGCCATGCCGACGTCCGTCTCATCGACACCGACGGCGACGGACGTGTCGACGTCTCCGAGCGCGACACCGACTTCGACCGGCGGGTGGACCTGAAGCTCACCGACAGCGATCACGACGGTCGAGTGGACATCGTGCAGACCGACACCGACCACGACGGCCGATTCGACGTCACCGAGCGCGACGTGGACGGCGACGGTCGCGTCGACGCCACGGGCCCCTACGCACCGGACAACCCCCTGTCGAAGGTCGGCGTCCACACCACGACCGACGCGAACGGTGACCACGTCACGTTGTCCGACACCAACGGTGACGGACGCATCGACTTCGCCCAGGTCGACACCGACGGAGACGGCCGGATCGACAAGCAGAGTTCCGACATCGATCACGACGGGCGAGTGGACATCGTGCAGACCGACACCGACCACGACGGGTTCCTCGACACCCACCAGGTCGACACCGATCACGACGGCGCGTTCGACACCACCTCGCACATCCACACCCCCGCGCCCTACGCCGAGGGCCACGAGTACTGAGATCCTGCCGATCTCCGCACAATTCGCGCCAACCCCCTCCAGAGATGCCCTGTGGTCGGCCGGACCACAGGGCATCTCGCTACCGTGCGGTGGTGCCGATCGAACGCGACACCGCCGACTGGACCTGGGTGCTGCGCAAGGCCTGCCCTGCCTGCGGACTCGACGCCTCCCGGATCCCGTTCGACGCCGTCGCCGACCTCACTGAGGACAACGTGACCCGATGGCCCCGAGCGCTCGACGTCGCCGATCCCGCGCAGCGTCCGAACGACCACACCTGGTCGCCACTGGAGTACGCGGCGCACGTCCGCGACGTCTTCCGGATCTTCGCCACCCGTCTCGAACTGATGCTGACGCAGACCGATCCGCAGTTCGACAACTGGGATCAGGACGCGACGGCGATCGCCGAGCGCTACGCCGAGCACGACCCCGCGATGGTCCTCACCGAACTCCGCGACGCCGGCCTCGCTCTCGCGAGGGACTTCCGCGGGGTCCCCGCCGATGCGCGCGACAACACCGGTCGCCGCAGTGACGGCAGCGTGTTCACCGTCGAGACCCTCGCGCGGTACTTCATCCACGACCCGGTGCATCACCTCGTCGACGTCACCGGCGAACGTCTCAGCTCTCGGTAGCCGACCTGCGACGAGCCGCGATCTCGAGGGCCATGGTGAGGACCGCACCGTCGGGTGAGTCGAGCAGGCCCATCAACGACACCCTCGCGCGGTCGGGTCGGTGCAGCTCCACGGCATCGACGGTGATCGATCCCGTCAGCTCCATCCCGGGTCGCACCGGCCGGAGCAACCGCACGTCGTTCATCCCCCGGCCGGCGATCGTGGCCCACCGATCGAACACCGCCGGGACCGCGAGTCGCTGGAAGATCGCCATGGTGTGGATGCCGCTGGCGATGATGCCCCCGAAGAAGTGGTCGGCGGCGAACGCCCGGTCGGTGTGGAACCGCTGCGGATCCCACTGACGCGCGAAATCGATGATCTCGTCCTCGGTCGGCGTGTGGCTGCCCAACGGCCAGACCGAACCGACCTCGAGTTCGTCGGCATGGATCAGTGCACTCATCGTCCCGATACTGCCAAGTGGACCCAAGGCCTCGATCACCGCAGGTCACGAAGTCACGAAAAAACTTTTCCGAACTCCGGAACATTCCTCACACCCGGCCGCATCCAATGCTGTGACCGACAAGAACAGCCACAACGAGCACCGAGGAGAAACACCATGAAGGTCGACCAGAACGACACCAACCACGACGGCACCAACGACGTCTACCTCGTCGACACCGACGGTGACGGCCGCACCGACGTCGAGGAGAAGGACACCGACTTCGACGGCCGCGCCGACGTGCGCCTCGTCGACAACAACGGCGACGGTCGCTCCGACGTCACAGACACCGACACCAACGGAGACGGCCGCTACGACAGCCGCTCGATCGACACCGACCACGACGGCTACGCCGACGCCTCCGGCACCCCTTCGGGCGCGGCCACCGCGCACTCGTTCGCCGGATCCACCGCGACCGGATCCTCCTCGAGCGCGTCGTCCCCGAGCGCGTCCTCGTCGGACAGCTCCTCGACCTACGGCAGCTCGGGCGCCGACTCCTCGACGAGCCCGTACTCGGGGACCAGCACGTCGAGCCGGTACACCGCCGACGAGACCCGGTCGGGCAGCAGCGGCGACACCGCCGGCTCCGGTCACGCGGGGTCGACGAGCAGCGACAGCTACGGCTCGTACGGCACCGACTCCTCGAGCAGCTCGTCGGGGAGCACCTCGGCGGGGGGCAGCTCGGCGGGGACGTCGGGTATGCGGTGGAGCACCGACTCGCACGGGGCCGACGTGATGCTGGCCGACACCGACGGCGACGGGAAGATCGACATGGGGCAGAAGGACACCGACCACGACGGCAAGGTCGACGTGCTCGCCTTCGACACCAATCACGACGGCCGGATCGACATGGTCATGCGCGACACCGACCACGACGGCACGCTCGACACCAGCGAGGTCGACTCCGACCACGACGGCCACGTCGACTCGACGACCGCGATGCACACCTCGGTGCCGTTCATCGAGGATCCGTCGGCACATTCGGCCTCGGACACCTACCACCACGGGTACTGAGTTCGGATCCGGGTGCAGGGCACAAGCTCTGCACCCGGGGAGGGGTCGGTCAGTTGGCGGTCTGATCGGCCCGGGTGAGGATGAGGTACTGCGCCGAGATCTTCTGCGCCACCACGGTCGGATCGCGATCGTCGGCCTCACCCACGTAGCGCCCCACCGTCACGAAACAGGTGTTCTCCTGGCCGTTGTCGGTGTCGCGCGAGACGCATGACGCGATCGGCAACCCCTTCGGCGAGTCGACCTTGGTCGCCCCGTTCTGGACGTCGGCGTTCACCAGGTCGTTCATGATCGACGTCGCACCGGTGCCGGTCGCCGCGCGATAGACCGTGGTGTCCCACACCGCGTTGTGCGTCGACTGCGCCGAGGTGAGTGCCGACAGCATCGTCGACGGCGACGACGCGATGTGCGCCATCCCCCGCGGCCCGTAGACCGCTCGGTCAGAACCGTTGACCGCGTTCGCATCCTTGTTCGGCAGGGCATAAAGAAGGATCTGATCTTGATCGACAGCGACCTCGACCGGCTTCCCGCCGTTCTGCGACTTCGTGGGCGTGGCGGGGAACCCGTCGATCAAGCCCGGCTCGCGACGGAGGATCGTGCGCACCGTGTCCTCACTCCGCTTCTCCTGTCCCGCAGGAGCAGTCGCCCAGGCATAGATCACGTAGTCCTTGTAGGGCGTGAAGGTGGCGAGGGTCGGGGCGATCGGCACAGCGGCACTGCCCCCGGCGTTCGTCCGGGCCGCCAACGTGGTGCCGAGGCCGGCGAGCGGCACGGGGATCGCCTTGTTCTGACGCACCATGGCGTCGAACATCGACCGCGACGCGGTCACCGCCGCACCGGTGTCGGTGTAGCGCACCACCATCAGGTTCATCCCGCGCGTCGGGTCGCTCAGCTTCAGCTGCGGGGTGCCCGCCGAGGTCACGAACCCGGCGACCAGACGGTCGTTGGCGGGGACGAACGCCGCATCGCGACCGACCACGTTGGTCAGATTCGCGCGACTGCGGATGATCGACGTCGGGTTCTTCACGTCGGTGAACTCGGGGTCGATCTCGAAGGGCGCATAGACGAACTCGGCCATCCGCTGGCCCTCGTACTCGACGATCTGCTCGCCGGTGGCCATGCCGAACGCCGGCGAGGGGGTCGTCTGATAGCTGCCCGGGTCCAGCGCGGCGAGATCGACCTCACCGGGCGACAACGTCTGCGAGGCGGGGGTGGCCTGTCCGTCGACCGACATCGTGCACCCCGTCACGGTGGTCGCGATGAGCACGGCGGCAACGCCGGCGAGAACTACTCTCGACCGCATGTGGTCTCCTCCTGCTGGGATCGGGCCCAGTTAACCAGATTCGGAAACGTGGTCATGAGCGATACAGATGCACGATCGGCACAGGTGGCACCGTCCGACCTGCGCGCACAGACCGACTCCGTGCTCGCCTCTGCGGCCTCGGTGCTGCGCGCCTACAAGATGGACGACGTCGCCGACCTCGCAGCGCGCAAGGCCGCACGTGACGGCCAGGCCCGCACCGTGGTGGTCGTCGGCGAGGTCAAGCGCGGCAAGAGTTCACTGGTCAACGCCCTGGTCGGGCGTCGCGACCTGTCGCCTGTGGGTGTCGACGTCACGACGACGGTCGCGATCGGTGTCGCCCCCACCGACGACCCGCCGCTCGACGGCACCGCGACCCTGCTGTTCCCCGACCGCTCGGAGCAGATCCCACTGACCGCCCTTCCCGACTGGGTGACCGTCGGGGGTCGTCAGGTGCGCGACCCGCACGTCGAGTCGCTGCCCACCCGCGCGAGCATCCCGGTCACCGAGACCGCGATGCCCGGGGTCACCATCGTCGACACCCCCGGCGTCGGCGGACTCGATCCGGCCATGGCCGCACTGGCGGTCCAGACCGCTCAGCAGGCGTGCGTGGTGGTGATCGTGTGCGACGCCTCGAGCCCGCTCACCGCACCGGAGATGGACTTCATCCGCGAGGCCGGCGCCTCGGTCGACGCCCTCGTGGTGGCGGTGACCAAGACCGACAAGAACATTCGGCGATGGAAGGCGATCGTCGCCGACAACCGTCGGTTGCTCACCACCCACCTGCAGCGGGACATCCCCGTGATCGGTGTGTCGAGTCTGCGCGCGGTGCTCGCCGCCGACCTCCCGCCCGGTGCCGAGCGTGATCGCGCCGAGATGAGCTCGGGCATCACCGATCTGCGCGTCGAGATCACCCGGCGCCTCGACGCAGCACAGGGCCTTCCCGCCGCAGATGCGTTGCGCACCACGCGCGAGGGTCTGCTCGCGGTCCAACGTCGTGTCGACGCCGAGCACGCCGCGGTCGCCGGCCGGGGGACCACCCTGCCCGACCTCACCGCGCAGCTCGACGCCCTCGAGGCCCTGAAGGACCGCAGCCGGGAGTGGGAGCAGTACCTCGCCCGCGATCTCACGCAGCTGCGACAGCAGGCCATCGACGACAGCGACCGTCGGCTCGACGAGATCCGTGCCCGCTGGACCACCCGCATCAACAAGAGCGGGATGGAGGTGCTGCGGCGCAGTCCACAGAAGTTCACCGCCGACATGCAGGACGAGCTCGAACGCGCACTGGCGGTGACGATGTCGCAGTTCCTCGAACAGCTCTACTCGACCATCATCGCGCCCCGGTTCGACTCCGATGTGGTGTGGGAGCAGATCTGCGGGCGCATCGTCGACTCCCTGCAGGGACCACGTATCGAGGCCCAGCCGGTGGGCAGCCGCAGGCACGGGTTGTTCGACCCCACGCTGCTCAACATGGGCATCATGGGGTCGTCGATGATCGGCGGGGTCATCGGCCTGTCGACCGCACTCGGTGTGGGTGCGA
This sequence comes from Williamsia sp. M5A3_1d, assembly GCF_053345315.1. Classification (NCBI taxonomy): domain Bacteria; kingdom Bacillati; phylum Actinomycetota; class Actinomycetes; order Mycobacteriales; family Nocardiaceae; genus Williamsia; species Williamsia sp. M5A3_1d. The sequence continues at coordinate 137,254 of NZ_JBKEZX010000001.1, forward strand.
TCGTCGGAACCGTCTGGGTGGGGGTCAATCTGGGCTTCCGCGCGATGCGCACCGGGAAGACGAACCTGCTGTCGTGGCTGCGGGAGACGTTGGCCACCACCAAGACCGTCACCGCTCGACTGCTCGAACTCGCCATCGCCCAGGCCCGGCCGGAGATCGTCATCCGGTATCGCGAGCACCTGCGCACCGCGATCGAGGACCTGCAGCGCCAGATCGGTGTCGCGCGCGACGCCGCCACCTCTGACGCGACACGGCGCGAGAAGGACCTCGCACGCCTCGACACCAACCGCTCGGTGATCGCCAAGCGGCTCGCCGAGACCGAGTCGATGCTCGCCCGCGTCTCCGCCGGGGTGACGTCATGAACACGCCCATGCCGTACCCCGATCCGGTCCACGTCGTCCTCGACAACGGACTCCGCGCACTCGCCGGCCTGGGCGGTGACCTCGTCGCCCACGCCAACCAGATCGGCGCGACGCTGTGGGCGCCGCCGCGGCTGGTCGTCGTCGGCCGACTCAAGGCGGGCAAGTCCACTCTCGTCAACGCCCTCATCGGCGCACCCGTCGCGGAGACCGCGGCGCTCGAGGCGACGCGCGTGGTGACCATCTACTCCGACGGCGCGCCCTCACGGGCAGAGGTCGTCGCACTCGACGGCGCACGGCACCCCGTCGCACTAGACAGCGCGACACCGACCGCTCCCGCGGCTCTCCCGCTGCCCGACGAGCAGATCGCGTACCTGCACCGCTGGTTGCCCTCGGCTGCGATCCGCGACCTCACGTTCATCGACACCCCCGGGCTCGCGACACTCACCGCGGGCAACGAGACCGCGACGCGTCGGGTGCTCATCGACGGGTTCGAACAGACGCGGACGGCGTCGGTCGACGCCGACGCGGCGGTCTTCCTGTTCGATTCGGCGCCCCGCGCAGACGAGTTGGCGTTCCTGCGCGAGCTGCCGCTGTCACCGTTGAACACCCTCGGTGTGCTGTCGCGGGCCGACGGCTTCGGTGAAGGAGCCCTGGGTCGGCGCGACCCACTCGAGCACGCCGCCGACCACGCCCGCACGCTGGCGCGCCAGCTCGCCGACACCGTCTCCACGGTGGTGCCGATCTCCGGTCTGATGGCGCAGACGAGTCACACCGGCGCGCTCGTGGAGGCCGACGCGCGGGCGCTCGCCTCGCTGGCGTCGTGGGCACCGCTCGATCTCGTCGACCACCTCGAGTCCGATGCGCCGGGCGCCATCGACGCCGCCACCCGCGACCGGCTGCTCGACCTGCTCGGCGAGTACGGGGTGATCAACGGCCGCACCGTGGCCGCTCGGGGAGCCGCCGCCCTCAACGAGTGGCTCGTCGCGCACTCGGGGATCACGCTGCTACAGCAGGTGCTGCGTACCTCGCTCGGCGAGTTCGCGTCCCTGAACCGCGCCCGCCGCGTGCTCGACCGCATCGATGCGCTCGCCTACAGCCACCCGGCGCGCGATCACATCCGGGCCATCGCCTACGGCGTCCGGAGCGACCCGGCGATGCTACGGGTGGCGCTGCTCGCCGATCTGCAGCGCCTGTTGGCGGCCGATCCGTACGCCGCGATCGCCGACGACCTGCGCACACTCCTGACCGGTCGAACCGGCGCCCAATGCGTGGGTCTCCCCCTCGACGCCACGCTCGACCAGGTGCGGAAGCAGGCCCGGATCCGGCTCGCCGACACCCAGGCCCACGCCCTGTCGACCGCGACCGCCGCCGAGGACGCCGCGGTGGTCGACGTGGTCCGGGCGTATTCGGCTCTCGCCGTGACCGGAAGGCCGGCGCCGTGACCGCCGAGTGGTCCCGAGGCGGGATGACGACGGGTCGACCGGTCAGGGATGATCCCTCCATGGCACCGGCGGAGTGGATCCTCAGCGTCGACTTCGGTACGTCGAACACCGCGGCGGCGCACTCGGCCGCGGTGAGCGGCGCGATCGAGTCGCTGGCGCTGTCGCACGCGGGCAACCTGATGTCGTCGGGGGTGTTCGTCGACGCGCCCGACCGCATCGCGGTGGGCGACCACGCCGTCAACGAGGCCCAGCGCAACCCGGCCGCGTTCATCCCGGCCCCGAAGCGACTCGTGGGCCAGGAATCCATCGCGGTCAACGGCCACCTGATCGGCACGTCGCTGCCCATCGGCGCGGTTCTGCGCACCGTGTTCTCGCGGGCGGCGGCCGCGCACGCGGGGCGGATGCCATCACACCTGGTGCTCACCCATCCCGAAGCGTGGTCACCGGCACAGGTCCGGGTGCTGCTCGATGCGGCCGGATGGGCGGGCATGAACCCGTCCGCCATCACCACCATCTCCGAACCTCGCGCCGCCGCAGCCCATTACGCGCGTGGTACCGATCTCGCGGTGGGTGCCACGATCGCGGTCTTCGACTTCGGTGGCGGAACCCTCGATGTCGCGGTCCTGGTCCGCGACGCCGACGGCGGGTTCTCGGTGATCGCTGCCCGCGGCGACAACGGTTTGGGCGGCAAGAACTTCGACGCGCTGATCCGGCGGTGGGTCGACCACCAGCTCGAGGCACGCAACCCCGATCTCGCGCACTATCTCCGGCGCACGGCCCCGGCAGGTGTGCGCCATCAGCTCGACGAGTCGATCCGCCGCGCGAAAGAGCTGCTCTCCGAGGCGCCGTCGGCGACCATCACGGCCGCCGGTGGCGGGTTCCACGAGACGCTGCAGATCACCCGCGACGAGTTCGACGAACTCATCGCCGCTCCGTTGGATGCGGCCGCAGCGCTCACCCGCGCGGTGCTCCACGACGCCGGGATCCGATCGCGCGATCAGCTGACCGCCCTGTACCTCACCGGCGGAACCTCACGGATCCCGCTGGTGCAGCGCACGCTGCAGACCCTCGGCCCCGTCGCCACCCTCGACGATCCCAAGACGGTGGTCGCGCAGGGCGCTCTCGCCGCGGTCATCTCCGACCGTCCCCGGCAGGCCGTGCTCCCCGACGCCGCCGACCTCATGTCGCAGTGGAAGTCCGTGCCGACCGGTCCGACCGCCGCGATCAGCACCGACACGGCCCGCGCGGAGGCGACGCCGGGATCGGGCCGCATCGCGGCGGTCGACGCCTCGTCCCCGCGCCGTGGGCGACGGGCGGTACTGGCGGGCGGCGCACTGGTCGTGGTGGCTGCCGTGGTCGCGGTCGTCGTGGTCCTCACCTCGGGCGGCTCCGACAATCCCGCGCCGAACCCCTCGGCCGACTCGACGGGATCGGTGTCGATGACCGGGCTGCGCGCGACCACGCCCGAGGAGATCGTGGCGCGACTGCCACAGAAACTCGCGGGCGCGCTCACCGGGTGCGAACAGTCGAACGACGGCCCCTCGGGGATCCCGCAGATCATCTGCGCGATCTCGACCGACAGCGGGCTGGTGACCGGACTGCTCACCACCAGCGCCCGCATCACCGTCTCCGCCGACCGGACCCAGGCGCGCACCGACGTGGTCCGCATCCGGCGCGGCGACACCGGCGGCACCGGCACGGTGGTCGAGAACACCGCGCGCACCGCGGCGGCCGGGATTCAGCAGTCGCCCGGCAGCACCGCCGAGATCACCTACGCCAGCTCGAGTTCCTACATCCGGGCCTTCGTCACCGGGGTGGTCGGCACGAACGAGGCGAAGACCTTCCTGACCCGATCGGAGCTGATCTCATGACCGACCTCGAACCCACTGGAGAGGACGGACCCCCGGTGTTGACCGCCCTGGGCCTCGATCTCGACGCCGACTACGCGGTGCCCGAACACCTCTGGACGACAGCACTGTCGGTCGCTCTGGACCCCGACACCCCTGCCGTCGACCCCGCGAACGTGCCGATCATGGACGACCACGGCACCGTTCCCGACACCGACGACGTCTACGCGACCGAACACGGTGCCCATCACGACCCGACGGGCGCCGACGACACCGGGCTGCACGATCCCGCGTCCGGCGGCGGCGATCACGTCCATCTCGACCACGATCTCGGCGAGGGTCACGACGACTCCGCCCACGACGGCACCGGTCATGACGGTGGCCACGATCCCGGCGCTCACGACACGGGTTCGCACGGCACCGACTGGCACGGGTAGACGATGGCCGATCCGGGAGCGACCGAGGCGGAACTGCTGTTACGTGCCCGCGGCGGTGACCAGCAGGCGTTCGGTGAACTGATGTCGGTGCACCGCAACCGGGTGTGGGCGGTGTGCCTGAACGTCACCGGGAACAATCACGACGCCGAGGACGCCTTCCAGGAGACGCTGATCTCCACGTGGCAACACCTCGACCGGTTCCGCGGCGAGGCCAAGTTCACCACCTGGCTGCACCGGGTCACCGCGAATTGCGCACTGGCGGTGGTGCGTCGGCGCAAACCCCGCACCGACACCGTCGATTTCACCGACACCGAGCAGCCGGTCGTCCTCACCGACGACGCCGCGTCGCGTTTCGACGACCACGTCGCCGAGCGGGATCAGCTCCGGTCGGCGCTCGCCGAACTGCCGGAGGATTTCCGCACCGCGATCGTGTTGCGGGAGTTCGGCGACCTGAGTTACGCCGACATCGCCGAGCACACCGGGGTGGGCGTGCAGACGGTGAAGTCGCGGCTCAACCGCGCGCGGAGTCAGCTCGCGACCACGCTGCGCGGGTACGACCTCGTCACCGACTGACGCGCGCTCGCCGCCGCGGGGGCCGACACCTCCGTGTGATCGCCTCGTGACCGGATCGACACCATCCTGCGCCGTACGTGTTTCCGGGAGTGGCCACCATCGGAAAGACCGTCACCGAAGGAGAACCCCATGTCGACCACCTCCATCCGCCGCGTCAGCGCCCTCGGCGCGTTCAGCCTGCTCGCCGGAGCCGGCATCGCCCTCGGCGCCGCACCCGCCGCCGCGGCACCGCTGGCCTGCCCGGCCCTGCCCGGCCAGACCGCCACCACCGAGAACTGCACCGCGACCTCCACCGCCACCGGCACGTCGGCCGCCATCGGCGACACCAAGGGCGCGGCCGGCGCCAACGGTGGCCGCAACGGACTGTCGCTGGGCATCGGCCTCGGCGGCGGCAAGGCCACCTCACAGGCCCAGAACCTCAACGCCGCCGCCGCCATCGCGAGCGGACGCGGCGCCGTCGCCGACCTCACCGGGGTGAAGCCCGGTCTCTCCATCGGCATCGCCGGTCCGGGGGCCACGGTCACCGTCACCGGCCGCTCGGCCGCGACATGCACCGGCGGCCTCGGGTTCGCGGGCGACTTCCAGACGTTCTCGGGCTGCATCAACCTCGGCAACGGATCGATCCCGCTCGGCAACCGCTGACCCACCAGCCCGGGTGCACCACCGGATCGCACCTCCGACGACGTGCGGATCCCGGCTCGCCAACCTGCTCGGCGAGCCGGGACGCGGGTACGCCGGCGGGACAGCGCGATCCTCGAGATCGGTGAGGGCACCACCGAGGTGCAGTTGATGCTCATCGCCCGCAGCCTCGGGCTGTAGACCCACCTCGCTTGTCGGATCCGACCGGGGCACGGTCAGGCGACCAGGTCCCGAAACGTGGGGTAGATGTCGTCCAGTCGGTCGAGGGTGTCGAGAACCGAGTCTCGTTCGCGGACGAGTCGGTACATCTCGTCGCGCATCTCCACCACGCTGTCGTCGGTCAGTTCATCGAGCTGCGAGCGCGCGGTCGCAATCTGCGAGCTCACGTCGCGTGCACGCAGACGGAGGCTCCGACGGAACTCGGTGAGCTGCTCCCGCTCGACGGCGGTCGGCTGGGCGGGAGGCGGTTGCATGGACGAACTCTATTGCAAGCCTAACGAAACTGCAGTGTGTCCGGCGCGCCCGTTCGCGGACCGGGTCGGCGCTCGACGGGACTGAGAGAACGCGCGTTCTCACATGATGGGACGGGCGGAAATACATCCGACCGACGTGCGTTGAGCCAGGACATGACCAACCTGAGCAGCAAGGCCACGGCACTCCTCGAACTCCACAAGCCCGGTGACCCGGTGATCCTGCCGACCGTGTGGGACGCATGGTCGGCGAACCTCGCCGTCTCGGCCGGCTTCAGCGCGCTGACCGTGGGCAGCCACCCGATCTCCGACTCGATCGGCAAGTCCGACAACGAGGGGCTCACCTTCGACGAGGTGCTCACCCGCATCAAGCAGATCACCGCCGCCGTCGACGTGCCGATCTCGGTCGACATCGAGTCCGGCTACGGCGAGGACCCCAACCGTCTGATCGAGGGGCTCATCGAGGCCGGGGCCGTGGGCCTCAACATCGAGGACACCGTGCACAGCGAGGGTGGCCGTCTGCGCGAGGCGCAGGAGCACGCCGATCTCGTCGGAGCGCTGCGCGCCGCGTCCGACGCCGCAGGAGTCCACGTCGTGGTCAACGCCCGCACCGACCTGTTCGTCAAGGAGTACGGCGACGAGTCCGACCGCGTCGACCGCGCGATCTCCCGGCTCAAGCTCGCCGCGGAGGCCGGAGCCGACGTGCTGTACCCGGTCGGCTTCCACAGCGACGACGTCCAGAAGCGTCTGACCTCGGAACTGCCCCTGCCGGTCAACGCCATCGGCCACCCCGTCAACAGCGACAAGGCGGCTCTCGCCGGACTCGGCGTGGGACGTGTCAGCTTCGGTCCGATCTGGCAGATGGTCCTCGCCGAGCGGTCGAACGAGATCCTCGCGCGCTGGAAGTGACCTGACACCTCGACATCACGATGTCGATGATGGATCGGCGGCGGGTGCGGCACGTACCCGCCGCCGTTTCGTGTGGTGGGGTTTTCGCCCGGGCTGAGCCGACCACATCCGCGGGGACCACCGCGTCGAATATGCTGTGAACGGCAACTGCGGTTGTGGCCGCCCGGAGCACTCGGAGACCGCAGACGTGCATCACCCACGAACACGATCCGACCCAGGAGCGGCCGATGTCCGGTGAGCGGCGATCCGACGCGCGGCGTGCGATGCGCCGCGCGAACGCCCGGCACCATCGGGGCGCGAACCCGCTCGAACGCGAGATCGACATCACCGAACGTCGCATGCACCGGCTGCTGGTCCTCGTCGGCATGATCTTGCTGCCGCTGGCCATCGTCCCCGGAATCCTGATCTGGAGTTCACACCAGGACGATCCGCCGCAGAAGCGGATCGACACCGTCAGCGCGACGACCGACCTCAGCTCGGCGGCCGTCACGCCGATCACCTCGACCATCGGGTCCGACGAGTCCAACAAGGTGCCCGCGCACTGGACCTACAAGGGCGCCGCGAAGTCCGGGGTCATCACCGTCCCACCGGGCACCGCCGCCGGCAGCTCACTGCTGCTCACCGTCGATCAGGACGGCCGCCCCACCCCGCCGATGCCGTTGCGTGCCGACGCCGGCGTGACCGCGGTAGCGGTGGTGATCGTGCTCATCGGCCTGGTGATCGCGACCCTCCTGGCGTTGCAGAACTGGATCCGGACCTACTGCGACCGCAAGCGGGACGTGATGTGGGACAAGGCGATCACGGATTTCTTCGCGCCGCAGTAGTCGGCTCCGCGCGGATCACTCCACCCTGTTGCCGTCGGAGTCCCAGTGCGACTCGACCTTTTTGCTCGGCTGCACCCGTGGTGGCTCACCCCTCTGCTTCGGGTAGTCGGGCGGGAAGTTGAGTTCGCCGCCCGGCAACGTCTCCCACAGTTCGAGCAGGGGCTCGATCGAGTACGCCTGCGCCTCGATGTCCGACCACGGATCACCGTCGGCCAGGAAATCGGGGATGGTCGTGAGGTTGAAGTCCCGCGCGTCGGTGACCTCGGCGAGCCGCTCCCAGGTGAGCGGTGTGCTCACCGGCGCCCCGGGCCGCGCGCGCAGGCTCCAGGCGCTGGCGATCGTCCGGTCGCGAAGGTTCTGGTTGTAGTCGAGGAACAGACGGGTGCCGCGTTCCTCCTTCCACCAGGCGGTCGTCACACCGTCGTCTCGGCGTTCGAGCTCGCGTCCCAGACCGATCGCCGCATGGCGGACCTCGTCGAAGGTCCAACGCGGCTCGATGCGGACGTAGACGTGCACGCCGCGGTTACCGCTGGTCTTCGGGTAGCCGCGGAGGCCGTACTCCTCCAACAGTTCCTTCAGCACACCGGCGACCCGCTGCGCATCGGAGAACGACGTGCCGGGCTGCGGATCGAGATCGATACGGAGTTCGTCGGGGTGATCGACGTCGGGCCGTCGCACCGGCCAGGGGTGGAACGTCAGCGCTCCCATCTGGGCGGCCCACACCATCGACGCGGGCTCGGTCGGGCAGAGCTCGTCCGCCTTGCGTCCGCTCGGGAACGCGATCGACACGGTGTCGACGAAATCCGGCGCCCCCTTGGGGAGACGCTTCTGATAGAAGCCGTCCCCCTCTCGATCCTGAGGTCCGGTGGCCAGTCGCATCCCCTGGCGCCAGCCGTCGGGCCACCGTTCCATGGCGGTGGGTCGCTCACCGATCGCCGCCATGAGAACGTCGCCGACGCCGGCGAAGTACTCGCACACCTCGAGTTTGGTGATGTCCGGGGTTCGATCGGTCGCCTCGAAGACCACGCGGTCGGGGCTCGAGACGCGGACTTCCCGATCACCCACGGTGACCATCGCCGCCGGGGTCTTCGCCATCAGTCGGCCCCTTCCAGCACGTCGTGCAGGTCGTAGGTGAGCGGCACCTCGAGCTGGTCGTACCCGCAGCTCTCGGGGTCGCGGTCAGGCCGCCATCGCTGGAACTTCACGGTGTGACGGAAGCGTTCCTTCTCCATCTGGTCGTAGCCGACCTCCACCACGAGCTCGGGGCGGATCGGGATCCATTCGCCGGTTCCGGCGGAGTTCCAGCGGTTCGGCTCGCCCCGCGCGGTGTGGTCGGGGTCGAGACGCATCGGCTCGAACTGCTGCTGCAGCTCGATGCGCTTGGCGTCGGTGAACGCACTCGATCCGCCGACGCTGCGCAATTGCCCGTCCCGATAGAGCCCGAGCAGCATCGACCCGACGCCGGTACCGCTCTTGTGCACCCGGTAGCCGATCACCACGCAGTCGGCGGTGCGTTTGTGCTTGACCTTCAACATCTCTCGTTTGCCGCCGACGTAGGTCCCGTCGATGCGCTTGCTCACGACGCCGTCGAGTCCTGCGCCCTCGAAAGCGCTGAACCAGTCGATCGCGGTCTGGGAGTCGGTGGTCACGCGGCTGACCCGGAGGAACCCGGCACCCGGGATGGCCTCGGTGAGCGCGTCGCGGCGCACGCGGAAGGTCTCGCCGGTCAGATCGCGGTCGCCGAGGGCGAGCGCGTCGAACCCGATGAACATGGCCGGCGTGGCCTCGGCGAGCATCTGCACCCGCGAGTCCGCGGGGTGGATACGTTGGCTCAGCGAATCCCAGTCGAGCCGGCGGACGCCGCCGATCTCGGCCTGCACGCCGATCTCGCCGTCGACGACCACCCGGTCGGGGAGCTCGGTTCGTGCCGCCTCGACCAGTTCGGGGAAGTATCGAGCGAGGTCCTTACCACTGCGCGAGCCGATGAACACCTCGTCGCCGTCGCGAAAGATCAGCGCACGGAACCCATCCCACTTCGGTTCGTGCGACCACGCGATGCCGTCGTCGGGCTGGGCGGGCACAGCGGTGACCGCCTTGGCGAGCATCGGGGCGACAGGTGGCATGACGGGGAGGTCCACCTCCCCATCGTCTCACCAACCCCACCCCCGACGCTGCCCCTTGCCTGCGGTGGCGCGGAAAGCGGCCGGTCGCGCTGACTGTGCGGAAACGGGCTGTGGTGCTGACTGTGCGGAAACGGTCGCCGAGTGTGCGGACAGCGCACCGTGAGCCGACAACGCAGCAACGCACACTCGGCGACCGGCTTCCGCACAGTCAGCGGTAGTAGAACGCAACCAGACGAGCGAAATACACCAGCGTTCAACACTATTCACTGAAATCAATCCCCCACATTTCGAACATCCGTGCTAGGATAGATGTACAGATCCACCTGGGGAGGGGGAGACCTTTGAACGCAATCGAAGCGGATTACGCTGCCCTGGAACAGATTGTGGACAGAATCCTTTCCGCGGACTCCACCTCGTGCACCGAGGAGGAAGTCGCGGATCTCGCCATCCGCCATGAACGCATCGCCCGCCGACTCGAGGCCGCCGGCAATCGCAGGATCCTCGAGGTGTCCGACCGCGACGCCCACCGCGCCGTGGGATGTGTGAACCTGACCGAGTTCCTGCGGACGAAATTGCGCGTGACGCAACCGAAGAAGCGTCTGAGAGAAGTGCAGGCGCTCGAACCGATGCACGCCATGACCGGCGAGAAGCTGCCACCGGTGTGCCCGAACACAGCACGGGAATTGGCCGCTGGTGCGATCGGCCCCGACCACGTCCACGCCGTGCTGGATGTGATGGGCAAGATCCCCACCGCGGTCGAACCTGAGCATCGGGCGTTCGCGGAGCAGACCCTCGCCGAGTTCGCGACCACACTCACACCGAAAGAGATCGCCGCGGCCGGTGTGCGCATCCTGGCGCATCTCGATCCCGACGGCCGTTTGACTGACGACCGCGATCGCGCACGGAATCGGAAACTGTCGCTGGGGTGCCAGGACTCGCAGTTGATGTCGAAGCTGACAGCGACATTGGATCCGGTCACCCGTGCGCTGTTCGATGTGGTGCTCGCGAAATGGGCCGCGCCGGGGATGAACAATCCCGACGACGAGCAGTCACCTCACGGCGACGGCAGCGAGATCAGCGGTGATGTGTTGCGGGAAGCCGCGGATCGAGATTGCCGATCGCAGTCCCAACGCAACCACGATGCCTTCAAGGCGTTGCTCGATGCCGCCGTGAACGGTGGACTGCTCGGCGGATCTCATCGAGGGTTGCCGCCGCAGATCATCGTCTCCATCACCGACGCCCAACTGCGTGAACACGCCGGCGTCGCACGCACCACCACAGGTACCGACCTCCCGATCGGTGATGTCGTGAAGCTCGCCGCCGACGCTCAATCCCATCTCGCGGTGTTCAGCGACGTCACCAATGAGCCGCTGTTCTACGGCCGGACCCGACGCCTCGCGTCTCAGGCTCAACGGCTTATGGCGTTCGCGCAATACCGCGGCTGCAGCAAAGACGACTGCGGCGTCGCCTTCGCGCACACCGAGATGCATCACGCCGAACAGGATTGGGCTGACGGCGGCCTCACCGACTCCACCCACCTGGCGCCGGCATGCGGACCGCACAACCGTGCCGTGGGTCCCGAAGCTCACCAATGGTCGACAGAGAAGATCATCGATGGCCGCGACAAGGGACGGTACGGCTGGCGACGCAACACCGACCCACGCGATCAACTCCGCGCCAACCACTTGCACCGGATCGACGAACTCCTCGAACAATTCCGGAATCCACCTGACGTTCCGGCCCCGAGTCATCGGTTCGACATCACCTGGCCCCGCCACCCGCTGTATCCGGCGGCCTAGTCGGTGGTTGGGTTCTACCGCCGCTGACTGTGCGGAAAGCCTTCGCCGAATGTGCGTTGTCTGCCTCTCGGCTCACGCCACGCTGCCAGCACATTCGACTTGGCTTTCCACACAGTCAGCACGACCATTCGACTCGGTGGAGGCCGGCGCGTTTACGCTTGAGGTCATGGCGAATTCGATTCGGCCGATCGTGCTGGCGTTGATCCGGCGACCATCCGACGGTGCCCTCCTCGTCACCGGTCACGGCATCGGGACCGACGACCCGCGCGTCCGCCCCCTCGGCGGCGGCATCGAGTTCGGTGAAACAGCGCGGACCGCCCTCGATCGGGAGATCACCGAGGAGCTGGGGATCACCGTCTCGTCGGCGACGCTGCTGGGGGTGTTCGAGAACCTCTTCACCGCCGACGACGAGAACGGTCACGAGATCGTGTTCGCCTTCGACACCGAGGTGCAGAACGCCCCGGTCGACCGTGACCGGTTCCCGATTCTCGACGCGCCCCACGAGATCGCCTTCTGGTGGCACCCCACCGACGCCACCGCCCGACTCGTCCCCGCCGAACTCGGCGAGTACGTCGAGCGGTCGACGTCATGATCCAAACGCCCGGCGCGGGTCGGTACGCGCCGTCGCCCTCGGGCGACCTCCACATCGGCAACCTCCGCACCGCACTGCTCGCATGGCTGTTCGCCCGCAGCACCGACCGGCGCTTCGTCATCCGCATCGACGACCTCGACGACCGCTCCCGAGAGGGCGTCGCCGACACCCAACTCGGTGACCTTCGCGCGCTCGGCATCGACTGGGACGACGAGCCGACCGTGCAATCGCGACGAGCCCACATCTACGACGCCGTCATCGACGACCTCACCGCCGCCGGCCGGACCTTCGAGTGCTTCTGCAGCCGCCGCGAGATCCACGCCGCGACCATCGCACCGCACGCCCCGCCCGGCTCCTATCCCGGCACCTGCCGGGATCTCGACGACGCCGACCGTGCCGCCCGGCGCGCCGCGGGCCGCGATCCGGCCATCCGGTTACGCAGCGACACAAACACTTTCACTATCTCCGACACACTGTGCGGTGACTTCACCGGCGTTGTCGACGACTTCGTGCTCCGACGGGGCGACGGTACGGCCGCCTACAACCTCGCCGTCGTGATCGACGACGGCACCGAGGGTGTCGACCAGGTGGTCCGGGCCGACGACCTGCTCACCTCAGCCCCGCGTCAGGCGTATCTCGCCACATTGATCGGCGTGCCCGTGCCGCACTATGCCCACGTACCGCTGGTGCTCAACACCTCCGGAGCGCGCCTGGCCAAGCGCGACGGGGCGGTCACGCGTGCCGACCTCGCCATGGTCGGCGTCGACGACACGCGCCTGCTCTCGTTGCTGGCGTCGTCGTTGAGCCTCGGCACGATCGGTGAAAACCTCACCGCGGCCGACGTTCTCCGTCGGTTCGATCCCGCTGCCCTCCCGAACGGCCCGTGGATCCTCGATCCCGACGACCTCTGGTGATCGACGATCATCGACCTGCGATCACCAACCGCGTCAGCGTCACCGATTCCCGCGGTGTCCGATTGGTTCTGATTTAGACTGGCGGCCACGCGGACCATCCCCCGGCACGCGCCGAAACGAGAGGACGTCACATGACCGGACCCCAGTACCCGGGCCAGAATCCGGAGGGTCAGGATCCTCAGTACGGGTCGCCCCAACCCGGGCAACCCCAGTACGGACAGCCTCAGTACGGACAGCCGCAATACGGTCAGCCCCAGTACCCGGCCCCCGATCTGTCGAAGGGCGGTGCCCCGGGGTCCTATCCCCCACCCGGCCAGTACCCGCCCCCACCGCCGGTGGGTCAGCAGCAGTACGGCGAGCAGGGCATCTATCAGACGTCGGGACAACCGGCCGGGGCCGGCGTCCGACTGGGTGCGCGCATCATCGACGGGATCATCGTGGCGATCCCGGTCGCGATCATCGAGGCCATCGTCGGCGTGGTCGGCGGCAACGCCGCCTACTACATCGTGTCGGTGATCCTCAGCTTCGCGGCGATCATCTACTTCACGTACTTCGAGTCCCGTAAGGGCGCCACCCTAGGCAAGCAGTTGCTGAAGCTGCGCACCGTCGGACCCGACGGCAACATCCCGGCCCAGGACGTGGCCTTCAAGCGCAACATCTGGATGCTGCTCTCGGTGCTGACCGCCTTGCTCAATTTCCTGATCATCCTGCCGTTCCTCGTCGGCCTGGTGACGCTGGGTCTGGTCATCGCCATCGGCGTGACCATCAGCAACGACCCCAACAAGCAGGGCCTGCACGACAAGTTCGCGGGCGGCACCCGCGTCGTGCGCGTCTGAACCGACCACGAGACCCGAGCGCCCCGCAGACGATGTCGTCTGCGGGGCGCTCGTGCATTGTGGGGACCGCGGTGACTAACGGAGTCTGACCGGCGCGACGGGCTTGCCGGTGAACATGCGGAACCCGTAGGCCTGCGCGATCGCGGCGATCGGCGCGGTCACCACGACGCCGACGTAGCAGACGATGGCGCCGAGCCCGCCGATGATCCCGCTCAGAAGCAGCAACACGAAGACGTCGCCGAATCGCCCGGTGGAGAGTCGGAAGCTGGCCTTGATGGCGGCCACCGGCGACAGCCCGTCCTCGATCACGAAATACAGCGTGTACGTGAGCAGGAATCCCGCGATGATGCCCGGAAGATAGAACAGCGCGAGTCCCACACCGACGATGAGTCCGACGAGCAACGACGCGACGATGACGTCAGCGAGCTTGCGGAACCGGAACATCGCACCGATCTGCGCCTTCTGCCCGACCACCTCCTGCAACGCGCCCTGGATGGCCGCCGCCTGGAACACGAACAGGATGGCGACGAACACCACGAAGAACACTGCGCTGAGCGCGATGGCCCCGATGGAGAATCCGGTGTTCGCCGCCGACGAGTCGGTCGAGTCCGACAACGCGAAAGCCGAACCGAACAGGACCACGAAGTAGATGACGAACGCGACGGCGATGAGTGCGAAGTTCAGGACGAAGAACCCGATCCACGTTCCCGGGTTGTCCTTGAACCGCTCCCAACCGACCGAGATCGCGTCGCCCAGCGAGTATCGGGTGGGCGGTGGAGGGAATCCGGGCGGCCCGCCGTAGCCCGGAGCACCACCGAACCCACCGGGCGGGGGGTATGCACCGGGCGGCGGGGGGAACGCACCGGGCGGCGGGGGTGGAAACGAACCCTGTTGCGGCGGGGGATAGGACCCCTGCGGTGGCGGGTACGACCCGGGCGGCGGGTAGCCGCCGGGGTTCTGGTCGCCGGACGGATCGGGTTGCTTGCGCAACGGGTCGTCGCCGGGCGGCGGGTAGGTCATGGCACTCCTTGTCCGAGGTCGTCGCATCGTCGAGATGTCCTGCGCGGGGATCGGATTCCCTGCTGTACAAAAAGACTAGAGGCCGGGGGGCGTCCCCGCCGGGGGGCACGCCGAATGCGTTCCGGCCGGCTCAGCGACTCGCCGCGTAGTAGCGGGCGAGGAACGCATCGCGGTACTCGGCGTAGTTCCCGTCCTCGATGGCCTGTCGCGCCCGGTCCACCAGCGTCACGATGAAGTGTTCGTTGTGGATGGTGCACAGCGTTGCGGCCAGTCCCTCCTTGGCCTTGAACAGGTGGTGGATGTACGCGCGGCTGTACTGCGAGGAGTAGTTCTCCAACTCCGGTTCCATCGGTGAGAAGTCGGAGCGGAAGCGGCTGTTGGTGATGTTGTAGCGCCCGTCGAACGAGTAGATGGCGCCGTTGCGCGCCACCCGGGACGGCGACACGCAGTCGAAGGTGTCGATGCCGTTCTCGATGGCGGTGAAGATGTCGTCGGGCTCACTGATCCCCAAGAGGTGCTTGGCCGTATCCCTGGGCAGCTCGTCATTGACCCACCCGACGATCTGACCGAGGTTCTCCTTCTCGAGCGCCCCTCCGATGCCGTACCCGCCGAAACCGCGGCCGCCGGCGTCCTGGTCGCGGCGACTCGCCTCCATCAGCCCGCGTGCGGCGGCGCGACGCAGATCCTCGTACTGCGCGCCCTGCACCACACCCCACAGCGACTGCAGCGGACGGTCGTGACGTTCGCGGGTCAGGCGGTTGTGCTCGTCGAGACACCGGATGGCCCACAAACGGGTCCGTTCGAGCGAATCCACCTGGTAGGCACGGGTGTTCATCAGTGTGGTCAGTTCGTCGAACGCGAAGATGATGTCGGCACCGAGCTGGTGCTGGATCTGCATCGACACCTCCGGACTGAACCGGTGGGTGGTGCCGTCGAGATGCGACTTGAAGGTGACGCCGTCGTCGTCGACCCGCGCGAGACGCTCCTTGCCCGGTGCGATGACGTCGTCGTTCTCGGTCTCGCGCACCTCCATCGAGATGACCTTCTTGAACCCCACCCCCAGCGACATCACCTGGAACCCGCCGCTGTCGGTGTAGGTGGGCCCGGGCCAGTTCATGAACCGGCCCAATCCACCTGCGGCGTCCACGATCTCGGGGCCGGGCTGTAGGTACAGGTGGTAGGCGTTGGCCAGCACCGCCTGCGCGCCGAGATCGGCCACCGCCTCGGGTACCACGGTCTTCACCGTGGCCTTGGTACCCACGGGGATGAATGCCGGGGTGCGGATGTCACCGTGCGGGGTGCTGATGACCCCCGTGCGCCCCAGGGTCCCGGCGAGTTCCGTGCCGAACGCGAAGCTGTGGTCGGGGGTGGTGGCGCGGTCGGGGGTCTGGGGGACGGTCACGACTCCCGATCATCCCAGACCTGCCGACCCCCGCGCGTACTACCGGCGCGGGGCGTCACACGGCGGCGCGGGGGCGTCCTCGAAGAACGGCTTGCCCGCGGGCAGCAGGTACAGCACGTCGAGGATCACCGGCGACGACGTGAGGTTGCGACCGACGTGCGTGTTCCTCTCGCTCTCGGGCTCCACGATGAGCTGGCCCTGCCGGTAGACGACGGGCTTGCAGTCGGCGCCGGGGTGGGTGAGCGTGCCCTGCTTCACGGTCCCGATCAGGCGACCGTCGTGGAAGTGCCAGCCCGTGGTGCCGCCCGGTGCGATGGTGATCTCGCGGACCGTCGCCTTCCCCGGGCCGGTGATGAACGGCAGCAACCCCGCGGGGATGTCGGCCTGGGCGAGGTCGACCGCGCTGATGCCGGAACTGGGAGTGGCGTGCGCGGTGGTCACCGGTACCGCGCAGGCGAGGAGAACGGCTCCCGCCGCGACCACGAGGCGCCGCGACAACGATGTGATGCGGGTCACTGTCATCGGGTCAGCCTAGACGCGGCGGCAACGACAACGACGACGATCGCCGCGATATCTCGCAGCAATCGTCGCCGTCCCCCGAACTCACCTCGAGGGCATGTCCGCGTCTGGGGTCAGACGCCGACCGTCTCGCGGTGCCGACCGCCTTCCGGTGCCGTCTCGGCGAGATACTCGTTCAACTTCTCGCCTTCGACGTCGACGTTCGGCAGGATGCGGTCGAGCCACTTCGGCAGCCACCACGCCTTGTCGCCGAGCAGCGCGAGCGCCGCCGGGATGACGATCATGCGGATGATGAAGGCGTCGAAGAAGACCGCTGCGGCGAGGGCGAAGCCCATCGACTTGATCAGCGAGTTGTCCTGCAGCATGAAGGCCGCGAACACCGAGATCATGATCGTCGCCGCCGCGGCGACCACGCGGGCGCTGTGCCCGAATCCCTTCTTGATCGCATCCTTCGCCGACGCGCCGTGGACGTATTCCTCGCGCATCCGGGTCACCAGGAACACCTGGTAGTCCATCGCGAGACCGAACACGATGCCGATGAGGAAGATCGGCAGGAAGCTCACGATCGGTTGCGGGTTGCCGATGAGCCCCAGGTCGCCGTTCTGGAAGATGGCGACCGTGGCGCCGAAGGTGGCGACGATGCTCAGCAGGAACCCGAGCGCCGCGGTGAGCGGGACCAGGATCGAGCGGAAGACCAGCATCAGCAGGATGAACGCGAGACCCACGACCACCGCCAGGTACGGGATGAGTGACTGCGAGAGCCGATCGGACACATCGCTCTCGATGGCGGTCTGGCCGGTCACCCCGTAGGTGACGCCGTCGGCGCGGGTGATGCCCGACTCCGCCGAACGCAGGTCCTTGACGAGCTGCTGGGTGTCGCTCGAACTCGGGCCGCTGTTGGGCAGCACCGTGATCACCGCGGCGTCGCCGGCCTTGTTCACATCGCCGGGGCTGACCAGGGCGGTCTTCACGTCGGGTAGCTGCTTGATCTTCGTGACGACGCTGTTGAAGGCGGCGTTGCGAGCGTTCGGATCGGACACTCCCGAGGCGTTCGCCACCACGACCAGAGGACCGTTCTGGCCGGGTCCGAAGCCCTCGGCCACGATGTCGTAGGCCTTGCGGGGCGACGTCGACGGATCGGACGTCCCGTCGTTCGGCAGTGCCAGCTTCAGACCGACCATCGGCGCGGCGATCACGCCGAGCACCACGACGCCGAGCACGAGCGCCACGGCCGGGTGCTTCACGATCTGGTCGACGAAGCGTGAACCGTTCGACACACGCGGGGTCGTCGAGCCCGACGACTTCGGGGTGTCGGGTGCGTTGAGGAATCCGATGGATCCGGCGAACGCCTTGCCGCCGAACAGTCCGAGCACCGCGGGCAGCAGGGTGAGCGCGACGAGGACGGCGACGAGGACCGTGACCGCGGCCGCGAGGCCCATGGCGGTGAGGAAGGGGATGTTGACGATCGACAGCGCCGACAGGGCGATGATCACCGTCAACCCGGCGAACACGACCGCCGAACCCGCCGTGCCCACGGCACGTCCCGCCGCCTCGGCCCGGGTCTTCGACTCCAGGAGTTCGTGTCGATAGCGGGAGACGATGAACAGCGCGTAGTCGATGCCGACCGCGAGACCGATCATCGTCGCGAGGATCGGGGTCTCCTCGCTGAGGCTGAAGAAGCCCGACGCGGCGCTGACACCCATGAGTCCGATGATCAGACCGACCAGTGCGGTCAGGATCGGCATGCCCCAGGCCACGAACGAGCCGAACGTGATGATGAGGACGACGACCGCGACGCCGACACCGATCAGCTCGGAGGTGACACCGATCGCCGGCTGCGGGAGGGCGGTACCGCTCATCTCCACGGTCAGGCCCGCGCTGCGGGCCGCGTCGGCGACCGCGGTCTGCTGGTCATGCGCCTTGTCGGAGACGTCGGTGGCCTGGGTCGCCGTGTACGACGCACCGAGCTGGGCGACGGTGGCGTTCGCGTTGATCGGCGACGACACCGCGGCGTCGGCCCGTGCGTCGGCGTCGGACTTGCCGAACGTGTCCTTCTGGAAATCGACGGAGGTCTGCACGACCTTGCCCGGGTCGCTCGGCGTGCCGAAGGCCTCCGGACTGAAGGGGTTGACGATGGAGTCGGGTGCTTTGACGCCGTCGAACTGCTTCATCGAGGTGACCATCTGATCGATGGCGGGCTGGTAGTCCAGCAGGGTCTTGCCCGCAGGCGCCTTCAGCACGTACTTGATGCTGATGTCCTGGGAGAACTTCGGCTTCTCCGGGAAGCTCGAGACCAGGCTGTCCTGGGCCTTCTCCGACGGGATGCCCGGGATGGAGAAGCTCGAACTCGACGGCCCGGCGAGTGTCGACCCCGCGACGCCCATGCCGACCAGGATCAGCATCCAGATGCCGATGACCTTGAATTTGTTCGTGAACGCCCACTTGCCGATGCGGTACAAGTATGTGGCCATGGATTCTTTCCTGTTCGACGACGGATGTCGTTGGTAGAGAGTCGTTGTCGGGCGGGAGCCCGGGGCGGGGTCAGGGATCAGCGGTCGGTCAGTGGCACGGCCATCCCGTTCCGGATCTGTTCGAAGGTGCGGTGCAGCGTCGAACGCAGAGCCTCCGGCGCCACCTCGCCGTCGAGGTGGTCCTCGAGGGCGACGCGGATACCGACGGCCGCGCATCCCAGGACGAGTCGTGCGTAGGTCATCCCGTCGCGACCGATGGACCGCTGCTCGCACAACGCCTCGAAGCGGGCCACGATCGGGTCGAATTCGCCCTTGCGACTCTTCTTCATCGCGATGGACGGCTCGGTGTCCATCAGCGTCATCAGGTGGGCCAACGCCCGGGCGTCGCCGTCGCGGTCGCAGATCACCTCGATGAACGCCGCGGTGGTCGAGTCCCAGAACCCCTCGTCTCCGGGACGCGCCTCCAGGGCGGTGAAGATCCGATCGATGATCTCGGTCAGGTAGAAGCGCAGTGCGTCTTCCTTGCCGGCGAAATAGTTGTGGAAGGTGCGCGGCGAGACTCCGACCTCGGCGGCGACGGCCTCCACCGACACGCTGTCGAAGCCTTCTGTCTCCGACAGACGCAGCACGGCGACGGCGAGCGCCTGCCGCGTCGCCGCCTTCTTCGTCTCCCGAAGTCCCGAGGTCATGCCGTCGATCATGGACGAACTTGCGCAATCCTGCAATTTTTCTGCCATGCGCATCTTTGCGTGATCGGTCACCCCGACGCCGCGAAGTGACCGGGGTCGCACCCATCGGCGTTCGATACGGTGACAACCATGCGTAACCACCGAGTCCGGGCGGCCGTCATGATCGCCGCCGCGGCCGCCACCGTCGGCCTCGCCGCCTGCGGCGACTCCGGCGACACCACCGCATCGGGCAGTTCGTCGGTCGCCGCGACCTCGGCATCGGACCCCTCGGCAACCGGATCGGCCTCCGCCCCGTCGGAGGCCATCGATCCGAACGCGCCAACCAGCACCGATCCGAGCGCGACGGCCGTACCCGGCCCCCGACTGCCGGCGGCCACCTCGATCCCGCCGTCGAAGGCGGCGCCGGAGATCGCGGGCACCCGGTGCGACACCGCCAACGGACCCGAGGGCGCGTTGCGGGTCGTCATCTTCCCGGGGGGTTCCGTCGACTGCGGCACGGTCATGCCCGTCGCCCGCACCTACGGCCCGACCATCTCCACCGGACGCAACCGCACCGTCGACGGCTGGTCCTGCGGGCCGTCGCAGACCGCCGGCGTGCTCGCCCGCTGCACCCGCGGCGAGTCGTCGTTCGGCTTCATCCCCCAGTGACCGATCCCCGGACGACCGATTTCCGGTGACGGGGGCTCGGCGCGAGCCGGGACGCCGGTTCAGGCGACGGCTGCCGACACTTCGTCGAGCGCGGTTCGCAAGAGCTCGGTGTACTCGTCGGCGTCCGGTACCGCGTCGGGAGACGTGAGCACACCGAGCGTCACGTCGCCACCCAGTCCGTAGATGCCGAGCCCGATACCGATGTCGGGCGACAGACACGGGAACCCCGCCACCATGACCGCGGGATCACCCAGCAACTCCATGTCACCGTCGCCGCAGTTCACGCTCGTCACCGAGAGATGGGCGGGGACCGACCCGCTCGGCGCTCCCTGCGCGCGTCCACGACGCAGGTATCGCGAAAGGATCGGCCACGGAACCGATTCGGCGAGTCGGAGGATCCTGATGGTGTCGCGACTGCCCAGGCGACGGCGTTCGGCGCCGAGCGACGAACGTATCGTCTCGACACGATCGAGCGCATCGGACGACCCGATGCCGAGTCCGACGACCGCGGTGGCGAACCGGTTGGCCCCCACCCACGGCGTGGCATCACGCACCGCGACCGGCACGGCCGCGGCGAGCGAATCCGGCACCTCCCCGCGCCGGACCAGCAGACGCTCGGTGGCGAGCGACGCGGCGCACAACGCGAGCTGGGTGACGGTGAACCGGCGCGACGAGGAGACCTCATGCGGGATCGGCATCACGGTCACGTGACGGATCCCCGCGCCGCAGGCGTTGATCGACACCCGTGGCTGTGGCCCGTCCGATGGCCGCGCGGAACGGCGGCCCGCGACGGCGGTCGCCACCAGCGCCACCGGCAGGCGCAGGAGCCGACCGAGGGCCCGACCGACGTCGCGCACACGCCACGCGAGCGCGCCGGGTGCACGGGGTTCGGCGTCGGCGGCCACGTCGGCGTCGTCGGGTCGCGGCGTACGACCGAAGAGGGCTCGCAGCAGCGCGGCCCCGCCCAGGCCGTCGGTCAGCACATGACTGAACCGCACGAACACGATCGTCGCAGGCCCGTCGACCTGCGGGACGCCCACCACGTCGGTCGCGATGTGCAGCTGCCACGGGGTGCGGGTCGCGTCAAGGGTCGATGCGAGGAGTCGCTCGATCTCGTCGACACACGTCGACCACTCACGGGTCACGGCAGGCGTCGACGCCGTTCGGTCCTCGTCGACGAGGCGGTGGAGGCACTCGTCCATGTCGGCGGGGTGATGGAGCCATCGGGGGTAGTCGATACTCGCCGGGCTCTCGGCCAGCCGCTTGTTCAGAGCGGGGATCGCGGTGGACCGGGCAGCGATGAGGTCGACCAGGTCCTCCCACGCCGGCCCCTCGGCCGATCCCACGTTCGAGAAGGCGAGCACGAAGTACTGATCCGTCGGCATCGCATCAGAGGTCCCGAACCAGAAAAGTGAATCTTTAGGATCTACAACAACCGCCATCGCAACACCATACGGCGCCGCAGACGACAGATCCCCCGTTCGCGCAGTGCGCGAACGGGGGATCGGTGTGGCGGTGGCGGGGGGATTTGAACCCCCGGTACGGGGTTACCGCACACAGCATTTCGAGTGCTGCACCTTCGGCCGCTCGGACACGCCACCGCCGAAGACACTACCGCAGGACCCTGGTGAGCCTAAATCCGCTGCTCAGGGCCCATGCGGCGCCGGCGGGATCACTTCCCGGTGAGCTTGTCCTTCACGTCGTCGATCTTGCCCTTCACCGCATCGGCGGCGTCGGCGATCTTCTGCTTGGTGTCGGCGGAGGCCTGGTCGCCCTTGCCCTCGGCCTTCAGCTCGTCGTCGCCGGCCACACTGCCGGCGGCCTCTTTGCCGCGTCCCTTGAGTTCTTCGGCCTTGTTCTTGGCGTCGTCGGTGATGCCCATGGTTCATCCCTTCGTCGAGCGTGCGAGGGCTTCTGCTTCGGCGGTTGTCGTACCGCCACAACCCTCGGGGTCCACGTGCGACCCGCCTCCACCGTGCCATGGTGGTCGCGACGCGGCCACGGATGGGCTCACCCGGATCGGTGCGCCCGGAAGAACTCGTGGAGTAGGTCGGCGCACTCGGATTCGCGGACACCGGCCCGGACCTGCGGTCGATGGGTGAGTCGGCGATCGCGGACGAGATCCCACAGTGAGCCCACGGCGCCGGTTTTCGGTTCCCACGCACCGAACACGAGTCGGCCGATCCGCGCAGACGTGATCGCGCCGGCACACATCACGCAGGGTTCGAGGGTGACGACGAGGGTGCAGTCCTCCAGACGCCATCCGTCCCCGTGGACGGACGCCGCGGCCCGCAGTGCGCGGATCTCGGCGTGCGCGGTCGGGTCACCGTCGCGTTCACGGAGGTTGCCGCTGCGGGCGATCTCACGGAGATCGGCATCGAACACGACGGCACCGACCGGGACATCCTGAGCCCCGGACGATTTCGCCGCCTCCAGCGCCACGGCCATCAGGTCCGCATCTGTCGGTGTCATGGGTCGGTCGGGGTCACGGCGCGGACGTCGGGCGGCGGTCAGTGACCGAGCGAGTCGAGAACACGGCCGAGCTCGTCGGCGAAACCGAGGCGCGCGGCGATCATCCCTATCTGCTCGTCGGCGTAGAGGTCGGTGTCACCGACGATCACGCTCATCACCGAATCGGGCAACCCCAGATCGGCGAGCACCCCGAGGTCGCCCTCCTCCCACGGTTCCACGTCGTCGAGGTCGTCGGAGTCGATGTCGGGGACGTCGATGTTGATCGCGTCGAGGACGTCGGCGGCGATGTCGTAATCGATGGCGGCGGTCGCGTCGGAGACCAACAGCCGCGAACCCGAGGGGGACGGCCGGATCACCACGAAGAACTCGTCGTCGACATCGAGCAGGCCGAAGACCGCACCGGCGCTACGCATCTGCTTCAGCGACTTCTCGGCGTCATCGAGGCTGGTCAGCGCGGCGTTGTCCATCGCGGAGACGGTCCACTTGCCCTCTTCGCGAACGACGGCGACGGCGAAACCGTCCAGATCGTCCGAACTCGCAGCAGCCATGTGCGACACCGTAGTCGCACCCTCGGAGTTATCCCAAGCGATGACGCCCCCTGCACCGGGACGACTCTTTTCCCAGGTGCGACACGATGTGCCACCCTGAACCCATGTCGGCCGACACCCCCTCCAGCGACGCCGTGGCACCGCTGTGTGTGCTGGGCCTCGGCCTCATCGGCGGCTCGCTGCTGCGGGCGGTGGCCGACTCCGGACGCAGCGCGTTCGGACACAACCGGTCCGCGGCCACGGTCACCGAGGCCACCGCCGCCGGGTACGACGCCGACGACGACCTCGAACGCACGCTGCGGCGCGCCGCGGAGGCCGACGCACTGATCGTGGTGGCGGTTCCCGTCACCGCCCTCGACCCCGTCCTCGAGGCCATCGCCCACTGGGCCCCGAACTGTGCGGTCACCGACGTCATCAGCGTGAAACAGGCCGTGGCGCAGTCGGTGTCGGATTCAGGACTGTCGGCGCGGTGGGTCGGTGGCCATCCGATGGCCGGGACGTCGCAGTCCGGTTGGGCGGCCACCGACCCCGCGCTGTTCGTCGGCGCGAGCTGGGTGGTCGCCGCCGACGACGGCCTGGACCCCGACATCTGGACCGCGGTCGCCGACCTCGCCCTCTCGGTGGGTGCGGTGGTGGTGCCGGTGGCGACCGACGAACACGACCGCGTGGTCGCGGCCATCTCACATCTGCCGCACGTGACGGCGGCGATCACCGCATCGGTCGCCGGCGGCGACGGGCAGCTGGCCCTGCGCCTGGCCGCGGGCAGCTTCCGCGACGGCACCCGCGTCGCCGGTACCGCGGTTCCGCTGCAGCGCGCGATGCTCGAGGCCAACACCGTCGCCCTGCTCGGCACGATGGACGAAGCGCTCGACCGGCTGACCCGTGCGCGCGACGCGCTTCGGGACAGCGGCTCGGTGGAACTCGTCGTCGAGGACGGGCACCGTGTGCGCACCCGCTGGGAGGCGATGACCTCGACGGCGGTGCAGCCGATCACCGGGGTGACGGTCGGCGCGACGGGGTGGGCGGCGGAACTGCGCCGTCAGGCCCACCTCGGCCGGGTCTGGACCGCCGAGTCCCGGTTTGCCGACTCCGAGAATTAGATGCGCTCGGCGAGTCCCTCGTAGTCACGGACGAAACCGGTGTCGTCGGTGGTGATGGTCGACGAACCGACCGGCGACTGCACCGCGATCGCATCGGCAGCCGAGTGGTAACTCACCGTGGACGGAGCGACCGAGACCTCCGGGAGGAAGAGGTAGACCACCGGGACCTGGGTCTGCGTGGGAACACGGTGCAGATCGAGGCGACGGATGGGAAGGGCGTTGAAGAACGGACTCAGCACCAGGTCGACGTCCTGCGCTCCACCGAAGTCGCTGCGCTCGGTGCCCTGCGGGGTCTGCACCAGCCAATTGTTCTCGCCGTCGCGGGTGATCGAGATCTGCGTCTCGCCGCCGGCCCGGGCGAGGTGCACCGACAGACGTCGGGTCACCCCGGCGTCGTTGGTGAGCAGGTCGTAGGTGGCCGAGAACGCCTCGTGGGTGTCGGTGGCCGCGCCGATGATCTGTCCGAACGCCTTGATGCGCAGACCGCTCACCTGGACGCGGACCTGCTCGAGCCGGGTCGCGTCGATCCCGCGCCACGTGAAGACCTTCTTGAAGTCGTCACGGGAGGACGACACCTCGGTCACGTCACGGCCGGACACGTCGCGGATTGTCGCACCCGGGGCTGCAGGCGCGGATCCCGATGACGGGGAAACCTGTGGAGAACTCACTCCCCTACGGTAGGCGACCGAGGCCGCTCACGGACAACCGTCGGGTGAACCCACCCGGCCGGGGCGTACCCGCTCAGCGGCGACGGGCGGTGACCACCACATACGGCGAGTCGAAGGCGATGGTGCCCGCGGCGTCGGTGTGCGGCGCGAGCGCCACCTCGAACGCCGACATCAGCCGGTCGTGCTGCATCTCGCTGACCCGGTGCAGTACGTCGACGTGCATCGGGGACTCCTCGGAGATGAAGTGCATCGCGGTCTCGAGGTTGCCGAAGCGCCACGTGTGGACACGGTGGTCGATCTCGACGGTGTCGAAGCCACCCGCGAGGCGGGCGTGGATGGTGTCGGGTACACCCCAGTCGTCAGGTGAGTGCGAGGTCGCATCGTCGGTGGCGGGTCGGGGCGGGCCGAGCACCGACACGATCGGGTCGTAGAACGGGTTGTGCGTCGCGCGCACCCACGAGGTGAAGCCCAGGGTGCCGTCGGCGCGCAGGATGCGGGCGATCTCGGCGACCTGCGCCCTCGGCTCCACGAAGATGATGCCCATGCTCGAGAGGACGACGTCGGCGGAGTCTGCGGGCAGCCCGGTGGCGGACGCGTCGGCACGCACCCAGGTGATCGGTTCGGATTGCGCGGCATCGGCTTTCGCCGCGGCCAGGCCGAGGAGGTCGGCGGTGATGTCGACACCGGTGACGCGGGCTCCGGCGCGTGCCGCGGCCAGCGCGACCGAACCCGTGCCACACGCGAGATCGACGACCTCACGCCCCCGCAGCGGACGGATGTCGTCGACCGTCGCGACGAGTTCGGCGGCGACACCGGCTATCCGTTCGCCGACCGCCTCGTAGCGTCCGCGCGCCCACATCTGCTGCGTCACCCCGTCACCCCGGAACCACCGTCGGCCGCCATGGACCCACCCTAGTCGCGCGGTTCGATCGGTATACGCACCTCGAACGTGGTGGCACCGGGCTCGGATTCGACCCGCAGGCTGCCCCGGTGCTTCTTCACCACGATGCGCCAGGAGATGTCGAGACCGAGTCCGGTCCCCTGCCCGACCGGTTTGGTGGTGAAGAACGGTTCGAAGATGCGGTCTCGGATGGCGGCGTCGATGCCCGGCCCGGTGTCGCCGATCTGCACGACCGCGGTGTCGCCCTCGCGTCGCGTGCGGATGGTGAGCGTGCCCGCACCGTCCATCGCGGCCACCGCGTTGTCGATGAGGTTGGTCCACACCTGGTTCAGCTCGGCGGCGTACATCGGGATCGCCGGCAGCGCGGGGTCGTACTCCTTGACGACGGTGAGGTCGCCGATCTTGCGGCCCAGCATCACCAGCGTGCTGTCGAGCAGCTCGCGCAGGTCGGCCCGTTGATAGGGGGCGCGATCCATCTGCGAGTACTGCTTGGCCGCGTCGACCAGTGTCGACACCCGGGTGGTGGAATCGGCGATCTCGTTCATCAACAGCTCGGTCTCGACGGTGTAGTTCAGCCACCGGATGGCGCTGTCGAGGAGCGCGTCGTCGTCGACACCCGCACGGACCTTGTCCAGCCATGCCACGTCCATGCCTGCGGCGACGAAGGTCGGCGCGAGATCCCAACCCCCGGCCACGCCGCGGGCGTCGAACCAGTCGGCGAGCTCGTCCTCACGGTCGGCCGCCTCCATCGGCGACAGCGTCGGCGCCTTGGCGACGAGTTCGGCCGCCTCGTCCTGCAACCGGATGAGGCTGGTCATCGTCTCGTGGTCGTAGGTGCCCGAGGCGATCATGCCCAGCTTGCGTCGCATGTGCGAGACCCTGTCGCGCAGGCTGGCCGTCGCACGGACCGCAGCCGCGGCGGGGTTGTTGAGTTCGTGGGTCAGGCCCGCCGACAGCGATCCGAGCGCGAGGAGCCGCTCGCGCTGGTCCATGATCTGTCGCGAGTTCTGGTTGCCGAAGAACAGTCCCTCCAACAGGTGGACGGCCATCGGGAACCATTCGCGGATCAGCCGGCCGAACACGTCGGCGTCGAGGACGAAGAACTTCGACGGCACCAGCGCCCGCGCCGAGGCCGGGTAGGTCTGCGAGGCACGCTCACCCAGATACGCCTGCCACGCACCGGAGTACACGCCCGGCTGCGAGGTGCGACTGATCTCGATGTCCTCACCACCGGAGAGCTTGCTCATCACCATCTCACCGGAGATCAACACGTAGAAGCAGGTCGCCTCGTCACCCTCGGCGTACACCGGACCGGGCTCGATCAGCTCGACATGACCGTTCTCGCAGAGGGTCTCGAGCTGTGACTCGTCGAGCTTCTCGAACAGGAACAGCGTCCGGAGTTCGTCGGGACTGCACGTGGTGGATGTCATCGTCGTCTGATTTCTGGTGAGTGGTCGTCGCGGTGGGGGTGTCGGGTCCTGCGGGTCACGGGTTGGCGATGTACCGGTGCACGAGCATCACCGCCATCGCCCCTTCGCCCACCGCCGAGGCGACGCGCTTGGCTGATTGCGACCGGACGTCGCCGGCGGCGTAGACCCCGGGGACGCTGGTCTCGAGGTGGTGGGGCATGCGGTCGAGCGGCCACTTCCCGCCCCCGCCGCTGAGGAGATCGGGACCCGAGAGGATGAACCCGTGTTGATCGCGTGCGAGTAGGCCGTCGAGCCAGTCGGTGCGCGGTGCGGCGCCGATGAACAGGAAGAGGAACCCCGCGTCGACCGACTCGACGTCACCGGTGGTGTTGTCGCGCAATCGAATCGATTCGAGATGGTCAGTCCCGTCGACCCCGACGACCTCGGTGCAGGTGCGTACGTGCACGTTCGGGGTCTTTTCGATCTGCGCGACGAGGTAATGCGACATCGACGCCGCCAACGACGGCGCCCGCACCACGATGGTCACCGACCGCGCGCCGCGGGCGAGGAACAACGCGCCCTGGCCCGCGGAGTTGGCGCCGCCCACGATGTAGACGTCCTGATCGGCGCAGCGCGCCGCCTCGGTCACCGCCGATCCGTAGTAGACGCCGCGCCCGGTGAGTGCCTCGAGCCCGTCGGCGTCGTGCTGCCGGTAGGAGACGCCGGTCGCCAGGATGACGGTGTGGGCGTCGACGCTGGTGCCGTCGTCGAAGCGGACGGTGCGCGCAGATCCGTTGGTCTCCAACGCCACCACGTCGCGGGTGGTGATCAGTTCGGCACCGAACCGCGTGGCCTGCCGACGTGCCCGGTCGGCGAGCTGCGCCCCGGACACGCCGTCGGGGAAGCCGAGGTAGTTCTCGATGCGTGAGCTCTGGCCGGCCTGACCGCCGGTCGCGGTGCGCTCGACGAGCACGGTCCGCAGGCCCTCTGACGCCCCGTACAGCGCGGCCCCGAGCCCGGCGGGCCCGCCACCGACGACGACGAGGTCGTAGAACTCACCCGACGGAGCCGTCTGCAGGCCCAGGTGCGTGGCGAGTTCGGAGTCGGTCGGGGTGACCAGCGCGGTCCCGTCGGCGCAGATCACCGTCGGTAGTGCCGTGTCGTCGAGACCGGCAGCACTGAGCAACCGCGCACCCTCGGGTTCGTCGGCCATGAACCAGCGGTACGAGAGTTGGTTGCGCGCGAGGAACTCCCGCACCTCCGACGAGCGCGGGTCCCATCGGTGTCCGATCACGCGGGTGTCGGTGGCGGGCCGGCTCTCGGTCCCCGACCACGCCTCGAGGAGCGCGTCGACGACGGGATAGAGCTTCTCCTCCGGCGGATCCCACGGCTTGAGCAGGTAGTGGTCGAGATCGACGAGGTTGATCGCGTCGATCGCCGCGCCCGTGTCGGCGTACGCGGTCAACAGCACCCGGCGCGCCATGGGGAACAGGTCCATCGCCTGCTCGAGGAACTCGATGCCGCTCATCACCGGCATCCGGTAGTCGGCGAGGATCAGCGCGACCGACTCACCGCGCAGGGTCATCTCCCGCAACGCCTCGAGCGCCGCGCCCGGCGACTCGGCGCGGATGATGCGGTACCGCTCGCCGTAGCGGCGACGCAGATCCCGCGCGACCGCACGCGACACCGACGGGTCGTCGTCCACGGTGAGAATGGACGGCTTCGCCGGGACGGGATTCGGGACGGGTGCAGACACTCCGGACCTCTCGAGGGTCGATTGCCGCGCATCCTTGGGTCACCGCGCGCGACGCAACGTGGTCATTGTGCTCCGATCCGGGGCGCGATGGGCGGCCACGGACCGGTCTTCGCGCAGGGCGAACACGGTGGTCGCCGCGTGGGCGAACGCACATCCGCTGCTCGCGGGAGGCGTGCCACGATGGATTCATGAGCACGCTCGACGGCTATCCGGTGACCGCACCCGACCTCCGGCGACCGGTGTTCCTCGATCAGCGGTGGGACGACCTCACGTTCGTGCACTGGCCGGTGGCGCCGCAGAACGTGGCGCACCTGTTCCCCGAGGGCACCCGTCCCGACGTGTTCGACGGCGTCACGTGGGTGGCCCTGGTGCCGTTCGTGATGAACTCGATCGCGCTGGGTCCGTCGACACCGCCCGTGCCCTACCTGGGGTCGTTCCTGGAGACCAACATCCGGTTGTACTCGGTCGACGACTCCGGCCGCCACGGTGTGCTGTTCCGATCGCTCGAGACCGAACGGCTCGCGGTGGTCCCGGCGACCCGTATCGGGCTCGGCATCCCCTACACGTGGGCGAAGATGCGGATGACCCGCGACGGTGACCGCATCACCTACGACAGCACACGTCGGTGGCCGCGGCGCGGTCTCCGCAGCCGGCTCACGATCGACGTCGGCGAGCAGGTGATGCCGACCGATCTCGAGATGTGGCTCACCGCGCGGTGGGGTGCGCACACCCACGTCGCCGGACACACGTGGTGGGTACCGAACGAACACGACGCGTGGCCGTTACACGCCGCCGAGGTGATCGATCTCGACGACGACCTGCTCGACGCCTCGGGTGTGATGCCCGCCGGTGAGCGTCTGCGTGCGCTGTACTCGCCGGGCGTCCGTACCCGCTTCGGCCGGCCGTCACTCGTGGTCTGATCCCGATCCGCGCCGGATGGCCTGATCGACGAGATCGCGTGCGGGCCCTCGTAGCCCGCGATCGCGATCCCAGATCGCACGCAGCGCCCGCGGCATCGTGACGCCGTCGATCGGCACCGCGACCAGCGTTCCGCGCCGGAGGTCGTCGCGCACCGACAACGACGACAACACCGCCGGCGACCCCGAACTCAGCATGGCCGCACGTACCGCCGACACCGAGTTGAGTTCGAGCATCGGATCCTCGGGTACGTGTCCGGCCGCGGTCATCGCATCGGTGAACACGACCCGCGTCCCGGACCCGGATTCGCGCTGC
Organism: Williamsia sp. M5A3_1d; assembly: GCF_053345315.1. NCBI lineage: Bacteria > Bacillati > Actinomycetota > Actinomycetes > Mycobacteriales > Nocardiaceae > Williamsia > Williamsia sp. M5A3_1d. The sequence continues at coordinate 167,857 of NZ_JBKEZX010000001.1, forward strand.
ACCAACGCCGTTCGGGCCACGGTCGCCGGGGTGACACGGCCTGCCCGCGCCCACCGATGGTCCGGCGGCACCACGAGGAGCAGCTCGTCGTGGTGCACGACCCGCGCCGTCACGCCGTCGGTGGGTCCGTGGCTCTCGGTCGCGCCGTCCTCCACGAAACCCACCGCACACTCCCCGGCCACCACCCGCGCACGCACCTCGGTGCTGTTCATGGGCCACACGCGAACCTTGACCTCGGGGTGCGAACCGCGCAGCGCCACCACCCATTCGGGCATGAGGTACTCGGCGATCGTCATCGACGACGCGACGGTCAGGGTCGCCGACCGCTGTCCCAACAGACTCCCGACACCGGCCGAGAACCGTTGCGCCTGTTCGAGGATCGCCGCCGCCCACTCGAGCATCACGACGCCCTCGGTGGTGGGTTCCACCCCGGTCGTCGAGCGGCGGAACACCGCCATCCCGATCTCGCGTTCGGCCGCGTGGACGCGGGCACTGACGGCCTGCTGACTCATGCCGAGGTCGCGGGCCGCCGCGTTCATGCTGCCGACACGGGCGACGGTGACGAGGACGTCGAGTGTCGCCAGCTCGGGGACGTGCGCGGGCACCACCATGTCCGCCGACGCTACAACCCACCCGACCTGGGTACAACCTGCGTTTGTATCCCTACAAGATCGCGCCGTCTACCTGCGGCCGGCGTACTCGGCGATCGTGGGGTCATGACCGCATCGCTGATCACGCACCCCGCCTCGTCGACAGCGCCCACATCGACCTCGACGCGGTTCGCACACATCACCCCCAACTGGTTCACGACCGTGATGGGGACCGGCATCGTCGCGGTGGCGGCCGCCGGGTTGCCCGTCGGCGACACCGCCCTCCGCCCCTTCGGCTCCACTGTGTGGCTGCTGTCGGTCGCGGTGTTCGTCGTGGTCTCGGCGGCTTTCGCACTGCACTGGCTCCGCCACCGAGACATCGCGCGCGCCTACGCCCGACACGCCACCATGGCGCACTTCTACGGGGCGCCGGCCATGGCGGCGATGACCGTCGGCGCGGGGACACTGCTGTACGCCCCGCCGGCCATCGGCACCACTGCCGCCGTCCTCACCGACGCCGTGCTGTGGTCGGCGGGGACCGCCGCGGGCGTGGTGACCCTCCTCGTCGTCGGTGTCGGTTCGCTGCGGCGTCCCGACCGCGGGGGACCGGCCGCGCCGACCCGGATGATGTCGGTGGTGGCGCCGATGGTGTCGGCCTCGACCGGCGCCCTGCTCGCCGAACACGTCTCGGACACTGCTCTCGCGCACCTCATCGTCGGGACGGCCTCGATCACGTTCGTCGCGGCCCTCGTCGCCGGTGGGGCCACCGCGGTCGCCGTGTTCGCTCGGATCCACACGGTCGGCGCGCCGGAACACGCCGCGGCACCGACCGTGTGGATCCCGCTCGGGATGTTGGGCCAGTCGATCACCGCCGCCCTCGCCCTCGGCGTGGCGAGCGGCAGCGCCGGCCTGCACACCCTCGGTATGGGTTTCGGATCGGTGGTCGCCGCACTGGCTGCCGTCACCATCGCCGTCGCGATCACGGTGACCACCCGCGCCGCACTGCGCGGACTGCCCTTCTCGATGACCTGGTGGAGCTTCACCTTCCCCATCGGGACGTGTGTCACGGGCGCGAGCGCACTCGGGAAGGCCACCGGGTCCGGCGCCCTCGACACCGTCGCCGTCGCCGGGTTCGTGATCCTCGTGGCGGCGTGGGCGGTGGTCGCGATCCGGACCGTGGCCGCGGTCTCCCGTGGCGAGCTGCCCGCCGCGCCCTGACGCCGCCCTGCACGTCACAGTCGGTCGACCGGGCTCATCTGCGAGGGTTCCCGCGCGCCGGATCCGCACGTGGCCATAGAGTCGCCACGTGCCGATCGCCGCGAGGAGTCCCCGTACCGCGGCGCGAGCGCTCACCCTGCTCGTCATCTGCGCCGCCGTCATCGGCCTGGCCGGCTGCGGCGACGACGACGCCGCACCGGATACCGCCGCGGCGAGCAGTTCGACGACCGCCCCGAGCAACCCCGCCGGTCTGAGCGGTGTCTACGAGGCGCTGCTGACCACGTATCGCATCAACGGTCGGCGTCCCGCGGCCGGCGAGCCCGAGTCTCAACCGACCACCCGCCGATGGATCGTGCAGACCAGATGCGACGGCCCGGGCGACGGCTGCGTCACCGTCGCGGCCGCCACCGCGCCCACGGCCAGCAACCTCAACCGCCGACGGATGGTGTTCGTCCACGAGGGCGACACGTGGACGCGCGTCACCGAGACCGTCACCCGTCCGTGCCGACCCACGGGCACCTCGTCGGCGGTGACCGAACCGTGGGTGGGTATGCAGCAGACCGAGTTCCGGGCGACGAATTCGGCCTCGACGGGCTCGTCACAGCCGCAGCAGATCACCGACCTCGACGGCGTCGTCGACACCTTCCAGGGCGGCAGCTGCGCGCAACTCGTCCGGTCGCGGTTACGCCTGCATCGCGTCGGCGACCTCCCCGCGGGCACCGCGCCGCTCACCCGGACGCCCGTCGTCGCGGCCCGCACCGACATACCCGGCGGCGGCCTGCGCGGCCGGTACGAGGTGGCGCAGACCACGGTCTCGGCGCGCCCGGCGAGCCTCGCCCCTAGATTCCCCGCGACCAGCGGTGAAGCCAGGCTCGCCCCCGTCTGCCTCCGTGACGGAAGCCGCTGCATCATCGCCCTCTACTCGACCGGGGGTCAGTACCTCTCTGCCCTCGCGTACCGCTCGCGGGGTTTCGAGCGCACCACCACCGGCGTACCGGTCACCTGTACCGACGGCGCCACCGGCGTCGCCCGCGCCACCGAACGCGTCGTCCCGCCCGCGAACGCACCCCAACCGTTCGCGTCGGCGAGCGGACCGGGCACCACCACCTACCTCACCGGATGCAGCGGATCGGTGTCCCGGCGCACCACGCTGACCCGCCTGGGCGACTGATCGCGACCCCTTGCCGGTGTCGGGCGCCGGAATATCGGAGGGGACGCGATGGCTGCACCGGGTGGCCCGGCGTGACGCCGAGCCTCGCAGACCGAGGAGAACACACATGAAGATCGGCATCATCGGCGCAGGTTTCATCGGCGGGACCCTGACGCGCCGCCTGCGTGAACTGGGCCATCAGGTCGCGGTGTCGAACTCCCGCGACCCGCACACACTCGCCGAGCTGGCGCAGGAGACCGGCGCTCACGCGGTGTGGGCGCGTGACGCCGCCGACGACGCCGACCTGGTGATCCTGTCGATCCCGCAGAAGAACGTGCCCGATCTCGCCGACGACCTGTTCTCGGCCCGCAAGCCGGGCGCGCCGATCATCGAGACCAACAACTACTACCCGCAGCAACGCGACGGTCTGATCGCCGCGATCGAGGACGGACAGCCTGAGAGCGCCTGGGTGTCCGAGCAGATCGGCGAGCCGGTGGTGAAGGTGTTCAACGGCATCTATTGGAAGCACCTGGGCTCGAAGGGTGTGCCGGCGGGCACCGAGGGCCGCATCGCCCTGCCGATCGCCGGTGACGACGCCGACGCGAAGAACGTCGTCTCGCAGCTGGTGGACGACCTCGGGTTCGATCCCGTCGATGCGGGCAGCATCGCCGATTCGTGGCGTCAGCAGCCCGGTCAGCCGGTCTACGGCAAGGATCTCGGCGCCGGCGACGCGCGCAAGGCACTCGCCGAGGCGAGCCCCGAGCGCACCGCCGAGTGGAAGGCCTCGTAATCGCTTCCTGCGCAGCGTGGTTGGTGACCGGGCCCCGCTCGACGAGGTGGGCCCGGTGGGCGGCTGATCGGCATCTGTACCGTTGACGACGATCATCCGACCGTCAGACGCGAAGGAAGGATCCCCATGACGCAGCCCGCAAAGCTGCCGAAAGACCCCGAGAAGGGGTACGTGGCACTCCTGGGATGGAGTCTCGCCGCAGTCGAAGCCCTCGAAGCATTCGATCGCCGCTACGTCGTCGTCGCCCCGGAGTGGGCGCAGGAGTACTGCACCACCCACGACATCCCGTTCCTGCCCTGGAACTTCGAGCGGCTCAACGACCGCTCGCTCGAGATCGCGGAGACGCTGCGCGACATGGGCGTCGATGTCGCGATCCCGCTCTACGAGGAGACCGTCGAGTGGGCCGGCGCCATCAATTCGGTTCTGCTGGACAACCCTCGCCTGTTCGGTCAGGCAATGCTGTTGCGCGACAAGGCGTTGATGAAGCGCCGCGCGCAGCTCGGCGGCATCCGTGTCGGCATCTTCGAGGAGGCCCACGACCGTGAGGACGTGATCCGCTTCCTCCGCCGCGTGAACCAGACCCTGCTCAAGCTCGACGGCGACCCGAACGACCCGATCCACCTCAAGGCGTTCGACAAGGCCGGATGCCTGGGGCACCGCGTGATCCGCACCCCCGACGAGGTCGACTCCATCCCCGAGGAGGAGTTCCCGGTGCTGATGGAATCCCACCTCGACGGCTGGGAGTTCGCGGTCGAGGCGTGGATCCACAACGGCAAGATCAAGTTCCTCAACATCTCCGAGTACGTCACGCTCGGCTACTCGGTGTTCGTGCCGGCCACGCCGGAGTTGGAGAAGTACCGGCCCGCGATCACCGCGCAGATCGAGAAGCTCATCAAGACCTTCGACATCGAGTTCGGGTTCATCCACCCGGAGTACTTCGTCACCAGCGACGGCGAGATGTACTTCGGCGAGGTCGCGTACCGGCCGCCGGGCTTCAAGGTGTTCGAGTTGCTCGAACGGGCCTACGGCTTCAACGCCTATCAGGGCTTGGCTCTCGCGTTCGACCCGAAGACCACCGAGGAGGAGATCGACGCGTTCTTCCCGAAGGAGGTCGTCGACGCGAGCGGTGTCGCGGGGTGTTTCGGTGTGTACCCGCGCCGTCGCGTGGTCAGCAACCTGCAGATCCCCGAGGTGACCGCCGAGGACGACTACTACGAGACCAACGATCTCGCGCCGCCCCTGGAGGAGACCGTCACCAAACGCACCGCGTTCGGGACGCACTGGGGTCTGCTGTACTTCTTCGGCGAGGACCCGTATCGGATGCGGGACCTGCTCAAACAACAGGAAGAACTGGACTTCTACGTGTGAGGCAGGAACTCGGGAACGACCGCAGCGGACCGACACAGTCTTTGGACCCCCATCCCGACGCCTCCGGTGAGGGATCGGGGTCCGACGGCGGTGCGGCGCAGACGGTCGATCCGGCCCTGACGTCGCGGCTCGCGCAACTCGACCACGCGACCGCCGCCCTGCGCGACGCCCCGGAGTTCAGCAAGAACACCAAGGTCCGTCGCGTGCTCGACGCGGTGCACCGGGTACTCGGACAAAAGGGCGGCTGCGCGGCCGTCCGGGAGCGCGCGGGCGCACTCGACGAGGCCGGGTTGTTCGCCGGCACCGACTGGGCGCACCCCGACATCCTGGTACCGGGGTTCGTCGGCACCAGTCTGCGCAGCGGTCAGGCCGACACCGTCACCCTCGAGGCGGCGAGCGAGCTGCGGCTCGTCGCGATCGCCGCCGGCGAGTACACCCATCCCGCCGCCGACGCCGACGACGCCAGACGGTTCCTGTCGCAGGTTCTGGCGATGAACCTCGAGGTGCTGTTCACGCCGCCGTCGGAGGCCGAGCGGGTCCGTCTGGGCAAGACGGCCTATCTGATCCGCGACCTGTTCGGCTACGTCGCCGAGCAGATCGGCTACGACAGCGTGCTCGACGAACTCGTCGACGAGATCTGGCGGATCCTGCGACAACGACCCATCCAGGTCGACCAGGTGAAGGCGATGGTGACCCGGATCGCCATCTACCGCGACGACCCGACGGTCGATCTCGGGGCGTCGGGGCAGGGACTCGACCGGTTGATCACCGCACTGTTCGGCACCACCGACGCGTGTCGCGAGGACCCCGGCGTCGAGGTGTATCGCTCGCGCCTGGAGGTGATGGACGCAGGCGGATTGCAGTTCGAGGCAGGCGGTTTCGCACGCGCCATGCACGACACCGGGTTGGTGTCGCCGTACCACGCCACCCTCGTACGCCACCTCACCGAGCACAACGCCCACCTCCTCCCGGAAGCGCTGGGGTTGTCGGAGGTGGGTCGCACGTCGCTGCAGCGGTACCCGGAACTGGTGTCGCGGTTGATCATCGAGGCCGTGCACCCGGAGACCGCGCAGTGCCTCTACGGACTGGCGTTGATGCTCGACCGCGGCATCCTGCACCAGCCGCCGATCGTGCCGTCACTGTGGCGTCAGCTGGCACTCACGTTGTCGGACAAGGCCTCTGAACGTCTGCATGCGGCATTCGGATCCAGCCCGACCCCGGAGTCGCGGCTGCTGGGCGGGCTGCTGTCGATGTTGGGGCAACCGCTCGGCGTCGGACAGGGCGACAACCCGACCTGCCAATCAGCGCGCGCGCTGTCGATGTGGGCCTACAACGATCCCGACTACCTGCTGCAGATGGTGGTGTGGGCCGCCCGCGACGACGAGATCGTGATGCACTTCGAGGGCAAGGCCCTGTCGTCGACCGACAGCGTCAGCGGTGTCGCCACCAGCGACCCGATCGACCTCGACCCCGTGTCGTTGCTACTGGTGCCCTACCTCGACCGCATCTACGCCGAGATGGTCCGGCAGTGCGCGGGGCGTCCGGGCGACCCGCACCGCTGGGTGAACCCGGAGTTCCACGGCTGGTGGTCGGCACGCGATTTCCACATCGACGTCGACGTCGAGACCGGCAAGCTCGTCGACCTCGACGGGTTCCTGCGCCAGTTCCACGCCTCCTACCATCCGGCCTACAACGGCGATCAGCCGTTGATCCACCCGCAGCCCGCGGGTGTCGCGGTGACCGACAGCGCCGCACGGTATGTCGGCTGGCACGCGATCACCATCCTGCGTGTCGCCGCCGACCCGGACGGCGTGATGCGGGTGTACTTCTTCAACCCCAACAACGACAGCGGGCAGGACTGGGGTGACGGTGTCGTGGTGGGCACCGCGGGCAACGGCGAGCGCCACGGCGAAGGATCGCTCCCGTTCGACCAGTTCGCCTCGCGGCTCTACATCTTCCACGCCGACCCGCTGGAGAACGGCGAGCCGCAGAACGTCCCCGCCGAGGACATCGACCGCATCATCGGCTTCATCGAGCGCAGCTGGGGCGCCGACCGCATGCCCGCCGATCTGCCGTCGTCCCCCTGACCCGCCAGGTGGGCACGTGACGACCGCGGTTGGGCACCTGCCAGTCGCGCGCGGCCGAGCGGGCATCCTGGGCGCATGAGGTACGTCGACATCGCCACCGTTCCCCAACCCGCGTCGAGCATCGTCCTGGGCCTGATGCGCATCGAATCGCTCGAGGACGAACAGATCCGCACCCTCGTCGCGACGGCACTCGACGAGGGTGTGACGGTCTTCGACCACGCCGACATCTACGGGAGCGAGCGGCACGCCTGCGAGCGTCGTTTCGGTGCAGCGGTGTCGTTCACGGCCGCACAGCGCGAACGGGTGCTGCTGCAGAGCAAGGTCGGCATCCGCGACGGGTTCTACGACTTCTCGACTCGCCACATCCTCGACACCGTCGACGAGTCGCTCGACGCGCTGCGCACCGACCATCTCGATCTGTTGCTCCTGCACCGTCCCGACACCCTCGTGGAGCCCGACGAGGTCGCCGCCGCCTTCGACGCACTGCAATCGGCGGGCAAGGTGCGCGCGTTCGGGGTCTCCAACCACACGCCGGGCCAGATCGAGCTCCTGAAGACGTCGGTGACGCAACCCCTCGTGGTGAACCAGGTGCAGCTGAGCGTCACCCACGCGCCACTGATCGCCTCCGGCGTCGCCGCCAACATCGGCGGGCTCGATCAATCGGTGAGCCGCGACAACGGGCTGCTCGACCACGCGCGCGTCCACGGCATCACGGTGCAGGCGTGGTCGCCGTTCCAGTCCGGTGTCGCCGGTCGCGGGGTGTTCGTCGGCGACCGTCAGAACCACCCGGAACTCAACGACGTCTTCGACGACCTCGCGTCCGAGTACGGCGTGACCCCGACGGGCATCGCGACAGCCTGGATCACCCGGCATCCGGCGAACATCCAGGTGGTGCTCGGCACCACCACACCGTCTCGGGTGCGCGAGGCCGCGGCCGGCGCGGACGTACGTCTCACCCGCGAGCAGTGGTACCGCCTCTTCCGCGCGGCCGGACACACGCTGCCCTGACCGAACGCGCGCCGCCCGGTCACACGCGCGGCCACAACGGCGCGCGTTCGAACGGTGGACGCGCGGGGGCCGTACAACGAACGAACCCGCCGACGCACAGGTGCGTCGGCGGGTTCGTCGAGAGAGTGCGCCCGAAGGGATTCGAACCCCTAACCTCTTGATCCGTAGTCAAGTGCTCTATCCGTTGAGCTACGGGCGCGTGCTTTTCAGTTGTGGCGATCCGACCCCGCGAGGGGCCGATGCCGTGGCGGAGGCGAGAGGATTTGAACCTCCGGTCCCGTTTTAGCGGGACAATTCATTAGCAGTGAATCCCATTCGGCCGCTCTGGCACGCCTCCAGCGAGTCCTTGCGAACTGCCGAACGCAAAGGTTACACACGGGTTGACTTGCGGAGCAAACCGGTTGGTGACGTGGCGATATGCCGCCTAGATTTGAGCACGTGACACCACGCATCCGTCCCGATCTGGCCACCGTGCCCGCCTACGTGCCGGGCAAGACGTTCCCCGGATCGGTGAAGCTCGCCAGCAACGAGGTCACCTTCGGACCGCTGCCCAGCGTCGCCGCGGCGATCGCCGACGCCGCCGCCTCGCTCAACCGCTACCCCGACAACGGGATGGTGGAGCTCACCGAGACCCTCGCCAAGAAGCTCGGTGTGACGCCCGACAACATCCAGACCGGCTGCGGCTCGGTAAGCCTGTGCCAGAACCTGATCACCATCACCACGACACCCGGCGACGAGGTGCTGTTCGGCTGGCGGTCGTTCGAGACCTACCCGCTCGCGACCCGGGTGGCCGGCGCGACACCGGTCCAGATCCCGCTCACCGGTGACCACACCTACGACCTGGCCGCGATGGCCGAGGCGATCACCGACCGCACGCGCCTGATCTTCGTCTGCAACCCCAACAACCCGACCGGCACCGTGGTCACCGCCGACGAACTCGTCGATTTCCTCGACCGTGTGCCGCCGGAGATCGTCGTCGCACTCGACGAGGCCTACATCGAGTACCTACGGCCGTCGGAGGCGCAGCGTTACGACTCGATCGAACTGCACCGCCGCTACCCGAATCTGGTCGTGCTGCGGACGTTCTCGAAGGCCTACGGGCTGGCCGGCCTGCGCGTCGGCTACGCCATCGCCGATCCCACGGTGATCGACGGCCTGCGTCGCGCGCACGTGCCGTTCAGCGTCAACACCCTCGCCCAGGCCGCAGCGGTCGCCTGCCTGGCCGCCGACGACGAGTTGCTCGCCCGGACCGAGGCCGTCGTCGCCGAACGCGACCGTGTGACCGTTCGTCTGCGCGAACTCGGCTATCGCGTCGCCGATTCGCAGGCCAACTTCGTGTGGATCGATCTCGGCGACGAGTCTCTCGACTTCGCCGCGGCGAGCATCTCGAACGGTGTGGTGATCCGGCCGTTCGCCGGCGACGGTGTGCGGGTCACGGTCACCGAACCGGCCGAGACCGATGTGTTCCTCGCGTTCGCCGAGAACTGGGCAACAAGCCATCGCTGACGGCCTGGGTTTCGCCCAATGCGCGCGGACCCGCGGGTGCAACATGTTCCCGCACTACCTCGAGGTGGCGGGCTGGCTGGCCCTGGCGGCTTTGGCGTTCGCCTGGGTGGCGATGGCCGTCTACGTCACGGTCGATCTCGCGAGGCGCGAAGCGGCGCACCGATCACGTTGGCGGTGGATCGCCGCGATCTGGTTCGTGCCGATCGTCGGGGTGTCGGTCTACCTGATGGCCACCCGTCGCGGCACCATCACGTGACAGCGGGCCTGACGACCGTGTGACGCTGAAGAACCGCCGGGTCACAGCCCTCGGGCGATGGTGGGCCACAGTTCGGGCAGGTCACGCGACCAGTACGCCCACGAGTGGGTACCGATGAGGGGGAAGCTCTCCGTGGCCGGCACGTTGTTGGCGCGCAACGTGACCGCGAACTCCAACGAGCACCGGTAAGCGCCGCTCTCGAGGCCCGACGCGGCGAACAACTGCTGCTGACGCGACATCCCCGGATCGAGTGGCGCGGTGAAGTCGAGCGGCCCGATGGCGCCCGACCCGGCCGAGATGTACAGGTTCTTCCCGCGCAGCTTGTCCAGGTGCAGGCTCGGATCGTGTGCCGCCCAGCCGGCGCTCTGGATCGGACCCCACATGTTGGTGGCGTCGCCGCCGTCCCGCGCGACGGTGGCACGGACGTAGGCCTCGTTGAGCAGGCCACTGACCGGCGGGCATCCGCTGAGCGACGCGGCACCGGTGTAGAGGTTCGGGTGGCGGAAGGTGAGCGCTAGCGCGGCCTGCCCGCCCATCGACAGACCCACGATCGCGTTGCGGCCGTTGCCGTTGTAGTACTTGTCGATCAGCGGGGGCAGTTCCTCGGTCAGGAACGTCTCCCACATCGGCTGACCGACGACGGGGTCCTTCTTCTGCCAGTCGGTGTAGAACGAGCCCTTGCCACCCGACGGCAGCACCACGTTGACGTTCTTGTCCTCGAAGAACTTCACCGCGTCGCCCTTGGTGATCCAGTCGCTGGTCGCGCCCGTCGCGCCGGCACCGTCGAGCATGTAGACCGTCGAGCGCGAGACCGAGGTGTCGCGGGGCAGCAGAACCGAGACGCTGACCTTGCCGCGCATGGCCGGTGAGTCGACGGTGAGGTCGAGGTGCCGGGGCGTGACCTTGGTGACGGTGTCGAGGGTCGCCACGGCGGGCGCGGCCGACGCGATCGGTGCGACGAGCCCTCCTGACCCGGCGACGACTCCGGCTGCCACCAGGATCGGGGCCGCGGCACGGAGCAGCCCCCGAGCACGCACACCCACACCTCGTCGTGACATCTCAGAACCCCTCACGGCAGATCAGCTCCCCCAACGCGACCTGGAGCCGCACCTCATGACAGCGAGAGTACCGAGCGATCCGAGGCGCATCGGCGATCTATCGTGGATCGGCACACTTCGGGTCGGTCACGATTGGGCCACCACTACGCAACGGGAGGCAGTGACCGTGCTCGAACCCGAGGCGTTCGCCTTCGAGGCCACCGTGGGGGTCCGGTGGTCCGACGCCGACAGCACCGGATGGATCAATGACGCCCGACTGGTCACCCTGATGGAGGAGGCGCGGGTGGCGTGGCTGCTCAGCGCGGGCGCGCAGTACCGGCCGCTCATCACCAGCGCGATGATCGTGACCGTCGGCGTCGTGTTCCACCGTCGCCTCACCCATCGCGACGGACCGTTGCGCATCGGGATGTGGATAGACCGGTACCGCTCGGTCGACTTCGTGATCGGCTACGAGGTCCGCGCGGGCAGCGATCCCGCGGGCTCGGCGCCGGCGTGCACCTGTTCGACGCAGATGGCCGTCGTCGACATCGAGAACCACACCCTGCGCCGCCTCACCTCCGAGGAGAAGGGGCACCTGTCGGCTTGGTCGAGGCCTGCCTGACGGCGCCCGACACTCGCCGCTTCGCCCGATTTCGACCGGTCCGTCCGCTTTCGTTCGCAGGAAACTCACAGTCCCACAACCATTTACGAGGGCACAATCGGTGTCGTGCCTGTGTCGCCACACCAGGGCGTGTCCCTGCTCGACGGGTGGTTCCCGCTCTCCCTGCAGATCGTCGCCGCCGTCGTCCTCATCCTCGCCATCGGATGGCGGACCCGCCGCTGGCGGCTCTTCTGGTTCCCGATCGCGGTCGTCGTGGCGGTGGCCGGCGCGTGGGCGGTCCACCTCTACTTCGACTCGGAGGGACTCGCGACCGACCCCGCCCCCTGGCAGTTGTGGTTGTGGGTGGGCCTGAGCATCGGCGCGCTCGCTGTTCTCATCCTCGGCTTCACCACGGCGCGGTGGTGGCGACGGGGCGTGACGGTGATGGCGGTGCTGCTCACGGTGCTCACCACGTCGGTCATCCTCAACCAATGGGTGGGCTACTACCCGACGCTGTCCGCGGCGTGGGGTGCCATCACCGCCGGTCCACTGCCCGATCAGGTCTCGGCATCAACACTGCCCTCGATGCGCGACACCACACGCACGAAGGGTGCGGTCGTCCCGATGACGACGCCCGACTCGATCAGCCACTTCGCGCACCGCACCGAGTACGTCTATCTCCCGCCCGCGTGGTTCCGGGGATCGACGCCACCCGCGTTGCCGGTGGTGATGATGATCGCGGGCGAGTTCAACACCCCGTCCGACTGGATCCGCACCGGAAACGCCATCTCGATCGCCGACGCGTACGCCGCAGCACACGGCGGCCAGGCGCCGGTCCTCGCGTTCGTCGACGCCGGTGGCTCGTTCAACAACGACACCGAATGTGTCAACGGTCCGCGCGGCGATGTCGCCACGCACCTCACCGACGAGATCCGTCCCGCCGTGATCTCGCGGTTCCACACCGCATCCACGGCGGCGCAGTGGGGAATCGTCGGGTGGTCGATGGGCGGGACGTGTTCGGTCGACCTGACCGTGATGCACCCCGACCTGTTCTCGAGCTACGTCGACATCGCGGGCGACGCCGCCCCCGTGGCGGGCACCGCGGCCCAGAGCGTGCAGCGACTGTTCGGCGGGAACGCCTCGGCGGCAGCCTCCTTCGACCCGGCGACGGTGATGAAGCGCCACGGACCCTACGTCGGGGTCTCGGCGCGGTACGAAGAGGCTGACCAGAAACGGACGCCACGATGGCGCGGTCACGGGCATGCGTCTCGCGGCGGAGGGCAGGGCAGCAGTGCAGGCGCCGGTCTCGGCGGGCGCGGCGACGGCGGGACGAACGACCAGTCACAGGCCGCGGTCTCGCTGTGCGCCGACAACCGCGCGGTCGACATCAGCTGCACCATCGACTCCCGACCCGGCAGGCATTCGTGGCAGTTCGCCTCGGGCGCGCTGCAGGACACCCTGCCGTGGCTTTCGCACCAGATCGGTGTCGCGGGCTCCTGAACCGTGTCGTCGGGGACGTCAGCGGGGCTTGGGTCCGTCGGTCGACGACAACCGGAGGATGTTGCCCTGCAACACGTCCCGGTAGATACGCAGCTGCTCCTCACCGGAACGCACCTGCTCGGTGAGGCGCTTGGTGTTGTCGGCGGAGATCTCGCGATCACCGGAGCGGGCGACGAGCCGGTCGATACGGTCGTCGATGGTGGCGGTGTGCGCGAACTCGGCGAGCACCCGCAGTTCCACCGCAGCCGATTCGACGACCTCGGCCACCGACGCCAGCGCGGCGACGCGCTCGACGAGTTCGCCCCACACCGGCCGCAGCGCACCCTCGCGTCCGTCGATGTGCGAGGTGAAGTCGGCGTCGAAGCCCGCCGCACGGCGGCTGGAGTCCAGATCGATACGGATGGCGCGCAGCGCGATCACGTCAGCCGCGATGTCGGCGAGCTCCGCATGGAGATCGACCGCGGTGCGCTGGATCTCGAAGTGCTCGGAATGCCAAGCAGGGCAACGCATCACCCTGTCGTAGAACGAGCCCGCCGCGAACAGGATAGTCTCGTACCCGTCGACGAAGCGCGAGTCCTCGGAGGCGGCGAAGCCGTCGGTGTCGCCGACGAGCTCGGCGACCCATCGGTGGCCGCGCTCGAGTCCCGCTCTCGCGGCGGCCGATCCGACCATCCCGGCGACGCGGTCGATCGCCGCGGTCCCCGCGCGACGCACGTAACCGCCGGAGTCCACGTTGGGTGTGGGCGTGTAGGTGAGTCCGACGAACAGGCGCTCGCGGTCGGCGAGTTCGAGGTGCACACCCTCGCGGCGTTCGCGGCGGATCCCGCGGATGCTGGTCGAGAAGATGCCCTTGCCGCTGACGAGCGACTTGCGGGCGTCGTCGAGCCGACGCACGAACGTGTTGCGACGACTCCGCAGCACGGGCGCGACCATGCCCGGGATCATCGGGTTGTCGAGTTGGGCCTCGATGGCGTTGATGGTGCGGTGCATCCGGCGCAGTTCACCGAACCCGCCGCGGTCGCCACCGAGAACGGTGTTCGCCGTCGGGATCGGAAGCCCCGACGACATGCGTCGGATCACGATCGCGCGTGCGGGCTCGGTGAGGTGACCGGACGCGATCACGACGGCGGCGTCGTCGGACAGTTCGGGGTGCGGGCCCGGGATGGTCGACCGCTCGCACCAGAGACGGATCGCCGCAGCGTCGACGGAGTCTGCACCGGTGGCGTCAGGCCGGTCCGGGTTGGCGCGATCGGGGCTGGTCACACCGTCGATGGTACGGATCGGACGCGCTCGCGACCGCTCGGGCGCCGCCAGATGACCGAGGTCACGCGATGCAGCGCCCACGCGATCGGGGCGGTGATGACCGTCGTCACCACGAAGACGCCGACGGTCGACCCGGTGAAGGTGCGGTAGTCGAGGACGTCCATCACGATCTCGAGCACAAGGAGGTGGGTGAGGAAGAACTCGTAGGAGATCTCACCGAGCCAGACGATCATCGGCCGCGACAGCAGGCGGTCGAACCACGATCCCGGTGGGCCGAGGACGAGTGCGCCGACGAGACACATCGCCGCACCCAGATAGAGCATCAGCTTGATGACGGTCGCCGACATCGCCGTCGGGGTGATGGTCGGTTCGCCGGCGAACCCGGCGCAGCTGAGCTGGAAGAGCAGGACGGCGATCAACACCAGCAGCGTCGGGTTCGCCCGCACCGAGAGCTGGACCGCGACGGCCAGGATCATCCCGCCGACGAACCAGCTGAGGAAGGCCGGCGGCCAGAGCCGCGCGGTCGGATCGACACCGTCGCCGGTGTGCGTCACCAGCGCCCAGACCGGCGAGACCGCCAGCAGTGCGACCAGGCTGATCAGCACGAGGTCGGGCCGCCACCGCCGGCGGCAGACCACGGCGGTGATCACCCAGCCGATCGCGGGCAGCGCCAGGTAGAACACGACCTCGACCGCGAGGCTCCACATCTGGGTGAGTGCGGTGTGCAGGTGGCCGAAGCCGTAGATCTGGGTGAGCGTGAGGTTGCGGAGCAGTCCGTCGACGCCGCGGCCGAACTCCGAGTCGTCGGTGCGCAGCCACGCGTAGACGGCGTAGACCACCAGCACCGTCACCCAGTAGGCGGGCAGGATGCGTCGCACCCGGTGGTCGGCGTACCGCCGCAGCGACGGTGATCCCGTGCCGTGGGCGAGACCCGAGACCCACGGGCGGAACAGCAGGAACCCCGACAGCGTGAAGAAGATCGGCACACCGATCTCGAGGCGCGCGAGGATCCGTCCCGGCAGGTCGTCGGTGTAGTGGCCGGTCCAGAAGGCCGCGTGCGAGGCGCACACCAGGAGCGCCGCGACGCCGCGCACACCGGTCAGCGACGCCGAGAGGCGCAGTGGCGGTGGCGCGTTCGTCGACTCGATCAGTGCGCGCCCGTGGTCGTGAGCAGCGCCTGGGCCACCCGCTCGAGTGCGGCGACCCGACTGCCCTTCACCAGCACCGCGTCGCCGTCGGCGAGATCGCCCAGCGCCAACACGGCGGCGTCGATGTCGGCGACGTGGGTGGCCCGGGGTCCGTAATCCGGGGCGTCGACCGCGATCACGTCGATTCCCAGTTCGGCGGCGCGGTCGCTGATCGCGAGATGTTCGGCTCGTGCGGTGCCGCCGAGCTCGGCCATCACGCCCACCACGGCGAGCTTGCGGTTTCCGGTGAGTCCGGCGAGCGCCTCCAGCGCCGCGACCATCGAGGTGGGGTTGGCGTTGTAGGAGTCGTTGAGGATCTGCACGCCGGTGTCGGTGCGCGACAGCTCCATTCGCAGACCGGAGATCGCCGCACCCGACAACCCCTCGGCGATGCGGTCGACACCGAGCCCGATCCCGCCGGCCACCGACGCCGCGGCGAGCGCGTTGTGGACCTGGTGGCGACCCCGTGCCTGCATCGACACCTCGATCGACCCCCACGGCGTGTGCAGCACGAAGGTGGGGCGCAGTTCGGCGTCGATGCGGATGTCGGTGGCGCGGACGTCGGCGGTGGGAGCCGACCCGTAGGCGATGACGCGCGCCGAGGTGCGTGCCGCCATCGACACCACCTCCGCCTGATCGGCGTTGAGCACGGCGAGACCGTCGTCGGGAAGCGATGCGATGAGCTCACCCTTGGCCTGCACGATGGAGGCGATGTCGCCGAACAGTTCGAGGTGCACACCGTCGACGCGGGTCACGACACCGATCGTCGGATGGGCGATCTCGCACAGCGTCGCGATGTGCCCCACCCCGCGCGCACCCATCTCCACCACCACGGCCTCGGTGTCGTCGGGCGCGTTGAACAGGGTGATCGGGAGACCCAGTTCGTTGTTGAACGACCGCTCGTTGGCCGCGGTGCGCAGGCTGGTCGCGAGGACCTGGGCCAGCAGATCCTTCGTCGAGGTCTTGCCGACCGATCCGGTGACGCCGATGACCGGGCCGGTGACGCGGGCCCGGGCCGCCGTGCCGAGGCGCGCGAGTGCCGTGGCGGTGTCGTCGACCTCGACGACGGTCACGCCCGCATCGGGGACCGCTGTCGAGGCGAGCGTCGCCACCGCTCCCGCGGCCACCGCCGTCGGGATGAACTCGTGGCCGTCGCGCGCGGCGACGATCGGCACGAACAGCTGCCCGGTGCTGATGGTGCGCGAGTCGATGCCGACCCCCGACACCGTCGTGTCGGCGCCGATCAACCGGCCACCGGTCGCCGCGGCCACCTCCGTTGCTGTGAATTGCACGCATCGAAACTACTCTGCGACGGCGATGCTCCCCGCCGAACCCGTTCGGCGGTGCCGGGCACGTCTCGCGCGACCGACAGGGCGCAACCGTATGGTGTGGGCATGCTGACCCCCGCCACCTCCGGCGGATCGCCTGATCGTCACCGCCTGGTGGTCCTGTTCGGCGGAGTCTCGGCCGAACACGACGTGTCGTGTGTCACCGCCGCGCACGTCCTCGCCGCCGCCGATCGCGACCGCTACGACATCGTCCCCGTCGGGATCACCCGCGAGGGGGTTTGGACCCGCAACGACGCCGCCATCGCCGCACTGGCGCAGCAGCGCGCGCTACCGGAGAGCCTCGAGCCGGTCGGCACCGCGGTGGCGCCACTGGCGGCCGTCACCGATGGTGATCTCCCCGTCGTGGTGCTCCCCCTGTTGCACGGGCCGCACGGCGAGGACGGGACCGTGCAGGGCATGTTGGAACTCGCCGGCGTCCCGTACGTGGGCAGCGGGGTGCTGTCGTCGGCGGTGTGCATGGACAAGGCGATGGCCAAGGTGGTGACCGCGCAGGCGGGCATCCCGCAGTGCCGCTGGCTGGAATACCGCGACGGCATCGGCGACCGCGCCGAGCTCGAGGCCCGCGCGATCGCCGAACTCGGTGTACCGCTGTTCGTCAAACCCGCCAATCTCGGCTCGTCCGTGGGGATCTCGAAGGCACACGACGCCGACGAGCTGACCGCGGCGATCGACCTCGCCCTGACCTACGACGAGGTGATCGTCCTCGAGGAGGCGGTCACCGGTCGGGAGATCGAGGTCGCGGTGCTCGGCAACGAATCACCCGAGGCGTCGCTCCCCGGCGAGGTGCTGCCCGGCGCGGAGTTCTACGACTACGCCGACAAGTACCTCAACGGCACCGCGGGACTGCAGATCCCGGCGAAGCTGACCGACGACGAGATCGCGACCGTCCGCGGGCTGGCCGTCTCGGCGTTCAGCGCGATGCGCTGTTCGGGGATGGCTCGCGCCGACTTCTTCTACGAGGAGGACGGTCGGGGCTGGCTTCTCAACGAGGTCAACACCATTCCCGGCTTCACGCCGTCGTCGATGTACCCGAAGATGTGGGAGGCCACCGACCTGCCGTACCGCGACCTCATCGACCGACTCGTCGACCTGGCGCTGGCGCGGCACCGCCGTAGGTCCGGCTTCTCGACCTCGCACTGACACGAGACACCGTGGACGACAACAAGGTACGCGGACAGATCTGGCGCGACGGGAAGCCTGTCGACGGTTTCGAGCTCGAGAAGGTGTCGGACTGCATCGACGACCCCTCCACCATGATCTGGGCCGACCTCGTCGACCCCTCCCACGAGACGCTGAGCAGGCTCGCCGGCGAACTCGACCTCAACCGCTGGGCGGTCGAGGATGCGCTGGCGGCATCGGAACGGGTGAAGGCGACCGGCTACGCACACCACACCTTCATCACCGTGTACGCGGTGGCGTTCGACCGGACGGCCGCCACGCCGGACTCCGGCCTCGACGTCGAGTTCGCCGAGAACGCGCTGAAGCTGCAGCGCATCTCGATGTTCCTCGTCGGCAACGCGCTCATCACCGTCCGCCTCACGACAGGGCGCGACGCGTCCGACGACCGGTCGGAGGTGTTCGACATGGACGACGTGGTCGCACGGTGGGGCGAGATCGGCGGGCTCGAACGCGGGGTCGGTTCCCTGCTGCACGGCCTCCTCGACGTCGTCGTCGACGGGCACTTCGAGGCCGTGCAGGAACTCGACGACGCGATCGAGGACCTCGAGAGCATGTTGTTCGACGACTCGACGGGTTCGCGGTCGCTGCAACGCCGGACCTACCTGCTGCGCAAGAACCTGGTGGCACTGCGACGGGTGGTGCTGCCGATGCGCGAGGTGGTGTCGCTGATCCAGCGCCGACGCGACGCCCTCGGCTCGTCCGACCGCCTCGACCCCGAGTTCACCGACCTCTACGACCACGTGCTGCGCGCGACGGAATGGACCGAGTCGTTGCGCGACATGGTGACCACCGTGTTCGAGACGAACCTGTCGCTGCAGGATGCGCGGCTGAACACGGTGATGAAGAAGCTCACCGGGTGGGCGGCGATCATCGCCGTGCCCACGGCCATCACGGGGTTCTACGGCCAGAACGTGCCGTTCCCCGGGTTCGACCACACCGCCGGTTTCGTCACCAGCGTGGTGCTGTTGCTGACCGCGATGGTGGTCCTCTACGTGTTGTTCAAGCGCCGCGACTGGCTCTGAGCAGCGCCACCACCACACCTCACCGCAGACATTCCGCTCGCGGCGGAGCGGTATCTCACACTGAACACCGACGTACCGGTCCGTACCGTAGGGGTATGCGAGTACTGGTCACCGGTGCAACCGGCTACGTGGGGTCACGACTGATCACCGAACTGCTCTCCGCAGGACACGAGGTGGTCGCCGCGTCTCGCAAGCCCGACGGTCTCGCCGCCTTCGGTTGGTACGACGACGTGCTGCCCGTCGCCCTCGACGCGACCGACCGCACCGCCGCGGCCACCGCGTTCGGCGCCATCGGTCACGTCGACGTCGTGTACTACCTCGTCCACGCGATCGGTCAGGCCGGCTTCCGCAGCACCGACAACGCCTCGGCCCGCAACGTCGCCGAGGCGGCTCGCGACGCTGGCGTATTGCGCATCGTCTATCTCGGCGGCTTCGTCCCCGAGGGCGAGAAGCTGTCGGAACACCTGGAGAGTCGGGCCGAGGTCGCCGATCACCTCCGCGTCGACGGCGGCCCCGAACTGGTGTGGCTCCGCGCAGCGGTCGTGGTCGGCGCGGGATCTACCTCCTTCGAGCTCGTCCGCTACCTCGCCGACCGCCTGCCCGTGATCCCGCTACCGGCCTGGGCCGACAACAAGATGGACCCGATCTCGGTCCGCGACATCTGCTACTACCTCGTGGCCGCAGCCGATCCCGACACCCTGCCCGCGGGAGACTACGACGTTGCCGGCGCCAACAAGTCGAGCTACCGCGAACTGCTGTTCTCCTACCTCGCCGCGGCGCACCGCCGCCGTATCCCGTTGCCGCTGCGGGGTTTCGGCACCGGCTTGGCGTCGCTGGTGAGCAGCTCGCTGGTGCCCGTGCCGAGCGGGCTGACCGCCGATCTCGTCGCGTCGCTCGACTACCCGATGTACGCCTCGGAGGACCGCATCCGGTCGATCGTCCCCGATCCGCCGGGCGGTCTGCTCACCGTTGGGGAGGCGGTGTCGCGCTCGCTGGAGAGCGGTCCGGCGCTGCCGGTCAACCAGCTCACCGACATCCATCACCTGGCCGACTCCGACCCCGTATGGGCCGGCGGCGACCTGCTGCGAGTGCGTCGGGTCGCCTCGAGCGTGTTCACCCCGGGCGGGTGGGATCACGTCGAGAAGCTCGGTGCGGGCCTCGTGTTGGCCAACGGGACGGCGGCCGGGGCGGTCCGCACCGGTGTCGACCTCGCCGTGTCGTCCTTCAACAAGATCGCACCGCGCGCGGGTCGGTGACACGATGACGACGATGGTCACTCAGGGTTGGGACGAGTTGCGCGGAGCTGTGCTGCACCGCGAACCCAGTCACCCCGGCGAAGATCCGAAGGTGATCCGTCGGCGACGCATCGTGGTCGTGGTGTTCCTGCTGATCGGGAGCGTGTTCCTGGCGCTGTCGCTCTCGACCGAGCCCGGCGCCTCGATCTTCTACGTCTACACGCTCCTGCTGGCCTCCACCTGGATCATTGGCGCGGCGTTGTCTCGCCCGCTGCACCTCGGACGGATCACCTGGCGCGGACACCGGCGACGTCCGGTGCTCACCGGGATCGGAGTCGGTCTCGGACTCGGCCTGTTCTTCGTGCTGGGTGGACTCGTGGTGCGGTTCATCCCACCGATCCACGACCTCATCGCAGGCGTCTTCGAGCACGCCACGAAGGGGAACCTGGCCGTCGTCGTGGTGATCGCGATGGTCAACGGCCTCGCCGAGGAGATGTTCTTCCGCGGCGCGCTGTACTCGGCCCTCGGCAGGCACTACCCGGTCATCTTCTCGACGCTGATCTACATCGTGGTCACCCTGGCCAGCGGCAACCCGATGCTCGGTTTCGCCGCGATCCTGCTCGGACTCGTCGCCGCCATCGAGCGTCGCGCCACCGACGGCATCCTCGCGCCGATGCTCACCCACGTCGCCTGGACCGCGGTCGTCCTGCTCGCGCTGCCACCCATGTTCGGGGTCTGACCGCCCGCTCGCCGCGAAAATCCGACCAATCGGTCGTATCTTTGTCCATATGCACGCTTCTGCGTCGGTGAACCGCTCCATCTCGGTGGTCATCGCCGCCAAGAACGCCGAGATGCTCATCGGTGCCTGCCTGACGTCGGTGCTGCCCCAGCTGCATGACGGCGACGAACTGGTGGTGGTCGACGATCACTCGACCGACGCCACCACCGACATCTGCGCCGCGATGGGCGTGCGTGTGGTGGCCAACACCCACGCGTCTGGGCCCTACGGCGCACGCAACCTCGGCGCCGAGATCGCCACCGGCGATGCCCTCGTCTTCTTCGACACACGGTGTCGTGCCCGCGACGGCTGGCTGCAGAGCCACCGCACAGCGCTCTTCGACGCCGATCGGCCCGTGATCTCCTACTCCGATGTCACCGTCGCCGAGATCGATGCGCCGGCCGCGCAGGTGGCACGACACCTCAATCCGTTCAGCGCGGGAACCTACGCGAAGGTCGGCTTCTACCCCGCCTGCAACCTCGGGATGCGTCGCGAACTCTTTACAGCGGCAGGAGGTTTCGAGGAGATCCGCGGAGGGGCCGATGTCGGGCTGTGTTCCCGCGCGACCGCACTGGGCGCCGCGTATGTGGTGGACCCGGCCACCCGAGTGGTGTGGCACCCGCGGGAGAGGTTCCGCGAACTGCAGGAACAATATCGGCGATACGGGACATCGAGCTTCCGCCAGCGTGACCGCCGCGCACCCGTGCTGGTGCTCGACACCGCCGCGTTCCTGGGCGTGCGAGCACTCGGCACCTTCATCGGCGCACCCTCGTCACGGTCATCGCTGCGGGCACGCCTCGGCGCGAGTGTCGTCCAGACGACCTTCGAATCAGCGATCCTGCGTGCCGCTCTCGCGGATGCGACCGACGCGGTGCGACGCTCGTCGCCTCTGCGACTCACCCGTCGACCGACTGTGGCGGAAGTGGAGGGATTTGAACCCCCGGTCAGGGTTAACTGACGCTCGCTTTCAAGGCGAGTGCATTCGGCCGCTCTGCCACACTTCCTTCGCCGAGAAGGGTACGTCAGCCCCGCATCTGACTCGTCGAGGGTGATGGGCCGGGCAGCGGCCGGCCGTTAGTGTCGTACGCGTGAACGCGAGCGGTGACCGAGCCCCCACGGTGGTCGGTCCTGCGTCGGCGGCCCCGCACGTCACCGCCCTCGACATCGCCGACGGCATCTGTGTGCACCAGATCGGCGGGGGTCTCGGCAACCAACTCTTCGAGTACGCAGCGGGTTTCGCACAGTCACGGCGACTGGGCTGCCCGCTCTACATCGATGTGTCGGCGTTCTGCAGCTACGCGCAGCGGCCGTTCGAACTCGGCACGCTCGGACTCCCCGGCACCCTGGTCAACCTCGACTACCCGCGCCACGCCGCCGACGGATCGGTGGGCCTGCGACACCGGATCGCGGCGGCGATGCCCCCGCTGACACGACTGCACCTGGCGCGCGCCCCGGTCTTCCGACCCGCCGGCCGCGACGCCGATCCGGCGATCGACTCCGTCGAACCGGGAACAACCCTGTCGGGCTATTTCCAGAGTCCCCGGTACTTCGAGGATGCGGCCGACGAGCTGTCCGAGATCCTCGAGTCGGCACTCGCCCGCGCACGCCGCGACGGTCCACCGCTGCCACACGACTTCCTCACCGTGCACATCCGGCGCGGCGACTACCTGCAGGCGCAGAACATGGGGATCCACGGTCTCGCCGGGCCGGGATATTTCCGCGCCGCGTTCCGACGGTTGGTCGACGCGCCACCGACAGCGGTCGTGTTCACCGACAGCCCCGACCTGCTGACACCCGATTTCGATTTCCTCGCCGACGCCGAGATCTACGACCCCGTTCTCGCGATGGGACCGGTCACCACGCTCGGCGCGATGGCGGCCGGTCGCGGCATGATCCTGAGCAACTCGTCGTACAGCTGGTGGGCGGCGTGGTTGATGAGCCGTCGCGATCCGGACTGCCCGGTGATCGCGCCGCGACCCTGGTACACCAACGGTGATCCCGCAGCCGATCTCCTTCTCGGGCAGTGGCTCACCCTCGATCGGCGACTCCGATGAGACCGATAATCATCGACCTGGTGGTGACTAGTCGGGTTCGAGACCCTCGCGCACGCGGGTGAAGATGCTGCCGAGCTCGTCGAGCTGATCGGAGCTGATGTGGGCGAGCAGGTGTTTGCGCACCCGCCGTGAATGATCGACCTCGGCCGTGCGGAGGTGATCGCGGCCGCGGTCGGTGATGCTGACCAGTCGGTTGCGGGCGTCGCTGGAATCGGGCAGCCGGGCGATGTCGCCGATCCCCACCAGCCGCGACACCTGCCGCGAGATGGTGCTGCGTGACCCGAGACCACTGCTCGACAGGTCCGACATACGCATCGCGTCGGTCTCCGACAGCGCCGTCAGCAGCAGGAACTCGCCCAGCGCGAGGTCGGCGTCGCAGACGAGCGCCTTGTCGAGGGTGACGAGCAGCGCATGCGTTCCGTCGACGAAGGCGCGCCACGCACGCTGCTCCTCCTGCGACATCGACTCGTCGCCGTCCGACTCCTCCGGACGCTCGGGGCTGACCGAGTGCAGGGGCGAGGGCGCAGGAGAGCTCGACCAGGCGTCGGAGTCGACCCCACCCGGGGCCGCGTCCGTCTGCTGACCGATGCTGAACATGTGACCCCCGAGTCGACGGTGTCGTGCGACAAAACAGTTCGCGACGTCATCGAACGATACGACTCACCGACGCGGAACACAGTCGCGCGAACGCGCTACTTTGCACCGCTAACTCTGTGTCGCGATGCCCGTGGACCCGTCGGGTGCAGGGTCATGTGTGCGCGTCGACGGCACGGGGTAGAGATGACGGGTGACCTCCATGCGCACGATCGCCGTCCGCGGCGACGGATCCGACGCCGTCCTCGAACCCACCACCGCACCGAGACCCTCCGCCGGACCCGGTGAGGTCCTCATCGCCGTCTCCGCGGCCGGGGTCAACCGTGCCGACCTCATGCAGCGACAGGGGCTCTACCCGCCGCCACCCGGCGCCAGCGAGATCCTCGGCCTCGAGGTGTCGGGCACGATCGCCGAGCTCGGTGCCGGGGTGAGCGAACTCGCCGTCGGCGACGAGGTGTGCGCGTTGCTCGCCGGCGGTGGTTACGCCGAGTTCGTCGCGGTGCCGGCCGGTCAGGTGCTCCCCAAGCCGGGGTCGCTCGATCTCGTGTCGGCGGCGGCGCTGCCCGAGGTCGCCGCCACGGTGTGGTCCAACCTGTCGATGACCGCAGGCCTCACCGCCGACGAACTCCTGCTGATCCAGGGCGGCGCCAGCGGCATCGGCACCCACGCGATCCAGTTCGCCCGCGCACTCGGTGCCCGTGTCGCGGTGACCGCGGGGTCGCAGCGCAAGCTCGACTTCTGCGCCGATCTCGGTGCCACCACCCTCATCGACTACCATGACGACGACTTCGTGCAGGTCGTGTCGGACCTCGGTGGCGCGAACGTCATCCTCGACATCATCGGCGCGAAGTATCTGCAGCAGAACATCTCCGCCCTGGCCGACAGCGGCCGCCTCGTGATCATCGGTCTCCAGGGCGGCGCGACCGCGGAGGTGAACCTCGGCGCGATGCTCACCAAGCGCGCCACCGTCGCCGCGACGAACCTACGCGGGCGTCCCGCCGACGGCCCGACCGGCAAGATCGCCGTGATGAACGGGGTACGCGAGACCACGTGGCCGAAGGTGGCCGACGGCTCGATCCGGCCGATCATCGACCGCACCTTCGCCCTCGACGACGCCGACGCCGCGCACCGGTACCTCGACGGTGGCGACGCCATCGGCAAGGTGCTGCTCACCCTCTGATCGCCGGCACGCTCGGCGGCGACTTTCGGCACGCTCGGCGGGAACCTTCGGCACGCTCGGCGGCGACTTTCGGCACGCTCGGCGGAGGAGTCAGGCGAGGGAACCGAGGCAGCGGACGAGCTGGTCGACCTCGTAGGGCGTCGAGTACTGGCCGAGGCCCAGGGTCACCGCGCCACCGACGTCACCGGCGCCGATGCCGTCGAGCGCGCGGCTGGGCTGGTCGGCGAGCGCGCAGATGCCGTTGTCGGCGAGGCGCCGCACCACCTTGTCGGCCGACACCCCGCTGAAGGTGAAGCTCACCGTCGGCACCCGCGGATCGCTGGTGCCGACCAGCCGGACGGTGTTGAGCTGTTCGAGCGAGTTCACGAGGTAGGCGAGCAATCGCTGCAGGTACCCCGACAGGCTCGTCATCGAGGTGACGAGCCGCTCGCGGCGGGTGCCGGTCGCGGCCTCGTCGAGATTCGCCAGGTGCTCGATCGACGCGACGAGTCCGGCCAGCATGGCGTGCTGATGGCCGTCGACCTCCAGCCGCTCCGGACCGACCGCGCGCGGCGACAGGCTGGCTGCCCGCAATCGCTCGAGCTGACCGGGGTCGCGGAACACCATGGCCGCCGCCTGCGGACCGCCCCACCGTTCGGCGGAGACCACGAGGACGTCGGCCTGCAGTTCGGTGATGTCGAGCGGCATGTAGGGCGCCGCGCTGGTGGCGTCGACGACGAGCATCGCCCCCACCGACTGCGCCACCGCGGCGACCGAACGGACGTCGGTGACGGTGCCGATGGTCGACGATGCGGCCGTCATCGCGATGACACTGGTCGACTCACCGGCGAGGTCGCGGTACTGCCAGGGAGGCAGCGCCCCGTTCTCGATGTCGACCTCGGCCCATGACACCTTCGCGCCGAACCGATCTGCGGTGCGGATCCAGGGGGCGAGGTTGGCCTCGTCGTCGAGGCGGCTGACGATCACCGTCGACCCCAGCCAGACACTGGGGTTCATCGCCTCGGCGAGGGTGTTGAGCAGGGCGCCGCGACTCGGTCCGAGGACCACTCCGCGCGGCTGCCCACCGACGAGGTCGGCGACCGCGCTGCGGGCCGCGTCGATGATCGCGCGCGACTGCAGGGCGGCGGGGTAGACACCGCCGGGCGCGGAGACCAGCGCCCGGAACGCCTTCGACACCGTGGATGCGACTGAGTCGGGGATCTGCATGCCGACCTGCGGATCGAGGTGGATCCACCCGTCGCCGAGTGACGGGAACAGCCCGCGCACCCGAGCGACGTCGTAGGTCATGGCAGACACGATAGACCGTTCGCTTAGGTGAGCCATACCAGCTCGTCACCGCAGGTGGGGGCGGTGCCCACATGCCGTGACACGCATATCGCACAATGGGTACATGACATCCCCAGTCTTCGGTTCAGGGTCGGGCTCCACGGGGTCCGACGACCGCATCGTGGTGGTCGGTCCAGGTGGCGCGGAGGGCACTGGCGGCGCCGGTCGTTCCGGCGACGACCAGGAGGGTTCGGGTGGCCTCACCGACATGGTGGAGCAGCCGGCCAAGGTGATGCGGATCGGCACGATGATCAAGCAGCTGCTCGAGGAGGTCCGCGCGGCTCCTCTCGACGACGCCAGCCGCACCCGCCTCAAGGAGATCCACCAGTCGTCGATCCGCGAACTCGAGGACGGGTTGGCTCCCGAGCTGCGCGAAGAACTCGAGCGGTTGGCGTTACCGTTCACCGACGAGTCGACACCGTCGGACGCCGAACTGCGTATCGCCCAGGCCCAGCTCGTCGGCTGGCTCGAGGGACTGTTCCACGGGATCCAGACGGCACTGTTCGCGCAGCAGATGGCCGCCCGCGCGCAGCTCGAGCAGATGCGTCAGGGCCAGCTCCCCGGGCCGGGCGGTGGCCCCATCACCGGCGGACACGGCGTGACCGGCACCGGCCAGTACCTCTGACCTGCCGCGAGACCGTCGACGATCGGTTCGGCCGGTAGGCTCGTGCACCGTGTCCACTGTTCTGCACGATGACGACGTCTCACCGGCCGCGCCGGTCACATCGGACTCGAGGACGTTCCGACGCGCCTGGGAGGACCTGCGCACGGGCTTCGCCCAGCGCGAACTGTGGGCCCTGCTCGGGTGGCAGGACATCAAGCAGCGCTACCGCCGATCACTGCTCGGCCCCCTGTGGATCACCGTCGCGACCGGAGTCACCGCCGTCGCGATGGGCCTTCTCTACGGCGAGCTGTTCGGCATCGACATCAAGACGTTCCTGCCGCACGTCACCCTCGGTCTGATCTTCTGGAACTTCATCTCCCAGTCGATCCTTGAGGGGTCGGTGGTGTTCTCCACCAACGAGGGGCTCCTCAAGCAGATCCCGTCGGCGCTCAGCGTGCACGTCTACCGCCTGGTGTGGCGACAGTCGATCATCTTCGCCCACAACATCGTCATCTACGCCGTGGTGATGGCGGTGTTCCCGCAGCCGGTGAACTGGACGATCCTGCTCATCATCCCGGCGCTGTTCCTGTTCGCCCTCAACGCGATCTGGGTGACGATCGTGTTCGGGATCCTCTCGACGCGGTTCCGCGACATCGGCCAGTTGCTCGCCACGGTGGTGCAATTGGTGTTCTTCATGACGCCGATCATCTGGACGACCGACAACCTCGGCCAGAACGCCCAGAACTCCAGCCGACTCAAGCTGGTCGAACTGAACCCGATGTTCCACTACCTCGAGATCTCCCGCGGTCCGCTGGTCGGCGAGCACGTGCAGGCCTACCACTGGTTCATCGTGATCGGCTGCACGGCGCTGGGCTGGGCGGCGGCACTGCTGGTCCTGCGCAACTACCGGGCCCGCGTGGCCTACTGGGTCTGAGAGGGCATCTGCCATGAGCACAGTGCGACTGGACACCTGGGGTGCGTGCGTCGACTTCCCCATCTTCGACGCGAAGACACGGTCGTTCAAGAAGTCGGTCCTCGGCCGCGCCGGCGGTGTGATCGGCTCCAACGAGTCGAACGTCGTGGTGGTCGAGGCGCTCAAGAACATCGACCTGCATCTCTCCCACGGCGACCGGATCGGTCTCGTCGGGCACAACGGTGCCGGCAAGTCGACGCTGCTGCGGCTGCTGTCGGGCATCTACGAGCCGACCCGCGGCGCCTGCAAGATCCAAGGTCGCGTGGCGCCGGTGTTCGATCTCGGCGTCGGTATGGACCCGGAGATCTCCGGCTACGAGAACATCATCATCCGCGGCATGTTCCTGGGCATGAGCCGTCGCGAGATGCTGAAGAAGACCGACGAGATCGCCGAGTTCACCGAACTCGGCGACTACCTGAAGATGCCACTCCGCACCTACTCCACCGGTATGCGTGTCCGCGTCTCGCTGGGCGTCGTCACCAGCATCGACCCCGAGATCCTCATCCTCGACGAGGGCATCGGCGCGGTCGACGCGGACTTCATGCGCAAAGCCCGTGTGCGCCTGCAGGATCTGGTGAAGCGTTCGGGAATCCTGGTGTTCGCCAGCCATTCCAACGAGTTCCTCGCCCAGCTGTGCGACCGTGCCCTGTGGATCGATCACGGCGAGGTCCGCATGGACGGCGGCATCGAAGAGGTGGTCGGCGCCTACGAGGGTCCCGACGCCGCGCGTCACGTGCGTGACGTGATCGCCGATGTCGCACGCGACGACCAGGCACGTGATGACCAGGCCCGCAACGATGCGGCGCGCGCCGGGTCGGCCGATCCGGCGTGACCGAGCGCGTCGTCGCGGTGGTGGTCACCCACCGCCGCGTGGAGTTGCTGCGTCAGTCGCTAGCGGTGCTCGCCGGGCAGAGCCGACCCATCGACCACCTCGTGGTGGTGGACAACGGTGACGAGGCCGCGGTCGCCGACCTCGTGAACGCGCTCGACGTGCCGACCACCTACATCGGGTCGGCCCACAACCTGGGCGGCGCAGGCGGTTTCGCGCTCGGCATGCTGCACGCCCTGGCCCTGGGCGCCGACTGGGTGTGGTGCGCCGACGACGACGGACGCCCCGAGGGGCCCGACGTGCTCGCCACACTGCTGCGGTGTGCCACCGAGGGTGGTTACGACGAGCTGTCGCCGGTCGTGTGCAACATCGATGACCCCGACACCCTCGCCTTCCCCCTCCGACGCGGTGTCGTGTGGCGTCGCAAGCGATCCGAGCTGTTCGCCGGACCCGAGGAGACCGAGGAGGTCCTCGACGGGATCGCCTCGTTGATGAACGGTGCGCTGTTCTCCGCGCGCGCCATCGACGCCGTCGGCGTACCCGACCTTCGGCTGTTCGTCCGCGGCGACGAAGTCGAGATGCATCGCCGACTCGTGCGATCGGGGCTGCGGTTCGGCACCTGCCTCATCACCGCCTATCTGCATCCCGACGGCACCGCGGAATTCCGACCGATCCTGGGCGGACGCATGCACACCCAGTACCCCGACGACGCCACGAAGCGGTTCTTCACCTACCGCAACCGTGGGTATCTGCTGCACCAGCCGGGTCTGCGCAAGCTGATCCCGCAGGAGTACGCACGGTTCGGCTGGTACTTCCTCGTGCAGAAACGCGATGTCGCAGGCTTCCGCGAGTGGGTCCGCCTGCGCGGTGCGGGCCGTCGCGAACACTTCACACGCCCCTGACGCCGACCGAGTCGGCGTCAGAGGCGAGGCGCGCTGCTGCCCGTCAGGCGGCGTAGGCGACCGCCATGCCCGGCTCGACATCATCGCTGTGGCGGGCCCGCACTGCGGCCACGTAGCGCTTCGTGAACACGATCGGGATGACGAACGCGCACACGGTCGTGATCCCCCGCACCATCGGCGACTGCTCGACGAGGACCACGGACAGGATCGCGGAAACGGTGAACGACGCCGCCCACACCGCGGTGATCACCACGTTGAGGCGTCGGAACGCCGGCAGGTCCCACACCTCCCTCGGCGCCTCCTGCTTCGCGATCCCCATCGTGAACGGTGCACCCAGTGCGATACCTGCCCACGCGACCACCGCGAGCCAACCATCCGCCATCGCACCGCTGTAGGCCGACAGCGCGCCGTGCGGGTCGATGAAGGCGATCGGGGTGAGGACGGCGAAGAAGGCCAGCGCCCCGAGGGCGAGGATCTGGCAGTCCCAGGTGGCCCCCGACCGCCGGTCGACCGAGAGCGTCGCACCGGCGAGGACGGCGGCGGCAAGTGCACCCCACTGCCACCCGACCTGCGAGAACACGAGGAAGCCGATCCAGGGGAGGAAGCTCTTGACGTAGGACATCGCGTTCTCCTTCTCGGGGGCTGCAACCGTGCGTTGCCGATGCCTCAACGCTACGAATCGGGGCTCTCGACGTCGTGGTCCCACGGGTCTGGTCCGGGTGGAGATCGTTCTCCACCCGACGGCCCAGATCGTCGACCCCGTGGCGATCTGCGCTGTTCACGACGGGTTTCGTTGTAGATACCGGTATGTTTTCCATACCGTCGCCGGCATGACCACACCGCACCTCACCCGCCGACAGCGTGCCTTCGGGCCACTGCTGACCTTCGCCCTCATCGCACTGCTGACCGTCACCTCGGCGGCGTGCGCCGATCATCGAGAGGACTCGTCGCCGGCGAGACCGGAATCCGCTGTCGACCACACACCCGGTCTCGTCGTGCCCGAGGCCGTCCATCTGGCGTCGGCACCCACCGAACGCGATCGCCGGGTCGTCGCGGTCGCACAGAAGCTCTACACGTTCTGGAACAGCGGCGACACCGCCTTCCTCGACGCCGCATTCGCGCCGGGGTTTCGCGACAACACCTTGCCTGCCGGCCGTCCCCAGGGGCCTGCCGGACCCGCCGCAGCGTCGGCGACATTCCGGAAGGCCATCCCCGATCTCTCCTGTCGCCTGGCCGATCTGTACGTCACCGGCGACACCTTCACCGCGCGACTGGTGTTCGCCGGGCACTTCACCGGCGAGTACGAGGGCGCGCGCGGCGCCGGTCAACCCATCGAGTTCGGCGCCATCGACATCCAGCACACCGGTCCTGCCTCGACGATCGTCGAGGACTGGCACCTCGAGGACAACCTGTCGTTCCTGCAGCAGGCCGGCCTGGTCCGAGTTGGGCCTGGCGCAAACTAGAACATGTTCTAATCGAGGTCGGTGTTGATGTTCGAGTGAGGAGACCGACGATGCGGTTCACGTTCGCCGAGGCGATGACGGATCCACGCTTCTATCCCGACCTCGCGGTCGCCGCCGAGGAGGCGGGCTACGAGGGGTTCACCATCCCCGACTCGCTCGCCTACCCCGAGGTCTCCGACTCCACCTACCCGTACACCGAGGACGGGAGCCGCGAGTTCCTCGACGGCAAAGCGTTCATCGAGACGTTCATCCAGGCGATGGCGATGGGGGCGGTCACGAAGTCCATCCGCTTCAACCCGTTCGTGCTGAAGCTCCCGGTGCGCCCGCCGGTGCTGGTGGCCAAGCAGGCGATGTCGGTGGCGTTCATGACGGACAACCGACTCGCGCTGGGCGTCGGCACCAGCCCGTGGCCCGAGGACTACGACATCATGGGCGTCGACTACGCGCGGCGCGGCAAACGGATGAACGAGTGCATGGACATCATCCGCGGCCTCTCGACCGGCGAGTACTTCGAGTTCCACGGCGAGTTCTACGACTTCGACCGCATCAAGATGAGTCCCGCACCCACCCAGCCGATCCCGCTGCTGGTGGGTGGTCACGCCGATCTCGCACTCAAGCGCGCCGTGGTGCGCGGTGACGGCTGGATGCACGGCGGTGGACAACCCGAGGAGCTCGACGCCCTGCTCGCCAAGCTCCACGACATCCGCAAGGGCGAGGGAAAACTCGACGAACCCTTCGAGATCCACGTGATCTCGCTCGACGCCTACACCCCCGACGGGTGCAGACGGCTCGAGGACAAGGGCATCACCGACGTGATCGTCGGGTTCCGTATCCCCTACATCACCGGCCCGGACACCGAGCCGCTGCAGAACAAGATCGACAACCTGCGGATGTTCGCCGACAACGTGATCGCGAAGGTGAACGGCTGACCGGTCCGGTCAGACCCCCACGAAGGCCCCGGCGATGAGTTAGAACTGTCGCAGTGTCCATCGGGGGCGGGGGAAGATCATGCGGTACCGGCTGCTGGGGCCGCTCGCGGTCACGCGCGACGACGCGATCTGCGAGCTGGGGTCACCGAAACAACGCTCGGTGCTGGCCCTGCTGCTTCTCGAGCGTGGTCGCGTCGTGTCCACCGATCGACTCTGCGCGGCGATCTGGGGGGACGACCAGCCATCCACGGCCATGGCCGGGCTGCACGCCTACATCTCCCATCTCCGCAGAGCGCTGCGCGATCCCGACTCCGGCACCTCACCGATCGTCCGTCAACCGCCCGGATACGTTCTCGACGTCCCCGTCGGCGAGGTCGACCTCGCCGAGTTCCGGTCGCTGGTCGCGCATGCCCGAGCCGATCTCGACGCTCGTCGCCACCATGACGCGCTGGCCGCCACCGCCCGCGCGCTGGCCCTGCACCGGGGGCCGCTGCTCGCCGATCTCGCCGATCGCGACTGGGTCGCCGCCCACGAGGTCGGGGTCACCGAACTCGACGTCGAGTGCCGCGAGACACGGATCATCGCGCTGTTGGCGACCGGACAGATCGCGCCTGCGGTGGAGGAGTCGGTGGAGTTGCGACTCCGCGCACCGCTGCGGGATCGGTCGTGGTGGCTGTCGATGCTCGCCCTCTATCGAGCCGGACGATCCGCGGACGCACTCGAATTGCTGCGGCGCCACACCGCCCGCCTCGACGAGGAACTGGGGCTCGAACCCGGCCCGGAGATCCGGGAACTGCAGGGCGCCATCCTGCGCCATGACCCGTCGCTCGCCTCGTGGCCCGATCGACCCGACGCCCTCGGGTCGAGCCGGCCGCAGGCCCCCACCCCTGTCGTCGCACGCTCCGAACCGGTGGCCTCGGTGTCACCGACCGCACTCGTCGGGCGTGTACGCGAGATCGACATCGTCGACAGCATCGTGAACGGATCGGCGGCGGGCGCGAGCAGATGGCTCGTCCTGCTCGGCCCACCGGGCATCGGGAAGACCCGGCTCGCCCAGTACGCGGGGGCCCGGACCACGCAACGCGGAGGCCGCGTGGTGTGGTCACGCAACCCCGAGGAGACGGCCCCGACGTGGTGGACGCTGCGCCAGATCGCACGCGGACTCGACGCCGATCCCGACGACCTGCTGACGGTCCCCGACGGCGCCGACGCCGACACCGCGCGCTTCACCATCTACGAGCGTGTGCAGTCGGTCATCGACACAGCCTCCCGCGCAGCACCTCTCACCGTGATCGTCGACGACGTCGGGTGGGCCGACCCGGCGTCGGTGGGCTGCCTCACGTTCCTCGCGGGAGCGCTCGTCGACGCCCCGGTCACCGTGGTGCTCACCCTGCGCGACGAGGCGTTGCGGGGTGCGGTGCCGCGACTGTTGGCCGCGATCGCCCGCGACGGGGCCAACCGCCAGGTGGTGGTGCCCGCCCTCGGCCACGACGACGTCGCGATCCTGGCCGACCAGGTCGCCGAGGAGTCTCTGACCGATCGTGAGCGAAGCCATCTCGCCGACCGCACCGGCGGCAACCCCCTGTTCGTCTCGGAGTACGCGCGACTGTCACGGGCCGAGCGGGCGTCGGGCGAGATCCCCGTCGCCGTGCGATCGGTCCTCGACCGACGGCTCGCGGCGTTGAGCGAACCGGCGCGCGAGGTGTTGCGCGTCGCGTCGGTGATCGGCGATGCCCTCGACCTGCGGATCCTCACGCCCGTGTGCGACCTCGACCCGCAGGATGTCGTCCTTCTGCTCGACGAGGCCGCCGATCACCGGATCATCACCACCACATCCGATTCGGGTACATACGTGTTCGCACACGGATTGCTGCGCGACGAGGTTCTCGGTTCGATGCAACCGTCCGTCCGGCGACGGATCCATCTGCGGGTCGCCGACCGGCTCGGCGAGATGCGGCCCGACGTCGATGTCGTCGCGCAGCGCGCCCGGCATGTGGTCGCCGCCGGGCCGCTCGCCGACCCGCTGACCGTGGTGCAGGCGTGCGCGGCGGCGGCCGACGATGCTGCGGCCAGGTGGAGTTCGGACACCGCCGCCCGATGGTGGCGCGAGGCGATCGCCGCACACGACCGTCTCCCCGCAGACCGGCAGGACACGGGGTTGCGCGACGACCTGATCATGTCGCTGCTCCGCGCCGAGGCCCGCGCCGGCCGCGGACAGACCGTCCTCGACACCGCGGCAGATCATCTGACCGAGGCCATCGACGCCGGGCGCGTGGCCGCCATGGGCACCTTGGCGGCCGCGGTCCTGCGTTCGGGTGGCAGCTGGCCGTGGATGATCCCCGCCGAGGATCCCGGACCACTGATGGACATCCTCGAACGCGCTCGGGAACTCACCGTCGCCGACGCGGCCGCCCAGTCGTCGGTGCTGGCGGCGCTGGCGGTGGGGCACTGCTATCACCCCGACCCGACCGTTCCCGCGGGATTCCTGGACCGGGCACGGCACCTGGCCGATGAACTCGGCGATCCCGGTGTGCGTGCCGACGTCGACGCCGCGTTCCTGCTCACCTATTGCGCTGTGCCCGAACGCAGTCGGGAGATTCTCGCCCTGGTCGGGACACCGGTCGATTCCGCCACCCGATCATCTGCCCGGTCACGCGTCGACTCGGTGATCGGTCATTCCATCGCCTCGATCGCCGCCCTGCATCTCGGTGACACAGCACTGGCCGAGCATCATCTGAGGGTCGGCATCGACGGCAGCGAGAAGCTGCGTCTGCCGGTGGTCCGCGCACAACTGCGATGGATGGAATCGACCCTCGCGCTGTGGCGAGGGGACCTGACCCGGGCCCAGCGGCACCACGAGATCGCCCGCGAGGTACACGAGCAGACCGAGCTCTACGCCGCGGGCAGCGGGATGATCGCGCTGATGTCGCACGGATGGGAACGGGGCGAACTCGTCGACCTGGGTGTGGGGTCCGACGACCCGATCCGCTGGCTGCGCGCCGTGGTCGCCGCACGCGAGGACGTCGGCATGGTGGGCGTCGCGGCCGCCGGTGTCGCCGCGACCGCGGGCGACCGTGTCGACCGGGCCACCGCCGAGCGGCTCGTCGACCAGTGGTGGCACAGCCGCGTCCCGCACATGTGGACCACCCTGGGCACCGACGCACTGCTGGCGCATGTGGTGGCCGACCACGGACTCGTCGGTCATGTCGACCGCTTCGTCGCGGCGTTGATGCCCTTCGCCGACGGGGTGGCGGTCATCGGCCACGTCGGGTGCGCCGGTCCGGTGGCGCTGGCTCTGGCTCGACTGCACCTGACCGCGGGCCGGGTCGACGAGGCGCGCGACCGGGCCCGACAGGCCGTCGAGATCGGTGAACGAACCGGTGGCACGCCGTCGGTCCTGCGCGGTCGGTTGCTCCTCGCAGCAACCGACACCGACCCCGGATCGCGCGCCCGCGCAATGGCCGCGATCGCCGCGGCTGCCGCGGACGCCGGAATGCACGGACTCGTCGCCGCAGCTCAGGGTGCCTCCTGACCGCGTTCGACAGCCGGATCCAAGTTCTCTTCAAGTGCCTTCACACACTCTGGGACGCGACACGATCGCAGCCCGGCTCCCCGGGCACCACGAGGTAGGAACCCGATGACCACAGTGCAGTCCCCCGCCCCCAGAACCGATGCCACCGATCCGATCGCCGAGTTGCGTGCCGCCGTCACCGGGGTGGTGGCTGGTCCCGACGACGCCGAGTACCGGCGCGCCACGCCCTGGAACGTGGCGGTGCCCGTGACACCGCGCGCGGTGGTCGTCGCGGAGAGTGCCGACGACGTGGCCGCCACCATCCGGATCGCCGCCGAGCACGGACTCTCCGTGGTGGTCACCTCCACCGGCCACGGTGCGTTCGCCACCGCGGAGTCCTCCATCCTGGTCCACACCGGTGGGCTCACCGAGTGCACGGTCAACGCCGCCGCCCGCACCGCGCGGATCGGCGCCGGCGTCCTGTGGCAGACGGTGATGGACGCCGCGGCCCCACACGGGCTGGCTCCGCTGGTCGGTTCGACACCCGCACTCGGTGTGGTGGGGTTCCTCACCGGCGGCGGCATCGGTCCGATGGTCCGCACGTTCGGGGCCTCGTCGGATCACGTCCGTGCGTTCGACGTCGTCACCGGCAACGGTGAACAGCTGCGTGCCACGCCGACGGAGAACCCGGATCTGTTCTGGGGTCTGCGCGGCGGCAAGGGCACGCTCGGCGTCGTCACCGCGGTCGAGATCGACCTCCTCCCGATCACCCAGTTCTTCGGCGGCGCTGTGTACTTCGCGGCCGACGATGCACCCGCGGTCCTACGGACGTGGCAGCAGTGGAGTGCCGACCTGCCCGAGACCGCCAACACCTCCATCGCCTTCCTGCAGCTGCCGCCGCTGCCCGACGTGCCACCGCCGCTCGCCGGCGCGTTCACCGTCGCGGTGCGGTACACCTCGATCGCCGATCCCGAGCAGGCCGCCGAGGTGCTGGCACCGATGCGTGCGGTCGCCGAACCGATCATCGACATGATCGGGGTCATGCCGTACTCCGCGATCGGTGCGGTGCACTCCGATCCGGTCGATCCGATGCCCGCGTACCAGGATCACGCGTTGCTCGCGTCGTTGCCCATCGAGGCCGTCGAGGCCCTGCTCGCCGTCGCCGGTCCCGACTCCGGGTCACCGCAGACGATCGTCGAACTCCGCCGCCTCGGTGGCGCATTGGCGCGGCCGGCCATCGATCCGAGTGCCTTCTGCCATCGGGGGGCCGAGTACACGGTGATGGTGATCGGGGTCCTGGTGCCCGAGATCGCCGCGGTGATCCCGGTGCACGCGAACGCGGTCGTCGCCGCCATGTCGCCGTGGTCGACCGGCGGTGAGCTGCCCAACTTCGCGCACTCCTGCGAGCCTACGCAACTCGCCCGCCGCTACGACGAGAAGACCCTGCACCGACTGGCCGATCTCGCCGAACGCCACGACCCGGCGAAGGTTCTCGCCGTCGGCCACGCGATCCGCCACATGGAGCCGTTCACCCTCTGAACCGGGTGGCCGACTACTGCGACCCGACCTTCGGGGTCGCGCGGTCGATGATGGCGGCGGTGTCGATGCCGGTGGGCAGTGTGCCGAACACCGAACCCCAGTCGCCACCGAATCGGCTGACGCAGAACGCATCCGACACCGCGGGGTGACCGTGGCGGATCAACAGCGACCCCTGTAGCGCGAGCGCCATGTCGCCGACGACGCGGCGCGCCCTGTGCTGCATCGTGTCGAAGTCGGTGAACTGCGCCTTCAATCGGGCGACGGCCGCGTCGTAGTGGTCGTCGGCGCCGGTCGCGGTGCCGAGTTCGTCGAGGAACACCTCGAGGGTCTCGGGCTGCTTCACCATGGCGCGCAGGGTGTCGAGGGCGGCGACGTTGCCCGAGCCCTCCCACACCGACAGCAGCGGGGCCTCGCGGTACATGCGCGGCATCCGTGACTCCTCGACGTATCCGTTGCCGCCCAGGCATTCCAGGGCCTCGGCGGCGAAGATCGGGCCGCGCTTGCACACGAAGTACTTGCTGACCGCGAGCGAGATGCGCCGCAGGGCGATCGACCGCTCGTCGCCGGCGGTGGCGCGGTCGGTGAGCGCGGCGAGCCACATGGCGACGGTGGTCGACGCCTCGGACTCCACCGCGAGGTCGGCGAGGACGTTACGCATCAACGGCTGGTCGACGAGGGCCGCACCGAAGGCGCTGCGGTGCACGGCGTGATGTGTCGCCTGGTGCAGCGCGGCACGCATCCCGGTCGACGACCCGATGGTGCAGTCGAGTCGCGTCATGTTGACCATCTCGACGATGGTGGGGACGCCGCGGCCCTCGTCGCCGACCAGCCATGCGGTGGCCTCGTCGTACTCGATCTCACTGCTGGCGTTGGAGTGGTTGCCGAGCTTGTCCTTGAGGCGCTGCAGGAACATCCGGTTGTGGGTGCCGTCGGGCAGCACGCGCGGGAGGAAGAAGCACGAGAGTCCGCCCGGCGCCTGGGCGAGCACCAGGAACACGTCCGACATGGGTGCCGAGGTGAACCACTTGTGCCCGGTGAGCAGGTAGCTGCCGTCGGCCTGCGGGACCGCGCGGGTGGTGCCCGACCGGACGTCGGACCCGCCCTGCTTCTCGGTCATCGACATACCGGCGATCAGACCCTGTTTGCTCAGCGGCGGCGCGAGTTTCGGGTCGTAGACGCGTGCGGCGAGCAGCGGCTCGTACTGCGCGGCGAGCTCGGCGTTGTGCCGGAGGGCGGGCACCATCGCGTACGTCATCGAGATGGGGCACTGGTGCCCGGCATCGGTCTGACCCCACACGTTCAGCTTCGCTGCGCGGTTGAGGTGGGCGTGCGGATCGGGGTCGGCCCACGGCGCGCCGTGCAGGCCGAGTTCGACGGCCGTGGTCATCAGGTGGTGGTACGCGGGGTCGTAACGCACCTCGTCGACGCGATGGCCGTAACGGTCGTGGGTGTGCAGCACCGGCGGGTGTTCCTCGGCGAGGTCTCCCCATTCGATGGCCTCGGCGCTGCCGGCCCGCCGACCGACCTCGTGGATGGTCTCCAGCGCCGAGTCGGCACCCTCGCGGCTCAGCGCCTCGAGGATCGGCGGGTACTCAGCCGCGTCGTAATCCACCAGCGGCGGAACCTGATTGGTGACCTCGTGTGTGCTGTGCATCGGTGCTCCCCAGTGCTCGAAGGGTGAAGGTGGTGATGAAAGTGGTGAGGGTCGTCGGATCGGGTGTCTCGTGGACTTCCGCGCTGCGCGCCAGTGGAGTCACCAACGCCTCGCCGATGGCGCCGACGATGCAGGCCGCGGTGAACTCACTGTTCTGGTGCGGGATCTCCCCCGCGTCCGCGGCGGCGTCGATCGCCACGGCCAGGTTGTCGCGGAACGCTTTCCGGAACGCGAGGCGTTCGGTGTCGATGGTCTGATCGACCGGCTCCACGAGCAGGGCGTGGGCCAGGGTCGGCGTGCGCAGCGCGCGATCGGCGAACGCGCACACCGAGGCCACGACGGCGTCGACCGCTCGGCCGTCGGTGGCGCGGGCCATCTCGCCGATGTCGATCATGGCCTGCACCTCACGGCCACAGACGATGCGGAACACCTCGGCGAACAGGTCGCTCTTGCCCTCGAAGTGGCGGTACACCGTCCCGGTGCCAACGCCGGCGGCCGCGGCGACCGACGCCACCGAGCAGCCGGCGTACCCGTGTTCGGCCACCTGCGCGATGGCCGCGTCGATCAGCCGCGCCCGGAGTTCATCCAGACGCCGCTGCACGGCGGGGGTGCGTCGGTAGGCCATACCGAAGGAGTGAACACCGATTCCGTTCTTGAGTCAACGGCTCGCGGGATGCCGACGGGCGCCGCGAAAAAAGCAACGCCCGTCGGGATCCACCCGGCAGCGTGTCGACGCCGGGGACCGCCGGCATGGCCTCGCGCTGCACGCCGGCGGCCTGCACATAGGACAGATGACCACCGAGCGCGCCGGAGATCCCTGTCACCGAGAGACCTGTCAGGGTCAAGGCGACCGCCTGACCTCGCCGTCCCGCGCGTCGCGCCACCATCGACGCGACCAGTGCGGTCATCGCGACGGTGTTGCTGCCCGCGTGCACCAGTGCGACACGGCGCTGCGGGACGTCCATGGTCGTGTACTCCGCGAGCCCGGCCACGGCCGCAGGAACCGCGGCGGCGAGCCCCACGGCGATGAGCGTCTGCGCCGCCTCGGGCTGATCGGTGAGGTCGAGGACCGGCGCCGCGGTCCACGCGCCGATCGGCACGGTGACCAGCACCGGGTGGATCGGGTGGCCCAGCCACGATCCGCGCAACACGTTGCCCAGGCCGCCGCTCAACGCCGGCCCCAGGGTGCGGGCGATCATCGCGGCGACGCCGTCGAGGGCCGACACGTTCTCGACGGCCTCAAGTGCGCGCCGGACGGGTGAGCGGGTATCGCTGGACGCGCTGTGATGGGCCATGGCCCAGACGTACCCGTCCCCACCGGAGTGAAACCTCGCTGATGTCGGCCCTCGCCCGACGTCGCCAGGCGGCGGAACACGCCGTCAGTCGAACGACGCGCGAAAAGAGGCGAAGCCCTGCAGGCAGTTGTTGGTCAACGGCGTCGGATCGGACACCTCGATGGAGGTGACACGCGCGATCATCACCTCGAGGAGGGTCGCCATCTCCAGTTTCGACAACTGCATGCCGACGCAGGTGTGCATGCCGTGTCCCCAGCCGAGGTTGCTCCCCCTGCGATGCAGCGAGAAGGTCTCGGGGCGGTCGAAGTGCCGTTCATCGGAATTCGCCGACGCGTAGAGCAGGACAACGCGTTCGCCTGCGGGCAGCCGCACGCCACCGATCTCGGCGTCGCGCGCCACCGTCCGGGTGAACCCGCGGATCGGCGACGCCATGCGCACGGCCTCCACCACCGCGGTCGGGATCAGCTCCGGTTCGGCGCGCAGGTGCGCGTAGAGCTGCGGGTCACGACCCAGGCTCCACAGCAGCTGCCCGGTCGCGAGGATGGTGGTGTCGAGGCTGGGCGCGACGAAGTCGATCACCATGGTGCGCGCCTCGGACCGGGTGAGCTCCCCGCGATCGGCGGCGTCGAACACCGTCGCCGCCCATCCGTCGGGCGTGACCCTCGAGCGACGTAGACGCATCGAATAGAGGTACAGCCCCAGTGCCGTCGCGGTCGCGTCGAGAGACCGTCGGTTCAGCGGACCGAGGATGTCGAAGGTGCTCGCACCCCACGTGAGGAGCTGATCGTGGCCGACCCGCACACCGACGAGGTCGGCCACGGCGGAGATCGGCAGTCGCGAGGCGAAATCGGCGATGCCGTCGAACGACTCACGCTCGAGCAGCCGGTCCACGGTGGCCTCGGCCTCGTCGCGCAGCACCGGGAGCGACGGCCGGATCGCACGGGACATCAACGACTGCATGAGGATTCGGCGTCGTGTCGAGTGGGTCGCGCCGTCGCTCGAGAGCACGGTCTTACGGCCGAGGAGGTTGGCGACCGGGTTCGCGGCGACACCGCGTCCACTGCGGAACGTGGCGTCGTCGCGCAGCGCGCTGCGCACGTCGTCGAAGCGTCCCATGGCCCACACGCGGTGGCGCGGCAGCCAGACCACCGGGCCGGCATCGCGGATCCGTCGATACACCGGATGCGGGTCGATCAATGCCGACCGACCGTACAGATCGACGTCGACCGACGGTGCGGTGCGTCGCGCGGCACGACGCGACACCGTGGCCACGGCGGCGGTCACGCGAGCGCCCCGATGCGCTGCAGTGACCCAGACCGCATGGCGCACAGGGTGTCGAGGAGGTCGTCGACGCCGCCGGGGTCGGTGGCGGTCGCGGCGACCACGCGGTCCGGGCGCACCAACACCGCGATCGCGTGATGCCGACGCAGCCATCGCGCCGGTGACGCGACACCCGCGGGATGTGTTGCGAGACGATCGGTGTCGACGTGCACCGCACCGACTCCCGCGACGCGATCGGCGAGGGCCTCGGGTACGCTCCCTCGGGTCACCAGGGCCCACCGTGATCCGATCACGTCGTCCAGTCGCTGTGCGCCGGAGGCGAATCCGACACTCGGCTGGGGTAGTGCCGAGCCGTTCAACCGGCGTCGCAACACCCGCCGCAGCAGCGGTGT
The DNA here is from genome assembly GCF_053345315.1 of Williamsia sp. M5A3_1d. Classification (NCBI taxonomy): domain Bacteria; kingdom Bacillati; phylum Actinomycetota; class Actinomycetes; order Mycobacteriales; family Nocardiaceae; genus Williamsia; species Williamsia sp. M5A3_1d. Next base: position 209,507 of record NZ_JBKEZX010000001.1, read on the forward strand.
GCGCGCCACCAGCGGTCCCGGGCGAAGCGGCGGCACCCCCACGGCCGGCATCGCCGCCGCGAGCCCCGGCACCCGACACACCGCGGCCATACCGAGGCGACGCACCCCGGCGAAGCGGTCCTGTCCGCCGGTCAGCGCCATGCCCACCGCCAACGCCATCCGGATCACCGCGATCGAGTGCGGCCGCCGCTCCATCTCGTAGGTGTCGAGCAGGTCGCCCCGTGCGGTTCCGTCGAGCACGTCGGCGAGCTTCCAGGTCAGGTTGGCCACGTCGCGCAGCCCCGAACCGAGACCCTGACCCACGAAGGGCGGGGTCTGGTGCGCGGCGTCGCCGGCGAGGAAGACGCCGCCGGAACGCCACCGGTCGGCAACGCGCGCGCGGAAGGTGTAGAAAGCCTGCCGCAGGATCTCCGATTCATCGATCTGGTTCTCCGACATCCACGGCGACAGCAGCCGTTTCATCCCGTCGACCGAGACGAGGGCGTCGAGGTCGTCGGTGTCGTGGACCCGGAACTCCCAGCGGTACCGGTTCCCGGTGACCGGCATGAACGTCGCGGCCCGTGCCGGATCGCAGATCTGGTGCACGCCGTCCCAGACGTTCAGCGGGCGTGGGGTGTTCACGTCGATCACGAGCCACTTCTCGGCGAATCGCAGGTCGGTCGAGGTGATCCCCAACGCGGTGCGGACCAGACTGTTCGCGCCGTCGCAGGCGATGACGGCCGCACCGGCAACCGTCGTCTCGACCCCGTCGGCGTCGGAGTACCGCACCGCCGGCGACGGCCCCTCGACCACATCGACCACCTCGCACCCGCGACGCATGTCGATGAGCGGTTCCCGGCCCGCCGCATCGTGCAGGATCTGCTCGAGGTCGGGTTGGTCGAACATGCTGTCCGGTGGGAAGCCCTGGGGACCGTCGGCGGTGTCACGGGCGAACTCCGCCATCACACGACCACGACCGTCGACGAGTCGCATCCCGGGCATCGGCCTGCTCACGGTGCGGAACTCCTCGTCGACCCCCGCGGCCTGCAGTATCCGGAACACGTCGTCGTCGAGGTGTACCGCGCGCGGCAGCGCGTACGGCGCGGGATGGCGTTCGAGGACGACGGTCGCCACACCTCTGCGGGCCAGCAGCAACGCCGCGGTCACCCCCACCGGACCGGCACCGACGACGACCACCGTCGGCGTCCGCCGGCCCGTCATGCGTACCGCACCGTGCACCGCTGCCTGCCCAGGTCGATCGACCCGTCGTCGGTGGCGATCCGCACCTCGACCACGTCACCGTCGCGCAGATACTTCGGGTTCGACGCCTGGCGGGAGAAGAACTGCTTCCACTTCACGTGCGGGGGCAGCAGGGCACCGATCATCTCGATGGGCTTGGGCGGTGCCGTGAGCGCCGTGCCCCCGGGGGTCCCGGTGAGCAGCACATCGCCGGGGGCGAGCCGCTGGAAACCGGCGAGCACGTTGAGCGCGCTCACCGGGTCGATGATCATGTCGCCGCCGACGTGGCCGTCCTGCCGGCGCTCGCCGTTGACCCACAGCTGCAACCGCAGCTGGTCGAACCGACGCCACTCCTCGTGGTCGAGCAGCACCAGTCTGGGGCCGATGGGGGTGAACGTCGGATACGACTTCGCCTCGTAGAACTGGGTTTTGGGCAGCTGCACATCGCGGGCGCTCACGTCGTTGGTGATCACGACACCGGCTATGACGTCACCGAGGTCATCGGTGGTCACCGTGCTGCCCACCGTCAGTTCACCGCCGGCGACGAGCCCGATCTCGACCTCGTAGTCGAGCAGACGGACGTGCGCCGGCTTCACGATGTCGTCGTACGGGCCGACCACCGATCCCGACGCCTTGCGGAAGAACGTCGCCTGCACCCGTGTCGGGTCGATGTTCGAATCGCGGGCGTGGCTGGCGTAGTTGACCATCTGCGCGACCACCCGACACGGCGTGGTGACCGGCGAGATCAGATCGAGGTCGGCCACTGCGGTCCCCGAGGCACCCTCGGTCGCGGCGGCCTCGGCGATGGCCGCGGTGTCGCCGAGGAGGTCTGCGGTGGTGACGGCATCGGTGTCGATCGCGACCGCGGTCTCGTCGGCACGCAACAGCCACCAGCGGTCGGCGGTGCGGAGGATCGTCGTCGTCATGAGCGGGCTACTTTCAGGAGGCCGATGAGGCGGTGGATGTCGAACTCGTTGGTGTCGCGCAGTCCGGTGAGGATCCCGCGCACCAGCTCGGGATCGGGGTTGGCGCCGAGGAAGTCGCGTGTGACCGGCGGACCCCACTGCGAGAGTCCGCTCGCGGTCATGGGCGCCCAGCCCGCGGTGACGCTGTTGTCGAAGACGTCGCCGTCGGCGTAGTGCTCCACCATGAACTTGTCGGGATCGCGCCAGTAGTCGAAGATCTGGCTGCCCTGGATGTGGCGACCCATACCCCACGCATGGTGGTATCCGCGGTCGCTCAGGTAGGCACCACCGGCGGCGACGGCGTCGAGGTCGGCGACCTGATACGCACTGTGTACGTAGCGGGCTCGGGGTCCCAACGTCATGGCGAGGGTGTGGTGATCGGCGGCGTCGGCGCCCCGATCGCAGCGCATGAAGGCCATCGTCGGGCCGCGGTCGCGCTGGCCCGGGAAGAACTGGAAATCACTCACGATGAACCCGAGCACCGACTGGTACCAGTGCAGCGCCTCACGGAAACGCGGTGACTCGATGACCACATGACCGAGGCGTTGGACCCGCGCCGGGGCCCGCGGTGGGCGCTGGATCGCGTTGAAGCGCGCCACCTTCCCGCCCGCGTTGATGGTGAGCGGTTCCTGGTCGGGGAGTGACGGCAGGTCGAACAGGTCGGCCACCACACGCAGCGATTGACCGGAGGGATCGACGAGATCGACCACGTTGCCGCCGAGGTCGCCGAGAGGGTGCACGCGTGTGCCGGTCGCCTCGGCGAGGGTTCTGAGGTCGGCGGTGCTCTCGGCGCGATACGCCGGTCCGACGAAGCGCGAGCGACGTGCGCGGCGGATCAGCACGCACGGTGCGCCCGCCCACGTTCCCCGCAGCTCGAGGCGGTCGGCGGTGCGGTTCGCCACCGCGAACCCGAAGTCGCGCGCGAATCGTTCCGCCTCGGCGAGGTTCTGTTTCTCGAACTCCAACCAGGCGATGTCGGCCACCTTGATGACCGGCGACCGGTGGCGGTCGGCGGGGTCACCGGGCCGCGCGCCGAACTCGCTGTGCAGTTCGGCGTGCGCCGATGTCGCAGGGACGGTTCCCACGTGTTGTGTCATGATCATCTCCCATCGAACTGATGAAATCCTCACTTTTGATGGACAGCTCAGTCAAGTGCCTTCACACTTGGAATCACCGTCAGAAGTGAGGTGAGATCACCGGTGACAACCACCCCCGACACCCCGGGCAACCGGCTCGATCGGCGCAAGGCGCGTACGCGCGCGGCATTGATCGACGCGGCCTGCCGGATACTCGAGAGCCCCCGTGGCACCGACGCGAGCATCTCCGAGATCACCGAGCTCGCCGACGTCGGACTCGGGTCGTTCTACAACCACTTCACGGGCAAGGCCGAACTGTTCGACGCCGCCATCGCCACCACCCTCGACACCTATGGCCGGCTGTTCGACAACGCCACCGAGGGGCTGACCGATCCCGCCGAGGTGTTCGCCGCGGGCGTCCGAATGACGCTGCGGCTCAATCGGTCCCATGCACAGGTGGCCAGGACGATGGCGGGCGTCGGCATGAGCTATCTCGACCGGGACGACGGGCTCGCGCCCCGCGCCCTGCGCGATCTCGAGGCCGCGCGCGCATGTGGACGATTCGACATCGACGATCTTCCCGCAGCTCTGGCGTGTACCGCCGGTTCCCTGCTGGGGTGTCTGCATCTCGTCACCCGCGACCCCGACCTCGACACCGACCGTGTCGCCGATGAGCTCGCCGCGAACCTGCTGCGGATGTTCGGTCTGTCGAAGGCCGACGCCCACGAGGTCGCCCACCGACCCCTGCGGACACCTGCGCCCGAGCGGGCCTGACCGCGTCGCGGCGGGTCAGCCCTCGCCGCGCAGTGCGCGTTGATAGCGCTGCATACCCGAGATCCAGCGGTCGTAGTCCTGCCCCTTGCGCTGATACATCGTCAGCACCTCGGGGTGCGGGAGGATGAGGAAGCGTTCGTCGCGCAGGGCGTCGATCACCACCGACGCGACGTCGTCGGGTTCCAGCACGGTGCCGGCGCTCGTGACCGCGCTCGCGGCGATCGATCCGCCCTCACGATCGCCGGAGAAGCCGGCGTTGAGCAGTTCGGTGTTGACCCCCATCGGGCACAGGCAGCTCACGCCCACACCGGAGTCGCCGTAGGTGACACGAAGCCATTCGGCGAAGCCGACCGCGGCGTGCTTGCTCACCGAGTAGGTGACCGAGCCGATCTGGGTCAGCAGGCCCGCCGCCGATGCCGTCGACAGGAAGTAGCCGTGCCCGCGTTCCACCCAGCCGGGCATCAGCGCGCGTGCGGCCCGCACATGCGCGAGGACGTTGACGTCGAGGGCGGTCTGCCAGGCGGCGTCGTCGGAATCGAGTCCGAGGCCGGCCGTGGTGCCGGCGTTCGCCACGTAGAGGTCGACGGGCCCGAACTCGCGCTCGGCGGCGGCGATGAGCTCGGCGATCACGGCGTCGTCGGACACGTCGCCCGCCACCGCCGTCGCGCGCCCGTCGCCGGTGTCGGCGTTGATCCGCTCCGCCACGGCACGCACGCGTTCGGCGTTCAGGTCGGCGACGACGACCGAGCCGCCCGCCGCGACGATGGCACGGGCGATCGCGGCTCCGATGCCCGCGCCTCCGCCGGTGACGACGGCTACCGCTCCGGTGATCTCCATGGTCGGCCTCTCGTCAACGGATCCTGAAGATGACAGCGCGCTGCACGGCGAAGTTGATCACCGTGGCCGTGCCCTGGGCGAGCACGAAGGCGGCCAGACTGTAGAGCACCTCTTCGGGCCAGACGTGCGACAGCGCCGAGTAGATCCCGACCTGCACCGCGAACGTCACCAGATACAGCGCGACCACCGCGATGAAGCGCGCCCGGCTGGGTTCGGCGCGGAAGGTCCATCGACGGTTGATGAGGTAGGCGGTGGTCGTCCCCGCGATGAAGCCGACGGTCTTGGCGAGCCAATACGGTGCGCCGAGCACGTACTGCAGGAGCAGGGTGATGCCGAAGTCGAGGACCCCCGAGCCGGCACCGGTCACCACGAACCGGATGAGCTGCGTCTTCAGGTCGACGTCGGTCGAGGCCTCCTGATCGTCGAGCGGCAGCTCGATCGGCATCGGGGCGTGCGGGCTCCGGAACTCCTCGTGGGAATGGTGCGCGTCCTCGTCGCCCCCGGGGGCGTCGGCGCGTTCGGATCCCTGCTGTTCGGACACGCCGGTCAGACTAACCCCACCGGCGGCAGACACCTCGAAGCGTTCCGACACGACGTTCGCAGCACTAACGTTGCCCGGATGAGCCACCGTCCCCTCGCCGCCCGCGCCGCCGCTGTCACCGTCGCCCTGGTGCTGTCCGTTGCCGTCGCCGCCCCGGCCCTCGCCGACGAGCCCCCGCCCACCGGCGCGCCCAACTGGTCGGGCCTCGACGTCCGCGACTACACCGGACCGATCCCCTCGACCGCCGGGACGCTGATCGAGTCGACGCCGCTCGCGCCGTCACTGACGATCCCCGGCGCCGGATCGGCCTCGCGCATCCTGTACTCGACCATCGACCAGCACGATCGGCCCGCGGTGAGCACCGGCGCGGTGTTCCTGCCGCAGGGCACCGCTCCCCGCGGCGGATGGCCGGTGCTCGCCTGGGCACACGGCACGGTGGGGCTGGGTGACAACTGCACCCCCTCGGCGCAGCCGCGCGCTCAACGTGACAGCGACTACCTGTCCCACTGGTTGCGACGCGGTTATGCCATCGTCGCCACCGACTACGCCGGACTGGGCACCCCGGGGCTGATGAGCTACCTCAACGGGGTAGCCGAGGCGCACTCGATCGTCGACTCGGTGAAAGCGCTTCGTGGACTGAGGAGCCCGACGGCCACACGGTGGGCCATCATCGGCCAGTCACAGGGCGCGGGCGCGGCGATGAACGCAGCGCGGCTGGCGACATCCCTGACACGCGGCACTGATCTCGACTACCGAGGCGTGGTCGCCACCGGCACACCGGCGAACATCGAGACCCTGATCCAGTACGGCGGACCGAGCTTTCCCCCGTTCGCGTTGCCCACCGGCCTCACCACCTATACGACCTACATCCTGGCGGCCATCCGTGAGGCACGGCCCGACCTGAGGATCGATGGGATCCTCACCGCGCGGGGTCGCGCCGCCGCCGACCGGGCCGAGGTCAGTTGCTACGCGGAGTTCCGGAAAGAGTTGACCGGAGCCGACATCCGGACGTTCTTCACCAAGCCGGTCTCATCGATCCCGAACGCCTACGGCGAGCTCCGTCGGTTCATGGGGACCCCGGCGAGTGGTTACGACCGACCGATCTTCCTCGGACAGGGCCTCACCGACGTCGATGTCCCGGCGCCGTCGGCGCTGTCGTTGGCGGCGCAGCTCACCGCGAACCGTCAGCCCGTCGAACTGCACGTCTACCCGACCGATCACTCCGGCACCGTGTACGCCTCGGTGAAGGACTCGACGCCGTTCCTGGCCCGGATCCTGCGATGAGGCGCCTGCCCATCATCGCGACCTCGGTGGCGGCGGTGGCAGCCCTGAGTGCGCAGGGAGGCGGCGCGGCGCCGACTTCCACGGTGCCGACTTCCCCTGCGCCGACTCCCGTAGGTTGGGATTCATCCGAGGCGTGAGGGAGTTGGAGAACCGATGAACCGTGAGACCGTCCGCTACGAGGTCACCGATGGTGTGCTCGTATTGACCCTGAACCGCCCCGAGAACCTCAACGCGTTCACGGTGCAGATGGCCGACGATCTCGAGGCCGCGTTCGACGAGGCCTCGGCGGACCCCGAGGTGGCCGCGATCGTCGTGACCGGCGAGGGCAAAGCCTTCTGCGCCGGGATGGATCTGAGCAGTGAGGGCAACGTCTTCGGGCTCGACGAGGGCCTGGAGCCGACACTCGCCGACCTCTACGACCGCTTCGAGGACCCCACCATCGTCAGCGGCGTGCGCGACACCGGTGGTCGCGTGTCTCTGGCCATCTACCGATGCCCCAAACCGGTCATCGGCGCGATCAACGGTGCGGCGGTCGGTATCGGCGCCACGATGACCCTTCCGATGGACTTCCGGCTGGCGTCGGAGAAGGCCCGTATCGGGTTCGTCTTCGGGCGGCTCGGCATCGTGCTCGAGGCGTGCTCGAGCTGGTTCCTGCCGCGGGTGGTGGGGATGCAGAACGCGCTCGAACTGATCTACACCGCCGACATCGTCGACGCCGAGCGGGCGAAGGAACTCGGGCTGGTGCGGTCGGTCCATCCACCCGAGGAACTCCTCGACGCGGCGATCGCGTTGGCGCACAGGTTCGTCGACGGGCGGTCACCGGTCGCCACCGCGCTGATGCGGCACATGCTCTACCGCAACAGTGCGTTCGCCTCTCCGGTCGACGCACACCGGGTGGATTCCCTGGCGATGTACTACACGTCGATCGCCGACGGCAAGGAAGGCGTTGCGGCGTTCCTCGAGAAGCGCCCGGCGCAGTTCACCTCGACCGTGCCGCAGGATCTCCCCGACTTCCTCGCCGAGACCGACTCGATCCGCTAGTCCCCTGTGGACGTCTGCTGAGAACGTCCCCCTGACGGCTCGCCGAGGGCAATATGCCCTCGGACACCGCTCAGGGGGACGTTGTCAGCAGTTCTCGCGGGTCACCCGACGCCTGAGGCGGGAATCAGCCGGCGGCGTCTGCGGGATCGCCGAAACGGAGGTCGACAGGTCGGTCGTCACCTGACCACCGATGCAGCCGTTCGTAGTACGCCGCGATGTCGTCGGGGTCGCAGGCCGTTCCGGGTGCCACCGGGCCGCACACCGTGACGCTCGCCGATCGCACTCCGCGCGAGGAGAATTCGCGATCGAGGAGCTCGGCGAGGGCCCGGACACCGGCCTTGCCCAGCGACAGGCTGGTCAGCTCGGGTAGCGGGTCGGGCATCCCGGCGGTGAGGAGGAAGCTCCCTCCGCCGGTGTCGGCCATCCGTGGCACGAGTGCCGCAGCGGTGGTGACGGCGCCGCCGACGTTCACCGCGTACGTGTCGAGCAGCGTCTTCGCGTCGAGGTCGGTCACCGTGTCGGCGCGGATCACTCCCGCGTTGTAGACCACCAGCTCGGGAACCTCGAGCCGGTCGGTCAACTCGCCCAGCGCGGTGCGTAAACCGACCTCGTCGGCGACGTCGGCGGTCACCCCTGCCGACCCGTCGGGTAGGTGTGCGAGCACCGCATCCACGGTGTCGCGTGACCGCGCCAGTACCCCGATCGGGTGTCCGGCAGCGGCGAGACGGCGGGCGACCGACTGCCCGATCCCCGGGCCGGCGCCGATGACGAACGCAGCGGCGGGCGGCGGCGACGCATCGACTCCCTGATGTTCGAGCACCCGACCACGTTACGTCGGTCGACCGCCGGGGAGCCGGCGCACGTCGTCAGTTGCGACGCAGTCCCAGCACCGACAGCAGCTGCGGGCGGCGCAGGAGCATCGCGATCCACAGCGCGACGCCGAAGTACACGGCGAACAGCGTCGTGCTCACCAGCGGTGCGTCGTCGTTCCAGTTCGCGGTGACCGCGCCGCCGAGGTACGCGGTGATCCCGATGGCACCGAGTACCGCTGTCCGCGGGATGGCCCACACCACGACGCAGAGGGCGAGCACGATGCCCATCACCGTCGCCTGGGTGGTGGTGAAGCCGAGCTTCTGGGTGCCCTCGACGACGGATTCGGGTTGGAAGAGCTTGCCGAGGATGTCGAACACCAGGAAGGCGCCGAGAATCGCACTGAGCACCACACCGACGGTGTGGGTGCGCGATCGGCTGCTGGTCGTCGTCGGGGCGGTGGTGGTGGCGGTCGTGGTCATGGTGTCCTCCGGGGTGGTGGGTGTGTCGACGGTGTTGACCCGTGCGGGTTCGCGAACTCATCGGTCGCGACCCGAAACCGCTCCCCACCTGCGTCGGGGCTTGTAGCGTCGGTCCTGTGAGAGAGTCCATCGAATTCATCGACTCCCGGCGGCACGCACTTCCCGTGTACCGGTGGGCGCCCGAGGCGCAGCCACGCGCGATCGTGATGATCGTCCACGGCATGGGCGAACACGTCCTCCGTTACGAGCATGTGGCCTCGGCGCTCACCGGCGCAGGCTTCGCCGTCTACGGGTACGACCAACGCGGCCACGGTGCCGGGATCGGCGATGGTGTGCCCGGCGAGATCGGGGAGTCGGGATGGGAGGCTCTCGTCGCCGACATCGCCGAGGTGGCCGAGTGGATCCGTGAGCGCGAACCCGGGTTGCCGGTCGGCGTGTTCGCGCACAGCATGGGGTCGTTCGCGACCCAGCAGGTGCTGCCCGGACACAGCGATGCGTTCGATGCCGTCGCCCTGTCGGGCACCGCGGCGCTCGACATCCTCGAACCCGCCCTCGACCTCGACGCGCCCCTGGACCTCGCAGTGTTCAACGCGCCGTTCGAGCCGCGCACCGGATTCGAATGGCTCAGCCGCGACGAGGCCGCGGTCGACGCCTACGTCGCAGATCCGTTGTGCGGCTTCGGAATCGACGGTGACGCGAGCCGGGCGATGTTCGTCGGCGCCCGTCCGCTCGCCGATCGGTCGGTGCTGTCGCGGATGCGGTCGGATCTACCGCTGTACATCGCCGTCGGCGATCAGGACCCGGTGAACGGTGGGCTCGCGTTGTCCACCCCCCTCGTCGAGCGCCTTGGTGACGCAGGGGTGGAGGACGTGACCACGCACGTGTACCCCGGCGCCCGGCACGAGATCGTGAACGAGACCAACCGGGCGGAGGTCATCGGCGATCTCGTCGAGTGGTTGCGCGACAGGCTGATCCGGACGTCGTAGGTGGGGTCGTCGACGGCGGATGCGCTGATCGGAGATCGACGCCCTGGGCCCTTCGCGGCTCCTATGCTGGAGCGATGGACACCATCAACGGCATCCCGGCCCATCCGCTGTTCGTGCATCTCACCGTGGTGGCGATCCCGCTGGCCGCGATCCTCGGCATCCTCGCGGTGGTGTGGCCGGCGGCGCGGCGCAGGATCGGGGTCATCGCGCCGATCGTCGGGTTGGTCGCGGTGATCATGACACCGCTGACCACCAGTGCCGGTGAGTCACTCGAGAAGAAGGTCGGCCCCAACGAGTACCTCGCCGATCACACCGAACTCGGCGACAAGATGATCATCGTCGTCGCACCGCTGTTCGTGTTCATCGTCGTCCACTGGGCGCTCAACAGCGACTGGGTCATGGGCAAGGTCGCCTCGAGGGTGTCGATACCCGCTCGCGCGGTGACGATCTCGTCGATCGTCTCGGCCGTGATCGTCGTCGGTTTCGCCATCGCCGCGATCGTGATGGTGTATCTCGTGGGCGAGAGTGGCGCCCGTTCAGTCTGGTTGGGATAGCCAGCGCCGCACCTTCGCGGCGGACGGTGCTGAGATCGTCCCCGTGAGGGTCCACCGAGGGCACATTGCCGTCGAGCGTGTCCCTCGGGGACGATCTCGGCAAGCTGTCAGCGACGACCGATGTGGCGCAGAGCGTCCGGGGTCAGCGAGGTGACGTCGGTGTGTCCTGACAGTCCCAGCGTGAGATCGAGTTCGGCGATGATGTTCGCGACGGCGTCGCGGGCACCGTCGCGACCGTTGATCGCGAGACCGTACATGTGCGGGCGCCCGATGCAGACCGCGTCGGCACCGAGAGCAAGTGCCTTGAACACGTCGGATCCGGTGTAGACACCGGAGTCGATGAGAACCTTGGACCGCCCGTCGACGGCCGCCACCACCTCGGGTAGCGCGTGCAGTGAGCTGATCGAGCCATCGACCTGGCGGCCGCCGTGGTTGGAGACGATGATGCCGTCGATCCCCATCTCCACCGCCTTACGCGCATCGTCGGGGTGCAGGATTCCTTTCAGCACCACGGGAAGCGAGGTGCGCTTCTGCAGCCCCGCGATGTCATCCCAGGTGAGCGACGGGCGTGAGTAGATGTCGAGGAAGGTCTGCACCGACTGCTTCGGCACCGGCGAGGTGAGGTTCTTCAGGAAGGGCCCCGGCAGGTGACGAGCCATCGAGAACAGGGTCGACACGGCCGCACGCGTGAGCTCCACCTTCGGCCCCGGATCAGCTGACGGATTCGCGATACGCGCGGCGACGATGTCGCGGAACCGCGGATCCGAGGTGTACTGCGCGATGCCCTCGGCACGCGCGAACGGCAGTGACCCGATGTTCAGATCCTGCGGGCGCCACCCCAACATGGTGGTGTCGAGGGTGACGACGATGGCCTCGGCACCCATCTTCTCGGCGCGTCGCACGAGGGAGTCGACGAGCGCGTCGTCGGTGGACCAGTAGAGCTGGAACCAACGGGGAGCGCCCGGGGTGACGGCCTCCATCGCCGCCGCGGTGTCCTCCATCGGTGAACAGCCCTGGTTGGAGAAGATGTAGGGAACGCCGAGTTCGGCTGCGGCGGTGCCGATGTGGATGTCAGAATCGGGGTGGGCGAGTTCACCGGCCCCGACCGGCGAGAACAGCACCGGTGCGGGCAGGGTGGTGCCGAAGAGGTCGATCGACAGATCGCGCCGGGAGACGTCGCGCAGGACGCGGGGCACGATCGCCCAGTCGTCGAAGGCCGCGCGATTGGCTCGCATCGTCGCGCCCTCCCCCGCTCCGCCTCCGATGTAGGCCCACGCTCGCGGCCCCATCGCGCGCTTCGCGCGGCGTTCCAGTTCGGCGAAATCGGCAGGCACCGAGGGGGTGTGGCCGAACACGCCGGCCGAGTAGATGGCGTTCTGGCGGGCGCGACCCGGCGATGGCGTCGCCGCGGTCGGGCGTTCGATCTGATCGGTCATGATCTCCCTTTCACGGCGTCGGCCACGCTCTGTAGCCGAGCCACGTACTCGTTCCGGGCGCGCTGATCCGGCTGCGTCAGGTTGTCGATCGTCTCGTACATGCCTGCGGCTCCGTCGATCGTCTCGCGGAGGATGTCCATCTGCCCGACGTGCCGCGCCGTCTCGGTGATCATGTGCACCAGCACAAGGCCGAGCGTGACGTCACGCTTCTCCGGTGGCCACCACGGCACCGTCCCGGTGGTGGTGAGCGTCGACCGGTCGAAGGTCTCCTGCGCGTGCGCCCACGACCGTCGATACAGGGCGACGATGCCGTCCACGGATTCGTCGGCCGTCGCCCAGAGGTCGGCGTCGTCGTCGCTTCCACGCCACGGTGTGGCGATGTCCGTGGAGCGGCCGAAGGTGTCGCCGAAGTAGTCGAACTCGACCCCGGCCAGATGTTTGACGAGGCCCAACAGATTCGTGCCCGTCGGCGTCAACGGCCGCCGGACGTCGTGTTCGTCGACGCCCTCGAGCTTCCACAGCGCCGCGTCACGGAGGAGTTGTAGGCGAGCCTGCAACTGCCCAGCGAGCACAGCCAGCGCGTCGTCGCTCATGACTGCGAGCCTAATGCCGCAGCCCGGGCCGGCTGCCTAGGGTCGGGAGGGTGAACACGGTGCCGAGGCTGCCGGCGACGCTGATCGGGTGTCTGCTGAGTGCGGCGGCCGGGGCGCTCGACGTCGTCGTGTTCACCGGTCTCGGCCACGTGTTCGCGAGCGTCATCACCGGGAACGTGGTGGTGATCGGTGTGGGAATCGGTTCGGCCGACGCCACGGCGATGTCGCACGCGGCGGTGGCGGTCGTCGCCTACGCCGCCGGTGTCGCACTCGCCGCGGCCTACACCCGATCGACACGGTCCGCCGCACGCCGACTCGTGTGGCTGTACGGGGTCGAACTCGCGGCGTTGGTGTGCATGGCTGCGCTGTGGATCGCTGCGGACTCTCATCCCGAGGGCGCGAGCGGATACGGGGCGCTGGTGGCGGCCGCCGGCGCGATGGGGGTGCAGACCCGCGCGTTCACGCTCGTCGGTGTGCCGGGGTTGTCGAGCACGTACTTCACCGGCACCCTCACCGGACTGCTCACCGATCTCGTCGTCGACGGGCGGCTCAACCGATCCGCCGCTCTCGGGTTGCTGTCACTGCTCGCCGGCGCCTCGGCGTCGGGTGCGCTGGTGTCGCAACTCGCCGTCGCGGCACCCCTGCTCCCTACGGCACTCGTCGCCGCCGTGCTCATCCTCACCTTTCCGCAATCCCGTCGAGCGGGCAGGTAATCGCGTCGAGCGGGCACTTACCGCCATCGACCGTGCAGTTGTCCGCATCGAGCGGGCAGCTACCCGCGGCGGGTGAGCAGTCGCGCGCCCGTCCCTGGCCTTGTGCCCGATCGACGCAGGTAAGTGCCCGATCGCCGCGGGGAAGTGCCAGATCGCCGCGGGGAAGTGCCCGATCGACGAAGGTAAGTGCCCAATCGACGCAGGGAAGTGCACGGTCGACGCAGGTGAGTGCCCGATCGACGCGGGTGGATCAGAGAAGCCCGCGTTCGTAGGCGACACGGACCGCGGCGGCACGATCGCGGACGCCGAGCTTCGAATAGATGTGCAGCAGATGCGTTTTCACGGTCGCCTCGCTGATCACGAGGCCCTGTGCGACCGTGCGATTGGTCCCTCCGCCGGCGATGCGCGCCAGGACCTCGATCTCGCGATCGGTCAACTCCTCATGGTGGCGACGTGCCATCAGGCTCTGTGCTGCACTGGGCGCCAACACACTTCGTCCCGCCGCGGCATCGACGACGGCGGCGATCAGTTCGTCCCGTCCGAGTGCCTTCAGCAGATAGCCGTCGGCGCCGGCGTCGATCGCACCGGAGATGTCGCGATCGGTGTCGAAGGTGGTCAACACGAGGATCCGTGGCCGGGTGCGGTCCCGGCGCCGCAGTACCTCGATCGCGGGCACGCCGTCTCCGCCGGGCATCCGGAGGTCCATCAGCACCACGTCGGGATCGAGGTCGACGACCTGCGCGACGGCCTCGGGTCCCGACGACGCCGCACCGACGACCTCGATCCGTTCGTCACCGGCGAGCATGCCGGTCACGCCGTCGCGGACGATCGGGTGATCGTCGGCGATCACGAGGCGGATGGTCATGCCGGCACCACCGCGCTGACCAGGCATCCCTCGCCGACCTTGGTCGCGATGTCGACGGTGCCCCCCGACGAGGAGACCCGCTCACGCATCCCCCGCAGCCCGTTTCCTTCGCGTACACGTTGCGGGTCGAAGCCGTCGCCGTCGTCCTTGATGTCGAGCAGCACACCCTCCTCGGCGTAGGACAGGCAGACGTCGACCGCCCGTGCGTGTGCGTGCCGCGACACGTTCGACAGCGCCTCCTGACAGATCCGCAGCAGGTCCTGATCGGCGTCGGTGGGGACGGGGTCGCCGGCGACCTCGACGTGCGCGGCGAGCCGGTGCACGGTGGCCCAGGCGTTGACCAGTTCGGTGACCGCGACTGGAAGGGGTTGCGCGTCGAGCATCGGTGACCGCAGCGCGTACACCGCGCGCCGTGCCTCGCCGAGGCCGGATCGGGCGAGATCCTTGGCGGTGTCGACGCGACTCTCCCAGTCGGAACCGTCGATGGCCTCGAGCTGGCTCACGATGGCGACGAGATCCTGCGCGACGGTGTCGTGGATCTCCCGCGACAGTCGGGCACGCTCCTCGAGCACACCCTGTTCCCGGGCGCGCAACAGGAGTTGTTCCTGCAGTTCGACATTGCGCTGTTGCACCTGTTCGAGTTCGTGCACCGCGGCCTCGCGTCGGGCGACCTCCTCGTCGCGACGTGACCCCACCCAGCTGAACAGGATCACCAGACCGGTGTTGATCAGCACGAGAACGCAGAACGCCGGCCACGACCGCCCCAGTTGGTCGACGCCGCCGATCTGCGACACCGCCGCCAACACGGCGTTGGCGGTCATCGCGATCCAGAGACCGGCACCGGTGAACATCATGAGCGCGGTGAGGTACCCCATGAACGCGTAGATGCCGTAGAACGGGCTGAGCCAGATCAGCGCGGCGGTGAGCGCGAACTGCACGACCACGATCACCACGCGCAGCGGCCCCGACACCGCGCTTCGCCGCACCCACCCGCACTGCAGCGCGAAGGCGGCCACCGACAGGACGATGAGGGCGGCGAACGCATCGGTGTCGCCGGGCAGTCCGACGATCGCGCTGATCGCGAGCGACGCCAGGATGAGTCCACCGGGGATCACCGTCAGCCAGACCGGGGCGATGTCGAATCGCTGCCAGTTCAGCGGCTCCGGGGTGCGTTTCTGCCCACGCATGGGCCGATCCTGCCACGCCGCACGCGCCGGCATGCCCGAGCTCACTCCCATCGGAAGACCCGCACCGCGACCGCCGCGAGGACGACGGTCCACGCCGCGAGGACGCCGAGGTGCGCCACGCTCGGCCATCCACCGTCGATGGCGCTGCTCAGCGCACCGACCGCCGCCCCACTGGGGGTGCCGTCGGAGATGCCCCGCAGCCATCCCGGCATAGACGCGCGCGGGATCCACAATCCGGCGAAGAACTGCAGCGCGAAGAACAGCACGGTACCCACCGCGGCCGCGATCTTGTTGCTGCGGAACGCACTCGCGAGCACCATCCCGATCGACAGCATGGCCGCGACGGCGAAGGCGAGGGCCAGGACGAACCCGATCCCGTTGCGCGGGAGCGGTGCGCCGAACGCCGCGGGGACGCACACCATCGCCACCACCACGACGACCTCGACCACCAGGCACAGGATGACCTGGGCGGCCAGCAGTGCCGCGGGAGATGCCGGCGTGGTCCGCAGGCGGCGCAGGATCCCCATCTCGCGGTAGCGCGTCAGCACGTCGGGCAGGATCTGCACGCTCAACAGCACCGCCGAGAACATCACGAGAATCGGCTGGTAGGCCGTGAACCAGCTCGCCCCGTCGAGGCCGGCGACCGGCCGGGTGGTGGCGGGTATCGCGCCCAGCACGATCGACCCGATGAGCGGCAGGGCCGCGACCCACAGCACCAGTGCCGGGTTGCGGGTCATCAGTCGTGCCTCGGAGACGAGGATGCCGGGCAGCCCGTGCGGCAGCGCGAGGCGGGATGGTCGTGAAGCCGGCGTCGCGGTGGTCATCAGTGCAGGTCCTCTCCGTGGGTGACGAGTGAGACGAAAGCATCGTCGAGGGTGGGTTGTTCGACGCGGAGGTGCCCGGCGGACACCCCCTGTGCGCGCAGGGCGGCCAGCACGTCGGCGACCACATCGGCGTCACCGGTGACGCGCACGACCTCTCCGCGTGTCTCGGTGTCGGACACCGCGGACAGCGCGCGGATCGGGGCGAGGTCCACCCGGGCGGACGGGACGAAGGTCATCACCTGCGCTCCACCCGTACGGTCGGCGAGTTCGGCCGGGGTCCCGAGGGCGACGACACGCCCCGAGTCGATGACGGCGACCCGATCGCACAGGCGCTGAGCCTCTTCCATGAAATGCGACACCAGCAGCAGCGTGACGCCGGTCGTCCGCAGATCCTCGAGCAGCCCCCACACCTCGCGTCGCGCCTGTGGATCGAGGCCGGTGGTGAGTTCGTCGAGGATCGCGACGCGAGGGCGGCCGATGAGCGACAGTGCCACCGACAGTCGTTGCTTCTGCCCGCCGGACAGCCGGGAGAAGGCCACGTCGCGTTGCGGACCCAGGCCCAGCCGCTCGGTGAGTTCGGCGACGTCGAAAGGGTTGCGGTAGAAGCTCGCGTAGAGCGCGAGGGCCTCACCGACGCGGATCTTGTCGGGCAACAGCGATTCCTGCAGCTGGATCCCCAACACCTCACGGAGATCAGGGGATTCGTCTGCGGGGTCGTGTCCGGCGACCTCCACCACACCGCCGTCGCGTGTTCGCAGACCGCCGATGCACTCGACGCTCGTCGTCTTGCCCGCGCCGTTGGGTCCGAGGATCCCGAAGATCTCGCCCTCGGCCACCTCGAATCCGACATCGACGACACCGCGGCCACCGGGGTAGCCCTTGCTCAGATGTTCCACTCGGATGATTGCCATGTGATCAGCGTCGTCGGAACGCGGGCTCGCGACATCGACCGGTCGGCTACATCCCGATCAACCGATCGGTGGATGCACGGGTGATCGGCCCGCGGAGGATGGCGGATCGCATCTTCACGGCACCACAGCGTGTTTGGGCAGTGCGATAGGCTCTGATCACGACAGGCCTCGGGGGCGGTGCCGCGGTGGTGGGGGGAACTACCGACGCGATCAGCACCTCTCTTGCGATGCGACAACCCGATCCGACGTCTCCATCGTCGGATCGCAGACGGGGCGGGATGTTCGTTGGCGCCGATACGACGTGGGATCACTCACATACTCGACCACCCTTCGCGGGTGGCGCCGGTCTTCCAACCGATCGTCCGGCTCGACAACCGTGACGTCATCGGGTTCGAGGCGCTCGCACGGTGGCCGGAGTCACCCGGGGTGAACCCGGTCGAGGCGTTCGACGTCGCCCGCGCCCGGGGCGAGGTGGCCCGCCTGGACTGGTGGTGTCGACGGCGCGCTTTCGAGACCGCCGTGGTCGACGAGATGGATCGCAGTCAGTACCTGTTCGTGAACGTCGAACCGGACACCCTCGCCACACCGCCACCGTGGCAGGACGACCGGTTGCTCGCCGACGTCGCCGAGTCGGGTATCCAGATCGTCCTCGAACTGACCGAGCGCACCCTGCTCAGCGATCCGTCCAGCGTTCTGCGCACGGTGGAGCAGTCGCGGCGGTCGGGATACGGCATCGCACTCGACGACGTCGGTGCACGTGTCGACGGTCTCGCGCTGCTCGATGTCATCGCCCCCGACGTCGTCAAGTTCGATCGCGGCCTCACCCACATGGACGAGTCGACCATCGAGATCGCCCTCGCGATCACCATCGCCGGCGAATACGCCCGTCGTCACGATGTGGCGATCATCGCCGAGGGAATCGAGAGTTCCGCGCACGAGCGGTGCGCGGGGCAACTCGGTGCCACCCTCGGCCAGGGGTTCCGGTACGGGCGCCCCGGCCCGCTGTCGGAGGTCGCGCCGCTGATGGGGCCGCGGCCGCGACTCGTCGATCCCACCCGGGGACGCGTCGATCCCCTGCGCGCCATCGCCGACCGGGTGCCGACGGCGGTCGGTTCCCTGGCCGACGTTCTGTCGATGTGCGATGCGGTCGAGTCCGCCGCGCTGGCCGAGACCACCCCGGGTTGCGTGGTCGCCGCCCTGCAGGGTGCGCGGCACATCTCCGCGGAGATCGCGGCGCGATACCGGGATCTGGCGCGACGGCAACTTCTCGTCGGCCTCACCGGACCGGGGCTCGGTCGCGCACCGCAACCGGGTGTGCTGGGCCCCCTCACGCCGGACATGGCGCCCGACGACACCTTTGCCGTCGCCGTGATCGCCGCGGGTCACGCCGTCGCCGTCATCGCCACCGCGATCGGCGAACCGGGTCACCCGGGGTCGGGTGAGTACCGATGGTGCATCACCACCGACCGCACCGTGGTCGCCGAGATCGCGCGGTCGATCATCGTCGACCTCGCGCCGCGCTGAGGCATCTAGAGCGACGCGAGGAGCGTGGCCCCGACGGCCAGCATCACGACGGCGACGAACGCGTCGAGGAACTGCCAGGCACGCGGCCGGGTGAAGAGGGGCGCCAGTTTGCCCGCGGCGAACCCCAGGGCACAGAACCACAGGATGCTGGCCGCGCCCGCCCCGATCGCGAACGCCCACTTGCCGTCCGGGCCGTGACTGTTGGCGATCGCCCCGAGGGTCAGCACGGTGTCGAGGTAGACGTGCGGGTTGAGCCAGGTGAGGGCGAGGGCGGCACCGACCGCAGCCCACCGTGACCGGCTGCCCGGGCGCGCGGCGATCTCCCCGGTGGTCATGGCCGTCGGGGACAGGCTGCGGCGAGCTGCCATGAGCCCCAACACGATCACGTAGCCGGCGCCGAGGACGGTCGCGACAGTGACGATGCCCGGGTGACCGGAGACGACCGCCCCGAGCCCCACCACGCCGGCGAGGATCAGGATGAGATCGGAGACCGCGCACACCGCGACGACGGGGATGACATGGGTCCGTGCGACACCGTTGCGCAACACCATGACGTTCTGCGGGCCGATCGCGATGATCAGTCCGGCGCCGGTCGCGAGCCCGGTGAGTGCGATGGGCAATGGATTCATGCCGACGACGTTAAGGACCCACACAGCATCATTCCAGCGAATGTTTTTCACGAATCATTAGAATCACTTCATGATCACGAGTGACGGCCTGACGACTTTGGCCGCAGTGGTGCGCGAGGGCACCTTCGACGCCGCCGCACGCTCCCTGCACGTGACGCCATCCGCGGTCAGTCAACGGATCAAGGCGCTCGAGTCCGATGTGGGCCGGGTGGTGGTGCGGCGCAGCAAACCGTGCGTCGCGACCGCAGACGGCGAGGTGCTCCTCCGGCTCGCCAAGCAGTGGGATCTGTTGACCTCCAGTGCTTTCGCCGAGTTGACCGGCGCCACCGATGCCGAACCCGACGACCCGCGCGACCGACCGCGGGTGCACCTCCCGATCGCGAGCAACGCCGATTCACTCGCCATCTGGCTGCTGCCGGTGATCGTGGACATGCAGAACCGCTTCGACGTCGCCATCGAGGTGATGCGCGACGACGAGAGTCACAACACCGAGTACCTGCGGTCGGGACAGGTGCTGGGTGCCCTCACCTCGGATCCCACCCCCATCCGCGGTTGCACCGAGCGCCGACTGGGCGCGACGCGCTACCTCCCGGTGGCGAGCACCGACTTCGCCCGGCGCTGGTTCCCCGACGGGCTGAACGCACGGGATCTCGCGCGGGCACCGATGGTCGCGTTCGACCGCAAGGACACGATCATGGCCGCACTCATGCGCCGCCACACGCGGACACCGCTGTCGCCGCCCACCACCTACATCCCGGCGTCGACCGAGTACCACCGCGCCGTCGAACTCGGGGCCGGATGGGGCACGGTGCCGCAGGCGCAGATCGCCGACGCACTCGCCGACGGGACCGTCGTCGTGCTCTCCGACGACCACGTCGACATCGAGTTGTACTGGCAGTACTGGACGGTCAACTCACCGCTGGTCGCCGAACTGACCGACCTCATCGTCGCGGCCGGACGCGACTTCCTCGTGTGATCCCGACAGTTCTGCAAAGTCCACCAATTCGGGCAGTGCGGTCGACCCGGTACTCAGGACTCGCAGCCCGTCGGCGACGATCCAGACTGCACCGCGAACATCGACCGCAACAGACGGCTGGCTGACGAAGACCGGGATCGATTGCAGCGTCTCCCCCGTCGCGCCATCGAAGATGTTCAACATCCAGTACTGACGCGGGACCGGGTCCGCGTCACGGCCAGGCGCCGCCCACGTGCCCACGCAACCCGGGCGATCCGTGGGGTGCGTGACCGTCCACAGGTACCGACCTGCCGATCCGCCGCCAAAACGCATACTTGGCCAGTCGTGCACGGGCTCGGTCTGCAAATCGTCGTCGATCGCGTAGAGGCGACCTCCGACGATCAGCGAGGTCGGATTCCCACCCAGGACGGGCCTTTCCACCTCGCCCTCCTCACTCAAGCACGTCGGCCCGAAGATGGTCGCACCATTCAAGGACACTCGGACAAGCCGAAACACAGTGCGCAAGTCTTCATCCGAGAATGTCGTGACCACGGCGACGAGAAAGCCGTCGCGATCACCGACCGCACTGCTGACGTGCCCGTGTGGTCTCTCCACCAAGATTGACGGCCCATCCCACTCATGCAACATCCACGATCCGTCGGCTCTACAGGCGAGAAGACGGTCGCCTGAGACCGCGCCGGCCGACACCGCTCCGGGCTCCACCAATCGCGGCCGATCGCCTGGTGCACAACGGATGACACCGATGCTGCCGATCACCCAGCAGCCGCCGGGGGTCGCCAACACCTTCCGCCACGAGTACTCGACAGGTGCTGGCAGAAGGTGCTCGGTTGCGATCCGATCACCGTCGATCCGCATTGCCACCGGAAGCTCCCGGTCGAGCACCCACACCACGGTCCCATGGGCCGAAACGTCGCAGGGAATCACCAATGGGCGCGGCTGCTCCGGCGGCACGTCACCGAGATCGAACTCGACGAGCACGCCGACGGGCGCGTCGACCTCCTCCGATGAGTGCGCCGGGTCGCGATACAGCACGGCACGGTCGAAGAAGCGGGGAGCGGCGGCGAGGTCGACACCGAGCACACGCGAGGCCGTCGGCTCCCAGGACAGACCGCGTTTCATCGCAGCCCTGTATCTCCGGTGCACGAGGGTTATTCGAGTGATTCGCCCACGGACCGTCGGAGCTGCCCCGAAGTCATAAAGGCTCGCGAAGCGCCCGGAGAGCAGTACGCGGCCGGTCATCGGGCGGGTGCCTGTCCAATTCGCGGTCCACCCGTCTCCCCGCAGCACCCCGCTCCACCGCAGGTGCCCTCCGCTTGCGTTCGGCGGGGTGCGATCCGGTTCGAGCACTGCCGAGATGTTCTCGGGCTCGATCGGCTCTGACGGATCGCGCGTGAGATCTGAGACGAAAGTCAGAGGTAAGGAGCTCACGTACCCCACCCGAGGCGGCGGGAGTGCGCCATCCTCGATCAGTAGCTCATCGATGAACACCCGAAGGGAGCGTTGGCGCGTCATGCGCCTCTCTGCCCGGTCATGGGCGCGAACGCTACAGCGCGGCACCCGGAGCGACAAGGTGGCTGACTCACGACACCGACTCGGCCGATGTGTCTTCTACCTGGACGCCCAGAGGGTGCGCGATCTCGTCGCGGTCGAGTCGGGTTGTCGCGTAGGCGATCACGGCGACCGGGATCGGGATCACCGCGGCCAGGACGAACGCCGTGGTGAGCCCCAGGGCGCCCGCGACGGGCGCGGCGACCGCCATCGACACCGGCATGAACGCGACCGAGACGAAGAAGTCGAGACTCGAGACGCGACCCAACATCGCCGGCGGCACCCGCCGCTGCATGAGCGTGCCCCACAGCACCATCGGCGCATCGAAGGTGATGCCCATGACGAACGCGGCCACGACGAACATCACGACACGGTCGGCGAACGCGAACGCGATCAGTGGGAGCCCGCTGAGCCCCCACACGACGAACATGATCGTCAGGTAGCGCCGCGGCATGGGCCGCGAGGCCATGTACAGCGACCCCAGCGCCCCACCCACGCCGAAGGCCGCCAGCACCATGGCGTGCGATCCGGCGTCGCCACCGGCACGGTCCTTGATCGCGAAGGGGACCAACACCTCGAGGGGGCCCGCGGTCATCATCACCAGGATCAGCGCGAACAGCAGCGTGGCCAGCAACCACGGGGTACGCCACATGTAGCCGAAGCCCTCGCCGATCTCGGCGACGGTGCGGCGCAGCGCATGCCGGTCGTCGATGACACGGTCGACGGGGACCGGGCGCATCCGCACGTAGAAGATCGCCGACATTGCGCTGGCGACCGCCGATCCGAGGATCGCCGCGGGCGGCGAGGAGATGGCGATGAGCCCACCGGCCAGAGCGGGCCCCGCCGCCTGGAAGACGACCGGGCGCAACGTGCCCTCGAACCCGTTCACCGCGAGCAGCTCCGACGCCGGCACCACGCGCGGCACCAGTGCCGAATACGCCGGGTAGTAGATGCCGGTGGTGATCCCGCCGATCAGACCGACGCCGGCGAGTGCCCCGACGCCGAGATTCCCGGTGACACCGAGGAAGCCGACTCCGCCGATGGCGACGAGCTTGACCACCTCGAGTGCGATCAGGATGGTGCGCTGGGACATACGGTCGGCCAGCACCCCACCGAACAGGGTGGACACGACCATCCCGACCGCGGCCAGTGTGGTGATCGCCGACAACGCGCCGGGGCCGCCGCCGAGGGCGATGACCTGCCAGACGACCCCGACGGTCCAGATGCCGTCGGCGAATGTCGCCAGTACGAGACCCATGGCGAGTAAGCGGTATTGCCGACGCGCCAACGGCGCCAGAGCGCGCGGCAACCGCGATCGCTCGGCGCCGGTCGACTTCTCGGCCACGCTCACATCGTCCAGGATGCCGGTGTCCGAGGCACCTACGCCATCGAATTACGTGCCGTCGCGTCGCGGCACAAGTGGCTGAGATCGTCCCCCTCAGGACCCGTCGAGGGCAGATTGCCGTCGGCGACCCCCCAGGGGGACGATCTCGGCCACGGTCAGCTGTGGACGACGTCCGGCGCGACCTTCGGTGCGCGGCCGAAGGTCATCGACTCGGTGATCTTGTCGCGCTTGGCGTCGATCGCGTCGAGCACCACGTTGGCGCGAACGGTCCACGGCTTGGCGGCACTGGCCTTGGGTAGTGCGCCCGCCGACCGCGCGACGTAACCGCTGGAGAGGTCGACCATCGGCACGTCGGGGAGCTCCTTGCCGCCCCGGTCGGGGTAGGCGTGGGTGTACCCGTGAGAGTCCATGTAGTGCAACAGGTCTGCGACGGCCTTCGACGTGAGATCGGCGCGCAGCGTCCACGACGCATTGGTGTACCCGAACGTCCAGGCGAAGTTGGGGACACCCTCGAGCATCCGACCGCGGTAGAGGAAACGCTCACCCGGGGTGACCTTCTCGCCGTCGACCGCCAGGCTGATGCCGCCGAACACCTGCAACTGCAGTCCGGTCGCGGTCACGACGACGTCGGCGTCGAGGTGGTCACCCGACGACAACCGGATACCGGTCTCGTCGAAACTGTCGATCGTGTCGGTGACGATCCCGGCCTTGCCGGATTTGATGGCGCGGAACAGGTCTGCGTCGGGGACGACGCACAGACGCTGGTCCCACGGGTTGTAGGTCGGGTTGAAGTGGGTGTCGACGTCGAAACCGTCGGGCAGGATCCGCTTGGCCAGCCCACGCAGCCGTGCGCGTGCCGAATCGGGGTAGCGGCGGCAGTAGAGGTAGAACGCCAGCGAGATGCCGGCGTTCTTCCCGCGGATGATCTTGCTCGCCAGCGGCGCGGGCAGGCGCTTCTGCAGGGCGTGCGCGACCTTGTCGACCGACGGCAGCACCGTGATGTAGGTGGGCGAGCGCTGGAGCATCGTGACGTGCTCGGCGTCGCGGGACATGCTGGGGATCAACGTGATCGCCGTGGCACCGCTGCCGATCACGACCACCTTCTTGCCGGCGTAGTCGAGATCCTCGGGCCACTTCTGCGGGTGCACGACCTCCCCGCCGAAACGATCGATCCCGGCGAAATCCGGTGTGTACCCGCCGTCGTAGTCGTAGTAGCCGGTGCACAGGTGGAAGAACCGTGCCTGGTAGGTGACGGGCTTGCCGTCGATCTCGGTCTCGATCGTCCACCGGTCGACGGTGGTGTCGAAGTCGGCCGAGAGCACGTGGACGCCGTAGCGGATCTTCTCGTCGATGCCGTATTCGGTGGCGGCGTCGACGAGGTACTGCCGGATGTCGTCGCCGTCGGCGATGGACTTCTCCCCGTCCCACGGACGGAAGGGGTAGCTCAGCGTGTAGATGTCGCTGTCGGAGCGGACACCGGGATAGCGGAAGAGATCCCAGGTGCCGCCGATGGCGTGGCGACGCTCCAGGATCGCGTAGCTCAGGCCGGGGTTGCGTTCCTGCAGCCGGTACGCGGCGTCGATGCCCGAGAGTCCCGCCCCGACGATCAGCACGTCACGGAACTCGACTGATGACTCCGACCTGGTCTCGGATGTGCCTGCCTGGGTCATGATGATCCTCTCCGCATCGGAGCAGATCCGGCTGACGAACACACCGGACGCTTATTGACTGATCGACAATAACGCTCTTATTGACGCAACGTCAATAGCGGCGCAGCCGTTGTCTCAGCCTACGACGATCGCCGCCACCACCACGGCGGCGACGAAGACGATGGCGACGACATCGGCGAATCCGGGGCGGCGATCGGCGCGGGCGACCGACCCGATCCCGCCGCGGTTGTCCATCGCGGTGGCCACCTCACGCGCACTCTGCACCGCGAGCGAACACGCGATGGGCATGCAGGCCGACCACTGTTCGACCCGCTGCTGCGCCGATCGCCTGCCCGGGGTGCGACGCTGCCCCACTGTCTGCAACAGCACCCGGAAGTCGGAGATCATGAACGGGAGCAGACGCAGTGCCACGGTCACCGCCACCGCGACCGGCTGGAGCGGGATGCGCACGCGCCGCGCCCAGCCGACCACCCGCTGCCCGAAGGCGGGTACCTCCGCCATCGGTGTGGTCCAGCAGAACACCAGCGACAGGTAGAACGACACGATCGTTATCGAGATGAGCACCGCCCACGTGCTCGCGCCGCCGAGCCCGAGTCGGACGTCGAACACCGTCACGAACGGCTTCCCGCCGCCCATCGCGGTCACGAACCCGCCCAGCCCCATCAGCGCGAAGATCCACCACGGCAGCCGCGGGAGGGCAGCGACGGGGATCCGGCCGGCGAGCGTCCACACCGCGGCGATGAGCACAGAGGCGCCGACGGTGACCCAGCCCGGATCGATCGCGAACATCAACGCCGTCGCGACGATGGCGAACACCTTGCTGCCCACCCACAGTCGGTGTGCCGGGGACGACCGGGGCAGGACGCGTCCCACGACGCCCGCCATCGAGGCCCGCGAGGGACGCTTCTGCACCGCCGCCGGTCGCGGCGGGAGGACCGCCACGTCGATCGCGCGGTCGGCGATGGCGCGCAGTTCGTTCAGGTCGTGGGTGACGATGACGAGCGTGGTGCCCGAGGCGCGCACCCGCGCCAACGCATCGACCATCGCGATCCGCGAGGCGTCGTCGAGCCCGGCGAGCGGCTCGTCGAGCACGAGGACACGGGGGCGGGCGGCGAGGAGTCCGGCCAGCGCGACCCGACGCTGCTGGCCGACGCTGAGGTGATCGACACGCATCTCGGCGACCACCGACGGGTCGAGACCCAACTCGCGCAACGACTCCCACACCAGTCGACCGTTGGCGCGGTCGACGCCCGCGGCATCGCAGATGTCGTCGCGGACACGGGAGCGCACCAGCGACAGTCGTGCGTACTGGTGGCCGAACAGTGCACCCTCGCGGTTGTTGCGCACCGGCTCCCCATCGAGGAGGACCTGACCGGCGTCGGGCGTCTCGATGCCGGCGAGCAGCCGGGCCAGGGTCGATTTGCCCGCGCCGTTCGCCCCGGTCACGAGGACGGTCTGCCCCGGAGCGATGGTCATGTCGATGTCGGCGAGCACCTCCCGGTGCCACGGGGTGCCGCTGTCGTGGGCGAACCGCAGGCCCGTCACATCGAGCCGGCCGCCACGAATCCAGTTGCGGCGGTTGCCCACAGGTGGTGTCGCCGGTTCGGTGTCGCCGCCGGGGACCACGATCGTCGCATCGGCGCCGGCGAGTTCACGCGGGTCGTGGGTCACGTGCACCACCGCGGTCCCCGCGTCCGCGAGTCGCCGGTAGGTCGTCATCAGCGCCTCTCGGCCCGCGCCGTCGATCATCGCGGTGCTCTCGTCGCTGACGAGCAACTGCGGATCGCGCGCGAGGGCGCCGGCGATCGCGAGTCGCTGCAGCTGTCCCCCGGACAGCCGCGAGGTCTCGGCGTCGAGCGCGACGTCGAGGCCCACGCGGTCGAGCAGCGCGCGGGCACGTTCGGGGGTCATCGAGGGGTCACCCCAGGCGAGGTCGTCGCCGACCTGTAGTCCGAGCACACCGGTCTCGGGTCGCTGGCCGATGACGGCGGTGCCCCCGGGCGCTCCGAGTCCGGGGTTGCCCGCACGGATGACTACACCGGTGGTGGGAGCGCGGCCCGAGATGACCCGGGCGAGAGTCGATTTACCCGCACCGTTTCGTCCGGCGACCGCGGTGAGACGGCCGGGCGCGATGTAGGCGTTCATCCCCCAGACCGTCGGGGTGGTGGCCCCGGGGTGGGTGACCGAGACATCGCGCAGCTCCATCGGGACCGGCGCGATGCGGCCGGTCTCCTCCACGAGAACATCGGTCGGCGGCGGCCCGAGGCGGCGTGCGAGGGACTGCGCCGGGCGTTTGACGAACAGATAGGTGAACAGCGCGGTGAACACGACCCCGAGCAGTGTCGCCACGGGGATGGTGATCGGCCAGACCCGCAGAGCGCTCACGACCGCGCGGTCGAGTTGCTCGACCTGGGTGGCACCGGCGTTGCCGATCAGCCGGGCCGCGCCGCCGACCGTGTTGCGGATGTTGTCGAAGATGAACTCGCGGTAGCTCGAGAAGATGGCGAGGCCGGCGGTGGTCAGTGCCGCCGACGGGACGCCGAGCCCGAGGATCGCACCGGCGACGACGGTCGGCGGCGACCAGAGCCGACGGATCGCGATACCCGCGAAGCATCCCGACAACGCGGCGCCGGCGACCATGTTCGCCGTGCCGTACCCACCGAAGAGCAGGGCCACGATCCACCCGGTGACGCCGGCGAGGATGCACACCGACAGGCGCCGTCGGATACCCAGGACGGCGAACGGGATCGACGACACCAGGATCGCGGCCCCCGCGATCGGCAGCACCCGGCTCAGCACACAGATCGCGGCGGCCACATCGGCGAGCGCAGCGGCCTCGGCGGCCTCGACGGCGCTGATCCGCAGCCGCCGAGGGCCGACGGCCGGCCGCCTGCGTACCCGTGTCTTCTCCAGGACGGAACTCACGCCCACCGCCCTCTCATCGTTCACATGTCATGTCCGTATCCAGGGTGCCAGAACGTCGAAGTCCCACGTCGCGGAGCGCGACGCCGTCTGAGGGTTCGGCCAGAGTCGGTGCCGCGTCCCGACGCCCCCACCTCGCGGAGCCCACCGTTTCTGAGGAAATGCTGCGAGTTCCCCTCGCGGCGGCCGGACGGCCCCCGCGGCCGAGTACCTAGTCTGTGGTCGTGACGACCACGATCTCTCGCATGCCCCGATGGGTCCCGGTGTTCCTCGGCGTGGTGACGGTGTCGGTGATCGTCGGCGGGTCGGTGTTCGCCGCGGGCGCGCCGTCGCGTCCGATCGCCGCGCCGCAGGCCGCCGACCCCCGACCGGAAAAGGTCCAGTCCGCCCGGGACTCGCTCTCGGAGGCCAAGCTGTTGTTCGGTTTCCTGACCGCGGCGGTGTCGGGCGGATCGGCGACGGTGACCACGCTGACGTCCGGCGTCGAGCAGATCTTCGACGCGGTCGACACCGCCGGACGCGGATCACAGCAGCTGGTGACGGCGCTCGAGCAGGCGCCGTCGTTGGCGGCGGCCGGGGGGCAGGTGTCGCAGCTGACCGCGCGGGCGTCCGGCGCCCTCGGCGAGGTGTCGCGGTTGTCCGACGCCGCGGCCCCGATCGACGGCCTCGTCGACCGCATCGTCGCCGCCGTCGAGTCGAACGCCATCCCGGGTGCGCGCAGCAGTCTGCCGGCGTTGCGATCGTTGCAGAAGGCCACGGGAGATCTCACGTCGCAGACCGAGGCGATCGCCGGGCTGCAGCGGGCGTTGGCGGGGTTGGGGCCGGCGGCACGGTCGTCGGCCGGGACGGTCGACGCGAGCATCTCCTCGGCACGCCGGTCGGCCGACCAGCTCAGTGAGGGGTTCGCGACGCTGTCGTCGGCGCGACCCCGGGTGGTCGAGGCGGCGAACTCGTTCAGCAAGACGTTCGGTCAGTTGACCACCGTCCTGAAGACGATCGACAGCCGTATCGGTGCGGCGCAGGCCGATCTGGGCCCGACCGCCGCCATCACCCCGCCCGAATCGACCGGACAGACGCAGGTGATCCTCGCCCGTGACAACGCGCCGTTGGTCGCGCGGTCGTTCCTGTGGGCCGGCGTCGCGGGTCTGATCACCCTGCTGGTGCTGGGTGGCGTCCCGACCGTTCTCGGCTACCGGTCGCGCCGACGCGCGACCGTCGTCGACACCGCCGACGACTGACCGCACCGGCGGATCACGACGTGCCGGACTCGAAGGTGCCGTGCCGACCCGCACCGGACACGAACCGCCCCGCGCCCTGCGCCGTGCCGTTCACCAACGACGTCGCCCCGTGGCGGGTCTCGTTCAGCAGCGCCTGGTCGAGGGTGAGGCCGTCCTGTTCGAGCACCGACCTCCGGTCCTCGCGCAGGCAGGTCTGAGGGAACGCCGCGAGCTCGTGCGCGAGTGTCGTGGCGGCCTCGAGTGCGGTCCCCGCGGGGGCGATCCGGTTGACCAATCCGATGGCGTGGGCCTCGGTCGCGCTCACCGGGCGGCCGGTGAGGATGAGGTCCATCGCGCGACTCTCGCCGATGAGTCGGGGCAGCCGGACGGTCCCGCCGTCGATCAACGGGACCCCCCAGCGACGGCAGAAGACGCCGAGGGTCGCGTTCTCGTCGGCGACGCGCAGATCGGCCCAGAGGGCGAGTTCGAGACCACCGGCGACGGCGTATCCCTCGATCGCGGCGATCACCGGTTTGCCCAGACGCATCCGCGAGACCCCCATCGGGGCGTCGCCGTCGGGCGCGAAGCGATTGATGCGCTCGGGGTCACCGGCCGCGATGGCGCCGAGATCGGCGCCGGCGCAGAACGTGCCGCCGAGTCCGTGCAGGATCGCGACGGCGGCGTCGTCGTCGGTGTCGAAGTCGCGGAAGGCCTGCGCGAGGGCCTCGGCGGTCGGGCGATCGACCGCGTTGCGTACCTCGGGACGGTCGATGGCGATGACGGTCACCGGACCGTCGTGACGCACCTGAACCAGCTCGGCCATGGGTCGAGGGTAGACCCGCGCAGTCCGGGCCCGAGGCCCTGCGGCCACCGATAGTGTTGCGGCGATGACCGATGACGCGAACCTGACGACCCCGACCGAGGGCGGCGACCGCCCGGCCGGATGGCGTGACGACTGGACCTCGGGCCCACCGGTCTCGGCGGTGGGCGACCGCACGCCCCCGGACGCACTCGACTATCCGACGCTGACCTACGAGGTGACCGGCCGCATCGCGCGGATCACCTTCAACCGGCCGGCGCACGGCAACGCGATCACCTCCGACACCCCGCGCGACATCGCCGCCGCCGTCGAGCACGCCGATCTCGATCCGCGCGTGCACGTGATCCTGCTGTCCGGTCGCGGCAAGGGCTTCTGCGGTGGGTACGACCTGGGCATGTTCGCCGAACGATGGCAGGACCCGGGCGCCGACGAGTCGCGGACATCGGTCCACGAGGTAGGGGTCGACGGCACCGTGCTCGACCCGATGGTGCAGGCGACCAACCACAACCCGGTCGGCCAGTGGGATCCGATGGTCGATTTCGCGATGATGAGTCGCAACGGTCGCGGGTTCTCCAGCCTGTTGCACGCGAACAAGCCGGTGGTGGCGAAGCTGCACGGGTTCTGTATCGCGGGCGGCACCGACATCGCCCTGCACTGCGACCAGATCATCACCGCCGACGACGTCCGCATCGGTTACCCCCCGGTGCGGGTGTGGGGTGTGCCGTCGACAGGCCTGTGGGCCCATCGCATCGGCGACCAACGCGCCAAGCGGATGCTGTTCACCGGCGACAGCATCGACGGGAAGACCGCGCTCGACTGGGGTCTGGCGGTCGAATCGGCACCGGCCGATCGTCTCGACGAGGTGGTGGAGGACTACGTCGCCCGCATCGCCGCGATGCCGATCAACCAGCTGATGATGGTCAAACTCGCCCTCAACAGCGCCCTGCTCTCGCAGGGTGTGGCCAACTCGGCGATGATCAGCACTGTCTTCGACGGCGTGTCGCGGCATACGCGCGAAGGGTATGCATTCCAGACCCGTTCGGCGACATCGGGTTTCAAGCAGGCGGTGCGGGAACGCGACGAACCGTTCGGCGATCACAAGAAGGGGTGAGGTGAGCATCGCGCAGGAGGGGGGCCGCACGTACGGCGGCGAGAGTCCGCTCGCGCGCGACGAACGGCGTCGGCGGCAACTGCTCGACGCGGGCCTCGCGATCTTCGGGTCGGTGGGTTTTCGCGCGGCGACCGTGCGCGGCCTGTGCCGCGAGGCGCGCGTCGCCGATCGATATTTCTACGAGCAGTTCCCGACCCTCGAGGATCTGCTGATCGCCGTCTATTCCGAATGCGTCGAGGCCATGATGACGGCCGTCATCACCGAACTCGCGGCACTGCCGACCGATGCGCACACCGTCACCCGGGCCGAGCGGGGGCTCGACGCGTTCTTCCGCGTCACCGAGAACCCGCAGTTGGCGCGCGTGGTGTGGCTCGAGGTCCTCGGGGTGAGCCCCCGGGTCGACCGGCTTTACCTCGACACCCTCAACCGGTTCGGCGACCTCTTGCTGTCGCAGATGCGAGCCGACGGGCCGGGACCCGCCGACGACGCCGAGCGGCGGGTGCTCGCGACGGCGGCCGTCGGTGGCATCCGTCAGACCGGCACGGCCTGGCTGATCGACGGATACGTCACCGACCGGAAGGTGCTGGTCGCGGCGTCGACGCGGTTCCTGGTGGCGATCGCCGAGTCAGTTCGCTGAACCGATTCCGCTCGGCCCCGCCGCGCCCGTGGGCTAAAGTGATGACGCTTGTCATCGGATGGAAGGCGAACGCGTCATGACGGAGATCGACCACGACTGGGTCGTCATCGGATCCGGTTTCGGCGGCAGCGTCGCCGCACTGCGACTGGTCGAGAAGGGCTACGGCGTGACCGTGTTGGAGAAGGGCCGCCGCTTCGCCGACACCGATTTCGCCTCGAGTGCCTGGCAGGTCGGCAAACTGCTGTGGGCTCCGTTCGCCGGCCTGCGCGGGATCATGGCCATGACCCCGTTCTCCCACGTCACGGTCATCAGCGGCGTCGGTGTGGGCGGCGGGTCGCTCGTCTACGGCAACACCCTCTACGTGCCGCACTCCGACGACTTCTACCGCCATCCGCAGTGGGCCGATCTCGCCGACTGGCGGGCCGAACTCGCCCCGCACTTCGAGACCGCACAGAAGATGCTCGGTGTCACCACGTTCGTCGGCGAGGGACCGAGCGAGAACCTGATGCGCGACATCGCCGCCGACCTCGGTGCGAGCGATCGCCTCCACACCACCGAGGTCGGCGTGTTCCTCGGCGAACCCGGGAAGCGGGTCCCGGACCCCTACTTCGACGGCGCCGGCCCCGACCGCGAGGGCTGCATCCGATGCGGCCAGTGCATGCTCGGGTGCCGCCACAACGCCAAGAACACCCTCGTGAAGAACTACCTGTACCTCGCCGAACGCCTCGGCGCCCGGGTGGAGGCCGAACGGACCGTCGTCGACATCCGTCCGATCGGCGCCGCCGACGGTTCCGACGGCTACGAGGTCACCACGGTCCGGTCGGGCGGCATCGTGCGTCGTGACCGACGGACGATCCGGACGCGCGGCGTCGTGGTGGCCGGCGGCGCTCTGGGCACCAACCTGCTGCTGCGCACGTTGCGCGACCGCGGTAGCCTCCCCCGGCTGAGCGACCGGCTCGGTCACCTCGTGCGCACCAACAGCGAGGCCATCGTGGCGGTCACCTCGAACGACCGCGACGCCGACCTGCGCAGCGACATCGCCATCACCACGAGCATCCACCCCGACGAACACACCCACTTCACCAACAACACATACGGTCTCGGCGGCGACGCGATGGGTCTCACGTTCGGTCCGCTCACCGGCGGCCGATTGCGGGTGGGGCAGTTCGTGCTCGCCGTACTCGCGCGTCCGCTGCGGTGGCTGAGCCCGGGTCGTCTGCGGGGCTGGTCGAGGCGCTCGGTGGTGTTCACCATCATGCAGAGCACCGACACCGCGCTGCGGTTGCGCCGACGGAATCGGTTCAGCCGCGTCAACACCGCGGTCGGCGACGGGGACGCACCGCTGGGTGACCTCCCGATCGCCCGGAAGATCGCCGAATCGGCGGTTCGGCACATCGGCGGGGGCGGTTACGGTTCGACCGCGGTGACCGAATCGCTGCTGGCCCGACCCACCACCGCCCACATCCTCGGTGGCGCGGTGATCGCCGATTCGCCCGCGCGCGGGGTCGTCGACCGCTACCGACGCGCCTTCGGCTACGAGAACCTGTTGATCACCGACGGTTCGACCGTCGCCGCAAACGCGGGTGTGAATCCGAGCCTCACCATCACCGCGATGGCCGAGGAGGCCATGTCACATGTGCCCGACAAGGATTCGGCCACCTCGTACGAGGCGGCCACGGCACGTCCGGCACCGGTGACCGCACGGTGAGCGGCCGGGAAACCTGGACACGCGCGGGCCGTCACGCGGTGGTGACGGGCGGATCGTCGGGGCTGGGACTCGAGATCAGCCGCCAGTTGGCGCATCGCGGTGTCGGGGTGACGCTGCTCGCACGTGACGAGGTGAAGCTCGCCGCGGCGGCGAAGACGCTGCGCGCGGAGGTCGCCGATGCTGCGGTGCGCACACTGTCGGTCGACGTCTCCGACCCTGATGGGCTCACCGACGCCTTCGGTCGACTCGCCGCCGACCATCCGATCGACGTGCTGATCAACTCGGCGGGCATCATGCGCGAGGGCTACTTCGAGACCCTGCCCGCAGCAGCGTTCACCGATGTCATGGACATCAATTTCTTCGGCACCGTCAACGCGATTCGCGCAGTGTTGCCTCATCTTCCGCATCCGGGTGGTCGGATCGTGAACATCGCCTCACTCGCCGGGCTCACGGGCGTCTTCGGGTACACGCCGTATTGCGCGGCCAAGCATGCCCTCGTCGGTTTCACGAACGCGCTGCGATTCGAGATGGAGCCGCAGGGCATCGGGGTCCACCTGATCTGCCCCGGGGAATTCGACTCCCCTCTCGTGGAGGCTCTCGACGCCACCCGCACACCCGAGAACCGTGCGCACACGTTGACCATCCCGAAGGTGCCGGTGGAGACGATCGCGCGGGAGACGCTGGCGGCGTTGGACTCCGGGCGCGATCAGGTCATCCCCGGGCGTCTACCCGCGCTGGTGTCCACCGGGCAACGACTGCTGCCTGCGGCCGGGAAACTGGTGGGCCGCCGCAAGGTCGCGCAGGTATACCGCGGACCGCAACGCTAGACGCTTCGATGGGTTAGCCTCGCTCCCATGTCCGCCCGCGAGGTCCAGATCACCTTCGACTGCGCCGATCCGGCTGCCTTGGCCGCCTTCTGGTGCGAAGTGCTCGACTATCGCGTCCAGCCACCGCCGCCGGGATTCGACACGTGGGACCGCGCGCTCGAGCATGGGGAGTGCCTGCGGACCAACGGAACTCACGGTCGGCGGCGGTGCCGCATGACGTCGACAGCGGTCCCCGACTGTTCTTTCAGCGGGTTCCCGAGGGGAAATCGACCAAGAATCGTGTGCACCTCGACGTCCGCGCCGCACCCGGGCTCGACGGTGACGTTCGGATGTCGGCGCTGCAGAGGGAAGCCGATCGATTGACCACGCTCGGCGCGACGGAGGTGGAGCGTGTCGAGCCCGACGGTCGGATGGAGACCGGGTTCATCGTCATGCTCGATCCCGAGGGCAATGAGTTCTGCCTCGACTGAGCCAGTGCGTCAACCCGCCTTGCGCTAGGCCGACTTCTTCGCCGCGGTCTTTTTGGCGGGCGCTTTTTTCGCCGGCGCCTTCTTCGCGGCGGCCTTGCGGGGCGCAGCTTTCTTGGCCGGGGCCTTCTTCGCGGGTTCCTTCTCGTCGGACCCCGCATCGTCAGCTGACGAATTGTCGGCGCCACCACGGTTCTTCACCGATGCGCGTAACGCGGCGAGCAGATCGGCCACCTCCGAGTCGTCGTCACCCGAGTCCTCGGTCTCGGCGGTCGGGAACGCCTCGGTTCCTTCGGCTTTCGCCTCGATCAGCTTGCCGAGTTCGAGCTGGTAGGTGTCCTCGTACTCTGTCGGGTCGAAATCGCCTGCCATGGTGTCGATCAACGACTGCGCCATCTCGAGTTCCTGCGGCCGGATCGTCGGTTCGTCCTCCAGCGCCGGGAAGTCGGCCTTGCGGACCTCGTCGGGCCACAGCAACGTCTGCAGGGTCATCACGTTGTCGACCACGCGCAGCGCAGCGAGCCGGGTCCGATTTCGCAGCGTGAACGTCACCACCGCTACGCGGTCGCTGTCGGCGAGCGCCTGGCGCAGCAACACATACGCCTTCGGCGATTTCGACGCCGGCTCGAGGTAGTAGGGCTTGTCGTAGTAGATCGGGTCGATCTGCTCGCGCGGAACGAACCCGGTGATCGAGATCTCGGGGCTCTTCTGCACTGGGAGCTCGGCGAGGTCGGATTTGGTGAGGATCACCGTCTCGCCGCTGTCGCTCTCGTAGGCGTTGGCGATGTCGGAGAACTCGACCTCGGTGTCGGTCCCCTCACGCACCTTGCGGTAGCGGATGCGGGTGCCGTCCTTCGCGTCGACCTGGTGCGAGGTTCGATCGTGCGACTCCGTGGCGGAGTACACCTTGACCGGCACGTTGACCAGGCCAAAGCTCAGATCACCCTTCCAGATCGAGCGCATAGGGATCATTGTGCCGACCGCGACCGCCGTCCGCAGCCCCCTGGGCCGTGTCGATGCAGATCAGTGACCCGATCTCGGCGCCTCGGGACCGGGATCGACCAGCGACAGCGCCAACCGGGGACAGGCCCGGGCCGCTCGACGCGCCCGACCGGCGGCGTCGTGCGGCACCACCGGTCGGCGGCGCCCGTCTCGACCGACCGGGTATCCCCATTCGTCACGGTCGAACACCTCGGGCAACAGTTCGGCGCACAGTCCCCGCCCGTCGCAGGCGGTCCAGTCGATGTGCAACGCAGTCATGAGCGATGTCCTCCCGTGCCGTCTGTCGCGATCTCGTCTTGGAACACCGCGAGCGCCGACCGCACCATGTGGGCGGTGCCGTCGGGATGGCCGCAGGCACCGCGGCCGTCGATGGTGTCGGCGAGGGTGATCGCGCGATGCGCGGCCCGGGGACTCCCACCTGCGGCGACGTCGGCCATCGCCTCGGCCAGCGCGGGCATTCCGAAACGACACGGCCCGCACTGCCCGGCGCTCTCCCGCGCGAGGTGGCCGACGATGTCGGCGACGACGGGGAGACCGCGCTCACCTCGCGTCAGGTAGGAGAACACCCCCGCGCCGGGTGTCGCGCCGACATCCGACAGTGACCGCGCGGACAGGGCGAGGCGCGGGACCGCACGCCCGTCGACCCACGTGCCGTGGAAACCTCCGATGAGGACCGCGCGGAGGTCGGTCGGGTCCACCGAGATGCGTCGCAACAGCACCGCCAAGGGTGTACCCAGATCGGTCTCGACGACGCCGTCGAGACCGCTCGGTCCGGACAGTGTGACCAGGGCGGTCCCGGGCTCGGCCGTGGTCCCGCGGCCCCGGAACCACGCGGCGCCATTTCGCGCGATGAGCGCGACATGGGCGAGGGTCTCCACGTTCTGCACGAGGGTGGGCCGGCCACGCACGCCGCGCACCGCACTCGGGACCACCCGGTTGCGGGGCAGTCCCGGCCCGCCGGAGAGCAGGTCGACGATCGCCGTGGTCTCCCCGTCGACGAAGCGCCCTGCCGTCGCGGTCACCGTCACCGCGGTGCCGTCCCACCCCGCTGCCGCCCGCTCACCGACGAGCGCACTGAGCTCGGCGACCCGGTGCACGGGAACACACAGGTGGGCGGCCTCGGCTCCGACCGCCTCGGCGACCGCGGCGAGACCATCGAGCACCAGATGCGGCGACTGTCGCAGCAGGACGGCATCTTTCCCGCTGAGCGGTTCGCCCTCGGCGCCGTTCGCGACGACGATCGGGCGGTTGCGGCGCCGGGCGGCGTCTGCGGTGGCCGCGATCTTGCGTGCGACCGGGAAGGCCGCGCCGCCACGGCCGGTGAGGCCGGCGGCGTCGATCATGCCGATGAGGTCGGGGCCGCGCAGGGACCTCGGCCCGTAGATCTCGTGATGACGTCGAAGCGACTGCCCGGCGCCGGTCAGCAGTCGGTCGCCAGGATGATCGGGCGCCGAAGCACGGTGACGGGACGGGTGCGGTTGCGTGATCGCGGTCATGCGTTCGCCACCTCTCTCGGTCGGGAGAACTCGGTGAAACGGGGATGGACTCGTGTGCCGACCGCGGTCAGCACAGCGACGACGCAACACGCGGTGACGGCCCACATCCACGGCGCGCCGGTGTCGCTGCCGGAACCCAGGCCGTGGGCGACGGCGATCGGCCACAGGCCGTATGCGGTCCAGTGGATGGCGCGGAATGCTCTCGCCCCGATGCGATGTCGCAGAAGTGCGCTGAGCACCACCACCGCGACGACGTCGAGGGTCAGCGTGCCCAGCCCCACCCAGAACCACTCGTAACCGCCGCCGAACGGCACGACCACGTCGACGAGGTCGAGTTGGGCATAGGGGTCGACGACGAGCGTCGTGACGTGCACCGCGATCAGCAATGTCGCCGAGAGGGAGGCGAACTGGTGCAGCGAGATCACGCCGAATCGGGGTAGACCGGCGAGACCGCGGCCCGACCGGGTCGCGATGCCGAGGACCATCGACACCGTCAGCATCATCAGGGCGGTGACGCCCGTCCCGCGTCCCAGCGCCCAGAGGGCCTCGTCGCTCATGCCGCCATCTCGGCGTCCTGCGGCCAGCCGCCCAGTCCGATGACTGTGCCGTCGGCGGCGACGAGACGCGCGGGCAGTCCGGTCGACTCGATCCACTGCTGCCCCGCAGCGCCTTTGACGACCGCACCGGTCGTCAGGGTGTTCGCGTCGACGCAGCGACGGGCGACCACGGTGACGGTCCGCCAGTGCCGTGAGGCGGGATCGCCGGTGCGGGGGTCGATGATGTGGTGGACGCTGCGCCCCTTGTGGGTCCACTGTCGGCGCAGGGTGCTGGAGGTGGCGACCGCGCAGTCGCCGACGAGTCCGATCTGCGCGGCGGGTTCGCATCCCCCGGCCGCGGGGAGGTCCTGCACCAGGATCTGCCATCCACCGGCGGGCGCCTGTCCGCGTGCGCTGATGTCGCCGCCGAGATCGACCATTGCGCCGCAACCGATCTCGTCGGCGATGACATCGGCGGCGAGGTCTGCGGCCACCGCCTTCGCCGTGGCCCCGAGGTCGAGGAGCACACCCTCGGGGACGGTGAGGGTGTCGCCGTGTCTGCGGATCATCGTGTGATCGGCCTCGTGCACATGGACGCTGGGGCCCGCAGACAATCCGGCTGCGCGGTCGGCCACCATGTCGGCGAGGTCGCGGTCGTACCCGAGCGCGATGAGGCGGCGGCCGATGGTCGGGTCGACGGCGCCGTCGGATGCGCGAGCGGCGTCGAGCGCGGCGTCGACGAGGGTCGCCAGCACCGGGGTGATCCGCGTCGGTCGCCCGCGCCGGATCGACCTGCTGTAGAGCTCGGTGTCGGGACGGAAACGGCTGCACGCGGCGTCGACGTCGGCGAGCACCGCGTCGACGATGTCCCGCGCCTCCGGCAGACGATCACCGTCGGTGACGACCAGCGACGCCTCGAGGCCCCACACCCGCCAGGTCGAGGTGGCCACGTGATCGCTGTCGGGGCGGTTCATGAGCCGCTCGTCTGGCCGTGGGTGTCGCCCGAGCCGGCGGTGACGGTGGGTGCCGCGCCGAAGGACGCGCTGCCGGCGGACTCGGTCTGGGTCGAGCCGGTCTGGGTCGAAGTCCCGGTCTCGGTGGTCGCCTCGGTGGAGGTCGGGCTGGTACTCGAGGTGGTGGTGCCACCCGTGCTGTCCGTGTCGGCGTAGGCCAGACCCGAGGTGATGCCGACCGCGGCGAGAGCGCTCGCCGCCAGTGCGCCGGCCGCCCATCGCGCCCGTCTGATCCCGCGTTGGGGTGATGTCACGATCGACTCCTTCGTATGCTGCGGCGAGGTGGTCGTCGGTGTCCTCCCGCTGTGATGACCAGCATCGGATCCGAACCTGGGAGGTCGCTGCGACCGCGCTGCGAAGGGCGTCGGAACAACGCGCGGGCAGGGGTCGTTGCCCCACACGACAGTTTTGTCCACGAAATCTCAAGGAGCTCCACCATCATGACCTCGCCGCAGTCCGCACGACGTATCGTTCTCGCCGCCCGCCCCCACGGCGAGCCGAAGGACTCCGACATCCGCTTCGAGGAGTTCGCGCTGCCGGATCCCCAGGACGGTCAGGTGGTGTTGCAGACGCTCGACCTCTCGCTCGACCCCTACATGCGCGGCCGTATGAGCTCGGCGAAGTCGTACGCACCGCCGGTCGAGATCGACGCCCCGATGGTCGGTGCGACGGTCTCGCGCGTGCTGCGCTCGACCGACCCCGACTTCGCCGAAGGCGACATCGTCCTCGGTTACGGCGGGTGGCAGACCCACTCGGTCGAATCCACCAAGCACCTCCGCAAGCTCGACAAGGACTCGGCGATCCCGCACACGACCGCGCTCGGCGTACTCGGGATGCCCGGCTTCACCGCGTACTCGGGCCTGTTGACCATCGGCCGCCCGCAGCCCGGCGAGACCGTCGTCGTCGCCGCGGCCACCGGTCCCGTGGGGTCCGCGGTCGGTCAGATCGCGAAGATCAAGGGCGCGCGTGCCGTCGGTATCGCCGGCGGTCCCGACAAGGTCGCCTACCTGCGTGACGAATTGGGTTTCGACGCCGCGATCGACCACCGCGCCGACGATTTCGCCGATCAGCTGGCGGCAGCGACCGGCGACGGCATCGACGTCTATTTCGAGAACGTGGGCGGCAAGGTGTTCGACGCGGTCCTTCCACGCATGAACACCTACGGCCGAATCCCGGTGTGCGGCCTGGTCGCCAACTACAACCTGACCTCCCTGCCCGAGGGGCCCGACCGCAGCGGCGCGCTCATGGGCGTCATCCTGCGCAGCAGCCTCACCGTGCGCGGCTTCATCCAGACCGAGTTCGCTGCCGAGCAGCAGGAGACCTTCCTGTCGCAGGCATCACAGTGGGTGGCCGACGGGTCGCTGAAGTACCTCGAGCATGTCGTCGACGGGTTCGACAACACCCTCGACGCATTCCGAGACATGTTGGCAGGACGCAGTTTCGGCAAGACCGTGGTGCACGTCGCCGATTGACACCCAGGCCCACCGACCGGTTCAGGTTTGCCTGTGCTGGCCGGGGCAGGGTTGCCTGCACTGCCTGGAAATCGCACGCGCAGAACGGTTCAATGACTCGCATGTCCGAGACCGAACCGATCCAGCACAGCGCAGAGCCCCACGCGGCGGGCACCGGCGGCAAGCTCAACTGGTTGCGCGCAGGCGTGTTGGGGGCCAACGACGGCATCGTGTCGACCGCCGGCATCGTCATCGGTGTCGCCGCGGCGACCGCCGAACGTGAACCCATCTTCACCGCCGGCGTGGCGGGACTGGCCGCCGGCGCTGTGTCGATGGCACTCGGCGAGTACGTGTCGGTGAGCACCCAACGCGACACCGAGAAAGCGCTGCTGGACAAGGAGCGGGCGGAGCTCGTCGAGCAACCCGAAGAGGAACTCGAGGAGCTGGCCGCGATCTACGAGGCCAAGGGACTCTCCACCGAGACCGCATGGCAGGTCGCGACCGAGCTCACCGAGAACGACGCGTTCGCCGCCCACGTGGACGCCGAACTCGGCATCGATCCCGACGACCTCACCAGCCCGTGGCAGGCCGCCATCTCCTCGGCGATCTCGTTCACCACGGGCGCGATGCTGCCGTTGCTGGCGATACTCCTGACACCCGCGCATCTGCGCATCCCGGTGACCTTCATCGTGGTCGCCGTGGCGCTCGCGCTGGCCGGCTTCATCAGCGCGACGATCGGCGAGGCGCACCGTTCACGCGCGGTCCTCCGGGTGACGATCGGCGGCATCATCGCGATGGTCGTGACCTACGCGATCGGGCGTCTCGTCGGCGGCGTGGTGGTCTGACCTGCGCCCTCCGCGCCGAGGTTAGGTTGGACCCCATGACCTACGAGTACGCCGACTCCATCGACATCGACGCCGACCCCGCCACCGTCTACGCGGTGGTGTCCGACGTGACGAGAACCGGTGAGTGGAGCCCGATCTGCGCCGCCTGCTGGTGGGACAGCGGCGACGAGCCGGGTCCCGACGGCCCGCGGGTCGATGCCTGGTTCACCGGTCGCAACGAGACCCCGTCGCGGACGTGGGAGACACGTTCGGTGGTGGTCGCCGCGGAGCCCGGTCGTGAGTTCGCGTGGCTGGTCGGCGGCAAATACGCGCGATGGGGTTTCGCACTCGAACCCGTGGGCGAGGGGACACGGCTCACCGAGACATGGCAGTTCCGCGACGACGGCATCTCCTTTTTCCACGAGAAGTACGGCGACGAGGCGCAGGCGCAGATCGCCGACCGCGTGGACGCCGCCCACACGGGCATCCCCGCCACCCTCGAGAAGATCAAGAGCATCGTCGAGGGCGACCGAGCCTGATCAGAAGTACTGGGTCGAATCCACGATCACGGCGATGAGTCCGGCGATCGCGACGATCACCACGATGGTCGTGATGACCCCCACCACCACGGTGGTCGCCGAGAACCGACGCGGTGTCGCCTGCCGGGCGTCGGACCCGAGTGAGGTCGACACGTCGTCGGCGGGCGGTGTGGCTCCGGGATCCACGCTGCCGCCGCTCTACAGATCGGAGTCGGGGTAACGGACGGGATCGGAATCAGGCATCGATTGCTCCTGGGGTGACGGGCGGTGGAAACGACCACCGCCGACGGTCTCTGGTCTCTCGCCCCGAGCTGGACGCGCACCTTCCAGTGTCCACGTTTTCCGTCGGGTGGCGGGTGACGACCGGGTCACAGCGATCGAACGAACACGCGATGCGACAAAAATGCCCTCATTGTCATCGCTGGAGACGTATGGTTCCCTGATGTCACTCCGACATGGATTTCAGCGAAGGCGGTTGTCGTCATGAGTGTTCTCGACCAGGTCATCACCCGAGCCCAGGCCAAGGCGCAGGCAGTGGTCCCGATGGAGCGTCAGATCCAGGCACTGCACCTGTACCAACGCGCCAAGAAGCGTGTGGTCGGCGACGACCAGCCGCACTTCACCGAGGCCGAGATCCCGGACGTGACCGACCTCGACCTCACCCAGATCGACGTCGGCAACCCGTTCCTGTGGCGTCAGGGTCAGTGGCAGCCGTACTTCCGGCGGCTGCGCGACGAGGCGCCGGTGCACTTCCGCGCCACCAGCGAGTTCGGTCCGTACTGGTCGGTGACCCGCTATGACGACATCATGCAAGTCGACAAGGATTTCGAGACCTTCTCCGCCGAACCGCAGATCATCCTCGGTGAACCGCCCGAGGGTCTCGACATCGAGATGTTCATCGCGATGGATCCCCCGCGGCACGATCAGCAGCGCGGCGCGGTCCAGGGCGTCGTCGCCCCGCAGAACCTCGAGGAGATGGAGGCCCTGATCCGCTCGCGGGTGCAGGAGGTCCTCGACGAGCTGCCGACCGACGAGCCCTTCGACTGGGTCGACCGGGTGAGCATCGAGTTGACCTCGCGCATGCTCGCGACGCTTCTGGACTTCCCGTACGACGAACGCCGCAAGCTGGTGGAATGGACCGATCTGGTCGCCGCCAGCGCGTCGGCCACCGGCGGGTCCACCGACACCGACGCGGCGTACCGGGCGGCGGCGGAGGCCGCAAAGAGCTTCAGCGCCCTGTGGCACGACAAGGCCGCCCGTCTCAAGGCAGGCGAGAAGCCCGGATACGACCTCATCACATTGATGCAGATGTCCGAGGACACCAAGGACCTCATCGAGCGGCCGATGGAGTTCCTCGGCAACATCGTCCTGCTCGTCATCGGCGGCAACGACACCACGCGCAACTCCATGACCGGTGGACTGTTGGCGCTCAACCAGTTCCCCGAGCAGTTCGACCGCCTGCGGGAGGACCCGGGCCTGGTGCCGAAGATGGTCCACGAGATCCTGCGATGGCAGACGCCGCTGGCCTACATGCGTCGGATCGCCACCCGCGACACCGTCCTGAACGGCCAGTTCATCCGCAAGGGCGACAAGGTCGTGATGTGGTACGCCTCCGCGAACCGGGACGAGCGGACGTTCGCCGATCCCGACGCGTTCATCATCGATCGCCGCAATGCCCGTCACCACCTCGCGTTCGGTGTCGGCACACACCGCTGCATGGGCAGTCGCCTCGCGGAGATGCAGCTGCGGATCCTGTGGGAGGAACTCCTCACACGCTTCGACGACATCGAGGTTCTCGCCGAACCCGAACGCGTGCAGTCGAACTTCGTCCGCGGTTACAGCTCGATGATGGTGCAGCTCACCCCGAAGGGCGCCGAGCGGCGACAGCACGGCACCTACCGCGCGGAGCACCAGGAGCGTCGTCGACGCGAGACCGCCGAGCCCACCCGGGCCACGAGCACGCCGGCCCCGACCGCGGAGTCCGCTGCGACACCGGTCCGCGGACGACGAACTCCGAACACCGTGCTCGACCTGACGGTGACGGGACGGCGCACCGCGGCGGAGGGTGTCGTGGAGCTGACGCTCACCGATCCTGCCGGCGGCGCGCTGCCCGAGTGGACTCCCGGCGCGCACGCCGAACTCCTCCTGGGCCCGGGTCTGACGAGGCACTACTCGCTGTGCGGCGACCCGGCCGATCGGTCGTCGTGGACGGTCGCGGTCCTGCGGGAAGCGGACAGTCGCGGCGGGTCGGTCTTCGTCCACGACGAGCTGTCCGAGGGGACGGGTGTGCAGGTGACCGGACCCCGTAACCACTTCGCGCTCGTCCCGTCGCCGCGCTACCTGTTCATCGCCGGCGGCATCGGCATCACGCCCATCCGCACGATGATCGCCGCGGCACAGGCCGACGGCGCCGACTGGAACCTGGTGTACTGCGGCCGGTCCCGCTCGACGATGGCGTTCCTCGACGAGTTCGCGGGCGACGACAGGGTGACGATCTGGGCGCGCGACGAGCACGAGGACCGCCTCGACCTCGACGCCCTTCTCGGCGCGCCCCGATCCGACACCCTCGTCTACTGCTGCGGACCCGTCGGACTGCTCGACGCCGTGGAGGAGAAGTGCGAGTCGTGGCCGGACGAGAGCCTGCATCTCGAGCGGTTCGTCGCCACGCAGGTCGAGGCACCCGAGGGTGCACTGGACTCCTTCGAGATCGAGTGCACCGAATCAGGGGTGACCGTCACGGTGCCCGAGGGGACGTCGATGTTCGAAGCGGTCGAAGAGGCCGGTGTCGATGTCATGGGGTCGTGCATGGAGGGGATCTGCGGCACCTGTCAGGCCGAGGTCCTCGACGGGACGCCGGACCATCGCGACTCCGTGCTGACGCGGGCCGAACGCGAACGCGGTGACACCGTGATGCTGTGTGTGTCGCGGTCGCTGTCGAAGAAGCTGGTGCTCGACCTGTAACCGACGCGGGGTCAGGCGAATCCGCGCACCACGCGGTCGATACGGCTCACCGCCTCCTCGACGTCGACCGTCGGTTGGAGGAGGTGGCTCAGCGTCAGTCGGACCACGGAGTCGACCAGTCCCTCGGGCACCGTGTCGCCGAGGAGCGATTCGAGGGCACTGGTCGCCTGGCCGAGCACGGCATCGGGGTTCACGGTGAGGAGCGCGAGAAGGCCCGAATCATGGCCTGGCCGAAGCACAGCCGCGAGTGCGGCGTTCGACCGACCGTGTTCCAACACATTGCGCACCGCGGCGGAGACGCCGCCCTCGAAATCGTCGGGATGGGATTCGAGGCCGGCCCGAACCCGCTCGAGGAAACGGTCGACCTCCCGGGACACCACCTTGTCGCCGAGCTCTTCTCTGGTACCCACCTCTTTGTACAGGCTCTGCCTCGGGACCCCGGAACGCTTCGCGACCTCGGTCATGCTCAGGCCATCCCAGCCCTGATCGGTGATGATCTCCACCGAGGCGTCGAGGACCCGCTCGAGACGCAGAGCCCGCATCTCGGCGTAGAAATCGGGCGCCGTCATGGGTCGAGCCTAAAGGAGACCCAGACCCGGAGGCCTCACGGCCGTGATCGGGCGCGCAGGGATCGATCGCCGACTGATCGCGCCGAGT
Organism: Williamsia sp. M5A3_1d; assembly: GCF_053345315.1. Taxonomy (NCBI): domain Bacteria; kingdom Bacillati; phylum Actinomycetota; class Actinomycetes; order Mycobacteriales; family Nocardiaceae; genus Williamsia; species Williamsia sp. M5A3_1d. Next base: position 254,484 of record NZ_JBKEZX010000001.1, read on the forward strand.
GCAGCGACCTACGCCAGCGCGAGGAACAGCTTCTCGAGTTGCGCCTCGGTCATCGGCTCGCGGACGCCCTCACCGTTGTCGGTCATGCACTCCCGCAAGCCGGTGGCCACGATCTTGAAGCCCGCTCGGTCGAGGGCCTTCGACACCGCGGCCAGCTGGGTGACGACGTCCTTGCAGTCGCGTCCGGCTTCGATCATGGCGATCACGCCGCCGAGCTGGCCCTGCGCGCGCCGTAAGCGGTTGAGCACCTGTGCGATTGCGTCGTCGTCGCCGATCATGGGACACCTTTCGTCGAAGAAACCAGCCTACCCCCGGGGGCATGGTGACCTCCGGGGGTGGGACGGTGGAGGGGTCAGGCCCCACCGAGGGCGGCGATCGCCTTACCGAGCAGTTCCGCTGCGTCGGCGGCCATCGGCGCGAGGCCGGACTCGCCGGTGACCGAGACCATGAGGTCGGGGTTCATCGCCTCGACGATCATCGTGCGACCGGATTCGTCGGTCGTGTCGGCGCGGACGACGACGTTGCAAGGCAACAACATCCCGATCTGCGGCTGCACCCCGAGCGCCCGGTGCGCGAGGTGCGGATTACAGGCCCCGAGGATCGTGAACGCCTCCATGTCCTCGCCGAGCTTCTTCTTCATCGTCGCCTGCACATCGATCTCGGTGAGCACGCCGAAGCCCTGATCGGCCAGCGCAGCGGTCACCCTCTCGCGTGCCGTGGCGAAGTCGGTGTCGGTGAGCGTGGTCGTGAGTCCGAGTTCCATCGTTCTCTCCTTCGTGTCGTTCTCTGTGAGGTCAGTCGTGGGCGAAGCTGATGGACGGCAGGATTCGCCTCAGCCATGGGGGTGACCACCAGCCGGCGTGGCCGGTGAGCCGCAGCAGCACCGGCAGCAGGATCAGTCGGATGAGAACGGCGTCGAGTAGGACCGCCACTCCCAGGATGATGCCCATCTCCTTGGGCGGGAGCGGATCGGCGAGGGCAAAACTGAAGAACACGGCCACCATCACCGCGGCCGCCGCGAAGATGACCCGACCCGAGTGGGCCATCCCGTCGATCTGCGCCGTGTACGGGTCGCCGGACTTCTCGTAGTGCTCCTTGGCCGTGGCCAGGAGGAACACCGTGTAGTCCATCGCGATGGCGAAGATCATCGCGAAGAAGAACACCGGCCCCCACCCGTCGAGGAATCCCTGCGGGGTGAATCCCAGCAGCGACGCCCCGTGGCCATCCTGGAACACCAGCTTCGCGACACCGAACGCCGCGCCGGTCGAGAGCAGGCTGACCACCGTGCCCATCAGCGCGATGAGCGGCGCCTGCAGAGCGACGAGCAGCAGCAGGAATCCCATGATGAGGATGACGCCGACGATGATCGGCAGGTAGTCGTTCAGTGCGGTCTGCAGATCGAGGTTCTCCGCCGGCGCACCGCCGACCAGCGCGTCGGCCGGGAGCCGCTCGCGCAGGGTGTCGAGGATCGACCCCATCCGCGCGTCCGACGGATCCACGGTCGGGATCGCCTGCATCAGCGCATATCCCGAGCCGTCACGCGCGGCCTGGGGCGGGGTGACCATCGCGATCCCCGGGCTCGACGAGGCCGCGGTCGCAGCGGCCTGCGCGTCGGCGACCGGGGCGATGACCTGCAGCGCACCGGGAGCGCCCGGACCGAACTGCTCCTGGACCAGCGTGTACCCCTGGCGGACCGGGGCGTCCTCGGGGACCACCGAGATCGACGGCATCGCGACCTTGAGCCCGAACACCGGGAGCGCGAGCAGCACCAGGATTCCCAGGGAGACGACGGCGAACGGCCACGGGTGCTTGTGCAGCAGCGAGCCCCAGCGGTGGAACACCGGCGAGCGGTGCTCCTGCTTCTCGGCGTACGGCAGCGACATCGCGTTGACCTTCGACCCGAGGGCACCGAGCACGGTGGGCAGCAGGGTCAGCGTCGCGAGCAGGACGACAGTCACCGCCAGCATGATCCCGACCGCCATCGTGCGGACCGCGGGCGCGGGGACGAGCAGCACGGCTGACAGGCTCACCAGGACCGTGACCCCGGACAGGAGAACGGCTTTGCCCGCGGTGTCCATGGTGTCCACAACGGCTTGCCGTCGATCACCCCTCTGCTTCAGCGCATCCCGGAACCGGGAGACGACGAACAATGCGTAGTCGATACCGAGTGCGAGGGCGAACATCATCGCGAAGTTCATCGCCCACACCGAGATCGGCGTGACCTGGTTCAGCAGCACCAGACCGCCCGCTGACGCGACGAGACCCGCGATGGTCAGCAGCAGCGGCAGACCGGCCGCGACAAGGGAACCGAATGCCAACACCATGATCGCGAGGGTGACCGGCCACGAGAACAGCTCGGCTTTGATCATCGCGTCGTGGTTGGCCTCGTTGAAGTCCGCCCACAGCGCCGACGCGCCGGTCGGGTAGACCTCGATGCCGTTGCGAGACAGCGCGGTCAGTTCCGACTTGTGATCGTCGACAGCCTTGACCATCTCGTCGGTCGACGCGTTCGCGCCGGCGATGAGGATGCCGGTGTGGCCGTCGCGGCTGATCGTCATGCCGGGCTGCGGCGCGACGATCTCACCAAAGCGGGAGTCCGCCCCGAGCTCACGACCGATCTGCGTGAACACCGCCTGCATCGCCGGATCCGAGACGGTCGCGGTCTCGGAGTGGACGACGACCTGGACCGCCGAGGAGGCGTTCCCACCGAAGTGTTCCTGCGCGAGCTCGCGGACCGCGACGGACTCGGAGCCGTTCGCCTGCCATCCGGCGCCGGCGAGGGACGAGAACACCAACGGTGCGAAGGCGCCTAGGACGACGATCACGGCGATCCACATCCCGAAGACCCTGCGGCGGTGATCGACTCCCCATCCGCCGACGCGGCCGAGCAACCCCGGGCGCGCGGCCTCGGGGGGCTCGCCCGACCGACCGGGTGGCGCTGCGGTGTCTGTACTGGTCATCTCTTTCGTCCTGTCAGTCGCGGGAACAGCGATCCGGTCGTCCGTGCCCAACTGCGGTCGCTACGTGCCCGACTGCGGGGTCCGGGTTCGTGGCCCATTCCTCCGTATACACCCGGGGGTATCAACCGAGGCGTGCGTCGGCGCCAGTGGAGGCTGCGGATGCGTCAGTTGTATACCCATGGGGGTATACAAAGCAAGACGTCTACGAACCGGCGACGTCGGCGGCAACGGGGCCGCCGACCATCGATCGGATCCGGACGGGCAGGTGCGGGCGGATCGCCGTGAGGGTCATGTCGGTGAGCAGGGGCGCCGCGATCACCGCGGCGAGGGCGACGGCCATCGATGCGACGACGTCGGTGAGCCAGTGGACACCCAGATAGAGCCGGGACGCACCGACCGCAACGGAGATCGCCGTGGCCGTCGCGATGGCCGCGATGCGGGCGCGACGTCCGACGGTCACGGCCAGCGCGACCGCGAGGACCAGCGCGCAGGTTCCCGTGACATGACCCGACGGGAACGACATGGCCGCCTCCGGTGACCCCACCTGATCGACCGCCGGCGGACGAAGACGATCGACGGCCACCTTGAACACCTCGGCGAGCGCACCGGCCGATGCCACGGCGGCCACCACGAGTGCGCCCCGATCCAGCAGACGGTCGCGCCATATGAGCACGCCCGCGACCACGACGGCGGCGACGGCCACCCACGTCGGCGCGAACACGGCGCTGAGTGCGGACGCGAGGTGCGTCGCCCACGGCGTCCGGTGGTCGAGAGCCCATCGCAGCGTCGAGAAGTCGGCCCCGGCCGCCGGATCGTGGTGCACGGCGATCGCCAGACCGAGACCGAGGACGACGACCACCAGCACGAGGGGGATCACGGCGCGCACACGAGTGGACATGGTGGCCACCGTGCCCCATCCCCGCTGAGAGGACGCTGAAACCGGATGCGGCACCGGCCTACCCTGCTGAGATGCCCACCTTCACCCTCGCGCGGCTGCGCCCGGCGATGGCGAGTGTCCGCGTGCGCCTCACCGTCGTGGCGACCGTGCTGATGGCGATCGGACTGGCCGTGGCCGCCGCGATCATGCTGCTGATCCTGCACCGCTCCCTGCTGGACACCGCCGACGGCGCGACCCGCGCCCGCGCCACCGAGATCGCCGCGGCAATCCGCTCGGTGTCCCCGTCCCAGGTCGATCCCACCTTGCTGGCCCGGACCACGGGTATCGACCTCGTGCAGCTCATCGACGCCGGCGGCAGGGTCGTGGCGTCGTCGCCGGATGCCCGGGTGCCGCTCACCGATCCGGTGCCCGTGGGTCGCTCCGAGACACTCGACGACGCGCGGCTCCCCGCCGCCGGCAACGATGGCGACGCCGACGACGGGGCGAAGTTCCGCGCGACGGCACGTGCGGTGACGACCCCCGCGGGGACGGTGACGATCGTGGTGGGCGCGGCCGAGGGCCCCATCGACGATGTCCTGCTGACGGTGGCACTGTTGCTGGCCGCGGTGTTCCCCATCGTCCTGGTGCTCCTCGCGGCGACCACCTTCGTGCTCAGCGGCCGGACCCTCGCGCCGGTGGAACGCATCCGTTCGCAGGTCGCCGATCTCGGCGGTCGCGACCTCGGCCGCAGGATCCCCGTTCCCGAGACCCACGACGAGATCGCCCGTCTCGCCGACACCATGAACGCGATGCTCGAGCGCCTCGACACCGCACAGCAGAGGCAGGTGCAGTTCGTCGGAGACGCGTCGCATGAGCTGCGGAGTCCGCTCGTCACACTGCTGGGTCTGATGGAACTCTCTGCAGCCCACGACGAATCGATCGATCCGGAGACGGTGTCGGGAGTGCTGCTCCCGGAGACGCGACGCCTGCACGCCATGATCGACGATCTGCTGCTGTTGGCGCGTTCGGACGAACAGGGGTTGTCGGTGCGACACGACGACGTCGATCTCGACGATGTCGTCGACGCCGACCTCCGACGTCTGCGTGCCACAACCGATCTCGAGATCACCGGCGAGGTGGTCGCCGCCCGCGTCACCGGCGATCGCGACGGACTCGCCCGCGCACTGCGCAATCTCACCGACAACGCCGTGCGCCACGCACGCCTCGCCGTGCGGGTGTCGATGGCGCGCGCACCGTCGGGCGCGGTGCTCATCCACGTCGACGACGACGGTCCGGGCATCCCCGCTCCGGATCGCGGCCGGGTCGTCGAGCGGTTCGTCCGCCTCGACGACGCCCGTGCCCGCGGGGACCGTCACGGTAGCGGTCTCGGCCTGGCGATCGTCAGCGAGATCGTCGCCGCGCACGGCGGTGTGCTGACCCTCGACGAATCACCGCTGCGAGGGACCCGCGCGACGCTGTCGGTGCCGACCGCGGATCAGCAGCCGACGGGTGTTCACTCGACGGGGACGAGCCGGTAGCCCACACCGCGGACGGTCTCGATGGACGCGCAGCCGAACGGCCGGTCGATGCGGCGACGCAGGTAGCCGATGTAGACCTCCACCACGTTGTCGTCGCCGTCGAAGTGGTCGTCCCACACCGCGCGCAGGATCTGCGACTTGCTCACCGTCACACCGACGTTGCGCATCAGGAACTCCAGCACCGCGAACTCCCTCGGCGTGGGGGACAGCGTGGTCCCGCGCCGGGTCACGACGTGCGCGGCGGGATCGAGGGACAGGGACCCGGCGGTCAGCACCGCCGGACGCTCCGGTGCCCCGCGACGGATCAGGGCGCGCAGGCGTGCGACCAGGACCTCCACCGACACCGGCTTCACCAGGTAGTCGTCGGCACCCAGATCGAACGCGTCGATCTGATCGACATCGCCGTCCTTCGCCGTCAGCATCACCACGGGCGTCCACACGCCTTCGCGTCGCAGCGATCGAACGACCTCGTATCCGCTCATCCCCGGCATCATGATGTCGAGCACGATCGCATCGTGGTCGCCGTGCGTCGCCCGCAGGAGTCCGTCGAGGCCGTCGTGGGCGAGGTCGACCTTCCACCGCTGGGCGACGAGCGCACGTCGCAGCGTCTCGGCGGCGTTCCGGTCATCGTCGACGACGAGAACACGCATCGGGTGGCCACCTTCCCCAGGTGTGCCTCACCTGTCTCAGCGATCTCTCAACCGCGCTCTGCTTGCATGCCCGTATGGATTCCATCAACGGCATACCGGCGCACCCGCTCTTCGTCCATCTCGCGGTGGTCGCCATACCGTTGCTGGCGGTGCTCGGCATCCTCACCGTCGCGTGGCCGGCCGCGCGCCGCAAGCTGGGGATCATCGTCCCACTCGTGGGGCTCGTCGCGGTCGTGATCACGCCGCTGACCACCTCGGCCGGTGAGTCGTTGGAGAAGGCCACGCGGCCGAACCCGGTGCTCGAGCGTCACACCGAACTCGGTGACCAGATGATCTACTTCGTGGCCCCGCTCTTCGTCGCGGTGGTCCTCTACTGGGCGCTGCACAGCCCGCTGGTGATGGAGCGTCTGCCGTCCGCACCGGCCGGCGCGGTTCGTGTGGGTTCCATCGCCCTCGCCGTGGCCACGGTGGTGCTGGCCGTCGGCGCGATCATCTGGGTCTATCGGATCGGCGACACCGGCGCTGAGTCCGTCTGGCTCCGGTGACGGACTCCGCGGTGAGGGACACTGGGATGTATGGCGGACACGCTCGACGTCGACGGCAGGACCGTCGCGGTCACACACCTCGACAAGGTGCTCTACCCCGCCACCGGAACCCGTAAAGCCGAGGTCATCGACTACTACAACCGGGTGGCCGGGGTGATGCTCCCGCACCTCCTGCGTCGGCCCATCACGCGTAAACGTTGGCCCGACGGCGTCGAGTCGCCACCGTTCTTCGAGAAGAACCTGCCGACGAGTGCGCCGGGATGGCTCGAGCGGCGGGTCATCGAACACAGCGACCGCGACGCCGTCTATCCCGTCGCCACCTCGCGCGCCGACCTCGTGTGGTTCGGCCAGCAGGCCGCCCTCGAACTGCACGTGCCGCAGTGGACCTTCCCGCCCGGTTCCGATGCCCCCGTGGCCAAGCCCGACCGCCGGGCGAACCGTCTCGTTCTCGATCTCGACCCCGGTCCGGGTGTGACCCTCGCCCACTGCGCCGAGATCGCCCTGATGGTCCGTGATCTGCTGTCCGGCGCGGGTCTCGATTCCTATCCGGTGACCAGTGGCAGCAAGGGGATCCACGTCTATGCCCCGCTACCGGCGGCGGTGTCGAGCGACGGCGCACGCGCGGTGGCCAAACAGATCGCGACGTCGCTGGCCGCCGAACGTCCCGATGACGTGACGGCGGTGATGGCCAAGGCGGTACGTGCAGGCAAGGTGTTCATCGACTGGAGCCAGAACTCCAGTGCCAAGACCACTCTCGCGCCGTACTCCCTGCGCGGACGCGAGCAGCCCTGGGCCGCCGCACCACGTTTCTGGGACGAGCTGTCCGATCCCGACATCGCACAGCTCGACTTCCGCGAGGTGCTCGCGCGGGTCACCGAACACGGCGACATCCTCGGCGGCCTCGACGAGGCCATCGCACCTCTGACGGCCGTCGCACCGAGCGGCACCGGTGCCGCGCCCCCGGTGGTCAGTCTCAGCGAGTACCGGCGCAAACGGGACGAGTCGAGGACCCCCGAACCGTTCGGCGACGAATCACACCGTGCGGCAGCATCGTCGGAGGACATCGACGGTGCCGACGGCGTCGAGGTCGCCCAACCGGGCCTGCCCGTCTTCGTCATCCAGGAACACCACGCGCGACGACTGCACTACGACTTCCGATTAGAACGGAACGGCGTGCTGGTGTCGTGGGCGGTGCCGAAGAACCTCCCCACCGACAGCGACCAGAACCGTCTCGCCGTCCACACCGAAGACCACCCGATGGACTACGCCGATTTCGCCGGTGACATCCCGGCCGGGGAGTACGGCGGCGGGCACGTGGAGATCTGGGACCGCGGCACCTACGAGACCGAGAAGTGGCGCGACGACGAGGTGATCGTGCGCCTGCACGGGACGCGCATCCAGGGCCGCTACGCGCTGATCAAGACCGGCGAGAAGAACTGGCTCGCGCACCTCATGTCCGACGAACCGCGACCGATCGTCCCCGACAGCCTCCGCGACCCCCGTCCGATGCTGGCGACCGACGAGTCCATCGAATCGCTGACGCCCGACAGGTGGGCGTTCGAGGGCAAGTGGGACGGCTACCGGATCATTGCGCGCTATGTCGGTGGCGAACTGCGGTTGACCAGCCGCGCCGGGATCGACATGACCGCCGACTTCCCGCAGCTAAGCTCCCTCGCCGACGACCTCGGGTTGATCGACGCCGTCCTCGACGGCGAGGTGGTCGCTGTCGACTCCACCGGCAAGACCAACTTCACATTGCTCGCCAGCCGCGACTCCACGGCGGAACCGTTCACCCTGAAGTTGATGCTGTTCGACATCCTCTACCTCAACGGGTCCTCGCTACTGCGGATGACCTGGGAGCAGCGGCGCTCGCTGCTCGACGAGATCGCACCGGTCTTCGCCCACGACCCGGCCATCGAGGTGCCGCCACTGCTGAGCGGCACGGGCGCCGAGGCCATGGACCACAGCCGCGACAAGGGCTGGGAGGGCGTGATCGCCAAGCGGCGTGACTCGATCTACCAGCAGGGGCGCCGTTCTCGGACCTGGCTCAAACAGAAGAACTGGCGCGACATCGAGGTCGTCGTGGGCGGTTGGCGTCCCGGCAAGGGCAACCGCTCGAACACGATCGGTTCGCTGTTGGTGGGGCTGCCCGAGCACACCGGCTTGCGCTACATCGGTCGGGTCGGGACCGGGTTCACCGACAGACAACTCACCGCACTCGCCGAGGAACTGGCGCCGTTGCGACGCACGACCTCGCCGTTCGTGGAACGACTCGACCGGCCCGTGGAGCACGACGCGGTGTGGGTGTTGCCGAAAGTGGTGGCCGAGGTGCGGTTCATGGACTGGACCAGCACCGGCCATCTGCGGCATCCGAGCTGGCGGGGGATCCGCAGGGACAAACTTCCCGGCGATCTGTGATCATGAATCGCATGCTGACCGTCGCCCACATCAGCGACCTCCACTTCGGCGGGGAGTCCCGAGCACGCGCGCGGGTCGAGGCGGTGCTGTCCCACATCTCCGTTCGCGCCGACGGTATCGACGCGCTCGTCGTGACCGGGGACATCACCGAGGACGGCTCACCGGCGCAATACGAGGAGGCCGCGGCCGTGCTCCGCGGGGTCCCGTTGCCAACGATGCTGATGATCCCCGGCAACCACGACCGCCGCGACGAATTCGGCTTCGGTCTGTTCGGACGCCACACCCACGACATGCCGCTCAACCGCTCGGCGGTGATCGCCGGCGCGTTGTTCCTCATGTGCGACAGCACGATTCCCGGCCGCAACGACGGGTACCTCTCCGACGACACCCTCGCCTGGATGGACCGCGAGATCACGGCGGTGGGCACGGGCGTCCCGGTGATCGTGTGTTTCCACCATCCCCCGGTGGTGTTGGGGATGCCGTTCATGGACTCGATCCGACAGACCGGCGAGGAGCGGTTGCTGCGGCTCGTCGAGAAGCACCCCGGCATCGTCGGATTCCTCTGCGGGCACGCCCACACCGGAGCCGTCACCAGCTTCGCCGGGCGTCCGGTGTGCCTGGCACCGGGTGTCTCCTCGACCCTGAACCTCTCGTTCGAGGGGACCGACATCGTCGACGCCTCCCAGCCTCCGGGCCTCGCCTTCCACCAGCTCGACGGGTGGCGCCTCATCACCCATTTCCGCGCGGTGGTCTGACATGCGGGTCCACCACCTCAACTGCGGCACGATGCCCGTCCCCGGCGATTCACTGGTCTGCCACGTGCTGCTGGTCGAGACCGACAACGGACTCGTCCTCGTCGACTCCGGGTACGGCCTCGCCGACTGCGCCTCACCCGCACGACGGCTCGGGCCGTTGCGCCACGTGATCCGTCCCGTGCTCGACCCCGAGGAGACCGCGGCGCGGCAGATCCAGCGGCTCGGATACTCGACCGACGATGTGCGCCACATCGTGCTCACCCACTTCGACCTCGATCACGTCGGCGGGATCTCCGACTTCCCCGACGCGACGATCCACGCCACCGCCACCGAGGTCACCTCGGCCCAACGTCCGCGCACCACACTCGAACACGGCCGCTACCGTCGTCGACAGTGGGCGCACGGACCAGTCCTGGTCACCCACGAACCCGTTGGTGAGGCGTGGCGGGGATTCGACGCGGCGCGCGAACTCACCGACATCGCCCCCGGGATCGTCCTCGTCTCCCTGCCGGGACACACCCGTGGTCATGCCGCGGTCGCCGTCGACGCCGGCGATCGCTGGGTCCTGCACTGCGGGGATGCCTTCCACCATCGGGGCGCGATCGAGGACGAGACCTCGACGCCGTGGACGATGCGCGTCACCGAGACCGTGCTCGCGATGGACCGCACTCAGTTGCGCCGAAACCAGGAACGCATCGCCGAGCTCCGGCGTCGTGCCGATCCCGACCTGCTGATCGTCAACGCCCACGACCGCACCCTGTTCGACCGCGCGGTCGACTCGGCCTGACCGCTCAGATCGTCCCGTCGGTCGCCGCGGCGACGAACTGCGCGTGGTCGCGGTCGACCTGATCGGCGTAGGAGACCGCCCATCGGGCGACTGCGGTGTCGGCGGTCGCCTTCTTGCCGAGGTACCCGGCGATCTGCGCGAAAGCCGGACTCTGGCTGTGTGATCGGGCGAGCAGCCGCGCGCAGAGTTCGCTGTACCGGCGCAGCTCCCGCGCCTTCAGGTCGGTGGCGTCGATCGATCCCTTCATGTCGCGGAACTGCCGCCAGTAGAACGCGCCCTCACGCGATGCCGTCCACCCCAGGAACGGATCGGAGTTCGCCTGCAGCACATGGGCGCTGGCCACCACCCGGATCGCGTCGCGGGCATCGGTCGGCGTCTGCTCGGTCTCGGGTATCACCGAGCTGAGACCGCCGTTGGTCTCGAGCACCGACGGCGCGGCCTGCTTGAGCTGCAACACCATCGGCTCGCCCGAGGGGCCCTGCAGCAGCACGATCAGCGCGATGTTGCCGACCGAGCCGACACCCACCACACGTCGGGCGACGTCGACGATCTCGAACTGCGAGAGCAGCAACGCCACGTCGGTACGCACCGACGACAGGTAGTGATCGAAGATCTCGTCGACCCGTTGTCCGGCGAGCTCGATCCGCTCGGGGTGTTGCGAGGACAGCGGCACCACGATCGGTGGGTCCGGGGTGATGCGACGCCGACCGTCGGGGCCGATCTCGGTGATCTTGTCGACGATGGTGTCCGCCGTCCGGCGTCGCGCCTTGGCCAGTGCTGCGTCGATGACATCGGCCACCACGCCACCGGCGTTGTCGGCCAACACCTCTGCGTCGACCGAGGTGTAGTAGCGGTCGATCACCGACTGCGAACTCGCCGCCCGCAGTGCCCGGCGGTAGGCCTGCGCGACATCGGTGGCGAGCTCGGTCTGATCGTCGGTGTCGGCACCGTCGGCGCGGGCGCACAGCACCGCGCTGGTCACCAGTCGCTTGAGGTCCCATTCCCACGGACCGACACCGGATTCGTCGAAGTCGTTGAGATCGAACAGGATGCGGCGCTCGGGGCTGGCGTAGAAGCCGAAGTTGCCGATGTGGGCGTCGCCGCTGATCACCACGTCGATACCGGTCACCGGGATCGACGAGAGGTCGGTGGCCATGATGTCGGCGGTGGCGCGGAAGAAAGCGAACGGCGAGGAGCTCATCCGCGCGATCCGCAGCGGGATCAGCTCTGCGATACGGCCCTCGTGTTGCCTGCGCACGAGGTCGATGAGGTCGCGCTCCCCGGAAGGCGGCTCCGCCAACGTCGACCGTCCGCGGATGTCCCGCATCGCCTTGCCCAGCTCGAACGACTCGTCGTGGTCATGGCGCTCCAGGAACCGATGGAAAGGCATACCGCGATGCTATCGGGGGACGCGGGCGCGTACTGTCGCGATCGCAGCTGGTCTGCCGTACGAGTGACGCCCAGGAGCCCCTGAGTCGATCGTGCGGCATCGAGCGCGGTCACCACCATGCGGTGGCGGCCGAGCGAGAGGGAACCCGGTGAGAATCCGGGACTGTCCCGCAGCGGTGAGTGGGAACGACCGCCGACAAACAGCACTGGCGGGTCCGCGAGAGCGGGTCTGCTGGGAAGCGTCGGCCAGTAGGCCGCGAGTGTCACGCCCACGAGTCCGAAGACCTGCCATCTGTGCCGGGTGCGCCGCACCCGGCGGATCATCGCCTCGTGGACTGGGCGTGTGACCGCAAGAGCTGGAGCCGTGCCCCTGTGAGGGTCTCGGCTGTTCGCTGCATGCCATCTGGCAGGCGGCCGGCTCGTCGGTACCACGTTCCTTGGTGATGGCCATCCGCACGCACCGAAGGACTACGTATTCACATGAGTGGTACACCATTCACCGCAACAACTCTGGGCTCTGCCCGCATCGGGCCGAATCGTCAGCTGAAACGGGCCGTCGAATCGTACTGGGCCGGTCGCACCGACCAAGCCCAACTCCACGCCCTCGCCACCGATCTACGTCGATCCGGCCTGCGCACACTGCACGCCGCCGGCCTCGACTCGATCCCGGTGAACACCTTCTCGTTCTACGATCAGATGCTCGACACCGCAGCGCTTCTCGGCGCACTACCGCCGCGGGTCGCCGACATCGACGACGATCTGGACCGGTACTTCGCCGCGGCGCGCGGCACCGGAAAGATCGCCCCACTCGAGATGACGAAGTGGTTCGACACGAACTACCACTACCTCGTCCCGGAGATCTCGGCATCGACACGGTTCTCGCTGCACCCGGCGAAGGTGCTCGGCGAACTGGCCGAGGCACTGGCGCTGGGCATCCCTGCGCGTCCGGTCATCATCGGCCCGATCACCTTCCTGTTGCTGAGCAAGGGGGTGGACGGCAGCATCCCGGTCGGACGTCTCGACGAACTGATCCCGCTGTACCGCGAGCTGCTGTCGACGCTGCGCGAGGTGGGCGCCGAGTGGGTCCAGATCGACGAACCCGCGCTGGTCACCGATCTCCACCACGACCCGGCAGGGCTCGCCACGCAGGTGTACGGCGCACTGGGCAGCGCGACCGACCGGCCGGCGATCCTCCTCGCGAGCTACTTCGGTGAACTCCGCGAGGCGCTGCCGGCGCTGGCTGCCACCGACATCGAGGGGATCGCTGTCGATCTGGTGCGCGGCTCTGTTGATGCAGTGGCCTCGGTACCGGCACTGACCTCCAAGCTCCTGGTGGCGGGAATCGTCAACGGCCGCAACATCTGGCGCAACGACCTCTCGGCGTCGCTCGCGACCCTGGCCACGCTCTTGGGTTCGGCCGCCTCGGTGGCGGTGTCGACGTCGTGCTCGACACTGCACGTCCCCTACAGCCTCGAATCGGAGACCGGGCTCGACGACACCCTCCGGAGTTGGCTGGCGTTCGGCGAGGAGAAGGTTGTCGAGGTGGTCACCCTGGCCACCGCGCTACGCGACGGACGCGAATCCGTCAGCACGACACTGGATGACTGCACACGAGCGTTGGAGGCTCGTCGCTCCGATGCCCGTGTGCACGACGACGCTGTGCGACAGCAGGTGAAGGCCACGGTCGATGCAGGAATCGCCCGCGGACCGGCGGCGCACCGACGAACCGCTCAGGACGACAGGCTCGAGTTGCCCGTGGTCCCCACGACCACGATCGGTTCGTACCCGCAGACGTCCGCGATCCGTCAGGCACGGGCAGCGCTGCGCGCGAACGAGATCGGCGTCGACGAGTACGAGACGCGGATGCGCGAGGAGGTCGCGAGCGTCATCGCATTGCAGGAGGATCTCGGACTCGACGTCCTGGTACACGGTGAACCCGAACGCAACGACATGGTGCAGTACTTTGCCGAGCAGCTCGACGGCTTCTTCGCCACCGACAACGGGTGGGTGCAGTCCTACGGCACCCGGTGTGTGCGGCCGCCTGTCCTCTACGGCGACGTCCGCAGGCGGCATCCGATGACGGTGGCGTGGATCGATTACGCCCAGTCGCTCACCGATCGGCCGGTGAAGGGCATGTTGACGGGGCCGGTCACCATCCTTGCGTGGTCGTTCGTCCGCGACGATCAACCGTTGTCGGACAGCGCGAATCAGATCGCGCTGGCGATCCGGGACGAGACCGTAGACCTCGAGGCGGCGGGTGTCGGAATCATCCAGGTCGACGAGCCCGCGCTGCGGGAGCTGCTTCCTCTGCGTGCCGCGGACCAACCCACGTACCTGCGCTGGGCGGTAGATGCGTTCCGTCTGTCGACATCGGGCGTGGCCGACTCGACACAGATCCACACCCACCTCTGCTACTCGGAGTTCGGCACGGTGATCGGTGCGATCTCCGACCTCGATGCCGATGTCACCTCCATCGAGGCTGCACGGTCGCACATGGAGGTTCTCGGCGACCTGAACGCCATCGGGTACGCGAACAGTGTGGGCCCGGGTGTCTACGACATCCATTCGCCCCGTGTTCCCGAGGTCGGTGAGATCGTGGCGTCGCTGCGCGCGGCGCTGGAAGCCGTTCCTGCGGAGCGGCTCTGGATCAATCCGGATTGCGGACTGAAGACCCGCTCGACCGACGAGGTGGAGGCGTCGTTGCGCAATCTGGTCACTGCGGCACACATCGTGCGCGCCGACTTGTGACGCACTGAGGTGGTCGGGTGGGATCGGGGGGTCTCGATCCCACCCGACCTGCCCACGCCCGGGGGTGGCGGGGCATGTCAGTGGGTCCAGTCGTCAGCTGGTCCAGGTGTCGGCGGGGTCGAGGTGTCAGCGGGGAGGGCGCAGGACCTCGAAGCCGAAGCAATAGTTGTTGAGGGGCTGAGGGTCTCGGTCGTTGCAGTAGACCGCGGACGCGACGATCCCGGTGAACGGGATCGCGCCCAGCTTCCCCACGCGTTGGCGCACCGACTTCCCGGGGTCGATGCCGTCGATCAGTTCGGTGCCACCGAACGCGTTGGGGATCGAGTTGATGTACGCGACGATCCCGGTGGCCCTGGCGGCGCCCACATTGCTGATCACCACGAAGATGTCGCCGCGGGTCGCGGGATCGGTGGACACCTGAGCGCGGGAGATGGTGACGTCGGGTGCGCCGCCGGGTTGCGGGGTCGGCTCCGGCGCGGCCGTGGCGCCGGGAGCCGCGGTCACCGACAGCGCGGCGGCCGCGGCCGCGGCGAGTGCGATGCGACGTGTTCTCATCGACGACCTCCCTGCTGGAACGTGTGCGTACCAACTGTGACCCATTGTGCTTGCGCGCCGCAAAGGATGTCCAGTCCCCGATACGAAATCGCAACCTCCCCACGTCGACCGGTCGTAGGGTTGCGTCCATGACCAGCAGAATCGACGTCATCGCCATCGACTGCCACGACATCAACCTCGTCGCCGCCTTCTGGACCGCGGTCCTCGGATGGGAGATCACCGAGGTCGACGGTGACGACTACCTGAGCATCGCCCCGGCCGATCGGACGACGCCGACCATCGACTTCCTCCGCGTCCCCGAGGCCAAGACCATCAAGAACCGTCTGCACCTCGACCTGCGTGCCGACGGCACCACCACCGAGGACGAGATCGCGAGGGTGGAGTCGCTCGGTGCGACGCGGGTCGACATCGGTCAGGACCCGTCGGTCACCTGGACCGTGCTCGCCGATCCCGAGGGCAACGAGTTCTGCATCCTCGGGAAGACATGGCAGGAAGTACACCGGCCGAAAACCGAACAGCCGTAGCAGTTCGTCCCGCTGAGCGAGACATACTGCTACGGCTGCAAGGGTTCTACGTCTGGTTACAACGCCTTGAGTTCCTCGATGACCTCACCGACGGACTTCTTGGCGTCGCCGAAGAGCATCGAGGTACCCGATGCGCCGAAGAGCGGGTTGTCGATACCGGCGTAGCCCGAGGACATCGACCGCTTCAGGACGATCACCGATCGCGCCTCGTCGACGTTGAGGATGGGCATGCCGTGGATCGGTGAACTGGGGTCGTTGCGGGCCGCGGGGTTGGTGACGTCGTTGGCGCCGATGACGATCGCGACATCGGTGCGACTGAACTCGCCGTTGATGTCGTCCATCTCCTTCATCGCGTCGTACTCCACGTCGGCCTCGGCGAGCAGCACGTTCATGTGCCCGGGCATACGACCGGCGACCGGATGGATCGCGTACTTGACCTCGACACCCTTGCCCTCCAGCAGGGTCGCCATCTCCTTCACCGCATGCTGCGCCTGCGCGACCGCGAGTCCGTAGCCCGGCACCACGATCACCTGGTTGGCGTAGGCCATCTGGATCGCGGCGTCGGCGGCCGAGGTGGCCTTCACGGTGCCACCGTCGCCGGCGGGACCGGCCGCGGCACCGTCGGCGCCACCGCCGAACGAACCGAAGACGATCGCGGGGATCGACCGGTTCATGGCCTTGGCCATGAGGTTGGTGAGGATGGAGCCCGACGCGCCGACGATCATGCCGGCCACGATGAGCGCGGTGTTGTCGAGCGCGATACCCGCTGCGGCAGCGGACAACCCGGTCATGGCATTGAGCAGCGAGATGACGACGGGCATGTCGGCGCCGCCGATCGGCAGCACCACGAACAGACCCATCACGCCGGCCGCGATGAGCAGACCGACGATCCACCAGACGCTGGCGCCTCCGCCGCTGGTGGCCTGCACGCCGAGGAACACCGCGATGGCGATGGACCCGATCAGCAGGACGATGTTGGCGAGCTGGAACAGCTTGGCGTTGCCGACGAAGAACTTCTCGACGCCCTTGGGCAGGATCTCCTGCAGCTTCGAGAACGCGATCAGCGAGCCCCAGAACGAGATCGAACCGATGATCGCCGCGATGAGCGACCCGACGACCAGCGGCGAGGCGGGCTCGGTGCCGCCGAACTCGGAGAAGCCCGAGGTCTCGATGAACTCCGACCACGCGATGAGCGCGACCGTGCCACCACCGACACCGTTGAACAGCGCGACGAGCTGCGGCATGGCCGTCATCTTCGTCTTCAGCGCCGGCGGGATGCCCAGTGCGACACCGATGATGAGGCCGGCGGCGATGAGGATCCAGTTGATCGTCGGGACCTCGACGCGGCCTGCGCCGTCGTCGGCGCGGGCGCCCTCGTTCCACACGTAGAGCAGCGTTGCGGCGACCGCGATGCCCATGCCGACCGCGGCGATCCAGTTGCCGCGCACCGCGGTCTTGGGGCCGGTGAGTCCCGACAGGCCGTAGATGAAGAGCCCGAAGGCGAGGATGTACAGCGCCGTCACCACATACGAGATGTTCTGGTCCGGCGAGTGCAGATCGGCTGCGAGGAGGACGGTGTTCACTTGCTGACCTCCTTCTTGCCCTTGAACATCCCGAGCATGCGGTCGGTGACGGCGAAGCCGCCGATGACGTTGAGCGTGCCGAACACCAACGCGACGAAGGCGATGATGCGCACGCCCCAGTTGGCGTCGGCGGGAAGGGCGCCGAGCACCACCAGCGCGCCGAGCACGACGATGCCGTGGATGGCGTTGGTCCCCGACATCAGCGGGGTGTGCAGGGTGTTGGGCACCTTGGAGATGACGGCGAAGCCCACGAATCCGGCGAGCACCAGGATCGCGAGGTTGGCCAGGAGTCCGGTGTACATCAGGCGTCGCCTGCCTCTCGGGTCACGCACGACTTCTCGAGCACCTCATCGGAGAAATCCGGTGCGATCGAGCCGTTCTCGTCGAGCATCAGCTCGATGAGGGCGAGGAGATTCTTGGAGTAGAGCTCACTGGCATGCTCGGGCATGCCTGCGGGGAGGTTGAGCGGCGAGCAGATCGTGACGCCGTGCTTCACGACGTTCTGCCCGGGCTCGGTGAGTTCGCAGTTGCCACCGGTCTCGCCGGCGAGGTCGACGATCACGCTGCCGGGCTTCATGCCCTCGACCGCGGCGGCGGTCACGAGGCGCGGCGCGGGACGACCGGGCACCAACGCGGTGGTGATGACGACGTCGAAACCCTTGATCGCGTCCTCGAGTGCCTTCTGCTGCTGTGCGCGTTCGTCTTCGGTGAGCTCGCGGGCGTAGCCGCCCTCGCCGGCGGCGTCGATACCGAGATCGAGCCACTGCGCGCCGACCGACTTCACCTGATCGGCGACCTCGGGCCGCACGTCGTACCCGGTGGTGCGGGCACCGAGGCGCTTGGCGGTGGCCAGTGCCTGCAGGCCGGCGACACCGACGCCGAGGATCAGCGCGGTCGCCGGCTTCACCGTGCCGGCCGCTGTGGTCAGCATCGGGAAGTAGCGGGTGGACTGTTCGGCGGCGAGCAGGACGGCCTTGTAGCCCGAGACGTTGCCCTGCGAGCTCAACGCGTCCATCGCCTGTGCGCGCGAGATGCGCGGGATCGCCTCGACCGCGAACGCCTGCACGCCGGCGGACTTCAGCGCGCCGATCTGGTTGGTCTGATTCCGCGGCGCCAGGAACCCGATGAGGGTCTGACCCGAGTGCAGTTTCGCGACCTCGTCGTCGGTCGGGGCGACGACCTTCACCACCAGGTCTGCCGACCACGGGTCACCGATGGTGGCCCCGGCGTCGGTGTAGAGGGAGTCGGGGATGAGGGCACCGAGACCCGCCCCCGATTCGACGATCACGTCGACCTTCTTGTTCACCAACGACGCGACCACCTTGGGTACCAGCGCGACGCGCCGTTCCCCCTCCGCGATCTCGCGCACGACACCGACGCTCATATACCCACCTGTCTCACACTGCTGCACACGTGTTCACCACGGTGTCACGACGACACCGCGCGAGGCCGCGTCCGAGGGGTCACCGACGCAGGCACTTCGAAGGGCGAACGGTCACGATCGGCGACCGAAGGTTGAACGAAACATAGCATCGGACATCGTCGGATGAGGTGCCCACCCAAGGGCCGCCGAGTGACGACTGTCAGCGCAAACAGTCGTCGGGGCGAAACGCTGTCAGATGGAGACGGCCGCGAGGACGTCGCCGGTCGGCTGCGGTGAACCGCCGCGGGGCTCCATCGTCATGCCGACCGTTCGCGACTGGGCGAGTCCGTGCACGATCACCGGGGTGGAGGCCGACGCGTCGGTGATCAGGCCGGCCGATTTCGGTGCGTGGGCGTTCCCGATGAGCCACAACTGGTAGGTCTGCGCGTTCGCAGGCACCGGCGCACTGTCGAGCAGCACCACCGCGGTGTCCATCGAGCGCGACGAGGCCACCACGACGGTTCCTGGCATACCCGTCAGCTGGGTGCGGTGCATCTCGGCGTCCTGCGCACTCATCACCGCGCGCAGTTGCTCCAGCTCGACCGAGCCCGCCGCGACGGCCGGTGTGGACGGCTCCGGCGTCGACACCGACGACCGTCCGATCACGACACCGCCGATCACGAGCAGCAGAGCCGCGGCGGCGGACGCCACCGACATCGCGAGCCGGCGTCGACGAGTACGTCGCGCGCCCAACTCGTCCGCGCCGGCCGCACCGTCCGCGACCGTCGGTTCGTCGGCGGAGACGGCAGGGATGTCCTGCGAGACCGGGCCGGCGGGATGCGACGGCACCGACCGCAGCGGACGCACCGCCCCGAGGCGATCCGACGCGATCGCGTCGAGCAGCGAACGCCGCACCGCCACCGGCGGCACGACGGTGTGCTCGGCGGCCATGCGGGCGACGGCGTCGTGGGTGCGACGGATCTCGATGACCGCGGCGACACGATGCGCCTCGTCCACCGCCGACAGGGCAGCTTCGAACGACGCTCGTTCGGATCGGTCGAGCGCGTCGATGGCGTAGAGCTCGAGCAGGTCGTCGACCAGCTCGCGAGGATCTCGGTCAGGCCTCATCGCTGGTCTCCAGGCAGGACTTGAGTCGACGCAGTCCATCCCGGATGCGTGATTTCACAGTGGGCAACGCTGCCCCGAGCTTCTCGGCCACCTGCGGGTAGCTGAGGCCGCCGTAGTACGACAGCTCGATGCTCTCCCGCTGGGTGTCGGTCAGTGTGCCCAGACACGCGATCACCGCGCGCCGGTCCTCGCGGGTGACCACCGATTCGACGACCTCGTCGACCTCGGTCATCGCGTTCGAGACCGTGTACTGCGTCCCACGGCGCGACGACGCCTCCTCCGAGCGGACGCGATCGACCGCGCGTCGATGCCCGATCGTGAGCATCCACGACACCACCGACCCCATGTCGGGTCGATAGTTCGAGGCGTTCTGCCAGATCTGCAGGTACACCTCCTGCAGCGTCTCCTCGGCGTAGCCCGGATCGCGCAGCACCCGCAGGATCAGGCCGTAGACGCGCGGACTCGTGGCGTCGTAGAGCGCTGCGAACGCAGCCCGATCGCGCGCAGCGGTCCGCTCCAAGAGGTCTGCCAACTCCGGCAGACGCGCGAGGGAACGGTCGGTCACAGAACCGACAGTAGCGTGTCTGATTCACCGTCTTACGCAATCGTGAGGACACGGTTGTGCCAGCCTGTGGCGCCACCCGGGATGGGGGGCGTCCGTTCCTCGGTCTGTAGTTGACCGGTCTTGTCGGTGGCCCGGCAGTACACGGTGTGCTGGCCCGACGTGGCCTGCCACCGGTAGGACCACTGCCGCCACGTGTCGTTCGAGTACTCCTCGGTGAGGTCGGCGACCTCCCAGGGACCGTTGTCGATGCGGACTTCCACCTTCGAGATGCCACGATGCTGGGCCCATGCCGTGCCCGCGATGACGACCTCGCCGGCCGGGGAGTTCGAGAACGGCTCGGGGCGGTCGATACGCGAGGCCGTCTTGATCGGTCCCTGCGCGCCCCAGCCGCGCTTCGTCCAGTAGGCCTCGGCCTTGTCGAACCGGGTGATCTCCCAGTCGACGACCCACTTGCAGGCCGAGACGAACCCATACAGGCCCGGCACCACCTGGCGGACGGGGTATCCGTGCTCCAGCGGTAGCGGCTGTCCGTTCATCGAGACGGCGAGGATCGCGTCGCGACCGTCGGTGAGTGCGGAGATGGGGGTGCCGGAGGTCCAGCCGTCGACACTGGTCGAGAAGAGCATGTCGGCGTCGGACTGCACACCGACCCGCTCGAGGATCGACTTGATCGGGTAGCCGACCCAGGTCGCGTTGCCGGCGAGGATGCCACCGACCTGGTTCGACACACAGGTGAGCGTGATGACCTTCTCCTCGGCCTGCATGCCCATCAGGTCTTCCCACGTGAGGGTCATCTCGTTGTCGACCATGCCGTGGATGCGCAGCTGCCAGTCGGCCGTCTTGAGGTTGGGGACCTGCAGCGCGGTGTCGATGCGATAGAAGTCGGTGTTGCTGGTGACGAACGGGGTGGCTCCGGGGACCTTCAGGTCGGCGCCGGCCGGGATCGGCGGCGCCTTGCTGACCGGGGTGGGCAGCTTCAGCTTGCGGCGTTCGGCGATGGCGTCGCCCGCCTCGGCGATCTTCTTGCCCGCGAAGGCGACGGCTCCGGCCACCACGGCCACCGACACCGCCGAGGAGAAGAACAGTCGCCGGGACAGACCGCTGTGTTCCGGAGCCGCGGCGTTGGTCCTCGCGAAGAAACCGAGCAGCGCCCGCAACACGAGGATGCCGACGACGGCCGCGACGATGGACGGGATCGAGTAGGTCGCGTCGGCGGTGGGGCGGGCCATCGCCGCGAACACACCGAACGCACCGAACAGCACGATCAGCACCGACCCGATCGGGCGCGTCCGCCGTTCGACGAGACCGGCCACCACGGCCAGTACCGCGATGCCGATGGCCATACCGGTCAACAGGGCGATCTTGTCGCTGGTGCCGAACTGGCGGATCGCGAACTCGCGGACCGGCGCCGGGGCGTTGTCGACGAGATAGGAGCCGACCGCGAAGTAGGGAGAGGCGTACGACGAGACGGCGACGGAGACGATCTCGCCGGCCGCCAGAGCGGACCCGACGGCCACGAGACCGGCGAGCGCTCCGCGGGCGGTCTTCTCGATGCGCATGTGGTGCCTCTCGGTTCGAATCCGCTGTGACGCAGAGCGGCACGACACCGAGCGGAAGGTCTGCCCTACCCGGCGTAATGCATGTGGCAAAGGTTCATTGAGCTATTCGTCGCCGACCGGGAAACGGATGTCCGAGGGGCTCGACGGATTTCCGAGCCCGTTACCGCGCCGTGACGATCAGGATGCGTATTGACGAATTCGAGACAGAAAGTTTCGGTCATGACCCATCTGCCCGGCCGTAGGGTTCGAATGGCAAGTGACCGACAACACCAAAAGATTGGATAGGCAATGGCCCTCAAGAGGACCCAACGATTCGCCGTAGCAGTTGCAAGCCTGGGCATGGCAGTCGGCCTGGTCGCCGGTTGCTCCAGCGACGACAGCTCTGACTCCGCATCGTCCAGCACCGCCGCCACCTCGACCGCCGCGTCGTCGGCCGCCGAGAGCTCGGCCGCCAGCGCCGATCCGGCCGCCGATCTCGTGGGCTCGGGCTGCGCCTCCTACGCCGAGGCCAACGCCAGCGGCCCCGGCTCGGTCGGCGGCATGGCTCTGGACCCGGTTGCGACCGCTGCGTCGAACAACCCGCTGCTCAAGACCCTGACCCAGGCCGTCTCCGGACAGCTGAACCCCAAGGTCAACCTGGTCGACACCCTGAACAGCAGCCAGTTCACCGTCTTCGCGCCGGTCGACGATGCGTTCGCCAAGATCCCGGCGGCCACCATCGACACCCTGAAGACCGATGACGCCCTGCTGACCAAGATCCTGACCTACCACGTGGTCCCGGGTCAGCTCGCGCCGTCGCAGATCGCCGGCACCCACAAGACCGTCGAGGGCCAGGACGTCACCGTCTCGGGCTCGGGCAACGACCTCAAGGTCGGCGCCGGTAACGCCTCGGTCATCTGTGGTGGCGTCAAGACCGCCAACGCGACCGTGTACCTCATCGACTCGGTGCTCATGCCCCCGGCCTGATCACTGATCACTGATGTACCAGCTGTGAACTGACGTCCCGGGTCTCCGGGCCCGGGATGTCACCCACGGACGACGGACCGAAACCATCTGCCCCATGGTTTCGGTCCGTTTTCGTATCTCCACCCGTCGACAGGGCACTCATCCCGTAGACCGGCCAGTTGGCCACCCCGATCGCGCAATCTCCGGGCGTCAGGCCCTCGCGGCCGCGTGCCGTCCCGCGCGCCGTCCGAAGTACGAGCCCTCACCGAGCTGTGTGCCGCTCGCGTAACCCTTGCCGTCCTGGGCGATGTTCGCCGCACCCGCACCCGCCGCGTAGAGCCCCCCGATCGGGGCGCCGGCCTCTGTGAGGACCTCGCCGTCGACGCTCGTCGCCAGACCACCCATCGTGAAACCGGCGTAGAGGGCCTTGCCCAGAGTGAGATCGAAGGCCGCCCACGGCCCCTCGGTCTGCGGCGCCAACCACTCGGGGCGCTTGTGGAAATCGGGGTCCTCGCCGCGCGCGGCGTGGGTGTTGTAGCGCTCCATCATCGCGACCAGACGCCCGGCCGGGATCTCCAGAGCGGCCTCCATCTCCTCGATCGTCTCCCACCCGTCGATGAACGAGATCAACGGGAACACGGGCCGTTCCATGTGCGCCTCGTCGACGATCAGGAAGGCCGCGGCCCCGGGCTGGTCCATCACGAAACCCGAGGTGCGCGAATGGTAGGAGTCCTCGGCGACGAAGCGGTCACCGTTCGTGTTCACGATCAGGCCGGTGATGAGCACCGACGGCGGGTAGACCGGCGCGGTCACGAACGTCTGGTCCATGTGCTTGAGCGCGGCGCCGACCGACGCCCCGAGCCGGATGCCGAGACCGTCGTCGAAGGTGTTGCCGAGGGTGTACGGCTTCTCGGCCAGCGAGGGCACGAACTCGTCGACCATCGACTCGTTCATCACGAACCCACCGGCGGCGATCACGACGTTGCGCGCCCGGATCGCCCCGGTCTCGCCGAGTCGCTTCCACCTCACACCGACCACCGCGCCCGTGTCGTCGACCACGAGGTGTCGGGCGCCGGTGTCGTAGCGGATCTCGACATCGAGATCGGCGAGGCGTTTGACGAGGAGATCGATCACCATGCCCGCACCGCCGGTGTCACCGGGCACCGGGACCTTGTGTCCGCGCGGCGCGGGGACGGCGATGTCGCAGAAGGGCCACACCTTCTCGTTGCCGGTGAACATCAGCCCCTCGGTGCCGGGCTGGATCACGGCCTTCTTGTCGTAGAAGCTGCGCTCGAAGTGGAAGCCGAGGGCCTCGAGCCAGTCGAAGTGCTCGACGCTGTCGCGGCAGTAGGCGTGGATCTTGTCGGGTTCGGGATCGCGGCTCACCGCGGTGATGTACTTCTCCATCTCCTCGGCCGAGTCCTCATGACCGGTCGCCTGCTGCACCGCGGTACCGCCGCCGAGATAGAAGTGACCGCCGGCGAGCGAGGTGGTGCCGCCCGCGACACCGGCCCGTTCGAGGACGAGGACCGAGGCGCCGGCGGTGGCCGCCTCGACGGCGGCGCATCCACCGGAGATGCCGCACCCGACGACGAGGACGTCGACCTCGTCGGACCAGTCGGTGATGTCGGTGTGACGGATGACCTCGGGGAGTTCGGCGCGCACCACATGTCCTCTCGCTGATGACCTCCGGCGGTCGATCCGTCTCGTGACCGAGATGGTTCGCGCCGTCCTACCGGTCAACAGTAGCGAGATACTAGAACAGGTTCTAGTTTTTCTCCTCGGTCGAGGGTGGTGTCCAGTCGAGGTCCATCCAGTCGACGTCGACACGGCTCGCCGCGCGAGCACCCCGCTCGGCACCGAGGGTGGCCGCGAGGACGTCCGCGGTCACCCCGCGTACGTCGTCGGCGAGCTCGCCGAGATCGTCGTCGTACCGACACATCAGACCGAGACGGACCCCGGTGACCTCGCGCTCCTCCGACGTCACCCCTACCTCCAGCACCGGCCGCGCCACCCTGCGGCGGATCTCCATCATGAGGACGCGACGCACCACGCGGTCGGTGACGACGATCGAGGGGCGGTCGGTCGCCAACTCCGAGCGTGAGTGCGACAGCCTGCGCGCAGAATCGATGACCTTCGCGGTGAGGCGCTCGACATCGGACGCCGGCGGATCCAGTTCACGACCCGCCTCGACGATCCACTTCTCCGATCCCTGCTCGCTCACGTCCGTGACTGCCATGTCGTCTCCGATGTCGGTGGATCCGGTGCGGTGGGTGGATCTGTGGTGGTCGGTGGTCGGTGGTGCGCCCGCGGGGCACGGCGTGCCGGTGGATCGGGACGGGCCGGGGAATCTGGACGGGCCGGGGGCCGATCCCCGCCGGCGGGATCGCGACCGGGCCGCCAGGGCTCCATGCGCTCGGCGAGCCGAGCCCGGGTGCGCTGCAGGTGACCGCGCACCGAGTTCGGCGTGATGTCGAGGACGCGGGCGATCTCCGGGTGCGACAACCCCTCCATCTCACGCAACCACCACGTGGCGCGCGAAAGATAGGGGAGTTCGGCCAGCTCCCGTTCGAGCGCGTCCCGCAGCGAGGTGCCCATCGCGTCGTCGAGGGGCGTCGGTGACGACGACGGGATCGCCGTCAGGAACTCGTCGTCGGCGGCCACCTCGCTGCGGCGGCGACGCAGGTCGATGATCTTCCGGTGCGCGATGGAGAACACCCAGGTCCGGAAGCTGCTCTGGAAACCGAACCGCGGCAAGCCTTTCCACGCGGCCAGCAGCGCCTCCTGCACGACGTCCTCGGCGTTCCCGGCATCGGAGACCATGCGCCGCGCGTACCGCAGGAGCATCGGCAGCGTCCGCCGCACCAGTTCGTCGAACGCGGCCCGGTCGCCGACGGCGGCCGCCCGCGCAAGGGTCTCGTCGGATTCACCGGCGATGTCGACGCCGGTCAGATCGACACCGTCGACATCGGCTCGGGCGGGATCGGCCGGAGCCACCGGATCCTCGGTCTGCACGTCTCTGGGCCTCTCGCCGAAGGTGTGGGCCACGTCACGTCTCACCCCGCGTGCAGAACCGGCGCGGCCACCGACTCAACCATTACATCGAATCGCATGCGCGTCCATGACAGGACGCTCGAACCGATCCGGTGCACGACGTTCGATCCAATCGAGTCCGGTCTGTCGAAAGACCGCTCTCATGTGTTGACATGAAGGAGTGCAGATGACCACACCGTCCACCACCACGACCTCTTCGGCCGCAGCGAAGGTCTCCCCGAGCAAGGAGGTCGCCGAGGGACACCGCGATCTCGTGGGCCAGCACGGTCGCACCACGATCGCCGACCAGGTGGTCTCGAAGATCGCCGGCATCGCCGCGCGTGAGATCGAGGGCGTCTACGACCTCGGTGGTCAGGCTGCCCGCATCGTCGGCCGCGTCCGCGAGGCCATCCCGGTCGGCGGCGGCCAGAGCATCACCCAGGGAATCTCGGTCGAGGTCGGCGAGAAGCAGGCCGCAGTCGACCTGGGTCTCGTCGCCAACTACGGCGTCGCGATCCACGATCTCGCCGCCGCGGTGCGTTCCAACGTCATCAACTCGATCGAGCAGATGACCAGCCTGGAGGTCACCGAGGTCAACATCGCCATCCACGACATCCACTTCGAGGACGACGAGGCCACCGGCGAGACCGCGGAGCCCCGAGTCCAGTGAGTTCCGACGCCGAGGTCGCCGACGCGGTGGTCGCCGCCACCACGTCGGTGCCCGGCGTGACCGGCCTGAACTCAGGTCGGTTCGGCGAGGTGGCCACCTACGCGGCCGGTCGCCGTATCGTCGGTGTCCGTCTCCAGGAGTTCAGCGGTGAGGTACACATCGAGGTCGATCTCTCACGCAACGTGATGAACACCGCCGAGGCCGTCCGTGCGGCGACCGAGAAGGCCTCCGGGCTGACCATGACCGTCATCGTCGAAGACGTGACGGTCGCCGATCCACCCCCGGGTGACGCTCCCGCGACCGCTGCCGAGAACCCGCCGGGGCTCGTGACGGCTGACGGCGATCACTGACCCGATGCCCCCGCCCTCGGACTACGCCGCCCGGCGTCGGGCCGTGATACGCAGGTATCACCCCGACGTCGGCGGCGATCCGCAGGCCCTGCACCGAGAACTCGCCCGCCTCGACCGCGAATTCGGGCGCACCACCGGTGTCGACCCCGGGTCGGCGCGGCAGGCAGGATCCGCGCAACGGTCGTCGTCGCCACGTCCGCGTGTACGACCCACGTCGCGACTACGCCGCATCCGCCGCTCGACGGCGAAGACGATCGACGCCTTCCGGACCAGGCTCCCGCGCTCGGTCCCCGGAGCCAAGCGATACTTCGAGATCTGATCCACCGACATCGGTTCGCCCGAGCGAGTCGAGCCGGCGGAAACACCCACCATCCACCGTCACACCGACCCGACAGGGGAACCACATGAACAACAACGCGACCATCGGTCTCATCGTCGGCCTATTGCTGGCCATCGCCGCCACCACCGGCGGATTCGGCGGCTTCATCCTCGCCATCGTGCTCGGCGCGATCGGCCTCGCCGTCGGTCTGCACCGCGACGGCACCATCGATCTCTCGGGGCTCCTGCGGAGCCGCAACCGTGGCTGACCCGACCACCGAGGCCGCACCGCACATCCCAGACGGCGGCGGTCCCGGCACCACCACCATCCACGACAGGGTCGGCGAGCAGATCGGCCGTGCGGCCGCGCTGTCCATCGAAGGCGTCCTGCGTCACCGCGGATCGCTCGGGCTGATCACCGGCGGTGAGCACCCGAAGGTGTCGATCGACATGTCGCGTCCCCACCCCGACGTGAAGGTCGACGTCGCCGTCCGCTGGCCCACCCAGGTGACCGCCCTCTGCCAGGAGGTGCGGGCCCTGGTCCACACCGAGCTGGCGCGACTCACCGGCGTCACACCCCACCGGGTGGACGTCACGATCGCCGACGTGATCGTCGGCGAGACGAGCTCGCAGAGGAGAGTGCGATGACCACACCCCAGTCGCAGGGCGCACCCGAAGCCGGACCCGCGCCCCGTCTGAAGAAGATCGTCCCGCCCACCGCCACCCCCGGCGCCGTGTGGACCACGTCTCTGTTCGCGATCGCGCTGATCGCGGCCGGTGGTGTCGCCATCCGCGACATCTGCGTCGATCAGGGATGGATCACCGGTTCGGAGTGGATCGCCGCGGCGTCGCGGTGGATCGCCGACCTCTCGTGGCAGGCCTGGTTCTGGGCCGTCGCGATCGCGCTCATCGTCATCGGGCTGTTCTTCGTGTGGACTGCGATCCGGCCCCGGTCGAAGACGCACATCGCGCTCGACGGAGCAGGCACGGTCGACGGATATTCGCCGAGCACCTGGACCCGCAAGGTGGATGTCGCCCGGCGCGCGAGCGCCGTCGCTCGTCAGCACGCCGGTGTCACCCGCGCCGACAGCACGGTGAAGCGACGCAAGGTCGTCACGCGCATCACCACCACCGACGAGGCCCCTGCCTCGACCGATGCTGTCCGCGAGGCGATCGCCGCATCCATCGCGACCGTCCTGCCGAAGCACTCGGTGAAGATCAAGACCACCACACTCAAGACGCCGAAGTCGCAGCCGCCGCCACCCGCGGCCGGCCGGCCGAGCCTGCCGGAACCGATCGTCGAGAGCACCGACGACGACGAGACCGATCCGGTCGCGGCCTCCGGCACCACCCCGACCACCAAGGAGGTGCACTCGTGAACGTGTTGCCCGCCGGTGTGAACCGGCTCATCACGCTGCTCCTCGGACTGGTGTTCATCGCCGTCGGCGCGGTCGCCATCGCGTGGGAACTGAAGGTCACGCAGGTCCGCGATCAGCTCGACAAGATCGACCTGTCGTGGTTCGACAGTGCGCCCGACAAGAGCTGGTGGCTGTACGTGCTGATCGGGATCGCCGTGGGCGGCATCGTCATCGGCCTGCTGTTGCTGTCGATGAACAGCCGGCCCCGCAAGACCGGGACGGTGGTCCTCCCCGGCAGCGATGGATCGGGAACCCTGGCGGTCAACCCGAGCAAGATCGCGAGTGCGGTCGCCGATGATCTCGCACGGCACCGTCTGATCAACTCGACGCGTTCGCGGGCGATCGACGACCGCAAGCGGGTCATGCTCGAGATCACCGTCGAGGCCGAATCGAACCGCGATTTCGCGGAGGTCACCGAGGTCGTCGGTCGCGCCGAACAGCAGATCGCGGCGGCATTGCCGGGCAGCGAGGTCCGGCCACGCTTCCTGATCCACATGTCGACCCCGAAGAAGATCACGCGCGTCGACTGACGATCACCGTCACGCACGAGGGGTCCGATGCATCACGCCTTGGGCCCCTCGTGTCGTTCCGACGCGATTCCTACCGGCGTCCGAAGCTGCGCAGCCGCAGGCTGTTCACGCGGCACTCTTTCTGCGCCGAGCGCCTAATCCGACGGCGCTGGACGCTTCGAACGGCACCGAGTTGGACATCCCGGACTGTCGGCTCGAGTCCACCCATCGAGACGGCGGCACACAGCCGGATTGGCTGACCCGGTGTGAGCGTATCGGCATGCGCTAACCGTGTTGACTCCCAGGCGCGATACGCGCCAAGAACCGGTTTAGGTCAAGTAGACGGTTGGAGTAGCTGGTGGAAAACACTTGAGCGATATCCGCCCTCAGCGTGTAGGTGTACTGCATAGCCGCGACGCGGTCGTCGTCGACGTCCTTGCGGAGTACTTGACGTAGCTGCCAGGCGCGTTCTGGTTCGAGGATGGGATGGGGCGACCTTGACCGCGCCGGGCTAACGTCTGCCGAGCCACTTACGCACAGGCATGCGGGACCCGGAATCTTCGGGCCGGAGCCGTGCCAGCAATGGCACGCCGTCGCCGATCGCAAAACGCGTTGAGCCACAGTGTAAGCAGTCCGCAGATTTCGTCGGCCGAATTTCGACGACCTCGTCAGTGAGAGGGTGGTACTCGACCCAATGATCTGCCCCGACGGTCGGATCGACCAGGCCCCCCAGCATCATGAGCCAGTCGTCGACCGCCCGAGCTACGGCGGCTGCGTTAAGCGTGATCACACTCGGGGCATGGACGCTCTGGTCTTCGACATAGCGCTGTCGGCGGCGTTGAATTTCACCTGTCGCTTCCTCGGTCAGGCGCTGCGCGGGTATCAGACCATTGCACTGAAGGCAGCCGCTTCCGGGGTTGCTCAACCGCGACACGGAGAAGATGTCCGCGATCTGGCCGCCGATCACTGAAACTTTGGCGCCTACCTGGGTATTAGGGATTAGATACTGATGGCTGATGGCGTTGACGACCCTCCTTGCGAGCGCCGAGTCTGCGGCGAGGAAGATTTGATCACAGTCGGTCAGCAACGCTGCAACGTCAGCGTCGACGACCGAACGGGCCACTGCGGTGACCCTCGTACTACGTGAAGCTTGACGAGCGACTCGGGCAGCGATCCTCACTTTCGGTGTCGCGATGCGGGCGCCCAGATCTCGCGTCCACTGCGGTCGCCTGCTGCCCTGAAGCCAGGGCACGGCGTCGAGTCTGCGGGCACCGACGACTCGCGGAAGATTCGTGGGGTCAAGCCGGTCGGGGTCGATTAGCACTAGATGTCCTACCCCGAGGCGGGCGAGATACTCGGCGACGAGCGATCCAGCTCCTCCAAGCCCGACGACGGCCACTTTCGATTGCGCAAGAAGGGCCTGGCCGCGATCACCAAAGACCCGAGTTTGACGGTCATAGGTCAGATCTGCGACCTGGGCTGCGACCGGCTCGGGGGTCAGCGTCAGCTGTGGCCGCCCCATCACGCGGAAACTGGTGAGAGGGCGACGCTGTCGGTCACTCGTCCAGATGTCCCCGGCGACGGCGCCGTCGGCGAACACCAGCGCCCCGACCGGGATGCCCCCGTTGATGTCGAGCAACGCCGGGTAGCCGCGTTCGTGGGACGCCATGTCGGTGGGTGAGAAGGCCACTCGCTCGTGGCCCCGGTGATTGTGTACCGCTAGGTAGGCCAACCCTTCTTCGGCGCAGACGCCGATGGCAGCGGCGACGAACTCCGCAGTGAGCTTGCGGTAGCCGCGGATTCCCTCGACGTAGTCCAGACCGTCTGCGGCCGACACCACATCGCGGACCAGCAATCGGGTCCCCCGCCCGCTTCGCGCGATACCGCACCGCAGCACGGCGCCGCGCTCGTCGCCGTCACCGCGAAACAGATGACTGCGCAGGATGTTCCACTGTTCTGCGGTGATGACCACTAACCAAGGGCCGTCTACTGTTCGTTGAGCCATTTGAGCACCTTCAGAACCTTCGTGGCGGCCGTGTCAACCGCAGGATTGAGCCGATTGCTTCTCCGCGAGAGCTGCATCCCCGGATCCCCTGCGGGCCCCCACGTCGTGGGCGCGAACCCCTCCCCCAGGGCTGCGCCGTCCGTGCGCATCAAGTCCGGTCGCACGAAATGCGGATAGACGTCAGCCTCGGGGTACGCGAACGTGATGAGAAACGCGATCCAGGAGCTGTCCTGTGTATAGGTGGGGCTGAGGGGGACCGAGTCGATGACCACCCACGCGCCGCCGTCACCGGTAGCGGTGACGGCGACGGCGGACTGGGCGAAGGTCTCCTGTATCTCGTGTACCGCGCCTGTGATGGCCGGGCTGATCGGTGTGGTCGTCACGAGTTGTCGTCTCCGTCGACGGCGCGGAACTCGTCTCCGTCGTGAGCCCGGACCTGCTCGTCGTCGCCGATCTGTTCGAACTTCGCACCGGTCTTGCGCGACAGCAGGAAGTCCGGATGGATCAACACGCCCTGGGCGATGGCGGCCTGCTTAATCGTCAGGCCGGTCTGCCGAGCGCCGTGAAGGGTCACGGTGTGCGTGCGGTTGACGGTGACGTGCAGGTCCTTCTTCGGCAGTGCCTTGCTGAAGAAGCGGTCACCGTCGGCGATGCGGACAATCTCGCCGGCCTCGATCGGATCGTCGAGATCGTCGAGAATGTCCTTCCAGATGCCGTAGTCGTCGGAGATCGGAGGAGTGGGCACGTTGCGCAGTTGGGTCTGGGTGAGCACGGCGGCGCGCACCTGGAAAGGCTTCTTGTCGATGTAAATGGTGCGCGGTCGGTCGGTGTAGAAGCGCATGCCGTGATCGATGGCCACGGTTTCGGTGGGCGCGATGGGTTCGTCTTGCGCGTCGGCGATGTCGAGCCACACGTTGTCGGCAGCCGGTGTGACGAGCGTTGCAAGCTGCGCACCGGTGAGCCGTCGGTGCGTGACCGTGATCGGTGCACCGTCGATGTGAAACTGGATGTTGTCCTGGGGCGCCACGAGGGCTCCTTCCGCTGTTTCCTGAGTGCAGGCGTCCGCCTGCCCAACAGCTAGAGACGGGACAGTGTCCAAGTCGTCCAGAACACCGACAGCTCGATGATGTCGTCGTCACCCCGCGCAGTCCCGGCACACTGAGGCGCCGGCGTCGAATTGGCTGGGATGCTTACGTAAGAAGCACTCTGCACAGGTCACTTCAGCGTTGGTGGTGCAACCGCAATGACCTGACGGGCAGCGGGGCTGCCCGCAGCGGTCGCAGACACCGTCGACGACGAATTCCTGGTGGCAGTGTTCACACTCCTCCCAGGCGTCGGGACCCTGGTAAGCGGTGTTGTCCCGAGGCGGTGAGAACTTCGACCACGGCGCCGCGTAGGAAACCATGGTCACGAACAGTCGCTCTCCCGACCACGAGGCTTGGCCGTAAAGCAAGTCGGAAGTGTGGCCACCGCGGTACCAGATCCGGGCGTCGTCTCGCGTGACCAACCGGTCCTCTCCTTTGGCGCGCATCGCGGCCTGCACGAGCGGGTTGGCGGACTGATTGCTGCCGCGTGCCGGCGGAAACAGTTCGCCGCCGCGCGCGGCGGCGAAGGTGACAATACCGGCGGCGTCGAGCACGGCGACCACGCCAGGTGATGAGAGTCGTCCGACGAGGCGGACGCAGATCGCCGCTCGCGAGGCATTGGACGCTGTGAACAAGTCGACCGCAGTGCTGGCCGTGGGCCCGTTGCCGAAAATGTGCGCGTCGACGAGGTCGTCGGGAAGCAGCATCAACGCGGCAAACGCATCGCAACTGGCATCCTCGAACGCCTCGGGTTGCCGGTGCTCGACAACTGTCGTGCCGAGCGCGATGTCGGTCTTCTGGATGTGATGGCCGAGTTCGTGTAGGAGCGTGAACTGCTGGCGGCGCAAGGACATGGATTGCGTCACGATCAGCGTCGGCGGATCCCATCGGTACCCACCCGCTACCGAGCACCCCAGTTGAGAATCGTCAGGCACGAACTCCGGCACGCGCAGCACCGAGACGTCGTCACGATCTTCGAGCGCCACAAAGGCATCACGCGTCAACGCATCTCGACTGCCGCCCCGCGCTTCCCACGTCTCCACCATCGCGGCGACCTGGGCGGGCACGCTTTCGAACGTCCGCGGCACTGCTTATTTTCCTTCTGCTGCGACGATCGCTTCCAGCCGCTGCTTCCAGTGTTGCTGTCCTAGACCGGTTTCTCGAGCGGCAAGCTGGTAGGCCTCGTAACCCAGCCGTGTTCGTGCTAAATCCTCGTCGCCGTCGACCGCGCGCTGGCGGATCAGCTTGCGCCAACGAGGTTCTTGTAGTTCGCGTGCAAGGTCGTTCGGCAGTGGCGTGACAGCGTCAAGGATTTCGTCGACGGCGCGGTTCGCCGCAGCGGCGAGCTTTACTGCTTCATCGCGTGTCAGCGGTTCCTTGCCGATGCGAATGGCCATGGCGCGAGCCTGCGGAACGCGCAAGGTATCCACGATGATCGGAAGGGGTACATCGAGTTGTGCGGGCGATTTCGACGCGGAACTCAGGGTCAGCCCGGGCACGTTTTGAAGCACCTCGAAAGCGTCGAAGATCTCGTCTATCGCCATGGCGGCTCCCGACCCAAGCGACGGATCGGCACGTCCCCGGCGCAGCCCTTCTGCTGCGTCGCCGTGAGTTGTTGTCCCGGTGATTATTCCGAGCAATTGCCTAGGAATCGACGCGATGAGCGTGTCCAGGACGGCGAAGGGGATCTCGGCAACAGCATCCGGCCAGAATGCAATGGGGCCGTAGAGCGGGCTGGCGTCGGCTTCTACGACTACGGTCGAAGTATCTTCAACTCCCGTCTCCAGGGCCACCGGAACGGCGCGGGCCCGCGCGCGGGAGTCATCGAGACCGGTTATGAGCACCGCTGTGGTCGATTCGCGCCAGTATGCCTGACGTATTTGACCCGCTGACACATGGTCTGCCGGGTTCGCGCTGCGGAGAAGCCCACCGCGTTTCGGCCCTATGGGGGCGCGCCGCGCAAGGTCGAACCAGCGCTCAGAGGACTCAGTTGGCATTCGAACCCTCCATGCTCATGTCGTCTAGTGACGGGACAACGGCCGCATCGTCTAGCACTAGGCCGATGAGAGCCGCCACGACCTCGCGGCCACGCTCGGCGTCACCGGCCGTCTCGATCAGACGCGCGCGGAGCTGGGCGATCAGGCTGTAGGCGCTGCTGCGGCCCACACCAAGCTCATTCGCAAGCCCAAGTGGATTGTCGAGGAAGCGGATCACTGTGCGATCGCGGGCGGTCAACGTCGGCAAGAGTTGGGCTGCACGGTGCTCATGATGATGCTTCCCCATCGAAGTCGCTGTGCCGTCGTGCCCGGGCACGGTCTCTTCGATTATGTCCCAATCCATTTCCACAGTGGCATCGAAGGCATCAGTGTTTTCTAACAGTGAGGGAAATCGGTGGGCGCAAATATCGGTGAGGTCAGAGATATGCAAGCGACCCGCCGCGGTCAGTACCCGCCGTAACATCTCTTCCAATTGACCTTTGCGTCCTAACCGCACGGAGCCATCACCCGACGCCGGCGCTACCTCGACCGGCGCGCTTGCCGCGATGGCCCGAAGTTCATTCTTCTCGATCAGCAGATCAGTGTCCTCGCCATCGGCCAGCGTCCAATGATGGGCCAGAGCCGACGTCGCGAATTGATTTGACCGCTCCAATCGCTTTTCCAAACGGTTCCGTAGCGCCCCCCAGGGGCGCTTGCGAACTTGGTCGATCAGCCAGCGCTCGACCCACTTGGAGGTGAGGCGGCGGGCAGCTCCGTCGTCGGGAACTGCAGTGACGGCGTTCGCGTAGCCGGCGCCCTTTGCTTCGAAGAAATCGTTCACTAAGTCGTCGACCTCATGGGCGCTGTCAAGGCCGGGGAATCGTGGGGTGTGCTCATAAAACACGCTGCGCATCATCGTCAAGGCCGCGTCGCCGAGATGT
The DNA here is from genome assembly GCF_053345315.1 of Williamsia sp. M5A3_1d. Taxonomy (NCBI): domain Bacteria; kingdom Bacillati; phylum Actinomycetota; class Actinomycetes; order Mycobacteriales; family Nocardiaceae; genus Williamsia; species Williamsia sp. M5A3_1d. Next base: position 289,678 of record NZ_JBKEZX010000001.1, read on the forward strand.
CCGAGTGCTTCGGCCTCGTCCCGAATGTGTGTCGTGCTCACCCCCACCCCCACCCCCTCCACCTAGTGCCAGGTGTTCTGTTGTGCTCAGCGCAGCCGCACCCAGCGTACGACCCGCTGCGCTGGCCGCAGAGCAGCGAATTACACTGAGGTGTCGTCTATTAAAGTACCGTCCGCGGTGGGATCTGACACTGATACAGCATGACAAAAGGAACTTCGGTCCGCGAAGATGAACGGCGAGCCAGCTAGTCTTCCGCGAACCAGGATCTCGCTGACGACCATGGACAAGGCGCAGCTGCCTAAGATGAAATACACCTTAGAGCCGAGGCGAGTGTGGTGCCCAAGCCTTTTATGAGGTGCGTTTAGCTTTTATTCTTGTGGGCTTAGCTCAGGACCTCGGGGCCACGCCCGCTCTCTATCGCCGCCCGAAGCTGCGTAGTCGCAGACTGTTCGCGACCACGAACACCGACGAGAACGCCATCGCCGCTCCCGCGAACATCGGGTTGAGAAGTCCCGACGCGGCGAGCGGCAGGGCGGCGACGTTGTAGCCGAACGCCCAGAACAAGTTCGCGCGGATCGTCGACAGAGTCCTGCGCGACAGCGTGATCGCGTCGACCGCGACCCTCAGGTCACCCGACATCAGGGTCAGGTCGGAGGCCTCGATGGCGACGTCGGTGCCCGTACCCATCGACAGACCGAGGTCGGCCTGCGCCAGCGCGGCGGCGTCGTTGACACCGTCGCCGACCATCGCCACCCGCTTGCCCTGGGCCTGCAGATCGCGCACGATCGACACCTTCTCCGCCGGCACCACCCCGGCGTGCACGGAGTCGATCCCCACCGCCGCGGCCACCGACCGAGCGGCGCCGGCGTTGTCGCCGGTCAGCAGGACCGGCGTGAGACCGAGTTCCCGTAGCCGGGCGATCGCCTCGGCGGCACCGGGTTTCACCTCGTCGGCCACCACCACCGCACCGCGGACGGCGTCGCCCCAGCCGACCGCGATGGCGGTCGCGCCGGCCGCCTCGGCCTCGTCGATCCGGGCGCGCAGGTCGGCGTCGATCGCGCCGCCGGTCTCCTGCGCGACCCATCCGACGCGTCCGGCGACGACCTCGACCCCGTGCACCCGCCCCCGCACCCCGTGGCCCGCGATGTTGACGAAATCGCTTGCCTCGGGAAGCTTCCGGAAGCCTTCGCGTCCGGCCCGAGCGATCGCCCGGGCGATCGGGTGTTCGGAGAGACTCTCGACCGATGCGGCGACCTCGAGGACCCGGTCGGCGTCCGCGCCTTCCGATCCCACGACGTCGGTCACGGTCATGACCCCGGTGGTGACGGTGCCGGTCTTGTCGAGCACCACCGTGTCGACGCGACCGGCACGTTCGAGAACCTGCGGCCCGCGGATGAGGATGCCCATCTGGGCGCCGCGCCCGGTTCCCGCCATCAGCGCGGTGGGCGTCGCCAGCCCGAGCGCGCAAGGGCACGCGATGATCAGCACGGCGACCGCGGCGGTGAACGCCGCCGTCAGCCCACCACCGGCGAGGAGCCACGCGGCGAAGGTGACGATCGCGAGCACCAGCACCACCGGCACGAACCACGCCGAGATCGCATCGGCCAGGCGGGCGATGTTGGCCTTGCCGTTCTGGGCGTCGGCCACCAGACGCGCGATCTGCGCGATCTGCGTGTCGGCACCGACGGTGGTGGCGCGCACGGTGATACTGCCCGAGGTGTTCACGGTGGCGCCGATCACGCGGTCGCCGGGGCCGACGTCGACGGGGACCGATTCGCCGGTGATCACCGACGCGTCGACCGCCGACGTCCCCGACACGACCTCACCGTCGGTGGCGATCTTCTCCCCGGGTCGTACGACGAACCGGTCGCCGACGACGAGTGCGGCGGTGTCGACGGTCTTCTCGACCGGACCGTCTGGCCCGTCGACGACAAGGGTGGCCTGCTTGGCGCCCAGTTCGGCGAGCGAGCGCATGGCGGCGCCTGCCTGCCGGGTGGAGCGGGCCTCGAGGAATCGGCCGGCCAGCAGGAACGTCGTGACCCCCGCGGCGACCTCGAGATAGATGTTCGCCGAGGCATCTCCGCGCTCGAGGGTGAACGAGAACCCGTGCCGCATACCGGTCATCCCGGCGGAACCGAAGAAGAGCGCGTACAGCGACCATCCGAACGCGGCGAGGATCCCGATCGAGACGAGGGTGTCCATCGTGGTGGCGCCGTGGCGCGCGTTGGTCACGGTGGCGCGGTGGAACGGCCAGGCGCCCCACACAACCACCGGTGCGGCCAGGGTGAGCGAGAGCCACTGCCAGTTGTCGAACTGGATCGCCGGGATCATCGCCAGGGCGACCACCGGGATGCTCAGGGCCGCACTGACGATCAGGCGCTGTCGCAGGGCCGCGGTGTCGCCGCCGTGGTCCATGTGTTCGGCGTGCCCGCCGTCGCCGGCGTCCGCGGCGCTGTGGGGTTCGTGCGGTGGGCGACGCGCGGACGCCGAATAACCTGCGGCGGCAACGACATCGGCGAGTTGGGAGGTGCTGATCGATTCCGGGTGATGCACCTGCGCGGTCCCGGTCGCGAAGTTCACCGTCGCGTCGACCCCGTCGACCTTGTTGAGTTTGCGTTCGATGCGCGAGGCGCACGAGGCGCACGTCATGCCCGCGATGTCGAAGACGGCGATGTCGCGGTCGTCGGCCTCGCGATCGGTGGTCTTCGGCGCCGTGCTCGACGCGGTCATCGTGAGGTCAGGTCGTACCCGGCCTCGGTCACCGCTGCGGCGATCGCCTCCTCGTCGACGGGCTGGGTGCTGCGCACGATGAGTTCACCGGAGGCGAGGTCCACCGACACGTCGTCGACCCCGGCCACCTCGGACACCTCTTCGGTGACCGAGCGGACGCAGTGTTCACAGGTCATCCCGATGACCGTGTAGGAATTCGTCGTCATGTTCTCTCCCATCAAGATCTGACGAGGCGCGTGATGGCGTCCATGGCCTCACGCACCTTCACCTGGCCAAGGTCGTCGCTCTCCTGGGCCGCGTTGATCACGCAGTGATTCATGTGTTCCTCGAGCAACCCGAGGCTCACCGCCTGCAGCGCCTTCGTCATTGCTGTGACCTGCGTGAGGATGTCGATGCAGTAGGCCTCCTCGTCGACCATCCGCTGCAGTCCGCGGGCTTGGCCCTCGATCCTGCGCAGACGTTTGAGGTAGTCGTCCTTGCGCTGGATGTACCCGCGCTGTGCACCGTCCATACCGCGATCCCTTCCACCGGCCTGATACCCCCATCAGGTATACACCCGATGGCGCGGTTACGGTACCCCCCTAGGGTATCCACCAGATCGGGTCGAGCCCTGGCCGACGACAACGGCCTCGAGCGGTCAGCGGTCGCCGGTGCCCTCAAAGCGGGAGCGTTCGAGGCGCATGGCCTCGGCGAGACGCGACAGCGCGGCCACCACCTCGTCGAGGGCATCGGGAACCGAGGGGCCGACGGGTCGGTCACGGTGGGCATCGACATCCGGGGTCGTCCGGACGGCGCGACCGCGCAGGTTGGGGATGTCGCCGGTCGGGAAGTCACCGGCGCGAAGGTCACGGTCGCCCACGTCGCCGGGCGGGTTCGCGGGACGGGACACCTCGAAGCGGGGCGGGTCGAACAGGGGATCGGCCGCGGGGGTCTCGGGACGTTCGGTGTGCGCGAAACGGGCGACGGTCGCGGTGGAGCCGTGGCCGTTGGTGTCGGCGTTGTGCACGCTCGCACTCTGGGCGTCCGGGCTGCTGATGTGTCGGCGACCGCCGCCTGCCGAGGGGGCGTGGCCGTTGGCCGGGGCGAACCAGTGGTCGCCGCCGTGTCCCTCGAACAACATGCACCGACCCGGCGCCGAGCACGGGTTGCGATCGATGAGCGACTGGGCGTGTTGATCGCGGTCGTTCCACTCGAGCCAGAGTCTGCGGTCGAAGCGCGGCACGACCTCCGCGTCGGTCGCGTGATCGCCGCGGTGCCCGATGCTCAGGCGACACCCCAGCACCCAGCCTGTGTCGGTGGTGTCACTTAGCGCGGATCGTTCCGCTCCGGTACAGATCACCGTCGACCAACATCCGTCGTGCATTGCCGATACCCCCAGACCCACATCACCGCGGACAGCCTGCTCCGGGCCGCGAACGCACTCCGGGCAGGACACCACCGCGGTCCCCTGCCGGACAGACTAGTGCGAACAGACCACATTCGGGCCCAACGGTGTCCGATTCGGTCGGCAGCCGACCGAAAGATCATTCGATCGGTTGAAGTCTTCCGTCGTGTGCATCCCGGTCGCCACGCTCCTGGCGTTCGGCCATACGGATGCCGCGACCGATCACCACTCCGACACCGATGGCGATCACCGACCAGCCCGCGGCGACGGTGGTGCCGATCGCCGCAACCAGGGTGATGTCCATCGGGTCGTCCTCTCGTCGATCTCGATTGTGCGGATCGATCCTGAGAGGACGCTGTCGCGGAGGTAGATGTTCGATCACATCTCGAACGTCATCGCCCCTGCCGGTCAGAACCCGAGGTCGCGACCGATGATGTCCTTCATGATCTCGGTGGTGCCGCCGTAGATGGTCTCGATCCGCACGTCGGTGTAGGCCCGCGAGATGGAGTACTCGGCCATGTAGCCGTATCCGCCGTGCAGCTGCAGGCAGGTGTCGACGATGCGCTTGGCGAGCTCGGTGCACCACCACTTCGCCTTCGAGGCGTCGACGGCGGTGAGCTCACCGTCGACCGCACCCTGGATGCACCGGTCGACGAACGCCTGGGCGATGTCGAGCTCGGTGGCGATCTCGGCGATCTTGTGGCGGTTGGCCTGGAACGAACCGATGGACTGGCCGAACGCCTTGCGCTCGGTGACGTAGGTCAGCGTGTCCTCGAAGGCCTTGCGCGCACCGGCGACGGCGCCGACTCCGATCGCGAGTCGCTCCGACGGCAGGTTGTGCATCAGGTGGTAGAAGCCCTTGTTGACCTCGCCGACGACGTTGCCGACCGGCACCCGCACGTCGGTGAAGCTGAGCTCGGCGGTGTCCTGGGCGTGCTGGCCCATCTTGTCGAGGTTGCGACCGCGCTCGAAGCCCTCCATGCCGCGTTCGACGGCGAGCAGGGTGAAGCCCTTGTGGCCGGCCTCGGGGTCGGTGCGGGTGACGACGATGACGAGGTCGGCGTTGATGCCGCACGAGATGAAGGTCTTGGCGCCGTTGAGCACCCAGTGGTCGCCGTCGAGGACCGCCGAGGTCTTGATCCCGGCCAGGTCGCTGCCCGCGCCGGGCTCGGTCATCGCGATGGCGCCGATGATCTCACCGGAGGCGAAGCCGGGGATCCAGCGCTGCTTCTGCTCGTCGGTGCACAGCTTCTTGAAGTAGGGGCCGATCACGTCGTTCTGCAGCGTGAACGCCGGGGCGCGCGAGCCGAACTTCGCCATCTCCTCGATGACGACGGCGTTGAAGCGGAAGTCGTCGATGTCGGAGCCGCCGTACTCCTCGGGCATGTAGAAGCCCACCAGACCGGACTCGCCGGCCTTCTTGAACACCTCGCGGTCGATGATCCCGTCGTGCTCCCACTGTTCGGCGTAGGGCGCGATCTCACGCTCGACGAAGGCTTTCGCCGACGCGCGCAGCTGGTCGTGTTCGGATTCGAAGATCAGACGCTTCATCGTGGGATCACCTTCACATCGTTGCTGCGAACACTGCTTCACCGAGCGCTCGCTCCGTCGCTCTCACGGTACGCCGTTGACACAGTTGCTGACAATCGTCTCAGTGCCGCGTCGGGACGCGGGCCAGGGCACGTGGGAGCCCGTTCGTCGGCGGCCCCGACGTGCAATAGCGTGACGCTCGGACGCCTCATCGAGCGTCCCCGGGGATCGACACAGCACCTGAGGGGGTGGCGGTGAACGCGACCGCGACATCGGAGACCGTCCAGTTCATCGCCGCCGACGGCGTGCGCCTGTGCGGCACGCGGTGGGAACCCTCGGGACCCGCCTCGGGCACCGTGGTCATGCTGCACGGCGGCGGCCAGACCCGGTGGTCGTGGAAGGCGACGGGCGAACTGCTCGCCGCCGCGGGCATGCGCGTGGTCACCCTCGACTGTCGCGGGCACGGGGACAGCGGGTGGTCACCCGACGGCGACTACAGCATCGAGTTGTTCGCCGACGACGTCCACACCGTCGTCACCGAGATCGGACGACCGGTCACGCTCATCGGCGCCAGTGTCGGCGGTCTGACCGGCATCACCGTGGCCGATCGGTTCGGTCCCGATGTGGTCTCCGCCCTCGTCCTCGTCGATGTGGTGCCGCGGTACGACCGGGCGGGCAGCGCCCGTATCCGCCACTTCATGCGCAGCGGGATGCAGGGTTTCGACTCCCTCGACCAGGCCGCCGAGGCGGTCGCGGGATACCTCCCGCACCGCGAGAGACCCCGCAGCACAGCGGGTCTCACCCGCAATCTGCGGCAGCGATCCGACGGACGTTGGTACTGGCACTGGGACCCGCAGGTGATCGATCAGGAGACCCTCGACCGCATCCCCACCGACTACCTCGACGACGCCGCGGCCGGACTCCGCATCCCGATCATGGTGGTGCGGGGCAAGCTCTCCGACGTGGTGCCCGAAGACGTGCTGAGAGCCTTCTGCGAACGGGTCCCCCACGCTCGCATCACCGAACTCCGCGACGCCGGGCACACCGCGGCCGGCGACGACAACGATGCGTTCACCACCGCCGTCGTCGACTTCGTGAGCGACCTGCGGGACTGACCGCGCTTCCCATCTCAGGCGACGACGGGGCTGCCGACCGGATCCGCTGCGTCCCAACGCATCCCGAACGGTTCGCCGACGCGCGCCCACTCGAGACGAGACACCGGGTCGGTGAGCGGACGGTCGGCGCGTCGATGACATCCGCGCGACTCGTCACGCCGCAGTGCGGCCGCGACGACCGCGCCCGCGACCATCGTGGCCGCGGCGTCGGCGATGTCGGCGAACGAGCGCAGTGGGCGCACCGGGGCGGCCTCGACGAGATCCGCCACCAGGACCAGCCCCGCGACGTCGCGGGTCACGCCGGCACCGGCCGACATCGCATCCTGCAGCGCCTGCCTGTCGCAGCGTGGTGCACGGGTGAGCATCTCGCCATCCGGCCATGTGGAACGGCGGGTCGGGACCGTCGGCGCGCCGGCGCGATCGGCCGCCGCCTGTGCGACCCGACGTCCCATCACCAGTCCCTCCAGCAGGCTGTTCGACGCCAGGCGGTTCGCCCCGTGCAACCCGGTGCGCGCCACCTCGCCGGCGGCGAACAGCCCGTCGACGGTGGTGTCACCCCGCTCGCCGGTGACCACGCCACCGCAGAGATAGTGGGCCCCGGGGACGATGGGGATCAGATCGGTGCGTGGGTCACCGCCGATGGCCCGCACCCCCGCGGTGACCGTCGGGAACCGTTGTGCCACATCGGGTACCTCACGGGCGTCGAGGTACATGCACGCCGACCCCGAGGCCGCCATCGCGGTGTGCACGGCGTGGGCCACCACATCTCTCGGGGCGAGATCGCCGAGGGGATGGACGCCCGCGGTGATCGACCGACCGTCGGCGTCGACGAGTCGGCCTCCCTCACCGCGCACGGCCTCGCTGATGAGCGTCCGTCGACCCCGCGCGCCGGGGGTGTAGAGCATCGTCGGATGGAACTGCACGAACTCGAGGTCGGTGACGGCCGCACCGGCCCGCAACGCCAGCGCGACACCGTCGCCCACCGAGCCGTCGGGATTGGTGGTGGCCGCATAGATCTGGCCGATGCCGCCGGTCGCCAACAGCACGCTCGGCGCGCGGACGGTCACCACTGCGCCGGTGCCGTCGCGCGCGGTCACCCCGACCGCACGTCCGTCGTGATCGGTGTCGACGGTTACCGCGACGGTCTCGGCGCGCACGCCCACCCGGCCCGACACCGCGTGCGGGCGCAGCGCCTCCCACAGGGCCCGCTCCACCTCGGCGCCGGTGGCATCACCGCCCGCGTGGATGATCCGTCGTACGCCGTGTCCCCCTTCGCGGGTCCGCAGCAGCGTTCCGTCGGGATGGGCGTCGAAGCGCGCACCCCAACCGATCAGGGCGGCCACGGCATCGGGGCCGTCGGCGAGGATCGATCGGGCGGCGAGGGGGTCGGTGTGGCCGGCGCCCGCGGCCACGGTGTCGGCGAGATGGGCGTCGATCGAGTCGGCCGGGTCGGCAGGGTCGACGACGGCGATCCCGCCCTGGGCGTACCGCGTCGAGGTGTCGGCCCCGGGGGTGCGTGACGATCCCTTGGTCAGCACGATCACCGACAGGCCGAGCTCCGCGGCGTGGATGGCAGCGGTGAGGCCCGCGACGCCGCCACCGACGACCACGAGGTCGGCGCGGTTCCCGTCGTGTGCCATGTCGCCTCCCGGCTGCGTCGTCCCTGGTTTTCGACTGTCAGTCGAAAACAGGTCCCACGCTACGCCTACGCACGGCGGTCCGGGCGGGTCAGGTGTCGAAGGTGACGGTGACCTCGTCGGAGACGGGTACCGCCTGGCAGGCGAGGGTGAGCCCCATGGCGAGGTCGGAGTCGACGAGGGTGTCGTTCTTGCGCATGTGGACCTCACCGCTGACCACGCGGCAGGCGCACGAACTGCACTCCCCCTCGCGGCACGAGAACGGGGCGTCGTGCCCGGCGGCGAGCAGCACGTCGAGCAGCGTCGCCGATCGCGGCCAGGCGAGGTCGATCGAGTTCCCGGCCAACGTGACCGCGACCGACGCGTCGTCGTCGCCGCTGGACACCGACACCTCGATCTCGCTGAACGGGTCACCCGAGAGCGAGATGTAGCGCTCTGTGTGGGTGAGCGCGGCCGGGATGCCGATCCGCTCGGCGGTCTTCTCGACCACAGCCATGAACGGCGGCGGACCGCAGATGAACAGTTCCCGATCGGCCATGTCGCGCATGAGGTCGGCCATCGCCACGGCGTCGGGCAGACCACGCTCGCTCTCGAGCCAGTGCGTGACGGTGAAGCGGCCGGGGAACTCGGCGACCATCTCGTCGATCTCGGCGGAGAAGATCGCGGAGTCGGCGTCGCGGTTGGCATAGATCAGGTGCACCGACGACAGTCCGCCGATCAGGGTGGACTTCGCGATCGACATCAGCGGGGTGATGCCGCTACCCGCGCCCACCAGCAGGAGGTCGTTGCCGTAGGAGCGCGGATAGAACGACCCCGAGGGGCTGAGCACGGTGATGCGTTCGCCGACGGTGACGTTGTCGCACAACCACCCCGAGGCGACACCGCCGTTGACCCGCTTGACTGTGACGATCAGATCGTCGTCGAGGTGCGGTGAGCTCGACATCGAATAGCACCGCGCGACAGCGGATCCCGAGTCGTCGGCGCCGGGGATCTTCAGGGTGAGGAACTGCCCGGGGTGATACCGGAACTTGCTGAGGATGCGGTCGGGGACGTCGAAGACGATGGAGACCGAGTCGGGGGTCTCGCGGATGACGTCGACGACCTCGAGTTCGTGGGCGCGACTCTCGAGTCGGCTCGCCGCCGCCTGCTCCGGCGTGTCGGACGGACTCACTGGCCGATGCGCTGGCCTGCGGCCATGGGTCGGGCCATCACGTCCTGGTAGCGGCCGCCGAGCAGTCGCGGGAGGGCGTCGAAGAGTCGCGCGTCGGGCCCGATGAGCACCTTGGGCTTGTTCTTCTCGATGGCCTTGATGATCTTCTTCGCGGCGGTCTCGGGCCGGGTGAAGGCGATCTTCTGGAAGTTGTCGTCCTTGACCTTCAGGTCCTGCGCGAACTCGCCGCTCTGCCGTCCGTTGCGGACGATGCCGGTCTTGATGCCGCCCGGGTGCACGCACGTGACGCCCACGTTGTGGCCGGCACTGATCATCTCCTGGCGCAACGAGCCGGTGAAGCCGCGGACGGCGAACTTGGCTGCGTTGTAGGCACTCTGGGCCGGGATCGACATCAGACCGAACACCGACGACACGTTCACCACGTGGCCGTCACCGGAGGCGATGAGGTCGGGCAGGAACGCCTTCGTGCCGTGCGCCACGCCCCAGAAGTCGATGCCCATGATCCAGTCGAAGTCGTCCCACGTCATGTCGACGATCGACGCGCTCAGCGAGACCCCGGCGTTGTTGATGATGACGTTCGCGCCCCCGAAGCGGCTGCGGACGTCTTCGGCGTGGGCGTAGACGGCGTCGCGGTCGGCGACGTCGACGGTGAACGGGGCGGCCTCGGCGCCGGCCTTCTCGCACAGCGCCACGGTCTCCGAAACCGCGTCGAGGTTCACATCCGACAGGGCCAGGCGCGCACCCTTGTTCGCGAGTTGGACGGCCAGGCAGCGACCGATCCCCGATCCCGCGCCGGTCACGACCACGGTCTTGCCCACAAGTGTCTTCAACGCAGTGTCATGCTTTCTCGTAGTGCTCGCCTCGAAGGCGGATGGAGATCACCGGACGGGTCGACCCGGCCGGGCGGAGGAGCGCGGCGAACCGATCAGCGACGACGCCGGCGACGGCCGCCCTCGAGCTCGGCGAGCACCTCGTCGGGCAGCGACCGCGACATCTTGTAGATCTTCGTGGTCAGTCGCCCCTTGATGAGACCGGCCTCGTAGAAGAAGGTCAGCATGGGCCCGCACATGAAGGTGGCGTTCTCGCGATAGCGCGGCGAGCGCTGCGCGGCCTTCCAGCCGGCGAGCTGACCGATACCCACCGACCGGTAGGCCTGCGAGTCGACGAGTGTCGGCATCACGAACAGGGTCAGCAGCGCGATGAGCACCCGGTTGACCGCGAGAGCGACCGGACCGCACTTCGCGGTGGCCTGGATCAGCTCGTTGCGCGCGAAGGTGATGTGCCGCGCCTCCTCGAGGACGTGGATCTTCATCAGCTGCCGCACGTGGGGCTGGATCGACTCGTCGGCCATCGACTCGCGCTGCACACGGTCGAGGACCTCCTCGACGAGCAGGGTGCCCGCGTAGACGAGCGGGCCGTGCGGGATGAAGCCGATGAGCCGCAGCGGCATCGACAGCAGCTTCGGACGGCGGTAGGGCTCCATCTCGGTCTTGTTGATCAGGCGACCGAACATGGTCGAGTGCCGCGTCTCCTCGGCGATCTCGGTGAGCGAGTACAGGGTGTGCTCGTCGGCGAGGTTGTCGTTGGTGAACACCCCGCGCAGCAGGTTGGTGCAGAGGCCGACCTCGGCGTTGATGCCGTAGGTGAGGATCGCGACGGCCTCGGCGCGGCTGAGCGTGAGCTTCTGCGCGTCGTCGAGTCCCTCGTAGAGCTCGGTGCCGAAGAGCGTCCCACGCTTCTCGGTCGACCAGGCCTTGTCGGGGTCGATGTCGGCGTCCCAGTCGATGTCGAGTTCACCGTCGTAGGCGCGGTCTGCCGTCGACCGCAGCAGACGCTCGGCGATGGCCATGCGCTCGTCGATCTCCGACTGCGTGGGCCCTGCGGGCGTGGTCACGGGTGCGTAGTTGTCGACGGTCACGATGAGTTCCTCTCACACGGGGTTTGACGAGCTCGGACACCGCGCGCGGTGCGCGGAGATGACAGCTGTTGAGTAGACGGTACTGGGCGCAGGGAGGGTGTCAAGACGTGCATCAACGATCCTCCACCCCGGGTAGGACGGCCTCGGGACGACGCGATGCCGCGGGGACGATCCGCACCAGCCGACGGCTCACGGCGTCGCCGAACAGACCGTGGGCTTTGGCCAGCTCGAGGTAGTCGGCGAAGAACAGGTCCAGGCGCGCTCCGCGCCGGCTGCTGCGACGCGCGGCCCACTGACTGCGACGCACCATGAGGCCGGTCTCGCGGTAGGCCTCGGGCGCGATCAGGGTGCGGGCCACCATGCGGAGCACCAGCCCCGACACCACCGAGTAGAAGAGCGTGCGCAGCGGACCCTTGCCGTCCATCGAGGCCTCGAAGTCGAGGCGCGCGAAATCGCTCAAGCGGCGGGTCGACCGTTCGTGCAACGCCGCGACCTGCCGCACATGCGGCTGCACCGACCGGTCGGCGGCCAGGGTCGTGACCAGCGCACGCGTGCACGACTCGGCCATCAGGTAGATCGACGCGGTCATCGCGCCCGCGGGGATCAGCAGCGTGTAGCGCTCGAGGAGCCATGCCAGCCGGGGATGCGGATGGGGGGGCAGGCCCGTGACGGTGATGAGTCGACCGAACATCGCGGTGTTCGTGGTCCGGACGTTGATGGTGGCGAAACCCCAGCGCGCGGTGTCGTCGGCCAGCCCCTGCTCCTCGCCGATCCGTCGGAACTCGAGCATCGACTGCGAGGTGTTGGCGAACACGCACAGCGTCAACAGGTTCACCAGTTCGCGACGGGCGAGTTCGGTCCGCTTCGCGGCGGGCATCCGCTCCCACAGCCGGGTACCCGACAGCGACACGAGGTGCTCGGGCAGCCAGGCGGCCGTCTCCGAGGGCGCGGCCGCCCAGTCGATGTCGAGATCGGCGTCGAAGCGTTCGTCGACGGTGGCGATCAGGAACCGCTGCGCGGCACGCTCACGATCGGCGATGGAACGCCGCCGGGGCCGGCGATCGGCATCGGGGGCCGCGTCGGCCGCACCGACCCGGTCGATTCCGACGTTCGAAGTCATCCCACTCCCCATTCGCGATCCCGTTGCACGATATGACCCCGAATCCTACGTAATGCGGGGCTCATATGTAATTCAAGGCACATGCGGGCCGAAGTGGAAGCCACATCACTGCACTTTGTAGAGGGGACAACGCCATGACCGACGATCTGGGACGTGCCACGCCGCGCTCGCCGCACGACGACTCCGACTACCGCGGCGACGCGTCGATCGTGATCAAAGGGGTCGAGATCCCGGTGACGGTGGAGATGAAGGGGTACCGCGAACCCATCGACGGCATCTACCGGTGGATCGGCCGGGTGGGGAAGAACGACCGCCTCACCGCTGCCGTCGGCGACGCCAAGCGCATCCGGGTGATCGTGAAGACCCCGCACAGCGCGCAGGAGGCCTACCTGGGTGATCCCGACTTCTGGGACCGCTTCCGCATCAACGGCAAGAGCACCCCGCCGTTCGCCGTCGCCACCGACATCGATGCCGACCCCGAGGGCGCCGAGGCCGGCTGACGCCCGCTCCGGTGGGCACCCGCCGCGACCGATCCCGGCGAGGCATGTGCGCAATGCCCGATTCGGTGGAAACGTGGGGGGATGACGCTCGCGCACACCGACCCCAGCCCTCACCAGCCTTCAGAGGCCGGCGCCCCCTCCCTGGTGCTGGGACCCATCCTCCGGTTCGTCGACGCGACGCGGGCGACCATCTGGGTGGAGACCGACCGCGCGACCGGGGTACGCATCGACACCTCTGTCGGTGTCTCGGCGCAGACCGACACCTGGGGTGTCGGTGGACACCACTTCGCGATCGTGGTCGTCGAGAACCTTCCGTCGGACGCCGAGGTCGACTACACGGTCACCCTCGGCGGCGGCGGGACCGACCCCGTGTGGCCGCGCGACGCGCAACCGTGTCGCCTCCGCACCGCGGCGGTCGGCGCCGACGTGACGATCGCGTTCGGCTCCTGCCGTCGCGGTGACACCTACGACGCGGAGTCCCTCGAGCGGATCGGCGCCGACGCGTTGGTCGGTCTCGCACACCGCGTGAACACCGAAGCGCCGCAGCGCCGTCCGGACCTGCTGATGCTGTTGGGCGATCAGGTCTACGCCGACGACCCGTCACCGGAGATCCTGGCGCGCCTGCACCGACACCGCGCCGCGGTGGGCGACAGCGGCCTGGGCGAGGAGGTGGCCGACGAGATCTGCGACCTCGAGGAGTACACGTGGCTCTACGCCGAGTCGTGGGGGACGCCGGAGGTGCGTGCGTTGATGGCGGCCGTACCGAGCTGCATGATCCTCGACGACCACGATCTGCGCGACGACTGGAACTCGTCGATGGACTGGCGGCGCACCGTCACCGCGGCCCCGTGGTGGCCGCGCCGCGTCGTCGGTGCATTCACCTCCTACTGGATCTATCAGCACCTGGGCAACCTCTCGCCGGAGTCGCTCGCCGCCGACCCCGTGTACGCCGCGGTGCGCGGCGCGGCCACCGACGGTGAGCGCGAGCAGATCCTCGCCGACTTCGCCCTGCGTGCCGACGCCCGACCCGATTCCGCGCGATGGAGTTTCGTCCGCGATCTCGGCACCACCCGGCTGATCGTGATCGATTCGCGGTGCTCCCGCGACCTCGACCCGGAGCGTCGCACGATGCTCGACGACACCGAGTGGCAGTGGCTGCGGACAGTCGCGACCGAGACCGACGCCCGACACATCCTGTTCGGCACGTCGTTGCCCTACCTGATGCTGCCGGCACTCCATCACCTCGAGCAGTGGAACGAGGCCGTCGCGCAGGGCGCCTGGGGGCCGCGGGCGGCGAAGGTCGGCGAGAAGCTGCGCCTGGAACTCGATCTCGAGCACTGGGCGGCGTTCGACAACTCCTTCGACGCGATGGCCGACCTCGTCGCCGACCTCACCTCCCGCGCCGATCCGCCGGCGTCGGTGGTGTGGCTCTCCGGTGACGTGCACTGCTCGTACGTCGCCGAGGCGCAGCTGGTCGACCGCGCCACCCCCGACACCGCGCTGTGCCAGCTGACGATGTCGCCGTTCCGGAACCCGTTGGAGCGCCCCGTGCGCGTGGTCAACCGGATCGCCGTGAAGGCGCCGATGGTGAAGCTGATGCGGGCACTCGCCAAGCGCGCCGGGGCGGGGCCGTCGCCGATGTCGTGGAAGGCCACGGCCGGCCCCTGGTTCGACAACGGCGTGATGTCGCTGACGGTCAGCGGGGAACGGATCAGCGTGCGCGTCGAGCACGCCTTCGTCGATGATGATGGCGCACAGCGGTTGTCGCAGACCCACGTGGCGGACCTCACCGCGGCCGGACGGCCCTCAGCGGCGCATCGACGCCAACAGCCCCTCGGGCAGTGAACGCGACGCGCGGTACAGCAGCGTGGTCACCCGTCCGCGGATGAGGCCGGCCTCGGCGAAGAACCGCAGCATCGGCCCGCACGCGAAGGTCGCGTTCTCGCGGTATCTCGGCGATCGCTGGGCCACCAGCCACCCGCGTGTCGGCGAGATCCCGACCGAGATGTAGGCGCGGGGATCGATCAACGTCGGCATCACGATGAGCACCAGCAGTCCGATCAGCACCCGGTTGATCGCGAGCGAGATCGGTCCGCAGTTCTCGATGGCCCGTACGAGTTCGGTACGGGCGTAGGTGATGTGGCGCGCCTCCTCCAGGATGTGGATGCGCATCATCTGCCGGACGTGGGGTTGCACGTTCTCGTCCCGGCTCGCCTCCCGCTGCACCGCGTCGAGCATCTCCTCGACGATGAGGGTGATGGCGAAGATGAGCGGACCGTGCGGGACGAAACCCATCAGCCGCAGCGCCCGGTTCAGCAGGGCGGGCGCCGGCCAGGCCGGCATCTCGGCCTTGTTGATCAGCCGCCCGAACATCGTCGAGTGCCGCGTCTCCTCGGCGACCTCGGTCAACGAGTAGAGCATCTGCGGTTCGGTGAAGTCCTGCACGTGGAAGACCCTGCGCAGCAGGTTGGTGCACAGGCCCATCTCGGCGACGATGCCGTAGCTGAGCACCGCCACCGCTTCGGCCCGGCCCAGCGTCAACCGCTGTTCGGGGGTGAGCGCGTCCCACATCCTCGTCCCGAAGAGCGTGCCGCGGCACTCGGTGAGCCACGCCTTCGTCGGATCGAGTGGGGCGTCCCAGTCGATGTCGAGTTCGCCGTCGAGGGCGTTGTCGGCGGTGGAGCGCAGCAGCCGTTCGGCGGTGGTGCGCGGGTCACCCGGACCCGCAGACCCGGACGTGGGCCGGACGGTGTCGACATCGACGCTCACGGGCGATCCCCTCACCGGCGCCGATGACAGCGCCTCTCAACAGCAGTTGAGCGACAACCCTCCGCCGCGTCCGCACATGTGTCAAGGCTCACAACGATCGACTGGACGATCTCCGACGATCGGTCGTCGACGGTGGACACCGCCACGTCATCGGCGATCCGTAGGGTGGATCGGGTTCCACCAGCACCGACTCGAGAGCACGGTTCGGCGTCCGATCCACAGGAGGCACCCATGGCCAGTTACCGAGTCATCAACCCCACCGGCGACGTCGTCGCGACCAAGGACATCGACAGCGCCGACGACGCGTACTCGTGGTTCAAGGAGAGCCAGGAGGACAACGGCGAGCTCGGCTGGCGCCTCGAGGTGCAGCACGACGACGGCTGGGCCTTCGTAGACGACTCCGAGGGCACGGACGATTCGAAGGGCATCGACGAGTCGACGGGTCCGACCAACTGATGGCGATCGCATCGATCAACCCGGCGACGGGCGAGACGATCCGCGAGTTCGACGCGCTGTCGGATTCCGAGGTCGAGGAGAAGATCGCCACCGCCGCGCGCGTCGCCCGGGAGTACCGGCGCACCGGTTTCGACGAGCGCGCCGCGGGACTGCGACGCGCCGCCGACATCCTCGACGCCGACGCCGACTCGTTGGCGGCCACCATGACCGCGGAGATGGGTAAGACCATCACCGCGGCCAAGGCCGAGATCGCCAAGTGCGCCAAGGGTCTGCGGTACTACGCCGACGCCGCACCGGCGATGCTGGCCGACGACATCGCCGACGCCGACGCGGTCAACGCGTCGAGGGCGCTGCACCGGTTCCAGCCGCTGGGTGTGATCCTCGCGGTCATGCCGTGGAACTTCCCTCTGTGGCAGGTGATCCGCTTCGCGGGTCCCGGCCTCATGGCGGGCAACGTCGGACTGCTCAAGCACGCGTCGAACGTGCCGCAGACCGCGCTGTACCTCGAGGACCTGTTCCGTCGGGCGGGGCTGCCCGAGGGCGTGTTCCAGACGCTGCTGATCTCGTCGGGTCAGATCGAGGACATCCTCAAAGATCCTCGGGTCGCGGCGGCGACGCTGACCGGCAGCGAAGGTGCGGGACGCGCAGTCGGGGAAACCGCCGGCGGACAGCTGAAGAAGGTCGTGCTCGAACTCGGCGGATCCGATCCGTTCGTGGTGTTGCCCTCGGCCGATCTCGCCGCCGCCGCCAAGACCGCGACGACCGCGCGCTGCCAGAACAACGGGCAGTCGTGCATCGCGGCGAAGCGGTTCATCGTCCACACCGACGTCTACGACGAGTTCGCCGAACTCTTCGTCGCCGAGATGGCCGCGCAGAAGGTCGGCGACCCGACCGCCGACGACACCGACATCGGTCCGCTCGCCACCGAGCAGGGGCGTACCGACGTCACCGATCTCGTCGACGACGCCGTCGCCAAGGGCGCGACCGTGCTCACCGGCGGTACCGTGCCCGACGGTCCCGGGTGGTTCTACCCGCCCACCGTCATCTCCGAGATCACCACGGAGATGGACATATACGGCGAGGAGGTCTTCGGACCGGTGGCGTCGCTGTACCGCGCCACCGACATCGACGACGCGTTGCGCATCGCCAACGACACCGACTTCGGCCTGGGGTCGAACGTGTGGACCACAGACGACGCCGAGATCGAGCGTTGCATCGACGAGCTGGAGGCGGGGCAGGTGTTCGTCAACGGCATGACCACGTCGTATCCGGAGATCTCGTTCGGCGGTATCAAGAACAGTGGTCACGGTCGTGAGCTGGCGAAGTTCGGCATCCACGAGTTCTGTAACGTCAAGACCGTATGGGTCGCCCGCTAGGGGAAGATGTGATGGAG
This sequence comes from Williamsia sp. M5A3_1d, assembly GCF_053345315.1. Classification (NCBI taxonomy): domain Bacteria; kingdom Bacillati; phylum Actinomycetota; class Actinomycetes; order Mycobacteriales; family Nocardiaceae; genus Williamsia; species Williamsia sp. M5A3_1d. The sequence continues at coordinate 307,401 of NZ_JBKEZX010000001.1, forward strand.
GAGGACGCGTGAGCACGGTGCAGGTAAAGAGGGGTCGTCGCCGGCCGGTGGTGGTGTCGATGATCGTCGCGGTGATGGCCGCTCTCGGTCTCGTCGTGGGCACGGCGGGTGCCAGTGCCGCACCGCTCGGTCCGATCGCGAAGCTCGACGTCGATCGGTACCTCGGCGTGTGGAACCAGGTCGCGGCGATCCCGCAGCCGTTCAACATCGACTGCCTGCGCAACACCCAGGCGCGCTACACGCTGATCGACCCGAACAACATCAAGGTCGAGAACTCGTGCACGAAGTTCACCGGCCAGCGCAGCGGCATCACCGGCAACGCCCGCGTGAACGACCAGAAGACGAAGGCCCAGCTGCACGTCAGCTTCCCGGGTGTGCCGTTCCAGAGCTCGAAGTCGGGTCCGACGAACTACATCGTCACCTACATCGCGCCGGACTACTCCTGGGCGCTCGTCGGCAGCCCCGAGCGACTCTCGGGGTTCGTGCTCAAGCGTGACAAGCAGGTGTCGAGCGCGCAGTGGCGGCAGATCAAGAACGTGATCGTCTCCCGCGGCTACAACCTCAACCTGTTCATCACCACGCCGATCGACGGCGGTTACCCGAACGTGACGCCGCTGGCGCTCGTTCGCTGACCCACCCGCTTCACCACGACGCCCCGCCGGGTCCACCCGGCGGGGCGTTGTGCGTTGTGCGCGGCGAAGATCGTCCCCATCAGGTCGGTCCGACGGCGATATGCCCTCGGCGACCCCTCACGGGGACGATCTCAGCAGCGCTTCAGAAGTAGTGCGCCCGACCTGCGACCACACGTCCGTGGCTACCCGAGAAGGCCAGTGCGACACCGACGACGGCCAGCACGATGCCGGCGATCCACATCCACTGGATCGGGATGATCACACCGACGACGATCAGGATCAGTCCGAGGATCGTCATGACGTCCCGTAGTCGACCGAGAGCCGCTTCACGCCGTTGAGCCACCCCGACCGCAGCCGCTCGGGCTCGGCCAGCTTGGTGATGTCGGGCATGTGGTCGGCGATGGCGTTGAAGATCAGGTTGATCTCCATACGGGCGAGGTTGGCGCCGATGCAGTAGTGCGTGCCGTGACCGCCGAAACCGACGTGCGGGTTGGGATCTCGCGTGATGTCGAAGGTGAACGGATCGGCGAACACGTCCTCGTCGTAGTTGGCCGAGCCGTAGAACATCCCGACCCGCTGCCCCTTCTTGATCTCGACACCGTCGAGGACCAGATCCTCACGCGCCGTGCGCTGGAACGAATTGACCGGGGTGGCCCAGCGGACGATCTCGTCGGCCGTCGTCGTGGGCCGCTCACGCTTGAACAGCTCCCACTGCTCGGGGTGGTCGAGGAACGCGTTCATCCCGTGCGAGATGGCGTTTCGCGTGGTCTCGTTGCCCGCCACCGACAGCAGGATGAAGAAGTAGCCGAACTCGATCTCGTCGAGCGCCTGACCGTCGAAGTCGGCGTTGACCAACGTGGACACGATGTCGTCGACCGGGCATGCCTTGCGCGACTCGGCCATCTGATAGGCGTAGCCGAGAACCTCGGCCGAGGCGGTGGTCGGGTCGATCGTGAACTCGGGATCGTCGGCGTTCATCATCGAGTTCGACCACTCGAAGAGCTTGTGGCGATCCTCCTGCGGCACTCCCAGCAGATCGGCGATCGCCTGCAGGGGCAGTTCGACGGCGACCTGGTGGACGAAGTCGCCGCTGCCGGCCGCGGCCGCCTCCTTCACGATGGTCTGTGCCGCGTCGGCGAGTTTCTCCTCGAGTCCCTGCACGGCACGTGGGGTGAAGGCGCGTGAGACCAGCTTGCGCAGCCGGGTGTGGCTCGGGGGATCGTTGTTGATGAGCAGCGCCTTGGTGATCTCGAGGGCCTCCGGGGGCATGTCGTCCTCGAACCGCATGATCACGCCGTTGTCGTTGGTCGACCACAGGGCGTCGTTCTTGGAGATCTCGCGCACGTGCTCGTGCTTGCTCACGACCCAGTAGCCGCCGTCGGTGAAGCCACCGCCCTTGCCGGGCTTCTGGGCGTTCCACCACACCGGCGCGGTCTTGCGCAGCTGCGCGAACTCGTGGATCGGCAGCCCCTTCTCCAGCAGGTCGGGGTCGGTGAAATCGAACCCGTCGTGCATGAACGGGCAGGCGGCGGGATCGGTCGCGGCGCCGGCAATACGATCAAGGGAGGTCATTCGTCTCCTGGTGGTACGGCCCGCCGCCGATCTCGTGGAGATCGCGCAGCGGTGAGGTCGGGCCCGTCGGCGAGACGGGGATGCGTAATATCGATGCCAGTGGTACCGATACCGATGGATACGATACCACTGGATCAGGAAGGGGTGTGCGTGGTCACGTCGAATTCGTCGACCGCTCTCGGATCGACCGGAGAACCGGACGGTCGAGGCGTCGGCAGGGTCGGTGCCCCCGCCGCACCGACACCCCGCGGGGGTCGGCCACGGGACATGACGATCGACGCCCGGGTGCTGCCCGTGGTGCGCGAGCTACTGGTGGAGGTCGGCTGGAACGACCTCAGCGTGCGAGCGGTCGCGGCGAAGTCGGGCGTGGCCCGGGCGACCATCAACCGCCGCTGGGAGACCAAGGCCGAGTTGGTGCTGCACGCCGTCCTCAACGACCGGATCGTGTTGGAGGACATCGGTACCGACGAGCCCGGCGGGTGGATCGACGACCTCATCCGACAGAGCCGTCAGATCTTCGGCCACCCCGATCTGCGCTCGGCCCTGCCCGGTCTGCTCAGCACGTTCGAGCAGGACCCGGGGCTGCGCAACCAGCTGTGGAGCGGTCTGGCCGGCCCGGCCGCCGAGCGCTACGCCGTGCAGGGCGCACCGGCGCGGCGCGATCAGGCCGAGACCGATGCCCTGGCGATGATCATCATCGCCGCGGGTACCGCCATGTTCGCCAGCGTGCTGGCGACCGACATCACCACCGATCCGATCCGGACGCGCATCGACGAACTGCTGCACATGATCGGACGCGAGGTCGCCGGCGACGACCGTGGCCAGGCCGGGGACACCGACGCCTGATCAGGCCCCGGTGAACCGCGCCGCACGGCGCTCGACGAAAGACGTGATCCCCTCGGCGCCGTCGGCGGTGGTGAACAGGCCCGCGACGGTGGGTTGCAGGGCCTCGACGGTCGCAGCGGTGTCGGGCAGTGCCGACTGCGCCGAGGCCAGGGTGGCGCGGACGCCCAGCGGAGCGGCCTTGTCGACGATCGACCGCGCGATGCGTACAGCGGCCTCGCGCGCGCCGCCCTCCGGCGCGATCTCCTGGATGAGCCCGATCCGGTGGGCTTCGGTGGCGTCGAACTCCTCGCCGGTGAGCATCCACCGCATCGCGTTGCCCCACCCCGCCTCGCGGGTGAAACGCAGTGTGGCGCCGCCGAACGGGTAGATGCCGCGCTGCACCTCGAGCTGGGTGAAACGGGCGGTCGTGTCGGCGACACGGATGTCGGCCGCGAGCAGCAGCTCGATCCCGAGGGTCATCACCCAGCCCTGCGCCGCGGCGACGATCGGCGTGGTCCACGGCCCGTCGAGCCGCCACGGGTCGCGCGAACCCTCGGGCACCAGCACCTCACCGGCGAGCACCGCCGCACCGACGTCGGCGAGGTCGAGCCCCGTCGTGAAGTCGGCGCCGTGGGCGAAGAGCACGCCGCACCACACGTCGGGGTCGTCCTCGACGATCGCGTAGGCCCGGGCGAGATCGGCGAGCAGATCACGGTTGAAGGAGTTGCGCTTCTCGGGGCGATCGAGCCCGATCAACATCAGGTGCCCGTCGCGCTCGAGCGTGAGTGTCGGCAGGGTCGGGTCGGTCGTCATGGCCCGAACCCTACTATGGTTTTGACCATAGTAAAGGGCTCCGGGCCGAAGAATTCAGTGCCTCTCGGCGAGCACCACCGCGAAGCGGTCGTCGGAGTCGGTCCAGATCTGCTCGACCCCGAAGCCGGCGGCGGTCAGCTCCTCGGTGATCCCCGACCGACGGAACTTCGCGGAGATCTCGGTGCGCATCTGCTCGCCCTCGGCGAACTCGACCTCCAGATCGAGGTCGGCCACTCGGACGGTCATGGCATGTCGCGCCCGCAGCCGCATCTCGATCCATTCGTTCTCGGTGTCGAACAGCGCGACGTGGTCGAAGGCCTCGAGATCGAAGTCGCCGCCCAGGCGCCGGTTGATGACCGCGAGCACGTTGCGGTTGAAGTCCGCGGTCACGCCGCGCGCATCGTCGTAGGCGGGCACCACGATCGATTCGTCGACCACGAGGCCCACACCGATGATGAGGTGCTCACCGGGACGCAACGCGGCGGCGACACCGGTGAGGAAGGCCGCACGATCGGCGGGAACGAGGTTGCCCAACGTCCCACCGAGGAACGCCACCGTCCGGTTGGGGTGATCGGGGATGGATGCGGCGGTGTCGATGAAATCGCTGACGATGCCCGCGACGCGCAGATCGGGGTACTCCACCGCCAACTCGTCGACCGCACCCTGCAGCGCGGTGACCGAGACATCCTGCGGCACATAGGTGCTCAACGTGCCCGCACGGATTCCGGCGTCGAGGAGCAGACGCGTCTTCTCCGACGAACCGGAGCCGAGCTCGACGAGTGTGGTCATCCCGGTCGCGGCGGCGATGTCGTCGGCGTGTGCGGCCAGGATCGCCTTCTCGGTGCGGGTCGGGTAGTACTCGTCGAGCGTGGTGATGATCTCGAAAAGCTCACTGCCCCGCTGGTCGTAGAACCACTTGGGCGGCAGGTGTTTCGGTGATGCCGTGAGACCGGCACGCACATCGGCGACGAGGGCCTCGTCGACCTCGTCGGGGTTGATGTGGATCTCGAGTGCCTCGGTCGAAACGGGGTGGGACACGGGTTGCCTCCTCAAGGGGCTCAGGGTGGAGCGGGGTCGGATGGGTCGATGAGGTTCTAGAGGGGCTGTGTCGCCACAGCCCCCGCGGTCGCGACGATCACCGACCGGTCGGGCACCGGCTCCCAGGTGCGGTCGTCCTCGAGCGGCTCCGACGCCACCCACACGTCGTCGTCGGTGACCGACGTCGACAGCGAGTGGTGGACGGCGGTGCCCCACAGCGTGGTCCCGTCGCCGAGCAGCAGGTTCAGGCGTGAGCCGGGCCCCGTCTCGTCGAGGGCGCCCACCACGCGGCGCAGCACCTCGACGGGCTCGTGGTCGCGCAGCAGGTGACGGATGATCATCCACAACCCCGCCGAATCGGTGGCGGCGGGTAGCCGCAACAGGTCCTCGACGGGCACTCGAGCGGCCAGGTCGACGAGGCTGTGCGGCCATCCGGCGACGACGCCGTTGTGGCTGAACGCCCAGCGACCGTCCACGAACGGGGCCGATGCGGTCGTGACGACGGGCATCCCGACCGTCGCCGATCGGACCGCGGCGAGCACGGCGGTCGATCGCGTGTGGGTCAGGACGTCGTCGACGGTGCGGTCGGTCCAGATCGGCGCCGCCGACCGATACGACGTCGCCCCGATCGGGTCCAACCCTGTCGGGTCCGACCCTGTCGGATCTGAATCGGGCCACCAGGCGACACCGAAGCCGTCGGCGTTGGCGACTGCGCCGCAACGCATGTCGTTCGGTGCCCACGACTGGACGATCAGCGAATGGTCCCCGTGATGGAGGACGTCACCCACGGCCGCGGCGGGCCCCAGGTAACCGAGGTGTCGACACATGTGTCAGTCGATGCCTCGCGCGAGTCGGAAGCCGGAGAAGATCTGCCGTCGGATGGGGTGGTCCCAGTTGCGGAAGGTCGATCGCACGGCGACCGGGTCGGTCCCGAACGACCCGCCACGCAGCATCTTGTAGTCGCCGCCGAAGAACACCTCGGAGTACTCGGGGTAGGGGAACATCGCGAACTCCGGGTACGCGGTGAAGCCGCTGGAGGTCCACTCCCACACGTCACCCACCATCTGCGCGACACCCAGCGCCGAGGCGCCCGCGGGGTATGCGCCGATGTCGGCCGGTTCGAGGTGTCGCTGTGCGAGATTGGCGTGTTCGGGGGTGGGATCGGCGTCGCCCCAGGGGTATCGGGGGCCGGGGGTCGATCCACCGATGGCCGGGTCGAATCGCGCGGCCTTCTCCCACTCGGCCTCGGTCGGCAACCGCATCCCGGCCCACCGTGCGAACGCCTCGGCCTCGAAGTAGCAGACGTGGACCACGGGTTGGTTCTCCCGGATCGGTGCGCGCACGCCGAAAGCGGTACGCCACCAGGATCCGTCGGCATCACGGTCCCAGAACTGCGGCGCCACGAGTCCTGCCTCGCACCGATGCGTCCATCCCCGTTCCGACCACAGTTCGGGTCGCGAGTACCCGCCGTCGTCGATGAACTCGGCGTAGCGGCCGTTGGTCACCGGGTACCGGTCGATGGCGAAGGTGGGGACGTGTACCGAATGTGCGGGCTTCTCGTTGTCCAGGGCCCATGGATCGGTGTCGGTGCCCATCACGAACGGACCGCCGGGGACGACGACCTGGTCGGCGATCACCCGGCCGGCGCGCGGCGGGGTGGGAGCGGTGAGAACCGGCTCGCCGGAACGCAACTGGTGGGTCGCGAGCATCGTCTCGTCGTGCTGCTGCTCGTGCTGGGCGATCATCGCGAACACGAAGCCCCGGTCGACGAGGGGGTCGCCGGTGAGCGGGGTGGTGTCGAGAACACTCATCGCGTGGTCACGGACCGCGGCGGTGTAGGCACGTGCCTGGTCGGGGTCGAGGATCGGCAGCCCCGGGCGCGACGAACGCGAGTGGCGGAACGCGTCGTAGAGATCGTCGAGATCGGGACGCAGCGGCTCGCGGCGACCGACCTCGCGGATCAGCCAGAGTTCCTCCTGATTGCCGATGTGCGCAAGATCCCACACCAGCGGACTCATCAACGGCGAGTGCTGCGCGCGCAGATCGGCGTCGGTGACCGCATCGGTGAGCACGGCGGTGCGCCTGCGGGCACGCCCCAACACGTCGGCGAGACGGGCGCGGGTGGCCGGAAGGGTCTCGGCGAAGCGGGAATCGGGATGGTGGACGGTCATGCCGGAAGCGCCTCCTGGGCGGGGGTGTGACCGCGTGCGCAGCGCGCAGCGGCGGCGACGAGGTCGTCGTGGTCGGTTCCTGCTGACGTGGCCTCGGCGGCCAGGGACAGCAGATGGCTTGCTGCCGAACGGAGCTCGGCGTCGCGCAAACCGAGCTGCGCTGCGCGGAGCCACGCGTCGGCGGTGGATGCGGCGATCGCGGCCGCCGCGGCCCCGACCTCGTCGTTCGACAGCAGCGCGGTCACCGCGGCGATGGGCACCGACCACATACCGGTGGGCTGTCCGTCGAGATAGCGCACCTCGAGGTACCCCTGCGGCCGGACCATCGGGAAGACCGTGCTCACGTGGTACGCCAGATCCCCCTCGTCGGGACGGCGACCGACGGTGGCGTCGAGGTGTCCGTCCATCCAGTCGGCGAACGTCGCCCCCGCCGGCGGCGTCCACAGGGTGCCCGCGGCGGTACGCACACACAGCAGTGGCACCGCGAGTACCCAGTCGGTGTAGTCGTCGATGGTCTGCGCCGGCGGCGGGATGCGGGTGCGGTCGGTCTCGAGCCAGGTACGCATCCGCTGCGACGCCCACGGCGATCCGTCGACGCCGTGCAGATCCGGCGAGTTCGCGAACGCGGACAGCAGTGCCGGGCCGATCGTATGCAGGAGCGTCCAGCGCGTGACCGCGTGATCGGCGTCGACACCGGCGTCGAGCGCAACCTGTACTGCGGCGGTGTTGCACATCATCAGGGCGCCGAAACGTCCGCTGCGGCCGAAACTCTCCTCCATCGCGCGGTACCGCTCGGTGGTCAGCAGCCGCCGCGGAGGGCGGACTCCGTCGGCGGCGCCGGCGACCACATCGATGCCGCGGGCGGCGAGCAGCTCGCGCAAGGACTTCTCGTCGGCCTCGAGGGCATGGCGGAGCCCACCGAGATCGGGGTGGGGGACGCTGGAGAGTTCGATCTGGCCGCCGGGCTCGACGGAGACGACACTTCCGGAGCCCAGGGGGAGTTCGGGGGAATCAGGTGCGATGGAGCGGGGTGCGTGCGGTCCGAGTGCTGCGGCGAGTTCACGTAGTTCGGGCCGGGCGGCCTCTGCGGTGAGAGCAGGTCGTGCGCGGGACCCGGTTCCACGCGGGGTCCCGTCGGCGACGCGGGTGAACCATTCGAGTTCGGCGCCGACGAGTCGCGGTGGCCCGAGCTTGAAACACACCCGGGTGAGGTGTGCGGCCGCGGCCGGGCGAGAGGTGATCTCGCCGGAGGTGGTTGTCATGTCCGAACTCTCGTGTCGGGGTCACCGGCGGTAGGGCCGGCGCCACTTCTCGACCAGTCACGATGCTCCGCTGCTGGGGCATCGGTCCCGCCGGACCCCTGTGCGGTACACGCAGGGGATCGGGCGGTCAGGTGTGCTGCAGTCCGATGCTACGGATTTTCCGGCCCGGGTACATCCCTCTCGGTCGCGGATGTGTGGCGCTCCTGTGCGATCGGCAGTGTCACGACGAAGGTCGCGCCGTTCTCCCCTTCGCGATCGCCGTCGGATCCCGATCCGGGCGATTGGGGCGATTCGCCCATCGGCGATGCGTAGGTCACGTCGCCGCCGTGCGCGCGGGCCAGGGCCCGGGCGATCGGGAGTCCGAGTCCGGCGCCCGTCGAGTCACGTGCGGAGTCGAGTTGCACCAGTCGGTCGAAGACGCGTTCCCGGGCCTCGGGGGGTACCCCGGGACCGGTGTCGGTGACCGCGATCCGAGCTGCCGCACCGGTGGCCGACACGTCGACCGTCACCTGCGCGGCGTCGGTGCCCGTCGCGGCACGCACCGCGTTGTCGACGAGGTTCGACACCACCTGTCCGATCCGGCCCGCGTCGACACGGGCGGGGACCGTCGCGGCTCCGGTGCGACGGATGGCCACCGGCCCGCCCAGGAGGCGCCACCGTTCGATGACGTCGTCGACCACCTCCACGAGGTCGGTGTCGGAGATGCTCAGCTGCGGGTCGCTGTCGATGCGCGCCATGTCGAGGAGGTCGGCGACGAGGCGCGAGGCGTGCTGCGACTCCCGGACCAACAGCTCGGTCCACCGCGGGATGCGATCGGGGCGGTTGGTGCCGTCGCGGCGCAGCGACTCGGCCACGGCCGACAACCCGGCGATCGGGGTGCGGAGCTCATGCGCCGCATCGGCGAGGAATCGCTTCGTCTCGGCTTCGGCGCGACGAGCGGTGTCGGCGGCGGCGCGCTGCGCGGTCTCGGCCGCCTCGAGGGCGTCGAGCATCTCGTCGACAGACCCTGCCGCACGTCCGAGCTCGGTGTCGGGGGACCGCGGCCGCACGCGTCGACCGCGGTCGCCGGAGGTGATGCCGCGGGCGACGGCGACCATCGCGTCGAGCGGTCGCAGGGCGCGGCGTACCGCCAGCATCATCAGCAGCGCCGCCACCACGAGCGTCGCCGCACCCGCACCGAGCATCAGCCATCGCAGTTGCGTCCGGACCTCGGCGATCGACGTGGTGTCACCGAGGAGCGTGACGGTGGTTCCACCCGGCAGTCGACGGGTCACCACCAGCGAGTCCGCGGGTGGTCGCGGCGGACCGCGATCGGGTCCCGCGCCCGGCGCCGGCGGCCCACCGCTCGGGTCGGGCTCGTCCCGACCACCTCGGCCCGGCCGACCCGACGGCGGAGCCGGGGCCTCGCCGGGGCCGTCTGCCGCCGCGTCCGGGAACGGACCGGGTCCGCCGTAGACGTCGCCGTCGGATGTGGTGACACGCACCCGGATCGCGTCACCCTGCAACGCGTTCGCGAGCTGCTGCGGCGAGTAGCCCTCGGCCACGAGGGACGCCGACCGGTCGGCCCGGTCGGTGAGTCGGGCCGAGAGATCGCTGCGCAGTTGATGACCCAGCGCCACGTCGATGGCGACGCCGACGAGGGTGAGCAGCACCGCGAACAACACGACGACGACGACGAGGACCCGGCGACGCAACGAGGGTGTCGGGGTCGTCGCGGTCATGACGCGACCCGCAGGACGTAGCCGAGGCCACGGACGGTGTGGATCATGCGCGGGCCGTGCGCCTCCATCTTGCGGCGCAACGCACTGATGTGGACCTCCACCAGGTTCACGTCGTACGCGTCGTATCCCCAGACCGCCTGCAGGATCTGCGGTTTGGTGACGGTGCGTCCGCGCTGGGTGACGAGGAACTCGGCGAGCCGGAGTTCGGTCGCCGTGACGTCGAGGACCGCGCCCCCGCGGGTGATGGTCCCCGCCGTCGGATCGACCAGCAGGTCGCCCACCGACACCGCCGCCTCGATCCGACCACGCCGGCGGAGCACGGCGTCGGCGCGGGCGAGCAGCTCGTCGAGGAGGAACGGTTTGATCACGTAATCGTCGGCGCCGCTGCGCAACCCGTGGAGTCGATCGTCGATGTGGTCGCGGGCGGTCACCATGATGATGCCCGCGTCGGACCGCTCGCGGACGATGTCGATGAGGTCGAACCCGTCGCGGCCGCCGGGCAGCATCACGTCAAGGATCACCAGATCCGGACGGCGCGCGGCGATGAGTTGTTCCAGGTCGCTGCCGTCGGCGACGCCGGTCGCGGAGTACCCCGCGTCGATGAACGCCTCGACCACCGGCTCGCGGATCGCCTCGGAGTCCTCGACGACCACGACGCGCTGCGCGGTGCTGAAATCGCCCTGGGTCACCGGCCCATTGTGGTCTGCCATGTCACCACTGTGCTCACCGCTGCCTGAAGTGACGCTGAAGACCCGCTGTGGAGTCGCTCGTTTCAGGATGGCTTCAGCTGCGGCCGTCACCGTCGTTGATGTCGGGCTCACCGCTCGACTCCCACGAGACACGAGACACGAGACGAGGACCAGCGATGGCTGACAAGACCCCGGACAAGCCCGGCGACGACACCCCGACCGGGCGCATCGACCGCCCCGCCACCCCGGCGGAGCCGAACACCCCGACGGTCGCCTACAGCGCGAACAACCCGTCCACCAGCCCCCTCGAGGGGCAGCCCGCACCCGCCGCCGCGGCTCCGGCCGCCACCACCGGCTCGCGCTGGTCGCGGATGCGTTCGCAGGCGGGTACCAAGCCCTGGCTCCCGCTGACCGCGGTCGGAGTCGGCGGCGCGCTCATCGGCGCTGTCGTGGTATCGGCGATCTTCCTCGCCAACCCGGTGGAGCAGAACGTGAACAACGCGTCGTCGTCGAGCGCTCTGCCGCGTTCCGGCGGCGATCAGCAGCAGGGACCCGACGCCTCGGGCGCGCCGGCCGCACCGGGTGAGTCGGGAGCACCCGCGGCGCCCGGTGACGGATCCGGCCCCGCCGGCAAGGGTGGGCCCGCGGGTCCTGACGCCAAGGGTGGCCCGGCCGGACCGGACGCCAAGGGTGGCCCCGACGGTGCGAAATGCGCCCCGGGCGGGCCTCCCGCCCCGGGTGGTCCCGACGCCAAGGGTGGACCCGACGCGAAGGGTGGGCCCGCGGGTCCCGATGCCAAGGGCGGTCCGGCCGCACCGGACGGCAAGGGTGGTCCCGACGCCAAGGGTGGTCCCGACGGCAAGGCGCCGACCGACGGTGGGCAGCGCCCGCCGGCGCCGAGCGGCGCGCCTGCCCCTCCCGCCGGTTCCTGACCGACGATCACCGACCACCGCGGGTGGCGCTCGTACGCGAGCGTCGCCCGCGGTCTCGTCGATCGACCGTAATGCTTAGTTAGCGTCACATCTGTTTGATGTTCGCGTCGCGTCCATGAGGCGTCCCTATCGTCTGCCCCGCGGGGGTTCGGGGGCGAGCCGAGAAACCAACAGATGTTTGCGCACAATCGAATTCGAACACTGATCGTGACCGCTGCGATCGGATGTGCCACCGCGGGTGTCGTCGCCACACCCGCCGTCGCCGGCGCCACACCGCCGGCCATCCCGTCGGCGTCGACCGCGCGATCCGAGCTGGCCGATCTCCAGGTCGCGACCGAGAGCTCGATGAGCGGCTACTCGCGAGACCAGTTCCCTCATTGGATCGCACAGTCGGGCACCTGCGACACCCGAGAGACCGTGCTCAAGCGCGACGGCAGCGGGGTCACCACCGGCTCGGACTGCTCCCCGACCGCGGGCAGCTGGTATTCGCCGTATGACGGCGTCACCATCGACGAGTCGTCGGGCGTCGACATCGACCACGTGGTCCCGCTCGCCGAGGCCTGGCGTTCGGGTGCGGCGTCGTGGACCACCGCCCGCCGCCAACAGTTCGCGAACGATCTCACCCACTCGCAGCTCATCGCGGTCTCGGCGAGTTCGAACCGGTCGAAGGGCGATCAGGATCCCTCGACCTGGCTACCGACGGTGTCGGCGTACCGCTGCACCTACGCCCGCATGTGGGTCGGCTCGAAGTACGCCTGGGGCCTGAGCCTGCAGTCGTCGGAGAAGTCCGCACTCACCACCCTGCTGAACGGCTGCTGACCGTGAGCAGCGGCACCGATCGGGCCGAACTGAGCAGCATCATCACCGCGGCACCGGGCGGGGTGATGACCGATGAGGTCGGCGTCATCACCGGCTCGGTCGAGATCGCCTGTCGGTGCGACGATGCCGACCGGGGTGTCGCGCGTGTGCGCTACCAGGACGCCGGAGAGTGGTACACGATCACCGACGTCGCCCGCGCCCTCTCGGGTCCCGACGAACTCCCCGATTTCCATCGTTCGGTCGTCGAGCGCTTCTCCGCCCCCTGACCCACCCGGGGCGACGTACGGTGGGACTGGCCGTGACACGGTGAAGCAGCGCAGACGCCACTCGAGGAGGCCGGCGACCATGAGCGATTTCCCGCACGACAACGAGACCCCCATCGGCGAGACGACGGAGATCGCCGAGGAGAAGAAGGCGTACGCCGCGTCGAAGGAACCGACCGACGACGACGCGGACGCGACGAAACCCGATCACGCCCTCGGCGGTTCCGAGGGGACGACAGACGGAACCTGAGCGCGACACCCCGGCTGACGCACCCACCCTCGATCACCCCGCACTGATCGAGGCGTTGCGCCGGGCCGGATGCGTGTTCGCCGAAGACGAGGCGCGCCTCCTGGCCGACGCCGCCGAGTCGCCCGCTGCGCTCGGTGTGCTCCTCGAACGGCGGGTGGCCGGGGAGCCGCTGGAACACATCGTCGGATGGGTCGAGTTCGACGGGCTGCGTATCCGGGTGGCGCCTGGCGTGTTCGTCCCCCGGCGCCGCACGGAACTGCTGGTCACCATCGCCGCAGCGCATCTGGGGACCGAGTCGGTGTTCGTCGAGTTGTGTTGCGGCAGTGCGGCGGTGACACGTGCGGTGATGGCCAGGACCGGAGTGCGTTCGGCGACGGCGTGCGACATCGATCCGGTGGCCGTCGCCCTCGCGGCCGCCAATGCCCCCGACGCCCACATCGTCTGCGGCGACCTGTTCGACCCACTGCCCGCCGATCTCATCGGCCGCGTCGATGTCATCGTGGCCAACGCCCCGTACGTGCCCGGGGCGGCGATCGCGTTCATGCCGCGCGACGCCCGTGACCACGAACCCCGACACGCACTCGACGGCGGCGTCGACGGTCTCGAGATCGCGCGCCGCATCGTCGCCGACGCACCCCGCTGGCTCGCGGAGAACGGCACGCTGGCGATCGAGACCTCGCCCGCGCAGGCCCCGCATCTCGAAGCCGCCTTCGAGCGGTCGGGGCTGATCGCCACCACGGTCACCGACGACGCCGTGGACGGATGCGCCGTCATCGGGACCCTCCGTGCGGTCCGGACCCCTCGTCCGTCTGACCTGCCCGACGTCCATCCGTAGGCTGGACACCATGTCCATCACGTCGCGCCACCGCGCGACGGGCACGACAACGGAGCAATCATGAATCCTCGGACCTGCCTGGTCACCGGCGCCACCGGCTACATAGGCGGACGCCTGGCGCCACGGCTCATCGCCGCGGGCCACACGGTGCGCGCACTGGCGCGTACGCCGGAGAAGCTCGCCGACGCCCCGTGGGCCGGTGACGATGTGGTGGTCCAGGGCGATCTGTCCGACCGCGATTCCCTTGACCGTGCCTTCGAGGGCGTCGATGTCGTGTACCACCTGGTCCACTCGATGGGCCTGGCCGAGGACTTCATGGCCGAGGAGCGGGAGTCGGCGACCAATGTCGCGAAGGCCGCGCAGCACGCAGGCGTGTCGCGGATCGTCTACCTCAGCGGCCTACACCCGACGGGTCACGAACTGTCGCAACACCTCACCTCACGGGTCGAGGTCGGCGAGATCCTGATGGCCTCGGGAATCGAGACGATCGTGTTGCAGGCCGGTGTCGTGATCGGCACAGGGTCGGCCTCGTTCGAACTGATCCGGCATCTCACCGATCGCCTTCCGGTGATGACGACCCCCCGCTGGGTGCACAACAAGATCCAACCGATCTCGGTGCGCGACGCGATGCACTATCTCGTCGAGGCCGCGACGGCGTCGGTGCCGGAGAGCCGTACGTGGGACATCGGCGGCACCGAGGTGTTCGAGTACGGCGACATGATGCAGATCTACGCCGAGGCCGCGGGGCTCCGTCGTCGCCGCATGGTCGTGCTGCCATTTCTGACGCCGACGATCGCCAGTCATTGGGTCCGCTTCATCACGCCGGTCCCGGGCGGTCTCGCGCGACCGCTGATCGAGTCGCTGGAGCACGACGCGGTCATGAAGGACACTGATATCGACACCATCATCCCGCGCCCCGAGGGCGGACTGCAGAGCTACCGCGACGCCCTCGATGCCGCGCTCGACCGGGTCCGTCGCGCCGACACCGACAATGACTGGTCGAACGCCGACGCCTCGGTGCCCGCCGCCGAGCCTCTCCCGTCGGACCCGACGTGGGCGGGCGAGGACGTGTTCACCGACACCCGCTCGCTGTCGAGTTCCGCATCGCCCGAGGCGATCTGGGATGTCGTCGAGGGTCTCGGCGGTGAGAACGGGTGGTATTCGCTCGAATCCGCATGGACCGCACGTGCACTCATCGACTCGGTGGCCGGTGGGCCGGGTGTACGGCGCACCCGCCCCTCGGGCACGCCGGAGGTCGGCGACGCGCTCGACTGGTGGCGTGTCGAGGCCATCGAGCCCGGTTCGCTGCTGCGGCTGCGGGCCGAGACGAAGATGCCCGGCACCGCGTGGCTCGAATTGCGTGTGGTCCCCGACGGCACCGGTTCGCGTCTGGAACAGAAGACGATCTTCTACGCCCGTGGCCTCGCCGGACTCGCGCACTGGTACGGGCAACTGCCGTTCCACAAGGTGGTCTTCTCACGCATGCTGCACAACATCATCGCGAAAGCGGAGTCGCGCAGCTGATCTCGCGGACTCAGGCGTCTGCAGACTTTCGACGCTCGACACGCTGCACCACGAGTCGGTAGCCGATTCCGACCGCGACCACACCCACGCCGACCGCGATGGAGGTGATCGGCAGCGTGGCCACCAACACCACGCATCCGACGGCGCCGAGCGCCTGCAGGGCCCGCGGGTACCGCCGGTCGGTGTCGCGTTGGGTCCACGCCGCGGCGTTGGCGATCAGGTAGTAGAGCAGCACCCCGAACGACGAAAACCCGATCGCATCGCGCAAATCGACGGTCAGCACGAGGATGACGACGACCACGGCGAGTGACACCTCGGCCCGCAGCGGCACCTGGTGTCGGGGCTCGATCGTCGACAGCGCGCGCGGCAGGTCGCCGTTGCGCGCCATGGCCAGGGCGGTGCGGCCAACCCCGGCGATGAGCGCCAGCAGCGCCCCGAGGGCGGCGAGCGCGGCGCCGATGCGGACCGGTGTCGACCACCCGTCACCACCGCCTGCGGTCGCCAGATCGACCAGCGGCGACCGACTCGACGCGAGATCATCGCCCCCCAACACGGCCAGGGCGGTGACCCCGACGGCGACGTACACGACGAGCGTGATCCCCAGCGCGGTGACGATGGCGCGGGGGATGGCGCGGCGCGGGTCGCGGACCTCCTCGCCGAGCGTCGCGATCCGTGCGTAGCCGGCGAACGCGAAGAACAGCAGTCCGGCCGACTGCGCGATGCCGTACCACCCGTGACCGAGGACGCCGTCGGTGAGATTCGCCGTGTCGGGTTCACCGCCGGCGAATCCGACGACGACGACCGCGGCGAGGATTGCGAGCACCACCACCACGATCACCTTCGTCGCCGTGGCCGTGCGGGTCACCCCGAAGCAGTTCACCGTCGCCAGGGCGATGACCGCGGCGGCGGCGACCCAGGGCGCTGCTCCGGCCGGGACGGCATAGGTGGCAAACGTCAGCGCCATCGCCGCGCAACTGGCGGTCTTGCCGATGACGAAGGTCCATCCGGCGAGGAAGCCGGCCCAGTCACCGAGTCGCTCGCGGCCGTAGACATAGGTGCCACCCGACTGCGGGTACTGCGCGGCCAGCTGCGCCGACGACGTCGCGTTGCAGAACGCCACCACCGCCGCGATGGCCAGACCGATCAGCAGACCCGATCCGGCGACGTCGGCGGCCGGGGCGAAGACCGCGAAGATCCCGGCGCCGATCATCGATCCGAGGCCGATCACGGTCGCGTCGACGGTGGTCAGGCGTCGGGCGAGTTCAACCGGCGGGCCACCGATCGGGCGCTGTGACATGTCTTTCGATGACATCCCTTCAGACGACTCCGCCCCGGTCACATCGATGCGAATCGAGGTGCCGGGGCGGAGGCGAATCAGACGGTCAGGCGCCGAGCGCCGGGCCGAGCGTGGAGAACCACGACTCGTGCAGGCGCGCCTGCCAGGAATCCCAGAAGTGCACGCCCTCGGCCGTGATCTTCACGACCGGGTTGACGCCGTTGCGACGCAGGGTGTCGACGTACTGGACGCTTGCCAGCGACGCGGCGACCTCGAGCGGTACGAGTTGCGCGAACTTCACCGGATCGGTGGTCGGGTTGATGTTCGACCCGCCCGAGCCCGAGGAGATGTAGACGCGCTTGCCGCGCAACTTGCCCGCATTGAGGGCCGGGTCGTTGGCGAGCCACTGGCCGCCGGGCCACACGCCCCACATGTTGTTCACGTCGCCGCCCACCTGGCCGACGGCGAGGCCGATGCCCTGCGCGAAACCGGGCTCACTGGCGACGGGGTAGCCACTGTAGGAGGCCACGCCGCGGTACATGCTCGGGTGGCGGGTCGCGAGGTTGAGCGCGCTGGTGCCGCTCATCGACAGGCCGGCGATGGCGTTGCGGCCGGCCGGGCTGCCGTAGGTGCGGGCCATGTAGGCCGGCAGCTCGCGGGTGAGGAAGGTCTCCCACTTGTTCAATCCGAGGTTCGGATCGCGACGCTCCCAGTCGGTGTAGAAGCTGCCTGCTCCGCCGAACGGCAGGACGACGTTGACGTTCTTGTTGGCGAAGAACCGCACGATGTCGGTGTTGATGAGCCAACCGTTGTCGTTGTTCGGGGCGCGCAGACCGTCGAGCAGGTAGAGGGTGGGCGCGCCCTGCTTGCGGTTGAGGATCTGCACCGGGATGCTGCGCTGCATCGCCGCGGAGTACACGGAGTTCGAGGCAGGTCGCGCCTGAGCGGGCGCTGCGGTGACGGCGGTGGCGAAGCCCGCGATGGAGGCGGTTGCCAGAACGCCGGCCAACAGGCGGGTTCGGAGGCTACGAAGCGACATCGAGTCTGGTCCTTAAGTTTCGTGCACAGCGATGGACCCCCGCACAGTAACAGCCGGATAACGGGTCGGCAGAATCACCGGTCTGCTATCAGACATATCGGTTTTGCGATTCGCGTGCGTTTTACGATTCGATTACTTAGTACTACGCAACTAATGTCTTGGCTCATGACCTCCGTTCACACCGCTGCCGGCAGCACGGGCAGCGCGGTCGACGTCTACACCGCGCTCGCCCGGATATCCCGGACTCTCCGTCACGAGGCCGGGTCGGGATCGTTGACCCTCGGCTCCACGTCGGCGTTGTGGGTGCTGGTGTCGAGTCCGCCGATGCGTCTGTCGGAACTGGCGGCACGTGAACGGGTCACCGCGCCGACGATGTCGCGGATCGTGAGCGCGCTCGAGCGCGACGGGATGGTGGTCCGCACCGCCGACCCGCTCGACGGGCGGGCCAGCCTCATCGCCGCGACCGAGGCGGCGGTCGACCTGATCACCTCCACCACCTCGCGTCGCGCGCGGCTGATGGAGGAGGCGCTGTCCCGCCTCACACCCGACGACCGCTCCGCCGCCGAGCACTCCATCGCCCTGCTCGCGGAGTCGTTGATCGAGACCGTGCGATCCCGACCCGACTGACGTCGGGGGCCACCCGCGCCACCACCGCTTCGTTCGCCCACCGCGAGAGACCCGAGGAAGCCATGACCCGCAGTTCCACCCCCGTACTCGAGAAGGGCGCCGCACCCGAACCCTCGGGCCGCCGTCGCATCCGTTCACTCGAGGAGCTCGGTCCGCACTACAAGTGGATCGCGTTGTCCAACACCACGTTGGGGATGTTGATCGCCACCATCAACTCCTCCATCGTGCTCATCGCGCTGCCCGACATCTTCAAGGGCATCAACCTCAACCCGCTCGAGCCCGACAACACCAGCTACCTGCTGTGGATGATGATGGGCTTCCTCGTCGTCACCGCGGTGCTCGTGGTCAGCTTCGGCCGACTCGGCGACATGTTCGGCCGGGCACGCATGTACAACATCGGATTCCTGGTCTTCACCGTCTCGTCGGTGTTCCTCGCCGCCACATGGTTCGACGGCAGCAAGGCCGCCATCTGGCTGATCTTCTGGCGCGTGATCCAGGGTGTCGGCGGCGCCTTCCTCATGGCGAACTCGTCGGCGATTCTCACCGACGCCTTCCCGCAGCATCAGCGTGGTCTGGCGCTGGGCATCAACGGCGTCGCCGCGATATCGGGATCGTTCCTCGGCCTGCTGATCGGAGGCATCCTCGCGCCGATCGACTGGAACCTCATCTTCCTGGTGTCGGTCCCCTTCGGTCTCGTCGGGACCGTCTGGGCCTACATGAAGCTGCACGACACCGGAATTCGTCAGAAGGCGACGATGGACTGGTGGGGCAACATCACCTTCGCGGTCGGCCTGGTCGCGATCCTGGTGGGTATCACCTACGGCATCCAGCCCTACGGCGCATCGAACATGGGCTGGACGAGCCCGATGGTGTTGAGCTGCCTCATCGGTGGGCTCGTGGTGCTCGCGGCGTTCGCGGTGATCGAGACCCGCGTGACCAATCCGCTGTTCAACCTGTCGCTGTTCGCCAACCACTCGTTCCTGTACGGCAACATCGCCAACCTCATGGCGTCGATCGGCCGCGGTGGGTTGCAGTTCATCCTCATCATCTGGTTGCAGGGGATCTGGTTGCCGCAGCACGGTTACGACTACACCCGCACCCCGCTGTGGGCAGGTATCTACATGGTGCCGATGACCATCGGCTTCCTGCTGTCCGCACCGGTGTCGGGGTACCTGTCGGACAAGGTCGGCACCAAGTGGTTCACCACGACCGGCCTGTTCGTCACCGCCGCCACGTTCTTCGCCCTCATCGTCATCCCGGTCGACTTCAGCTACTGGGCCTTCGCGGTCATCCTGCTGATCAACGGCATCGGCATGGGGCTGTTCTCCTCGCCGAACCGTGCCGAGGTGATGAACAGCCTGCCCGCCAACGCACGTGGATCGGGCGCAGGCATGATGACCACGTTCCAGAACGCGGCCATGGTGCTGTCCATCGGCCTGTTCTTCAGCCTCATGATCGCCGGGCTGTCCAGCGATCTGCCGTCGGCGATGAGCAGTGGACTCCTCGCGCACGGCGTCTCGCCGGCCGACGCCAACCAGGTCGCGAACCTGCCGACGGTGGGCATCCTGTTCGCGGCGTTCCTCGGCTACAACCCGATCAAGGAGCTCGTGGGTCCACACCTGTCGACGCTGTCGCAGACAAACCAGGACACGCTCACCGGCCTGAAGTTCTTCCCGCACCTCATCTCCGAGCCCTTCTCCAACGGACTGTCGGCGGCGTTCACCTTCGCGATCGTCTGCTGCGTCCTCGGTGGGATCGCCTCGCTGTTCACCGGCGGCAAGGGCGCTGCGGCAGCATCCGACGAGCCGCATGAGTCGGTGGGCGAGGAACTCGCGAGCGTCGGCTTCAACGGCGTCGCCTCCCGAGAGGCCGAGCACGCGGAGTACGACGAGTTCGCGCGCCGCTAGCTGCCCTGGCGCAAACGGGGACCTCTTGACTTTCCTGGTTGGAAAGTAGAAACTACTTTCCAACCAGGAAAGAGGCTCTATGAACAACATCGACCCCGAACAGGCTCGCGCGGCGCTCGATTCGGTCGGGCGGGCGCGTGACCGTGTGGCCTCGGAGATCGGCCTGCCGCGCGCCTACTGGTGGTTTCTCGCCGGGGCATGGCTCGCTCTCGGCGTGATCGGTGCCTACGGCCCGGCGTGGGTGGCGACGGTCGCGACCATCGTGTTCGGCGTCGGCCACTCGATCGCCGCATCGCGCCTGCTGGAGGGGCGGAGGCGCACCGCGCAGCTGCAGGTGAGCCGCGAGGTCGTCGACCGCCGCGTACCGGTCGTCGTGGTCGCCATGCTGCTCGCGCTGGTGGGCCTCACGGTCGCCGCCGCGCTGGCCCTCGACGCCGACGGCGCCTCGCATCCGCAATTGTGGGCAGCAGTGTTCGTCGCGGCGGTGGTCGGACTCGGTGGTCCGGAGATCCTGCGCACGCTGCGGCACCGACTGGGCGCATGACGGTCGCGCGTTTCGACGAACTCATCCACCCCAGCACGCGCCTCACGCTGATGGCAACGCTGGCCGCTGCCGACTGGGTGGAGTTCGCCTACCTCCGCGAGCGGCTGTCGATGTCGGATTCCGCTCTGTCCAAACAGCTCTCGACGCTGGAGGGCGCGGGCTACGTCGCGACCGAACGCCCGACCACCGGTTCACGCCGCACGGTTCGCGCCCGCATCACCGACGACGGGCGCGCCGCGTTCAGCGGTCACGTCGCCGCGCTGCAGGCGATCGTGGGCGGAGCCGGTTGACCGGCATGCGTGCGGAGAACTGCCCCGAGACCGCGCCTCGAGGGGAATGTTCCCTCGGAGCGCCTTCTCGGGGCAGTTTTCAGCACGATGTCTGCCTCACTCGACGCCGATGGTCACCTCGGTCGACTTGATCAGCGCGGTCGCAGCCTGCCCGACGGTGAGTCCGAGCTCCTCGACAGCTTCCTTGGTGATCGACGACACCACCGTCTGCCCACCTGGCTCGAGCGCGATCTTCACGGTCGCCATGACCGAGCCCAGCGTGATCTCGGTGATCACGCCGGACAGCTGGTTGCGCGTGGACAGTCTCATCGGTGACGGTTCCTCTCGTGGCGGGCGAACCACGAAACCGCAGCTCACGTCGGCAATCTAGCAACCGCCCGGCATCGTCGACCACCTTCTCCGCTCCCGCGGACAGCGCGCGGCGCAATCACCGCAGGTACCCGCCCGCCGGGCCGTTTTGACCCCGGCACGTCGGTCGCGCAGCATGGTCACATGTGCGGTTACCCGTCGGTAACCCCGCGTCACCTCGAGGAGAACCATGCGCAGGACGCTGTACGGACCCGACCACGTCGCCTTCGGTGAGTCGGCCCAGGAATTCGTCGACCGCTACGTCACACCGCGGCACGAGTCGATCATCGAGCAGCGCTACATCGACCGCGAGATCTGGAAGCGCGCCGGCGAGTCCGGCTTCCTCGGTCTCGAGGTTCCCGAGAGCTACGGCGGCTCCGAGGCCGGCGACTACCGCTTCAACGCGATGTTCACCGAGGTGCTCTCGGGCGTCAGCGCGGCGCTGCCCTCGGCATTCGGCATCCACGTCGACATCGTCGCGCCCTATCTCACCCAGCTCACCACCGACGAGCAGCGACAGCGCTGGCTGCCCGGGTTCTGCACCGGCGACATCGTGACCGCGATCGCGATGACCGAGCCCGCCGCCGGTTCCGATCTCGCCGGCATCAAGACCACCGCGAAGCAGGAGGGCACCGACTGGGTCATCAACGGCTCGAAGACCTTCATCACCAACGGCTACAACGCCGATCTCGTGGTCGCAGCGGTGAAGACCTCCCCGGAGAAGAAGTCCAAGGGCATCACCATGTTCGCGATCGAGAAGGGCATGCCCGGTTTCGAGCGCGGTCGCAAGCTCGACAAGGTCGGCCAGCCCGAGTCCGACACCGCCGAACTCTTCTTCTCCGACGTCCGCGTGCCGGCCGAGAACGTGATCGGCGAGATCGACCGCGGGTTCGTCCACATGATGACGTTCCTGCCGCAGGAACGTCTCAACTGCGCGGTGTCGAACCTGGCGCACGCGAAGGCGTTGTTCGGCGAGACCCTCGCCTACGTCAGCGAGCGGAAGGCTTTCGGACAGGCCGTCGGGTCGTTCCAGTTCAACAAGTTCACCATCGCCGAACTGGCCACGAAGATCGATGTCACGCAGGCATTCGTCGACGCGTGTGTCAGCGCCCACGCCGACGGTGAGCTCTCGGCCGCCGACGCCGCCAAGGCCAAGTGGTGGACCGCCGAGATCCAGAACACGATCCTCGACACCTGCCTGCAGCTGCACGGTGGCTACGGGTTCATGAACGAGTACCGGATCGCCCAGGCCTGGAAGGACGCGCGCGTCACCAAGATCTGGGCCGGCTCGAACGAGATCATGAAGGAGATCATCGGCCGCGATCTCGGTCTGTAGTCGGCGTCGAGGTAGCGTCCCACGCGGGGGCCCGACCACACGAGGAGACATTGGTGTCCGTTCTCGACATGTTCCGACTCGACGGCAAGGTCGTCATCGTCACCGGCGCGTCCGCCGGTCTCGGTGTCGCGTTCGCGAAGGCATCGGCCGAGGCGGGTGCATCGGTGGTCCTGGCGGCACGTCGGGTCGAGAAGCTCGCCGAGACGAAGTCGCTGGTCGAGTCGACCGGAGCGAAGGCACTGACGGTCGCCACCGACGTCGCCGACCCCGAGGCGTGCGCCGCCCTCGTCGAGGCCGCGATGACGGAGTTCGGTCAGGTCGACGTCCTGATCAACAACGCCGGCGTCGGCACCGCGGTGCCCGCGACGCGCGAGACCGTCGATCAGTTCCGCTCGGTCATCGACATCAACCTGAACGGTTCGTACTGGACGGCGCAGGCCGCGGGCAAGGTGATGGCGCCGGGCAGCTCCATCATCAACATCGCGAGCATCCTCGGGATCACCACCGCCGGGCTGCCCCAGGCTGCGTACGCCGCCAGCAAGGCCGGAGTCATCGGCCTCACCCGCGATCTCGCGCAACAGTGGGGAACCCGAAAGGGTATCCGCGTCAACGCGATCGCGCCCGGGTTCTTCGCCTCGGAGATGACCGACCAGTACCACGACGGCTATCTCGAATCGCAGCAGCCGCGCCAGTTGCTGGGCCGCACCGGCGACCCCGCCGAGCTCGCCGCCACCGCGGTATGGCTCGCCTCACCCGCCGGTGGATACGTCACCGGCCAGACCATCGTCGTCGACGGTGGCGTGTCGATCACATAGCGCGCCAGGCCATGTCGACCAACGACCCCGGCGGCCCGCCCGACTGGACACGCCCCGACGGATACAAGACCGGCAGTGCGTCGACGTCGCGGCGCCGACGTCGGTGGCCGTGGATCGCACTCGGTGCGGTCGGCGCGGTCGTCGCCGTCGGCCTCATCGCGCCCGACGACACCAGGCAGTCGTCGGATCAGGCCGCGGCAGTGGTCGCGACACCGTCGGGTGTGGACGGGACGAGCTCTGCGCCCTCGAGTTCGGTACCTACGACCGCGGCCTCCGAACCGCCGGCACCGGCGCCGTCGAGCGCGGCTGCCGTCGGGTCGAACTCACAGGCCCAGGCGGCGCTGACGCAGCTCGACGGGCTGGCGGTGAAGGGGCGGGCACCCAAGACCGGTTACAGCCGAACACAATTCGGACAGGCGTGGAGTGACGACGTGGACGTCGAGGGGGGCCGGAACGGCTGCGACACCCGCAACGACATCCTCCGCCGCGACCTCACCGGCATCACGGTGCGGTCAGGCACCCGCGGGTGTGTGGTGCTCAGTGGGACGCTCGCCGATCCCTACACCGGCACGTCCATCGCCTTCACCCGTGGCGCGCAGACCTCCGACGACGTGCAGATCGACCACGTGGTCGCGCTCAGCGACGCGTGGCAGAAAGGGGCACAGCAACTCTCGGCCGGCAAGCGCCGCGACCTCGCGAACGACCCCCGCAACCTGCAGGCCACCGATGGCCCGACCAATCAGCGCAAGGGCGACGGCGACGCCGCCACCTGGTTGCCGCCCGACCGCGCGTTCCGCTGCACGTACGTGAGCAGGCAGGTGCAGGTGAAGTCGCTGTACGGACTGTGGGTCACCCAGGCCGAGAAGGACGCGATCACCCGGGTCCTGACATCCTGCGGCGCCGTCGCGGCGCCCACCCAGGCACCCGCGACCGAGACGCGCACCCAGACGCCGGTTCCTCGACCCACACCTCGCTACACCCCACCTCCCCCGGCCATCCCGGATCGCGGCGATGTCTATTACGCGAACTGCGCGGCGGTGCGCGCGGCGGGCGCCGCCCCGATCCGTCCAGGCGACCCGGGGTACAGCACCAAGCTCGACCGGGATCGCGACGGGGTGGGCTGCGAATAGATCGACCGACATCGTCCGTCCTGACGGCCGGCTCCGGCATATCGCCGGAGGTGGGCCCCGGATCGGACGATCTCGGTGACAAGAGTCCGGCGTCGGTGGCCCATGCCAGGATGGAATCCGTGACCTCCGCCGCGTCGACGCACGCCCTGTGGCGTCCCGGCATCGGGTTGTCGCTGTGGTTCACCGACCCCGAAGGATCACCCACCGCCGCACCTGACCCGGCCGCGCTCCCCGAACCGGTCGCCGAGATCGTCGCCGGACGCACCCTGCGGCGCACCATCACGGTGAACGGCCCCGGTGAGGGCACCGTGCGCCAGGTCGCGTCGTTGACGCTGGGGCCGGCGGCCGCGACCGAACTCCTCGATGCTGCCGACCTGTCGACGTCCGGTGAGCTCGCGTACTACGCGTACCTGGCGGCGTCGGTGCGACGATTCGTATCGGCCGGGTCGGTGGCACCGGCGCTGGCGTGGTCGGCGGGCAATTGGTCGACCCGCTGGGTACCGCTGCCCGGCATTCCCTGGCGGGCGTGGCTGTCGGGAGCGGTCTCCGCCGCGCCGCCGGTGTTGATCGCGAACGGCGGCGCCGAATCGGTTCTCGACTTCTGTCGCGAGATCACCGATCACGAGTGTCGGCGTCGATGTGAAGGCCTGTCGCACGGCGTGTTCCGGTCGTCTCTGGTGCGATCGCTGCTCCCCGGATCCGATGACGAACTACCGATGTCGTCGGACCGTGCGTCGGCGGCGTCGACCGCGTGGCAGGAGTGGGCCGACGGCGTTCGCGAGAACGAGAGCGCGTTGGTGTTGCGGCTCCATGAACCGGAGTACCCCGACGAGGAGAACCCGTACACCGTTCCCGACGACCGCTGGCGGCTGCAGGTGTGTCGCCGTGGCACCGACGGTCTCGACGCCCCGATCGATCTCCACCGCCTCGGCCCGCACGAACTCGACGAGGTGACCACCGAGATCGCGGGCGCGGTGCGGGCTTTCGACGGGTTGTCCCGTGCTGGACATGACCGTGCGACGCTCGACTTCCTGCTGGACACCGATCTGGTCACCGAGCTGCTCGACACGGGTGCCGAGCTGCTTGGGAAGGCCGGCATCGTCGTGCTGCTGCCCCGCACCCTGGCCGCCGTCACCCCCACGCTGTCACTGAGAGGACGGACCGGGGTCGGCGCGACCGTCGAGCGCTCGGTGATGGTGGGTCTGTCGGAGATCCGGGACTTTCAGTGGCAGTTGGCGATCGGTGAGGATGTCCTCGACGAGGGTGAGCTCGCGTCGCTCGCCCAGGAGAAGGGTGGTCTCGTCCGTGTGCGCGGCGTGTGGATCCGGGCGGAGGGCTCG
Organism: Williamsia sp. M5A3_1d; assembly: GCF_053345315.1. NCBI lineage: Bacteria > Bacillati > Actinomycetota > Actinomycetes > Mycobacteriales > Nocardiaceae > Williamsia > Williamsia sp. M5A3_1d. The sequence goes on from NZ_JBKEZX010000001.1 coordinate 333,399, forward strand.
GCGCTGAGCCGGGCCGCGGAGTTCATCACCACCCAGCGGGCGTTGGCCGCCGCCGGCGAGCCCCCCGACATGGGTGAGCTGTTCGGCCTCGTCACCTCCGGTGCCGACCGCCTGGGCATACCGGTCACGTCGGTGTCGGGCCTGTCGTGGCTCGACGAGATCGCGGCCGGCGGCACCCTCACCCCCGAGCCGCTCGACGCCCCCACCTCGCTGGCCGCCGAGCTCCGGCCGTACCAGCATCGCGGGATGGAGTGGCTCGCACACCTGGCGTCGCTCGGCATCGGCGCCGTCCTCGCCGACGACATGGGTCTGGGCAAGACCGTCCAGGTGATCGCCCTGCTGTGCAGGGAGCGCGAGAACGCCGAGCCCACAACGGACCAGCAGCGATCGAAGCCCACGCTGATCGTGTGTCCGATGTCGGTGGTCGGCAACTGGGAACGTGAGATCGCCCGCTTCGCACCACATCTGCGTGTACTGGTCCACCACGGCCCCGGGCGATCACGGCGCGACCCGTTCACCGCCGCCGCGCTCGCCTCCGAAGTCACCATCACCACCTTCGCGATCGCCACCCGCGACGCCGAGTCACTCAAGACCGTCGCGTGGCGTCATGTCGTGGTCGATGAGGCGCAGCACATCAAGAACGTCGCGACGGCGGCGTCGCGCGCGGTGCGGAGTATCCCTGCACAGCAACGGATTGCGCTCACCGGGACACCCGTCGAGAATCGGCTCGAGGATCTGCGCGCGGTGATCGACCTGGTCAACCCCGGCCTGCTCGGCTCGCCGTCGGTGTTCAAGGCGCGCTTCGCCGAATCCATCGAGCGCGAACGTGATCCGGAGGCCGCACGCCGACTGAACGCGATCACCTCGCCGTTCATCCTGCGTCGGGTGAAAACCGATCCCACGATCATCGCCGACCTTCCCGAGAAGACCGAGCTCACCGTGCGCGCCAACCTCACCGTCGAGCAGGCGGCGCTCTACCGCGCCGTCACCGACGACCTGATGCAGGCTCTCGATCGTGGGAAGTCAGTATCCGCCGGCAGCGATGGACACCGCGTGCGAACGGTTCTCGCGGCACTGACCCGACTGAAGCAGGTGTGCAACCACCCGGCGCACTTCCTCGGAGACGGCTCGGCCCTCGTGCGGCGCAACGCCCACCGGTCCGGCAAGCTCGAACTTCTCGGCGACATCCTCGGCAACATCGTGGCCGACGGCGAACGGGCGCTGATCTTCACCCAGTTCACGGCGTTCGGCGAGATGCTGGCGCCGTGGTTGTCGAAGGTGTGCGGAGACGACGTGTCTTTCCTGCATGGCGGTCTCTCGCGCACGGCGCGCGATCGGATGGTCGCCGAGTTCCAGGACGCAGCCGGTCCACCGGTGCTGATGGCGTCGCTCAAGGCCGGTGGGACCGGACTCAATCTCACCGCCGCGAACCATGTGGTGCACCTGGATCGTTGGTGGAATCCGGCGGTCGAGGCCCAGGCGACCGATCGCGCCTACCGCATCGGGCAGACCAAACGGGTCGAGGTGCGGACGTTCGTGTGCGTCGGGACGATCGAGGAACGCATCGACGCGATGATCACCGACAAACGTGCACTCTCCGACCTCACGGTCACCGCCGGGGAGAGCTGGCTCGGCCAGATCGACGACGATCAGCTCTACGACCTCATGCGCCTTCGTGACGAGGCGGTGGGCGAATGAGTCGCCGCAAGAAGGACGCACCTGTTCGCGGATACGGGCTCACGGCGTGGTCGCGGGCGGTGCTCGCGGTCATCGACCGGCCCGAGGACACCCGCCGAGTCACGAAGGCCCGCGGCTATTTCCGAGACCGTACGATCCTCGATGTCCGTGTACGCCCCGGCATGGTGACCGCTCTCGTCCAGGGCAGCCAGGTGGAGCCGTTCGAGACCTCGCTGACGATGCGGACCGTCGAACCCGACACCGTCGTGGCCCTGCTCCGGGAGAAGGGTGCCACCGAGGACCTGCTCGCCGTCGCACGCGGTGAACAACCGCGCACCCTCGGTTCGTTGGTGCTGCCCACCGAGCCCGCCGACGTCCGCGGCGACTGCAACTGCCCCGACGACGAGCCCCGGTGCATCCACGTTCTGGCGCTCGGATACGAGATGGCCGCCCGGATCGACAAGACGCCGTCGGTCGCGCTGACGATGATGGGGGCCGAGATCGCCACGCTCCTCGCTCATCTGCGTGACGACACCGACGAGCCGCCCCGACCGGCCCGTGTCCGTGCACCCGAGGTCGTGGACTTCTACGGTGCGGGATTCGCTCCACCGCCCCTGCCGAGCCCGCCGTCGATCGACGTGTTCGCCGATCTCGATGTCGCGGGCCTCAACCGGGCCCTGCGGATGTCGGGCGTCGGCCCCCTCGACGTCGGCGAGGTCACCGACGAGCTCGCCGAGCTCTACGCGCGCCTCACCCGCACCCCGCCCGCCTGACCCCAGTTGGGCCGTCGTTTCCGCCAGCTGGGCCGTCGTTTCCGCCAGTTGGGCCGACGTTTCCGCCAGCTGGGCCGTAGTTCCCGCCAGCTGGGCCGTAGTTCCCGCCAGCTGGGCCGACGTTCGCGTCAGTTGGGCCGACATTTGTCGTTGTCGGCGTCGAGGAGCTCGCGCACCCAGCCAGCGGCACGCCCGCGTGATCAAACATCGTTGGCCCAACGGACGGGAACAAGGGCCCAACCGGCGGGAACGACGGCCCAACTGGCGGGGGTCAGGCGGTGAGCAGTCTCGCGACCTCTGTGGCGGCGCGTCCGCCCGAGACGAGGGCACCCTGGATCGACGGGGTGTCGCGGTGATCGCCCGCGAGCACGAGACGTTCGCCGAGCCGAAGGGGGCGCTGCAGCGGGGTGCCGGCCGCCTGGGTGGGCAGCGCGCGGCGGACGTCGTGCCGTGTGATGACCCGCCACGACGCGGTGCTGGTGCGCCACAGCCGATCGAGCTCGCCACGAACCTGCGTCTCTGCGGCGGGGCCGGCGTCGTCGAGCAGCGTCGTCGCCTGCACGAGCGTCTTGCCCGGAGGCGCGTAACCCGGTGCGATGGAGCTCATCTCGGCGGTGTTGACCACGACACCACCGACCCCGGACACGCGCAGGAAGGTGTCGGGGGCGAGGCCGTCGGCCTCGAACCACCATGTGGAGAGCCCGCGCATCGGCGACGTCGCGCTCCCGGTGAGGTCGGATGCGTCCACCGAGTCGGTGGCCACCACCACCGCGCGCGACCGCACCGTCGCACCGTCTGCGGTGCGGATGGAGGGCTCGGTTCCGTCGGTGATCTCCGCGACGGGGGTCGAGTAGGCGATGTCGACCCGAGCGGCGCGGGCGAGCTGTTCGGGGAAGGCCTGCATCCCGGTGTCGGGGACGCCGGGGGTGGCGAGGAGGAAGCTGCGCAGGACGAGGCGAACGTAGCGGTCGGAGGTGTCACCGACGCCGTCGGCGAGCACACCGCTGAGGAACGGTGCCAGCAGCGAATCGCGCAAAGGTCCGTTCAGTCCGAGACGATCCCAGTCGTCGGCGAGGGCGGCGTCGGGTGCGGCCGCCAGTCTGCGGACCGGTCCGAGGGCCGGCAGCGCCCACCGCACGGCCCCGGCCACCGCGCGAGGACGCAGCAGGCCGACACCGAAGGCCGACCGCACCGTCTCCGGCAGCAACCTGGGGTGCCGGGTCGGATCGGCGATCGTCCGCGCCCGGGCCGAATCGTCGACGATGCGCACTCCCCGACCGGCGACGCGCAGATCGAGTGCACCGACGTCGACGTGCCGCTTCACCGCCGGGTACGAAGGATTGAGAAGCTGAAATCCGCGGTCACAGCGGAATCCGTCGATGACGTCGGTGCGGATGCGGCCACCGGGTACGGCCTCCGCCTCGAGCACGCGCACCGACAGCCCGCGCAGTCGCAGCGCCGCCGCGCACCGCAGACCCGCGATCCCCGCACCCACCACGATCACGTCCGCATCGATGTCGCCCATGCCTCATCGATACCACCTGCGCGGCCACCCGAGACGCATCGAGTGGGCAGTTGCGGGCATCGAGCGGGCAGGAACTCGTGCTCGTGCGCCACGGCGTGGCCGGCCTTCCCTGGCCCGATCACCTCGTGCCCGATGGATGCGAACAACTGCCCGATCGACGGGGTCACCTGCCCGATCGACGGCGCCACCTGCCCGATCGACGCCGTCAAGTGCCCGATCGACGGGGTTTACTGCCCGATCGACGGGGACCGTCGGGCGTCGGAGGCGGCGCGCTGGTGTTCGAGCACGGCGAGCAGTTCCCGGTAGGGCCCCACGACGAAGGCGTCGTCACCCGACGCGAACTTCGTGCCCCGGCGCGGCGGGTACTCGAGTTCGCCCGCGCCGCCCTCACCGGACGCGCGGCGGATCGCGATCACGCGGGTGTTCGCCGACAGCTCGCGCATCTCGACCCCGACGAGCCCGCCGTCGGCCCGGATGCGCACCCGTCCGACCATGAACGATGTCGACTGCACCGAGAACGTGCCGAGGATCTCCAGGCCCAGTGCGGCACCGATGAACCAGGGCGCGGCCAACTCCGCGGTCGAACGGACGTGGCGGAACCCGAACCGTGCGGCGACGGCGTCTCCCATGCCGCGGTCGAACACCCTCAGCACCACGGGCACCGGGCGGTGCTGCCCGCCGGCGAATCGGTCGCCGAGGGCACCGCGTACGGCGATACCGGTCTCGATGTTGATCACGTCGTCGCTGGTGAGCACGGCGACCGCGGCCGCACGATGCACCCGCGCGTCGGAGAGTGTCTCGGCGACGGTGGCGTCCCCCACGATCACCGGTATCCCGGCCTTCGCCGCGGCGGACAGGAAACGGTTCGACGACGACCGTTCGACGACAACCACGTCGCGGCCGCGCGAGCGGAGCTCCCGGGCGACGCGGATCCCGAACGCGCCCAGTCCGACCACCACGACGTGTCCGGTCATGAACCGGGCGCGCCGCCGACCGGCCGCCTCGGCGATGCGTCGAGAGATGAGCAGCTCGGCGAGGAACGCCATGATCATCGCGGTGGTGGTGAGGCCCGCGAACATCAGCACGATCGACCAGATACGCAGGGCCGGAGGTTGATCGGCGAAGTTGAAGTCGCCGTAGCCGACGGTGGCGACGGTCTCGGTGCTGAAGTAGATGGCGTCGAGAACACTCATCCCCGGCTTCTGGTACCCCAGCCGCAGCACCGTGGTCGACAGCGCGAGGAGGAAGAACAACACGCCGATCATGCGGAAGAAGTTCGGATTGGCGTCTTCTCGGAAACCGCGGATGGCCGCCCGGATCCGCTGTGGCCGCGAGGGACGTCGGGCAGGTGCGACCGCAACGTCGTCATCGAGATGATCGGGGGCCGCGGTGATGCCGTGGGCGGCGAGTTCATCGGTGGTCCCGAGCAGCGTCACGACATCCCCGACGAGAACGGGGTGATCACGCCCCGGGCACAGCACGGTCGTCGGTGGCGCCTGCGACACCGCCGAGGTGTGGGTGGACACCGCCAGTGGCGCGAGGTCACCGAACTGTTCGCGGAGCGTGCCCGCCTGCCGCGCGGTGACGGTGGTCGCCACGAAATCGATTCCGGCGGCGTCGATGTGGTGGTCACCGATGCCGAGGCACGCCTCGATCACCGAGGGTGCGGCGAGATCGGCGACGTCGAGCACCGCTCCCGGGGTCGACCCGTCGTCCATCGCGCCGGCGACCGTCGCGTTCGAGAGCTGGGTGATCACCCGGACGTCGGCGCGCAGTTGCCCTGCCACCAGCGCGGTCTCGAGGTTGTGCAGCTCGTTCTCCTCGACGCAGACCACTGCGACGGCCCCGGCGATCCCGGCGTCGACGAGCGCGTCGGCGACTCCCACGACGGCCGTGTGCACCCTGATGCCCCACCGGGCGACGGCCGCGTCGAGGGCGGGGTCGGCGGTGCGCACCACGACGACGACCTGTTCGCCGGCGTCGAGGAACCCGTCGATGATCGGCACCGCGATACCGGCGAAGCCGCAGACGATCACGTGCCCCGACGGCGGTGCCTCGGTGGCGGGCGACACCGTGCGGGGCCCATGCCCCGGCTGTAGCTGCGCCACGTGTCCACCTCCGCCGTCACTCCCCGGTGGAGTGACCTTACGACGGGAAGTGGGTGATCAGCGCGCCGTGGTGGAGGATTCGGCTCTCATGCCAGGGACGACGGCAGGTCGAGCACGTGGGTGAACGCCAGCAGCGACGGGTCATGGCGCCACAGGAAGGTCGCCGCCGCGCGGGAGAGCGCGAGCGAGTCGCACCGCCACGGCGCGATGTCGGCGCAGCACGCCCTCCCGGTCAGCACGAGGGTGTGCAGGCGCGGGGTGGTCGTGAGCGCGGTGTCGCAGTGGGTCAGCAGGTGTCGGTCGCGGGTGGAGGCCAGTGCGCCGAAGGTGAACCCGGTGAGGTCGGATGCCTCGAGTGCGTCGCGGAGATCGTCGGTGACGGCGTAGAGGTTGCGACTGGCGACGACCGCGGTAGTGATCGGGTATTCGATCGCGACGTGTCCGGACAGGGCGCGCGGCGGGTTGTGGGTGCGGTCCCACGATGCGGTGAGCAGTCGGATCGGGGCGGGCGGGCGGAGCCGGAAGTGCCGCGGACCGTCGGCGGCGGCGAGGCTGCGATGGATGTTCGGCGAGACGGCGGGGGCGACCGAAGTTGTCATGATTCATGGGTACGCCGACGCCCCACCGTCCGGGAGTCGTCACCGCGTAAAGAATCGGCGGTCGACGTCAAGAACTCGCAAAGCCTCGTCAGGCGCCGCGCGCGAGGCCCACGGTGCCGAGTTCCCGGATGGCCGCGCAGGAGCGGCGCACCATCGTCGCGAACATCGCATCGCCTCGCGGTGACCGGGTGCCGTAGGCGCAGCCGAACACCGCGACGAGCGGTCCCTGGATCATCGCGAACCGGTAGTCGTCCCAGCATTCGTCGCGGTCGTGGGCGGCGACGCCGTGGCCCATCAGCGCCCGGTGATAGGCGTCGACCAGGTCCGCCTCGGCGGCCCGCCGGGGTCCGGGGTCGAGCGCGGTGCCGACGAAGAACGCGAGGTCGCGCGCGGGGAGACCGATCCCGACGGTCTGCCAGTCGACGGCGAGCACCTCGGTGTCGGCGGCGTCGAACATGAGGTTGTCGAGCCGGTGGTCTCCGTGAATGAGCGCGAAGCGTTCCGACCGCGCGAGACTCCACCGCTCGATGACGTCACCGACCTCGCGGAGGGTGTCGATGTCGGCGGCGGTGAGCTGCTCGCCGACCGCCTCGAGGAACAGATCGACCGTCGACGGGTACAGCTCGGCGAGCATCGACGCCTCCGCGGGTCCGTTCACGGTCAGCGCGGGGACGTCGGGCGAGGTCGGTGTGAGCAGCGTCGGATCGCACCATCGGGGGCCGTGCAGTCCGGCGAGGTTGCGTACCGCGATGAGCGCGGCGGCGCGTGAGCAGCCGGCGATCTGATCGCCCTGATGGTGGGCGTACAGGTCGGCCAGCAGCAGCGTGAACTCACTGCCGGTGTCGTTCATGATCGCGAGATGGCAGGCGGGAACAGTGATCTCGACCGTGTCGGCGAGGTGGGCGTAGAAGCGGACCTCGGCGGCGTAGGCGCCGGCGATCATCTCGCGGGCGGCGGGGTCGGCGGCGGGGAGCTTCGCGACCACGCTCGGCGGCACCACACCCGCGTCGACGCCGGGCCCGGTCATGGTGATGCGATGACACGACGCGATCTGCCCGGTCCCGATCCGTTCGGTGGTCACCGTCTGCACCGATGCGCCGAACACATCCGAGAGCCAGTGCGGGGTAATGGCATCGACGTCGGTCACGAGGTCGACGGTCACCGCACTCTCCCCGGGTTCGCGGCGGCACGCGCGCACCGCGCAGGCGCGAGCGTCGCCCATGCGGGCAGCAGTGGTGCGATCTCGGCGGGTGTGGCGCCGTGGAGGATCACGCTGTCGACTCCGGCGTCGAACTGGTCGAGGATGCGGCGGGCGCAGCGCGACGCCGATCCGGTGGCCGCAGCGGACATCCACTCGACGGGGAGCAGTGAGGTGAGATGCGCGATGTCGTCGGGCGTGGCGTCGGCGTCGAACGCGCCCGAGAACGCCTGCACCCGTTCGTCGGCTCGGAAGTCGGCCAGTCGCTGTGGGTCCCAGCCGTTGGTGCGCACGAGGAGATCGCCGTAGCCCTGCAGGTATGTCGCGAGCCGTCCGACGATGCGTCGGGTGCGGTCGGGCTCGGGCACCCAGTCGCCGACGGTGGCGAGGACCGACCAGATCCGGATGGCGCCCGGATCGCGTCCGGCGCGCAGCGCGGCGTCGCGGATGACGCGCACCTGTCGCGCGACGGTGTCGTCGGTGAGGAAGGTGTGCAACACGACCCCGTCGGCGATCCGGCCCGCGAGGCGCAGGGTGGCGTCACCGATGGCGACGAGAACGATCGGGATGTCCTCGTTCGCATCGATCTGCAACCGCAGGAACGGGAATCGGCCCGCGGGGCCGTCGTGATCGACGATCGACTCCCCTCGCCACAACCTTCGCAGCAGCTGGACGGCGTCGACGATCTGCGCGGAGGCGATGCGTGGAACGTTCATCAGGTCGAACAGCACGTCGAAACCACGGCCGAGACCGAGAGCGAACCGCCCCTGGCTCATCCGGTGGGCGGTGACCGCCATCGTCGCGGTCACCAGCAGATGCCGGGTGTTGTGATTGGTCGCTGCGGTCGCGACGCCGATCCGTTCACTCGACGCGGCCGCCGCACCGGCGAGAACCCCCGCGTCCTTCGTCGAGTACCGCTCGGACAGGAACACCGAACCCATGCCGAGGGCGTCGGCGGCGCGAACCTCGTCGAGGAGGTCCCTCGGGGAGTCGGTGTGCCCGGCGAGTCCATAGAAGCCCAGTTCGGCGTGCTGCGGCCGGGCCTGCTCGATAGGCATCAGCGTGTCTCCATCCTCGTCGCGGCCATCTCGCCCAGCTCCACTTGGACAACCGACTGGACAGCAGTCTAGCGACGACGGCGTCGCCCCAGGGCACTTTCGACAGGGGCACACTGGACTGATGAGTACCGACGTCCGTTCGACACGTCTCCGATCGGCGCTCGTCGCCGCCGTCCTCACCGTGATCGGCGCGGTGCTGGTGTCGGCGTGCGGGAGCGACCCGGGGCCCGCCGCCACCCACAACGCCACCGACGACGCCTTCGTGGTGGCCATGGCACGCCACCACCAGCGTGCGATCGAGGTCGGTGAGCTCGCCGCGGAGCGCGGCACCGATCGCCGCGTGGCCGACTACGGGCGGTTGATCGTGTCTCAGCAGACACCGGAGTTGCAGAAGCTCAACGGGTGGAGTGGTCACTGGGCACTGCCCTCGGCCGACCCGGATGCGGCGATGCCCGACGGGTACATCACCGACGCCGCCCTGGCCGGCCTGCGGGAGCAGTCCGGTGTCGCGTTCGACAGGGCGGTCCTGCTGGCCTCGGCCGACAGCGAGACCGGGGCGGCGGCGATGGCGCAGCGCGAACTGGCGTCGGGGGTCTACGGTCCCGCCCGAGGACTCGCGGCCTCGATCGCCACCGCGCCCACCACCCAGATACCGAAACTGCGTGCTCTGGCAGCGCAACTGGGCTAGCCGATCAGCCCTTCAGCTGGGGGATGGGGCCCGCGAGCAGTTCGAGGGCCGCAGCGAGCGCCTCGGCATCGACGGCGCGCAGCGGATCGAGCACGCGCGTGCGCACGCTCGCCAGGTGCGCGGGGTAGGCCGCTTCGAGTCGTTCGAAACCGGCGTCGGTCAGCACCGCGCTCATCCCGCGTCGATCGCAGCCGTCGCGCATCCGCGTCGTGTCGCCGCGCGCGGTCAGCGCTGCGATCAACCGCGTCATCCGACTCGCCGACAGACCCACCAGCGACGCGAGCTCGGTCATCCGACACCGCCGGCCGGGTGACTCGGACAGGATGACGAGAACCTGATACTCGCCGAGGGTCAGCCCCGACTCCCGCTGTAGATCGGTTTCGAGGTCGCGCGGGACCACGACCAACGCCCGCGCGAGAGCACGCCACACGCGACCCTCGACGTCGTCGAGTGGTTCGGTCACGTACATCACCTCCGGTTCGTCGCCCTGCACAGCGATCGTACTTGCGTAGGCAAGTAAATCCTGCGACAGTACTTGCCTACGCAAATACATAGGTCGCAGTCCCGCGAACCCATGTCGTCGACAGGAGTCCCATGTTCATCACCGCCGCCATCCTCAGCGTCGTACTCGCCCTGGTCAGCCTCGGTGCCGGCGCACCCAAGGCACTGTTGAAGGGGCCTGCGGTCGAGCAGCTCTCCGGGCGCGGCCTGAGCGCGTCGCTCATCCGGTTCATCGGCGCGGCGGAGGTCGCCGGCGCCGCCGGCCTGCTGATCGGCCTCGCCTGGCACCCGATCGGCATCGCCGCCGCCATCGGTCTGCTGATCGTCTTCATCGGCGCCACGGTGTTCCACGCCCGCAACGGCGACTACGCGAACTCCGAGACCCGCGGTGCGTCGCTGCCGTCGGTGGTGCTGGCGATCGTGTCGCTCGCGGTGGTCATCACCCTCGCCGCGGCCTGAGTCCCGTTCTCGCACAGACCTTCATGGGAGGCCTCAGGCCGAGCGGTCGGTGGGTGTCCACTCGAACTCCGAGGAGTCGAGTGAGCGCATGACCCGGATGTAGTGCGCGGTCGACGCAGGCCAGTTGTTGGTGTTGCGGCCCGAGGCGGTGCGGTACCAACTGGTGCATCCCTGCTCCCACACCGTCTTCGACAGCGCCGTCTGCAGGGCGATGTTCGATCGCCGCTCGACGTCGGCCTTCACCTGCAGTGCTCGTGCCCGGCCGCTGTCGAGTCGCTCGACCGCCTGCACGACATACTTCATCTGCGCCTCGAGCATCAAGATGATCGAGGTGTGGCCGAGGTTCGTGTTGGGGCCGTAGAGCAGGAACATGTTGGCGAACCCGTGCACACTCACCCCGAGGTGGGCCTGCGCGCCGTCATCCCACTCACGGTGCAGGTCGACGCCCTGCGCGCCGGTGACCGTGATGCCGCGCAGGAAGTCCGTCGCGTGGAACCCGGTGCCGTAGACGATGGTGTCGGCCTCCACGGCGGTCCCGTCGGTGAGGCGGACGCCGTCGGGGGTGATCCGGTCGATCGGCGTGGTGGTGACGGTGACGTTCGGTCGGTCCAACGACGCGAGGTAGTCGTTGGAGATGAGGATGCGCTTGCAGCCGATGGGGTGATCGGGCGTGACGGCGGCACGCGTCGCGGGGTCGGTGATCTGGCGGCGCATGTGCAGACGCGATCGCAGGCCGACGATCTTGAGGAGCGCCGGGAACTTGGTGAACCCGATCGATCGCGGTTCCAACGTCGCCCAGGTGAGCCAGCGTGAGAGTCGTTGTAGCGCAGGGACGCGCCCGAACAGTGTCCGGACCCACCGCGGGTACGCGTAGTCGGCCTTCGGGATCACGAACGGGGCGCTGCGCTGCAGCAACGTGAGGTGGCCGACCTGTTCGGCGAGACGTGGGACGAACTGGATGGCCGAGGCGCCGGTGCCGATCACCGCGACCCGCTTGCCCGTGAGATCGGCCTCGTGATCCCAGCGCGCCGAGTGGAACAGGCTGCCCCGGAACGACTCCGCGCCCTCGATGGCAGGGATCGCGGGGTTGCTGAGCTGACCGCAGGCGAACACGACAACGTCGTGCACGGTCTCGGTGCCGTCGTCGAGGCGCACGGTCCACGACGCGGTCGTGTCGTCGAAGGTCGCCGCGGCGACGCGACTGCGGAAACGGATGTGCGGTCGGAGCTCGAAACTGTCGGCGACCGACCTGAGGTAGTCGAGGATCTCGGGCTGCGGGGCGAACCGTCGCGACCACCGCGCGCTCGGGGCGAACGAGAACGAGTACAGGTGCGAGGGCACGTCACACGCCGCGCCGGGGTAGGTGTTCTCCCGCCAGCACCCGCCGACGTCGTCGGCCGCCTCGAACAGCACGAAGTCGTCGTGGCCGGCGCGACGAAGGGTCGCCGCCATACCCAGTCCTGCGAAGCCGGTGCCGATGATGGCCACCGACTGTCCTCGAACGCTCATGTCCTCACCACTTCGTCCTGTGATCGCCACCCGACGCCGCCGTCGTGCGATGTCCTTCGAGGCTAGCGACCTCCCCGGCCACCGAACATGCGATTCGCGGCCAAGAAGTTACTAGAATTGACCACCATGACCCGCGCAGACGATCCCTCGTGGACGGTCCTGCGATCGGCACCGGGCTCGAAGCTCCTGCTCGACTTCGCGATCGAGCACGGGATCGGCGAACAGGAGATGTTGAGCGGCACAGGCATCGCTCCCGGCACCGTCATCGCCTCGATCACCGCCGAGCAGGAACTGACGATGCTCGAGACACTGGCCGCCCGGCTCGGCGGGGTCGAGGGACTCGGAGCCCTCCTGGGGCAGCGCTACCACCTCACCACCTACGGGCTGTGGGGATTCGCGATGATCAGCAGCGCCACGCTCCGCGAGGCGATCGTCGTCGGTCTGCGGCTGGTCAACCTCACCTTCGCCTTCTGCGACATCCGATTGCGCGATGCCGACGCCGACGGTCTCGCGGCACTGGTCCTCACCGTGGAGGACGGTGTGCCCGAGGGTGTCCGCCGTATCGTCTGCGACCGCGACATCGCCGCCATCCGGGTCATCGCCCACGAGATCATGGGCCGCGAACTGTTCGCCGAGGCCGTCACGTCCACCTTCGCCGAACCCACAGACACCTCGCCCTACGAGGCCGCCTTCGGGCTGCCACCGCGGTTCGACGCGTCGGAGAACGCGATCTGGTTCCCGGCCGCACTGCTGGACATGCCGCTACCGCAGGCGAACGCGTTGGTCGCTGCCGAGATCGGCGAACAGTGCCGAGCGCTTCTGCAGGCGCGCAGGGTGCGCGTGGGGATAGCCGCACGTGTGCGCGATCTGGTGTCGGCCGCGCCCTCGGATCCCCTCACGCTGGCGCGCGCGGCGCACGAGCTGCACACCTCCGAGCGCCACCTGCGGCGGACGCTCGCGCACGAGGGGACCACGTTGCGACGCATCGTCAACGAGGTCCGCGAGGACATGGCCACCGAGCTGCTCTGTGTCACGGGCCTGTCGGTCGCCGAGACCGCGCGGCGCCTGGGTTATGCAGAGGTGTCGAGCTTCTCGCAGGCCTTTCGACGGTGGAAGGGCATGGGGCCGAGGGCATATCGCCGGGAGCGGTCGGGCGCGGGCCGATCGGTTCCGATCACCGCTCGCTGACCTGCCCGTCGAGTACCGACCATGCTCGGTCGCAACGGACGGTGTCGAGCATCCGCCGGTCGTGGGTCACCAGCAGCAGCGTGCCGGTGTAGCTGTCGAGCGCCTGCTCGAGCTGCTCGATGGCGGGTAGGTCGAGGTGGTTGGTCGGCTCGTCGAGCACCAGCACGTTCGTGCCCACGGCCTGCAGCAGGGCGAGACCGGCGCGGGTGCGCTCACCCGGAGACAGGTCGTCGACCGCGCGCTCGACGTGATCCGCGCGCAGACCGAACTTCGCCAGCAGGGTCCGCACCTCGGCGGTGGGCCAGTCGGGTACGTGGCTCTCGAATCGGTCCACCAGTGGTGTGGTCCCGGTGAACTCGGCACGGGCCTGGTCGATCTCGCCGATCGCCACGTTCGCACCGAGGCTGGCCCTCCCGGAATCGGGGGTCTGGCGACCCAGGAGCAGTCGCAGCAGGGTCGACTTGCCGGCCCCGTTTGGTCCGGTGATGCCGATGCGCTCTCCCGCGTCGACCTGCAACGACACCGGTCCGAGGGTGAAGTCGCCCTGGTGCACCACGGCTTCACTCAGCGTCGCGACCACCGAACTCGACCGTGGTGCGGCGCCGATCGTGAACTGCAGTGCCCATTCTTTCCGCGGCTCGGCGACCTCCTCGAGCCGCGCGATGCGGCTCTCCATCTGCCGTACCTTCTGCGCCTGCTTCTCGCTCGACTCCGCGGCCGCCTTGCGCCTGATCTTGTCGTTGTCGGGTGACTTCTTCATCGCGTTGCGTACGCCCTGACTCGACCATTCGCGTTGTGTCCTGGCGCGATCGACGAGATCGGCCTTCTTCTCGGCGAACTCCTCGTACTCCTCACGCCGGTGTCGTCGGGCGGTCTCACGTTCTTCGAGGTAGCTGTCGTATCCGCCGCCGAACACCGTCGTCGTGTTCTGGGCCAGGTCGAGCTCCAGGACACGGGTCACGCTGCGCGCGAGGAACTCTCGATCGTGGCTCACGAGGACCACACCGCCGCGGAGCTCGCGGACGAACGTCTCGAGCCGTTCCAGTCCGTCGAGGTCGAGATCGTTGGTCGGCTCATCGAGCATCACGATGTCGAAGCGCGACACCATCAGCGCCGCGAGTCCGACGCGCGCCGCCTGTCCGCCCGAGAGTGAGGTCATGGTGGTGGTCGCGGGATCGACGGCGCCGGAGTCGAGACCGAGGTCGGCCAACACCCCGGGTAGGCGTTCCTCGAGATCGGCTGCGCCGGTGGCGAGCCAGTGATCGAGGGCCACCCCGTAGGCGTCGGCCGGGTCGACTCCCGGTGTCGCCGCGTCGGGGTCGGCGAGGACCGCAGCCGCGGCGTCCATGGCGGCGGTCGCCTCGGCGCACCCGGTCCGGCGTGCGATGTAGCCCGCCACGGTCTCGCCGGGCACCCGTTCGTGCTCCTGCGGGAGCCAGCCGATGAACGCGTCCGCCGGAGCCAGGCTCACCGTGCCCTCGAGCGGTTCGAGCACACCGGCGAGGATGCGCAGGAGAGTGCTCTTGCCTGCGCCGTTCGCGCCGACGACACCGACGACGTCGCCGGGGGCGACCGTGAGATCCAGACCGTCGAAGAGGGTGCGATGGGCGAAACCGCCGGCCAGGTCCTTCGCCACGAGCGTTGCGGTCATGGGTACATCCTCACACCCGCACCCCCCGGCCCTGCACAGCGATCACGGGCGTCGGACGCATGTGGGTTACCGTCGATGAATCGACACGACCGCGTGTCCGATATACACCGAGGACGTCCCCATCTCCGCTCACGATTCCGCAGCCGCCTCGCCCGAGAGCCCGTTCGTCGCCTCGCACGACGGCGCCGCTGCTCACCGCAGGCCTCTGTTGCCCGCCGACGACCCGTTCTATCGCGCCGCCGCCGGGTTCGAGGACACCGCGCCCGGCACGGTTCTGCGATCACGGGACGTCACACTGGGATTCCTGGGCGTGGTCCGGCAACAGATCCGCGCGACCCAGCTGGCATTCCGTTCCACCGACTCCGACGGCGCCCCGATGGTCGCGGTGACCACGGTCCTCCTCCCCTCCGATCGGAACCCGCAGGCGCCGTGTCCGATCGTGTCCTACCAGTGCGCGATCGACGCCATCACCGGCCGCTGTTTCCCCTCCTACGCGCTACGTCTGCGGGCCAAGGCCATCGGCGCGCTCCCGCAGTTCGAGTTCCTGCTCATCGCGGCTCTGCTCGCCGAGGGGTGGGCGGTGTCGATCCCCGATCACGAAGGGCCCCGCGGCCTCTGGGGCATACCGCGCGAGCCCGGGCACATCGTGCTCGACGGCGTCCGCGCCGCGTTCGAGCACGCGCCACTGGGGTTGGACCGCGACGCACCGGTCGGGTTCTGGGGGTACTCCGGCGGCGGACTCGCGACCGCCTGGGCCGCGGAGATGTACGCCGAGCACGCCCCCGAACTCAACGTAATTGGCGCCGTACTCGGTTCTCCGGTCGGAGATCTGGGCAAGACCTATGTGCGCCTCAACGGCGGTCTGTTCTCGGGTTTGCCCGCACTCGTGGTCGGCGCCCTGCAGCACGTCTATCCCGAACTGCACAGCATCATCGAGCGCCACACCACCCCGAAGGGACGGATCGCGCTGGCACGACTGCAACGTGCCACCACCGTCGAGGCCGTGGTGCGCTTCATGTTCACCGACATGGGCGACATGCTCGACCGGCCGCTCGCGGACATCCTCGCGACACCCGAGGTCAAGGCGGTCTTCGACTCCATCCGCCTGGGGCGTTCGGCGCCGGCGATGCCGGTCCTCATCGTGCAGGCGGTCAACGACCGGATCATGTCGGTCGACGACATCGACGAACTGGCGCGCACCTACGCCGCGGGCGGCACCAGCGTCACCTATCACCGCGACCGTTTCAGCGAGCACATGCTGCTGCACCCGATGTCGGCGCCCACCGCCCTGCGGTGGCTGCGCGACCGGATCGACGGCCTTCCGATCGACGAACGCCGACTGCGCACCACCTGGCCGACGCTGCTCAACCCGAGCACCTACCGCGGCATGGTGCGTCTCGGCGCGATCTCGGCTCGCGTCGTCACCGGCCGCGCCATCGGCCGCCGGGAGCTGTCCGAGTTCGATCGTTGAACCGCCTGACGCCCGGTCATCTCGGCGGTGCGCCCTTGAGTGGCTGGACGAACGGGTCGAGCGAGTAACCCGGCTGCCACGGGAACCGATTGCGTCGGTCGGGGAACACCACCTGCATCGCCGAGAACGTCGAGTACAGCGACCGCGTCTGGAACATGTCGGCGGTGTCGTCGGCGTCGATGACGACGACGTCGTGATCGGCCAGCACCGCAGCCATTGACGTCCCGTTCCTGATGTCCTCGCCGGCGACGAGTCGTTCGGCGACGGTGTTGAGGACAACCCCCGAAATCCGTTGCGGCAGGCCGTAGATCATCAGTTCGGGCCGGCCCAGCGAGGTCAGGCCCGTCGTGT
Organism: Williamsia sp. M5A3_1d; assembly: GCF_053345315.1. Lineage (NCBI taxonomy): Bacteria > Bacillati > Actinomycetota > Actinomycetes > Mycobacteriales > Nocardiaceae > Williamsia > Williamsia sp. M5A3_1d. The sequence goes on from NZ_JBKEZX010000001.1 coordinate 350,155, forward strand.
AGGCGAAGGGCGGCTCGTCACGTTCGCTCCCCGCCATCACCGCCAGGACGTGCCAGTATCCCTGCGCGACGAACGACAACGCGTCCCCGATGCCACCGTCGCTCTCGCCGCTACAGCAGTCGCAACCCTCGATCATGTTCTCCCCCGGCGTTTCTCAGTGTGTGGGGGTGAGCGTAGGGCAGGAGACCGACAGTGACGGGGCGGCGACACCGCCACGACGGCGGTTGTCCACAGCAACGCGCCGCGACGCGCATCACCGACGTGTGTGATCGCTCAGCCGCGGGCCATGTTGACGAAACGGCTGAGGTGCAGCTGGTGGGCCACCGTGATGGTCGCGGTGGGACCGTTGCGGTGTTTGCCGAGGATGATGTCGGCCTCCCCGGCACGGGGGTCGTCACGCTCGATGGAGTCGGGACGGTGCAGCAGGATCACCATGTCCGCATCCTGCTCCAGCGAGCCCGACTCACGGAGATCGGACACCTGCGGGCGCTTGTCGGTGCGTTGCTCGGGCCCGCGGTTGAGCTGGCTGATCGCGACGACGGGGACCTCGAGTTCCTTGGCCAGCAGCTTGAGCTGGCGGGAGAACTCCGAGACCTCCTGCTGGCGTGACTCGACCTTCTTGCCCGACGTCATCAGCTGCATGTAGTCGATGACCACCAGCCGCAGATCGTGGCGCTGCTTGAGCCGCCGCGCCTTCGCGCGGATCTCCATCATGGTGAGGTTCGGGGAGTCGTCGATGAACAGTGGCGCCTCGCTGATCTCACCCATGCGGCGGGCGAGGCGGGTCCAGTCGTCGTCGGTCATGCGGCCCGACCGCATGTCGGCGAGCTTGATGTTGGCCTCGGCCGAGAGCAGTCGCATCACGATCTCGGTCTTGCCCATCTCCAACGAGAACATCGCCGAGGTCATCTGATTGGTGATCGAGCAGCTGCGGAGGAAGTCCATCGCGAGCGTCGAATTGTGGGTCGGCACCATCGACTCGCCGGCGAGATACATGTGGGCGTCGTTGTCGACCTGCACGCACCGGACCGGCACGCTGTCGACGGCGCGGATGTCGACGATGCGGCGCAGCCCCGACGGACGGCGTAGTTCCTTGTGGCGAATCGCCTTGCGGTGCAGGGTGAAGACGTCGTCGTCGGCGTCGACGCGCAGCCAGCCGGTGGCGGCGCGACGGTAGGAGTAGCCCAGTCCCGCGACGAGATCGGCGATCACCGCGCTCATGTGTTGCGTCGCTGCGGGGACGGTGATCCAGCCGTCCTCGTCGACGATGCCGCGGGCGTCGAGGAGTCCGGCGAGCAGCGCACGGCGCTGGGCGATCGACCCACGTAAATACTCGTACGGGATACGACCACCGAGATCCGACATGAGCGCCATCACGTCCACGGGACCCTCGGCGTCGATGCGCATCGCGATCTCGGGATCGTCGAAGGCCATGCCGGCCAACGCCGCAACGGTGTACGGGCCGTAGCCGAACCGACGACGTGGCAGCTCCAGCGGCTCGGCGTTACGCACCGACACCGCCCCGACCTGCCCGATGAGCGCGGTGGTGGTCTGCACCGAACGTGCGCCGTCGGATTCGGTGAGCCACTGGTGTTCGGCATCGGCGACGAGCACCGAACCGTCGGAGAACTCGACCTCGAAGCAAGGACGTTCGGTCATCACGTCGGTAGCCGCCACCACGCGGGTGGGTGCACCGGACGCGTCGATGAGCGTGTCGCCGACCCTGACCTCACCCATCGTGGTCCAGCCGTTGGGCGTGGGCAGCGGGGTGTCGAGGGCGAGCGCCTTGCCGACACCGGGACGCGCGGCGACGATGATCATCTGCCCGGCGTGCAGGCCGTTGGTGACGGCGTCGAGATCGGTGAAACCCGTTGGTACACCGATGGAGATGCCGCCACGCGAGGCGATGGAGTCGATCTCGTCCATCGTGGGCTGCAAGAGCTCCTCGAGCGGGACGTAGTCCTCTGCGGTGCGCCGCTCGGTGACCTCGTACACCTCGGCCTGTGCGCGGTCGACGACCTCGGCCACGTCCTGGCCGTCGTCGCCTCCGTAACCGAACTGCACGATGCGGGTGCCGGCCTCCACCAGACGCCGCAGGATCGCCTTCTCGGCGACGATCTGGGCGTAGAAGCCGGCGTTGGCCGCGGTGGGGACCGTGGAGATCAGCGTGTGGATGTAGGGCGCGCCGCCGATCCTGCGCAGCTCGCCCTTGCGCTCGAGTTCGGCGGAGACGGTCACCGCGTCGGCAGGCTCACCCTTGCTGTACAGATCCAGCACGGCGTCGTAGACCGCCTGGTGGGCCGGGCGGTAGAAGTCGCCCGGGCGCAGCACCTCGAGGACGTCGGCGATCGCGTCCTTCGAGAGCATCATCCCGCCGAGCACGGACTGCTCGGCCATGAGGTCCTGCGGCGGCTGGCGGCCGAAGTCCTCCGAGGGCGGCGGCTCGTCGCGCGGCGAATGCCCGCGATCGTCCACTACTGCCACGACTCATCCTCCCGACGTCTCACTGCGCTACCACTGCACCGGCGGCGTTCCGCCGTGGGCGATCATCGTCGCCCCCCACCTCGAGGTCACCTGTGGGTGAGTAGTACACCGCGAGTCCGACATCTCCGCGCGGGAGAACAATCCCGCCCTGCCGACCGGTCCACGAAGGCGGTCGAAGCGGGCGGGCGAACAGCGGCTACAGGCACGGTGAGTGACATTAGGGCGGCTTGTGACCGGCCACAAACCGACCTGTGGACCAACTTGTGAACTACCTGTGGACGGCGTGGGCATAGACGCCGTGTTCCTGTGCATGGAGCTGGGGAACACGTCCGGCGTGTCGGCAATCGACGCTGGTCACCGGCCAGTTCCGGCCTCGGTGCCATGTGGACCGATTTCTTTTCGGCGTGTCGCGTTTTGCGCGTTTTCGGGCGTGTTCGTCGAACCGCAACCGCGGACGTCGGTCGATTGGGTGAACCCTGCACCAATGGCGGGTTGCGGGGCGGTGGTCGACACGCCGACGGCCACGAGACCGCTCCCCACACAGTACGCGCGTCCTGCCGACATCCGACCCGCCATGCCCCGAAACCGCGACGCCCGTATGGAATTCGTCAACATCTGCAGGTCACGGCGTAGAGAACACGTCATCGCCGGCGACCTGCCACCTCGCCGCGGGTACACCGGAGGACGTGACCCTCACCGACATCATGCCGACGTTGCGCATGTCGATACCCGACCCCATCGACCTCCGTCGTTGGCCTCCGGGGACCTCGGTGACGATCGATGACGTTGCGGTGCAGGGCTTCTCCCTGTCCACGGCGGCGACTCTGCTGGGCAGTCCCATGCGGTGGGCGGCCGACGATCACGCGACGACGGTCGTCGTCGTGTGTTCGGTGAGCGCAGTTCTCGACGATCCGACTCATCCGATCCTGCTGGTGGACTGCGATGTTCGCACCGGCATCCCCACCGACAGCGACGCACCGGTCATCGACATGGCCTGGGACCACGCGCGTCTCATCGGCCGGGTGTCGGTGGCCCACAAGCACCGAGTCCACCTGCTGGGCGACGGGACCCACTCACGACTGCCGCACACACGCCTCGCCGGCGGCGACGCCGACGCCGTCACCGCGTCCCTCCCGCGAGATCTCGTGGTCGGCGACCGTGTCGCGGTGCCCTGCGGTGTCGGGGCGACATCGATCCGTTCGTCCGCCGCGGGGGTGGTGGCGCACGCAGCGCATGCGGTGTAATCAACCCCATGGCCCGCCTGCGTGTGACCCGCTCGTCCCTCGGCATCGTCGCGGTGCTCGCACTGCTGGCCACCGTTCTCGGCGTGGGCACCGCCGCCGCTGCGCCGACCTCGAGTGGTTCCACGGTGTGGCTGTGTCGGCCCGGTCAGCCCGGCGACGCCTGCGGTGGCCGTTCCGGCGCACCCGTCGACTGCTTCTACGTCTATCCCACCGTCTCCCTACAACTCGGCCGGAACGCGAACCGCGTGATCGGGCCGGAGGAGCGGGTGATCGCCGCCGAGCAGGCCGCGCCGTTCGGTGCCCGCTGCAACGTGTGGGCGCCGATGTACCGCCAGAGCACGCTGCGCGGACTCTTCACCGCCGGCAACGGCCCGCAGCGCAATGCCGCACTGGCGCTGGCGTTCTCCGACATCCGTTCGGCCTGGCAGGACTACCTCACCCACCACAACGCCGGCCGGGGCGTGGTCCTCATCGGTCACTCACAGGGCACCCTCATGCTGCGCGCGCTCATGCGCGAATCGATCGACGGCACAGCCACGCGAGACCGCATCGTCTCGGCGATCCTGCTCGGCGGCAACGTGCTCGTCCGATCCGGCTCGACCACCGGCGGCGACTTCTCCACCATCCCGCTGTGCACCACGCGGAGCCAGTTCGGTTGCGTGGTGGCGTATTCCACGTTCGGCAACACACCACCCGCCGACACCCGCTACGGCCGGGTCCCCGACGCGGGGACCGCGCCGACGCCCGGCACGCCGTTCCCGAGTGGTCCCGGTCTGAGCGTCGCCTGCACGAACCCGGCCGCGCTCGGCAGCACCGCGACCGCGCCCATCCGCGGACTCATCGCCGGTCGAGCGGTCGACGGCTACCGGGCCCGGTGCACCACCGGTGCCGGCCCGCACGTCCTGCAGCTCAGCGGTGCGGCTCCGATCCCCGCCGCGGCGCTGCCGCGGCTGCCCAACCCGACGTGGGGCACCCATCTGCTCGACGTCGACCTCGCGCAGCGGGACCTGAGCGATCTGGTGGGTGCGCAGACCGCCGCCTACCTCGCCGCTCGCTGACCGAGGTACGCGACCCCGACAACGCACTCGGCCCCCGACACCAGGTGTCGGGGGCCGAGGCGTGTGGTGCGTGGGGTCAGCCCGCGACGACCGTGAGGTCGACCGACGCCGAGACGTCGGGATGCAGGTTGACGACCACCGGGAAGCTACCGGTGGACTTGATGTGCCCCTTGGGCAGTTCGACCGACCGCTTGTCGACGGCCGGACCGCCCGCGGAACGGATGGCGTCGGCGACGTCGGAGACGGTGACCGAGCCGAAGAGCTTGCCGGAATCGTGGGTCTTCACGGTCAGGGTGACCGCGTCGAGGCCCTCGATCGCCTGCTTGAGCTCGTTGGCGTGCTCGAGGCCGCGCACCGCGCGGGCCTCCTGCGAGCGACGGATGCCGTCGACCTGCTTCTGCGCGCCACGGGTGGCCGGGATGGCCAGGCCGCGGGGCAGGAGGAGGTTACGGCCGTAGCCGTCCTTGACCTCCACGGTGTCGCCGGCGACTCCGAGGTTGTCGACCTCGGTGGTGAGGATGAGTTTCATTGTGTTGTCCTTTCCGCTCAGCGGGCCGTCGAGGTGAACGGCAGCAGCGCCACTTCGCGCGAATTCTTGACTGCGACAGCGACATCTCGCTGATGCTGCACGCAGTTACCGGTAACCCGACGCGAACGGATCCTGCCGCGGTCGGACACGAAACGCCGCAGCAGCGACGTCTCCTTGTAGTCGATCTGAGTGTCTTTCTCCTTGCAGAAGGAACAGGCCTTGGCCGTGACGTCCTTCTCGGGACGGATCTTGCGTCCGCCTCCCGATGCCTTGGGCATGTACGTACTCCGCTGTGTCGCTGGGCGAGAACCTGCCGGCGGGAGCAAACCCGCCGGAAGGTGTCGCGTCAGAAGGGTGGTTCGTCGTCTCCGCCGCCGAACGATCCGGTCGCGGGGGCGCTGCCCCACGGATCGTCGTTCTGCGCGGCACCGCCGCCACCGCCGGAGCCGCCGCGGTTCCCACCGCCACCGCCCGACGACATCGAGCCGCCACCTCCGCCGCCTCCGCGCGATGCGCGGTTGACCTTGGCGGTGGCGTACTTCAACGACGGACCGACTTCCTCGACCTCGAGTTCCACGACCGTGCGCTTCTCACCCTCGCGGGTCTCGTACGAGCGCTGCTTGAGCCGACCGGACACGATGACGCGTGCGCCCTTGGTGAGGCTCTCGGCCACGTTCTCCGCCGCTTCGCGCCAGATGCTGCACCGCATGAACAGTGCTTCGCCGTCTTTCCATTCGTTGGTCTGACGGTCGAACATCCGCGGGGTGGAGGCGACGGTGAAGTTGGCCACCGCAGCCCCCGACGGGGTGAAACGCAGCTCGGGATCCGCCGTCAGGTTCCCGATGACGGTGAGGATTGTGTCGCCGGCCATGTCTGCTCCCTAAACGTGAGTGTGGTTGTCGAAGTCGATGCGCACCGATCACCGGTGGCGTCGTGATGACGCCGACCCTATTGATCGGTACCGACATACGACGCGGCTTCGCGCGATCCGGTTCCGTCGAGACGAGAACCGCCTCACACGAGGCTGCCGAGTCGGGTGTCTACTTGGCCTTCATGACCTTGGTGCGGAGCACCGACTCGTTCAGCTTCAGCTGGCGGTCGAGCTCGGACACCGTCTTGGGCTCGGCATCGATGTCGATGACCGCGTAGATCGCTTCCGAGTGCTTGTCGATCTCGTATGCGAGACGGCGCTTTCCCCAGATGTCGACCTTGTCGATCTTCCCGCCGTCCTTACGGACGACGTTCAGGAATGTGTCGAGCGACGGGGCAACGGTGCGCTCGTCCAGGTTCGGATCGAGGATGACCATCAATTCGTAGTGACGCATAAGACCTCATCACCTCCTATGGGCTGATCGGCCACGGACTGTCCGTGGCAGGAGGGTCGCCTGCGTCGGCAACCGGCCCAGGCTACCGCAGGCACCCGTGACCAGCGAAATCGCCGCCGACCGGGCGCGAATCGATACAGGGACGTGTCCAGATGGGACTCCGGTGACCACCGCACAGCTCCTAGAGTCGTACCGGTGGCGTGGTGGCGGATCGACGAGCTGACGGCCCCGTGGCTCTCCGAGGTCCTGGGCGCGCCCGTCGCCGCCATCGACGTCGAGCCGTTCGCCCACTCCGGCGCCACCGTCACCGTGCGCGTGACGATCGACGCCCCCGATGCCCACGATCTGCCGGCGTCGGTCCTGCTGACCGCGGCCGCACCGTCGTGGCGGGGCTCCGACGAACCGTTCCGTCGACTCGTGGCGTTCCACACCCTGCCGCAGACCTCGTCGATCTCCTCGGTGGCGACGTGTCTCGCCGCCGAACTCGACCCCGACACAGGCGCCTTCTGGCTGTTCCTGCACGACTCGGGACGTGCCACCGTCGGCGACGGCCTCGCCGGGATCACCCGGGGCAAGGCGCAACTGGTGATCGCGGCGCTCGCCGACGTCCACACCACCCTCGACGTGCGCAGCGTCCCACCCGGCACCATCGCCGAGCCCGCACCTCTCGACCGACGAGGCCTGGGTGAGCTGTACGTGCGGTTCGTCGAGAACTACGGGGAGCAGATCGCGCCCCACGCACTCGGCGTCGCCAACCGTGTCGTGGGTTCCGTCGAGTCGATGCTCGCCCACCAACGCCGGTCGACGTCCCCGCGGGCCGTGGTGCACGGCGACTTCCGTCTGGGCAACGTGTTGTTCGGCTGGTCGGGGACGCGCCGGCCGATCACCATCGTGAACTGGCAGCACGCGCACCGGGGGTCGCGCGCCACCGACCTGGCGACCTTCCTCGGTACCGCGCTCGACCCGGCGGTGCGACGCGAGTTCGGCGACTCCCTGCTGTCGGCATATCACCAGATCGTCGGAGGCGATGCCGAGGCCCTACGCCGCGACGTGCGCGACGCGGCATTCCACTGTGTGGTCAACGCGATCACGTCGTGGGCCGAATCGGTCAGCACGCATACCGCCGATCCCGAACACCTGTGGCTCACCCATTTCCATCGGGCATGCAGCTACCTCATCGATCTCGAGTCGACCACGAGCCCGCACGCTGCGACCCTCGCCGCGACCGCCGATCCCCGGATCGGCGCGCGGTCTCGCCCGACGCCCCGCGGCGTGTTGCCCGACGGTGGGCTCGCTGCAGACGACGCGTCGCACACTGTCGTGTCGGCCACCGACGAGGGTCCACACCCTCCCGCGCCGGGCGATGGCTGGAACGAGACGTGGTACCTCGACGTCGCCGATCCGTCGGCCGGTGTCGGGGCCGCGATGCGTTTCGGCGTCGGACCCGACAACCCGGACGGGTGGTTCAGCCTCACCGTCTGCGGCCCCGACCTACCGACCATCACCCTGTGCGACCCCACCATCGACGCCGGCCGGGTGCTCTCCGGCGAATCGAGCACGCTCGCCTTCACGGTCGTCGATCCGCTCGCACACGTCCACGTCTCCGTCGACGGCGTCGGACACGTGGTGCCCGACGCGACGGCGGTCCGGTCGATGATCGGTGCCGAGGTCGGGGTGCAGCTCGAGCTGCACTGGTACACCTCGGCACGGCCCTATCAATACGACCTGACCCGCGTGTTCGAGATCGGCTGCATGGTGACCGGGTCGGTCACGCTGCGTGGCGAAGGACTCCCCGAGGCCCCCATCGCGATCGACGGACCGGGACAACGCGACCACGCCTGGGACGCGCAGAACTGGTGGCACACCGAGTGGTACTGGCTCGCGGCCCGCTTCGACGACGGCTCGCACATGCACGGCGTCGACATCAGGCTGCCCGGGATACCCCCGGTCTCCACCGGTTACCTGCAGGCGCCAGGTGCACCGGTCGTCGCGATCGACAGCTGCCGGGTGGTGGACGTTGACACCGACGGCGACGCGGTCACCGCGATGACGATCGCCGCCGAACCCGGGTCGTCGACGGTGACGTTCCGCGCCCTCGGGCAGGGACCTCAGGTGCTCCGACAGGTGTCCGGAGAGGTCGCCGTCATGCCCCGCGCCTGGGGTGAGTTCACCCGTTCCGACGGTCGCCGAGGCGTCGGTTGGGTGGAGTGGAACACGGGATCACCTAACCTGTAGCCCATGCCCGCGATGTCCACGTCCGATCAGTGGCGCCTGCGATGGCACGCCGCCAAGGGCAACCTCGCGGTCGTCCTCCTCGTCCTCGTGGTGCTCAGCCTGGTGTTCATGTGGCTGGGTTACCTGGGTAAACTCGACTGCGGCGGTGCACCGTATTTCCCCGACGGGCGCAGCAAGCACTGGCCGGTGGGCCAGAACGAACTGTTGATGCCCTGCTATTCCGACCTGCAGTTCCTGTGGGTCGGGCGCGACATCAACAACCACGTCTTCCCCTACATCCACGGCGGGATCACCGACGACGGCGTGCTGTTCGGCGGGGTGGTGGAGTACCCGGTGCTGTCGGGACTGCTGATGTACCTCGGGGCGATCGGCGCCCACACCGACACCGAGTTCTTCATGCACTCGGCGCTGATCCTGCTGCCGTTCGGCATCCTGGTGACGGTCCTGCTCGGTCTGCTGGTCCGGTGGTGGGCGCTGCTGTGGGCTGCGACGCCGCCGCTGATCCTCTACGCGTTCCACAACTGGGAACTGCCGGTCGTCGCGACCGGGGTCGGCGCCGTGGCGGTGATGGTGTTCGGTGCGCAGACGTCGGCCCGGACCGGTCGACCGCGGTTGTCGTTGCGTACCAGCAGCGTGATCGCCTCGCTGCTGCTCGCCGTCGGGTTCTGTCTGAAGATCTATCCGGGGCTGTTCGTGCTGCCGTTGGCCGCCTATGTGCTGACCCACGGCTCGGCCGCCGCGTCGGTGGGGACATGGACGATGGAACGCTCGCGGCGTGGCCTGGACTGGGTCGGCGCCGCGTGGGTCGTCGGATCGGCGGCCGTCGCGGTCATCGCGATCCAGTTGCCGTTCATGATCGGCGGTTTCCAGGGATGGAGGGCGTCGCTGCAGTTCCAGGGACGCCGCAAGTCCGACGTCGACACCAACACCGTCTGGTACTGGGGTGTGCGTCATCTGACCGGCGGGATGAACTCGACCTACAACTCGATCGTGGGTGTGGCCTCGCCCCTGCTGATCCTGGTGTCGTTCGTCGTCGTGATCTACCTCGGTGTGCGGGTGTGGCGCAGCGGTGACGCCTACCCGTGGATCGGTGTGAGCGCGGCGATGCTGGCCGGTTTCATGCTGTTCCACAAGGTCCACTCGCCGCAGTACACGCTGTGGATCCTGCCGTTCTTCGTGTTGCTCCGCGTCGCGTGGCCGATCATCGCGCTCTACCTTCTGGCCGATCTGTCGTTGGACCTCACCATCTTCCGACTCTTCGGCATCTACACCTCGGGGTCGCCGATGAAGTGGTGGGTGATGGGCGGCGTGCAGTTCGGGGTGTGGACGCATGCGGTGTTGCTCGCCATCCTGCTGGTCGCGTTCGTCCGTGCGCCGCTGCGGGTTCGCACCCCGAAACCCGATGGCTTCCTCGAACGGGTTCCCGCCACCGTCGGCGCGTGACACAGACACGCGCCATGACGACCTGGATCGGCACCCCGACGCTCACCGGGACCCGTGTCCGCCTGCGCCCGTTGACCGACGGCGACTCCTCGGCACTGGCCGACGCCGTCGACGAACCCGACGCCTTCCGCTGGACCACCGTCCCGGGCGACGAGCCCGCGGCGCGGGCATACATCGCCACCGCCGACGCCGATCCCGCGCGGGTGGCGTTCGCCGTGATCGACACCGCTGACGACGCCGACACGATCGTGGGCACAACGAGCTTCTACGACATCGATCCCCGCAACCGCTCGGTCGCGATCGGTTACACCTGGTATTCGCGACGCGTGCAGGGCACCGCGGTCAACCCCGAGGCGAAACTACTGTTGCTGGAACACGCCTTCGAGGCATGCGGGGCGGTGCGGGTGGTGTGGCACACCGACGAGCGCAACGCGCAGTCGCGCGCGGCGATCGCGAAACTCGGCGCCGAGTTCGAAGGACTGCTCCGCAAGCACCGCCCTCTCCCCGACGGATCGTGGCGCACCACAGCGCAGTTCGCGATGACCGACGACGACTGGCCGGCTGCGAGAGCGGTTCTGCGCCGACGCGTCAGCTGACCGCGGCCGCCTTGGCGCGACGCCGGGGCGTCGGGGCGGATCGGCGGGGACGCAGACTGATCGTGTCGACTGCGCCGTCGAGGACACCGCCACCGGGGTCGTCGTAGAAGTCACCGTTGCGGCCGTTGCGCACCAGATCGCGTTCGGGGTGGTAGATCTCCCACACCACCACCGCGCACAGTGCGATCACCGCGAACGCGCGGACCACCACCGCACCGGTGAACCACTGTTCGGGAAGCCATTTGACGTCGGCGGGCAGATAGAGGCCCATCCGCGGGATCCACACGAGGGCGTCGAGAACCATCCACACCACCAACAGCCGGGTGCGCGGGAGGGCCAGCACCGCCAGAGGCACCAGCCACAGGGAGTACTGCGGACTCCACACCTTGTTGACGAGCAGGAATCCCGCGACGGTCAGGAACATCAACTGCGCCAGGCGTGGTCGCATCGGCGCGTGCAGGCCGACGAACACCACGCCCACACACACCGCGACGAACGCGCCGAGCGAGATCGCGTTGACGAGATCGGACCGTCCGTTGGCGTCGGCTCCCCAGGCGTATCCGCTGATCTTGCTGACCACCGTGAACCAGGTGTCCGGATCAGTGCCGCGATCGGAGTTGTAGCGGAAGAACTCCCACCACCCCGTCGGCACGGTCACCATGAACGGCAGGTTCACCGCCAACCACGCCGCGACCGCCACCGCAACGGTCACCGCGAACTCGCGTATGCGGCCCGCGCGCAGACACAACACCGCCAACGGGATGATCAGCAGGCCCGGATACAGCTTGGCCGCGACACCGATCCCCAGGAACAGCCCTGTGGCCCAGGGGTTCTTGCGCGCCCAGGCCAGCATCGCCAGGGCGAGGAGCGCGGTGGCGATGGCGTCGAAGTTGGTGAAGATGTGCACGATCACCAGCGGGGAGAGTGCCGCGATTGCCGCCGACCAGATCCGCACACCTGCGGTGAGGGCGGTCGCCCAGATGGTCAGCAACCAGAACAACGCCAGGCCGAGGGCGACGACGTTGAAGAACAGCACCACGTCGAGCGCGCCGGGCACGCCCCAGTTGTCGTGGGCCCACCGCCACCCGTGCGAGACCTCCATCGCCGCGTACATGTACATGCCGGTGAGCACCGGGTATTCCATGTAGCGCGTCTCGGTGGATCCGTCGGGCTTCTTCTGCTCCCACGACGACTTGTACGGCAGCGCACCGGTGTCGAGTCGTTCGGCGGTGTAGAGCGGGATGGTGTCGGAGTAGCACAGGGCGATGTACTGCCGGTGGTTGCTCCAGTCCAGCTCGAACCGCTCGGAACCGGACGCGGCCGATCCGGCGACGGGTGCCTGTTGCAGACACCCGGCTTTGCCGTACCACCCCAGCGCCAGCGCCACGAGCGCCATCAGCAGGATGACCCGCAGCGGGGTCAGATACCGACTTCGACCGACGACAGCGTGCAGGCCCATGGGGCCACCGACCGCGATGGAGGCCTCGCGTGCCACCACGTCGGTCCGGGTCGGGATGACCCGGGTGGTGTTCTCGCGCAGGTCATCCGACAGCCGGACAGGGGAGTCCCACCGGGCACCCGACTCGGCGTCGTCGGCGGGATGTCCCGTGGTCTCCGGACCGTCGACCGTGTTGCTCATCTACCGCGCCGCGCGAGGCCGTCAGGGCCCGTTGTTGGGCGCGAACGGATCCTGCTCCCGCGGCTCGGGGGTCACCACGGTCTCCGTCGGCGGGCCCGGCAGAGGGATGGTGACGCCGGGTGCGAGCGTCGCCGACGGCGGGGCGAAGGTGGTGATCGGCGCCTCGGGTTCGGTGGTCTCGCTGTCCTGTTCACGCGACCGGCGGGTGGCGGTCGTGGGTGCGGCCTCCTCCGGGACACCGGCGACACCGCCGATCGCGGCCGGGGTCGGGAACTGCTCGATCGGCTCGTCGGCGAGTGCGCCGTCCATCGCGGCCTGCCAGATGTCCGAGGGCAGGCCCGACCCGTAGACGATGGCACCGTTGTAGTTCTTCAGCGCCACACCGGCATCCGTGCCGACCCACACCGCAGTCGACAGCTGCGGGGTGTACCCGACCATCCAGGCGTCCTTGTTCTGACCGGTGTCGCCGAGCTGCGTGGTGCCGGTCTTGGCCGCCGAGGGCCGCTGACCGTCGTCGAGGGAGTGGCCGTTGGAGTAGGCCGCGATCGGCTGCATCGCCGAGGTGACGTTGTTGGCCACCGCCGCCGAGAAGCGCCGCTCGCCTGCGTCGTTCTTGCGCTCGTACAGCACGGTCCCGTCGGAGGTCTCCACCTTCTGCACGAAGTGCGGTGCGTGGTAGACGCCCTGGTTGGCCAGGGTCGCGTACGCCGAGGCCATGTCGATCACGCGCGAGGGATACTGGCCGAGCACAACGCCACCCTCGACGCCGGTGCCGTCGGTGTTCTGCAGCGTCTTCTTGATGTCACCGAAGCTCTCGGCGACACCGGCCTGATGCGCGGCGTCGGCCACGGCCTGCGCCTGACCGTCGAGGTCCATCATCAGGCGGTAGTAGACGGTGTTGAGCGACAACTTGAGTGCGGTCGCGAGGTTGCACGAGCCGCAGCTCTCACCGTCGGAGTTGGTGACGGTGTTGCCTCCGGGCGCATCGAACGGCGACGACGAGTAGACCTTCGACAACGGCACACCCTGCTCGAGAGCCGCGACGAGCGCGAAGACCTTGAACGACGAACCGGTCTGGAGAGCGGCCTGCGCGTAGTCGTAGCCCTGTCCGTTGTTGCCGCCGAAGTAGCCCTTCACCGCTCCGGTGCCGGGGTCGATCGACACGACGGCGTCGCGGACGTTGCGCGGCTCACCCTCGAGCTGGCCGTTCGCCGCCGAGACGACGGAACGCTGCACCTTCGGGTCGATGGTGGTCGTGATCTTCAGGCCCTCGGTCTGCACGTCCTGCTCGGAGATGTTCAGCGAGCTGAGCTCGGCGAGGACCTGCTGCTTGATCAGTCCGTTCGGACCGGTCGTGGTCGTGCCCGACGAGTCGCGGGGTGCCGCCACACGCGGGTACTGCAGCGTCGCCTCGTCGGTCGGGGTGAGTGCACCGATGGTGACCATCCCGTCGAGGACGTAGCGCCAGCGCGCCTGCGCGGCGGCGAGGTTGGTCGCGGGGTCGTAGAAGGAGGGCGACCGGATCGACGACGCGAGCACCGCGGCCTCGGGGACGTTGATCTCGGTGATGTCCTTGTTGAAGTACGCCCGGGCCGCGGCGGAGATGCCGTAGGCACCGCGACCGAAGTAGATGGTGTTGAGGTAGGCGGCCATGATGTCGTCTTTGGTCCACTCGTTGGACATCTTGGTCGCGATCGCGAGTTCCTTGAACTTGCGGGTGTAGCTCCGCTCGTCGCCGACCAGCGCGTTCTTGACGTACTGCTGGGTGATGGTCGATCCGCCGCCGGCGTCGTCGTTGTTGGTCAGCTGTCCCAGCGCAGCGCGCCCGAGTCCGGTAGGCGAGAAGCCCGCGTTGGTGCGGAAGTTCCGGTCCTCGGCCGCGATGACGGCGTCCTGGACGGCCTTGGGGATCTTGTCGATGGTGACGTCGGTGCGGTTGCCCTCCGGCGGCACGATGCGGGCGATCTCGCCGCCGTTCGCGTTGAGGATCGTGGCGACCTGGTTCTGCTTGATCGAGTCGGGACCGGGTACCGAGGCACCGAGGTAGGTGAAGAGGAACACCACGGCCATCACCACGACCCCGAGGGGGACCAGGCTTCCGAGGATGCCGAGGGTCCACGCCACGACATTCAGCCGCGAGCGCTTCTTCTCGCGGACCGTGCGCGGCTGCGCGCTGGTTCCGTTGCTCACAACACCGTCTCCATACTCATAGTTCGAGCCCGCCACCGTTCGTCGGGGCGGGCATGTCGCCGCGGTCGTCCCGCGGCGGTCATCTCGTGCGGGTCACCGCGTGCGGTGCGGGTTCATTCGCCGGTACCGGCGACCCGCCGCGACCGGCGGGCGCGCGGTCGCACCGGCAGCCCGGCAACGAAGGACTGCACGAGGTGGTTCCATCGGCAGCTCCGGCAGACCTCCACCACGTGCACCGAGAACTCCTCGGTGCTCGCGGCCAACCGCGTGATCTCCTCGGTCGACCGGGCCGAGCCGTTGACGGTACCCATCTTGTCGCCGAACACCCACGAGACCAAGGTCAGCTGCTCCTTGCGGCACACCGGGCACAGCACGGTGCTGGGGCGGCCGTGGAACTTGGCCGCGCGCAACAGGTACGGGTCTGCGTCGCAGACCGCACCGACGGCGGTCCGTCCGGCGTAGACCTCGGACAGCAGGGATCTGCGCTGCAGCGCGTAATCCACCGTCTGTCTCTGCACAAGCACGATCTCAAGAGTACGTGCAGCCGGCCACCTGCCCACGCGTTCGGGTGCACCCGACGCCGGGGTGCCGCACGACTCCCGCCGGCCACCCGCGCACCCGGTGTCGGTAAACCCCAGTTCACACGTGGTTTCCTATCCCGATTATATCGGTGCGATACATTGCGGGTAGTGTCAGTGCCACACGTTCGTTCGACAGGTCGGGAAAGGGGTTACGCAATGCTCGAGTTGGCGGTGTTGGGTTTGCTCCTCGAGGCACCCATGCATGGCTATGAGCTGCGCAAACGCCTCACCGGACTGCTGGGCGCATTTCGCGCCTTCTCCTACGGCTCGCTGTACCCGACACTTCGCCGGATGCAGACCGACGGTCTCATCGAAGAGGACGCCGGACCGCAGGGGACTCTCAAGCGACGTGCGCGCAGGGTCTACAAGATGACCCCCGCAGGGCGGGAACGTTTCGCCGAACTGGTCGCCGACACCGGTCCGCAGAACTACACCGACGACGGCTTCGGGGTGCATCTCGCATTCTTCAGTCGCACGCCGGCCGTGGCTCGCATGCGGATTCTCGAAGGTCGTCGACGTCAGGTCGAGGAACGCCGCGAAGGACTGCGTGAGGCGGTGGGTCGGTCCAACCGGGCCGTCGACCGCTACACACGACAGCTCCACCAGCTGAGCCTGGAGTCCAGCGAACGCGAGGTCCGCTGGCTCAACGAGCTCATCGCCGCGGAATCCGCGGCCGAGCCCGACAGCCAGCTTCTCGAACCGGATACAACCTCAGTTCCACCACAGAAAGAAGGAGATCCCGACCATGGGTGACACAAACTCAGTCCGCGTGGCCATTGTGGGTGTGGGTAACTGCGCCTCATCCCTGGTCCAGGGCGTGCAGTACTACAAGGATGCCGACGAGACCGCCACGGTCCCCGGCCTCATGCACGTGACCTTCGGCAAGTACCACGTCCGCGACGTCGAGTTCGTCGCCGCGTTCGACGTGGACGCCAAGAAGGTCGGCTTCGACCTCTCCGAGGCCATCTTCGCCTCGGAGAACAACACCATCAAGTTCGCCGATGTCGAGCCCACCGGTGTGACCGTGCAGCGCGGCCACACCCTCGACGGCCTGGGCAAGTACTACCGCCAGACCATCACCGAGGCCGACGGCGAGGGCGGCGACGTCGTGCAGGCGCTCAAGGACAACAAGGTCGACGTCCTCGTGTCGTACCTGCCCGTCGGTTCCGAGCAGGCCGACAAGTTCTACGCGCAGTGCTGCATCGACGCGGGCGTCGCCTTCGTCAACGCGCTGCCGGTGTTCATCGCCTCCGACCCCGAGTGGGCCGAGAAGTTCCGCGCCGCGGGCGTGCCGATCGTCGGCGACGACATCAAGAGCCAGGTCGGTGCCACCATCACCCACCGCGTGATGGCGAAGCTGTTCGAGGATCGCGGCGTCGCGCTGGACCGCACGTACCAGCTGAACGTCGGCGGCAACATGGACTTCAAGAACATGCTCGAGCGCGAGCGCCTGGAGTCGAAGAAGGTCTCCAAGACCCAGGCCGTCACCTCGAACCTGCATGGTTCGCTGGCCGGCAAGATCGAGGACAAGAACGTCCACATCGGGCCCTCGGACCACGTCGCGTGGCTCGACGACCGCAAGTGGGCCTACGTCCGCCTCGAGGGTCGCGCCTTCGGCGACGTGCCCCTGAACCTCGAGTACAAGCTCGAGGTCTGGGACTCGCCCAACTCGGCCGGCATCATCATCGACGCCGTGCGTGCGGCGAAGATCGCCCTCGACCGCGGCATCGGCGGACCGGTCATCCCGGCCTCGGCCTACCTCATGAAGAGCCCCCCGAAGCAGCTCGCCGACGACGTCGCGCGCACGCAGCTCGAGGAGTTCATCATCGGAGCCGACGCCTGATCTGATCTCTGCTGCATGCGAGCCCGCACCCGTTCGTCGGGTGCGGGCTCGCCTGCGTTTCTGCGGCGTGTCGAGGCACGATCCGCGCAAGACTGTGCGAATGCGCCCGCTCCTCTACTCGATCAACGTCACGCTCGACGGATGCTGCGACCATCGCGGCATCACCCCGGACGCCGAACTCCATCGGCGCGCCGCGGAGAGGCTGGCACAGGCCGACGCGCTGCTGTTCGGTCGCGTCACCTACGAGATGATGGAGTCGGCCTTCCGTGGTCCGAGCGATGACACCGACCCGTTCGCCGCGGTCATCGACCCCGCGAAGAAGTACGTCGTCTCGTCGACGTTGGCGAGCGTGGACTGGAACGCCGAGCTGATCCGCGGCGACCTCGCCGAGGCGGTGACCGCACTCAAGGACGAGCCCGGCAACGGCATCTACCTGGGCGGCGTGGCGCTGCCGATGGCGCTCGCCGAGCTGGGTCTCATCGACGAGTACGAATTCGTGGTGCACCCTCGTGTCGCGGGACACGGCCCGCGCCTGTTCGACGGTCTGCGCGAACCGCTCGGTCTCGAGTTCACCGGACGCCAGGGGTACGAGTCGGGGGCCGTCGCGATGCGCTATGTGCCGCGACGGACCGCACCATCACAGGAAAGGGGCTGACACCATGACCGCGAAGCGGTGGGAAGCACACGGTTCGAGCGGGCTCGACGATTTCCGGTTCGTCGAGCACGAGGTCGCCGACCCCGGACCCGGCGAGGTGACGATCGAGGTCCGGGCCGCGGGGGTGAATCCGGCGGATCTGAAACACACGATGCGCGACGGTGCGGAGCTCCCGTTGCCCGTCGGGTACGAGGTCGCGGGCGTGATCGCGGCGGTCGGCGCCGACACCGAGATCGGTTCGGGCCCGACCGCAGTCGGCGACGAGGTACTGGCCTTCCGGGTCCGCGGTGGCTACGCCACCGCCATCACCGTTCCGGCACGCGACGTGTTCGCCAAGCCCGCGGACGTCCCGTTCGAGAAGGCGGCGAATCTCCTGCTCGCGGGGACCACCGCGGCGGAGATGTTGCACGTGGTCCGCGCGACCGAGGGTGAGACGGTGCTCCTGCACGGCGCCTCGGGTGCCGTGGGTGTCGCGGTACTGCAGCTCGCCCGGGCCAGAGGGATCTCTGTGATCGGCACCGCCGGTGAGTCCGGCGCCGAGCGCGTGCGACGGTTGGGTGGTGTCGCGGTCGCCTACGGCGACGGATTGCTCGACCGGGTCCGGGCGATCGGTCCGGTCGACGCCGCCCTCGACGCGGCGGGCACCGACGAGGCGTTCGACGTCTCGGCCGCTCTCGTCGATCCCGACCGGTTCGTCACCGTCGTGAACATGCCCCGCGCCCAGCGCGAAGGGCTACGCGCCATCGCCGGTGCGATGCCGGCCAGCGCCGCATTCCGTGATGCGGTTCGCGCGGAACTCATCTCGATGGCGGGCCAGGGTGAGCTCGATGTGCCGATGGCACGCACGTACCCGCTCACCGATGCAGTCGAGGCCCTGGCGTACGTGATGGACGGCCATCCCGGCGGCAAGGTCGCCCTCCTGCCCTGACCTGAGTACTCACGACGCACGACGGCGCCGAACCCCTCGGTCGAGGAGGTCGGCGCCGTCGGCGTCACAGGCGACTCAGCTGGGCGCGTTGAACCGGTCGTAGAGGAACTTGTACGCCGGAAGCGTGCTGAACAGATACGGGAGTGCGTGGTTGAGCGCCAGGCGCGGGAAGATCGGCGGAGTGCCGTCGTTGATCACCGTGACGTTGGCGCCCTTGGCCTTCCAGCTGTTCGCCAACTCGATCACCTGTCCGTGCGGGATGATGTCGTCGTTGACGCCCGTGTCGATGAGCACCGGCGCGTTGGGCTTCATCGTGCCGATCAACTGATCGTCGAGGGCCTTCTGGATCACCGGGTACTTCTGGGAGATGTCGTACAGCGACTTCTTCGAGGTCGTCCACTCGCTGGTGCTACGGAACGCGAAGCGGAAGAACGAATCCCCGATGCAGTCGGTGGAGAGCGTCTTGAGGATCCGCTTGCCCGCCGGGCTCGCCTCGCGGTCGATGATCGGACCGAGCTCGGGGTACCGGGCGACGAGGCCGTTGACCGTGTAGCCGATGACGCCCACGATCGAGGTGCCGTCGACCTGCTTGAGGACCTTCTCGAGATTCGCCGGCGGTGCGCCCGCGTAGGTGCCCTTGATGTTGAGCTCGGGGGCGTAGGTGGAGGCCATCTCGGCGGCCGACGCGGTGGCGCCGCCGCCCTGCGAGTAGCCCCAGAAGCCGACCGGCGAGTTCGCCGGCAGCTTCTTGAGGTTCAGCGCGGCCCGCGCGCCGTCGAGGACGGCGTGGCCCTCCTCCACACGGTTGACGTAGGTGTGTGTGCCGGGTGTACCGAGACCGATGTAGTCGGTCATCATGATCCGGTAGCCCTGGTAGAGAAGCAGATTCGCGAACAGACCCTCGTAGTTGAGGCCGATCGACGGCTTCGAGATGTCGAGTGAGACCGGGAGTCCGACCAGCTTCGACGGGGCGCACTGGTCGCCCTGGCCGATCGTGCCCGGCGCCATCACGATGGTGGGTCGCGGCCCCTTGCCGCGCCACGGCGCGAAGGGCTCGATGACGGTACCGGTCACTGCGGCACGCGAGCCGTCCTGCAGTTTCGAGGAGTACATGATGGTGGTGGCCGCACCCGGGAACGGGCGGGGATCAGCCGGGATCTGCAGGAAGATCGGCGTCCCGCGGGACTTGATGATCGAACCGGGCTCCGAGGAGTAGTTCGCCGGCGGCGTGTAGAAGGTGTCTCCGGGAGCGGCGGACGCGGTACCTGTGGCGACGGTCCCGACACCGGCCACCAGGGTGATCGCCATGGCGATCGCGCGTAATTGTGACTTCACGCACTCACCATAGGGTACTGGAACGCGTTCTTGTTACCCCCCGGTAAGAGTTGGTACACAGCACAACCATCGGTCAGTCGGGCAGTTTCGGCACCTCACCGTGATCGGCCCGACCGAGAAGCACGCCGCGGGTGAGCGCGCCCGCGCCGAAGCGCTCGCGCAGGTCGTCGACCGCGGCGTCGAGTGCCGAGGTGTCGAGGGTGACCTGCGCACCGCTGGTCGACTCCTGATGCTTCTCCCGCTCGCCGAACGGCAGGGCCAGCTGCACGGCGTCGGCGTCGTCGAGGTTCGCCAGCGAGATGCCGATCAGCGTGCAGCCGCGCTCGCTCAGCAACGGGGCCGCATCGGCCAGGAGGCGACGCGCGGCGACCATGAGGATCTGCGTCGACGCCGTCGCCTCGTCGAGGGTGTGCGACCGGGTGGCGCGGGTGAAATCGTCGAATCGCAGTCGCAGCACCAGGGTTCGGCAGACCCGGCCGGCGTGACGCAGCCGCCGGCCCAGCCGATCGACGATGGCGACGACCGTGGCCTCGAGGTCGCTCATGGCGTGCGGCCCGCGACCGATGGCCCGCTGCGACCCGATCGAATGGCGTCGCTTTCCGACGTGGACCGGTCGCGGGTCGCGGGCCAGCGACAGCGCGTAGAGGTGCGCCCCGGCCGAACGGCCGACCACCGAACCCAACATCTCGTGACCGGTGACGGCGATGTCGCCGACGGTGTGGATCCCGCTGTCGTGCAGCTTCGCCGCGGTCACCGTTCCCACGCCCCACAGGCGTTCGATCGGCAGAGGGTGCAGGAACTCCAGTTCGGCGTGCGGCGCGACCTCGAGCAGTCCGTCGGGTTTCGCGACCGCGCTGGCCACCTTGGCGAGGAACTTCGTGCGGGCGATGCCGACGGTGATCGGCAGGCCCACCTCGGCGGCGACGCGCTCGCGGAGCCGCCGGCCGATCTCGACGGGGGTTCCGCTGATCCGTCGCAGACCACCGACATCGAGGAACGCCTCGTCGATGGAGATGCCCTCCACCAGCGGTGTGGTGTCGTGGAAGACGTCGAACACCGCGCGGCTCGCCACGGTGTAGGCGTCGAATCGCGGCGGGACGACCACGGCGTGCGGACACAACCGCAGTGCGGCGCTGCCACCCATCGGGGTGCGGATGCCGAAGGCCTTCGCCTCGTAGCTCGCGGCGAGCACCACCCCGCCCCCGACGATCACCGGGCGCCCGCGCAACCGCGGATCGTCGCGCTGCTCCACCGACGCGTAGAACGAGTCGAGATCGGCGTGGAGGATCGACGCCGCACCGTCGACCGAGACACGCTCCCTCACGAACACATGTTCGCACCACCCACCGACAGAGGTCGTCGGTTGCACGGGAGCGAGCGATCGGCGGCGCGCGGATGCGCGAGCCGGTATGACTGGAGCATGGCCAACAAGGTGCGCATCGGTGTCCAGCTCCAGCCGCAACACTTCAGCGACTACTCCCAGATCCGCGACGCGGTCCGCCGTGCCGAGGACGTCGGGGTCGATGTCGCCTTCAACTGGGATCACTTCTTCCCGCTCTACGGCGACCCCGACGGTTCCCATCTCGAGTGCTGGACGATGCTCGCCGCGTGGGCCGAGCAGACCTCGAACATCGAGATCGGCGCGCTGGTCACCTGCAACAGCTACCGCAACCCCGAACTGCTCGCCGACATGGCGCGCACGGTCGACCACATCTCCGGCGGCCGACTCATCCTGGGCATCGGGTCGGGGTGGTTCGAACGCGACTACACCGAGTACGGCTACGAGTTCGGCACGGCCGGTTCACGTTTGGACGCCCTCGGCGAGGCCCTGCCCCGCATCGTCGACCGGTGGTCGAAGCTGAACCCGGCGCCCACCCGCGAGATCCCCATCCTCATCGGCGGCGGCGGTGAGAAGAAGACGCTCAAGCACGTCGCGCGCTACGCCCACACCTGGCACTACTTCGTCGATCCGGAGTCCTACCGCCACAAGTCGGGCGTGCTCGAGGCGCACTGCGCCGACATCGGGCGCGACCCGGCCGAGATCGAGCACTCCGCCGGCGTCGAGTTCGACGCGAAGGCCGCTCTGGCCGAAGGCCTCAAGGGTGTCGTCGAGCGGGCCGAGCAGTTGCACGCCGAGGGCGTCACGTTCTTCACCGTCGGTATCGGCGGACCCGACTACGAGCTCGCCCCGGTTGCCGAACTCTGCCGCTGGCGCGACTCCCTGACGTGAGGCCCACACCGGGTGTCCTCTACTTCGACGGGGACTGCGGTATGTGCACGCGTGCCCGGGATCTCCTCGTCCGTCTCAACAGGACGGGGAGGGTGCGCACCGAACCGCTGCAGTCGCCGGGTACCGCCGAGCGTGTCGGGGCCTCCCCCGAAGCGCTGATGGAGTCGGTGTGGTGGCTCGGCGACGACGGCACCGTGTACTCCGCCGCGCACGCGGCCAACGCCGCGGTCGCGGCGGCCGTCGGGACGTCCATCCCGTTGCGCGTCTACCGGATCCCCGGTGTGCACCAGGTCCAGGAGGCGGCCTACCGCTGGGTCGCCACCCACCGGCAGTACTTCCCCGGCGCCACACCGCACTGCCAGGACGCCCCCGCCGACTGCCGCTGAGGCCGTCGCCAGGCACTTTGCCAACCATTTACCCACACAACGGGAACCCTTTACCTCGGCTGCGTAGCGTTCGTCCGTCCCACCCCACAGCCCTGGGAGAATCTCCGTGGTCCGTATCGCGCTGCCCCTGTTCACCCCTGCCTCCGACAGGCCAGGCTCGTCGAGCCGCGCGCACGTCACGTGCAAGTACAAGTGCGGCGAGGCGTGCTGGCAGGAGCCGGGCAACACCAGCGACAACGAGTACTTCGGTGACGTCGTCCGCTCGATGGTGTCGCGGCGATCGATCCTGAAGGGGACGGCGACCGCCGCCATCGGTATCGGTGCGGCGTCGGCGCTCGCGGCCTGTGGTGACGACGGCGGGTCATCCACGGCCACCCCCTCGACACCACCGGTCACCGGGACCGGCACGGGCGACGGCATGAACTTCGCGGCCGTCGCACCGAACACGAAGGACGCCGTCGTGATCCCCGAGGGTTACGAACAGTCGGTGGTGATCCGCTGGGGCGACCCGGTGATCCCCGGCGCGCCCGCCTTCGACTTCGCCGCCCAGACCCCGGAGGCGCAGGAGAAGCAGTTCGGTTTCAACAACGACTTCGCCGGCCTCATCGCGATAGACGGTCAACCCGACCGGTTCTACCTGGTGTGCAACCAGGAGTACACCACCGAGGAGTTCATGTTCGCCGGTTACACGGCGAAGAACCCGACCGAGAACCAGGCGCGGGTCTCGATGGCCGCGCACGGGATCACCGTGGTCGAGGTCGCCGCCGAATCGGGCAGCGGCAAGCTGACACCGGTTGTCGGCGAACGCAATCGACGCATCACCGCGATGACGCCGTTCACGCTCACCGGTCCGGCGGCGGGAAGCGACTTCGTCAAGACCTCCGCCGACCCGGCCGGGACCACCATCCTGGGAACGATCGCGAACTGTTCGGGCGGGCTCACCCCGTGGGGCACCATGCTCTCCGGCGAGGAGAACTACAACAACTACTTCGCCGGCGCCGACGGCATCACCGACTCCGCCACCAAGGAGCGACTCGACCGCTACAGCTTCGCCGACGAGTCCGACTACCACCAGTGGGGTCGCTACGAGGAGCGCTTCGACCTGTCGAAGAACCCCAACGAGGCCAACCGATTCGGCTACATCGTGGAGGTGAACCCGCACGACCCGTCGTCGACCCCGATCAAGCACTCCTCCATGGGGCGCCTCAAGCACGAGTCGGCGAACATCTTCGTCACCTCCGACGGCACCGTGGTCGCCTACACCGGCGACGACGAGCGCTTCGAGTACATCTACAAGTTCGTGTCGAGCCGCAAGATCCGTTCGGGCAACGGCAATTCCGCGATGCGCGACAACATGCGGATCCTCGAGGTCGGCACCCTCTACGTCGCCAAGCTGACCGGCGACTCACCGCAGGACATCGACGGGTCGGGCAAGCCCCCCGCCGACGGGAAGTTCGCCGGATCCGGCACCTGGATCGCCCTCCTCACGGTGAACGACGACGGCACGTCGGAGTCGAGGATCGACGGCATGACCGCGGCCGAGGTCGCCGTGTTCACCCGCATCGCCGCCGACAGAGCCGGGGCCACGAAGATGGACCGCCCCGAGGACATCGAACCGCATCCGAAGACCGGGAAGGTGTACTGCGCGTTGACCAACAACACCAAGCGCGGCACCGGGGGCAAGGCCGGGGCCGATGAGGCCAACCCGCGCAACGAGAACAAGAACGGTCAGGTCATCGAGTTCACCGACGACCATGCCGGCACCGCGTTCACATGGGAACTGCTGCTGGTGTGTGGCGACCCGGCCGAGGCCGACACCTACTACGGCGGGTTCGACAAGACAAAGGTCAGTCCTATCTCGTGCCCCGACAACGTCGCCTTCGACCCCCACGGCAACCTGTGGATCTCGACCGACGGCAACGCGTTGAAGAGCAACGACGGGCTGTTCGCGGTCGCACTCGAGGGAGCGAATCGCGGCGAGACGAAGCAGTTCCTCACGGTGCCCAAGGGTGCCGAGACGTGCGGGCCGATCATCACCTCCGACCGGATCATCGTGTGCGTGCAGCACCCGGGCGAGACCGACGACGCCAGCGCCGACGCACCCGCGTCGAACTGGCCCGACGGCGGCTCCGCCCAACCGCGACCGTCGGTGGTGGCGGTGTGGAAGACCGGCGGCAAGATCGGCGTGTGATCCGCGACCGGGGCCGCGCGGCGCCGCGCCCCGCCGCATCCGGTTAACATCGATTAACCGATCGCTCGTGGTCGGGATCCCAGACCCGAGGGGCAGCCTGACATGACCACCACCGACTTCGACCTGTTCGCACTCCCCGAGGAACACGTCGCGCTGCGCGAGGCCATCCGGGATCTGTCCGAGAAGCAGATCGCGCCGCATGCGGCCGAGGTCGACGAGGATTCTCGCTATCCCGACGAGGCTCTCGCGGCACTGAGCGCGGCGGGTTTCTCGGCGCTCCACGTCCCCGACGAGTTCGGCGGGCAGGGCGCCGACGGCGTCGCGGTGTGCATCGCGATCGAAGAGGTCGCTCGCGTGTGTGCCGCCTCGTCGATGATCCCCATCGCGAACAAGCTGGGGACCACGGGCCTCATCCTGCGCGGCTCCGACGACCTCAAGAAGCAGGTTCTCCCCGACATCGCGGCAGGCGAGGCCGTCGCCGCCTACGCACTGTCCGAACGCGAGGCCGGGAGCGACGCCGCAGCCATGCGGACCCGGGCCCGCGCCGACGGTGACGGCTGGGTGATCGACGGCGCGAAATGCTGGATCACCAACGGCGGCAAGGCCACCTGGTACACGGTGATGGCGGTGACCGATCCCGAGAAGGGCGCCAACGGCATCTCCTCGTTCATGGTGCACAAGGACGACGAGGGATTCGTGGTCGGTCCGAAGGAGCGCAAGATGGGCCTGCACGGATCGCCCACCGCCGAGATCTACTTCGAGAAGTGCCGCATCCCGGGCGACCGGATCATCGGCGAACCGGGCACCGGGTTCAAGACCGCGCTCACCACGCTCGACCACACGCGTCCCACCATCGGCGCGCAGGCCGTCGGCATCGCGCAGGGCGCACTCGACGCCACCATCGACTACGTCAAGGGCCGCAAGCAGTTCGGGAAGTCGATCTCGCAGTTCCAGGGTGTCGAGTTCATGATCGCCGACATGGCGATGAAGATCGAGGCCGCGCGTCTGCTGGTCTATTCCGCCGCCGCCCGCGCCGAACGGGGCGAGTCGGCGTTGGCCTTCCAGGCGTCGGCGTCGAAGTGTTTCGCCTCCGACGTCGCCATGGAGGTCACCACCAACGCCGTCCAGCTGTTCGGCGGCGCGGGCTACACCCGCGACTTCCCGGTGGAGCGGATGATGCGTGACGCCAAGATCACCCAGATCTACGAGGGCACCAACCAGATCCAGCGAGTGGTGATGGCTCGCGCACTGCTGCGCTGACGGGTTCGAGCTAGAAACAGAACTGACCCGGGCTCGTGGCGACCCAGGCCACCATGCCGGCGGCCGCGGCCACGGCGAGCACGGCTGCACCGATCGTCACGACCGTCCGCCTGAGCCCCGCCACCACGAGGAACGGGCTCGCCCACACCGAGACCGTCATGACCTCCCACCAGACCCCGTCGGCAGATGCGTGCAGTTCTCCGCCGTCGCAGCTGGTGTCCGCCGCGAAGAAGAACCCGATCGCCACGAAGGGGTAGGCCAGAGCGGTCCATCCCGCCACCACCGCGACCCAGGCCAGGACACGACGCACTGTGCGCAACTCCACGGAAATCTCCATGTCGATGACGATGCCCGACCTCGCGGTCCCGCGAATCGGGGGAACTACTCAGGCGACCGGCGTCGAGGGCAGGAGGCGGTCGACGACATCGGTGAGAGTGACGATCCCGCGCACCTCACCACCGGGCGACCGCACCACCGCGAGATGCGTGCGGGACTCCCGCATGGTGCGCAACACCTGGTGTACCGGCTCGTCGGCGTCGACCCACAGCGGCGACCGCATGATGTCGCCGGCGGTCGATCCCTCAGGCGCGGTGAGCCCGTCGCGGACGTGCACCACCCCGACGATCTTGCCCGCCGCCCACACCAGCAGCCGCAGGTGTCCGGTGGTGTGTGCCGCCGAACGGATCTCGGCCATCGGCGACCCGACATCGACGGTGGCCGGGACGGACTCGGAGACGATGTCGCCGACGGTGAGGCGTTCGATCTCCAGGGCGCTGATCAGGCGGCCGTGGTAGCGCTCGTCGAGGGTGCCCACGGTTCCGGAGTGTTCCACGAGGTGTCTCAGGCCGTCGGTGTCCTGGGTGCCGTCGGTCTGGTCGACCGGCTCCACCCCCACACGTCGCAGGCACCAGTTCGCGGCCGAGTTCAGCGCGACGAGCAACGGTCGGAAGACCCACATGAAGCCTCGCATCGGGATGGCGAGAAGGGTCGCCGAGCGCTCCGGGTGGGCGATCGCCCAAGACTTCGGCGCCATCTCGCCGACCACCAGGTGCAGGAACGTGACGATGATCAGGGCGAGGACGAAGCCGATGACGTCGGCGATCCACAACGGGGCGCCGAGACTCTCGAACTGCGGTGTGAGCCAATAGTGCACAGCGGGTTTCGTGACCGCACCCAGGGCGAGGGTGCACACGGTGATGCCGAGCTGCGAACCGGCCAACAGCAGCGACAGGTCCGACGCACTGCGCAGCGCGGCACGCGCCGCACGACTGGTGGGTGCCGCATCCTCCAGACGACTGCGGCGCGCGGCGATCAACGCGAACTCGATCGCCACGAAGAACGCACTCGCGGCGATGAGGCCCACGGTGACGAGGACGAGAACCCAGGGATTGCTCATCGCTTCGTCTCCATGGTGTCGGTGTGGTCGAGGCCTGCGGGGCGTTCGCGAACAGTCAGCCGGGCGTGTACCCGGGCGGGGACCATCCGTTCGACGGCGACCACGGCGACGGCCAGTTCGCGGACCGGGGGATCGTCCTCGTGAACGAGATCGGCGGCGTCGCCGAGCAATTCGATGGTCACGGTGCTCCCGCACTCCGGGAAGCCGCCGGCGGCATGGATCGCCGCACCGGCGAGTGTCTCGTAATCGCCTGCGGGCAGGCGGTATCCGATGATGCGCTCCACCTCGTCGATGGGCATCCCGCCGGGTAGCGACCAACCGTCGGTCGGCGACCCGCTGATCTGGACGGGGGTGTCGGTGTCGTGCTCGTCGGCGATGTCACCGACCAGCTCCTCGGCGATGTCCTCGACGGTGACGATGCCCGCGAAGCCGCCGTACTCGTCGATGACCATCGCCATCTCGGCGTCCGCCTGGTCGAGCGCGGTGAGCACCGCGGGCAGCGGCAGCGTCGTCGGCACCATCACCGCGGGGCGCACGTGGTCGCCGGCGACGCCGTGGGGTTCGTCGACGAGCAGGTCGTGCAGCGTGATCACACCGACTAGGTCGTCGGGGTCGTCACCCATCACCGGGTACCGGGTGTGGCCGGTGCCCATCGCGGCGAGCACGGTCGACACGTCGTTCGACGCGGCGACGGTGTCCACCCGGGAGCGCGGGATCATGGCGTGGACCGCTGTGCGGCCGGGGAAGTCGAGGATCCTGTCGAGCAGCGCCGAGAGGTCCGGCGCGAGTTCGCCGGTGGCGCGTGATTCGGCGACGATGTGGGCGAGGTCGCGCGGTGTCGCCGAGTGCTCGACATCGTGTACCGGCTTGATGCCGAGGACCTTGAGCAAGACGTTCGACGACTGGTCGAACAACCAGATCAGCCAACCGAACATCGACAGGTACAGCGTGGTCGACCGGGCGAGCCACTTCGCGACGGGCTCGGGTCGAGCGATCGCCAGGTTCTTCGGGAACAACTCACCGAACAGCATCTGCACCACGGTCGACAGCACGACCGCGACGACCGTACCGATCGCGACTCCGATGGCGGCGCCGAAACCGATACCGCCGAGCAGCTCGCCGACCCCCTCGCCGATCAACGGTTCGGCGACGTAGCCGACGAGCAGTCCGGTGACGGTGATGCCGAGCTGTGCGCCCGACAGCATGAACGAGGTGCGGCGGGTCACGCCGAGTGCGCGCTGCGCGCCACGGTCGCCGGCAGCCGCGGCGGCGGCGAGGCGCGACCGGTCGACCGCCATGTAGGCGAACTCCTGCGCGACGAAGTAGCCGGTGAACGCGGTGATGATGAGCACCACCACGATGCCGGCGAGGATTCCCAGGATCGTCACGAGAGTTCTACGAGCGATGCCGGGTAAAAGTTCCTTTACGCTTCACGGGCCTGTCGCGCCACCCCTCGTGCCTCGGCGATCGGCGTCAGTCGAGCCAGTCGAGCACCGCGGCCGCGGTCCAGCTCTGCTGCATGCTGCCCAGTGGCTCGCCGGTGAACGGTTCGTAGTACTCCGCGAACGACCCGTCCTGCGCCTGCCGCAGACCCTCCTCACGCAGGCGCGCCGACTTCTCCGGCCACCCGCGGCGGGCGAAGGCCCACGAGAACAGCCACGTCATCACCGGCCACACCGGTCCACGCCAGTACTCGCGCGGTTTGAAGTCCGCGGCGATCGGTGAGTTGCTCGGTGGGACGGCGTATTTCAGATCCGGATGACCACAGAACCGCGGTCCCTCGAACATCCGCATCAGCGCCCGCTCGCGATCGCGGGGCAGACCCCCGCACAGCAGCGGCGCGAACGACGCGATCGTCTCGGTGTTGACCCATCGACCCGCACGCAGATCGAAGTCGCGCGCGGCGCCGGTCCGTTCGCTGGTCGCCGCGACGACGCCGGCACGGAATCGGTCGGCCCACGCGCGGAGGTCGCGGACGTCGGACCGAGGTTTCGAGTAGTCCTCCCCGATGGTGGCCAACACGTCGCACGCGACGGCGAAGATCGCACTGACGAAGACGTCCTCGACGGCGAAACTCATGACCGACGGCAACAGCGCGTCGTCGTAGCGCACGCGCTTCATCTGCTCGACCAGCCAGAGGTAGCGGTCGTACTCCAGATCGGTGGGTCGCATCGTCAGGTCGGCGACGTGCGACAGGTCGGCGCGGGTGTACGGCGGGAGATCGGCGCCGGGAACGACGTTGCCGTAGGCCGCATCCCACCGGGGCGAGTTGTCCATACCCGATTCCCACCCGTGGAACAGCGTGATCCGACCGCGCCCCTGGGGATCCCGTGCGTGGGCGAGCCACCGGTGCCACCGCATCAGGTTCCCCCACCGGCGGTCGATGAACTCGTTGGCGGCCTGCCGGGTGGTGCGGCCGCGCCGGCGCGACTGATCGAGGATGCGCTGAACTGCGATCGCGTGCACCGGGGGTTGGGTGATGCCGGAGGTGTCCGCCGTCGTCGGCGCGTGCTCCGCGAGACGAGCGACCTCCCAGCGCGCCGGTCCCGGGAAGTAGCCGTCGCGACCGTTCGCGAACACGATGTGCGGGATCATCCCGTTCGACCACTGCGCCGAGAGCAGGGTGTCGAGTTCGACGACGGCGCGTTCGACACTGAGCGGTGCCAGTCCGACGGCGACGAATGCCGCGTCCCAACTCCACATGTGGGGGTAGAGCCTCGGGGCGGCGCTCGTCATCGTGCCCAGGTCGTTGCCGCGCAACAGGTATGCCGCGCGCGCCGACAACTGGGTCGGGGTGAAGCCGAGGTTCGCCACCTCGCCATTCTGCGCGACCGGTCGACCCCTCGCTCGTCACACGTCGTTCACAGGTTGCTTAGGTAAGGTTTGCCACACCTTCTGACGACGGATGTGAGCACGATGAAGAAGAAGCTGCTGTGGGCCGCCGGGATCGTGGTGGTGATCGCGATCGTCGCGTTCGCGGCCGGACCGTGGGTCTACAAGAACTGGATCGTCACCGACGCCGACGCCGAACTCGCGCTGCCGTCACAGACCCAGGGCGCGACCGTCGACGTCGCCGGGAACTGGAACGTGGTCGCCGGCCCGAGCACCGAGGACGCGCGCACCCAGGCCGGGTACCGCGTCGACGAGGTGCTGCGCGGGGAGAACATCACCGTCAACGGACGCACGACCGAGGTGTCCGGCGGCATCGCCGTCACCGGGACCACCCTGGAGTCGGGCACCATCACCGTCGACGTGGCCTCGATCCGGAGCCCGGATTCGTCCCGCGACAACCGTTTCCGCGGGGAGAACATCATGGACACCGCCGCACATCCCACCGCGACATTCACCGTCACCAGACCCGTCGACATCTCCGGCGTCCCGGCCTCGGGTGCGCGCGCCACGGTGCCGGCGACAGGCACCATGACGATCAAGGGTGTCGAGAGGCCGGTCACCACCGATCTCGCCGTCGCCCGCTCCGGATCCTCGGTGATCGTGCAGGGCTCGATCCCGGTCACCTGGTCCGATTTCGGGGTCCAGGCACCGTCGATCGGGGACTTCGTCACCGTCGAGAAGACCGGCAGCATCGAGTTCCTGGTCAATCTGGCCAGGTCATGACCGTTCGCGCTACGCCGCTCGAGGCCACGGCATCGGTAGCGTGGAGCGGATCATCATCACCGTCGACCCACCAGCGGCTCGCCGAGAGGACTCCTGTGACCGTCACGCCTGACGCCGAACCCACCGACACCCGACGCACCGGCTACCGGCGGCGGCTGATGGACGGCATGGCCGAGGCGTTGGCGGCGTCGCCGTATCGCGACGTCACGATCGGCGACGTGGTGAAGCGGGCGCACACCTCCCGCCGCACGTTCTACGAGGAGTTCCGTGACCGCGACGACTGCTACTTCGCGCTGCTCCGGTCGGTGCACTCGGTGATGCTGGCCGAGGTCGCCGCGGCGGTCGATCCGCAGTCGGACTGGAACGAGCAGATCCGGCAGGCCGTCACCGCGTACTTCACCGCGGTGGCCGCACACCCCGCCGTCATCCGCAGCTGGGTGCGCGAACTGCCGTCGCTCGGCGATCCCGCCGTCACGCTGGCGAGTCGTCCCCGCGACGAGTTCATCAACCTGCTCATCGGACTCAGCGCAACCGACGAGATGCGCAACGCCGGCTTCCACCCGCTGTCGGTCGACACCGCGCGCTTCCTGGTCGGCGGGGTGGAGGAGATGACCGCGCTGGTCGTCGAGGACAACCGGCCCGTCGGCGAGATCGTCGAGGTCGCGGTCGAGGCCGTGACCGCCGTCGTCGGGCTGGCGCGCACGCAGACCGCCGACGCCTGAGACATCCCTTCGACGGTCGTGCCTATCGTGGGGCCATGCCCACCGCCCTCATCACCGGTGCGAGCCGCGGCCTGGGTGCCGCCATCGCACGTGCCCTCGCGCCCACCCACGACCTGTTGCTCGGCGGTCGGCCGTCGGCCGAACTCGACGATCTCGCCGTGGAGCTCGAGGGGTCGTCGACATGGCCGGTGGAGCTGACCGACCACGACGAGGTCGAGGCGGCCACAGAGGCGATCACCTCCCTCGACGTCCTCGTGCACAACGCCGGGGTGGGAGGCATCTCCTCGGTGGAGGAGACGCCGGCCGAGGAGTACCGCCGGATCATGGAGGTCAACTTCATCGCCGCGGCGGAGCTCACGAGGTTGCTGCTTCCCGCGCTGCGTGAGGTTGACGGACACATCGTGTTCGTGAACTCCGGCGCCGGCCGCACCGCGCGTCCCGGGTGGAGCGCCTACGCGGCGAGCAAGTTCGCGCTGCGCGCGTTCTCGGAGTCGCTGCGTGAGGAGGAACCCGACCTGAGGGTCACCTCGGTGTTCCCCGGACGCATCGACACCGACATGCAGCGCGAACTCGTCGACATCGAGGGCGGCGACTACGACGCCACCCGGTTCCTCACGCCGCAGACCGTCGCCGCGGCGGTGGCGCAGGCGATCGCGACGCCGCGTGATGCGCACCCCACCGAGATCGTGTTGCGCCCCACCGGGCGTCGATGAGCGCTATCAGATCTGCTTGAGATCGGTCGCGGGGTCCCACACCGCCCGCATGCTGACGACGCGGCCCTCGTCGTCGAATCTCATGATGTCGACCGGCGTGACCTCGAACTTCGCGTCGCCCGCCGCGGTCACCAACGAGAACTCGAACACCGCGGTGTCGCCGGCGATGCGCATCCACTTCAGCTCCGTCGACCGCTCGAGCTGCGCGATGACGCCGTAGAACTCGAGCAGCGCCTCGCGGGTCGACTTGATGTCGCTGCCGATGGGGTCCTCCACCGTCGCGGACTCGGCGTAGAGGTCGACGACCTGTTCGGCGGTCCCCGATCCGACCAGCTCCACATACGCCTTCACCGCATTCGCGATCTGCTCGCTGCTCATCGATCACCCTTCTCGAAAACTAGAACGTGTTCTATCTTTTCGAGCAGAGTAGATCACGCCTCGCCCCGATTCGACCCGATCCGCTCCCGGATCTGACCGCCGCCCTCGGACGGCTTCGTGTTACGCACCCCAAAACACGACGTCGTCGTAGACAATCGTGGTCGTGCCGACAAACCGTGGGGGATCACTGTCGGGGGGACCGATGGATCCGGGTGGTCGCGCCCGTGCGCTGTCGACCGGGATCGCCGTGCTTTGTCTGCTCGCCGCGGTGGGCTGGACGGTCGCCGCCGTCGCACCCGGGGGCCCTGATTCGGGTGTGCGCGTGGTCGGTGCGATCGTCGCGATCGCCGTCGCGATCGCATCCGCCGTCCTCTGGGCCACCCGCCGATGCACCTCGGCCCGATCGCTTCTCGGTTTCGTCGTCATCGCCGACCTCGCGACGCTGCTCGCGGCACTGGTTCCCGCGGACCCTCGCGTCGGACTCGCCGCGACCACCACGCTGGTCTTGCTGGGGACCTTCACGGCGGGCTATTCGGTCCGAGCCGTCGTCTACGTGCAGGCATTCGCGGCGGCCGTGATCATCGTCGCGACCGTGGCGGTCGGCGTCTCGCAGTCCGCCGCGTCGGTGCCCGATCTGGCTGTCTTCGCCGTGGAGGCGGCAGTGGCCGCCGTCGTGTTGCCGCTGATACTGCATCATGGGTTCGCGGTGGCCGGGAACAGGCACCTGACCCAGAGAGGCGAGCCGATGCGCGATCCACTGACCGAAGTCCTCACCCGACACGGTCTGTACTCCGCTGCGTCGACCGGGCTGACGGCCCTCAACCGCAAGGACTACCTCGTGGTGGTCCGCGTACACCTCGACCAGTTCCACGACATCGCCGTCGGCGACGGACACGAACGCGGCGAGCAGGTGCTCAAGCGGGTCGCCGATCGCCTCGCACAGGGCGTGCGCGGCGGCGACTTCGTCGCCCGCACCGGTGACGCAGAGTTCTCGGCCCTGGCCGGTGTCACCCACGAGGGTGTCGAGATCTTCGCGAACCGCTTCCGCGAACTGGTCTTCGACGTGAGCGACCCGGTGCCCGTGAGCGCCAGCGTCGGCGTGGCGTTCACCCCCACCCCGATCGACTCGGCCGACGTACAGACCCCCATCGACGACCTGCTGCACCGTGCCGGCGTGGCGATGCAGTCCGCGCAGGACGCCGGCGGTGACCGCGTGGAGATCGACTGGAGTGCCGTTCCCCCGGTGGTCGCCGGTGGTCCGGACGCGTGACCGCCCACTGATTTCCCCCGATCGAGGTCGGCACACGGCGTAGCGTTCATCCGGTGCGCGACGCCGTGGGGGAGATGCGCCGTACCGTCGTGCATCTGGCGGCAGCGGCCTGGAGCAAACCTGACCGCTTCGGGTGGTTCTCCGACTACCTGGAGATGCATTCGCTCCGCTCTTTCGTCCGTATCGCCGTCGCCTTCACCACCGCGCTGACCTCGTGCATCCCGTTCATCAACATGGCAAGCCCTGACGGGGCTTCGAGTGCGGTCCGCTACACGACGGCCGTCATCGCCGGCGGCGGCGGTTGCGTCCTGGCCGTGCTGTGGTTGACGACGCCGTGGCCCGATCGACGGCGATCCATCGCTTTCGTCGGTGCGGCCGACGCGTTCATCGCCATCGGGTTGTTCAGCGACAGTGCTCCGCTGGCGGGGTTGACCGGCGCGACGCTCTTCGCGGTCGTCGGCGGGTACTGCGCCTTCTTCCACGGGACCCGCGTCCTGGTGGCACACATCGCCACGGTCATGCTCGTGACCGTCGTCTTGGCCACCATGACCGCCGTCGGGGGCGATCCGGCCATGGCCATCAGCAAGGGCATCGTGGTGGTCCTCGCCAATCTGGTGATCCCGGCGACCTCGCAGGTGCTGCTCGGCATGCTCAGCTCCGACTCGATCGAGTCGCGCCGGGATCCGTTGACGCAGTTGCCCAATCGGCGCGGTCTCGAGCAGGCGGTGGCCTCGGTCGGTCGCTACCGGCCGCGTGGGCACGACGATGTCGTGGCCGCGATCGTGTTGGATCTCGACGCGTTCAAGCGTGTCAACGACGCCCGCGGGCACGAGTGCGGAGACCTGGTGCTCGCCGAGACGGCACGCCGCCTCGCCGAGGTCATCGGCGACACCGACATCCCCTGCCGGATGGGTGGCGAGGAGTTCGTGGTGGTCGCACGACGACCCCTGGGCGAGGTGGCCGTGCTCGCCGAGCGGATCCGGTCGGCCGTTCCGGCACCCAACCAGGGTTTGCGCGTCACGGCCAGCGTCGGGGTGGCGTGGGCCGACGCCGAGGCGATGTCGGCCGACAGCGCCGCCACGGTGGTCGAGAACCTCATCCGCTCGGCCGACCGCGCGATGTACGACGCCAAACGTTCCGGGGGCAACCGGGTACGCCTGCACACCGATCCCGACGACGCCGCCGACTCCCGCGCGGGCTGAGCCTCAGATCGCGTCGAGTCGCGGCTTGACCTGTTGCACAACCGATTCGACCCAGCCTGCGGGATCGTCGGATGCGGGTCCCACGAACACCTGACCGACGCCGAGCGCGGCGTAGCGCTCCATCTCGGCGAGGAACGCATCGGTGTCGGCGAGGGGGTCGGTGGCGGTGATGATGGTGCGCAGGATCGTGGACGGATCGCGATTCTCGGTGGCGCAGTGCCCGTCGAGCACCTCGATCTTGTGACGCACCTCGTCGACACCGGTCGCGAAGAGGTTGCACATGTCGGCATGGCGGGCCACGAGGCGCAGCGTCTTCTTCTCGCCACTGCCGCCGATCATCAGCGGCGGACCCGGCTGCGACAACGTCGGCGGGTTGTTGAGGGTCTCGGCCAGCCGGTAGTGGGTGCCTTCGTAGGGACCGGTGTCCGAACTCCACATCTGCCGACAGATCTCGATGGTCTCCTCGAGGCGTTCGAAGCGCTCCGACGTCGACGGGTAGGGCACGCCCAGCCCGTGGTGTTCGCGTTCGTACCAGGCCGCACCCACCCCGAGGAGCGCCCGCCCCTGCGACAGCACGTCGAGGGTCGCCACCGTCTTGGCCAGCAATCCGGGATGGCGATAGGTGA
The DNA here is from genome assembly GCF_053345315.1 of Williamsia sp. M5A3_1d. Lineage (NCBI taxonomy): Bacteria > Bacillati > Actinomycetota > Actinomycetes > Mycobacteriales > Nocardiaceae > Williamsia > Williamsia sp. M5A3_1d. Next base: position 386,229 of record NZ_JBKEZX010000001.1, read on the forward strand.
TGCCCGTGACCAACGTGCCGAGTTGGATTCGCTCGGTCTGTCCCGCGAGGAAGTTCAGCACCGAATAGCCCTCGAGCATCGGCTCGTCCGGACCGCCCAGGTTCTCCATCTGGAACCAGTGGTCCATCACGGTCAGTGTCTCGATGCCGCCCTGATCGGCTGCGCGTGCCGCGCCCGACAGCGCCCGACCGAGTGCAGCCGGGCCGCCGGGCAGGGTCATGTTGGACAGGTGCACTGCGAGTTTCACGCCCTCACCACCCCATCGATCCGGGGATGCCCTTGAACGGGCCGGCCACGGTACTGGTGACCCAACCGCCGTAGAAGCCTCCCGGCTGCGGGGTCACGGTCTCGCCGTTGACCGTCGCGCGGTCGACCTGCGCGGCCATCACCGCGATCGCGCCGCGCAGATCGACGAAACCCGGTGTCGGGTCGAGATACGTCCACGCCGCGCGCGGGGCTCCCGCCTCGGGGGTCACGAGGTCGAAGTACGACGCCTGGCCCTTCCACTCACACCACGAGGCGCCTTCGGTCTCGCGCAGCACACCGTCGACGAACGCGGCGCGCGGGAGATAGTAGGTGGGCGGGTGGCTGGTCTCCAGTACGCGCCACCCTGCGGTGGTCGAGGCGATCTCGATCCCGCCGAGCTCGATCGTGATCGATCCCGAGAACGGTTCCAGGCGTGGCGGTCGCGGGTAGTCCCACACCGATTCCTGTCCGGGAGCGGGCTTGTCGGGCGTGGGTCGGCGCATCATGCGACCAGCCTACGGACGCTGCCTACATCGCTGACCGGTCAACGCAGACCGTGCGACTCAGACGGGTCGACTCAGACGCGGAACTCGCGGTAGATCTCGGGGAGGAACTGCGCGAGGTGGTTCATCTCCTGACCGCAGTGCATCAGCAGGTTGCGGGCGAGGTCGATGCCCAGGAACAGGTCGCTCGGGTCGACCGACGCGCCGCGTGCCACCGCGCACGCCGCCTGCGGGAGATCAGGGACGTGCAGTCCCCGGATGTTGAGGTAGAAGCGGCTCCGCATCTCCGCCCCGCCGGGGATCGGACGCACCTGGTGGGCGAGCCATCCGAGATCTACCGGGGCGATGCTGCTCCCGACCCGCCCGTAGATGATCGTCTGGTCCGACGGCACGGTGAACCCGTTGGCGACCGGGTCGCGGAAGTCGATCCCGAGCTGCTGCAGCTTGGGCCCGACGAGCTCGTCGACGTAGCTGGTGTTGCCGATGTACTTGGCCTTGTCGGAGATCGGGGAGGTCGTGCGGTTCTGTCGCAGGGCCGCGTATTCGTGGGCGTCGGGGTGCCAGAGTTTGTAGCGCGCCGATTCGATGGAGTGCCAGCCGAACCACCAGTCCCACATCGCTGCGGTCACGCGGGGCATCTCGGTGCGACACGCGACGAAGAGGACCCCGTCGGACCGCTGCCCGTAGCCGACCTCGATCGGCGAGTATCCCGACGGGCCGAGATCGCGCGTGAGTCGTTCGAACTCCGGGATCGACGCCGCCGGCAGCGGTGGGCCCGCGAACGCGGTCCGCACGACCTGTGGCGCCGGATCGGTATGGGGCGTGAAGTATTTCGCGTATGGCTTGGCGCGGTCGGCCTCGCGATAACCCACATAGCGCTCCGCGCAACTCTGTGTGATCGGGCCCTCCGACGAACCCGTCGGTGCCGCCCCCGCGACCGGGCCACGGCCGAGTGTCATCGCGGCCGCTGCCACCCCGGTACCGGCTGCGCCGAGGAGTGTTCGCCGATTCGGAGTCCAGTTACTCAACATCCGTTGAGCGTAGAGGTTCGGTCACATACGGTCAACGAATCCGTTGCCGATCAGCCCCTTCGGTCGCTCCTGCATTGTCGTCGGACGATCTCGGACCGTAGGTTCATGAGCGTGGAGGAAGCCCAGAGCAGTGCCGACCGGCCCAGTCGCCGTGACGTGATCATGGCTGCCGCGGTGACCGTTCTGGCCGAGCGCGGGCCACGCGGTCTCACCCACCGTGCGGTCGATTCGGCGGCTGGGCTGGGGGCGGGCGCGGTGAACTATCACGCCCCCTCGCGTGCCCGCCTGCTGTCCCTCGCCGTCGAGGAGGTGTTCCGGCGCGACCTGGAGACCGCCGCCCGACATTTCGCCATCGAGCGCTGGACACACGACGTCGTGGTGACGGCCGTCGTCGGGTTCGTCATCGAGATGACCTCCGAGCCGAACCGCAACCGCATCATCGCGCGACACCACCTCCGCGGGGAGGCTCTGACCAACGACGAACTACGCGATGCGTTCGACGTGCAGCAGGCGGGGTTCGTCGGGCTGGCGCAGGCCGGATTCGAGACGTCGGGCCGCCCGATCGACATCGCTGCGGCCGAACTGTTCCGGATGGCGGTCGACGGACTCATGACCCGCCAGGTGATGTACGGCAGCACGCCCATGGGGCACGAGCAGGTCGTCGCCATCGCGGAGCTCATCGTCCCGCGGTGAACCGCCGCGAGGCGGGGTCGGTCATGTCGGTTCCGGCCCGCTGGATCCGATCACCGCGATCCGTATTCGGACTTATGCACAGGGTCGTGTTGAGCAGCTACGGAGCGCATGATTGACTTCCTTGCACAAGCTTCCGATGCGGTGATTCCCGAGAGCTGTCCATGCGCTCTCGGAGGGGTGTTCATCGATCACCGCCGGGGTCCTGGTGTTCGTCTGTGGACACGAGGAGGTAACACGCCGCGTGTGTCTTTTCGCTCGACCCGCCGTCGCCGGCCCCTGCCGGCGCCTGACCGATCACGAGGAGAGTGACCGTGTCGCTTCACCATCCGCAGAGGGTGACCCGGACGACCGCCGGAGTCGTGCTCGCCGCCGCCATCGCCGCGGGCGCCGCGGGCCAGGCGTTCGCTGCGCCCCCCGGAACCGCTCCCCCGTCGACCGACATGGCCCCGGGTATCGCCCCTCCCGCCCCGACACCTCCGCCGGCCCCGACCCCGCCGGCCGCGCAGGGACGCAGCATCATCCCGGCGCCGACCTATGACGCGCCCGTCATCTACGAGGACTCGCCCGACTACACACCGCCGGTCTACTCGGGCACCTACAACCCCGTGCCGCCGACCATCACCGCGCCCAAGCCGACGAAGCCGGTCAACCCCGTGCTGCCCCGGCCCGGCGTCATCAAGCTCGGCAACTTCCGCACCGCGCAGCCCGCGTGGCTCTCCGACGCCGACGCCCGGAACCTCAACGGCCAGGCCGCGACCATCGAGGCCCGCACCGCGACCTACTACGAGTCCATCGGCTTCCCGAAGGATCAGGCCGCGCGTACCGCTGCGTCGACGACCCTGGGCGTTTTGGTCGGCGGCACCGCGGGCGCACTCGCCGTCGGCATCCCCGCGGCGGCGGTCGGCGCGATCGTCGGTCTCCCAGTCGGCGCCGGAGTTGGCGCAGCCGCGGGCGCGATCACCGGTTTGGTGGTCGGCGCACCCGCGGGGCCGCCCGGATCCGCCGCTGCCGCAGGCGCACTGGCTGGCCCCGGCGCTCTCATCGGTCTCGCTGCAGGACCGGCTGTCGGAGCTCTCGCGGGCGGTGCCGGCGGCGGAATCGTCGGCGCGACTGTCGGTGGACTCATCGGTGGTGCGATCGGTTACGCCGTCGGCGCCGGTGACCCGGGCGCCGATCCGAATGCGCCCCTGGGTGGGGCCACGCGTGAGGATCCTCGCAAGTCGAAGCCGGCTCCGCCGAACCCCGACGCGAACCAGTACGAGCTGCACCTCGATCGCTCGAACCTGCCCGGCGGCGACAAGGTCGACTACGTGGTGGCCAAGAACGGTGACGTCACCGGTCAGGTGAAGATCGGTGCGGTGAACGTGCCGATCAAGATCGATCACCGTGCCGCCGACGCGCCCTTCCAGGCCGCCGGCGTGTTCGCTCAGACCGCTCGTGACTCGGTGACGGCTGCGGTGATCAACTTCGGCAAGGAGGCGCAGCGTGCGTTCCCGGGGCTGGAGATCTCCTACCCGCAGTACGTCGGCGCGCCGGCGGGGGGCCGACACCGCCAGTGACACCCACGTGATCACGTGCGACCACGCCTCCAGGCCACCCTCTCGCCACCCGGCGAGATCGGGTGGCCTGGTGGTGTGTGCCGTCATCGCGTTGCTCCTCGGCCTCACCGCGTGTGGCGACGACTCCGCGTCCGCGCCGGTCGTGACCATGCCGTCGGGATCGACCTCGGCGGCGTCGATCCCGGCCATTGAGCCGCTGCAGTGCGACCCCTCCACCGCGGCTCCCGGCGAGACCGTCACCAACAGCCAGGGTGGCCACGATTCGGCGCTGTCGGTGGTCGCCGACTACCACTGGGCGATCATCACCGCCCGCGACAAAGCCCGTGCGACCGATGCCATCGCGACCGGTGCGGCGATGGCATCGCCCGACTTGATCTCCCAGGCGCTCGAGGGGTACCCGCCGGGCACCACCTACTGTCTGCGGATGCGCCAGACCCGGCCCGACACCGTGCTGCTCACCCTCAACTACCAGCCCCCCGCCGGCGCCGCCGCAGAGTATCGACTGCGCGCGACGGTCACGGGTTCACCGGGTGACGTCCGGATCGCCGGCGAGGTGGAGCAGTGACCGACACCCCCGACCACCGACCGGACGATCAGCCCTACCATCCCGACCTATCGGCGTCGCCCCCTGGCGATCCCGACACCGATCCGTTCGCCGCGCAGCCGGCGCCCGGACCGGCCGACGCTCCCCCGCCCCGCGTCCTCCCGCCCGAACCCCCGTGGTTCGCCGGCGCCGATCCGGGTCCGCCGCGCGGCTCTCCGGAGGCGCCGTCCTGGGTGCCGATGAACACCGACCCGTCGCAGAACTGGTCGGAGACGCTCGAGCAGATCGCGGTACGGGGCTCGCGCCGTCGCTCCCGTGGCGGCAACCGACGTCGCATCGCACTCATCGCGGGCGCCGTGGTCGTCGTCGCCGGGATCGCCACGGGTGTCACCGTGTTCGCCCTGTCATCGGGATCGGGATCGACGGTGTCCGGCGCGGGCGGCTCGGGCTCGGGCTCGGGTGCGACCGTGCCGGCTCAGAACAACGCGGCTCCTGCAGACGGACCGCAGATCCCGTTCTGCACCACCGGAACCGACGGTGCGGTCACGACGATCGACGAGCGCGCCGACCCGACCTCACCGACCGGAGCGGTCGCCACATTCCTCGCGGCCGCGATCACCGACAAGTCGCCGGTGGCCGCGCGCGCGGCGATCTCCGACACCGCGCCGGTCCCGACCGTCATCGAGTTGCAGCGGTGGATCTCTGCGTTGCCCCAAGGGACCGACGCCTGGTGTGCGCGCGTCACCCTCACCGACTCGGCCGCACGCGTCCTCGTGGACGTCCGCGTCCGCACCCCTGCGGCCGTCGCCGACGTGGCGCGCGGCGACGCCTTCTACGTCTCCTCGGACGGATCCGATCGCTGGAGGATCGACGCGATCGTCGCCGGCGACAGCCCCTAGCGCCGCTCCGACTGTGTCCGGGCTCGATGTCGGCGCACCGCAGCGCGATTCGCGCACCGCACCGAACAGTACCGCTGCGTCCCGTTGCGGCTGACGTCGACGATCACCCTGTCGCACTCCGCTCCGCCGGGAAGACCGGCGGCGCATCGTCCGATGCGGTGCATCCCGCGGGTGGTGAGGTGCAGCGCCGTCCCCACCGAGATGACCGCGGTGAGAACGTGAGCGAGTGACTGATCCCGATCCCGATAGTGCAGATGCCACCCCTCGTCGTCGTGGTTGGTCAGCCTCGGGTAGGCCGCGGCGACGCTCATCGTCTCGTTGAGCAGACGCGCGCGTTCGTCCTCGGTGGGGGCGTCGACCATCCGCAGCCACTCGTCGATCACCTCGCGGGTCCGCGCGTGGTCGTCGGGGCGGGTCTCGAAGCGACCGGTCATCCCGAACTCACGTGCTCGGGCCTCGATGCCCGCACAGTCATCGGGCCAGTCGTCGGCCAACGAGGCCGCCAGGAGGACCGCATACTCGCCGTAAGGGTTGAGATGCATAAGACCATGACATCACAGTGGGTGCATGCACACCTCACCGATCGAGAACTCGACCCTCGGCCCGAAACGTCGGACGCACGAACACGCATGGGTCACCGAATCCGCCCACCGCACCAGCGACGGGACGGTGCACTACGTCCGGTGCGCCGACTGCGGTACGCGGCGGGTCGACATGGCCGCGAGGTCCGAGGAGCCCCCGACCGCGGTCAGCACCACCGTTTCCGACTGAGATCGTGCGCGACCACCCGTTCTGCTCACAACGAACACCGGACTTGAGCGGGAACAGATCAATCCCTCCGGCCAGTTGAGCGAATCAGACTGAACCCTGGAGGAAGAATGCGCGACACCCGCTTACCCGTTCTGTTCCTGACCGATCCCATCCTGCTGCCCGGCATGGTGGTCCCCATCGAGCTCGATGACGCGGCCCGCGCCGCGGTCGACGCCGCTCAGGCGACCGATTCACAGAAACTGCTGGTCGCGCCTCGACTCGACGACCGCTACCCGTCGTACGGCGTGATCGCGTCGATCGTGCAGGTCGGACGCCTCGGTGGAGGCCAGCACGCCGCCGTGGTGAAGGGCGAGGTGCGTGCCCACATCGGTTCGGGCACCACCGGCCCCGGCGCCGCTCTGTGGGTCGAGGTCGACGAGGCCGCCGAATCGAGCGTCACCGACGAGACCCGCGAGCTCGCCGCCGAGTACAAGAAGCTCGTCCTGGCGATGCTGCAGCGCCGCGAGGCATGGCAGGTCATCGATTCGGTGAACAAGCTGACCGACCCCTCGGCCCTGGCCGACACCGCCGGCTACGCGTCGTACCTCACCGACGTGCAGAAGCGTCAGCTGTTGGAGACGCCAGACGTCGTCGAGCGGTTGCGGACCCTGATCACGTGGACCACCGACCATCTCGCCGAGGTCGAGGTCAACGACAAGATCGCCGGCGACGTGCGCGACGGCATGGAGAAGACACAGAAGGAGTTCCTGCTGCGTCAGCAGCTCGCCGCCATCCGCAAGGAGCTCGGCGAGGGTGAGCCCGACGGATCCGACGACTACCGCGCACGTATCGAGGCGGCCACGCTGCCCGACAACGTGCGCGAGGCGGCCCTGCGTGAGGTCGGCAAGCTGGAACGTTCCAGCGAGCAGTCGCCCGAGAGTGGTTACCTGCGAACCTGGTTGGACACCGTGCTCGACCTCCCGTGGGACACCACCACCACCGACTCGACCGACATCGCGGCGGCGCGCGAGATCCTCGACGCCGACCACCACGGCCTCGAGGACGTGAAGGACCGCATCGTCGAGTACCTCGCGGTGCGCGCGCGACGGGCCGATCGCGGCCTGCAGGTGGTCGGCGGCCGCGGTTCCGGTGCGGTCATGTTGCTCGCAGGTCCTCCCGGCGTCGGCAAGACCTCGCTCGGCGAATCCGTCGCCCGGGCACTGGGCCGGAAGTTCGTCCGCGTCGCCCTCGGTGGCGTGCGCGACGAGGCCGAGATCCGTGGCCACCGACGGACCTACGTCGGTGCGCTGCCCGGACGCATCGTGCGTGCGATCGGCGAGGCCGGGTCGCTGAACCCGGTCGTACTGCTCGACGAGATCGACAAGGTGGGCTCCGACCAGCGCGGCGATCCGGCCGCGGCCCTGCTCGAGGTACTCGACCCGGCGCAGAACCACACGTTCCGCGACCACTACCTCGATCTCGATCTCGACCTGTCCGACGTCGTGTTCCTCGCGACGGCCAATGTGGTGGAACAGATCCCGTCGGCGCTGATCGACCGCATGGAGCTAGTCACCCTCGACGGCTACACCGAGGACGACAAGGTCGCCATCGCTCGCGACTACCTGCTCCCCCGCCAGCGCGACCGCGCCGCGCTCACCGCCGACGAGGTCACCGTGACCGACGAGGCGCTGCACAAGATCGCGGCCGACTACACCCGCGAACCGGGCGTGCGACAGTTCGAGCGGTTCCTGGCGAAGGCGATGCGCAAGGCGACCACGAAGCTCGCTGCAGACGACACCGCCCTGGTGATCGACGAGCCCGACCTGGTCGACTACCTCGGCCGACCGCGGTTCACCCCGGAGTCGGAGGAACGCACCGCGGTGCCCGGCGTCGCAACGGGTTTGGCGGTCACCGGCATGGGTGGTGACGTCCTGTTCATCGAGGCGTCGTCCACCGTGGGTGACGCGGGGCTGACCCTGACCGGTCAGCTCGGCGACGTCATGAAGGAGTCGGCGCAGATCGCGCTGTCCTACGTCCGGTCGCACGCGGCGCAGCTCGGTGTCGACCCCTCGGCGCTGGATCGCAAGATCCACATCCACGTCCCCGCGGGCGCCACCCCGAAGGACGGACCGTCGGCAGGCGTGACGATGGTGACGGCGCTCGTGTCGATGGCGACCGGCCGTCGCGTTCGAGCCGAGGTCGGGATGACCGGTGAGGTCACGCTCAACGGTCGGGTGCTGCCGATCGGTGGGCTGAAGCAGAAGCTGCTCGCGGCCCAGCGGGCCGGTCTCACAACGGTGTTCGTCCCCATCCGGAATGAGCCCGATCTCGACGATGTCCCCGCCGAGGTCCTCGACGCGGTCGACGTGCGGCCGATGACCGATGTCGCCGACATCATCCTCGCCGCACTCGAAGACGAGTCTGAGGCGACGACGATCGCCGCCTGATCGGGGAGACGGACAGCGCCGCATCGCGGAAGCGATGCGGCGCTGTCGCACACGGGGTCAGTCGCAGCAATCGCAGTCATGATCTGACGCCGTCACCCGACCGGGGACCGCCGGGGCACAGCACGTCTCGCCCCTCCAGGCGTTGCGACCCTCGCGAACCGCGATCGCGGCGATGACCAGAGCCGCGACCGGATCAGCCCACGCCCACCCCAGGGTCGAGTTGAGCACCAGACCCACCAGCACGACCGCCGACAGGTAGGTGCACAGCAGGGTCTGCTTCGAGTCGGCCACCGCCGACGCCGAACCCAGCTCACGTCCCGCGCGGCGTTGTGCGTACGACAGCACCGGCATCACCGCGAGACTCAGTGCGGTCAACGCGATCCCGACCGCCGAGTGCCGGGCATCGGCCGCACCGAGGAGGCCGCGCACGGCATCGACCGCGACGTAGGTGGCGAGTGCGAAGAACGAGACCGCGATGATGCGCAACGCGATCTTCTCCCGCGCCTCGGGATCCTTCCCGGCGAACTGCCATGCCACCGCGGCGGCGGACGACACCTCGATCACCGAATCGAGCCCGAAACCGATCAGCGACGTCGACGACACCCGCGTCCCCTCGACGAGCGCCACCACCGCCTCGATCACGTTGTAGGTGATGGTGATCGCGACAAACCATCGGATCCGTCGGGACAGCAGCGCCCGCCGCTCGGCCGACGCGGGCGTCTCGACCCGGATCGTCATCAGCAGCATCCTCGGGCGTCGGAGTCGGGACAACACGCCGGGTCGACGGAGAGTACGACCCCCACGAGGTCGTGGAGTGCACGCCCGATACGGGCGTCGGCGAGGTCGTACCGGGTGCGTCGACCCTCCGGCGTGGTGACCACCAGTCCACAGCCGCGCAGGCACGCCAGGTGGTTCGAGAGGACCTGTCGTGACACGCCGATCTCGACCGCCAGGTCCGACGGATAGCCCGGCGCGTCCGCGAGCCGCATCAGGATCTGGGTGCGGGTCGCGTCGGACAGCGCGTACCCGAACCGGGCGACGGCGTCGTGTCGAAGCGCGGTGGTCATGGCCGCTGACGATACAGGGTTCGCTGTACTGTCGTCGGCTTCCCTAGGATGAGCCCATGGTGATGGCGGATCGTCCCGAAGTACAGACGGCATCGGCCCCGGTGACCGCGTTGGCGATGATCGGGCTGGCCGAGAGCATGCTCAACGGGCTGGCACGGGTTCCGTTCCGTCGATTCTGGCGCGGACCGGGGGGCACCCTCGACAACATCGGGCAGTCGGTGACCCGCCAGTCGATCCGCTCGTTCATGGGTTACGCGATGTCGCTGCCCATCGAGGAGTTCCGGTCGATGGAGAAGATCCTCGACGACATCTGCCGCGTGGTGATGCCACCGTTCATCAGCCTGACCGACGGGGTCGAACTCACCGACGACACGGTCGGCGGCATCGAGGGCATCTGGTGCCGCTCGAAGGCGAGCACTGACGAGTACGTCGACGACAGTGACGACAAGGAGACGATCACCGCGACGGTGCTCTACCTCCACGGCGGCGGGTACATCGGTACGTCGCCGATCATGTACTCCGCCTTCGCCGCCTCGCTGGTGAACATCACCGGCTACGAGGTGTTCATCGCCGACTACCGCATGGCTCCGGAGTTCCCGTTCCCCGCAGGTGTGCACGACGCCGCCGACGCCTACCGCGGCTTGCTCGAACGTGGGATCGACGCCGACCACATCGTGATCGCCGGCGATTCCGGCGGGGGTGGTCTCGCCACGTCGCTGGTGTCGTACCTGCACGACCACGATCTGCCGAAACCCGCTGCGGTGATGCTGTTCTCACCCGAGGTCGACCTCGACCTCAACCACCCGTCGATCACCGCGAACGCACAGCTCGACATCCTGCCCTGGAACGTGCCGGTGAGCCCCTACCTGCAGGGTGTCCAGCCCAACGATGAACGGGTGTCGGCGATCTACGCCAAGCCTGATCCCACGTGGTTCCCGCCGACGTTCGTCTGCTGGGGTGCCGACGAGATGTTCCGCGACGGCATCCGGAAGTTCGCCGAGGGTCTGTCGGCGGCGGGTGTCACCGTCTACGCGATGGAGGAGAAGGGCATGTTCCACGTGTTCCCGATCCTCATGCCGTGGGCCGAGTCGTCACGGCGGGTGTTCCGCGCACTGCGCGAGTTGTCGCACCGCCACGTCGAATCCGATCCCGAAGCCGTCGCGACCCACTGAGCACACCGATCCAGACACCATGGCCTACGACGAGGATCTCGCCGATCGCATCCGCGACGCCATGGAGACCGAGCCGCACCTCACCGAGAAGCGCATGTTCGGCGGACTGGCGTTCCTCGTCGACGGTCACATGGCCGTGGTCATCCTCAGCAAGGCGCAGGGCCTCATGGTGCGGGTGGATCCCGCCGACGCCGACGCGCTGATGGCCCGCGACCATGTCGGGCCGATGATCATGTCGGGCAGGCCTGCTCGCGGGTGGCTCCGTATCGATCCGCCGGGCCTCATCGACGACGACGCCCTCGGCGACTGGACCGATCGCGCCGCCGCGTTCGTCCTGACGTTGCCACCGAAATGACCTCTCAACCCTCGGGTTCAGGCGCCTCGCCGTCAATCTGACGGGCGTCGTGCACGACGAACAGCGCGACGACGACCATCGCGAGAGCACAGACGGCCACCGCGGGGGTGCCGAGCCACCGGGACACGATCGCGCCGACCACCGCGCCCCCGGCGAACGCCGCCACCACCGCGCTGTAGAGCCCGCTGCGTCGCCGACTCTCGGCGTCACGCCGGGTCATCAACGCGTGCAACGATTCGACGAAGCGCATCAGGTTGCCCGTGGTCGCGATGGTGATGATGGGCATGCCCCCGATGGTGCGGAACAACTCCATCTGCATGGCGGCCACGAACGCGATCGGCACCGTCACAGCGACATTCGGCCATCCGGCGGGAACCGCAGCCACCACACCGAGCACGAGCGCCTGAGCCAGGGTCACCGACAACAGCAGTGCGGCGCTCGTCGCGTCCCGCCACCACGTGCGCAGGACGGTGGCGACCAGAACGCCCACGACGAACGCCAGGATCGACCACAGGTGCGCCACGGCACGATGCCACTCCCCCGCCGCCCCGGACGTCGCGAGCAGGATCACGTTCCCGGTCTGGGTGTTCGCGAACACGCCACCCCGGGTGAGATAGGTGTAGGCGTCGAGGAAGCCGCCGACACCGATAAGGATCAGCACGAACCGCGGCGCCGACGCCGTGGCGACCTTCACCGACCCGCCCACCTCGCCTCCTACGGGACGATGTTGATCATCTTGCCTGGCACGTAGATCACCTTGCGGGGCTCACCGTCGAGCATCGGAGCGATCTTCTCGTCGGCGAGGGCGAGCGCGGTGACCGACGCCTCGTCGGCGTCGACGGCGATGGTGACGCGGCTACGCACCTTGCCCTTCACCTGGATCGGGATCTCGATGGTGTTCTCCACCAGCAGGCTTTCGTCGGCGACCGGGAAGGGGCCGCGCGCCAACGGATCCGGGTGGCCGAGCTTCGACCACAGTTCCTCGGCGATGTGCGGGGCGACCGGGGCCAGCATCAGCAGGAGCGGTTCCACGATCTCGCGCGGGGCACCGTCGACGTAGGCCTTGGTGAGGTGGTTGGTGAGCTCGATGAGCTTCGCCACGGCCGTGTTGTCGCGCAGCGCCGCATAGTCCTCACGGGTGCCGGCGATGGTGCGGTGGAGCAGCTTCACCGTGTCCTGCGACGGCTCGGCGTCGGTGACGCGGACCGCGCCGGTCTCCTCGTCGATCACCAGGCGCCACACGCGCTGCAGGAAGCGCTGGGCACCGACGACGTCTTTCGTCGCCCACGGACGGGACTGGTCGAGCGGACCCATCGAGAGCTCGTACACACGCAACGTATCGGCACCGTAGTCACGGCAGATGTCGTCGGGCGCAACGGAGTTCTTGAGCGACTTGCCCATCTTGCCGTACTCGCGGTGGACCTCCTCGTCGCCGAGGAAGAACTTCCCGTCCCGCTCGACGACCTCGTCGGCCGCCACGTAGATGCCGCGGGCGTCGGTGTAGGCGAAGGCCTGGATCATGCCCTGGTTGTAGAGCTTGCGATACGGCTCCTTCGAGCTGACGTGCCCGAGATCGAAGAGCACCTTGTGCCAGAAGCGTGAGTACAGCAGGTGCAGGACAGCGTGTTCCACGCCACCGATGTAGAGGTCGAGACCGCCGGGATCGTTCGGGCCGTGCAGATCGGGGCGAGGACCCATCCAGTACTGCTCGTTCTCGGGGGCACAGAAGGTGTCGTCGTTCGTGGGGTCGATGTAGCGCAGCTGGTACCAGGAGCTGCCGGCCCACTGCGGCATCACATTGGTGTCGCGGGTGTAGTGCTGCAGTCCGTCGCCGAGGTCGAGGTCGACGTTCACCCAGTCGGTGGCCTTGGCGAGCGGGGGAGAGGGCACACTGTCGGCGTCGTCGGGATCGAACGACACCGGCGCGAAGTCGTCGACCTCGGGCAGCTCGACCGGCAGGTCTGATCCGCTGATCGCGTGTGCGCGCCCGTCATCGCCGTAGACGATGGGAAACGGCTCGCCCCAATAGCGTTGGCGCGCGAACAGCCAGTCCCGCAGCTTGTACTGCACGGTCCCGGTGCCGGCGCCCTGGCCTTCCAGCCACTCGATGATCGCCGTCTTCGCCTCGTCGACGCGCTTGCCGTCGAGGAAGTCGGAGTTCACGATCGGCCCATCGCCGGTGTACGCCGCTTCTGCGACCCCCTGCTCGGATCCGATGACCTCCACGATGGGCAGGCCGAATGCGGTCGCGAACTCGTAGTCGCGGCCGTCGTGGGCGGGTACCGCCATGATCGCGCCGGTACCGTAGCCGATGAGCACGTAGTCGGCGATGAACACCGGGACCTTCGACCCGTTCACCGGGTTGGCGGCGTAGGCACCGGTGAAGACGCCGGTCTTCTCCTTGTTCTCCTGGCGTTCGAGGTCGGATTTCGCCGCGATCGCCGTGCGGTACTCGGCGACGGCGGTCGCGGGATCGGTTGCGCCACCGGTCCATCGGGCGTCGACATCGGCGGGCCACGCGTCGGCCACGATCGTGTCGACCAACGGGTGCTCGGGCGCCAGCACCATGTAGGTGGCGCCGAACAGGGTGTCCGGGCGGGTGGTGAACACCTCGATGGGGCGCTCCACACCGGGAACGCCGAAGGCGACCTGCGCGCCGCGCGACCGTCCGATCCAGTTCTGCTGCATCGCCTTGACCTTGTCGGGCCAGTCGAGCAGGTCCAGGTCGTCGATCAATCGATCGGAGTAGGCGGTGATCCGCATCATCCACTGCCGCAGTCGCTTACGGAACACCGGAAAGTTGCCCCGGTCGCTGCGGCCGTCGGCGGTGACCTCCTCGTTGGCCAGCACCGTTCCGAGGCCGGGACACCAGTTCACGACCGAATCGGACTGGTAGACCAGGCGGTACGCGTCGAGCACCTCGGAGCGTGCGACGGCGTCGAGGTCGGCCCACACCTCGCCGTTCTTCGGGGTACGGCGACCGCTCTCGAACTCTGCGATCAGTTCGGGGATCCGGCGGGCGCGGTCGGCGTCGGTGTCGTACCAGGCGTCGTGGATCTGCAGGAAGATCCACTGCGTCCAGCGATAGAAGTCGACATCGGTGGTGGCGACACGGCGGCGTTCGTCGTGCCCGAGGCCCAACCGACGGATCTGGGCGAGGTAGCGCTCCACGTTGGCCTCGGTCGTCGACCGCGGATGGGTTCCCGTCTGCACGGCGTACTGCTCGGCGGGCAGGCCGAAGGCATCGAAGCCCATGGTGTGCAGGACGTTGGCGCCGTCCATGCGGTGGAAGCGCGCATAGACGTCGCTGGCGATGAACCCGAGCGGATGCCCGACGTGCAGACCCGCACCCGAGGGGTACGGGAACATGTCCTGGACGAAGAGCTTGTTCGACCGGTCCGGAGCGCCGAAGGACGACAGATCGCCGGCGAGCGGGCCCACCGGGTTGGGGGCCTCGTAGGTGCGGCGGTCGTTCCAGATCCCTTGCCAGCGCGCCTCGATCTCGCCGGCCAGCTGGGCGGTGTAGCGGTACTCAGTCACCTGACCAGCGTAAAGCGTCACCTCGATGCGGTCGGGGGCGGTAGGTGCTCGTAGAATCGACTCCGTGAATGCTGCAGCTGCGACGATCGCCGTGGTCGATGCCGTCCTCGCGGTCGTCTTCGTCACCTCCGGGGTGCTCGGCGTGACCCGGCGTCTGCCGCGGAACCGGTTCGTGGGCATCCGCACACCGGTCACCCTGCGCACCGACGAGACGTTCGCCGTGGCGCACGCCGTCGCAGGTCCCGGCCTGATCGGCGGGGGTGCGATCCTCGCGCTCGGCGCCGTGCTCGGCCTGGGGGCCGGCAGCGTCACCGGCCTGGTGTTCGCGCTGGTCGCGCTGGTGGCGGCGCTGGTCATCCTCGGCGCGGCGAGTTCCTACGGACTGCGCGCCGCGGCGCGGGTGCCCGACTGGGACGAGGAGGCGTCGGGGTGCGGAACCTCCGGCGGATGCGGTAGCTGCGTGTTGCAGGGATCGTGCGCACCGGCCGACTCCTCGTCGGCCCACAGGTCCACCACGCACTCCGGATAGACGACTGTGCTCGCACGTCTGCACATCGACGGCTTCATCCTGGCGATCCTCGCCGCGGTGGCGATCGCCTCGATCCTCCCCGCCGGGGGTGGCTTCGCCGACGTGATGTCGTGGGTCGTCGTGGCCGCGATCGCGCTGCTGTTCTTCCTCTACGGAGCACGGATGCACCCGCGGGAGGCATTGGCCGGGCTCACCCACTGGCGACTGCATCTGACGATCCTGGCGTTCACCTTCGTGCTGTTCCCGCTGATCGGTCTCGCCCTGCGGCCCGTCGCGCCGCACGTGCTGAGTGACGATCTGTACACCGGGGTGCTGTTCCTCTGCCTCGTACCGTCGACGGTGCAGTCGTCGATCGCGTTCACCTCCATCGCCCGGGGCAACGTGGCCGGCGCGATCGTGAGTGCGTCGGCGTCGAACCTGCTCGGCGTCGTCCTCACGCCGCTGCTCGTGGTGGCGCTGATCTCCACCACCGGCGGCGTCAGCATCTCACCCGGCTCGTTCCTGACGATCGTGCTCGAGATCCTCGTACCGTTCATCGTCGGTCAACTCGCACGACCGTTCATCGGCTCGTGGCTCACCGCGCATGCGAAGCCGACGAAACTCGTCGACCGCGGGTCGATCGTCCTGGTGGTCTACGTCGCGTTCAGCGAGGGCATGCAACAGCACATCTGGTCGACGGTGCAATGGTGGCAGGTGCTCGTGTTGATCGGGGGATCGATCGCGCTGGTCGGTTTCTTGTTGTGGCTCACCGCCCGGGTCGCGCGCCTGCTCCACTTCGACCGCGCCGACGAGATCGCGATCCAGTTCTGCGGCACCAAGAAGAGTCTCGCGACCGGCCTGCCCATGGCGGCCGTGCTGTTCTCCGACTCGCAGGTGGGCCTGATCGTGTTGCCGCTGTTGGTCTTCCACCAGGTACAGCTCATGATGTGCGCGTGGTGGGCGGGACGACTGGCTCGGGAACCCGAGCCGGAACACGTTGTGGCATAAGCCTGCCCCATGGAGCGAGCGAGAAGCCGAGATGGCCGACAGATCCGGATGCTCGCGGGAGTCCGCGAAGTAACCCGAACCGACGGCATCGACAGAGTGACCGTGACCCGCGTGGCCGACATCGCAGGCCTGCCGGCGGGAGTGGCCGCGCGCTACTACCGCTCCACCGACGAACTGCTCATCGACGCGTTCACCGAAACGCACGAGGGACTGCTGTCTCGGGTGGATCAGCAGATCGAGATGTCGGGAATGCGCGATGCGCGGATCGAGACGACGATCTGCGACGTACTGACCCAGATGCTGCCCCTTTCACCGCGGCGCCGTGACGAGGTCAACCTGACAATCTCGTTCGCACAGCTGGCACGCGACCACGACGTGTTCCGCGGTCACCTGGACACCGCACGTACGGATCTGGCCCGGCGGATCTCGGCGTCACTGTCCGAGGGGCAACTGTGCGGCGAGGTGGACGACGACCTCGATTGCGGTGATGCCGCCCTCGACGTGGTGACGAGGGCGACAGCGCTGGCCACCGCTCTGCTCACCGACGACGACCCGCGTTCGCGGACCAAGGCGCTCGCGACGGTCTCCGCGACCGTCGCGAGTCTGTGCCCGGGCGGGTGTCATCACGGCGATCCCGACATCGACGAGATCGACGGGTGGCCGTGAGCCTCAGCGTTTCTGGCGGCGCGAGCCCCCGTGCCAGTCTTCGGTGGCGCCGGCCTCGTCGTCAGAAACGCCGAGCCCACGCAGCTGCGGCATCTCCCGCAGGCTCCGCTTGAGTTCGGCGAATCCGGGGAACCGCGCAAGACCGACGACGTGGTCCCACAACTCGGCGGCCTCGGTCGGATCGGGCAGACGACTGATCACCGGTCCGAAGAACGCGACGCCCTCCGGCGGCCGGAAGTGGATGATCGGCGTGCCCACGTCCTTACCGGTCAGCGCCAGTGCCTCGTCGGTCTCCGCCCGGATCTCCGCGTCGCGGCCGGTGTCGTCGAGGGCGTCGAGGTGCGCCTCGGACATCCCGAGCTCGTCGAGGATCGGTGCAAGGAACTCGCGGGTTCCTCGGTGTCCGGGATGCTCGTCGGGTACCGGATCGGAGTCGAAGATGTGCTCACCCAGCGTCGCGTACAGCGCCGTGACACCCTCGCGGCCGTACTGCTCGCGCACCGATGACGCGGCGCGAAGTAGACGTAGTCCCGCGGTGTGTCCCGCCTCGTACTCCGGCGGGAAGTGGGCATCGTAGTCGATGTGGGAATTGAGCAGTCGCAGCGAGATGAAGCGCCATTCGACGGAGTAGTCGCGTTCACGTTGGACCATGCGCACCCACTTGCTGGTCATCCAGGCGAACGGGCACACCGGGTCGAAGTAGAAGTTGATGTCGGCGGAGGTCATGTATCCAGACAAGCACATCCGGCCGGTCGCGGTCAGTGCCCGACGACGCCGTCGATCGGTTCGCCCGCGGAACCCTCGGGCGTCGGATCAGGATGACGGAGTCGTCGCGCGGCGACACCGGAGACGACAGCGATGACGGCGACCGCAGCGAGCGCACCGACGAACGGCCACGACAGGGGAGAGGTCCCGTACGCACCGACGGCGGTGTATCCGATCGCCGACGGGAGTATCCCCACCACGGTGCCGATCAGATAGTCGCGACCGCGGATCGCGCTGAGGCCGGCGGCGTAGTTGACGACGGCGAAGGGGAACGGGATGAGGCGGATCAACACCATCGCGATGAGTCCGCGGCGCCGCAGGATCGCGTCGATCGACGCGATGCGTTCCCACCCGAGACGGGCCACGCCGTCACGTCCGAGCCAACGGGCGAGCAGGAAGCCGAACCAGGCACCGATCGTCGCCGCGACCATCACCACGATCGTGCCCTCGAGAAGTCCGAAGAGCAGCCCGCTCGCGATGGTGAGTGCGCTGGCGGGAAACGGCGTGAGCGACACCGCGATGTAGATCAGGACGAACAGCACCAGGCCCCAGGCGCCGGCCGAGTCGACGCGGTCGCGCAGCGGTTGTGGATCGGGGATGTCGACGGTCACCGCGACGACGACGGCGGCGACCACGATCCCGACGAGAAGAGCAGCCTTCCATCGATGGCTGGATCGGCGGTTCGGGCCGACCGGCACGGCGTCGTCCACATCACTCCCCGGGGTCGGGCTTCAGCGTAATGCCCGTTGTGTCGAGGCCGCGCCTCCGCGGTCCGTCGGGACACCGGTCGCGAATCCCGTCAACGGGCGTCGCCGAGGGGTTGCGCGCGCCGAACCTGTATCGCAGCACGAGAGGGATCGAGCGCGACGGGCGAGCGCAGAGTCGCCGCGCCCACCCGGAGGGTCCCCGAGGTCAGCGGTTGTGCACGCAGACCACCACGACCGATGAGTGCCTTGCGGGTCCCGTCGCCGGCCATCGTGTCCATCCACGAACACGGATGCGCGGGTCGGCCACCCCGGAACAGAACCGGTCCGCTTCCGGTGTCGATCTCGAACTCCACGCCGCGCAGCGGGTCGAGTTCGAGGCCGCGCACCATCACGTTGCGTCGCGCCACCAGCGGGTCGACGGTCCCGGCCGCGGCCTCCCACGCCTCGAGGGCGAGGAACGTCACCGCGGCCTCGGTGTGGGCGCGGACGCCGAAGAACCTGTCGCCGCGAATACCCTTGTCGGCCACGAGTTCCACCGCGTCCGGCGTCTCGGTCGACACCGTTTCTGCGGGTCCGTCTTTCGGCCGACCGAAGTAGGCGTGGGCCGGCGACACCAGCAGGGAGACGATCTCGAACTCGACGACGTACGGTCCGGTCATCGGCGCCCGTCAGCCACGGGCACGTCGGGAGCGATACAGCTCCAGATTGGCCGACGCTGCCGCGAGCAGCGGGACGGCGAGACCGTGCGCCGCGGCGCGGCGCACGAGATCGGCGACCACACCGTCGGACTCGACGTCGCGGCCGGCCGCCATGTCGCGGTAGAGCGACGCGGTGAACGGCGAACCCTCCGCCACCAGTCGCGCGCGGGCACCGTCGATGACCTGTGGACGGACGATGACACCGGACGCCCGGGCGACGGAGGCACATTCATCGATGACCGCGTGTGCGACCGAGGGTCCGTGTTCGGTGGCGGTGATGTCGCCGACCGTGGACGCCAACAGCGTGGTGAGTGCCGCCGCCGACGCGAGGAAGATCCACTTGTCCCACATGTCGGTGACGATGTCCGACGAGCACACGGTGTCGAAGCCGGCTCCCGACAGCGTCGCGTCGACCGCCTCGATACGCGGGGACAGCGCGCCCGCGAGTTCGCCGTACCGCATGAAGCGATCGGGGCCGAGGAGGTCGATCGATCCGTCGGGGCGGAGCTGGCTCGCGACAACGGCCACCCCACCGAGCACCGCGTCGCCGAAGGCGTTGTGCAGCCGGTCGAGATGACGCATCCCGTTGAGTAGGGGTAACACCAGGGTGTCGGCGGTGACCGCGGCCGCGATGTCGACGACGGCGGCCTCGAGCGCCTGCTCCTTGACCGTGAGGATCACCAGGTCCCAGGAGGTCTCGCCGAGCCTGTCGGCGGTGACGGTCTGCGCACGCGTGACCGTCGTGGACGAGCCGTCGTGCACCACCAGCCCCTCGGCGGCCAGCAGTTCGGCGCGGGCGGGCCGGACGAGGAAGGTGACGTCGCGACCGGCGCCGAGGAGTAGGGATCCGAAGAACCCGCCGACCGCGCCGGCACCGACCACGAGTACGCGCACGTCGTCAGTTCCGGCCGACGTCGATGGGATGGGTCGCGAGGAGGGGGAGCGGCCACGGCTGGCGGCGCAGAACGTCGGCGAAGACGTCGGCATTCGCCGGGGCGAGGAGATCACCCGGGAGCGCCGAGGCGACCAACCACGAATCGTGGCGGAGCTCGTCGTCCAGTTGGCCGATACCCCAGCCCGAGTAGCCGGCGAACACACGGATGCCCTCGAGGGCGCCGGCGAGATACTCGGGGTCTGCGTCGAGATCGACGAGCACCACGCGTCCGTCGACCGGTCGCACCCCGGCGACGGTGTCGACATCGACACCCCGCCGCACGACACCGAGGCACAGGGCGGAGTCCTGCTTCACCGGACCGCCGATGAACACCGCCGGCGGTGCCGCCGTCATGTCGGTCCACCGCGGAAGAAGATTGTGGACGGCGGTCTGGCTCATCCGGTTGACCACCACACCGAGACTGCCCGCGTCGTTGTGCTCGACGATGTAGATGACCGCGCGGCGGAAGGTGGGTTCGGTGAGTGTGGTGGCGGCGATCAGCAGGCTGCCCGCGCGAATTCGCCCCGCCTCCACGGTGTCCCAGCTCGCGTCGAATCCCTCGCCGACCGCGTCGTGTTCGCGCGAACCCTCACCGGGAACGTCCTCGGGGTCCTCTGACCTGGCCACATCACCATCATGGCACGCGCGGTCGACCGGGGCGGGCCGCTCCGACGTCCCGATCGACCGACTGGTCTTCTGTGAAGGGTCACCGTTCGTCAGGATTCTCACAGCGCGCGACCCCGCGCTCCGCCCGCGCGGTTTGTACCCTCGGTCGAGTGAGTTTCCTGCGCGCCTTCCACGGCCGCCCCGGACTGGGGCGGTTGCTGGCGGTGCGCTTGAGCAGCCAGGTGACCGACGGCCTGTTCCAGGCCGCGCTCGGCGGCGCGATCCTGTTCAACCCCGAGCGGCACGCCGACCCGCTGGCGGTCGCCGGGGGTCTCGCAGTACTGCTCCTCCCGTATTCGGTGATCGGCCCCTTCGCCGGCGCCCTGCTCGATCACTGGGACCGACGGACGGTGCTCATCTGGGCCAACATCGCGCGGGCCTTCCTGATCGGCGCGGTGGCGACATCGATCGCCGTCGGCGCACCGGACACGGTGGTATTGATCTCTGCTCTCGTGGTGACCGGCGCCAGCCGTTTCGTGGCCAGCGGGCTGTCGGCGGCGCTGCCGCATGTGGTCGACCGCGAGGCGCTCATCGGCATGAACGCGTTCTTCACCACCATCGGTTCGGGGGCTCTCGCCGTCGGCGCCGGGCTCGCGCTCGCGTTGCGCGCGGCGTTCGGTTCGGACAACTCCGGGAGCGCCGCGACCACCATGGGTGCGGTGGTGATCGCCCTGCTCGGCGCCGCGCTCGCCGTGGGCTTCGCGCACCTCGCCCTCGGCCCCGATCATCCCGACACCGAAGGCGCTCCGGTCAGCGCCGACCACCCCCGCGGCCCCGCGATGCGGGCGGTCGCCGTCGGACTGATCCACGGCGCACGCGCGGTCGCCCGGGCCCGCGGGGTCTCGGGAGCGTTGACCGCGATCGGCGCGCATCGACTGGTGTTCGGCCTCAACACCCTGATGCTTCTCGTCCTCACGAGACACTCGACCCTCGGCGGCGGCATCGCCGGCGTCGGACTCGTCGCGGCGATGACCGCGGTGGGCATGTTCTTCGCCGCCGTCCTCACCCCGATCTCGGTGGCCCGGTGGGGCCGACGCATCACCCTGTACGCGGCGCTGTCGGTCGGTGTGTGTGCCGAACTGACGCTGTTGACGTTCAACGGCATCGTGATCTGCGCGGCGGCGCTGGTGCTCGGGTTGATCGGACAGATCGCCAAATTGTGCGGCGACGCCGCCATGCAGATGGACACCGACGACGCCGTCCGCGGCCAGGTGTTCTCCTTTCAGGACGCGGTGTTCAACGTCGCCTACGTGGCCGCGGTGACCGTGGCGGCGTTGGTGATCGCCGAGAACGGTCACTCACCCGGGTTGCCGGCGGCCGGCGCGGTGATCTATCTCGTCGCGCTCGTCGCCGTCCGGGCGGTCTACTCGCCGAAACGCAGATTCGCTGACGACCCCGCGACTCACCGCGCCTCCGCAGAGGCGGCCGGGTCCGCGAAACCGGACTGCCCCCGCAACGCCCAGGAGTCGGCGACACCGTCGGCGTCCGCATCGATCACGACACCGTCGAACTGACCGTCGCCGTCGAGGTCGATCAGGACCCGCACCGGTTGCGGATCGTCGGAACCGGCGAAGACCAGTCCCACCGTGGAGCGGCCCGACGAGTCGGGGTCGATGATCCGGTCGTCGGATCGGCCGTCCCCGTCGAGATCGCGGCGATCGTCAGGGGGCTTCTCGGCCGGATCCGGCTCGGGGACCGGAGTGGTCACCGACGCGGGCGGCATCGGGGTCGCGGCCGGATCGGTCGACCGTGCGGTCGGTTCGGCACCGACATGCACGTCGTGAACCCGGTGGTCCCACAGTCCGCGGCCGGTGTCGGAGTAGAAACGGTCGGGATCGTCGCCGCCGACGTCGAGGGCGGCGAGATCGGCCCGACCGTCGCCGTCGGAGTCCCACATCGCGTCGTCGACATGACCGTCGCCGTCGAAATCGACGGCCACCGCATCGGCGATGCCGTCGCCGGACAGGTCGCGGTCGGCAGGCGACGACCACTCGGTGGCGGCCCCGTCACCCGTCCCGAACGTGTAGGAGAGCAGCGGATGCGCAGGTGACGCCGACTCCTCCGCGCCATCGGCCGCGAGGTCGGTCGGGTCGTCGGGCGTGAGATCGTCAGGGGCGCCGAGAAAGTCCATGTCGCTATGACGTCCCCGATGAGGCGACGGTTCCACCTCCCGGCGAGCCGACCATTCCACTCGAGACGGGCCGGGGATCGGTCGGCGTCCCGACGGGTAGCGTGACACTCGCTTCGTCGGCGAAAGGCCCTCATGTACATCAGCGAACTGGGCGAGATGTGGCATCGCGCCCGCGTGGAACCGCGCACGGTGCATCTGGACTCCGCCGCGGCGTCGCGCTCCTCGAACGCGGTGATCGAGGCGGTGACGGCGCACCTGTGGCGGGAGTCCGAACGCGGCGCCTACATCGCCGCGCAGGAGGCCGCCGATCAGGTCGCGCGGTGTCGGCGCGACATCGCCGCGATGGTCGGTCACGACGCGCACGAACTCGCGTTCCGGGAGAGCGCCCTCGCGGCCTTGCGGGCGCTGCTCACCTACTGGAATCTGCCGATGTCGGCGACGGTGTGGGTGTGTCCCAACGAGTACGGACCGAACCTCGACCAGTTCGAGCGGCGCGGATATGCGGTGCACACGATGCCGTCGACCGATGTGCACGGCCGGGTCGATCTCGATGCGCTCGAGAACATGCTGCAGTTCGAACAACCCGATGTCATCCACGTCTGTCATGTCGGATCGCACAGCGGGATCGTGCAGCCGGCCGCGAAGATCGTCGAGCTGGCGCACCGGGCCTGTGTCCCGGTGGTCGTCGACGCCGCGCAGGCACTCGGTCAGGTCGACTGCGTGACCGGCGCCGACATCGTCTACGGCACCAGCCGCAAGTGGATCGCGGGCCCCCGAGGTGTCGGTTTCCTCGCGGTGCGCGCCGACTCGTTGCGGCCGGTGGAGATCGAGAGCTCGGAGGCGTTCATCGCCGGACGGATCGGCCTGGGTGTCGCCGTGCAGGAGTTGGCCAGTTTCGGCCTCGAAAGGGTGCGTCGGGAACTGGCGGCCATCGGGAAATACACGCGGGAACGGCTCCACGGTGTGGGCAGCTGGGAGCTGCTCGAGCCCATCGACGAGCCGTCGGCGATCGTCACCCTCGCACCGCCCCCGGGGTGGGGACCCACCGACGTTTCCGCTGCGCGAGAACGACTGCGCTCCTTGGGGATCCTGACCACCTGTGCTGAATCGTGGAGGGCACCACTGTTCACCGAACAGTCGGTCCTCCGGATCAGTCCGCACCTCGACGTCCAGCGCGAGCACCTCGACACCCTCGCCACCGAGCTGCGCGGCATGGGCTACTGACCCTCCCCGTGCACCGGGCTCACGCGGGACTCAGTGTCAGCATCGAGATCTCCGGCGGGGCACCCACCCGCACCGGCGGTCCCCAGGCCCCGGCACCGCGGGTCGTGTAGATCGTGGTGTCGCCGATGGTGTCGAGGCCCTCGATGGTGGGCTGCTGTAGCGGGACGAGATAGCGCAGCGGCCAGATCTGTCCGGCGTGGGTGTGACCCGAGACCTGCATGTCGACACCGGAATCGGATGCCCCGCGTGCCTGTAGCGGTTGGTGGGCGAGGAGCAGGACGAAGCGGTTCGGGTCGCGTCCCGCGAGCGCGGCGGAGAGGTCGGGTTCGTAGGGGCGCGGCGCGGTCGCGTCGTTGATGCCGGCGACGTCGATCTGCGCACCGCCTCGCGTCACCGTGGCCCGCTCGTTGCGGAGTACGTGGACCCCCAACGAGTCCCACAGATCGAGCCATCGCCCGCCGTCGTCGGCGTAGAACTCGTGGTTCCCGCTGACGGCGAAGACCCCGAGCGGTGCGGACAGGTCCCGCAGCGGTGTGAGATCACTCCCGACGTGCTCGACGGTCCCGTCGATGAGGTCGCCGTCGAGGATCACCATGTCGGGACGCTGGGCGTTGATGCGATCGACCACCTCGCGCACGAAACCCACACCGCGCGAGGGGCCCACGTGCAGATCCGAGACCAGGGCCACCGACGTCCCGGCGAAGGCACCGGGCAGACGGTCGAGGGCCACGGTGGTCCGGGTGACGCGGGGGTGCGCCGCCTCGGTCAGCCCGTAGGCGACCGCCGCGACCGATGCGACGACCACCAGGGTCGAGCCGATGCGGTTGGTGCGCAGTCGGATCGACGTGAGGTCGCGGCCACGGCCGAGATGGGCGACACGGATCCCCAGGGTGACGAGACCGAGGAGGAGGGTGCCGAGCAACAGGTAGAGCACGACCGCCATCCATGTCCACCCCACGAACGCGGGCCACCGTGACCACGCGGGGTCGAACGCCGACCCGGACCCGAACCCGATCAGCGCGAGGATCCCGGCGACCACGAGACCCACGTCGGCGCCGATCGCGACGCGACGCGGCAGGCGGGTGGCGCGGACGAAACGCAGATGGAGGACGGCGGTGATGAACGCGAGGAGGACCGCGACGAACGGGAGATTGGACATCGTGACCGTCAGGATACGGACACTTCGGGCGCCGAGGCGCGTGGCCAAAAGGACGTCACGCCCGTCGGCGACCCGTACCGTGAGACCGAGCGTTCAGACCACGAGCACTCCTCCGCTCGTGCATCACCACCGCACGGGCGTCCGCTCCAACCGCGAACACCAGACCGAGGAGTCATCATCAGCACAACCGCAGTCGCCGTCGAGATCTTGGCGGAACGTTCCACCACCACGACCAGTGTCGGCATCATCGGCTACATCATCATCGGCGGCCTCGCCGGCTGGATCGCCAGCAAGTTCATGGGCACCGACGCCCAGATGGGCATCGTCCTCAACGTCATCGTCGGCGTCATCGGCGCGTTCCTCGGCGGCTTCCTGCTGAGCTTCGCCTTCGACACCGCAAGCGGTGGTTGGTTCTTCACCTTCCTCACCGCGCTCCTCGGCTCGGTGATCCTGCTCTTCATCGTGAAGCGTCTCCGCAAGTAGCTCCTACTGCAGGCGTCTGGTGGCCTGCTTGACCAGTCCACCGCCGATGATGAGGCGTTGGATCTCGCTGGTGCCCTCGTAGAGACGCAGCAGCCGGGCGTCGCGGAAGATCCGCTCGACCACGACGCCCCGCATGTACCCGGCACCGCCGTGCACCTGCACGGCGGTGTCGGCCACGGTGCCGAGCATCTCGGTGCAGAACAGTTTCGCCATCGACGGCGCGATACGCCGGTCCGTCTCGGCCACCCACTGCCGCGCGGCCTCCCGCACGATCGTCCGTCCGGCCATCACCTGCGTTGCCATGTCGGCGATCATCGCCTGCACCAACTGGTTGGCCCCGACGGGCTTCCCACCCTGCGTGCTCACCGCCGCCGACGTCACCGACTCGTCGAGCGCACGTTGCGCCTGACCGACCGCGACCGCCGCGATGTGGATGCGCCCCCGCGCGAGGATGGTCATCGCCGCCCGGTATCCGACGTCGGGGTCGCCACCGACCAGGGCGTCGGCCGATACCCGGACGTCGTCGAGATGCACCGTCGCCGTGAGTGATCCCTCCTGGCCCATCTTCTTGTCGGCGGGGGCGACACTCACACCGTCGGCGTCGGCGGGCACCAGGAACACCGCGATGCCCGGCCCGTCGTCGTCGGCGTCTCGGTAGCGCGCGAACACCACGAACAGATCTGCGGTGGGTGCGTTGGTGATGTATCGCTTCTCCCCGGTGAGCACCCAGTCGTCACCGTCGGCGACGGCCTTCGTGCGCAGTCCGGCCGGGTTCGACCCGGCACCGTCCTCGGTGAGGGCGAACGAGGCGACGACCTCGCCGGACGCGATCTTCTCGAGCCACGTCTGCTTCTGTTCGTCGGTGCCGAACTGCACCAGCACCTGCCCGGCGATGCCGTTGTTGGTCCCGAACATCGACCGCAGGGCGAGGCTGGTGTACCCGAGCACCTCGGCCAGACGTACCTCCTGCGCGAGGTCGAGACCGAGCCCGCCCCACTGCTGGGGGATGGCGAACCCGAACAGGCCGAGATCGCGCGCGGCCTGTCGGAGATCGGCGGGGATCTCGTTGCCGTCGGCGATCTCCTGCTCGCGCGGGATCACCTTGGTCCGCACGAACTCTTCGGTGGTGGAGAGGATCTGCTCGAGTTCGGCCGCGTCGACCTCGGGGCCGTCGATGCCGGACGCGACCTGCGTTGTCGTCATCGCCTCAGCGTAGGTCGCCGACCGCGTGCCGAGACGGGGAACGCCGTCAGCCGATGTGCGCGGCGAGCACCTGATCGAGCAGATGGGTGACGGCCGGTCGCGCACGATCGGCGTCGGCGGCGACCAATCCGATGCGCGTGCGGCGATGCAGGATGTCATCGGCGTCGACCGCGCCCTCCGCGGTGATCGCGAACTCGACCTCGGCCCGCGTGACGTCGACACCCCGTGCGATCGGTCCGAGCGGCGCACTCACCGTGGCGGTCTGCACCACGCGATCGGATTCGCCGCCGAAACGCGCGATGAGCGACGCGGGAAGTCGACGGTTGCGCGGTCCGTGTGCCCCGACGAGCGGGATCGACTCGGTGACACAGGGATGGGCCTCGAGGCGCGCGCGTGCGACGGCGGCGTCGACCGCGTCGGCGGCCATGGTCCGATAGGTGGTGAGCTTGCCGCCCACCACGGTGACCAGCCCGTCGGCGGCGACGGTGACCGAGTGTTCCCGCGAGAGGTCGGCGGTCTCGCCCTCGGCCTGCAGGAGCGGCCGCAGACCGGCGAAGGTGCCGATCACATCGGCCCGCGACACCGGGCGCGCGAGGGCGGTGTTCAGGGTCGCGATGATCGAGTCGATCTCGTCGTCGGAGGCCTGCGGGACGGCGGGCACCGGGCCCGGCGCGTCGACGTCGGTGAGACCGGCGTAGACGCGGCCCAGCTGCTCGGGCAGTGCGAACACGAACCGGTTGCGGGCGCCGGGGATCGGGACGGTGAGCGCACCGGTCGGGCGCCCCAGCGTCGCGGCGTCGAACACGAGATGCGTTCCGCGACTGGGGCGCACCGTGATGGAGTGGTCGACGGTGTCCGCCCACACACCGGTCGCGTTGATCACCGAGCGTGCACGGATGTCGAGGTGGTCGCCGGTGATCCCGTCGATCACGGTGGCGCCCTGGCCGGTCACCTCGGTGGCGCGCATCCGTGTGCAGATCGCTGCACCGTGGGCGGCTGCGGTCCGAGCGATCGCGACGACGAGTCGGGCGTCGTCGATGAGCTGTCCGTCGTAGGAGCGCCATCCGCCGCGCAGTCCATCAGTCTCGACCGCAGGACACGCCGCGATCACCTCCGCGGCGGAGATGCGGGCGGGATGGGCGAGGACGTCGGCCGGTGTACGGGCACCGCGTCGCAGGAGATCGCCGACCGCGAATCCCGTTCCGACGAGGGCGCTGCCCACCGCGGCGTCGAGCCGCCCGCGCATGCCCGGCGCGGCGGTGCCGTGGCCGGCCGAGTAGGAGGGGACCACCTGGGCGACGGGCGACACGAGATGGGGCGCGATCGTCGTCATGAGGTGATGGCGCTCGACAGCACTCTCCCAGGCGATGCGGACGCGACCCGACGCGAGATAGCGGAGACCGCCGTGGACGAGTTTGCTGCTCCAGCGGCTGGTGCCGAAGGCGAGGTCCTCGGCCTCCACCAGCGCGACGGTCAGGCCACGGGACGCGGCGTCGAGAGCGACACCGACACCGGTGACGCCGCCACCGATGACCAGGACATCCCACGGCTTGCGGCGGGACTGCAGGCTCGCACGGTCGCGTCGGGCGCGTTCGGGGCCCAGGTCGGCGCTGAAGGGATGGGCGCTGAAGGGGTGGGTCGGTGCGGTCATCGTCGCTCCCCGTCCGGATCGCTTTCCCTGTCACCGTCGGTCGGGGCGTCGGCGGGGGGCGTCGGCACCGACACCGGCTCGACGGGGGTGAGGTAACCGCACAGGGCGCGCGTCAGTTCCTTCGACCAGTCGCCGCCGAGGACCGGAGCCACGACCGAACGTGACTGGATCGCCGACTGGGTGATGAGGAGGACCATCGCACCGAGGCGCATCGAGTCACCGGCGCGGACGGCGCCCACCTGTTGGGCCCGGGTGATCCGACTGTCGAGGATGTCGAGGACACCCCGCTGGCTCGCCCCGAGCCGCTGGAACACGTACGGCGCCATGAGATCGGGCTGTCGTTGCAGGAGCGAGGAGAACAGCAGGTCCTCGCTCAGGCCGACGGCCGCGCCCACGATGCCGTCGACGAGGGCGGCGAGCACCTCCGGCGGACTCGAATCCGGCGCGGTGGCGATCGCGGCGTCGACGGCCACGACGTGGTCGGTCATGAGGCTCGTCATGTCGCGGGTGAGCAGATCCCGGATCACCGCGCTCACCTCGGGCCATCGACGGTAGACGGTCGGTCGACTGACACCGGCCTCGCGAGCCACCTCGGCGAGGGTCAGCTTGCGACCGGATCCGCGGACGAGACAGCGACGTGCCGCATCGAGGACGTCGTTCCTAGTTGACATGTTGTGTAAAACTGTAACGCATGATTGCGCCGCCGTCTGCTGCTCGTGCCCACGGATCGCCACGGATCGAGGTGCCGCCGATGCAGTGGAACGCCTGGGGGACCGCCGCGGAGGCGACCACCCTCTCGCCGGCCATCCTCGATCTCGTGCGCAGCGCACTCGGGGTTAGTGGCGAACCGCGACCGACACCCGCGATCGACGAGGTCACCGTCGCACCGACCCGCGTGACCGACGACGACCTCGCCGCTCTCGCCGACATCGTGGGGGCGGGCTGCGTCTCGGTGGATCCGCAGGATCGCCTTCGGCGCGCCGGCGGCAAGAGCACCCCCGATCTGCTGCGTCGCACCGCGACCGCACAGGACGCACCCGACGCGGTCGTCGCCCCCGGATCCGACGACGAGATCGCCGCGATCCTCGCCTGGTGCGCACAGGCCGATGTCGCGGTGGTCGCCTTCGGCGGCGGGACGAGCGTCGTCGGTGGACTGGACCCGGACGCCGGGCGGCACCGGGCCGTCATCTCGCTCGATCTGAACCGCTTCGATTCGCTCATCGACCTCGACACGACCTCGGGGATCGCGGTGCTCGGTGCCGGTGTCTCCGGGCCACGCGCCGAGGAACTGCTCACCGAACGCGGCTTCTCCCTCGGCCATTTCCCCCAGAGCTTCGAGTTCGCCACCATCGGCGGATTCGCGGCGACCCGCTCGTCGGGTCAGGACTCGGCCGGATATGGACGGTTCGACGACATGGTCGTCGGGCTCACCGCGATCACCCCGAGAGGGACCCTCCGCCTCGGCCCGGTGGCGAAATCGGCCGCCGGCCCCGACCTGCGACAGATGCTGCTCGGTTCGGAGGGCACCCTCGGGATCATCACCGCGGTCGCGCTGCGGGTACATCCGACACCGACCCACGCCGTGAACGAGGCGTGGCACTTCGCGAGCTTCGCCGAGGGGGCCGCCGCGGTGCGCGCGGTCGTGCAGCGCGGGACGGGCCCGACGGTGCTCCGGCTGTCCGACGAGACCGAGACCGGGGTCAACCTCGCCAGCCCCGGAGCAATCGGGGTCGCCGACGACGCCGTCGCCGGTGGCGTCCTCGCCATCACCCGATTCGAGGGTGACGCCGCGCTGTGCGCAGCGCGGCGCGACCTCACCGCGGAGACGCTTCTGACCGCGGGCGGCACCTCGATGGGTGCCGCACCCGCCGACGCGTGGGAGCACGGCCGGTTCCGCGCCCCCTACCTGCGCGACGCACTGCTGGCGATCGGCGTCGGATGCGAGACCCTCGAGACCGCGACCACCTGGACGAAGGTCCCCGCGCTGCGGGAGGCGGTGGTCGCGGCGCTGACCACCGCACTGTCGCGACCTGCTGTGGGGCTGCCGGACGGGTCGCCGGCACTGGTGATGTGCCACATCTCGCACACCTATCCGACCGGTGCGTCCCTCTACTTCACGGTCGTCTACCGGATGGGCGACGACCCGCTGGCCCAGTGGGCCGCAGCGAAGGCCGACGCCTGCGCGGCCATCGTCGAGGCGGGCGCCACCATCACCCACCACCACGCCGTCGGCGCCGACCACCGTCCCTACCTGTCGGCGGAGATCGGCGATGTCGGGGTGGAGATACTGCGCGCGATGAAGGTCGCACTCGACCCCTCCGGCGTGCTCAACCCCGGGACGCTGATCCCGTGACCTCCGCCCACCGCGGGCCGGTGTCGTCGGTCGTCGCGCTGGTGAACCCGACGTCGCGCAACGGGGCGGCGATGGCGACCGCTCGCGAGGCGATCGCAGCCATGACCGCGCGTGGGATGACCGTGGACGCGCGGTCGGGATCCTCGGCCGCCGACGCCGCGCTGATCGCCCGCGAGGCGGTGACGCAGGCCGCGGACCCGACGTCGGGTCTCGACGCGGTCGTCGTGATCGGCGGCGACGGCACCATCGGTCCGGTGCTCGACGCAGCGCGCGGGACGCATGTTCGCGTGGGCCTGATACCGGCCGGGACCGGTAACGACCATGCGCGCGCCCTGGAGATCCCGACACGGGACATCGACGGTGCGATCGACATCATCGCCTCAGGTCACAGCCGTCGCTGCGACCTCGCACGACTCACCGTCGGCGCGACGACGAGCACCTTCGGCACGGTGGCGGCGATCGGCCTCGACGCCGCCGTCACCGAACGCGCGGTCGGGATGGCGCACCCACGGGGGCAGGCGCGGTACGCACTTGCCGCCGTCGCCGAGATCGCGGCCCTGCGGCCCCGGCGGTTCCGGGTGACCGTCGACGGGATCGTGCACGAGATGGATCTGGTGATGGCCTCGGTGGGCAACACGCCGAGTTACGGCGGCGGGATGCGTATCTGCCCTCAGGCGCGCATCGACGACGGCCTGCTCGACGTCACCCTGGTGGAGCACACCTCACGACGTCGACTGCTGCGCCTGTTCCCGACGATCTACCGCGGGACACACGTCACGCACCGCGGGGTGCACACCCTGCGGGCGACGACCGTCACGGTCGAGGCGGCCGAGCCCACACCGGTCTCCGCCGACGGTGAGCTGCTCGGCGTGACACCGGTCACAATCGAGATCGACGCATCCGCAATGGATTTCCTCAGCCCCTGAACCTGAGTTCTCCACAGGCTCTGCAGCGGTTTATCCCCACTGTCCACAGGTGTTCTGTGGATAAGTGATGACACGTGCTGGCCGCCAACGATTTCGACCCGGAGACGACGAAACCCGAACCGTCACAGACGATTCGGGTTTCGTTGGTCAGCCTGTGTCAGCTGAGCTTGTCCTTGACGTTCTCGCCGACCTTCTTCACGCCGGCCGAACCCTGATCCTTCTTGCCCTCGGCCTCGAGATCCTTGTTGTCGGTGACGTCACCGACGACCTCCTTGGCCTTGCCGATCGCATCTTCAGCGGCGTTCTTGGCCTTGTCGACAATCCCCATGAAAATCTCCTGTCGTCACCCCGAACTGATGTCGGGGTCTTCGTGGACCATGCGCCGGCGGCACACGGGTACAACGTGAGCGACTACTGAAGTCGCAGGTCAGCGTGCCTGATCGGCGGCGGCCTTCTCGCTGGTGGCGCCGGCGGTGGCGAGCTCTCCGGTGTAGCTCTCCAGGTGCGCGCGCACGAACCAGTGGAACTTCTCGAGCTCGGCGGTCTGTCCGATGAGGATGTCCTCGGTGACCGGGTCGAGCTTGCCGGTGGTCTCGATCGCGTCGCGGTGCGAGGTGATGAACCCGACGTAGACGAGGTCGAGAGCACCGAGATGCGCCTGGACGGTGTCGCGACCGAGGCTGTAGTCGTCCCAGCTGCGGTTGGCCTCGATGGCCTTCGCGGTGCCCTTGGGCGAGTCGCCCAGGGTGGCGATGCGCTCGGCCAGGGTGTCGGCGTATCCGCGCACCAGTTCCACCTGCGGGTCGATCATCTCGTGCACGCCGATGAAGTTCGTTCCGACGACGTTCCAGTGCACGTGCTTGAGGGTGAGGTGCAGGTCGTTGAGCGCGCTCAACCGTTCCTGCAGCGTCGCGACCACGGTCGCAGCGCTGTCAGCGGTCAGTCCGGGTGTGGTGAAAGAAGCCATGTCTTCGACGGTAGGTCGCGATATCGGGCTTGCCCACCGCTGGGCCAGATCGCAACCAGACCGATTCGACGATCACGAAACGATAACGCACCGTTGTGATGCGACCGTGATCATTCCGAGTCCGGACTGTGATGACTCGGGATGCGGGGCTGCTACCCGCGCCTGTCAGCGTAGGTCTCATGAACGAGCAGACCACCATGGTCGACGACATCGACAGACGCCGGGCGACCCGCCGCGAATGGCGGTCGATCAACGCCGTCGTGATAATGCTCGCGCTCCTGACCTGCCTTTTCGTGATCGCCCTGCCGATGCTGGGGTCGTTGGCGCTCGCCGGCGCCGTGCTCGGACTGTTCGCCGGCGCAGGCCTCGCGACCATCTTCGTGCTCTCCCGCGTGCAGGACTGACTCAGCCGGACCGCGTGTCACCAGCTCCCGGCGCGAGGCCGTCGCGCACAGCCACCGATTCCGTCCCCGCCGGTTCGAAGATCTCGATGATCACGTCGGCGTCGCGGTAGCCACCCGTCGCAGGGGAGAGCACCTCGATCAGACGGCGGTGGATCTCGTCCCCCGACCATCGGTGTTCGGGAACCGGGTGCCGCCAGTCGACCGCGACGACCGTGGCGCCGGCGACGTACTGGTTTCGGATCCACCCCAACGCCCGCGTCAGCGGTTCGGCGTCGAGGTAGTAGAGGACCTCACTGGCGACCACGAGGTCGTAGGTCTCGTTCGGGGTCCACGTGTTCAGGTCGGCGACCTCGAACCGCACCCGCTCGGCCTCGGCGGTCAGTCGACGGCGGGCGATGTCGATGCCTCGTGGATGCAGTTCGACGCAGTGGATGCGATCGACGCGGCCCAGCAGCTGCTCGGTGAGTGCGCCCGTCGACGATCCCAGTTCGAGGGCGCGGGCGAAACGTGGCCGTGGGAGGACGGCGACGGTGAGATCACGCTTGCGCCGCTCGTAGAAGTGGTCGTCGAAACCCCAGGGGTCATCCGACCGCGCGTACATGCGGTCGAAGTAGGCTGGATCGGTCACGTGAAGAACACTTCGGTGCGCCCGGTCAGGCGGTCGAGGATGTGTGGCGGCAACACCGCACGGTCAGCGGGGTCGGTGGACAGATCGAGGACCTGGCTGGTGAACGCCGCGACCGCCCGCATCTTCGCGGCGTGTGCGTCGTCGGCGAGGGAATGTGCGCGGGCCCGTTCCCACGGCACGGCGGGGTCGCCGAGATCGGCCCAGTGCCACATCCACACCGGATACTCGGCGAACACCGACCCCGTACGCACCGCCGCGGTGGCCGCGGCCCACCCGGCCGCCTCGTGATCGGGATGCCGGTCACCGCGCCAGGGCGCGACAACCAGGTCGTGACCGCCGAGGATCCCGATGGCGTCGATCACCGCATCCTCCAATTCGGCGAGGTAGTCGGCGAGTTCACCGTCGGGCAGGCCCAGATGCAGCACATGCCCGACCCCCACCTCGGACATCGCGGCGTCCAGCTCGGCTCGCCGGATCCGCCGCAGGTCGTCGGGCGACACCGTCGGGGAACCGGGATGCGACGCCGCGCCGTCGGACAGACACATCACCGTGACCCCGCCGCCCGCAGCGATCCGCTCGGCCATCAACCCACCCGCACCCAGGATCTCGTCGTCGGGGTGGGCGGCGACCACCAGCATCTGCGTCGGCGTGGCGAGTTCGAAGGCGGGTAGTGCGGTCGACGCGAGCCACTCCCGCCACTGCGCCGCGGTGGCCATCCCGTTTTCCGGGAATCCGGTGTCGTCGGAGCCGGTGTGGTCGTCGCCCCGGCCACGCGCGGGATCGGCGCCGCTCACAGTTGTTCACCCGCGTCGATGTCGGCGCACAGCCGGCCGAGCGCGACAAGGTCACGCTCGGCGTGCGATTGCCGGATGTAGACGGTGAGGTCGGCGACCGCGCCCGCGTGGCCGGCGTCGGCGACCAGGGGCCCCGGCCCGCGGCTCCGACCGGCGCGGTCGATGATCTCGGCCGCCACCGACTCGATGTGTGCGCGCACCCGTAGCGCGAGCACCTGAGCGGCCTGCGTGTCGTCGGGTGCCGCGTCGATGGCGGCCGCGGCGGCGGCGAGCACGGCCTCGCCGGTGAAGAGTGCCACCTCCACCGCACCGCGATGCATCAGCGCGATGTCGTCGTCGCGACCGTGGTCGAGCACGGCCTCCGCCACCCGTTGCGCGCCGCCGAACCAGCATGCCGCGACACCGATGGCCCCGTGCCAAAAGCCCGATCGGCCGAAATACGCGTCGGCGTCGGCGACGAGAACCGCCGGTGTCTCGTCGAACGAGACGGCGTGAGTTTCGGTGTCACGCATACCGGCCGCATGCCAGTCATCCTCTCCGACAACGATTCCCGGGGAGTCCAGATCGACCGCGAGCAGTACGCGACGTCCGTCGTGCCATGCGGTGACCACGGCGTGCGTGCACCCGGTCGCCCCGGAACACCAGTGCTTGGTGCCTGACAGCACCCACGAGTCCGACCCGTTGGACCGCGGCCGCGCCGCGAGCGCCGGTGGTGGTCCCTCGGCGGCCCACACACCCCACAGCTCACCCGCCGCAGGCACAGCGCCGCCCAGGTCGTGGAGGATCGCCTCGGCATCGACGTGGGCCTCGAGCAGGCGGCCGGTGGAGATGTCGGTGCGCGCGGCGGCGCTCAGCGCGCGCAGTCGGTCGAGCGTGTGTCCGTGACCGGGTAGCGGCATGGTCGGGCCAACGGTCTCGGCCAGACGCCTCGCCCGAGGTGCGGCCTCACCGCTCGTCATCGTGGAGGTCATCCCGCCACCGCGCGCGGGGCATCGTCGAGAATCGACTCGCCGGCGCCGAGGAGGGTGGGAAGGGTGGTCGCGAAGCCCGCGGGCACACGGCCGCGGACGCGGGTGGAGGTGAACACCGGTGCCGCCGCACTCCACGCGATCCGGTGACGCGCCTGCACCATCCGGTGCACCAGATCGACGTCCTCGTCGTGGGTCAACGGCGCGAACCCGCCCAATGCGCCGTAGACCGAGGCCCGTACCCCGAGGTTGGCGCCGTGGATGTGCCGGTGGTCGTCGCGGTCGGTGTACTGCGCGGCGAACCGCTGCGCGGCGTCGTGCGGCCACTGCGCCCAGTCGATGGGTGCGATGGTGCCGACGACGGCGTCTGCCCCGGCATCGGCGAGGCGGAGGTGACTCGCCAGCCACTCGGCGGGGACCCGGGAGTCGGCGTCGGTGGTCGCGAACCACACATCGGGATCGGTGGGGAAGCCGATGAAGCCGGTGGCGCGGGCGACGCCGACGTTCCGGGCGCCGACGGTGCGCACCTCGACGTGGGCGCCCGGGATCGTGGCGGTCCCGTCGTCGCAGGCGTCGGCGACCACCACCACCTGCACCGGTACCCGCACCTGCGCGGCCGCGCGATCGATCGCCGCGAGTGCATCGGGGAGGTCGTCACATTCATCGTGCGCCGGGACCACCACGACGCATCGCGACACGGGCAGGGGCGGCATCGTGCCGTGTCTCATGAGCGCACACCGGCGACGAGGATCCCGCTCGCCAGGACCTCCGCGGCATCGCGATACACCGCAGCCGCGCCCGCCTGCAGCAGTTCACCGCGGCCCACACCACCGCTGAGGACCCCGACGCCGCGCACCCCGCGATCGCTCGCAGCGATGAAATCCCACGTGGCGTCGCCGATCATCACCGCATCCGACGCGCCGACGCCGGCGCGGTCGAGCGCGATCCCCACGATGGTCGAATCCGGCTTGGCCGTGTCGACGTCGGCGCCCGAGGTCACGGCGCCGACGATGTCGTCCACGTCGAGCAGCGAACGGAGCAGCGACAGTTCGTGTTCGGGGGCCGACGTCGCCAACACGACGACCATCCCGTGGTCGGCGACCGAACGCACGAGATCGCGCGCGCCGGGCAACACGGTGAGCTGATCGGATCGATCGGCGTAAGCACGGTCATGGGCCTCCGACAGGCTCGACGGGAGATCATCGGAGCCGGTGTCGCCACCGGCGACCTCGATCAGCTCCGAGACCAGGATCGACCCGTCTTTGCCGATTCGGCGATGAATCTCCCAGTGCGGCAACAACATCTGATGCCGGGCGAAGGCGTCGCGCCACGCGTCGACATGTGCGTACACGGAATCGACCAGGGTGCCGTCGATGTCGAAGAGGACCGCGCGTCGATCACTCACGAGCGGGGATCCGCACGATGGGGCGCCGATTGCGTTGACACAACGCTGATTTGGGGAATGACAGAGCGCATGGGTACAGGCCTCCGAGGGGATATCGAGACAGACGACAACCACCCGAGGACTTCAGGCTCGCTGACCCGAGTCAGACCAGTGACGTTGGGGTGTCAACACCGCTCGACGCCCCACCGTGCAACAATGCCGGGCAAGGAGGCCCCACCATGGCTGAGAAGACCGATACGAGCATGCTTCTCGCGCTGGCAGAGCTGGCGCGGGCGCTCGAAGAGAACAGCGAGGACAGCGAGCGATCGCTGTTGCAGTCGGTGACGGAGAGCGCACTGCACCTCGTGCCGGGGACCGACCACTGCGGTATCACCCTGGTCGAGAAGGGAGCGATCAATTCGGTGGCCCCCACCGACGAGACCGCCGCCCGGGTCGACGCCATCCAGCACGACCAGGCGCAGGGACCCTGTCTCGACGCCGCGTGGGCCGACCACGTCGTCCGTGTACCCGATTACGACTCCGAGACACGGTGGCCGTTGTTCACCTCCGCGGTGCGATCCCAGACCCCGGTTCGTTCGACGCTGTCGTTCCAGCTCTATCGCGGCGACGCCGCGATGGGTGCACTCAATCTGTACGCCGACACTGCAGACGTGTTCGACGAGGAGGCCGAGGAGGTCGGTCTGGCGGTCGCCACCCACGCCTCGCTGGCCCTGTTCTCGGCACGCCGTGACGGGCAGTTCGCCAGCGCCTTGGCGAGCCGCGACACCATCGGTCAGGCCAAGGGGATCGTGATGGAGCGCTTCGACGTCGACGCGGTGCAGGCGTGGGAGCTGATGCGCAAACTCTCCCAGGACGCGAACATCAAGGTCGCCGAACTCGCGCGCAAACTGATCGACGCCGACCATCCCACAAAGCACCGAGACCTGCTGAACTGATGTCTCGGCCGCCGGTGCGGGTCAGCTCGGTCGGGCCTCGTGACCGGGTCGGCCGTGGGTGCGGCGACTCTCCTTCATCTCCGACTCCATGACATGACGTCGGCCGTCGAGGAGCTCGTCGCGCGTGCGCCTCTCGAAGTCCTTCACCGCCGAGTAGTAACCGTCGTCGAACTCCTCGACGAGCTGGAAGGTCCAACGGCCGGGAAAGGTGTTGCGCCCGACGATCTCTCGTCGCATGTCCGCGGCCAGATCGTCGTGACCGGCCTCGGCGAGCATGTCCGCGGCCTCGCCGAACAGCAGGTCGGCGTGGCCCGACATCTGGTGTGCCTCGTAGAGATGGCCACGCACCCGTTCGACCCATTCGAGAGCCTCGGTGACCTTGCCCGCGGCCTGCACCGTCGCGTCCGACACCCCGACGGGTCGACGGTGTTCGTCACCGGCGGGCAGATCGCTGCCCTTCGCGGACGTCGGATCAGACAACCGTGAACCGGCTGAGGATCGAGTGCACCGCCTGCGTCACGGTCATG
Organism: Williamsia sp. M5A3_1d; assembly: GCF_053345315.1. Taxonomy (NCBI): domain Bacteria; kingdom Bacillati; phylum Actinomycetota; class Actinomycetes; order Mycobacteriales; family Nocardiaceae; genus Williamsia; species Williamsia sp. M5A3_1d. The sequence goes on from NZ_JBKEZX010000001.1 coordinate 424,745, forward strand.
CGGTCGTAGGTCTGTACGAAATCGAAGGTGCGCTCGAGGTCGGGACCCTCGTCATGCAGATCACGCGCGGCGAGCAGCGCGCAGAAGTGCGGTCCGAGGACCGCGACGTTCCATTCGTCGGCCATGGGATCGTCGGGGTCGAGCGGCGCGTGCTGCACGTTCCCGTCGATCATGTTGGCCAATCCGACGCCGTACACGCCGGCCAGACCGGTCTTGTCGGCCAGATCTTTCCAACGCTTCGCGGTGAGCAGCGTGAAGAACTTCGCGTGCTGGAAGGTACCGAGGACCACGACGGCGGCACCGGCGGCCGACGCCTGGGCCTCCAACGACTTGCTCATCTCGATGAGCAGATGCTTGGTCCCGCGGCGCGGGTGATGCACCGCCGAACCGATGGCGTACGGCGTCGTCGGCCCGGCGTCGGGGGTCGACCACACCGGCGCCTCGGGCAGGGGCACGACCGCCTCGTCACCGAACTCCGCGGGATCGTCGACCGGGGGGTAGAGATCGCCCAGGCCGTAGGTGGCGCCGACGGTCAGTGCGGCCATCTTGAGCGCGATCGAATCGACACCCTCGGCGATCACGACCGCATGACTACGTTCCACGTGCGCGGCCAGGGCGTGCGCGAGCCGCGCCATGTCGGGTTCGGTGGTTCGGGTGAGCAGCTCGGGTCCGGTGATGATGACGTCGGGCTCGATGAGCGCGAGCATCGTGATGGCGTATTCGCTGACGCCGAGCCCGTCGACGCAGATGACACGACCCGCGCGACGCGCCGCGGCCACCTTGGCCATGGTGCGTTGCGGACTGTGGAGCATCTCGTCGGGCTGCACCGAGACCGCGAGCCGCTCGAGGGTCGGCTCGAGGTCGTCGTCGTCGAGCGAATCGAGATCGACCGTGACGAGGAGCGGGAGGATGTCGGCGATCGTCTGTGCCTGCTCGGTGGCGGCGAAGGCGAACTTGTGATTGTCGAGGATGTGCTCCTGCTGCATGAGGCGCGCAGCATGCCGGAGAGATTCCGCGGTGCTGAGAGCCGAGCCCGCCGGACCGCGCACCTGCAGCTCTGCCGCGGCGAGAGCGCCGTCGGTGAGCCGACGTACGGGCGCGAACTGCACAGAGACCTCCAACGCCCCGACGAAGGAATCCTCGTCTTGTACCGAGCGTACCGGTCGTGAGTCGGTGGACATGCGCCTCACCGACCCATGGTCGGGGGTGTGCAGGTGAAGACCGAGAGAGCGGTCCCGTGAATGGTGACCATGTGTACGTGTCCCGTCTTGCCCTCGCCGTTTCGCAGCCGCACAGCAGCGGATCGGTTCACGCTGCTTGGTGATCGCATCCGGGGTGTCCGGAGGGTCGATCGTGCGGGTCACGGAGGAGGAGGGGAGTAGTCGTTCGCGAGGCCAGTGTCTCGACCTGACCCCAGAGTAGCGACATCTGGGCCATACGTCACGGCCCGGTAACCGTCCGCGGCTCGTTTGATAACGAAACGGTTACGCCATGGAGCGTTGTCAGATGATGTCGACAGCGGTCATGGCGCCGGGCGATCTGGCTGCTGCGACCACCACGCGAGCAGGGCGGCCTCCGCCTCGTCGCGCTCGAGCGGGCCGCGATCGAGCCGCAGCTCCTTGAGGTGTCGCCATGCACGCCCCACGATCGGGCCCGCGGGCACGCCCAGCAGCTCCATGATCGCGTTGCCGTCGAGATCGGGCCGTACCCGCTGCAGATCCTCCTGTTCGGCGAGCACGGCGATGCGTCGCTCGAGGTCGTCGTAGGTGCGTTGCAGCCGCTGAGCTCGACGTTTGTTGCGCGTCGTGCAGTCGGCACGGACCAGCTTGTGCAGGCGCGGCAGCAGGTCGCCGGCGTCGGTGACATACCGCCGGACCGCCGAATCGGTCCACCTGCCCTCGTCGTAGCCGTGGAAGCGCAGATGCAGGAACACCAGGGTGGCGATCTCCTCGATCACCGCCTTCGGATACTTCAACGACTTGAGCCGCTTGCGCACCATCTTCGCGCCGACGACCTCGTGGTGATGGAAGCTCACCCCACCGTCGGGTTCGTGCCTCCGCGTGGCCGGTTTGCCGATGTCGTGCAGCAGCGCCGCCCACCGCAGCACGAGATCGGGATCACCCTCCTCGAGATCGATCGCCTGCTGCAACACCGTCAACGAATGCCAGTAGACGTCCTTGTGCTGGTGGTGCTCGTCGATCGCCAGCTTCATACCCGGGATCTCCGGCAGCACCCGCTCGGCGAGGCCGGTGTCGGTCAGCGCCACGACGCCCTCGACCGCGTGCTCACCGAGGATCATCTTGTCGAGTTCGGCGGCGACACGCTCGACCGTGATGCGCTGTATCTCATCGGCCATCTCGGAGATGGCGGTGATCACCCGCGGGGCCGGGGTGAACCCCAACTGCGCGACGAACCGCACCGCACGCAGCATCCGCAACGGGTCGTCGGTGAACGACACCTCCGGCGGCGACGGGGTGTCCAGCACCCCGCGGACCAGATCGGCCATCCCGTCGAGCGGGTCGATGAACTCCTGCTCACCGCCGGCGCCGACACGCACCGCCATGGCGTTGACCGTGAAATCCCGACGCACCAGATCACCCTCGAGGGTGTCGCCGAACTCGACCAGTGGATTGCGTGTCACCTGGTCGTAGGTGTCGGCACGGAAGGTCGTGATCTCGATCTGTTGGCCCGCGCGCGACGCGCTGACCGTGCCGAACTCGATCCCGGTGTCCCAGACGGCGTCGGCCCACCCGCGCAGCAGGGCCTGTACATCGGCCGGTCTGGCGTCGGTCGTGAAGTCCAGATCGGTCCCCAGCCGGCCCAACACCGCGTCGCGCACCGAGCCCCCCACAAGAAACAAGGAGAAACCGCGTTCGGCGAAACGGTCACCGAGAGGTGTCAGGACGTCGGCGAACTGTCGCAACGAGATCGCCGCGTTCGTCAGCAGACGGGTGCGGCGCTCGTCGGAGGACTGACCGGCCGATGCTGTCACGAGGAGACAGCCTACCGACCCCTCGACCGCGTGGTCCGCGTCGCCGACCTCGCGGTTCTCGCCGCCACGACCCTCGCCGTTCTCCGAACCGGAACACTCGCCGTTCTCCGAACGGGCGGTTACAGGCGGCTAGCATCGTGGGGTGTCAGCCGAACCCACCGAGCCGAATCGCGATGTCGCAGGACATCCGCGTCGTCGGCGCGGCAAGAGGCGCGGCGGCCGCAGGCGGGGTTCCGCGACGGCCACAGGCATCGTCGCCGTCCCCGACGCCCACTCGACCGCCGACGACGCCACGACCACGGGCACCAGCTCGGGCCAGGACGCCTCGACCGCGGCCCGCACGGCGTCGGACAGCCCCACCCCGACACGGTCGGACATCCCCTCCGGCGGATCCCGACGCGGGCGTCGGGGTCGACGCCGCAAGCCGAGCCGCCCCACCACCGACACCCCCGACAACACCGTCGCCGGTGCACGCGAGAGCGATGGCGACGTCACCGTCGCGGTCAAACCGTCGGACCTCTCGGCGGCCGTCCGCCCCGCGGGCCGGGCGCCCCGATCGACCCCGGGCGACCCCGAGGCCGGACCGCGACTGCGCACCGTCCGCGAGACGTCGGCCGGCGGCCTGGTGGTGTCGAACATCGACGGTCCGGCCGACGACCGGTGTGCCGCACTCATCGGCCGCGTCGACCGACGGGGTCGCATGATGTGGTCACTTCCGAAGGGGCACATCGAGACCGGGGAGACCGTCGAGCAGACCGCGATGCGTGAGGTCGCCGAGGAGACCGGTATCGAGGGCACCGTCGTCGCCTCGCTGGGCAAGATCGACTACTGGTTCGTCAGCGAGGGCAAGCGGATCCACAAGACCGTGCACCACTACCTGATGCGATCGATCGGCGGTGAACTCTCCGATGCCGACTACGAGGTCGCCGAGGTGGCCTGGGTGCCGTTGTCGGATCTACCGAAGAAGCTGACCTATTCCGACGAACGCCGCCTCGCGCGTGCCGCCGCCGACGTCCTGGACTCCCTGAGCCAGGATCCCGAACTGCTCGCGCGCTCCGAGGCCGACAACGTCCGCACCGAGCCCAACGAGTACGAGAAGGCCGCTGCCGCCCGCAACCAACGTCGCAAGGATCCGGTACGGGCACCACGTCCTCGCCGACGTCGTCGCGGTCCGCGACGTCCGGCGGCCGACGGCTCCACCGGTCAGGCCCCCGCGCACCCCGAACCGGCACGGGGCACCCACGAGCCGCGTCACGACGGATGACCCGGCATCGACCGCCGGTGGGACGCGTCCGGATCACCGGTGCGCGGGCCGCCGCGACACTGCTCGCCGCGATGGTGTCGGCGATGTGGATCGCCGGGACCGGCCCTGTCGGCGCCACACCGTTCCCCGAACCCGCCGAGTTCGTCAACGTCGCCATCGATTCGGTGTCACCCTCCACGGTGACCACATCGAGCCCGTCGACGGTCACGGTCACCGGCACGCTCACCAACGTCGGCGACCGACCGGTGCGCGATCTGGTGATGCGTCTGCAACGCGGCGACGCGGTGCAGACGTCGACGGGTCTGCGTTCGTCCCTCACCCGCGACACCGCGCAGTACGAGGTGACGACACCGTTCCGCGACGTCGCGTCCGAACTGGACCCGGGGCAGCGCAGGGCGTTCTCGCTCACCGTCCCGCTGTCCGCTTCCGAGACCCCGGCCGCCGGTCCCCGGTCCGCGGGCGGCACAGCAGGACTCGGTATCGACACCCCCGGCGTCTACCCCCTGCTGGTCAATCTCAACGGGACCCCCGACTACGGCGAGGCCGCGCGACTCGACGACTCCCGCACGCTGCTGTCGGTGCTGGGCCTGCCGCCCGACCGGGGTCGCGCGACGAGCGCGGCCGGTGCAGCGGCCGCGGGATCGAACGGTGCGCCCGGCGTCGGCACCGACGGGTCGGTGGCACCGACGGTCTCCACGCCCACCCAGTTCACCCTGCTGTGGCCGCTGGCCGCGCCCGGCCAACTCGCCCCGGGAGTGCCCGGTGGTGCCGACACCGACGTCCGCCTCGTCAGCGACGACCTCGCCACCTCGCTGAAGACCGGCGGAAGGCTCGACGGTCTGCTCACCACCCTCGACGCCGCGACATCGACCGCGGACGCACCGCTGACCCGCAGCGCGTGCATCGCCGTCGACCCCGACCTGTTGGTGACGGTGCAGGCGATGACCACGGGGTACGTGATCTCACGCGATCCCACCGATCCGCGATCGGCCACCCGCGAGGGAACCGGCTCGGCCGCGGCGCGGGCGTGGCTGGAACGGTTGCGGACGATGGCCCAACGGCTCTGCGTGGTCGCGCTGCCGTTCGGTCAGGTCGATCTCGACACCCTCGCCGCGGCCGCCGACCCGGCCCTGACCCGCACCGGCCTGACGTCGCCCGCCGAGATCGTCGACACCATCCTCGGCGTCACCAGCCTGCGTGATCTCGTGGTGCCCACCAGCGGCGCTCTCGACACGACCGCGGCCCGGCTGCTCACCTCGAACCGACTCGATCGTGCGCTCGTCGCCTCGTCGTCGCTCCGCACCGCGACGCCGTCGGGGACCGGGCAGTACCGCGCGGCCGATGTCGGTGTCGCGACCTACGACCCCTCGCTCACCACCGCACTGGCCGCGATGGGCGCCGCGCCCTCGACCCCGGCGATCACGCCGGAGGACCAGCGGTTCGACCTCGGCTCCGAGTCGCAGGACAGCCGGCGCGTCGCGGCCACCTCGGCGCTCACCTACTCGGCCATCGCACCGACCACGGGTTCGGCGGCCGCGCGCATCGGCGCACCGGTCGACACGCCGGTGGTGGGACGCAGCGAGATCGTGGTGCCGCCCGCGGTGTGGTCGGCCTCGGCCGACGACGCCCGCGCCGTGCTCGACACCGCCACGCTCCTGCTCGACGCCGGACTCGCCACGCCCCGGCCACTGGGAACCGTCGCCGCAGACCTCACCGACACCTCGACGACCGCCGAACTGCAGACGCCGCCCGACACCACCGTCGGTCTGACCACACTCGACGCCGACACCACCGCGATGATCACCCGGGCGACGTCGATGATCTTCCAGATCGAGGCATCGATGGTGGCGCGCAACGACGTCGCGATGTCTCCACGTACCTACGTCGCCCCGCTGGTGGAGGACCTGATCCGCGCCATGCGCTCCGCCCCGGTCGCCGATGCGGCCGACCGGCGCGCGACGGTGGCGACGGCACGGGCACGTGTGGGAGCGGTCGACCGGGCCGTCGACCGGATGCGTGATTCGGTCGGCATCCTCGATCCCGGGGGCAAGTACACGCTCGCCTCCGAACGCAGTCCGCTGTTGCTCGTGGTGCGCAACGACCTACCGCTGTCGATCCGCGTGCGCCTCGACACGGCGGCACCGCCGGATCTCGACGTCGGGGACATCGGCGTCATCGAGATACCGCCGAAGGGGACCCGGCAGATCCAGCTGCCGACGCAGGCCCGCTCGTCGTCGTCGATGACGGTCAACATCGCGTTGGTGACCTCCAGTGGTGTGGCGATGGGCAGTCCGATCGAGTTGTCAGTACATTCCAACGCTTATGGGAAGGCGTTGTTCGTCATCACGATCTGTGCCGGTGTGCTGTTGGTCCTGCTGGCGGGCCGGCGGCTGTGGCATCGATTCCGGGGACAGCCCGATCCCGCCGACTTCGACCGGCCCGAACCCGATGAGCGTGAGCGCCTGATGGCCGACAGCCGGTACCTGCACGGCGGATACGCGAGCGCAGGTGCCGACACGATCGAGCACCCGTTCCCCCGGATCCGTTCGGCCGGCGACCCCGACCGCCCGCACGACCCCGACCACACCGGCGATCCCCGACACCCGGGCGGCCGTGATGACTGACGGCCACGACGGCACCACGGGCGATCGCGACGACCGCGGCCCCGACACCGGCTCCCGGGCGGCGCCGCGTCGGATCCCGGCGACCGGCGAGCCGCTCGGTGATCCCGCCCACGGTCGGGCCGCGCCGCGCTCCATCCGCCCTGCGGGACAGCGCCCCCCCGATCCCGTTGCGCAGGAACCGGAGTCGACGCGGTCGCGCCGCCGTGCGCGCGTCGAACCACCGCGCGTGCCCCCGCGGGAGACCGGTGCGCGGCGCCGTCCGCCGCCGTTCTCCGAGGTGGGCCGCCGGACGGGATGGGACGGCACGGAGTGGGATGACGCCGCCGACCCGCCGACCCGCCGGATCGCCACCGTCGAACCGCCGCACGCCGATCCGGGTGACATCGGCGAGGTGGAGATCAGCGACGAGACGATCCGCGCACGCAAGCTCCGGCCCACCGCGCGGCCCGATGACCGCGCGCGGAAGCGGTCCGATGATCCCGCGCGGGCGCGGCCCGATGACTCAGACGCGAGCGTGTTGCGGACCAGTGGGTCGATCGCCCTCGCGACCCTGATCAGTCGCATCAGCGGTTTCGTCCGCACCATCCTGGTGTTGGCGATGCTGGGGCCCGCGGTGGCGTCGTCGTTCCAGGCCGCCTATGTGCTGCCCAGCATCGTCGCCGAGGTGGTCCTCGGTGCGGTGCTGACGGCCATCGTGATCCCGGTCCTGGTGCGTGCCGAGGCCGAGGACCCCGACGGCGGAACCGATTTCATCAACCGGATCTTCACCCTCGCGCTCACCACCCTCGGTGTCGCGACGGTGGTGGCGCTGGTCGCCGCTCCGCTGCTGACCTACCTCAACCTCGGCGACGGGCAGGTCAACCGCGATCTCGCGACCGCTCTGGCCTACCTGCTGCTGCCGGAAATTCTCTTCTACGGGATGTCGGCGCTGTTCACCGCGATCCTCAACATGAAGGGCGCGTTCCGCCCCGGGGCCTGGGCACCGGTGTGCAACAACATCGTCCAGATCACCACGCTCATCGTGTTCGCCCTGGTCCCCGGCGAGATCTCGCTGAACCCGGTCCGCATGGGCGACCCGAAGCTGCTCGTGCTCGGTGTCGGGACCACGCTCGGCGTGGTGTGCCAGGCCGCGATCCTCCTGCCTGCGCTGCGCCGGGCAGGGGTGAAGCTGCGACTGCGGTGGGGCCTCGACGCCCGCCTGCGCGCGTTCGGACGGATGGCCGCGGCGATCGTCCTGTACGTCGCGGTGCTGCAGGTCGGGTTCTTCATCACCTACCGGATCGCCTCGCACGCCGACGCGTCGGGGGTCAGCGTCTACGCGACCCACTGGCAGTTGCTGCAGCTGCCCTACGGCGTTCTGGGCGTGACCATCCTGACCGCGATCATGCCGCGCCTCTCGCGCAACGCCGCGGCCAAGGACACCCACTCGGTCGTCGACGATCTGTCGCTGTCGACGCGCCTGACGATGGTGGCGCTGCTGCCGATCATCACGTTCATGACGTTCTTCGGACCCGCGATCGCCATCGCCATCTTCAACTTCGGGCGGTTCGACCTGTCGGCGGCCGACCAGCTGGGGTCGGTGCTGAGCTGGGGCGCGTTCACGATCATCCCGTATTCGATGACCCTGGTGCAGCTACGTGTCTTCTACGCCCGCGAGGACGCCTGGACGCCCACGGCCATCGCCGTCGGCATCACCCTCGTGAAGTCGGTGTCGTCGTATCTCGGGCCGGTGCTGTTCGACGACGGTCAGGACGTGGTCCGCTGGCTCGCCTTCTCCAACGGCCTCGGCTACGTCGTCGGGGCGATCGTCGGACACATGTTGCTGCGGCGCCGGCTCGGGCGGATCCGCATGACGAACGTCTCGCGCACCACCCTGCTCACCCTGGCCGCGTCAGTGGCCGGGTGTGCGCTCGTGTGGGGGGTCTCGCAGGTGTCCGGCCTGCACCGGTTCGCCTCCGACCACGGCAAGATCGGATCGCTGGCGTACCTGGTGTTCACCGCGGTGGTCGCCCTCGGACTCGTCTACACCGCGCTGGTCCTCCTGCGGATCCCCGACGTGATCGCCGTCAGTGTCAGCGTCCGCCGCATGCTGGGCCGGTTCGTCCCCGCCGTCGCCCCGAAGTCGCAGCCCGCCGACGAATCGATCGCCGAGATGACCGTCGCGTTCCCGCGGATCACCGGTGACGAGAGCCTCCCCTATTCTGGGCAGGTACAGGTGTTGCGTCGATTCGATCGCGGTACCGCCAGCTGGCAGGCATATTCGGTACACACCGGTGGTGCGGCGGGCGGATCGTCGCCCGATGCGCCACGGGATCTGCGGTATCGACGGAGAGGAGTTGGCCTCGTGGGTGACAACCGCGTCGACCCGGAGAAGAGTGTCGACCCGGGCACCGGCGGTGTGGATCCGCGAGTCGACCATGGTGGTCTGCACGACCTCCCGGGGTCGGTGAACACCGATCCCCGTCTGCGCGCCCTGCGACCTGACGGGTCACCGTCCCGACCCGATGCGGTCGCGTCCGCCGACGACACCGCGACCCGGGCCCATCCCGCGGTCGGTGCTCCCGGTTCCGCCGCACCGCCGGTCGCCGATGCTCCTGCGGCACCGGTCCCCCCGACGGGTCAGAACGCTGGCGCCGCCCCGGCGCCGACCGACGCACCGTTACGCCGCGGACCGCGTCTGGTGCCCGGTGCCGCCGTCGCCGGTGGCCGCTACCGACTCCTCCAGGCGCACGGTGGGACCCGGGGACTGCAGTTCTGGCGGGCACGCGACATCAATCTCGACCGCGACGTCGCCCTGACCTTCGTCGACGCCGATCAGCACGCACCGCCGCCGGAACCCGGTGCGGCCGTGGGTGTCCGCGGCGAGGGACCGCAGGCCGTGTTGTCCCGCACGCTCCGACTCGGTCGGGTCAACTCGCCCGGTATCGCCCGGGTCCTCGACGTGGTCCGCGGTTCGTCGGGTGGGATCGTGGTCGCCGAATGGGTGTCGGGTTCGTCCCTGGCCGAGGTCGCCAAGACCAATCCGTCACCGGTCGGCGCCGCGCGCGCCGTCCGCGCCCTGGCCGCCGCAGCCGAGGCCGCCCACCGGACCGGCAGCTCGCTGTCGATCGACCACCCCGACCGCATCCGTATCTCCCGCGAGGGCAATGCGGTACTGGCGTTCCCCGGCACCATCGCCGGCGACGACAAGACCACCGACGTACGCGGACTCGGGGCGGTGCTCTACGCGTTGCTCCTCGCACACTGGCCGCTCGACCCCGACGGCGCGGCGAAGGCCATCACCAGCGCGACGACCGGCGAACCCATCGGCGGCCTGCCGGTGGCCGAGCCGTCGGCGGCCGGCATCCCCAAGGAACCACGCGCGGTCCGATCCGACGTGCCGTTCGAGATCTCCGCCGTCGCGGCCCGCGCCCTGGAGGGCAACAGCGGGATACGCACGGCCGCAACCATCCAACACGTTCTCGACCAGGCGACCGTGGTGGACCAGAAGACCGACCTGATGCCCGTCATCGGTGACGACACCGAGCGTCCCGCACCTGCCTCGAACGTCTCCGCACAGGCCGCGGGTCGAGGTGGTTCCCGCCTGTCGCTCTCGAACCGCTCACCGCGATCGATGCGGGTACTCGCCATCTCCGCCGCCGCGGGCCTGGTGATCCTGCTGCTGGTGATCGCCCTCATCGTCTGGCTCACCGACACCGTCGGATCATCCGACGAGCCCACCGACATCGACTCGATCATCACCTCGTCGGCACAGCCGGGTCAGTCCGGTGCCGCGGCGGCACCTGCGGGCGCGGTGGGGCTGCGGGCGGTCACGGTGGTCGACTACTCCGACCAGACCGCCGATTCGAGCACGAACGTCGGCAACATCATCACCGGACAGGGCCCGGCGTGGAGCACCGACACCTATCGGGGCGGGCCGCGTTTCGGCAACCTCAAGAACGGTCTGGGGCTGATGTTCACGCTTGACCGCGCGGCCGCGGTGCGCACGGTCACGGTGCGGACACCCAATCCCGGTATCGCGCTGCAGATCCGGATGTCGCCGTCGGCATCGGCCGGTTTCGGCGAGACCACCCAGGTCGCCGCAGCCACCGTCGACCGCCCGACCACCACGATCACTGTCGCGCAGCCTCGTTCGGCGCCGTACGTGCTGGTGTGGCTCACCTCGCTGCCGCAGGGCGCCCGGGGCGGGTTCCAGGGGACCATCAGCCAGATCAGCATGGGCAGTTGACGGCAGATCCCCTCGGTGTGACCGTCTGCGAGGACGGTCTGGCCCGCCCGCCGTGGGCGGTGACCCCGGGCATGATGCGGGACTACTACGACACCGAGTGGGGCATGCCCGTCCGCGGCGAGTCCGCACATTTCGAGCGTCTCTGTCTCGAGGGTTTCCAGTCGGGGCTGTCGTGGGCGACCATCCTGCGCAAACGCCCCGCGTTCCGAGAGGTGTTCTGCGACTTCGACGTCGACACCGTCGCCGCCTTCGGTGAGGCCGACGTCGAGCGCCTTCTTGGCGATGCGCGGATCATCCGCCATCGCGGCAAGATCGAGGCCACCATCGGCAACGCCGCCGCGACGATCGCCCTGCGCACCGACACACCGGGCGACGGTGTCGAGGGGGGCCTGGTGTCGCTGCTGTGGTCGTTCCAGCCCGATCGCACCCCCACACCCGAGACGATGGCCGACGTCCCGACATCGTCACCGGAGTCGGTGGCGATGTCGAAGGAGCTGCGACGCAGAGGTTTTCGCTTCGTCGGCCCCACGACCATGTACGCGCTGATGGAGGCGCTGGGTGTCGTCGACACCCACCTGGTGGGGTCGTTCCGGCGCGGATCGTCGGGGGTGTGGGCACCCGACGGGACGCCGCGGTCACGGCGGTAGCGTCACAGGGGTGAGTGCACAGCTGCGCGATCTGGCCATCCCGCTCATCGGTGCCCCGATGGCCGGCGGACCCACCACCGACGAACTCGTCGCTGCCGTCGGCGAGGCGGGCGGGATGGGTTTCCTCGCCACCGCCTATCGGTCAGCCGAGCAGATCACGGCGTCGATCGACGCCGTGCGGAGGCGCGGTGTTCAGCGATTCGGCGCCAACCTGTTCGTCCCGGACGCCCCGGATGCGCACGATCCCGATCCGGCGGGGGTCGCGCGATACGCCGACGCCCTCGCGCCCTGGGCCCGGGCCGCGGGCGTCACCGTCCCGGACGTCCCGTCGTTCTCGACTGCCGAGTACTCCGCCGCACTCGATGTGGTCGTCGAGCGGCGGGTGCCGTGGGTGTCGTTCACGTTCGGTCTGCCCGCACCGGATGACGTCGACCGTCTCCGCGAGGTCGGCGCCACGATCGTCGTGACGGTCACCTCCGTCGCCGACGCGCACGCCGCGGTCGAGCGGGGCGCCGACGTCCTCTGGGTGCAGGGTCCGGCCGCGGGCGGCCATCGCTCGACCTTCGCGGTGGCGCAGACACCGCCGGAGGACCCCCTCGACGACCTGCTGCGCGCGATCGTCGACGCCCTACCGACACCGGTGATCGCCGCCGGGGGAGTCGCCGACGGATCCGACGTGGCGCGACTCCTCGGGCTCGGCGCCCACGCCGTCGGCATCGGCACCCTGTTGTTGCGCACCCCTGAGGCCGGCACCAGCGTTCCGTATCGTCGTGCGCTCACCGAGGCCGCACACCCGGACTCCCGGGCCCACACCGTGCTCACCCGCGCGTTCTCGGGACGCCCCGCCCGGGGACTCGCCAACCGCTTCCACCATGAGCTCGGCCACCTCGCGCCCTCGGCGTTCCCCGAGATCAACACGCTGACCGGACCCATCCGGCGGGCGGCGACCGCAGCCGACGACCCCGAGGCCATCACGCTGTGGGCGGGCGAGGGGTTCGCATCCGCCCGCGAGGTACCGACCGCGACCGTGATCAGCGATCTCTGGGCCTCGGCGGTCGAGCACGGCGCGGACGAACACCGAACGATGCACAACAGAGGTTGATCCACAGGCGACGCCACACTCCGGATGCGAACGTTCCCGACTCCACTACCGTGGCTGACCATGACCGATTCGGGGGCCGGTGCCGGCACCACGGGGTCGTCGGCCACCCGGACGCCCACCGACGAGCAGCTGCTCGCCGCGCATCTGCGTGGTGACCCGCGGGCCTTCGGCCAGCTCATCCGCCGCCACCAGAACTATCTCTGGGCCGTCGCCCGCCGGAGCAGTCACAACTCCGAAGACGCCTCCGACGCGCTCCAGGAAGCTCTCCTGAAGGCCCACCGCAACGCCGCGAGCTTCCGGGCCGACGCACAGGTCCGATCGTGGCTCCATCGCATCGTGGTCAACTGCGCACTGGATCGGGTGCGCCACAACACGCTCCGCCACACCGTCCCCATCCCCGAGTTCGACATCGCCGCCCTGGCCGATCCGAGGGACGCGACCGCCGAAATCGACACCCGGCTCGCCGTCGACCGGGCGCTCGAGACGCTGCCCACCGATCAGCGAGACGCCGTCCTGGCGGTCGACGTCGAGGGATACTCGGTCACCGACGCCGCCGCGATGCTCGGGGTCCCCACCGGGACCATCAAGAGCCGATGCGCACGCGGACGCGCGAAGCTCGCGGTCGCGCTCGGCCACCTGCGGGAACCCGACGACTTCCCTCCCGGTGGGAACCCATCGATCCCGGTCGGCGTCTGATGGGTATGGGTGTGCGAAATGTGTACGTCGGGGTCACCTCCGAGGAGACCGGCGCCGACGTGCCCGCAGCGTCGAGTCGGGGACGGGGGAGGCGATGACCGACGATCCTTCTGGACCCGATCCCTTCCCGGGCCCGCCGTTCCCGATCGACCTCATCGCCGACCTGCATGCCGGTGTCCTCCCCGACGACGAGGCGGCCGCTCTGTGGCCCCGTGTACGTGCCGACCCTGCCGCCCGACGGGTTCTCGACGCCCTCGACGCCACCCGCGCCGATCTCGCCGCCGTCCCGGTGGCCGACGAGCCGCCCCCGGCCGCCGTCAGCGCAGCGATCGAGGCGACGCTCGCAGGTCTCGACGGGGAGCAGGGCGCCTCGGCGTCCGCGCCCCGGACGGAACCGGAGGTCGAGTCCCTCGCCGACGCCCGCGCGCGTCGCCGTGACGCCGGGCGCCGTCGTGGTCTGCTCATCGCGTTGGCCGCCGCCGCCGTCATCTCGGTGGTCACGCTCGTGGTCGCGATCTCCACGGCGTCGATGTCGTCGCAGGGGACCGTCACCAACGCCGAACCCTCATCCACCCCGACCTCGTCCGGCGACCGCACCGGCGCCGACACCTCGCCCGTCGCCCTGCTGTCGGTGCTGGGCCGGACGGGCGCGTCGTTCGACGACGGCCCCGCCGACACCGCCCGCCTGCAACGCTGTCTGTCCGCCAACGGCGTCTCCCCGTCCACCCCGGTGCTCGGCTCGGGCACGCTGACCGTCGACGGTGGGCGGCGCACGGTCGTCCTGCTCGGAACCGGACAGGCCGGACGGTTCGATGCGCTCGTCGTAGGCACCGACTGCGACACCGGCCGGCCGTCGCTGATCAGCCGACAACAGATCGGGGGCGCCCCACCGACGAGGTGAGCCGCGGGAACAGATCCCCTTACCCTTGTGTTGAATCAGCAGATCACGCACGTGGAAAGAGGGCAGATGAGCGACACAGGGACCGAGACGATCCACGATCTCATCATCGTCGGATCCGGACCGGCCGGATACACCGCTGCGGTCTACGCCGCCCGCGCCGAGCTGTCTCCCATCGTCTTCGAGGGCACCCAGTTCGGTGGCGCACTCATGACGACCACCGAGGTCGAGAACTTCCCCGGCTTCCAGCAGGGCATCCAGGGGCCCGCGCTGATGGACGAGATGCGGGAGCAGGCGCTGCGCTTCGGCGCCGATCTGCGCATGGAGGACGTCGACGTCATCCGGGCCGAGGGGGACATCAAGGAGGTCGAGGTCGGCGGCGAGGTGTACCGCAGCCGGGCACTCGTCCTCGCGATGGGCGCGGCAGCCCGCTACCTCGATGTCCCCGGCGAGTCCGATCTGCTGGGCCGCGGTGTCTCCGCGTGCGCCACCTGCGACGGTTTCTTCTTCAAGGATCAGGACATCGCCGTCATCGGTGGCGGTGACTCCGCCATGGAGGAGGCGACCTTCCTCACCAAGTTCGCCCGCAGCGTCACCCTCGTGCACCGTCGCGAGGAGTTCCGCGCGTCGAAGATCATGCTCGAACGCGCGAAGGCCAACGACAAGATCCGGTTCGTCACCAACGCCGGCATCAACCGTGTGCTCGGCGAGACCTCGGTGACCGGCCTCGAGCTGATCGACACCGTGACCGGTGAGACGTCCACGCTCGACGTCACCGGCATGTTCGTGGCCATCGGTCACGACCCGCGCAGCGGCCTGGTCGCCGGGCAGGTCGACCTCGACGACGACGGATACGTCCGCACGGTGGGGGGCACCACCGCCACCAGCATCGACGGTGTGTTCGCCGCGGGTGATCTCGTCGACCACCGCTACCGCCAGGCCATCACCGCGGCGGGCACCGGCTGCAGCGCTGCGATCGACGCCGAGCGGTGGCTGGCCGAGCGCGCCGACGCCACCACGCACGTCGACGCCGACGTCGCGGTCGCATCGCTCGCCTGACCGTCCACTCTCGGGATCCCGGCATCCCGCCGATCCCCGCCACAAGCCACGTTTCCACTAGAGGAGGAACACACAATGGGTGCAAACACAGTCGTCGTCACCGACGCGACCTTCAAGTCCGAGGTCCTCGGCGCCGACAAGCCGGTGCTGGTCGACTTCTGGGCCACCTGGTGCGGACCGTGCAAGATGGTCGCCCCGGTGCTCGAGGAGATCGCCGCCGACAACGGTGACAAGCTCACCGTCGCCAAGCTCGATGTGGACGAGAACCCCAACATCGCACGGGATTTCAAGATCATGTCGATCCCCACGATGATCCTGTTCGAGAACGGTCAGCCGACCAAGACGATCGTCGGGGCCAAGGGCAAGGCAGCGCTCCTGCGTGAGCTCGACACCGTCCTCGGCGCCGAGAAGCCCACGGTCTGACCCACCGGCCGACTGGTTCGGCCGATCAACACACATCGGGTGTGCGTGGCTGTCGCCGCGCGCACCCGATGCCGTGTGGGGGACCTGACGAGCGTGTTGGTCAGGGACCCGTCCACCTGAGACACTGTGATGTCGATGTGCACAGAGGTCGTCGATGTGCGAGAAAGGCTGTGGTGATGGCGCTGTACCGCCTGGGTGATCAGGGGTCTGCTGTCGCTGAGATCCGTTCGATCCTCATCACGCAGGGCCTGCTCCCCGACACCGCCGGTTCGGGTGGCCGTCACAGCGCCGAATCCGAGACCGTCGATGGTCCCGCCGTCTTCGACCACGAGGTCCAGCACGCCGTGCGCACCTTCCAGCAGCACCGTGGCCTCATCGCCGACGGCATCGTGGGCCCGGCGACCTATCGGGTGCTCCGTGAGGCGTCCTACCGCCTCGGAGCCCGGATTCTCACGTTCACACTGTCGGCACCGATGAACGGTGACGACGTCGCGACCCTGCAGTCGCGGCTGCAGAACCTCGGGTACTACACCGGACTCGTCGATGGACAGTTCGGCGCATCGACCGACACCGCGTTGCGGTCGTATCAGAGTGAGTACGGCATGACCCCGGACGGTATCTGCGGCCCGGACACGCTGCGGTCGTTGAACAACCTGGGCACCAAGGTCACCGGTGGGTCGCCGCACGCGATCCGTGAGCACGAGTCGGTTCGCCGTTCGGGTCCGCAGCTGTCGGGCAAACGCGTGGTCATCGATCCCGGCAACGGCGTGGTCGACACCACGGTGAGCCCTGAGACCGCAGCGCTCGAGACGAACATCCTCTGGGACCTCGGGCAGCGGCTCGAAGGGCGTATGGCGGCTGCCGGGGTGGAGACGTTCCTGTCGCGGTCGGTGGCGGACAACCCCGACGATGCCCAACGAGCCCGCACCGCAAACAGTTTCGGCGCCGACCTGGTGATCGCACTCCGGTGCGCGCACCACAAGACCCCGACCGCCGGCGGTGTTGCGACGTTCTACTTCGGCACCCCGCACGGGTCGGTCTCGACGATCGGCGATTCCCTCTCGGGGTACATCCAACGGGAGATCGTGGCCCGGACCCCGCTGCGCGACTGTCGGAGTCACCCCAAGACGTGGGAGATCCTGCGCCTCACCCGGATGCCCGTGGCCCAGATCGACATCGGCTACATCACGAATCCGCACGACGCCGCCGCACTCACCGACCCGCAGATCCGCGACACCATCGCCGACGCCATCCTCGTGGCCGTGAAGCGGCTGTACCTGCTCGGCGAGAACGATCAGCCGACCGGCACCTACACCTTCGCCGACCTCCTGGCGTCGGAGCAGATCACCCGCTGACGATCAGCCGACGGGTACCGCCGTCCGCTCCCGGCCGGTCGCATCGATCGTCGCCATCACGACCAGTCCGGCCAGTGCGCTCTCCACCGCCGACTTCCACCCCAACCCCTCATCGAGTTCCAGACGGAACCGTGGGAAACGGTGGTGCGGTGCCACGAGCTCGAACCCGACGTCGGTGAGGAAATGCGCGTCGGTCATACATCCCGGGCACAGTGTGGAGGAGGGATCCGGGGCGCCGGGGGTCGGGGAGACGAGGTCGTCGGGCTCGTCGCCCGACGACCTGACGATGCCGAAGGACTCGACCGCGCGGACACCGCGCTCGACGAGATCGGCCACGACCGCCGACACCAAGGACTCCGCGGTTCCCTCGAAGCCCGCGTCCACGCGGACCGACGTCAGGAGAACTGCGTCGGCGCTCACGGGGGAAGTGGGGAACAGGCGGGCCCGCGGCACGCGACCCGGCGGTGCGTAGAACGCGGTGCCGATCGTGCGCCCCGTGGTCGACTCGACCGCAACCTGTGCGCACTTGCCCCAGTCGAGCATCACCATCGAGACCCACGCCTCTTTGTCGAACTCGCTGTCGATGACGTAGCCGCTGTCGGGTCCCGGGATTCCGACCGGGTCGACCTCCCAGAAGATGCATTGACGGACGTGGGTCGGCAGCGCCTCGAAACCCTCGAGCCGGAGTGGGCTGATCGAGACGCTCATCGGCATCTCCCGGCGGTTTCCGGCGACACCGCACGGACGGGAGGCGTCGAATCGCCTGATTCCGTTGCGGCACAACATGTGTGGATCGTGACGCCGATCCGCGGACAGCCTCGTGTCACAGTGACGTTTCGCCCCTTGCCACCGGTACGTTGTTTGTCGCGGTCACTTCGACCCATTCTCGGCCAGGAGGTCCACGATGCGCTCGAGGTCGTCGACCGAGCCGAATTCGACCACGATCTTGCCTTTCCGCTTGCCCAGCGACACCGTCACGCGGGTGTCGAGACGGTCGGAGAGCCTCTCGGCCACGTCCTGCAAACCGGGCATCAGCATCGGCTTGCGCTTGGTGGGCGCGCTCGGCGCGGGGGTCGGCCCGTCGTGATTGGCGAGGGTCACCGCCTCCTCCGTGGCGCGCACCGACATGCCCTCAGCCACGACGCGCGCGGCGAGCGCCTCCTGCAGATCCGCGCCGCCCTCCAACGACAACAGTGCGCGGGCGTGACCGGCTGACAGCACGCCGGCAGCGACACGACGTTGCACCGGGATCGGCAGCTTCAGCAGTCGGATCATGTTGGTCACCACCGGACGGGAGCGTCCGAGCCGCGTCGCCAACTCGTCGTGCGTCACCCCGAACTCCTCGAGGAGCTGCTGATACGCGGCCGCCTCTTCCAGGGGGTTCAACTGCACCCGGTGGATGTTCTCCAGGAGCGCGTCCCGGAGCATGTCCTCGTCCTGGGTCTCGCGCACGATCGCTGGGATGGCGGCGAGTCCGGCCACCTGACTGGCTCGCCAGCGTCGCTCACCCATCACCAGTTGGTAGGCGATGTCGCCCACGGGGGAGGGGAGACGGCGTACGACGATGGGCTGCATCAGCCCGAACTCACGGATGGAGTGGACCAGCTCCGCGAGAGCTTCCTCATCGAACGCTGTGCGTGGCTGCTGCGGGTTGGGTTGGATGTGCGCCGGGGGGATCTCGCGATACACCGCACCCGTCTCCGTCGACGCGTCCACCGGCGAGTTCGCATCCGCCGAGGTGGCGACCGATCGAGCCGCACCGCCCCTGCGCGGTGCCTCACCGAGCACCACATCCGCGGCGGCGGCACCGAGCCGCGGTCCCTCGTCCGGGCCGGTGGGAATGAGTGCCGCGAGGCCCCGACCGAGGCCTCCCTTGCGCTGTGTCATGCGTTCCCGCCCTCCTGCCGCGTCGCCGAGGCCCGCATACCAAGCTCACGCCCGGCGTCCAGATAGCTCATGGCGCCACGCGAACCCGGGTCGTACTCGATGATCGTCATGCCGAAACCGGGGGCCTCGGACACCTTCACGCTCCGGGGGATCACCGTGGTCAGCACCTTGTCGCCGAAGTGTCGACGCACCTCGTCGGCCACCTGGTCGGCCAGCTTGGTCCGGCCGTCGTACATGGTGAGGAGCACGGTGGACACCCACAGGTCTTTGTTCAGGTGAGCCTGGACGAGCTCGATGTTCGACAGCAGCTGTCCCACGCCCTCGAGTGCGTAGTACTCGCACTGGATGGGGATGAGGACCTCACGAGCCGCGACCATCGCGTTGACGGTGAGCAGCCCGAGGGACGGCGGGCAGTCGATGATCACGTAGTCGATGTCGTGTGCGCGGATGGTCTCGAGATCGATGGCGTTCCGGAGCCTGGTCTCGCGCGCCACCATCGACACCAATTCGATCTCGGCGCCCGCGAGATCGAGTGTCGCGGGCACGCAGTACAACCGCTCGTGTGCCGGTGAGGTCTGCATCGCCTCGGCGAGGGTGATCTCACCGAGCAGGAGCTCGTACACCGAGGAGATGTCGGGGTCGCGGTGGTCGATGCCCAGCGCGGTACTCGCGTTGCCCTGGGGGTCGAGGTCGATGACCAGGACGCCGAGCCCGTGGAGCGCCAAGGCGGCCGCGATGTTGACCGATGTCGTCGTCTTCCCGACACCACCCTTCTGGTTCGCCACCGTGATGATGCGGGGTTCCACCGGACGCGGGAGCCGGCCCGCCATGCCCTTGGTCAGAACCTGACTAGCACGCTCGGCGGCCGCCGCGATGGGGGTGTCGTGATACTTCCCCGTGGTTTCACGTGAAACGTCGGCGCGTGTTTCACGTGAAACGTTGCGCTCGGCATCGGAGACGACCGAACCGGAGGGGGCACCCCCGTCGGGTGGAATCTGACCCACAGCCACTCTCCTTCGACCCCGCTTGCTCAACATTTTCCGCCCAACCTCCGCACCGCATGAATTCCACCGACCAGACGTGAACCCGCCGCCATGAACGTCACCGTCACCGACGCTTGCCGGGCTTCCCGCGGTATTCGCCGCGTATCACCGTCGTCGCCACGGCAAGAGTATCGGCACCACATGACTCCACGCGCAGGTCGCCCAAGCCCGCCTTCGACAGCGCCGCGCGATGCTTCTCCACCTCGTCTCCCGCCGATGCTCCTTTGATCGCCACCAACTCTCCTCCGGTCCGTAGCAGCGGCAGCGACCACCGGGCCAGACGATCCAGGGGAGCGACAGCCCGAGACGTCACGACGTCCGCTCCACCCGCAGCCGACACGACCTCTTTGTCCTCCGCGCGACCACGGACCACCTGGACATCGATCCCGAGCATCCCCACGATCTCGGTGAGGAAGTCGTGACGGCGGAGAAGCGGTTCGACCAGGGTCACGCGAAGGTCCGGCCGGGCCAGCGCGAGGGGGATGCCTGGCAGACCCGCACCACTTCCGATGTCGACCACGCGAGCATCCGCGGCGATGACCTCCGCCGCCGCCGCACAGTTGAGCACGTGACGCGACCACATCTGACCCACCTCACGGGGGCCGATCAGCCCGCGCACCACACCCGCATCGGCAAGGAAGTCGCGGTAGGTCGCGGCCGACTCGACACGCCCCCCGAACATCGCATGGGCGGCGGCGGCAACGGCGGGGTCGTCGAACTCAGGATCGTGTTTCACGTGAAACATCCTTTCTGGAACCGGGCACAAACGCCACAGGGCCCCGGGGATGACCGGGGCCCTGTGGACGGGGAGTGGGGAAGTCGTCAGCGCTTGAGGACCACCACGTGACGCTTGGGCTCGACACCCTCGCTCTCGCTGATCACACCGTCGACCGCGGCGACCGCATCGTGGACGATCTTCCGCTCGAAGGGCGTCATGGCGTCGAGCTCCTCGCGGCCACCGTTCTCGGCCACGCGCTGGGCCACCTCTGTCCCGAGAGCAGAGAGGCGCTGCCGGCGGTCGGCGCGCCAGCTCGCGACGTCGAGCATGAGCCGTGACCGTTCTCCCGTCACCTGCTGTACCGCCAGTCGCGTGAGCTCCTGCAGGGCGTCGAGAACCTCACCGTTCTTACCGACCAGCTTCACCAGATCACGACCGCCGTCGATGCTGACGATCGCACGGTCACCGTCGACGTCGAGATCGATGTCGCCATCGAAGTCGAGGAGGTCGAGCAGCTGCTCGAGGTAGTCACCGGCCACCTCACCTTCCTCGACGAGAGGATCGTCGCCATCGGCTGCATCGCCATCGGCAGCGTCGACCGCGTCACCGCCGTCAGACTCCGCGTCGGACGGCGTGTCGGATGTGCGGGCGTCATCGACGACGGCGTCGTCGTTGGTCTCGATCTCGGCGACGTCGGCGTCGCTCGTCTCTGCCGTCATGTGTTCTCACCTTCGAATCGTGTGTGTACAGGTCAGTTAGCCGACCGGCGCGGAGCGGTCGAGCGGGGGAGCGGCGCGCAGGAGTCAGCGTCGCTTTCGTCTGCGTTGCTGTGTCGTGGCCGGCTTCTGCCCCGGACGTGGCTTCGCACCGGCACCGGCCTTGGAGCCGCCGGCCGATCCGTTCGATGCGCTGCCGCCGGACCCGCCGGTCTTGCCGTTGCTCTTCGAGAGATCGGGTGCCGAACCATTGCCGTTCGACGCCGCTGTGGCGCCCTTGTCCGTCACCGTCTTGCCGTTGCCGTTCGTCGCGGACCCGTTGGACTCCACGACCGTGTCTGCCGCACCGGCGTCGGACTTCTTCTTCGTGCGATCGGGACGGGCACCGGGCTTGGGCGCGTTGGCCTTCAGCTTCTCCTGCTTGGCGGCCTTCTTCTCCTCGTCTTCCTTCTCGATGCGGTTGAAGACGATGTGCTGCTGGCCGTAGGTCCACAGGTTGTTGCTCACCCAGTACAGAAGGATGGCGACGGGGAAGAACGCACCGGACACGAGGATGCCCAGCGGGAAGACGTACAGGGCGAGCTTGTTCATGATCGCGGTCTGGGGATTCTCCAGCGCCGCCGCACCCTGACGAGCGACCGAGGCCCGCGAGTTCATGTGCGTCGCGATCGACGAGATGATCACGAGCGGGATCACGAGATAGATGATGTGGTTGCGCGTGAAGTCGATGACACCGTCGGCGCTGAAGGCGACCCATTCGGATTTGGGCTGCGAGATCGCCGCCGACAGGGGCACACCGAACAACCGGGCGTCGAGGAAGTTCTGGACCTGGTCGGCGTTGAACGCATAGTTGCCGATCGACCGTGTCTCCGGCGCCGTCATACCGAGCTGGCCGAAACCGGTACCCATGCGGTTGAACGAGCGCAGGACGTGGAAGAGACCGATGAACACCGGGATCTGCGCCAGCATCGGGAGACAACCCAGCAGGGGGTTGAAACCGTGCTCCTTCTGGAGCTTCTGCATCTCCTCGGTCATCTTGACGCGATCCTTGGCGTACTTCTTCCGGATCGCCTGCAGCTGCGGCTGGATCTCCTGCATCTGCCGCGTGGTGCGGATCTGTTTCACGAACGGCTTGTAGAGGATCGCGCGCAGTGTGAAGACCAGGAAGATCACCGAGAGTGCCCACGCGATCCCGCTGCCGCCGGGGGAGTCGGGGAGGATGTGGCTGAACACCCAGTGCCAAACCCACATGATTCCCGAGACCGGCCAGTAGATGAAGTTGAGCACGGTGTCAGTTGCTCCTCACTGCGTCGGAGACGCACCTTGTATCAGCGTCGGAGACGCACCTAGTCGAGGCGTCGGAGACGCACCTAGTCGAGGCGTCGGAGACGCACCTTGTATCAGCGTCGGTGACGCGGGGGTCAGAGTCGTCATCGGCCGGCGCACCGGTCACCAGTCCATGGTGCCTGTTCCGCTCGGGGACGGGGTCGTAGCCGGGTCTGTGCCAGGGGCCGCATTTGAGCAGACGCCAGACTGCGAGCGCGCCACCGCGGATCGCTCCCCATTCGTCGAGGGCTTCCACGGCATAGGTGCTGCAGGTCGGCTCGAACCGGCAGCTCGGCATCCGGGTCGGCGAGATCCAGGTCTGGTAGGTGCGCACCAGGAAGATCAGCGACCGGCGGAGCCAGCTGCCGGGGCTCACGATGCCGCGCCTGGGGCGGCGGTCGGGACCGGGCTCGTCAGTCCCGATCTCTCCATCGCCGCCGAAAGTTGCTGTGCCAGAACCGCTTCCGTCACGTGCGCGGCGTTGGGGAGGGCCCGCACGACCACGGTCGACGGGGTGCTGATGCCCTCGAGCACCCGGGCGCTGGCGGCGCGCAGGCGCCGGGCGACGGCATGTCTGACGACTGCGTTCCCGACGGATTTGCTGACGATCAGGCCGACACGGGGCCCACGGGGTTCGGCGACGTCGATCCGGACACCGCGTGGGTCCGGCCACTCGTTCGGGGTGGTCAACACATAGGTCATCAGGTCATGACGACGGACGCGCACTCCATGTCGAAGTGTGCGACTGAAGTCGGACCGCTGGGAGATCCGCTGATGTCGGGCGAGCACCGGTGTGTTCGACAGTGCGTACGCGTCGAGCACGACGCGTACGGACATGACGAATCAGGCAGTCAGGCCCGCGCGGCCCTTGCGACGACGGCCGTTGACGATGGCACGTCCGGCACGTGTCCGCATGCGCAGACGGAATCCGTGCACGCGTGCGCGGCGACGGTTGTTCGGCTGAAAGGTCCGCTTGCCCTTGGCCACGGGAACTCCTCGTTGTCGGGGCGCCGGAGAGGACATGCGCCCTCGACACCCGTTTATCTGGTGGTCTCATGCCGGGGGAGAGCCTCTCCACGCGCGTCTGCCTCGACCGGTGATGCCACGATGAGATCGGGGACCCGGGAGCAGGCAGCGCGCACGAGAAAACCCACTCCTCGGCGACCGTTCGAGAGTACTGACCGTCCCGAAGCCGGTCAAACCGTCGACGAGGGCGTTCGCGGGTCGTCGGCGCGGGGGCACAAACCACGCGACCTGCGGTGACACGCCGTCGACACGCGGTACCGGGATCTCAGGCCGCACATGTGCTCGCCGAACGGTTGAGACTGCGTCGGACGTCTGTTAGCTTTCCACGAGCACATCGTTCGACAGGGATCCGCTCGATCCTCGTGAGGCCTGGGGACAACCCGCCACCGAGGGCCTCCGGTCCCTCCCGATGTCGTCGGCGCCGCGATGGTATGGCCTGGTCGACGCCTCTTCCGTATCTGTCCACACCTGTGGATAACCGTGTGGACAAACGTCGACGGTTACGCGACGATGGGCCACGCGGTACGGCCCACCACGGACGATCGCCGCCTCGAGGAGGGGTCACGATGAGTTCCGACCGCGACACCTTCGGCGACATCTGGCAACAGGTCCTCGTCGAACTCACCGCCGACGACACCCTGGGGGATTCGCTCACCCGGCAGCAGAAGGCCTGGCTGTCCCTGGTGCAGCCTCTGACCCTCGCCGAAGGGTTCGCGTTGCTCGCGGTGCCGTCGGCTCTCGTCCAGGAGCAGATCGAGCGCACTCTCCGGGAGCCAATCCGTGCATCGCTGAGCCGACACCTCGGCGCAGAGGTCGATCTCGGGGTCCGCATCGATGCCGATGCGGCGTCTGCCTCCGCCGGTCACCAGACCCTCGATGTGAGCGCCGCGCTCGACACCCTCCCCGACACGTTCGCCGATCGCCGCGACGCCAACGACTACCTCCACGACACTCCCCGCATCGACGGAGTGCTCGGCAGCGGTCTCCCGCCGGCCGACGGTCGCTCCGCCGACGGTGACTGGTCGACGTATTTCCATCCCGGCCCCGGCGAGCCCAGCAGCCTGAACCCGAAGTACACCTTCGACACCTTCGTGATCGGGGCGTCCAACCGTTTCGCACACGCCGCGGCGGTCGCGATCTCCGAGGCGCCTGCCCGCGCGTACAACCCGCTGTTCATCTGGGGTGAGTCGGGACTGGGCAAGACGCACCTGCTGCATGCGGCCGGTCACTATGCGCAGCGCCTCTTCCCCGGTATGCGCGTGAAGTACGTGTCGACCGAGGAATTCACCAACGACTTCATCAACTCTCTGCGCGACGACCGTCGGGTGGCGTTCAAGCGTCGCTACCGCGACGTCGACGTGCTGCTCGTCGACGACATCCAGTTCTTGGTCGGCAAGGAAGGTATCCAGGAGGAGTTCTTCCACACCTTCAACACACTGCACAACGCGAACAAACAGATCGTGGTGTCGTCGGATCGCCCGCCCAAGCAGCTGGCGACCCTCGAGGACCGGCTGCGGACACGGTTCGAGTGGGGACTCATCACCGATGTGCAACCGCCCGAACTCGAGACCCGCATCGCCATCCTCCGCAAGAAGGCGCAGATGGACAGCCTGCAGGTCCCCGACGACGTGCTGGAGCTCATCGCCTCGAAGATCGAACGCAACATCCGTGAACTCGAAGGCGCACTGATCCGCGTGACCGCCTTCGCGTCGCTGAACAACGCCGAACTGAACCTCGCCCTGGCCGAGATCGTCCTGCAGGCGCTGCTGCCCGACACCGGCAACGTCGAGATCAACGCGCCGGCCATCCTCGCCATCACCGCGGAGTACTTCGGTATCAGCGTCGACGAGCTGCGGGGGCCGGGAAAGACTCGGTCCCTCGCCCAGGCGCGCCAGATCTCGATGTATCTGTGTCGTGAACTCACCGATCTCTCGTTGCCGAAGATCGGCGAGACCTTCGATCGCGACCACACCACGGTCATGTACGCGGACAAGAAGATCCGCAAGGAGATGGCGGAGCGTCGCAAGGTCTACGACTACGTCCAGGAACTCACCGCGCGCATCAAACAACGCTCGCGCACCTGATCCGCACCGTCTCCCACACCTCATCTCTCGACCTCCGGTCGAGACCGCATCACACCTCCGCGAGCCGTGCACAGGCATCGTTCTGTCGTTCCCCAGCTGTGGATAACTCGGTGGATAACCACCGCAAACTGTGGAACAACGGTGGACCGACGTGAACGAACAACAACACGTACACAACGCGGCGCCGAACCACAGCCGACACTCCACCTGCCATACACAGACCTGCACCGCCTCCGAACTGCACGGGATGGGGTCGGTCCACAGATTCCACAGTGCCTATGACTATTGATATTCACTCTCTTTCACTTCTCTTTATAAGAAGCGATGTGCACAGAGTCGTCTGTCCACACCCCTCGCCACACACGCCGTCACCTGCTCGGGTGCAAGCTCCACCCGTTTGCCACGATCGGCCCCGGTCCGTTCTAGAGTGGTGCCCACTGGCCGACGCAGGATCGACCGATCGACACCGACAGGGAAGGGCATTCGTCGCTATGGAGGGTCGATCGCTGTGAAGTTCCGTGTGACACGCGACGAATTCGCCGACTCCGTGGCGTGGGTCGCCCGCAGCCTGCCCAGCCGGCCCCCGGTCCCGGTCCTCGGCTGCGTGGTGCTCACCGCTGGCGACACCGGTCTGACCGTCTCGGGTTTCGACTACGAGGTCTCGGCCCAGGTCGACATCTCGGCTGAGGTCGCCGACGAGGGCCGCGTGCTGGTCTCGGGCAAGCTCCTCGCCGACATCACACGCGCGTTGCCGGCCAAGCCGGTCGATGTCGCACTCGACGGGTCGCGCGTCGCGATCACCTGTGGCAGTTCGCGTTTCTCGCTGCCGACCATGCCGGTCGAGGACTATCCCACGCTGCCCGAGGTGCCGACGGTCACCGGTACCGTGCCCGCCGAGGTCTTCGCCGAGGCCATCACCCAGGTGGCGATCGCCGCAGGCAAGGACGACACCCTGCCGATGCTGACCGGTATCCGTGTGGAGATCGAGAACGACACCGTCGTCCTCGCCGCCACCGACAGGTTCCGCCTCGCGGTCCGCGAACTCACGTGGCAGCCCACCTCCGGCGACACCGCCGCGGTCCTCGTCCCGGCCAAGACCCTCTCGGAGTCGGCCAAGTCCGCGGGCTCCGACGGTTCTCCCGTGTCGCTCGCCCTCGGGTCGGCCGGCAGCATCGGCAGCGACGGTCTTCTGGGCATCCTCGGCCAGGGTCGCCAGACCACCACTCGTCTTCTCGACGCGGAGTTCCCGAAATTCCGGCAGCTGCTGCCGCCTTCGCACACCTCGATGGCGACCATCGAGATCAGCGCCCTGACCGACGCGATCAAGCGCGTCGCGCTCGTCGCCGAGCGTGGTGCGCAGGTGCGCCTGGAGTTCACCGACGGGTCGGTGCTGCTCACCGCCGGCGGTGACGACGCGGGCAAGGCCGAGGAGGAGGTGCCCGTGTCGTTCTACGGCGATCCCCTCACCATCGCCTTCAACCCGACCTATCTGCTCGACGGGTTGGCGGCGCTGCACACGACGGCGGTGGACTTCGGGTTCACCACCCCGAGCCGTCCGGCCGTGTTGCGTCCCTCCACCGGTGATGCACCGGTGCCCGACGACAGTGGGGCCTACGCCGCACCGGCCAGCGACTTCACGTATCTGCTGATGCCGGTCCGTCTCCCGGGCTGATCGACACCGCACGCCCGGCTCGTTGATGCGCCGGTGCCGCACCGTTTTTCGACGAGAGGACGCGCCATGCAACTCGGCCTGATCGGTCTGGGCAAGATGGGTGCCAACATGCGCGAGCGCATCAAGGGTGCCGGGCACGAGGTGATCGGCTACGACCCGCGCCCGGAGGTCACCGACGTCCCGTCGTTGGAGGAACTGGCCGGCGCGTTGTCGGCGCCCCGCGTCGTGTGGGTCATGGTCCCCTCCGGCGCCCCGACCCGCGAGACGGTCGAGAAGCTGTCCGAGGTGCTCTCGCCCGGCGACCTGGTGATCGACGGAGGCAACTCCCGCTACACCGACGACGCGCCGCATGCAGAACTGTTGGACACCAAGGGGATCGGCTACATCGACTGCGGTGTGTCAGGTGGTGTGTGGGGACTCGCGAACGGGTACGGGCTGATGGCCGGCGGCGCGCCCGACCACATCGAACGCGCCATGCCCATCTTCGACGCCCTGCGTCCCGAGGGCGACCGTGCCGACGGTTTCGTCCACGCCGGTCCGGTCGGTGCCGGGCACTACGCGAAGATGGTGCACAACGGCATCGAGTACGGGCTGATGCACGCCTACGGCGAAGGCTACGAACTGTTGACCGCCGAGCCGCTCATCGACGATGTCGCCGGGACACTGCAGGCGTGGACGCACGGCACCGTGATCCGTTCGTGGCTGCTGGATCTGCTCGTGAAAGCGCTGCAGGAAGATCCCGGACTCGCCGAGATCTCCGACTACACCACCGATTCCGGTGAGGGTCGCTGGACGGTGGAGGAGGCGATCCGCCACTCGGTGCCGGCCAACGTCATCTCCGCTGCTCTCTTCGCCCGGTTCGCGTCGCGGCAGGAGAACGGCTCACCGACACTCAAGGCCGTCTCGGCGTTGCGCAACCAGTTCGGCGGCCACTCGGTGAAGCCGTCCGGTAGCTGAGAGCACGTGTTCGTCCGCACCCTGCGGCTGCGTGACTTCCGCTCGTGGAACGAGGTGTCGGTCGATCTCGCCCCGGAACCCACCATCTTCGTGGGACACAACGGCTTCGGGAAGACCAATCTGGTCGAATCGCTGCAGTACCTCACGACGCTACGGTCACATCGGGTGAGCACAGACGCCTCGTTGGTCCGCACCGGCGCAGCGTCGGCGATGGCGTCGGCGACGGTCGTCAACGGCGGCCGTGAGCTGACGGCCGAGGTACAGATCACTCCGGGCCGGGCCAATCGCGCCACGGTCAACGGTGCGCCGTCGCGGCGGGCACGCGACATCGTGGGCATCCTGCGGACGGTGCTCTTCGCGCCCGAGGATCTGGCGTTGATCCGCGGCGAGCCCGCCGACAGACGTCGATTCGCCGATGAACTCGCCGCGCTCGCCGGGCCGCGCATGGTCGCGGCACGCAGTGACTACGACAGGGTGTTACGACAACGATCCGCACTGCTGAAAACCGCTGCGGCGGCGATGCGTTCGGGCGGCGAGTCGGCGGCGTCGGTGATCAGCACCCTCGACGTGTGGGACACGCAGTTGGCCCGGTTCGGTGCCGAGGTCACCGCCGGCCGTATCGACGTCGTGGACCGACTGGGGCCGTTGGTGGCGGCCGAGTACGCGGCGCTCGCGCCGCATTCGCGGCCGGTCGATCTGCGATACCGGCCGAGCGTGGGCGACGACATCGTGCCGACGGACGGATCGGCCGCCGATGTCGACTACATCGAGGCCGTGCTGTTGACGCGATTGGTCGAGGCCCGCAAGAAGGAGATCGAACGTGGGGTGTGTCTGGTCGGACCGCACCGCGACGACATCGACGTGGTGATCGCCGGTCAGGTCGCGAAAGGGTTTGCCAGTCACGGCGAATCGTGGTCGTTGGCGTTGGCGTTGCGTCTGGGTTCGGTGGAGTTCATCCGGTCCGACGGCGCTGAGCCCGTGGTGATGCTCGACGATGTGTTCGCCGAACTCGACGCCTCGCGGCGGGCTGCGCTGTCGCGTTTCACGGCGTCGGTGGAGCAGGTCATCATCACCGCGGCGGTCGCCGAGGACATCCCGTCCGACATCGGCGGGCGTCGTATCGCGGTGGGGGTGCGGGAGTCGTCGCCGGAGTCCGGTGGCCGGGAGTCGTACCTGGTGGAGGAGGGCAGCCTGTGAGCGAGGGATCGCAGAAGAGTCCGGACGAGCCGAGCAGCGGCCACGCGATGGCGCGCAAGGCGCTCGAAGAAGCTCGCAACGATGCGCGTGCGGCGGGAAAATCGGTCGGCCAGGGGCGGTCGTCGCCGCCCCGCCGTCGGTCACCCCGCCGTCGGGGCGGTTACTCCGGCGCAGGGCCCGACCCCCGGGACCCGCAGCCGCTGGGTCGGCTCACCGGTTCGCTGTCGCGGGACCGCGGGTGGGGCGAGAAGATCGGCGAGGGCACGGTGTTCGGGGCCTGGGCGAGGATCGTGGGGCCCGACATCTCGGCGCACGCCCAGCCGACCGACCTCCGCGACAAGATCCTCTACGTCACCGCCGAATCGACCGCCTGGGCGACGCAACTGCGCCTGATCCAGGGCCAGATCATCGCGAAGATCGCCGCGGCCGTGGGGAACGGCGTGGTCACGCAGTTGCGGATCACCGGCCCGAAGGCGCCGTCGTGGCGCAAGGGGGAGCGTCACGTTCGAGGCCGCGGGCCCCGCGACACGTACGGCTGAGACTGCCCTTCAGACGTGCGCGGCGGTGTGTGACCACAACCGCCCCTAGGAAATGTCGAGAAATTCCGTCTGTGGGCGCGTCAGACACCATGGACGGCCGTTCTCGGACGCCTGAGGCAGTACTATGGAGCGAGTGCCCCGAGAGGGGTTTCGCACGTACGCACGTCCCGAGCGATTGAGGAGCGGACCCCACCCGTGGCCGACACCAGCGACATCCCCGACAACGAGAACTCCGCGGCGACCCCATCATCGATGTCACAGCCGGAGAAGTCCCCCGCCGAGAAGGCGGCCCCGAAGAAGGCGCCCTCCAAGAAGGCCGGGACCAGCAGCTACGGCGCCGACTCCATCTCCATTCTCGAAGGTCTCGAAGCGGTCCGCAAGCGTCCTGGCATGTACATCGGTTCGACCGGTGAGCGCGGTCTGCACCACCTCATCTGGGAGGTCGTGGACAACTCGGTCGACGAGGCGATGGCCGGCCACGCCAGCAAGGTCGACGTGAAGCTGCTGGCCAACGGGGGAGTGGAGGTCATCGACGACGGCCGCGGCATCCCCGTCGAGATGCACAAGACCGGCGTCCCGACCGTCGAGGTCGTCATGACCCAGCTCCACGCGGGCGGCAAGTTCGACTCCGATTCGTATGCGGTGTCAGGTGGTCTGCACGGTGTCGGCATCTCGGTGGTGAACGCGCTGTCGACGAAGGTGGAGCTCGAGATCGACCGCGACGGCTTCCACTGGTCGCAGACGTACAACTACGCCAAGCCCGCGCAGCTCGTGAAGGGTTCGGCCACCCGCCGTAAGGGCACGACCACCCGGTTCTGGGCCGATCCCGAGATCTTCGAGACCACGGACTACAGCTTCGAGACGATCTCGCGGCGGTTGCAGGAGATGGCGTTCCTCAACAAGGGACTCACCATCACCCTCACCGATGAGCGTCCCGCGCAGATCGGGAACGACAGCGAGGACATCGAGACCGCCGAGGCGCCCAAGAGCCAGGCCGAACTCGACAGCGAGGCAGCAGCAGAGGTCTCCGATGTCATCGACATCGCCGACACCGCCGGTGAGACGGTACGCAAGGAGGTCTCGGGCAAGCCTCGCACGAAGACCTACCACTACCCGGGCGGGCTCGAGGACTACGTCGCCCACCTGAACCGGACCAAGTCGGCGGTCCACAACTCGATCGTCGCGTTCACCGCGAAAGGCACCGGCCACGAGCTCGAGGTCGCGATGCAGTGGAACGACAGCTACTCCGAGTCGGTGCACACCTTCGCCAACACCATCAACACCCACGAGGGCGGTACCCACGAGGAGGGTTTCCGGTCGGCGCTGACCAGCACGGTGAACAAGTACGCGCTCGACAAGAAGCTGATCAGGGAGAAAGACGTCAAGCTCACCGGTGACGACATCCGCGAGGGACTCGCCGCGGTCATCTCGGTACGGGTCTCCGATCCCCAGTTCGAGGGCCAGACGAAGACCAAGCTCGGCAACACCGAGGTGAAGAGCTTCGTGCAGAAGGTGGCGAACGAACACCTCTCGCACTGGCTCGAATCGAATCCGGCCGAGGCGAAGTTGATCATCAACAAGGCGGTCGGCTCGGCGCAGGCTCGTCTCGCCGCACGGAAGGCGCGGGAACTGGTCCGCAAGAAGAGCGCCAACGACATCGGCGGTATGCCCGGCAAGCTCGCCGACTGCCGCAGCAACGACCCCGCCAAGTGCGAGGTGTACATCGTGGAGGGCGACTCGGCCGGCGGCAGCGCCAAGTCGGGCCGCGACTCGATGTACCAGGCGATCCTTCCCATCCGGGGCAAGATCATCAACGTCGAGAAGGCCCGCATCGACCGGGTGCTCAAGAACACCGAGGTCCAGTCGATCATCACCGCCTTCGGCACCGGCATCCACGACGAGTTCGATCTGGCGAAGCTGCGTTATCACAAGATCGTGTTGATGGCCGACGCCGATGTCGACGGTCAGCACATCTCGACGCTGCTGCTCACCCTGCTGTTCCGTTTCATGCGTCCCCTCGTGGAGCACGGCCACGTGTACCTGGCCCAGCCGCCGCTGTTCAAGCTCAAGTGGCAGAAGGGGGCCGCGGCAGAGTTCGCGTACTCCGACCGCGAACGCGACGGACTGCTCGAGGCGGGACGCGCCGCGGGCAAGAAGATCAACACCGACGACGGCATCCAGCGCTACAAGGGTCTCGGCGAGATGAACGCCAAGGAACTGTGGGAGACCACCATGGACCCGACGGTCCGCGTGCTGCGTCAGGTGACGCTCGACGATGCCGCCGCCGCCGACGAACTGTTCAGCGTGCTGATGGGTGAGGACGTCGTCGCCCGCCGCAGTTTCATCGCCCGCAACGCTCGCGACGTCCGCTTCCTCGACGTCTGATCGCTCGGTTGCGTTTCACGTGAAACACGCCGGGAGTACAACGAAAGTGATCCGATGACTGACACCACCCTGCCGCCGGGCGGCACCACCGACAGCTCCGGCGGCGACCGCGTCGAACCGGTCGACATCCAGCAGGAGATGCAGCGGAGCTACATCGACTACGCCATGAGCGTGATCGTCGGCCGCGCGCTGCCCGAGGTGCGCGACGGCCTCAAGCCGGTGCACCGCCGCCTGCTCTACGCGATGGGCGACGCCGGCTTCCGCCCGGACCGCAGCTACGTCAAGTGCGCGAAACCCGTTGCCGAGACGATGGGTAACTACCATCCGCACGGCGACACCGCGATCTACGACGCACTGGTGCGCCTCGCGCAGCCGTGGTCGATGCGGTACCCGCTGATCGACGGGCAGGGCAACTTCGGTTCGCGCGGCGACGACGGTGCGGCCGCCATGCGGTACACCGAGGCACGACTCACGCCGCTCGCGATGGAGATGTTGCGCGACATCGACGAGGAGACAGTCGATTTCACGCCGAACTACGACGGCAAGACCATGGAGCCGACGGTGCTCCCGAGCCGGATCCCGAACCTGTTGATCAATGGGTCGGGAGGCATCGCGGTGGGTATGGCCACGAACATGCCCCCGCACAACCTCACCGAGGTGGCCGACGCCGTGTTCTGGGCGCTCGACAACCACGAGGCCGACGAGGAGACGACCCTCGCTGCATGCATGGAACGCATCAAGGGACCCGACTTCCCGACCGCGGGCCTCATCGTCGGCTCGCAGGGCATCATCGACGCCTACACCACCGGCCGCGGCAGCATCCGCATGCGCGGTGTGGTCGATGTGCAGGAATCGAGCACCGGCGCAACGACATTGGTCATCACCGAGCTGCCGTATCAGGTCAACCCGGATCGTATGAACCAGTCGATCAAGGAGCAGGTCAACGACGGCAAGCTCAAGGGCATCAGCAAGATCGAGGACCATTCCTCCGATCGCGTGGGCATGCGGATCGTCATCACCCTCAAGCGCGACGCAGTCGCGAAGGTCGTGCTGAACAACCTCTACAAGCACAGCCAGCTGCAGACCAGTTTCGGCGCCAACATGCTGTCGATCGTCGACGGTGTCCCGCGCACGCTCCGCCTCGACCAGATGATCCGCTTCTACGTGGCCCATCAGCTCGACGTCATCATCCGACGCACGCGTTACCGGTTGCGCAAGGCCGAGGAGCGGGCCCACATCCTGCGCGGTCTGGTCAAGGCCCTCGACGCCCTCGACGACGTCATCGCGCTGATCCGCCGCTCGCCGAACACCGAGGAGGCGCGTGCCGGCCTCATCACGCTGCTCGACATCGACGAGATCCAGGCCGACGCCATCCTCGCGATGCAGCTACGCCGTCTGTCGGCGCTCGAACGCCAGCGGATCATCGATGATCTCGCGGCCATCGAGCTCGAGATCGCCGACTACCTCGACATCCTCGCCAAACCCGAACGCCAGCGCGCGATCGTGCGTGACGAGCTGACCGAGGTCGTCGACAAGTTCGGCGACGAGCGCCGCACGCGGATCATCGCCGCCGACGGCGACGTGACCGACGAGGATCTCATCGCCCGCGAGGACGTGGTGGTCACCATCACCGAGACCGGCTACGCCAAGCGCACCAAGACCGACCTCTACCGGAGCCAGCGCCGTGGCGGCAAGGGTGTCCAGGGCGCGGGTCTCAAGCAGGACGACATCGTCCGGCACTTCTTCGTGTGTTCCACCCACGACTGGATCCTGTTCTTCACCACCAAGGGCCGGGTCTACCGGGCCAAGGCCTACGAGTTGCCCGAGGCCAACCGGACGGCCCGCGGACAGCACGTGGCGAACCTGCTGGCCTTCCAGCCCGAGGAACGCATCGCACAGGTCATCCAGATCAAGAGCTACGAGGACGCGCCCTACCTCGTCCTCGCGACGCGCGGCGGCCTCGTGAAGAAGTCGCGTCTCGTCGACTTCGACTCGAGCCGTTCCGGCGGCATCATCGCGGTGAACCTGCGCGGCGAGGACGAACTCGTCGGGGCGCAACTGTGCAGTTCGTCCGACGACCTCCTGCTCGTGTCGACGAAGGGCCAGTCGATCCGGTTCAGCGCCACCGACGAGGCGCTGCGCCCGATGGGTCGCCAGACCTCCGGCGTGCAGGGCATGCGGTTCAACGACGACGACCAGCTGCTGTCGCTCAACGTGGTCGTCGAGGGGACCTATCTGCTGGTGGCGACGGCCGGCGGTTACGCCAAGCGCACGGCGATGGACGACTACCCGGTGCAGGGTCGCGGCGGCAAGGGCGTGCTCACCATCCAGTACGACCGCAGACGCGGCGAGCTGGTCGGCGCGCTCATCGTCGACGACAACAGCGAGGTCTACGCCATCACCTCGGGCGGTGGCGTGATCCGTACGCTGGCGAAGCAGGTGCGCAAGGCCGGTCGTCAGACCAAGGGCGTCCGCCTGATGAACCTCGATGAAGGAACTACGCTCTTGGCAATCGCCCGCAACGCCGACGAGCCCGATGAGATCGACGGCGCGTCCGACGGGCGATAGCGCGGGGACATCGTCTCCATCGGTAGACACGCCCACCGCACACACGAGGTGAAGGAATCCAGGTGACCACACCCAACGAGCCCGACGGACAGCGCACGGGGTCCGACTCTCGACAAGGTGCGTCTCCGACGCAGGCCGGTGGCCCCCACGGCGATCGCACGCCCGACGATCGCGGTACCTCCACCGGTGAGTGGTCGCGCAACCCCGGGCGCCCCGGGGCGTCGGTGGTCGACCGACCGCAGGGCGAGGCGAACGGCAGGGACCCCGAGAGCAGCAACGCGGCAGGTGACCCACGTCCCGCGCAGGGGACACCGGACGCCGACGCACTGCGTCCGTCGTCCGGTACCGGTGCCGGCGGCAAGCCGCCGTGGCAACGTGTCGGTTCGCAACTGCCGCCGACCGGTGGTCCGGTGCAACCGAACCGCTCCGACCCGTCGCCGGCGGCCGCGCAGGCCCCGGGCACCCAGCAGACGACGAACCCGAAGCCGTACCGGCCGTTGGTGACGGGGACCGCCGCACCCAAGCCCCCCGGTCAGGACTCGGCCGCGCAGACCGCGCGGGCACCGATCTCCAAGCTCGATGCGCAGGGCAACGTGGGCCAGTCGGGACAGGGACAGGCCGGCCGGGGTCGGAACTCGTTGGCCGGCAAGGTGATCGACGGACCCACCCGCAACATCGACCGCAGCGACATTCCCGAGGATCTGCCCGATCTCGACGCGATCCATCACCCGACCGCGGCGCCCACCGCACAGGCCTCGCAGTCGTCGGCGGCGTTCCGGTCGGTGGAGTCGGTGGCCCCGGGTCCCCGTGGCCCGTTGCGTGCGGCCGTCCAACTCCGGCGGGTCGATCCGTGGTCGACGTTCAAGATCTCGTCGGTGCTCGCGATCGCTCTCTTCCTGATCTGGATGATCGCGATCGGCGTCCTCTACGTGATCCTCGACGGCATGGGCGTCTGGGACCAGGTCAACAGCTCGTTCGGGACGCTGGTGTCAAGCGACACCACCGCCGACACCTCGTTCCAGATCACCGCGGGAGGTGTGTTCGGCATCGCCGCGCTCATCGGCGCGGTATACGTCGTGGTGTTCACCGCCCTGACCACGGTGGGCGCGTTCATCTACAACATGAGCGCCGACCTCGTGGGCGGTGTGGAGATCACCCTGGCCGACCGCGACTGAACAGAGCCGGTTTTGTTTCTGACGCGGTCAGTCGGTAATCTTTCCGAGGTTCACGGGCCTATAGCTCAGGCGGTTAGAGCGCTTCGCTGATAACGAAGAGGTCGGAGGTTCAAGTCCTCCTAGGCCCACGTGGTCAAGGTCGTTTTCGTGGTGGTCGGGCTGGTGTCGGCGGTCGTCGTCGGGCTCGTCACCGAGTCGAAGCGGAACACGATCGTGTGGCATTCCCTCCCCACCCGCTAGAGCGATCTGGCACGGGGCCTTAGCTCAGTTGGTAGAGCGCTGCCTTTGCAAGGCAGATGTCAGGAGTTCGAATCTCCTAGGCTCCACAACCACTTCCACGCACGCCGCGCGTCACGAACCCTGGCCGGCGATGGCGAAGTACACCACCAGGCACAGCACCGCGGCGAAGATGTAGAACCATCCGATCCACAGCGCCGCGGTCGCCAGCGACGAGCCCTGTTCCTTGCTCTCACGGATCTGCCTGCGAGACACGTACGCGCAGATGACACCGAACACCGACGTGATCCCCAGGAACGACAGGATCAGCGCGACGACGGACAGCTTGTTGGTCGAGTTGCGGGGTGCGGCGCTCATCGCCTCCGGCTCCTGCTCGGCTCCGGTGTCGCTGAACTCTGCGGGACGGTAGGGATCATGGACTTCTGTCTGTGCCTCGGAGGGGTGGGGACCGGAGGACGGCTCAGCCGGACGACGTTCGGACATCATCGAATACGCGGCATTCGCGGTCGCCCCGGGGCCGCTCAGCACACCGGGCGGCTGCGCGCGGGTCTGCGACCCGTCTCGGTCGAACGACGGGCGCTGTTCGGGCCGGGCCTGATCCGGACGGGGCGGCCGACGAACCGGGGCGCCGTGAGCCGGACCCGGCCGACCGACGCCGGGCGGGGGAGCCTGACGGTGTTGGGGGCCGGTGGGCGGCCGCTGATCTCCGCGTCGAGCGTCGGGCTGGTTCGGCGACGCCGTACGCCGAGGGTCGAACCGCCCGGCGTCGGCGTGACCGTTGTCGTGACGCCCGTCCTGTGGATGCACGCCTACAAACTACTCGGCGGGGGCGGAGCCGTTGCCGGGCGACGTGGGGACGTCCTCCACCCGCGGTGGGTGCGCGGCCACCGGCGGCGGCGTGCGACGCCCCGACCGCAGGGCGGCGGCAGCGGCGCCGCCGCCGGCCACCACGGCGATGCCGAGCACGATGAGGCCGGTGCGCGCGCGACGTGACGGACTGTCGGGCTTGCGCACCGACGGCAGGCTCGGCTTCGGGACCGACGGCAACGACGGAGCCGAGATCCGTGGGATCGACGGAACGCCTGAGCCCTTCGGCGTGGAGCCCTTCTTGACCGCGCGACGGGCGAGGAGGCGAGAGGTGATCATCCGCACCGGGGTCGACCAGGGGGCTACATACCCCAACGCGGCCGAGCCGACCGCCGAACGCACCGGGTGCTGCGAGCCGCCCGCGCCCTGCGCGAGACCCTTCTCTCGGCCATGTGCGGTACCGATCACGGCAGCCACCTCTTCCTGTCGACGTGTCGCCGACATCCGTCGTCGCCCGCAGATGCGGACACCATGTGGGTCCACCCTGCCAGGCGTGTGCGAACCGCGGCACGCCGACACGGGGTCGGGTGGCACCATGGAGGGGTGAGCACACCACAGAAAACCGCGACCGCGACCCTGCACACGAACCAGGGCGACATCGTCATCGACCTCTTCGGCAACCACGCGCCGAAGACCGTCGAGAACTTCACCGGTCTGGCCACCGGCAGCAAGGACTACAGCCAGCCGAACGCCTCGGGCGGCGACAGCGGCCCGTTCTACGACGGTGCGATCTTCCACCGCGTGATCGACGGCTTCATGCTGCAGGGCGGCGACCCGACCGGCACCGGTACCGGGGGCCCCGGCTACCAGTTCGGCGACGAGTTCCACCCCGAGCTGTCCTTCGACCAGCCGTACCTGCTGGCCATGGCGAACGCCGGCCCGGGCACCAACGGCTCGCAGTTCTTCATCACCGTCACCAAGACGCCACACCTGAACCGCAAGCACACCATCTTCGGTGTCGTCGCCGACAAGGACTCGCAGGCCGTCGTCGACAAGATCGCGACCCTCCCGACCGACCGTCGTGACAAGCCGCTCGACGACGTCATCATCGAGAAGATCGAGATCAGCTGAACCAGTACCCACCGCCGCCGGGGTATCAACCCCCGGCGGCGGTCTGTGTCCGTCACCCCGACCGGCCGACAGGTCTCGCCTGCAGCCGGTGCGGGCGTCCGGCGTGTCCGGAGTGCCTGACCCCTGCGGCCGTCGGGCAGCACTGCGTCGACTGCGTGCGCCAGGCCGGCGGGAGCGTCCCCGTAGCCCGCATGATGGGCGCGACCCGCCCGTTGGTCACCTACGGGTTGATCGTGATCAACCTCCTCATCTTCGTTCTCACCGCGGCCCAGGCGCACAGCGCCTCCAACGTGGGGCCCGGGACGTCGCGCGTCTTCTTCGACGGCGTCCTCTTCGGCCCGTTGGTCGAACAGGGCGAGTACTGGCGCCTGTTCACCTCGGGTTTCCTGCATTTCTCGGTGATCCACGTGGGTCTCAACATGCTGACCCTCTACATCCTCGGTCGCGACCTGGAGATGGCGGTCGGGTCGAAGCGCTTTCTCGGCATCTATGTGACCGCGCTGTTCGGCGGTAGTGCGGCGGTGTCGCTGTTCTCGCCCGACGCCGCGACCGCGGGCGCCTCCGGTGCCATCTACGGCGTGATGGGCGGCCTGCTGGTGGCCGTGCTGCGCGCGAAACTGCCCGCCGGTCAGGTAGTCGCGTTGATCGCCATCAACATCGTGATCTCGCTGTCGATACCCAACATCTCACTGTGGGCGCACCTCGGGGGCCTCGCCTTCGGTGCCGCCGCGACGACGGGTGTGCTGGTGGCGCCGAAATGGGTGCTGCCCGAGGGCCGACGCACCGCAGCCGCCGCGAGCCGCGTCGGGTGGACATCGATCATCGCGCTCACGCTGCTGGCCATCGCGATCAGCGCCGTCGCCGTCGCGGCCGTCTGAGCTACCGCTCGTCGTCCCCGGGGCGGTACCGCAGATCTTTGCTGTCGGTGACGTCGTGGCCCAGATCGGCCAGCGCGTCGGCGACGTCGACCGGTGCCGCACCCAGTTCCCACCGGCCGAGGATCACGAGCTTCTCGTCCAACCCGTCACCCGTCGGCTCGCCGACCACGTCGATCTCCAGGTTGGGTACGCGGCGCCCCAGACGCGGGTAGCTGACCACGCGGATCCGGTCTATCGACTCCCGCGGATAGGTGTGGCGCCCGGTCACGGTACGGATGGTGAGCGATTCCCGCGTCGCGGCGAGGCGCGGCCGGATCAGCAGCGACGATGCGCCGAGCCCGATCAGCAACAGACCGGCGACACCCATGATGACCAGGCCCGCGGGGTCGGATCCGGACAGCGCGGCCGCGGCGAGCAGCACCACTCCGCCGACGGTCAGGGCGCAGCCCACGGGCACAGGTGTGGCCCATGACGCCGAGTTGTCCACAGCCTCTATCCCCAATGTGGATGAATTACACACATGTCATTCCCCAGGTTGGGGAGCAAAAAGGCTACGACGTCATCTCCACTTCATCGTCATGAGGAGCCCGGTGATCATGAACCCGAAGCCGATGAGGAAGTTCCACGCACCGAGGTCGGACATCCAGTGCAGGATCTGCCCCTCGCCGCCGTAGCTGGACGGGGTGGCCGCGAGGTAGAACACGATCAGCCAGGCCAGCCCGATCAGCATGAGACCGAGCATCGCGGTCACATAGATCTGGCTCGAGGGACCGGCCTTCACCTTGACCGGCGTACGACTCGCCGGGTTGATGGTGTAATCGGTCTTCTTCCGGACTTTGGACTTCGGCATGTCTTCCTCGCTGTGAAACCTCGGTCGGCCGGCACCCTCACGGGTGACTGCTGGGGCGACTCGAAGGGGATCGGTGGTGCTCGCGGACAGGTGTCCCCACGGTATCCCACCGGCGGTTTCGGACCGATCACGGCGAGAAACCGATGTGAGACGGAGCCGCCTGCGGCGGTAGCGTGGCTGCGTGAGCACTCAGAACGGTGGCGCGACGGGTTCGGGCCCGTCGGTATTGGTCCCCTCGGTATTGGTTGTGGACAACTACGACAGCTTCGTCTACAACCTCGTGCAATACCTGGGCCAGCTGGGCGTGAGCGCGGAGGTCTGGCGCAACGACGACGCGCGATTGTCCGATCTCGACGCCGTCTCCGAGCAGTTCGACGCCATCCTGCTCAGCCCGGGTCCCGGCACGCCACAGCGCGCGGGCGCCACCATGCCGCTCGTCGCCGTGGCCGCGCGCACCGCGACGCCGCTGCTCGGGGTGTGTCTGGGACATCAGGCGATCGGCGCGAGTTTCGGGGCAACGGTCGATCGT
The DNA here is from genome assembly GCF_053345315.1 of Williamsia sp. M5A3_1d. NCBI lineage: Bacteria > Bacillati > Actinomycetota > Actinomycetes > Mycobacteriales > Nocardiaceae > Williamsia > Williamsia sp. M5A3_1d. Next base: position 465,758 of record NZ_JBKEZX010000001.1, read on the forward strand.
GCTCCCGAACTGCTGCACGGCAAGACCTCGACGGTGTTCCACGACGCGAGCGGTGTGCTCGCGGGACTTCCCGACCCGTTCATCGCGACCCGCTACCACTCGCTCACCGTGGTGCCGGAGACGATCCCCGACGAACTCGTCGTCACCGGCCGCACCGAGACCGGGATCGTGATGGCGATGGCCCATCGGGATCTACCGATGCACGGGGTGCAGTTCCATCCCGAGAGCGTGCTGACCCAGGGCGGGCACCGGATGCTCGCGAACTGGTTGCGGCTGAGCGGTTTCGAGATCGACGAGGCACTGGTGTCGCGTCTCGAGGAGACCGCGGCCGCTGCCGTGAACGCCTGAGACAGCGCGCGGGTCAGCCGGGCAGCAGGCTCGCCTGACCGACGACGACGTTGATCGCCCCGGTGGTGTTGATCAACGAGTTCGCCGCGGGCTGCTGGGAGATGACGCGGTTCGCGTCGGGTGAGCCGAGCCCGACGTTGCGTGGCGTCTGGTTGAGGGTGGTGTCGCGCCAGCCCGCCGCGGTCAACGTGTCGATGGCCTGCTGCACGGTCTTGCCGGTCAGGTCGGGCATCCGGAACTGGTTTCCGCGTGAGACGGTCACCGTCACGGTGCTGCCCTCGTCGACCTGTGTCCCCGACGCGGGGCTGCTGGAGAGCACGGTGCCCGCGGGCTGATCGGAATCGGCCTGGGTGATCTGCGCCTTCAGCTTGGCCGCGTCGAGGGTCTCCGACGCCTGGTCGGAGGTCTGGCCGGTCAGCGTCGGGACCGACACGCGGCGCGGTCCGGTGCCGATCTGCACGGTGACGGGGGTGTTGACCGCCTGCGAGGTACCGACCGCGGGTGACAGCCCGGCGACCTTGCCGCGGAGCTGGTTCGTCGACGCGACGTTGCCCGGCCGGACATCGGTGAACCCGAGGTCCGACAGTGCCTTGCGCGCATCGTCGTACGTCTTGCCGGTGAGATCGGGGAGGTCCTGGCGCACCGGGCCAGTCGAGATGTACAGGGTCACCGACGAGTTCTTGTCGGCGCGTACGCCCTCGGACGGTGCGGTCCGGGTCGGGCTACCCGACGCGACGTCGTTGCTCGACTCCTGGAGCTGGTTCACCCGGAACCCGAGACCTTCCAGCGTCGAACGTGCTTCGGCGGCCGACATCGAGGTGACGGCGGGGATGGCGACCTGGTCGGCGGTCGAATCGGCCCACGGTCGGGTCAGCAGCAGCGCCACCAGGACGATGGCGGCGACCACCGCGGCGCCGATGGCGAGGATCTTCGGCATCGCGCTGCGACGACGGTCGTCGTCGACGGGGTCGGGTCGACGATGGGAGGTGGGCCCCACCCGCGTGGAGCGGGCCCGGGGCATCTGCTCGATGACGCCGGTCTTGTCCTCGTCGGAGAGCAACATCGGCGCACTGGGCCGGCCGCCGGCGAGCACCTTCATCAGGTCCGACCGCATCTCGCCCGCCGACTGGTAGCGGTTGGCGGGGTTCTTGCTCATCGCCTTGAGGATCACCGAGTCGAGCTGCGGCGGGATCTCGCGGCGGATACTCGACGGGACCGGCGGGTCCTCGCGCACGTGTTGGTAGGCGACCGCGACGGGGGAGTCGCCGGTGAACGGCGGCTCGCCAGTGAGCAGTTCGAACAGCACACACCCCATGGAGTAGACGTCGCTGCGGGCGTCGACGCTCTCGCCGCGGGCCTGCTCGGGCGAGAGGTACTGGGCGGTGCCGATGACCGCCGACGTCTGGGTCATCGCGCTGCTGGCGTCCGACATCGCACGCGCGATGCCGAAGTCCATCACCTTCACCGCACCCGACTTGTCGATCATCACGTTCGCCGGCTTCATGTCCCGGTGCACGATGCCGTTCTGGTGCGAGAAATCCAGTGCCGCAGCGACATCGGCCATCCAGGTCATTGCCTGCCGCGGCGACACGTGGCCCTGGGCGCGCAACACGTCGCGCAGAGTCTCGCCGTCGACGTACTCCATCACGATGTAGGGGATGGGGCCCTCGGGGGTGTCGGCCTCGCCGGTGTCGAACACCGACACGATCGTCGGATGGTTCAGCGCGGCGGCGTTCTGCGCCTCCCGCCGGAACCGGAGATAGAAGCTGGGGTCGCGCGCGAGATCGGCACGCAGCACCTTGATCGCCACGTCGCGGTGCAGACGCAGATCGCGGGCGCCGTGCACCTCCGACATACCACCGAAGCCCAGCGTCTCACCGAGCTCGTAGCGGTCGGACAGGTGGCGGGGAGTCGACATCGGTCACCTCTCCGCGGGCGCGTTGCGATCGAGCCCGTCCGGGGTCTGACCGCCACGATAGTTCTGTCCCAGCCCGGGGATCAGCGAACCGAGGTCGGGCAGCAGTCCACCCGGCGCGGTCGTGGTGGTGGTCGTCTCCGGGGTCGTGGTGGTGGGCTCAGGCGTGGTCGTGGTGGTCGTCGTCGTGGTCGTGGTGGTCTCGTCGGTGGTGGTGGTGGGTTCCGGGGTGGTCTCCTCGGTGGTCGTGACCACCGACGTGGACGACGGTGCCGGCGTGGGGCCGCTGCCACTGTCGTTGGTGGCGAGCCAGTACCCGACGAGACCCAGTGCCGCGAGCAGCAACAGCACCGCGACCGCGGCGAGCGCCTTCTGCCCGCCGGTCCAGCTGCTGTTGTCGGGGGCCGGCGCGGCGGGGATCGGACGCCGCGAGGTGGCCGTCGGCGGCGGCGGGCCGGCGGGACGCGGGATGGGTGCCGACATCTCGCGGGTGTGCGGCGGCGGCGCGGCCACCACGGCACCGGCGCGCGGTGGCGGGGGACGACGCCCGGCCCGTACTGCGGCCACGGCGTCGGCGAACTCGCCGCCGTTGGCGTAGCGCTGCTGCGGATCCTTCGCCATGGTGATGGCGATCAGTTCGCGGATACCGCCGGGCAGGTCGGCGGGCAGGGGTGGAGCGGTCTCGCGGATGTGCTTCATCGCCACGGTGATCGCGCCGTCGCCCAGAAACGGTCGTCGACCCGAGATCGCCTCGTAGCCCACGACACCCAGCGAGTAGACGTCCGACGACGACGTGGCGTCCTCGCCGAGGGCCTGCTCGGGCGAGATGTACTGCGCGGTGCCCATCACCATGCCGGTCTGGGTGACCGGCGCGGCGTCGACCGCTTTCGCGATGCCGAAGTCGGTGATCTTCACCTGACCGGTCGGGGTGATCAGGATGTTGCCGGGCTTCACATCACGGTGGACGAGCCCCGCGAGATGCGCGGCGTTGAGCGCACGACCGGTCTGCTCGAGCATGTCGAGGGTGTTGGTCAGCGACAGACGACCCATTCGTGCGAGGACCGCGTTGAGCGGCTCACCGTTGACGAGCTCCATCACCAGATACGCCAGCGCCGGTCCACCCGAACGGTCCGGGGTCTCGCCGTAGTCGAAGATGCTGGCGATACCGGGGTTGTGCAGTCGCGCGGTGGTCTGCGCCTCGATCCGGAAGCGGCGCAGGAACTCTGCGTCGTCGGAGAACTCCGACTTGAGCACCTTCACCGCGACCCGACGGTCGAGACGGGTGTCGAGACCCTCCCACACCTGACCCATGCCACCGGTGGCGATCAGTCGCATCAGCCGGTAGCGATCGGCGATGGTGGTTCCACTCTGCAGACTCATCGGGTCCCCCTGTCATAGAGACTCATTGCGCGCCACCCACCATCGCGTTGATCACGGCACGACCGATGGGTGCGGCCGACGAACCACCGGTCGACTGCACACCGCGATCACCGTTCTCGACGATGACCGCGACGGCGATCTGGGCGTTGCTCGACGGCCCGAAGGCGATGTACCAGGCATAGGGGGTGTCGGCGGCCTCCGACGTCGCCGAGTGCTCGGCGGTGCCGGTCTTCGAGGCGATGGTGACCGGGCCGCCCGAACCGGTGGTGTTGCGTTCGGAGTCGACCATCAGGCTCGTCAGCGTCGCCGCCGTCTGCGCCGAGATCGGCTCGTTGATCGAGGTCGGCGCCGTGGTGTACAGCGTCTTGAGGTCGGGGCCCTGCAGCTTGTCCACCAGGTAGGGCTGCATCCGCACGCCCCCGTTGGCGACGGTCGCCGCGATCATCGCGTTCTCGAGCGGTGTCATCCGCACGTCGCGCTGACCGATGGCGCTCTGCCCCAGGGCCGCGAGGTCGTCGATCGGTCCGGTGGTCGAATCCGACACCGACATCGGCACATCCGGGGTGTCGGCGTCGAGGCCGAAACGGTTCGCCGTCGACTTCACCGTGGCGATCGGGTTCGACAGGCGCTCGGTGGCCAACTGCACGAACGCCGTGTTGCAGGAGTACTGGAACGCCTGGCGCAGCGTGACCTCACCGCCGCTGGACCCCGGGCACGTCTCACCCGCGTAGTTCGTCAGCGGGGTCACGGTGTCGGGCAGGGTGATCGAGCTGTTCGCCGTGAGGCGGGTGTTGTCGGGGTTCACGCCCTGACCCAGGGCCGCCGCCGTGGTGACCACCTTGAACGTCGACCCCGGGGGGTAGGTCTGGTTGATGGCACGGTTGAGCATGGGCTGTGCTGTCTCGCTGGGGTTCTCGGGATTCCAGGCGTCCCAGCTCGTCTCGCGGACGGTCGCGTCGTGACTCGTGAGCTTGTTCGGGTCGTAGGACGGTGTCGAGACCATCGCGAGGATGGCGCCGGTGCTGGGCGCGATCGCGACGACCGATCCCCGGCAGCCACCCGAACAGCCGGCGTTCATCGCGTCGTAGGCCACCTTCTGCAGACGCGGGACCACGGTGGTCACCACGTTGCCGCCGCGCGGGTCCCGGCCGGAGAACATGTCGAGGAACCGCTGCCCGAACAAGCGGTCGTCGTTGCCGTTGAGCAGCGAGTCGTAGCTCTGCTCGATGCCCGCGCTGCCGTACTGGAACGAGTAGAAGCCGGTGACCGGTGCGAACGCGGCGGCGTACTTGCCCGGGTACGCCCGCAGGTACTTGAGGCGGTCGCTGGTGGGGACCGACTGCGCGATGACCTCCTGGCCGGCGGTGATCTGCCCGCGCTGCCGCGAGTACTCGTCGAGCAGCACACGCTGGTTGCGCGGATCGGCCTTGAGGTTGTCGGCCTTGAACACCTGGATGTAGGTGGCGTTGGCCAGCAGGGCGACGACCATCACCATGACGGCGATGACGACGCGACGGATCGGGATGTTCACGCGCGCTTCACCACCTGCGTCTGGGCCAGCGCCACCGGCGTCTGCTTCTTCTTGGTCGGATCGGGTTCCCGCGCGGCGTTCGACACCCGGATCAGCAGCGCCACCAGCACATAGTTGGCCAGCAGCGACGATCCGCCGTACGACATGAACGGCGTCGTGAGGCCGGTCAGCGGGATCAACTTGGTGACGCCACCGACGACGACGAACAGCTGCACGGCCATCGAGAACGACAACCCGGTGGCCAGCAGTTTGCCGAAGCTGTCACGCACGGTGATCCCGGTGCGCAGTCCGCGCACCACGAGGATCAGGTAGAGCCCGAGGATGCCGGCCAGTCCGACCAGACCGAGTTCCTCGCCGATGGTCGCGATGATGAAGTCGGTGTTGGCGAAGGGCACGATGTTGGGCCGTCCCGAGCCCAGACCGGTGCCGAACAGGCCGCCGGTCGCGAGCCCGAAGAGTCCCTGGCCCACCTGATACCCGGTGCCGTAGAAGTCGCTGAACGGGTCCTGCCACACCTGCACGCGCACCTGCAGGTGGGGGAACAGCTCGTAGGCGAGCACCGCGCCGACGGCGAACAGGGCGACACCGATGATCACCCATCCGGCGCGTTCGGTCGCGACATAGAGCAGCGCGAGGATGGTCGAGAAGATGAGCAGTGGTCCGCCGAGATCGTTGGCGAGCGCGAAGATCCCGATCGTCACGATCCACGCGGCGAGCAGCGGACCCATGTCGCGGGCGCGGGGCAGGTCCATGCCGAGGAAGTGCTTGCCTGCGGTGGTGAACAGCTCGCGCTTGGACACGAGCAGCGACGCCGTGAAGATGATGATGAGGATCTTCGAGAACTCACCGGGCTGGATGTTGAACAGCGGTGTGCGGATCCAGTTCTTCGAGCCGTTGATCTCCGACAGCGACGCCGGGAGGATCACCGGGATCGCCAGGAAGATCAGACCGCCGAGACCGAGGATGTAGCTGTAGCGCGACAGGGTGCGGTGGTCGCGGACGAAGATGAGGATCGCCGCGAACGCGACGACGCCGAGACCGGCCCACAGCACCTGCTGGTCGGCGTTGTTGGTGACGTCGGTCGCCTCGGCGGTCTCGCCGTTGCGGCCCGAACCGAGGTCGAGGCGGTGGATCAGGACCAGGCCCAGGCCGTTGATCACCGCGACGAGCGGCAGGATCAGCGGATCGGCGTACGGCGCGTAGCGGCGGATCACCAGGTGCGCGAAGCCGAACAGTCCGATGAACGCGCCCGCATACTTCAGCAGGTCGGTGGTGAGTTGTTGCTCCTGTGCCGCCTCGACGTTGATCATCGCGGCGAACACCACCACCGCGGCCGCACCGAGCAGCATGAGCTCGGTGTTGCGCCCGGTGGGACGGCGGATCGGACCCGACGTCGGGGTCTGGGTGACGGCTTCGGCTGACATCAGTGCCCCCGACAGACCTTGCGGCCACTGTCGTCGAAGCGATCACTGCTCGTGTCGATCGTGGTGGTCGGCGGAGCGGAGCTCACCGGCGCGCCGGGCGCAGGGGCGGGGGAACCGGTCGGGGTCACCGGCGGCGGGACGCTCGAACCCGGGGTGGTGGTGGTCGGGGCGCCGGTGGTCGTCGGCACCGTCGCCGAGCCGGAGCCGCCGCCGAACGTCGATGTACCGCACAGGGGCAGGAGCGACAGCAACGACACGTTCTGCTTCGCCTCGTCGAGCGGCACGCTCGGCTTGCTCGCGCGGACCGTGTTCTGGCTCGGCTGCGAAAGATCGGTCACCGGCAGTTTCGTGCACGAGGAGTCACCGGCGTCGGTGAAGGTGATGGTCGGTGTCTCCGCGCGGATGTCGCTCACGCACGCCGACAGGCTCACCGAGTTCAGTGAGAACCCGAGCACCGAGCCCTGCATGCCGCGGTAGAGCACCACGTTGCCGTCGCTCTCACCGACGTAGTAGTTCGAGCGGATCACCGATCGGGCGACGAAGCCGCCGGCGATCACGAGGACGATCAGGGTGATCGCGGCCGCGGCGAACAACCAGCGCCGCCGTGGACGTCGGGTCGCGACCGGCTCGGGTTCGACGGTGGGACGCGCCGGGGCCTCCCGCGGCGGGCGCAGCGCCGCCGCACGACCGGCCGCGGTGGTCGGGTCGGGGGTGTACTCGTCGTCGTCGTCGCCCGCGGCACCCGCTCGGATCGGGCGGTGGTCGCCGTAGTCGACATCGGCGACGTCGGCCACCACCACGGTCACGTTGTCGGGGCCGCCGCCGCGCAGTGCGAGCTCGATGAGTCGGTCGGCGCAGTCGCGGTGATCGGCCACCGAACGCAGGGTGTCGGCGATGGTCTCCTCGGTGACGACGTCGGACAGTCCGTCGGAGCACAGCAGGTACCGGTCGCCTGCGCGCGCCTCACGGATCGTCAGCGTCGGCTCGACCTCGGTGCCGGTGAGCGCTCGCATGATGAGGGACCGCTGCGGATGTGTGTGCGCCTGCTCGGCGGTGATGCGCCCTTCCTCCACCAGCGTCTGCACGAAGGTGTCGTCCCGGGTGATCTGGTTGAGTTCGCCGTCGCGCAGGAGGTAGCCGCGGGAGTCGCCGATGTGGCACAGCGCGAGCCGGTTGCCGGCGAACAGGATCGCGGTGAGCGTGGTGCCCATCCCGTCGAGTTCCGGCGACTTCACCACCTGGTCGGCGATGGCGGCGTTGCCGCTGCGGATGGCGTTGTCGAGTTTGCCGAGCAGATCGCCACCGGGCTCGTCGTCGTCGAGGGGCTGCAGCGCCTCGATCACCAACTGGCTCGCGACCTCGCCCGCCGCGTGGCCACCCATCCCGTCGGCCAGGGCGAGCAGGCGCGCGCCGGCGTAGACCGAGTCCTCGTTGTTCGATCGGACCAGTCCGCGATCACTGCGGGCGATGTAGCGCAACACCAGCGTCACGGGCGCAACTCGATCACGGTCTTGCCGATACGCACCGGCGTGGCGAGGGGGACCTTCACCGCCGTCGTCACCTTGCCGCGATCGAGGTAGGTGCCGTTGGTCGAACCCAGGTCCTCCACGTACCAGTCGTCGCCGCGGCGCGAGATGCGCGCATGTCGTTCGGAGGCGTAGTCGTCGGTGAGCACCAGCGTCGAATCGGCCGCGCGGCCGATCAGCACCGGTTGGGTGCCCAGGGTGATGCGCGTGTTCGCCAGGGCTCCGTGGGTGACCACGAGGTAGCGCGCGGCACCCTTCGGCCGGGCGGCCCCGCCCGCACGGCGACCCTTGCGCTCGTAGCGCGGGACGGGCCGCTGGCCGGTCGCGGCGTAGACGTCATGGCGCAGGGTCCGCAGCACGGCCCACACGAAGAACCACAGCAGCAGGAGGAACCCGATGCGGGTCAGTTGCAGCACGATGCCCTGCACAGCGGTTCACCTCCGGATGCGACGTCGTGGGGACATGTCGGGTCGGCCGCGCATGTCCCGACCCGTGACATCGGCGCGCACCGACCATGGACTCACATCCTATGGGCAGGGTGCGAGTGAATCGGTATCTGTATGTGTCAGGTTGGCATCGCTTGCCGTCGGCGATGCACCCGACCAGCGCCTAGGGCGCGGGGGTCACTGGAAGCGGACGGTGATGTCGGAATGGCCCACCCGGATGTGGTCGCCGTCGGCGAGTTCCCAGCTGCTCACGGCGACGTCGTTGACGGTGGTGCCGTTGGTGGAGTTGAGGTCGTGCAGCAGCGCGACCTGGCCGTCCCATCGGATCTCGACGTGGCGACGCGAGACGCCGGTGTCGGGCAGGCGGAACTGGGCGTCCTGGCCACGACCGATCACGTTCGAACCGTCGCGCAGCGAGAAGGTGCGGTTGCTGCCGTCCTCGAGGCACAACGTGACGCCGGTGGGGGCGTAGGCCGGGGCCGCGGTCGCCGCCCCGTACCCCTGCTCGTAGCCGGCGGGCTGGTAGTTGCCCTGGTCGTAGGCGCCCTGGTCGTAACCACCCTGGTACGCACCGCCGCCACGGGGTGCGTAGCCGCCCTGGTCGTATCCGCCCTGCTGGTATCCCGCGTCGCGGTAGTCGGCGTCGGCGTAGTACCCGGCGTCGGCCTGCTGGTAGCCGCGGTCGTTGCCTGCCGGCCCCTGGTCGTAGCCGGCCTGGTCGTATCCGCCGGCCTGGCCGTAGCCGCCCTGCTGGTAGCCGCCACCGGTGCGGTAGGCGCCCTGGTCGTAGCCGGGGGCGCGGTCGTAACCGGCGGGAGCACCGGCGGCGGGATGCCGGGGGTCGCCGTAATCGGCGGCCGGCGGGTAGCCGCCCTGCTCGTAGCCGTGCCCCGGTTGTCCGTAGCCCCGGTCGTCGTATCCGGACTGGTCGTAGCCTCCGGTGCCGTACTCGGGCTGCGCGTATCCGCCCTGGTCGGGACCGGGACGATCGCGACCCGGCTCCCGATCCCCCTGGTCGTATCCCCGGCGCGGGTCGTGTCCTGAGTTCTGGGTCATCGGGAATGCTCCTGGTTCTGCGGTCGGGGGGTGGCCTACGGATGGGCGCGGTGGTGCGGGCGGGGCAGGGGTGGCCTGCCGCGACCCGACCGGCTTCGGGACGGCGTCGGGGTCGATCGCACCGCGTGCCCGGAACTGTCCGGTGTGCAGCGACGGCGAGTGTTCGAACTCGACGATCACATCACCGTAGGTCTGCCAGCCGTTGTCGCGGATGAAATGCTCGAGATGCTTCGAGAACGTCTTCCGGTTCAGCTCGTACTCGGAGGCCATCTGCTCGTGGTCGGTGGAACTGACGACCACCGTGTAGCTGTTGGGCGCGAGCTTGCCACCGTCGCCGAGGTTCTCGAGGGAGTCCTCGGCCTCGCGCTGTAGTGCGCCTTCGACCTCCTGAGGGGCCACCTTGCCGCCGAAGACGCGGGCGAAGCCGTCGTCGACAGCGCCTTCGAGCTTGCGTTCGATTCTCTGCAGAATCCCCATACCGGGGGCCTCCCTTCGCTCGCATCAGCGTGTCGCCGTGCCCCGTACGCCGTTTGATGATAGCTATCATCCAGGGCATTCGTGCCATCGCGTCCCCACCAGCCCCGTCCGTCACAGGGCTCGGTGTCCTCCGATCGGGTGAAAGTATGTCCCGAGCAGCGATTTAATCCGCCACCTCCCTGCGTGCTATCTTCTTCCAGTCCGTTTGCTTGCATGTCGGACGAGCCACGGGCGAGTGGCGGAATGGCAGACGCGCTGGCTTCAGGTGCCAGTGTCCTTCGGGACGTGGGGGTTCAAGTCCCCCTTCGCCCACCCACACACGACAGGGTCCCCGCTCCGGCGGGGGCCCTGTTCGTCTCTGGCCACCTCGGGCGTGCCCTCATCGCGAGTCGACGAACCCGATCACCGAGTTGGCGATGAGCTGCACCGCGATGGCGGCGAGCAGCAGACCGGCGATCTTGGCCAGCAGGGTGACGCCGCCGACGCCGAGGATGCGGATGAGAACGGTCGAGAACCGCAACACCACCGCGATCACGACGTGCACGGTGACGATGGCGGCGGCGATCGCCAGGTAGGCCGCGCCGTTTCCCGAGCCCTCGCCGGAGGCCTGACTCACCGCGACGATGACCGCGGCGATCGCGCCGGGACCGGCCAGCAGCGGTGTCCCCAGCGGGACCAGTGCGACGTTCACGCCGTCGGACGCGGTCGGCTGCGATGCGCCGCCACCGGTGAGCAGTTGCAACGCCACCAACAGCAACAGCAGGCCGCCCGCACCCTGCAGTGCGGGGACGCCGATGTGCAGGTAGGCGAGGATGAACTTGCCGCCGAGGGCGAACGTGCTGATCACCAGCAGGCTCACCGCCGGCGCCTGCCACGCCGCGCGATGACGGTCGACCGGCGACTGATGCCCGACCAGCGACAGGAAGATGGGGATCTGCCCGGGAGGGTCCATGATCACGATCAACGTGATGAGGACCGTCGTGTACTCGGTGACGTCGAAACCCACTGGGTGACCGTTCCCGCCGTGGGCGGGGTCAGTCCGCGATCGGCGGCAGCGTCACGACCTGGCCGGCGTAGGCGAGGCCGGCACCGAAGCCCATCAGCAGCGCCGTCTGACCGGGCTGGGCGGCACCGGAGCGCAGCACCTCCTCCATCGCCATCGGGATCGATGCGGCGCTGGTGTTGCCGGTCTGCCGGATGTCGTTGGCGACCACGGTGTTCTCGCCGAAACCGAGCACCTTCACCAAAGCCTCGGTGATGCGGCTGTTGGCCTGGTGCGGGACGAACACGTCGATGTCCTCGACCGAGACCCCGGCATTGTCGAGGGCGTCGCGGCACGCCTTCTCGAGGAAGGTGATGGCCCAGCGGAACACCGCCGAACCCTGCATGCGGATGTACGGACGTTCACTGGTGCCGCCCACCTTCTCGGCCTCCGCGACCTCGCGGAAGTATGTCTGGAAGTCCTTGTCCTGCTTGATCGCCGCCGTCTGGCTGCCGTCGGATCCCCACGACACCGGACCGATGCCCTCGGTGTCGGCGACGCCGATGATCGCCGCACCGGCCCCGTCGGCGAAGATGAAGGCACAGCCGCGGTCGGTGGGGTCGAGGAGATCGGTGAGGCGCTCGACGCCGATCACCAGTGCGTAGCGCGCGACGCCCGACCGGACGAGTCCGGTCGCGCTCGCGAGCGAGTAGCAGAAGCCGGCACAGCCGGCGGAGACGTCGTAGGCGGCGCAGTTGTCGAGGCCCAGCTCGGTGGCGATCACCGCGCCCGCCGAGGGACCGAGCACCATCTGGCTCGAGGTAGCGAGCACGACGCACCCGATCTCGTGCGGATCGATGCCGGCGGCGGCGATGGCCTTGCGCGCCGCGGCGAGACTCATGCTGATGATGGTCTCGTCCTCGGCGGCGAACCCGCGGGTCTTGATCCCCGAACGGCTCTGGATCCATTCGTCGCTGGAGTCGATCGCGTCGACGATCTCGGAGTTGGGCACCACGCGCCGGGGACGGTAGACGCCGAGCCCGAGCATGCGGACGTGTGCGGTGGTCGGGGCGGTCGCCAGTACTGCGGTCATCTTCTTCTCTCCTCACCGAGCGGTGCGCCCCCGCCCCCACGGGGCCGTCGGCCCCGACCGAGATGGTGTCGGTCGCACGGGCGCACCATATACAGACATGGTGCCCCGAGCGGCATCAGCTGTGTGCAGGAGGTCGCAGATGACGGTCGAGGTGTTACCCGGCGCGGGTCGCCATCGATGGGACGACTCGTGGTTGACGTCGATGCAGTCGTTCCCGGCAACCGGGAACTTCGACCTCGAGGCCGGTGCCCACGGGGTGTTGATGGTCCACAACGAGGACATCGTCGACGCCGGCGGCGGCTTCGACACCCATCGGCACCGCAACGTCGAGATCGTGACCTGGGTTCTCGAGGGGACGATCGAACACCGCGACTCCGACGGGAACTGCGGTCTCATCCGACCGGGGCTGGTGCAGCGGATGTCGGCCGGGCGCGGCATCACCCACAGTGAGCGCAACGCGTCGTCGCGGCACGACGACATCACCGCCCACGTGGTGCAGATGTGGCTGCCACCCGACGCCGACGGACGCGAACCGAGCTACGCCGAGCGCGACTTCACCGACGCACTGGCCTCGGGTGAGCTGGTGACGGTGGTGTCGGGACGGCCCGGGCACCGCGACACCGACGCACTCGACATCGGCAACCGCTTCGTCGCCCTGCACATCGCGCGACTCCGCGCCGGCACCACCGTCGAACTCCCCGCGGCCCCGTTCGGGCACCTGTTCGTCGCGCGCGGCGAGATCGGACCACTGGGCGGGTCCTCGACACCGCTGGTGGCGGGAGACGCCGTCCGCTCGGTCGGCGAACCCGCGACGACGGTGCGCGCGGTCACCGGCGCGGAGATCCTCTTCTGGGAGATGCACGCCTCGTTCGACCTCTGAGCGTCAGTCCTCGTGCGCCAGCAGCGCGTCGACCACGAGGGTGACCATGCGGACCTGATCCGCGGCTCCGGGGCGGACGCCGGAACTGACCGTGTGCATCGCCAGACCGTCGACCAGGGCGAGCACCGACGACGCCGCATCCGCGCAGCGTTGCCGGTCGGTGACGCCGGCACGGACGAATGCCTGCGTCAGCGACGAGCGGACCTCGCCGAGGACCTCGCGCTGCAGGGCGGCGAGGGCGGGCGTGACCGCGGCCCGGGCGGCGAACGCGAGCTGCACCCGTGCCTCATCGCGGCGCCGGTCGTCGAGGGGGAGGAGCTGGGTGAGTGCGGTGATGACGTCGCCCCGCACGTCGTCGCCGAGTTCCACCGCGTCGACCCGGGCGCGGATGCCCGACACCACCGCGGTGAACGCGGCGACGATCAGGTCGTCCTTCGTGCGGAACCAGTGCTGCACGGTGCCGATGGCCACCGACGCCTCGGCCGCCACCTCGCGGACCGTCACCCGGTCGAGACCGCGATCGGTGACCACCCGCAGCGTCGCCTCGACGATCGCCGCCGCGGCGTCGGGGGTTGACTTCTCACCCATACCGAGGAACATACATCTGTATGAACCCATACAGATGTATGCCCGAACGCGCTCGAGGTCTGGTCTCCGCGGTGTGCGGTGCGCTGGCGCTGTCCTGGATCCCGTGGGTGATCGATCCCGGTAGCGGCTGGCTGTCGGCCGCGGTGCAGTCGGCGGTCTTCATCGCACTCGCGGTGTCGACGCTGGTGTGGCCGGGCGGCAAGGTGGCCGCGGTACGTGTCGCGCAGCGTCTGGTGATCAACCCCGCTGTGCGAATCCTCATGATCGTCGGCCTCAACCCGCTCGGACTGGTGGTCCTGGAGACGACGGGCCGGGTCAGCGGACGACGTCGTCGCACCCCGGTGGGCACCGGGTTCCGCGACGGTGTCCTGTGGGTGATCGCCGAACACGGCACGCGGGCGAACTACGTGCGCAACATGGTGGCCGAGCCCCGCGTACGGGTACGCGTGCGTCGTGGATGGCGACACATCTGGGTCGACGGTGTCGCCACCGTGCTCCCCCACGACGACCCGATCGCCCGCCAGCGCCGGATCGTCGGCCGCAACCCGTTGCGCGCGTTCAACGCGATGAACGTACGACTGCTCGGCGCGGACCTGCTCACGGTCCGCATCGACCTCGTCGCGTCGTCACCGCGTCAGGGTGTGACGAAGCCTTCGGCGATCATCCAGTCCCGCGCGACGACCGCCGGTTCCTGACCGTCGACGTCGACCTTGAGGTTCAGGTTCGTGATGGTGTCGGTGGTGAGCTTGTCCGAGACCGGGGTCATCACCTTCTCGATGTCCGGATGATCCCGCGCGAACGCCTTGCGCATCACGATCGCCGCGTTGTAGTTCGGGAAGAACCGCTTGTCGTCGGTGAGCAACTGCAGACCGAGGGCCTTGATGCGACCGTCGGTGGTGAACACCTCGCCGAACGGACACTGCTTCGCATCGGCGGTCGCCTGATAGATGATGCCGCCCTGCAGGATCGAGACCGGTGCCTTGGTGACCGGGAACCCGTAGGCCCGGGCCATGCCCGGGAAACCGTCCTGGCGTGAACGGAACTCGGTCTCCAGGCATGTGGCCGCGGCGCCCGGATCACGGTTGACCAGCGCGGCGTAGTCGCTGAGGGTCTTCACCCCGGTCCGCTCGGCGACGGTCTTGCTGGTCGCGAGCGCGTAGGTGTTGTTCAGCGGCGCCGGCGCGGTCCAGACCAGGCCGTTCTCCTTGAGGTCCTCGTCGCGCACGGCCTCGAACTGCTTGCGCTCGTCGGGGATCGGCTTCTCGTTGCCGAGGTAGTTGATCCACCCGGTGCCGGTGTATTCGTAGGTGACGTCGACCTGACCCTCGATCTGCGAATCGCGCGTCGACCGCGATCCCACGATGCTGGTGAGGTCGCGGACATCGGCGCCGGCGGCCATCAGGGCGAATTCGATGATGTAGCCGAGGATCACCTGTTCGGTGAACTCCTTCGAGCCGACCGTCACCTTCACCCCTTCCAGCGCCGGTACCGGCGTGATGGAGCCCGACCGCACGGTGAACGGCGGCGTACTGCCCGACGCCAGTCCACACGCGGCGGTGACTGCGATCATCAACCCCGAGAGTGACAGCAGGACAGCGGTTCTCGCACGGCGAGACAGCGTGGAGGAACTCATACTCGCAAGCCTTTCGGTCCGAGCCAGCGTTCGGCGAGGGCACCGGCCCAGTCGACGAGCAACGCCAGGCATGCGGCGAGGACGGCACCGAGGATGAGTGCGACGTTGTCACGCAGCTTGTATCCGGTGTCGATGAGGATGCCGAGGCCACCGGCGTCGACGAGGAAGCTCAGCGTGGCGGTGCCGACCGCGAGGACGAGCGACGTCCGCAGTCCGGCGAGGATGTAGGGGATGGCCAGCGGGAACTCGAGCCGCCACAGGATGGCGGGTTTCGACATGCCCTGTCCGCGACCGGCGTCGATGACCGCACGGTCGACGCTGGCGTATCCGAGCAGGGTGTTGGCGAGCACCGGCAGCAGCGAGTAGACCGCGATCGGGATGACACCGATCCAGAAGCCGGTGGTCGCCGTCCAGAGGAACAACAGCACCAGCAGACCGATCGCCGGCGTGGCCTGACCGATGTTGGCCACCGCGATCGCGATGGGCGCGAACCGCACCAACGCCGGACGGCTGAGCAGCGTCCCCAACGGCACCGCGATGACGACGACGATCGCCGCGACCACCACGCTGATGACGAGGTGCTGCCAGACGAGCGAGGTCAGGTTCGACGGGTTGATCGTCTCCTTCTGGGTGGCGGTGAGGTTCTGGGTGAACGCCCAGGCGATCACCGCGGCCGCCGCGGCGAGCACCAGGAGTGGCTGGATGAGCAGGCGTACCCGCCCCTCGGTCTCGACCTCTGCGGCCCCGACCGTCGTGGTCGCGGTCATACCGGTTCGCCCGCCCCGCGGAGATCGCGGATGGCCGACATCAGGGTCTCGATGACGACCGTTCCTTCGAAGCGTCCGTTGCGTCCGGTGACGATCGCCGACACACATCCCGTGGAGAGGATGGCCTCGAGTGCCTGCTGCAGGGTCGACGACATCGACACCAGGTCGGCGGGCACGCCGACGTCGCGGAGGTTCGTCGCCGTGCGCAGATGGTGGTCGCGCACCCACCGGACCGGTCGGTCGCGGTCGTCGAGGATGACACCCCAGTCGTCGTCGGAGGCGTCGATCGCGCGGGCGAGTTGATCGACCGGATCGGACTCATGTGCGCTGGGCCGTTGCTCCAGCGGGACGTCGCGGACCCGCTTGAGGCCGAGCTGCTGGAGCAGCGCGCCCTTGCCGACGAAGCCCTCGACCATCTCGGTGGCGGGGTTGGCGAGGATGGCCTCGGGGGTGTCGTACTGCTGGATCGACGACTGGTCGCCGAGCACGGCGATCCGGTCGCCGAGTTTGACGGCCTCGGCGAAATCGTGGGTGACGAAGACGATGGTGGTGCCGATCTCGGCGTGCAGGCGGATCAACTCGTCCTGCAGCGAGGCGCGGGTGATGGGGTCGACGGCACCGAACGGTTCGTCCATCAGCAGGACCGGCGGATCGGCGGCGAGCGCACGCGCCACCCCGACACGCTGCTGCTGACCGCCGGACAGCTGCCGGGGGAATCGCTTGAGGTAGATCGCCGGATCGAGGCCGACGAGGTGGAGCATCTCCTCGGTCCGCGCGGCGATCCGCTTGCGATCCCACTTCAGCAACCCGGGGACCAGCGAGATGTTCTGCTCGATCGTCATGTGGGGGAACAGTCCGGCCTGCTGGATCGAGTAACCGATGGACCGGCGCAGTTCGTTCGCGGGGATCGACAGTGCGTCGCGCCCGCCGATCATGATCGATCCCGAGGTCGGTTCGATGAGCCGGTTGATCATCCGCATGGTGGTGGTCTTGCCACAGCCCGACGGGCCGACGAAGACGACGATCTCGCCAGCCTCGATCGTCATCGACACGTCCTCGACGGCGGCCTTCTGCTGCCCCGGGTACCGCTTGGTGATGTGGTCGAGAACGATCTCGACACCGGTCGACGACGGCGCTGCGGCCGACCTCTCCTGCACTCCGGTCATGCTGCGAGTCCCTTCGAGGTGGTGAGCCGTCCGATGACTTGATAGATCGCGTCGAGAACGAGCGCGAGGACGACGATGAGGATGGTTCCGGTCAGCGCCATGGGGATGGCGGTCGGACTACCGACGCGGGCGAGTCCGGAGAAGATGAGGTTTCCCAGACCGGGACCCTTGGCGTACGCGGCGATCGCGAGGATCCCCATCGCCATCTGCGAGCTGACCCGCATGCCCGACAGCACCGACGGCCAGGCCAGCCGCATCTCGACCCGCCAGAGCGTCTGGATCCGGCTCATGCCCGTCCCGCGTGCGGCGTCGACGAGTGCGGGGTCGACGGAACTCAGACCGACGATGGTGTTGCGGATGATCGGCAGCAGCGAATAGAGGACCAGCGCGATGACGCTGGGCACCACGCCGAGGTGGAAGATCGGGATCAGCAGCCCGAGCAGGGCGAACGACGGGATGGTGAGCACCGCCGACGACACCGAGTTCGCCAGCGACGACGCGGTGGCGTTGCGGTAGGTGAGCACCCCGATCGCGACGGCGATCAGAGTGGCCAGGATGACGCTCTGCACCACCGCACTGACGTGCTGGTAGCTGTCGAACAGCAGTTGGCGTCGATGGTCGGTGAAGTATTCCCACACATCGTCCACGGCGAGTCGATCCTCGTTCCAGCCCACCCCGATGTGGGGTGCGGGCGGCGATCCGAGATCGCGCGACCGTGCGAGTGGGCCCCGGATTCGCCGGGTCTGGACGAGAGGCCCCCGCCTGCCTCGAGAGGTTCGCGAATCGGGTGGTCCGGTCCGTGTTCCCGCCGAGGCGCGTTCGGATCAGTATGCGCCAAACCTTGTCGACCGTCGGTGATCGCACGGAACATGCAGGTAGGACGATGCAACCGTGCGTGCGCCGATGTCGGATTCGCCGGTGTCGGGTGCCCGGGGGCGGCCGTTCTGCTCCACCGATGAAAGGCGCAACACCCGTGACCACGATCCTCGAACCCACCTCCCGCTCGAGCAGCACGTTCGCACCGCGACCCCGGACGGCGGTCGCGGTCACCAAGCTCGGCCACCACCTCGGCGCGCGGATCGACGGCCTCACCCTCAACCCGGACCTCGACCCCCGCGTGATCGACGAGATCCGGCGCGCGGTGCTCACCCACAAGGTCGTGATCATCACCGGCCAGCACCACATCGACGACGCGGCGCAGTACGAGTTCGCCGGACTGCTCGGCACCCCCACCAAGGCGCATCCCACCGTTCTCTCCCGCGGTGAGGATCTGCTCCCGCTCGAAGGTGCGGCCAACTCGTGGCACACCGATGTCACCTTCGTCGACCGCATCCCGAAGATGTCCGTGCTGCGCGCCGTGGTCCAGCCCAGTTACGGCGGCGCGACGATGTGGGCGTCGACCGTGGCCGCCTACGCGGCCCTCCCCGCACCGCTGCGGGTGCTCGCCGACAACCTGCGTGCGATCCACACCAACGACTACGACTACGCCGAGCACCTCACCGTCGGCGACTCCAGCGATCCCGAGTACCGGGCGGAGTTCACGAAGACGGTGTTCCGGACCGAGCACCCCGTGGTGCGGGTGCATCCCGAGACCGGCGAGCGCGCCCTGACCCTCGGGCACTTCGTCTCCGGGTTCGCCGGACTCAAGACCTCGGAGTCGGCCGACATCCTCCGGTTGCTGCAGGCGCGGGTCGAGCGGCCCGACAACACCTTCCGCTGGAACTGGTCGCCGGGCGACATCGCCATCTGGGACAACCGTTCCACCCAGCACTACGGCGTTGCCGACTTCGGCGACGCGTACCGCAAGGTCAACCGCGTGACACTCGCCGGTGACATCCCCGTGGGGGTCGACGGCCGGCCGTCGGTCCCGCTGGCCGGCGACGCCTCGGCCTACTCGGTGGTCGATGCACCGCAGCCACTCGCCGGATTCGTGCCCGCCAGCGACCGCAGCATCATCGCGCCGATCGACTGACACCGGTCCGTACCATCGGCCGCAGACGAACGAGGAGCTGACATGGTCGAGGTGTCCCGCACATTCACCGTCGCGAAGGATCGTGCGGCCGTCGCCGCCTACCTGCGCGACTTCACCAACGCGACGCAGTGGGACCCGGGGAGCCAGGACAACGTCCAGACCACCCCCGGCCCGGTCGCGGTGGGCACGGTCTGGCACAACACGTCGAAGTTGGTGGGCGTGACGACCGAACTCGACTACACGCTGGTGCGCGACGACCCCGACCACCTGCGATTCGAGGGCGTCAACAAGACCGCCGCCACCAGCGACGACCTGACGCTGGCGGACGCGGAGGGCGGCGGCACACAGATCACCTACCGGGCGAACGTGTCGCTGAACGGCGCGGCCAAGCTGGGCGAGCCGATCATGTGGCTGGTGTTCCAGAAGATCGCCGGCGAGACCGTACGATCGATGACCTCGGCGCTGGAGGCTCTGTAGGCGGCGTCGCCTTCGGGCGGTCCTGCGGAACCTGAAGCGCCACCTCGACGTCCCAATTGTGGGATCGTGCCCAACGTGACTGCCGCGAGTCCGTGCTCGTGGCCCGGTTCGGATGAGGTGTTGAGCGGTACATGGCTGCGGTGAGACGTTCTCGGCTGGCCACCGCGCGCCTGCATGAACCCCGCCTCGAGGTGGTGTCGCGCCACACCATCGGGGTGGCGGCGATGTCGTTCGGTCTGGTCGCCGCCGTCACCCGGGCGTATCAGAACCCGACCGACGCCACCGGGATCTTCGTGTGGGTGCTCGCGGTGTGCGCCGTCGTCGCGGGCATCGTCTGGATGACGTCACGCGTCCTCGTCGACGGTGTGGGCGCCCGGGTGTTCGGTGTGTTCGCCGAACTCGGGACCCTCGCGGTGACGGCGACCATCACGCCGCGTGTCGACGCGATCATCGGGTGCGCGCTCTATTCGGTCACGGGCGCCTTCTTCCTCTTCTTCCTGTCGCGCCCCTGGCTCGTCGGGCACCTCGTCTTCGCGAGCACGGTGACCATCGGGTTCTCCGTGTGGGCGATCGCCGACGGCGAGGGTGTCGCCTACACACTGGCCCGCACGATCATCGTGCTGCTGGTGTTGATCGGCCCGACCCTCACGATGGAGCTGGCGTGGTCGACCTTCCGCCGCCGCTCCGATCTGGCAGGGACCGACTCGCTAACCGGTGTCCACAACCTGCGCGGCATGTGGCAGGAGGCGATACCCATGATCGAACGCGTCGCCGGCGCCGACAGCTCGGTGGCGTTCGCGGTCGCCGACATCGACGGGTTCAAGAAGGTCAACGACGCCCACGGCCACGACGTCGGCGACGAGGTGCTGGTGCGCGTGGCCCACGAACTCAGTGAGCACGTCGGCACCGCAGGCTTCGTCGCGCGCAGCGGTGGCGAGGAGTTCACCCTCGTGGTGGGTGGATCGGTCGAGACGGTGCGCGAGATCGCCGCGACCATCCCGACGGTCTTCGACTCCGAGGCCGACGCGCCCTCGGTGACCATGAGCATCGGTGTCGTCGCCGTCCACCCGGCACGGTCGGGGCGGGAGGCGGCGCGAGATGCACGGCGTCGCGCCGATCACACGATGTACGAGGCGAAGCAGTCCGGCGGCAACCAGATCCGTCTGGGCCTCTGACACGGCAGCCCCCGCCCGTCGGACCCGCCCGGTAGAACTGGGTGATGCGACTCCACGAGGTGATCGAGACATCGGAGGCGGTCGGCGCCACCAGCGGGCGCCGCGCCAAGATCGCCCTGTTGGCCGAACTCATCACCGCCCTCGATGCGGTCGAGGTGGTGCCGGTGGTCGCCTGGCTCACCGGTCGCCCCCGGCAGGGACGCATCGGCATCGGGTGGCGCACGGTGTCGGCCGCACGGCCCGAACCCGCGGCGCAGCCCGGTCTCTCGGTGCTCGACGTGGACTCGGCCCTCACCGATCTCACAGGCGTGTCGGGGGCGGGATCGACGGCGCGCCGCCGCGACCTCCTCTCCGGTCTGTTCGGCGCGGCCACGGGTCCCGAACAGGACTTCCTCGTCCGACTGCTCACCGGCGAGTTGCGACAGGGCGCGCTCGAGGGGGTGGTGACCGACGCCGTCGCAGCAGCGTTCGACGTCGATCAGGCCTCGGTGCGGCGCGCGGCGATGCTCTCGGGTGACCTCGCCGTGACCGCCGCGGCCGCGATGTCCGGGGGCGCCGAGGAACTCGCCCGGTTCACTCTCACCGTCGGCCGGCCGGTACGCCCGATGCTCGCCTCGCCCGGCGAATCGATGGACGCGGCCTATGCGGCACTGGGACCCGATGTCGTCGTCGAGCACAAACTCGACGGCGCGCGAATCCAGGTGCATCGAAACGGCGACGAGGTCCTCGTCGTCACCCGCACGCTGCGCGACATCACCTCGGCCGTCCCCGAACTGGTCGAACTGGTGCGTGCACTGCCCTGCCGATCGGTCGTCCTCGACGGGGAGACGCTCGCGCTCGAGGACTCCGGTCGGCCCCGGCCGTTCCAGGAGACGATGAGTCGCTTCGGGTCGGCTGCCGGTGACCTGCTGCTGTCGCCGTACTTCTTCGACTGCATCCATCTCGACGGCGAGGACCTGCTCGACGCGCCCCTCGAGAGACGCATCGACGCACTCGATTCCGTGGCCGGACCGCATCGGATCCCCGCCGTGCTTCGTCCGACCGCCGAGGAGGCCCGCGCGCACTTCGACGCAGCCATCGCCGCGGGGCACGAGGGTGCGATGGTGAAGTCGCTCGACTCCACCTATGCCGCGGGGCGTCGTGGCAAGAGCTGGCTGAAGGTCAAACCCGAGCACACCCTCGACCTCGTCGTCATCGGGGTGGAGTGGGGCTCCGGGCGGCGGACCGGCTGGCTGTCGAACCTGCACCTCGGGGCCCGTGACCCCGACGGCGGTCCGCCGATCATGGTCGGCAAGACGTTCAAGGGACTCACCGACGACCTGCTGCGGTGGCAGACCGAGGAGTTGCCGAAACACCAGTCGCACTCCGACTCCCACACCGTCTATCTCCGCCCAGAGGTGGTCGTCGAGATCGAGCTCGACGGGGTGCAAAGCAGCACCCGCTATCCCGGCGGTGTCGCGCTCCGCTTCGCGCGGGTACTGCGCTACCGGCCCGACAAGGACGCCGCCGACGCCGACACGATCGACGCGGTCCGCGAGCTGCGGATGGGGACCTGAGGACCGGTCGGACCCTGTCAGCTCAGTCGCAGTGGCACGCCGCAGTCGTCGAACACCTCGATGATGTGGTCGAAGACCGACCGGTCGCCGCGCATCTGTGTCGAGAGCTGCTCGCGGGCGATCTCGCTGTGCCGCCACACGAACTCGAACGGCCTGTCGTCGGGTGTGCCGAAACCCCCACGGAGACAATCGGCCAACGCGTCGAGGTTCGCGCCGAAGTAGCCACCGGGACCGTTCACCGCCCGCCCGATCTCGGTGTAGAAATCCTCGGGCGAGGAGATCGCGTCGCCGTCGATCTCGTAGCGCACCGGGTCCGAGGGACGGGCGGGGGCATCGGTCATGCGTCCACTATCTCGCAGAACGAGCCGTAGTGGTCACCGGTGTAGTAGTAGTGCGGCGGGGAGGTGAGCGGCGTTCCGCCGGTGACGATCCGACGTGCGCCGCGGGTCGACGCACCCGGGGTGGGCACCGTGTACTCGTGGTAGTAGCTAGACGACTGCGCGGGCAGCACACCCTCGCGGTTGGAGAAGACGACGCCGTCGTTGTTGGGGTAGGGGAACGGTCCGCCGGAATGGATGCGGTCCACCGTCTGCGACGCCTGCGCGGGCAGATTCGCCAGGTAGCAGTTCGAGATGGCCGCATCGGCGGTCGCCGGGGTGGCGAAGGCGATGGCGCCGAAGGTGGCCAGGCCGGCGAGGCCGGTCGCCAGTCGGGTGGTGACGCGTCGGCCGGAGGTGCGGGGAGCCAGTGTGGTTAGCATGCGCAACAGTCTTGTCCGCATCGGTGACGTCCGGTGATCATCGAGATGAACGGGGCGTGACCGTTCCTCAGCGACGATGCGCCACAACGAGATCGAGCGTCTGCTGCATACGGGTCCACGGGGTGCCCTCCGGCGCGGGCCGGCCGTAGTCGGCGAGCAGCGTCACGAGCGAGTCCGAGGTGGTCGCCCATCCGTGTCCGTCGAGCCAGTCCTGTGTCGCGAACTGGCCGATGTCCAGGAACAGTTCGTCCATGGTGACGCCGAAGGCCGAGCCGTCGAAGTCGGCGTGATCGGGTTCGAACGGTTCGCGGGGGACGTCGAGGACGAGCACACTGCCCGAGGGTGCGACCGATCCGATGGTGGTGAGCAGGGACTCCTGGTCCTCGGCGCGCAGGTAGGGGAGCAGTCCCTCGGCGAGCCACACCGTGGGCACGTCGTCGCGCAGCCCGGCGTCGCGCAGCGCGCCGAGCCAGTCGTCGCGCAGGTCGCAGGCGACCGTCACCCGATGGGCGTCGGTGTGTGCGTCGAGTCCGTCGAGCACCTCGTTCTTGAAGTCGAGGACGGCGGGCTGGTCGACCTCGAACACCGGCGTGCCGGCGGCCCACGGCAGGCGAACCGCCCGTGCGTCGAGGCCGGAGGCGAGGATCACCGCCTGTGCGCAGCCCGCCGCGGTGGCGTCGGCGACGGCGGTGTCGATGCGCCGGGTGCGCGCGGCCATCATGTCGCGCAGCATCGTCACCGATCCTGTCGCCGACGGGTCGTCGGCGACGAGACGCTCGATGGCCTCCGGGGTGAGGGAGTCGTCGCCTGCGGCACGGACGAACTCCTCGGCGAACCGATCTCGGATCAGCGCATCGGGGCGGCGGGTCTCCAGTGCCCGCCCGAGGGCGACGAGCAGGGCCGTGCGCCCGACGCTGGAGGTGATGGTCCACGTGTCCTTGTTAGTACGCATGGCTAAATGCTACGCCGATGCCCCCGCTCGGGATCGGGATGGACTGATCTCAGTAGCGCACGGCCGGGTTGGTCACCGGTGGCGCGAGGCGGGCGTCGGTGGAGACGATGCGCGACCCGAGAGGCAGCAGCGAGATGGGGATCATCTTGAAGTTCGCGATGCCCAGCGGGATGCCGATGATCGTGATGCACAGTGCGACACCGGTCACGATGTGGCCGATGGCCAGCCAGATACCCGCGAAGATCAACCAGATCACGTTGCCCACGGCCGACGCGGCGCCCGACGACGGGTCGCGGACCACCGTGCGGCCGAACGGCCACAGCGCGTAGTTCGCGACCCGGAACGACGCGATCCCGAACGGGATGGTGATGATCAGGATGCAGCAGACGATGCCGGCGAGGACGTAGCCGACGGCCATCCAGAATCCGCAGAGCACCAGCCAGATGATGTTGAGGAGTGTCTTCATGTGTCCAGTGTGCCCGCGAATCGGACACCCTGCCCTCGCCGCCGAGTGACATCGACCGATGGCAGTCGTCTACCGTTTGCCCATGGCGAACGCAGTGACCTCGTTGACCAACCGCGTGGTGCGGACCGCGATGCAGCGGCCGCGCTCGGTGCGCGACCTCGTCGATCTGACCCGGGCCCCGGCCGAGGGGCTCGAGGGCAAGACCGTGCTCATCACCGGATCATCCTCGGGCATCGGTGAGGCGGCGGCTCGCAAGTTCGCCAAGCACGGGGCGAACGTATTGCTCGTGGCGCGACGGGCCGAGGAGCTCGAGACGGTGGCGGCGAGCATCCGCGCCGGCGGTGGACTCGCCCACCCCATCCCCGCGGACCTGTCCGACACCGACGACATCGCCCGACTGATCGAGGCGGTCACCGCCGATCACGGCTGCCCCGACATCGTCATCAACAACGCCGGGCGTTCCATCCGCCGCGACGTCCTCGACTCCACCGACCGCCTGCACGACTACCAGCGCACCATGGCGATCAACTACTTCGGCCCGGTGCAGCTCACCCTCGGCTTCCTCCCCGCGATGCGTGAGCGGGGCAGCGGACAGTTCATCAACGTCTCCACCTGGGGTATCCCCATGGGGGCGATGCCGAAGTTCTCGGCCTACGCCGGCTCGAAATCCGCGCTGACCGCATTCGGCCGCAGCATCGCCGCGGAGTTGCGCGGCACCGGGATCGCGGTCACCACGGTGTTCTTCCCGCTGGTGAGGACCCCGATGATCTCGCCGACCGACGAGTACACCGAGGCGCCCGCCCTGTCGTCGTCGGAGGCCGCGCGATGGCTGATCCACGCCGCGATCCACCGTCAGGCCGAGGTGATGCCGCGGGTCGCGCGGTTCATGCGTCGCGTCGGTGCGGTCTCGACCGACGCCGCCGACGAACTGATTGCCCGCTCGGCCGTCTGACCCGCGTCGGTCTGTGGCGCGTGCCACACACCGATCGGCTGTGCTGGCACAATGGCGGCCGTGGCGGCAACACCCAGCGGATCGCTCGACCAGCCGGATCAGGTCCGGCTGGCCTTCGAGCGGTTCCTCGCCGACCGGTCCACGCGGCGTGATTCGGTGCGGTCGGTGGTCCGCGACTCCTGGATGCGGTCGCTGCGCGGTGGCGTCGACCCCTCCGGCTCGACGGTCGCCGACATGTCCTCGGGCGACTTCGACACCTACCGCGCCGCGCACCCGATGACCGCGATGCGGCCGCTGGTCCGTTCGCTGATGCTCGATGACATCGGCGGCGCGGGGGTCGTCGTCGCGCTCACCGACGAGGTCGGACGGCTGCTGTGGCTCGAGGGTGATCACGCCGCCCGCGACCGCGCCGCGGCCATCGACTTCGTCGAGGGTGCGATCTGGTCGGAGGAGACCGTCGGTACGAACGCCCCGGGTCTGGCCCTCGCCGTCGATCGCGGGGTGCAGATCGTCGGCAGCGAACACTTCGCCGAGCCGGTGCAGGAGTGGAGCTGTGCTGCGGCGCCGGTGCACGATCCGGTGACCGGGCACGTCATCGGTGTCCTCGACATCACCGGTGGACGGCAGGTGGCGGCGCCGTTCGCGATGTCGACCGTCCGGTCGGTGGTCGCGGCGATCGAGATGCAGATGCGTTACGGCGGTGTCGATCTCGGTCGGATCAGCACACCCGGCGGAGCTTCCGGCGCGCACCTGTCGGTGACCGACGCCGCGGGGTTAAGGGTGGTGCTCGACGGCCGCACCCATCGTCTGAGCCCGCGTCACGCGGAGATCCTGCTGTTGCTCGCCCACCATCCCCACGGACTGGGCACCGAGGAGCTTGCCGCGAAGCTGTCCGACTCGGGCGTCGACGCGGTGACGGTTCGGGCCGAGATATCCCGACTGCGACGCGATCTCGGTGCCGACGTGGTGTTGTCGCGCCCGTACCGGCTCGGTGTCCACCTCGAGTCCGACGTGCACCGCATGACCGAACTGGTCCGCAACGGCGACGTGGTCGGCGCGATCGACGAGCTCGGTCGAGGCGGGCTGCTCGCCGGGTCCCGCGCCCCCGGTGTGGTGGAGCTGTTCGAGGAGATCACCGCCGACATCCGTTCGGCGGTGATGCGCGGACAGCAGCGACGAGGTCTGCAGGCGTGGACCGATTCGGTACACGGGCGCGACGACGCCGAGGCCTGGCAGGCACTCGCGGCGGTGGTGGGTCCGGGCGATCCGGGTCATGCGCAGGCGCTGGGCCGGGTTGCCCTGTTGGACAGGCGCTTCGGGCTCAGCAGCTAGGCCGCAGCATCGACCCTGGCGAGATCGGCATAGAGCCAGCGTAGGCTGTGCTCCATGGCAATGGCTCTCGACACATCACTCGCCGATCGCACCCGATGGACGGCGGAGGAGTGTTCGGTGGCCAAGGCGCTCGAGGTCGTCGGGTCGCGCACGGCGATGCTGTTCCTCCGCGAGGCGTTCTACGGCACCACCCGCTTCGCCGATTTCGCGCAACGTGTCGGGGTGACCGATGCGGCCGCGGCCACGCGACTCAAGCAGCTCGTATCCGACGGGATCTTCGCCAAGCGCCCGTATCAGGAGCCCGGATCGCGTCCTCGGCACGAGTACGTCCTCACCGACAAGGGTCGCGACCTGCTCCCTGTGGTGCTGGCGATGATGGAGTGGGGCGACCGCCACCTGCAACCCCAGGGGCCGCCGGTCGAGGTCGTCGACGCATCCGGTGAACGGGTCGGTGTCTCGGTGCGCACGGTCGACGGCGACGAGGTGGGTCTCGACGCACTGCGTCTGCGGCGGGGACGTCGCGCCTGATCGAGCGATGTCTGTATTGACCACGCTGTAGTCAGGGCCTACCGTGACTATGGTGACCACCAGAGTAGCGGAGCCCGAGGCATCTGCGACCCGCCGTCCCGGCATCGTCCTGTTCGTCCTCTCGTTGGCCGCGTTCATGGCCAGCCTCGACGTCTTCATCGTCAACGTCGCCTTCGACGACATCGGCCGCGATTTCGCGGGATCGAATCCGTCGCAGTCGATCCCGCTCTCGCAACTGTCCTGGATCCTCAACGCGTACACCATCGTCTACGCCGCGCTGCTGGTCCCGGCGGGTCGTCTGGCAGACCGTTTCGGCCGCAAGGAGAGCTTCCTGTTCGGCCTCGCCCTGTTCACCGTGGCGAGTGCCGCCTGTGCCGCGAGCGACGGCGTCTGGTGGTTGGTGGCGGCGCGCGTGGTGCAGGCGGTGGGTGCGGCGATCCTCACCCCGTCGAGCCTCGGCCTGGTGATCGCGGCGGCCACCCCTGCCAACCGCGCTCGCGCAGTGCGCATCTGGGCGGCCACCGGCGCCTTGGCCGCCGCTCTGGGCCCGGCGTTGGGCGGCATGCTGGTCGAGGCCTCCTGGCGGTGGATCTTCCTCGTGAACATCCCGGTGGGGATCGTCGCGTTCGTCGGGGCGGTGATCGTGGTGGAGCGTTCGCGCGACGACTCGCCGACACCGTTCCCCGACATGCTCGGCGCCGCCCTCCTCGCGGTGTCGATCGGTGCGCTGACACTCGGACTGGTCGAGGGTCCCGACTGGGGTTGGGCCGATATGCGCACGGTGACCGCGTGGATCGTGTCGGTGGTGGCGCTGGGCCTGTTCGTCGTCAGCTCGTCACGCCACCGGTCGCCGGTGATCGACGCGGCTCTGTTGCGGGTGCGCGCCTTCTCCTTCGCGAACGCCACCGCTGTCCTGTTCTCGATCCCGTTCGCCGCCTCTCTGCTGGTCAACATCCTGTGGATGCAGCAGGTCTGGGGATACTCGGCGATCCGCACCGGCTTCGCGGTGGTGCCCGGACCGTTGATGGTCCCGCTGTTCACAATCGTCGGACACCAGCTCGCCACGCGTCGGGTGCCGATCGGCGTCATCGTCGGCGTGGGGTGCGCGCTGATGGCCGGTGGCGCACTGCTGCTCGCGGCGTCGGTGGGCCAGACGCCGGACTACGTGGGCGACATGTTGCCCAGCCTGCTCATCGGCGGCAGCGGGATCGGGCTGGCCCTGCCGTCGATCCTCTCGTCGGCGACCGCCGACCTGCCGCCCACACAGGCGGCGACCGGTAGCGCGGTGGTCAACATGAGCCGTCAGATCGGCACTGCGCTCGGGGTCAGCATCATCGTCGCCGTCATCGGGACGCCCGTCGGCTACGCCGCGGCCCACACCTCGTTCACGCACGCGTGGTGGACATTGGCCGCCATCGCCGTCCTCGCCGCGGTCGTCGCCCCGGGGATGACCCCTCGACGCCCACAGACGCAGCCCGTCCCGGCGAACTGACCCCGCCGACCCCTCCCGCTCAATGGAACGGTTCTGTTAGTTTGTTCCATATCGGCGTGGGGCTCACGCCGGCGGAAGGAAGTGACGACGTGGTCGCGAACCCCATCGCATCGATCGAGTCGCGCTGGCGAGGCCTGGCGTCGACCATCCCCGAGGGTGTCGCCACCCCCGCCATGAACGACGCACTGCCCGAGGTGGGCAGTCCTGCGCCCTGGTCGATCGCCGGGAGCGGGGTGTTCTGGTCGGCGAAGGCGCGTCGCTCCGACCGCGAGCTCCTCCCGCCGTCCCTGGCCCGCTTCGCGATCCCGCTGCTGCGCGTCGGATTCGGGGTGCGTTACAGCCACACGCCGGTCGGCACCTACAACGAACTCGGTGGCGTCATCGTCTACGCGCGCCCCGGCGGCGTGTTCGGCCACATCCCGTTCCTGCCCGTCGACTCCGCGGCCACGATGCGCGGTGGTCGCGAGAACTGGGCGCTGCCGAAGGTCCTCGCCGAGTTCACCGGCGACCCGGCCGAGGCGAGCGAGTTCACCGCATCCGGCGACGGCTGGTCGGTGGGGGTGAGCGTCGGGGACGCGGGTCCGGCGCGGACACTTGCCGTGCCCAGGGCGCTCGGCTGGCCCATCCTGTCGACCGTGATCGCCCCTGCGCTCAGCGGGATGGAGCAGGTGTTCGCCGACGGTTCGCGGGCCCGCACCGGCGCGCTCGACATCCCGGACTTCGACATCACCACCGCCGAGACCACCGTGACGGTGTCGACCACCGGCAGCGAACCGCTGCGTCGTCTGTTCCCGGATCGCGCGTACCGCGGCAACGTGATCACCTACCGCGACGTGGTCCTCGGGGCTCCGCGCATCCGCTAGGAGTCGGTGTCGCCGAGGTTGGCGACGATCTTCCGTAGCACGCCGAATGCCGCGGCGCGCTCGGCGGCGTTCACCCCGTCGAGCATGGACACCTCGACCGATCGCACTGCCGCGGAGGCCTTCTCGAGAACTCGTCGCCCCTTCGGGGTGAGTTCGGTGGGCAGCACCTTGCCGACGGGGGGCTGCTCGGGCCTGCGCACGTACCCGTCGCGCTCGAACGTCTGCACCAGCACGTTCATCGATTGCCGCGTCACGAAGGTGCCCCGCGCCAGCGCCGCCGTCGACAGGCCGGGGCGCTGGGCGAGGAGCTCGAGGCACGAGTACTGCGTGACCGTCAGCCCGAGGGGAGCGAGCGCGGTCTCCATCGAGACGCGCAGCGCAGTCGATGCCCTCTTCAGGAGATATCCCATCGACGTCTCGAGATCGATGCCGTCTTGACTCATGTCAGTATCCTGACATAGCCTCAGTCGTGTCAGGCACCTGACACCCAGCGAAGGAGAACCCCATGCCCGTCACCGGCCCCGATTTCATCTCACTGCAAGCTCGTGATCTCGACGCATCACAGGCGTTCTACGAGAAGTACGTCGGGTTGGTGCGGTCGCCGGCCGGACCACCGCACGCGGTGGTCTTCACGACCAGCCCCATCGCCTTCGCGCTCCGTGAGGTGGTGGCGGGGACCGATCTCGGCGCGGTGGATCAGCCCGGGATCGGGATGGCGCTGTGGATGCACGCCACCGATGTGCAGGCCATCCACGACGCCCTCGACGCCGACGGCAAGGCGATCGTCACCGCACCGTTCGACGGACCGTTCGGTCGCACCTTCACCTTCGCCGATCCCGACGGCTACCACGTGACGCTGCACGACAGGTCCTGACACGACGACACCCCGCCGACCGATGCGGTCGACGGGGTGTCGTGGTGTGTCGAGCCGGGGTCAGCCCTTCACGTCGAAGCGATCGGCCATCATGACCTTGTCCCACGCCGCGACGAAGTCGTGCACGAACTTCTCCTTCGAGTCGCTCTCGGCGTAGACCTCGGCGACCGCGCGCAGCTGCGAGTTCGACCCGAACACCAGGTCGTTGCGGCTGCCGGTGTACTTCTGCTCACCGGACGCGCGATCCTTGCCGACATAGGTGCCCTGCTCGTCGCCGACGGGCTCCCACACGGTCTCCATGTCGAGGAGGTTGACGAAGAAGTCGTTGCTCAGCGTCTCCGACTTGTCGGTGAACACACCCAACTTCGAGCCGCCGTGGTTGGCGCCCAGCACTCGCAGGCCACCGACGAGCACGGTCAACTCCGGTGCGCTCAGCGTCAGCAGGTTGGCCCGATCGACCAGTGCGAACTCCGCGGGCAGGCGATCGCCCTTGCCGAGGAAGTTACGGAACCCGTCGACCTTCGGCTCGAGGTAGGAGAACGACTCGACGTCGGTCTGCTCCTGCGTGGCGTCGGTACGCCCCGGGGTGAACGGGACGGTGATCTCGACGCCGCCGTTGCTGGCGGCCTTCTCCAACGCCGCAGCGCCACCGAGGACGACGAGGTCGGCGAACGAGACCTGTGCGCCGCCCGCGCTGTTGAACGACTCCTGGATCGACTCGAGCGAACGGATCACCTGGGCCAGCTCGTCGGGCTCGTTGACCTCCCACCCGGCCTGCGGCTGCAGACGGATGCGACCACCGTTGGCGCCACCGCGCTTGTCGCTGCCGCGGAACGACGAGGCCGCCGCCCACGCGGTCTTGATGAGCTGCGAGATGGTGAGTCCCGACTCGAGGATCTTCGCCTTGAGCGCGGCGATGTCCTCGCCACCGATGAGATCACCGGTGACCGCCGGGATCGGGTCCTGCCACAGCAGTTCCTCGCTGGGCACCTCGGGGCCGAGGTAGCGGACGACCGGTCCCATGTCGCGATGCAGCAGCTTGAACCAGGCGCGGGCGAACTCGTCGGCCAGCGACGAGGGATCGGCGAGCCAGCCGCGGGTGATCTCCTCGTAGATCGGATCGACGCGCATCGCCATGTCGCTGGTGAGCATCATGGGCGGGTTCTTCTTGCCCTCGATGTGGGCGTCGGGGACGAGATCGGTTGCGGCGCCGTCCTTCGGACGCCACTGCCATGCGCCGCCGGGGCCCTTGTGGACCTCCCACTCGTAGCCGTAGAGGGTCTCGAGGTAGCTGTTGTCCCACTGGGTGGGGGTGGGCGTCCAGGCGCCCTCGATGCCGCTGGTGATGGTGTATTCGGCGTTGCCGGTTCCGAAGCTGTTCTTCCAGCCCAGGCCCTGCTCCTCGAGGGGTGCACCCTCCGGCTCGGCACCGATGTACTTCTCGGGATCGCCTGCGCCGTGCACCTTTCCGAAGGTGTGGCCGCCGACGACCAGTGCGGCGGTCTCACGGTCGTTCATGGCCATGCGGCCGAAGGTCTCGCGGATGTCGTTGGCCGACAGCTGCGGATCCGGGTTGCCGTTGGGGCCTTCGGGGTTCACGTAGATGAGACCCATCTGCACGGCGCCGAGCGGCTCTTCCAGCTCACGGTCGCCGGTGTAGCGCTCGTCGCCCAGCCACGTCTGCTCCGGGCCCCAGTACACGTCCTGCTCGGGCTCCCAGCGGTCCTCGCGGCCGCCACCGAAACCGAACGTCTCCAGGCCCATCGACTCCAGCGCGACGTTGCCGGTGAGGACGATGAGGTCAGCCCACGACAGGCTCTTGCCGTACTTCTGCTTGATCGGCCACAGCAGGCGACGCGCCTTGTCGAGGCTGGCGTTGTCGGGCCAGCTGTTGAGCGGGGCGAAACGCTGCATGCCCGCGCCCGCGCCGCCGCGACCGTCGTGCACGCGGTAGGTGCCGGCCGAGTGCCAGGTCATACGGATGAA
The DNA here is from genome assembly GCF_053345315.1 of Williamsia sp. M5A3_1d. Taxonomy (NCBI): domain Bacteria; kingdom Bacillati; phylum Actinomycetota; class Actinomycetes; order Mycobacteriales; family Nocardiaceae; genus Williamsia; species Williamsia sp. M5A3_1d. The sequence continues at coordinate 498,355 of NZ_JBKEZX010000001.1, forward strand.
GAACGGGCCGTAGTTGCCCCAGTCGGCGGGCCACCAGTCCTTCGAGTCGGTGAGCACGTCCTTGATGTCGGACTTCACCGCGGCGAGGTCGAGGCTGTTGAACGCCTTCGCGTAGTCGAAGTCCTCACCCAGCGGGTTCGCGACAGCCGGGTTCTTCTGCAGGATGCCGAGGTTGAGATTGTGCGGCCACCAGCCGCGGTTGGTGTTGCCACCCTCCACCGGCGCGGTGTTGCCGTGCACCACCGGGCAACCGCCCGACGCGTGGTCGGCGGGCTGATCCTCGTTCATCTCTTTTTCGCGGGTTTCGTGGGCTTCGGTCACGAGATTCCTTCCGGTGTTGGACAACTGGCTGTAGAGCAGACGGGATCGCGATCAGTGCGGAGTTCGCGCCCGGCGTTCGGTGGTGCACTGCGCGCAGTGGCCCCAGTAGATGACCTCGGCTTCGTCGATCTCGAAGCCGTTGCTGGTCGACGCGGTGAGGCAGGGCGCCTCGCCCACGGCGCAGTCGACGTCGGCGATGGCGCCGCACGATCGGCACACGACGTGATGATGGTTGTCCCCGACACGCGATTCGTATCGGGCGACCGATCCCGCGGGTTCGATACGCCGCACCAGACCGGCGCGGGTCAGGGCGCCGAGCACGTCGTAGACCGCCTGGCGTGACACCTCGGGCAGGACGGTCCGCACCGAGGTGAACACGGTGTCGGTGTCGGCGTGGGGATGCGCGGCCACCGCGTCGAGAACCGCCATACGCGGACGGGTCACGCGCAGCGACGCTGCGCGCAACATTTCCGTGTGATCGGTCCGCGGGTGCACGCCACCACTATGCGTGACTTTTCTGGACTCAGTCAAGACTCGCCGGGATGAATTCTGGGTGACGTCGGACTTCCTAGGGTGAGCAGATGCAGAAGTTCGGTGCCGGGGAGGTGGTGCGCGCGGTCGATGACGCCACCGGCAACGCCTGGTTCGAGGTCGCCGCCCGCGCCGGTCACGTCACGAGCGGCATCGTCCACATCCTCATCGCCTACGTGATCGTGCGGATCGCCGTCGGGGCCGGCGGCAACGCCGACCAGTCCGGAGCGCTGTCAACCGTCGCGAGCACCACGGGTGGCACGGTCGCACTCTGGGCGGCGGCCGCGGCGTTCGTCGCGATGGCGTTGTGGCGCGTGGCCGAGGCGGTCGTCGGCGTCCACGCCACCGAACCCAACGGCCCCGACGACGAAGGTGCGTCGGGGCTTGCCGACCGCGGCAAGGCGCTGAGTCTCGCGATCATCTACTTCGCCTTCGCGTGGACGGCGGTGCGCTTCGCCCTCGGTGACGGCACCTCGAGCGGGCGCGAGAACGCCGGCCTCAGCGCGCGGCTGATGGGTTCGGGCGCAGGGAAGTTCGCCCTGATGATCGTCGGGATCGTGATCTTCTGTGTCGGCAGCTACCACGTCTACAAGGGCGTCACGCGGAACTTCATGGACGACCTGTCGCTCGACCACAACGTCGCGGTGCGCACCACCGGGGTCATCGGCTACGTCGCGAAGGGCGTAGTGCTCGCCGTCGCCGGCATCCTCGTCGGTGTCGCGGTGGTGCGCGCCGATCCGTCGAAGGCCACCGGTATCGACGGTGCCGTCAAGACCCTCGGCACCGCACCCGCCGGGCAGATCCTGCTCTTCGTCGCGGCCATCGGCGTCGCCACCTACGGCGTCTACGCCTTCGTCATGGCCCGCTACGCCCGGATGTGATCACACTGCCAAAAATGTCGTTGCTGAATGCAACGACGCCTCGACAGAATGCGCAGATGACTGCACTCACGATTCCCGTTCTGGAAGGTGAGGGAATCCGGCTGCGGCCGTTCACCTTCGCCGACACCGCGGCGGTGGTGTCGGCTGGCCGCGACCCGTACATCCCGTGGGTGACCACCGTGGACGCTGACGGTGACGACGCCGCGGCCCGCGCGTATGTGGAGCGTCAACACCAGCGAGCCCGCGACGGTGCCGGATGGTCGTTCGCAGTGGCCGAGGGCGCCACTGATGAGGTCATGGGACAGATCGGGGTGTGGAAGTCGGTGCCGCGGCACGGTCGGTTCCACATCGGCTACTGGGTGGCCCAGGAGTTTCGCGGCGCCGGGGTGATGTCGCGCGCGTTGCGGTTGGCCACCGCTTTCGCGTTCGGGCTCGAGGGCTTCGTCCGAGTCGAGCTCTTCGTGGAACCGTGGAACGCCGGATCGCGCGGCGCGGCGCGCAACGCCGGTTACAGGTGCGAAGGACTGCTTCGCGGCAGCCACCTCATCGACGGTGAACCCCGCGACATGCTTCTCTATGCGCGCACCGTTCTCGACGACCCGGAGACGGGAAGGGTCCGGACTCGAGAGGCGGTCATTTCCGAGGCGACCGCCGACGACGCCCCGGAACTGCTTGTGCTGCAGCGCTGCTGCTGGGTCGCCGAGGCGATCGCGAACGACACGCTCGACATCCCGCCCCTCCACGAGACGCTCGAGGACGTCGTCGCATGGATCGGCGACTGGATGACGCTCACGGTTCGGGACGGACCTCGACTGATCGGCTCCGTGCGGGGTCGTCTCGCCGGTGACACGTGGGAGATCGGCCGGTTGATGGTTGCCCCGGACGTGGCGGGGCAGGGCCTCGGGCGCCGACTGCTCGAACAGGCCGAACGGCTGGCACCGGCAGAGGCGACGACCTTCGAGCTCTTCACCGGCGCACGCAGCACGCGTAACCAGCGGATCTATCGCGACGCCGGTTATCTCCTGGTGGAGAACGGAATCGATACGACCGGTCACATCCCGGGTGCGGTTGTCCTCCGGAAGGAGCGCGGGTTCAGGCGAAGCGCGCGGCGAGGCGCTTGAGGGTCTCGCTGATGCCGTCGCCGTTCTTCTTGTCGTAGCCGGTCAGGGTGAGCGCGGCCGGGAGCTTGGCGGTGCCGTAGTTGAACGACTCGGTGACGGTCGTGACGCCCGGGGTCTTCTCGTCGAGCTCCCAGCGCCACTTGTGGCCCATCGGGTGCTGCCACTCGACGACCTTGTCGGGGACGATCTCGGTCGCCGTCGAGGTGATCTTGTAGGGGACGCCGAACTGCTTCATGCCGACGCTGAACTTCGCGCCGGTGGTCAGGCGGTCGGGGCCTTTCACGGCGCTGTCGCGCACGGTGCCCGACCCGTCGAGCTCGTGGTGGCGGTGCGGGTCGGCGACCAGGGCGAAGATCTGCGACGCCGGCGCGTTGACCTGCACCTGACGGGCGACGATCTTCGGGCCGATGTCGACTGAGGTCACGGTGGAGTTCGTCATGACCCTCACGCTACGCATCGGCTCCCACGATGCAACGGGCTTGCAACGTCGGTCGGCGTAGCGTCTGTGGTGCACATCACAGACTCATCAGGACAGGGAGGTCCAGACATGGCAGTGTTCGCCAACCCCGGAACCGACGGCGCGGTGATGAACTTCGAGTCGCGCTACGACAACTGGATCGGTGGCAAGTGGACGCCGCCGGTGAAGGGCCAGTACTTCGAGAACCCGTCGCCGGTCAACGGCAAGACCTTCTGCGAGGTCGCGCGTTCGACCGCCGAGGACATCGATCTCGCGCTCGACGCCGCCCACGCCGCCGCCCCTGCCTGGGGCAAGACCTCGGTCGCCGAGCGCTCGCTGGTGCTGCTCAAGATCGCCGACCGCATCGAGGAGAACCTCGAGAAGATCGCCGTCGCCGAGTCGTGGGACAACGGCAAGGCCGTCCGCGAGACGCTCGCCGCCGACATCCCGCTCGCCGTCGACCACTTCCGGTACTTCGCGGGAGCGCTTCGCGCCCAGGAGGGTTCGCTGTCGCAGGTCGACGAGGACACCGTCGCGTACCACTTCCACGAGCCGCTCGGCGTCGTCGGTCAGATCATCCCGTGGAACTTCCCGATCCTCATGGCGGTCTGGAAGCTGGCCCCGGCGCTGGCGGCCGGCAACGCGGTCGTCCTCAAGCCGGCCGAGCAGACCCCCGCGTCGATCCTGTTCCTGATGTCGATCATCGGTGACCTGCTGCCCGACGGCGTGGTCAACATCGTCAACGGCTTCGGCGTGGAGGCGGGCAAGCCGCTCGCCTCGAGCAACCGGATCCGCAAGATCGCGTTCACCGGTGAGACCACGACCGGCCGCCTGATCATGCAGTACGCCTCAGAGAACATCATCCCGGTGACCCTGGAGCTCGGCGGCAAGAGCCCGAACATCTTCTTCGCCGACGTGATGGCGTCGGACGACGGTTTCCGCGACCGCGCACTCGAGGGCTTCACGATGTTCGCTCTCAACCAGGGCGAGGTGTGCACCTGCCCGAGCCGCGCCCTGATCCAGGAGTCGATCTACGACGAGTTCATCGACCTCGCCGTGGCCCGCGTGGAGAAGATCAAGCAGGGCAACCCCCTCGACACCGACACGATGATGGGTGCCCAGGCCTCCAACGACCAGTTCGAGAAGATCGTCTCCTACCTGAGCATCGGGCAGGAGGAGGGCGCGAAGGTGCTCACCGGCGGCGAGCCGCTGACCCTCGACGGTGACCTGGCCGGCGGTTACTACGTGAAGCCCACGGTGTTCGCGGGCAACAACAAGATGCGCATCTTCCAGGAGGAGATCTTCGGACCTGTGCTCTCGGTCGCCACGTTCGCCGACTACAGCGAGGCCATGTCGATCGCCAACGACACCCTCTACGGTCTCGGAGCCGGCGTCTGGTCACGTGACGGTGCCACCGCCTACCGCGCGGGACGCGAGATCCAGGCCGGTCGCGTGTGGACGAACACGTATCACGACTACCCGGCACACGCGGCCTTCGGCGGCTACAAGGCCTCGGGCATCGGACGCGAGAACCACCTGATGATGCTCGAGCACTACCAGCAGACGAAGAACCTCCTCGTCGGGTACGCCCAGGGCGCCAAGGGCTTCTTCTAGAGATGACCGCCACCGACAGGGTCGTCGCCACCGACTCCGCGGTGGAGCTCCTGACCAAGTTGTCGGAGCTCCACGGCGGTCTCATGATCCACCAGTCCGGTGGGTGTTGTGACGGCTCGGCCCCGATGTGTTACCCGGTCGACGAGTTCCGCGTCGGGCAGCGCGATGTGTTGCTCGGCGAGATCGATCTCGCCGATCCCCTTCCCGCCGTGCGGGTCTGGATCCAGGGAGATCAGTACGAGGTGTGGAAACACACGCAGCTAATCCTCGACGTGGTGCCGGGCCGGGGCGCCGGGTTCAGTCTCGAAGCGCCCGAGGGGGTGCGGTTCCTCGCACGTTCACGGGTCTTCGACGAGGCCGAGAACATCTGGCTCGACGCATGCCCGCCACGGCGGGGAGCCGAGTTCGCGACCTGAGTCGCATCTCGCCGGCCGCGTGAGGAGCACCGCCGCCCCGGATCGTCTGTGACCAAGACGACCGGGGTGGTCTGCGTCCTTCGGCCGCGCCCGGTCGCCGATGGGCCCACCATGAAGCGATGACCGTCGACGACCTGCCCGTTCTCGCGCACGAGGCCGTCCTGGCGACGGGCGGTGCCGTCGAGGTGCTCACCGCCCTCACCGAGGTCCACGGTCAACTCCTCGTCCACGAGGCCGGCGGTACCTGCGCCGGGTCGGATCCCATGTGCCACCCGGTGCGCGAGTTCCGCGTCGGGCTGCGCGACGTGATCGTCGGCGAGATCGCACTGCCGGAACCACTGCCCCCGGCCCAGGTGTGGGTATCGGCGGAACGGTATGACCTGTGGCACGACGCCGAGATCGTGCTGGGTGTCGCGGCCGGTCGTGGATCGGGGTTCAGCCTCGAGGCTCCCGACGGGATCCGGTTCGTCGCGCAACCCTTCGCCGGACCCGGCACCGGCCGCTAGGTTGTAACCGCCCGTGACTCGAAGACGTCGGGTCGGGGTAGGAGAAGTCGATGTCGTCTGTGCGGGGCAAGGTCGTCCTCATCACCGGTGGTGCTCGCGGGATCGGATGTGAGACGGCCCGGGCGCTCGTCGGCAAGGGCGCCAAGGTGGTCCTCACCGATCTCGACGAGGGGCCGCTGGGACTGATCGGTGAGGAACTGGGTTCGTCCGCGGTCACCGTCGTCGCCGATGTCACCGACCTCCCCGCCATGGAACGCGCGGTCGCCGTCGGCATCGAGGCCTTCGGCGGGATCGACATGGTGCTCGCGAACGCCGGGATCGCCAGTTACGGCTCGGTGCTCAACACCGACCCGGTCGCCTTCCGGCGGGTGGTCGACATCAACATCACCGGCGTCTTTCACACCGTGCGCGCCGCACTGCCGTCGGTGATCGAGCGCAAGGGCTACATCCTGGTGGTGTCGTCGCTCGCGGCGTTCACCCCCGCGCCCGGTCTCGCCGCCTACAACGCGAGCAAAGCCGGGGCCGAGAACTTCGCCAGCGCACTGCGACTCGAGGTGAAGCATCTCGGGGTCGACGTGGGGTCGGCCCACATGTCGTGGATCGACACCCCGCTGGTGCAGGACGCCAAGAAGGACCTCTCGGCGTTCGCCGAGATGCTCGATTCGTTGCCGGGCCCGTTGAGCACGACCACCACCGTCGACAAATGCGTCGACTCGTTCGTGGCGGGACTCGCGAAACGCAAGCGCCGGGTGTTCGTCCCCGGGTGGGTCGGCGCCATCGGGTGGCTGCGGAACGTGATCACCTCGCCGATCGGCGAGAAGTCCTCGCTGGCCATGGCTCCCACCGTGGTGCCGAAGATGGACGCCGAGGTCGCGGCCCTCGGCCGCTCCACCAGCGCCCGGAACATCGACAGCGGCGCGGTGGTCGAGACCGACCACTGATCAGTCGGGTGTCGTCGCATCCCGGCGGAGGAGTACGACAGCAGCCACCGCGCAGACCGCAATGGTCGCCACGGCAGCGACGATGCCCGTGGTCGTCGCGGACGAGTAGCTCAACCCACCGAAACCGTCGAATCCGTCGGAGTCGGTGAGTGGGGTGTAGGCCGTCCACCCGACGCTGGCCCCGGTGGTGCGGGTCAACAGGGGCAGGAGCAACAGGGCGCCTATGACGATCGCGCCGTCGGGCGATGTGCGTCCCCGAACGGCGGCGACGAGTACCGCGCCGACCACTGCGGGGACCACGAACGCGCCTGCGAGCACGGGGACCGCGGCGGACAGATCGCCGTCGAGGAACTGGGTCGCGGTCAGGATCGCCAGCACCACCAACCCGGCCACCAGGAGTCGGGGCCCCGCGCTCGGCCGGGATCCGCGCGCGAGAACAACTGCCGACACCGCACCCACTCCGACCAGTGCGGCGATCACGACGGCCATCGTCGCGCCGCTCGCGGTCGTACCGTCGGCGCCGTGAGCGGCCACCACCGCGACTGCAGCGAGCCAGATCGCGCCGCTCCGACCGGGCGTCACCAGCGCGATGAGCACGGCGATGCCTGCGAGCACGTAACCGCCGAGGAACGTGTGCAGGCCCGTCGAATCACTCATCGCGGAACTGATCCAGCGGAGGAACCACCAGAAGACCAGGGCCCCGGCGACGCTGGTGCCGGCTGCCATGGCCACCGACGGCAGTGGCGGATGCTGCAACGACTCGGCGAACCGGCGCCGGTGCAGCACGGCGAGAACGATCACCGCAGCGACCACGAGTGCCGCACCGACCACGAGGACCCGGTCGCCGGCGAACTGTGTGTATGAACCCTTCGAGGGCAGGTAGTCCGCATAGCTGCGGTTGCCCGTCGGTTCGTGCCGTCGGATGGATGACAGCGCCGTGATCGCGTAGCTGCCGACCGCGAAGCCCGCGACGATCGCGGTCAGTGCGGCCCGACGTCCGATCGTCGATGCGAGAGCGACAGCGCCTCCGAGCGCTGCCCCGGCTCCGACGGTCCCGATGGCCGGTGGGGGGTCGAGGAGGGCTGCCACCACGAGAACCACTGCGCCCGCGCCCATACCGATGAGGGCGACCCCGGCTCGGCGCGCCGCGGTCGCGACCGTCACTGCGATGAGACCACCGAGTGCGATGGCCGTCGGGGTGGAGTCGAACGGGAACCCCGGCGGTGTCGCCGAGAAGCCGAACACATCGCCTTTCGCTGTCGGCGCGGTCAATACGCCACCGGCGATGAGCGCGATGACGGCGACACTCGCCGTCGCCGCGATCTGCGTGCGATCCCGGTGGACCATCGCTCAGCGTCCGACGAGCTGTGCACTGATGTCCCAGAAGCGTTCGGCGAGTGCCGTGTCCGTGCTCTGCCGACTCGAGGTGGCGGGCTTGCGTTTGGCGAAGTATCCGCCGGGCGCCCAGTCGGAGCCCGGGGTCGAGGTGGCCAGCCATACGAGGGTGTCGGCGCCCTTGCTCGGCGAGATCGTGACGAGGTTCTTGATCACGGGGGTGTGGTAGGCGAAGCGCATCAGGTGGGTGGTGTCGCTGGCGAAGTTGGTGCCGACGATCCCGGGATGGAACGAGGCCGCGGCGATCCCCCGATCGCCATGTCGTCGTTGCAGTTCGCGGGTGAACAGGATGTTCGCCAACTTGGCGTCACCGTAGGCCTTCTCGGGCGAGTAGCCCTTCTCGTTCTGGAGGTCGTCGAGGTCGATGCGACCCCACTGTTTCGCTGCGACGCTCGCCGACTGGATCACCCGCGCGTTGCTCTCGGCGAGACGGTCGAGCAGGAGATCGGTCAGCAGGAATTGCGCGAGGTGGTTGACCTGGAAGGTCTTCTCGAAACCGTCGACGGTGACCTCACGGTCGCCCATGATGCCGCCCGCGTTGTTGGCGAGCACATCGATCCGGGGATGGTTGTCCAGCAGGGTCGTCGCGAGGGTGCGCACCTGGGCGAGTTCGGCGAAGTCGGCGACGTGATGGGGTACGCCCAGCTCCCGGGCGACGGCGGCGGTTTTCTGCGGCGAACGACCCACCAGCACGACGTCGTGGTCGGGAGCGAGCGCACGCGCGGCGGCGGCCCCGATCCCGTCGCTGGCGCCGGTGATGACGATCGTCTCGCGTGGAGTCATGGCGCCCATCGTGTCAGTTGCTTTCGGCGACTCAGACCCCGGACAGCGGTGTCGAGAACACACACGGCGCGAGGGGCGCACCGGGGTCGAGGGCTCGCATGACGTAACTCAGTGCTCTGCGGTCGTAGACGATCGCGAGATGGTCGGTGAAGTTCTGCGAGCAGGAGTCCTGCAGGAGGATGTTGGTGACGTTCGGCCCGCGCAGGAATGCGGTGTCATACGGGGTGACGACCTCGTCGAACCGCGTCTCGATCACGGTGTAGCGGATGCCCGGCACGGTGTCACCGCCCGCGTTGAGGCGTCGCAGGAAGCCCGATCCGGCGATCTGTTGACGGATGGCCGTGCCCAGTCCGAGCCGGAGCGCCTCGGGCACACCGGGAATCGAGGCAAGACCGAGGACCGTGGTGCCGTGATTCGACGGGGCGAGTCCCACGAGGTGGTCGATGGTGGTCCCGCCGCCGAGGAACTTGGCGTAATACCTGGCCATCATGCCGCCCTGCGAGTGCCCGACGATGTCGACCTTCGTCGCTCCGGTCGATGCGCGCACGCGGTCGACGAAACGGGCGAGTTGCGCTGCGGACTGCTCGATGGGGCCGGTGCCGCCCACCTTCCCGGCACCGGGAAAGCCGAGGTAGTTCGAGCCGGGTTGCTGCCCGAAGTTGAGGGCGTACACGCAATAACCGGCGTTCTTCAGCAGGGGCGAGAGCGCCTGCCAGTCGATCGTCATGTTGAACAGCGTTCCGTGGGCGAGGATCACCGGACGCGGATGAGCTGTCGTGGGACGACAGTTCCAGTCGTTGGATCCCGGGGGTGCGGAGTCAGGTCGCGATAGGGCGGTCGCGGTGGCCGCGTTGAGCGAATACTGCACGGGGAGTGGGGCGGCCGTGGCCGGGGATCCCAGAGCCAGGGTGATCGCCACCGCTGAGACCATCGTGATCAGTGCTGTCCGTGCCCGCATGTCGATCCGTTCGTCGTCGATACTTTGCTCAACGTACGACCGTGGCCGGATGCCCGTACGCGTTTTGCGACGAACCCGCTACGGCATCAGATGCGACGTCGCAGCGCCTTCGCGTGCGGTACGGGTCAGGACGACCGCGGCCAGCGCGACACCGACCGCCAGGAGCACGCCGACGTAGGCGACGACGCCCACCCAGCCCGCCGCGGTGAACGCGAGACCACCCAGGGCGCCGGCGACCGAGCTGCCGAGGTAGTAGCCGAAGAGGTACAGCGACGAGGCCTCCGCTCGGTGGTCGGTGGCACGTGCGCCGACCCAGCTGCTCGCGACCGAGTGGGCGCCGAAGAAGCCCGCGGTGAAGAAGAAGATGCCGATGAGGGTGGTGGGCAGCGAGTCGGGGACGGTGACCACGAGGCCGGCCACCATCACCGCGATCGATATCCCGAGAACGCGACCGCGTCCGTGGCGATCCGACATGCGGCCGGCGTAGCTCGAGGAGAACGTGCCCGCGAGGTACATGAGGAAGACCAGGCTGACGATGCTCTGCGGCAACGAGAACGGCGATGCGAGCAGGCGGTAGGCGAGGAAGTTGTAGACCGTGACGAAGCCGCCCATGAGCACGAACGCGAGACCGAACAGGCACAGCATCGGCACGTCGCGTAGGTGACCGGCGAGGTTGTGCATCACGATTCGAGCCGTCACGCGTTGTGGCACGAAGTTCCGCGACGCGGGCACCAGTCGGATGAACACGATCGCGAACGTCAGCGACACCAGACACGCGATCTCCAGCGCCCAGCGCCAGTCGACGACATCGGCGGCCAGACCCGGTACGAGCCGGCCGGTGAGACCGCCGATGGTGGTGCCGGAGACGTAGTAGCCCATCGCCTTTCCGAGCGAGGGGCCGTCGATCTCCTCGGCGAGGTACGCCATCGCGACGGCCGGGACACCGGCGCACAGCACGCCGACGAGCGCGCGCCCCGCGAGCAGCACCTCGATGCTCGGCGACCACGGCAGCACCAGCCCCAGCACCGACGCCGCCACCGCGGAGATCACCATCACCCGCACACGCCCGTAGCGTTCGGACAGCACGCTGGCCGGGATGATCGTCAGCGCGAGCAGTCCCGTGGTGAGCGAGACGGTGAGCGCCGACGTCGTCGGTGAGACCCCGAAGTGGTCGGAGAACACCGGCAGCATCGCCTGCACGTGGTACATCGCCATGAAGGCGGCCATGCCTGCGGCGAAGAGCGCCAACGTCGCCTTCCGGAACTCTCTCGATCCGGCGGGGTGGCCGTCGAGGTCCGTGGCGGGGCTCGATGAACGCACAGCTGAACTCATGTCGACCAACGTTTCCACCGTATCGTTCGGAAAGGAAATGAATGGTTATGGCAACCGTCATGCATCTTGCGCATATACGCTGCTCATCGTGCAGTCGGACTTCGAGTGGTACGTCGAACTGGCGGAGACCGAGAACGTGAGTGTCGCCGCGCAGCGACTCCACGTCTCGCAGCCGACGCTGTCACGGGCCCTAGCCCGCCTCGAACGCGAGGTCGGCGCGACCCTGTTCGACCGCCGCGGCAAACGACTCGCGTTGAACGACCGCGGGCGCGTCTATCTCACCCACTGCCGTCGGGCCCGGGCCGAGATGGAGGCCGCACGCCACCAGATCGCCGACATGATCGACCCCGTGGAGGGCACGATCCACCTGTCGTTCCTGCACTCGTTCGGTGTGCGGTTGGTGCCCGAGTGGATCGGGGCGTTCCGGCGCGACGCGCACGTCTCGTTCACCCTGAGCCAGGACGCCGCCGAGACCGTGGTCGGCCGGGTCCTGTCCGGTGAGGCCGATCTCGCCGTCGTCTCACCTCGCCCGCGCAGCACCGAGGTCGCGTGGACGCCGCTGATGCGTCAGCGCCTCGGTCTTGCGGTGCCGCTCGATCACCGGTTCGCCGGCCGGTCCGAGGTGGCGTTCGAGGAGGTCGCCTCCGAGGCCTTCATCGCGATGGCGCCGGGATTTGGCATGCGCCGCATCCTCGACGAACTGTGTGCCGCCAACGACTTCCGGCCCGACATCACCTTCGAGTCCAGCGAGCTGGGCACCATGGCCGGCCTCGTCGGTGCCGGTCTCGGCGTCGCGGTGCTCCCTATCGAGGACGGGGCGCAGACCCCGCCGACGGTGTCGCTCATCCCCCTCTCGGGTTCGGAGACGACGCGGGAGATCGGACTGATCTGGCAACGCGACCGCGCCTTGCCGCTCGCGGCCGCACGGTTTCGTGACTTCGTGGTCGAACGGTGCGCCACGGGTTCATGATCGACGGATGGATGTCTTCCGCACTCCCGACGACCGTTTCGAGAATCTCCCCGGGTGGGGTTTCGCGCCCCGCTATTTGGAGTGGGAGGGGATGCGCATCCACTACGTCGACGAAGGTGTCGGCGATCCCATCGTGCTGTTCCACGGCGAACCGACGTGGGGGTACCTGTATCGCAGGATGATCGGCCCACTGGTCGACGCCGGCCATCGCGTGATCGCCTACGACCACATCGGTTTCGGGCGATCTGACAAACCGACTGATCGCAACTGGTACACCTACGACCGACATTCCGCGGTCGCCGATCACGTGCTCGATGAACTCGGCGTCGAGAATGCGACCGTCGTCGTGCAGGACTGGGGCGGACCGATCGGCCTGCGCTGGGCCACCGAACACGCCGACCGTGTCGCGCGGCTCGTCATCATGAACACCGGGTTGTTCACCGGAAAGGTGAGCAAAGGCTTCCTCGCGTGGCGTGACTTCGCCGAGAAGAACCCCGATCTCCCGGTCGGCAGCATCATCGCCGGCGCGACCGCCACCGACGTGCCCCCGGAGGTGATCGCTGCCTACGACGCACCGTTCCCGACGGTCGAGTCGAAAGCCGGTGCCGCGCAGTTCCCCCTGATCGTCCCCGTCGATGCTGACGCAGCGGGCGCCGACGTGATGACCCGCGTCTCCGACGCCCTGTCCCGTTGGGAGAAGCCGGTCCTGCTTGCCTTCTCCGACAGCGACCCGGTGTTCCCGCATCCCCGCTCCGGCCAGGTGTTCACCGACCTCATCCCTTCGGCGGGAGAGCAGGTCACCATCACCGGCGCCGCCCACTTCCTCCAGGAAGATCGCGGCGAGAAGATCGCCGAGGAGATCATCGCGTGGATGGGCGGGTCCTGACCCACCCCGGGTATCCGCGCTCCGCGGAGCGCGGTCGATAGGCTGTCACCGAGCGCGGCAAACGCGCGCTCAGCGGTCCGGAGGAGGCAACAGATGTCGGTGTCGCTGGCCAAAGGTGGGAACGTCTCGCTCTCCAAGCAGGCGCCCGACCTCCGTGCGGTGAGCGTCGGCCTCGGTTGGGACGTGCGCGCCTCCACCGGCGCGGATTTCGATCTCGACGCGAGCGTTCTCGCCGTCGGATCCGATCGAAAGGTGCTGTCCGACAGCTACTTCGTGTTCTACAACAACCTCACTTCGCCCGATGGTGCGATCGTGCACACCGGGGACAACCTGACCGGCGAGGGTGACGGGGACGACGAATCGGTCAATGTCGACCTCAAGGCCCTCGATCCGCGGGTGGAGTCGATGATCTTCGCGGTGACGATCCACGAGGCGGACAACCGCCGACAGACATTCGGTCAGGTGGTCAACGCGTTCATCCGTGTCGTCAACATCGACGACGGCGTGGAACTCGCGCGCTACGATCTCAGCGAAGACGCCTCCACCGAGACGGCGATGGTCTTCGGCGAACTGTATCGACGCAACTCCGAATGGAAGTTCCGAGCTGTGGGGCAGGGTTATGCGAGCGGACTTGCCGGCATCGCGCGTGACTTCGGCGTGGACGTCAATTGATGGGCTGTTCTGACCGCAGCGGGCGTTGAACTCGCGTTCCGCGGAACGCGGTCAGGCCGCGGTGGGGGTGGTGTGTTGTCCGGTGCGCCATTCCCAGGCGGCGTAGAGGACCTCGAGGGTGTAGCCGAGGTCGAGGCGTCCGCCGCCGACGGGTTCGATGGCGTCGGGGGCGATGGCGGGGTCGGCCCGCCAGTTCACCGGAGCGGATGTGGTGGGTGCGGTCTCGATCAGTGTGCCGTCGGGGCGGTGGAAGGTGAACTGTTGCCCACCGCGGGCCCGGATGGTGAAGGCACCGTGGTGCAACGCGCGGTGGTGGGTGGAGCACAGCATGATCAGGTTGTCGGGATCAGTGGTGCCGCCCTCGCTCCAGAACCGCACGTGGTGGGCGTGGAGATGCCGGGTCCGGCCGCATCCGGGGTGCCGGCACCCGCGGTCGCGTTCGAACACCAACCGCAACAGCGCGTGTGTCGGTAGGCGCCGTTTACGGCCCCACCGCATCACCACACCGGTGCGGCCACGTTTGTGGCTGACCTGCCGCGTCGAACCCCCACACGCTGATTCTTCGACATCTGATGCCGTGACCGCGGGTCCGGCGTCGAGATGGGACTCGGCTGTGGTGTCGGCCTCGGTGTGGATGACGATCTCGGCGCCCGGCGCGAAGGCGGGCATCGCGACGAGCGTCTGCATGGTGTCGGCCATCGCCACCACCGCCTCGGCGATGTTCGACGGAACATGCCGCCACAGATCAGTCGACGACGGCGCGTTCCGCGGAACGTCGGCTCCGTCAATCGCGCCGGTCTCGGTGGGGTCGGGGAGTGGGAGGTCGGGGTCGGCGGCGGTGCGGGTGCGTTCGTATTCGCTGCGCACGACCCCGGCCAGGAACCGGGCGCCGTCGAGCGGTGCGAGGCGCATCGTCACCGACAGAGTGCCGTCGTCGTTCCACCCCCACCTCGCGCTCGAAGCCACTCGACCGGTATCGGCTTCATCGGCCGCGCGGTCGATGTGGCGTATCGACCGGACGATCCGTTCGACCTGCGCCGCGGTCGCCGACAACGCCACGCTCACCAGCTCCTCTTCACGGTCGGGTGTCGCGACGCGAGTAAGGGCACGGACCTTCGAATACGACAGGCGGCCGTCGGCGAACGCGGCGTGCATCTGCGGCAGGTCATCCAACGCGTGGGCGATGCGCAAGTGGTCCTGGGCGGTGCGTAGCGACAACCCGGTCCGCCATGACAACCAGTGCGCACACGATGCGATGCCCTCACCTGACCACACCCCACGGGTGTCGAACTCACGTAACAGGTCCAGGAACCGGGCGGTCAATGCCGCGATCTGGGAGGCGTATCCCACCACCCGCTCGGTCAACTGTGCATCCGACAGACCGACCGGAGTCGCCTCATCGAGCAACTCGACCCTCGATGACCCGATTGCTGTGACCGTCACGATTACCCCCCGATGAACTGCGGTTATCAACTCCCACAATGATATCGGGGTCCTCTGACAATCGGGTCGCGACAGCGCTCCGCGGAGCGCGGGTGGAGAGTCGAGCGATATCTCTCTCCACAGCAACAGGTCCGGCCGCCTAGGTAGTTTCACGCTGTCGACTTCTCTATGACGATGTGACGCTTCGTCCATGACAATGCGAAACGTCGTCCTGATGGTGGGGCTTGTTCTGATCGCGGCGTTGGTTGCCGGATGCGGTGCACCTGATCGCAGTGTGGAAGCCGAGCATCTCGAAGCGACGTTGCGTACCGTTGCCGGTGTCGAGAGCGCAAATGTGTCCTACGTCAACGGTTTCGACAGCGGGTACACGGTGTCCACCGACGTGAAGATGCCTCGCGCCGACGATCGGCAGGTGGTGGCGATGGTGCGTCGGATGAACGCGGAGATGGGGTCCGACTTCGACGACTACCGAACACCGGTCAGCATCGATCTGGGCGGCGGCGTCCGGATCGAATCTCAGACCCGGTTCACGCCGGAGGGTGTTGCGAAGGATCTGTCGATGGCACGGGTGGCGCAGGGCCAGGTCAAAGCGGGGCACGTGACGGTGTCTCGGTCGCAGGACGCCGCGCGTGTCGAGATCGTCGACGCCGAGGACCAGGTACGAGCGGCGAGTGTGATGGCGGCGTCCATCGGTCGCGTGCCGGGACAGATAGACGTGATCCCGGCCCAGGTCGGCGCGCAGCTGCGCTGGACGGTGCACACCCCGGTGTCCGCAGCGGAGCTCCGAGCACTGGACGCCCGCTTGCGTTCGATGGCGAACCCCGTCGCCGCTGTCACCGTCGACAACGGCGTGATTACGGAGCTCTGGGTGGACGCCGGCACCGAGAACACGGCCGACGCGACGTTGGCCGCGATCATCCGCTCCATCGGTGCCGACCGGTCGCACCCGGTGCGTCTGCACTGGCAGGTCACACCCGTGGTCGCCGGATGGGAGCGCGACGCGGATGGTTCGGCGACCGTCGGTGCGTGCGACTACCCGAAGAACGCCTACCACCGTGACCCGCGTACGGATTTCGAGTCCGCTGCGATGGATCTGGAACAGCGCATCCGCGCTCGGTACGACACCTGCAGTCGCTAGCCTCGACGTCGTCGCGCTGTCAGCTCCCCACCAACCCGTTCCGGTGCGCGAAGGCGATGGCCTGGCCGCGGTCGCGGAGAGCGAGCTTGGCGAAGACGTTGTTGATGTGGGTCTTCACCGTCGACTCGCTGACGTAGAGGGCTTTCGCGATCTCACGATTGCTCGACCCATCGGCCATGTGCACCAGCACCTCTCGCTCACGGGCGGTGAGTGCGTCGAGTTCGGTGCTCGGCGAAGGAGCCGGTGACTGGCCACCGGAGCGGATGGCTCCGGCGAGGAGGCGTTGCTGCACAGTGCGATCGAGTACCGACTGGCCGGCGGCGGCCGCGCGGATGGCAGCGGCGATCTCGTGGCGGTTCGCATCCTTGGTGAGATAGCCGCGGGCGCCGGCGTCGAGAGCGCGAAAGATCGAGTCGTCGTCGTCGAAGGTGGTGAGGACCACCACGGGCAGGTCGGGGAACGACTCGAGCACCATGCGCGTCGCCTCGGCCCCGTCCATCACCGGCATCCGTAGATCGGTGAGCACCACGTCGGGTCGCTCGGCGGTCACCAGCTCCACCAACCCTGCGCCATCGGCGGCAGTTCCCACCACCGACAGGTCCGACACCAGATCGAGCATCGCCGCGAGCGCGTCACGAATGGTGGCCTGGTCGTCGGCGATCACGACACGAATCGTTGCCGCGGCATCGGTCTCGGTCATCGGGGCACCTCGATCGTCACAGCCCAGCCACCGTCGGATCGAGCGTCGGCGGTGAGCGTGCCACCGATCTCCGCGGCCCGTTCCCGCATCCCGATCACACCCATACCCGCCCCCCTGGTGAAGCGTTCGGCGTCCGCCGCGCGGTCGTTGACGATGTCGATGCGCAGTCTGTCAGGTGAGAAGGCGACACCCACATCGACGTGTGCGCCCGGTGCGTGGCGGCGGGCGTTGGTGAGCGCCTCACCGGTGATGCGCACGAGGTGGGCGGCCACCTCCGGCAGCGGTTCCCACGGCGCCCCACGAACGCTCACCGTCTCACCCTCGACGGTCATGGCGGTGATCGAGGCGACGAGGTCGCGCGACTCCTCGCGGAGGGCGTACACCGCGCGGCGCGCCTCCACGAGGCCGTCGGCGACCATCCCCTGGGCGGCCCTCACCGCCGACCGGCCGTCCTCGGCGCGACCGTCCTCGAGCAGCGCGTCGGCGAGATTGAGTTGCATGTTCACCCCGGACAGGGAGTGCGCCAGGACATCGTGGATCTCGCGTGCGACCCGTGCCCGTTCGGCGAGCACCTGCGCCCTACTCTCCGAGGCGATCGCCCGGTCGGTCTGTTCGACCTTCTCCCGCGCCAGGCGCATGGCCTCGCTGCGGTCGCGACGGGTCATCCCGATGAGCACGGCCAGGCCGACGAGGAGAGGCCAGTACGCGGTGCCGTCCAGGCGGATCGAGGTGGCGATGAAGGCGGTGGCGGAGGTGACCGCCGCGATCACGACGGCGGGGACCGTGGAGAACCGGAACCCGGCGGTGCCTGCGACGATCGGCGCGAACGCGGTGGCCGCGCTGCTCGGATCGAAGGCGAAGAGCAGTCCTGCGACGACCCCCGCGGCGAGGGTGGAGACGAGCCGGACCCGCTCCGGCAGCGCCGACGGCGCGAACAGTCGCAGCGACATCCCCGCCGTGCCCAGGACCATGAGGACCAGTCCGTAGAGCCCGACACCGGAGAACCCGAGCGGAGCGACGGTGAACCATGCCCACACCACCACGGCCAGGTTGACCAGGGGCATCAGTCGGATCATCGCGGCATCGGTGACCCCGGAGCCGACGAATCCGTCGGCGGGGGCGGGCGGCGCCAGCAGGGTCAGGTTCGGAACGCGCATGGGTGACCACGATGCCACCGACATGGCCCCGCCGCGTCCACCCGCGGGTGGAGAGATCTGTCCACCCGGCACTCCACTTCCGGGTCGATCCGCATCGCAGCCGCTCGCAGCAGAGTGGATCTCGAGCGACTCACCGGTCGCATCGAACGTCGAGAACCCAAGGAGCACACCATGTCGGACCTCAGCCAGGCAGTCGAGATCAGCGGCGGCATCTTCGCACTGATGATGGCGACCCAGTACGGCACACGACATCTCGGGCTGCACAAGATCGCGATCCCGGTCCTCGCCGTCGCCGGCTTCGGATACGCCTACCTCAAGGACGCACCGACCGACCACAACTCGATCGCCCTGTACGCCGTAGGAGGCGCGATCGGCGCGCTGTTCGCGCTGCTGGCCTACGCGTCGACCGCGATGTGGGCCGACCGGTCCACCGGGAATGTCATGACCCGCTGCGGGATCGCCTTCGTGGGCGTGTGGCTCGTCGCGATGGCCGCACGGATCGGTTTCGTGTGGGCCGTCTCCGATGTCCCGTCGTTCCGTACCTGGGTCGGCGACCACATGATGTCGATGCACCTCACGCCCGACGCCATCGCCCCGTTCTTCGTCATCTGGGCACTGGCCATGGTCGTCGGACGGGTCGTCGCCCTCTCGATCCGGGCAGCCCGGCTGCGCACCGACTTACGTGCCGCGTCGGCCACGAGCGAGCTCGCACTCGCCCGCTGATCGCACCCCAACCCATCGTCTCTCGCACCGAAAGGTACTGCCATGCTTGCCAACATCGTCCTCGCCGTAGCAGTGATCGGCCTCATCCTCTACCGCCAGATGCGGCCCACTCCGGTCGGCGGCTCGCCGAAGAGCGCGATCATCCTCACCGTGATCGGCGCGTTCGTCGCCGCGAAGTCACTCGACGGCGCGGGTGTCACCGCACTCGACATCGCGGTCCTCGGCGTCTCGACCGTCGTCGGCCTCGGCATCGCCGTCGTCCGGGCCCACACGGTGCTCATCTACCGCGACCCCGCCACCAACACCGCCTACGGGCGCGGAACCGCGGTCACGGCGGGACTCTGGCTGGCCGGCATCGCCGCCCACGTCGGGATCGACCTGCTCGCGTCGGCCTCGGTGGGTGGGTCGACGTTGCTCTTCTACCTCGGTTCGGTCCTGCTGGTGCAGAACCTCGTGGTGACCGCTCGCGCTCGGCGGGCGGGCCTCCCCCTCGCCGAGACCGGCGCCCCGAAGGTCAGCGCGGATCGGCTGCGCGCGAGCGGTCGAACTGATCGCTGACGAAGGAGGCCGCAGCGCGCACCGCGCGACCGGCGTCCGGGCCGAACAACGGGAACATCTGGAACACGTGATTCTGGTCGGGCCAGATCTGCAGTTCACTCGCTCCACCGGCGGACTCGATCCGCCGGTGGATGTCGCGTGCGTCGTCGGCCATCACCTCCAGCGACCCCGCCTGGATGAGCGTGGCGGGCAGATCCATGTCGGGGGTGAGACCGATCTGCAGTCGCGGATCGTCGGCGGACACGTCGCCGAGATACATGCGGATCACGTTGGCGCCCATCCGTGCGTCGATCAACGGATCGCGGTGGCCCCCGCGCTGCCGTGCCAGGGAGATCTCGAACGTGGGATCCGACAGCGGCGAGAACAACACCATCGCCCGCGGTTGCCCGATCCCATGAGCGTGATTGTGCGCCAACAGATCCAGTGCCATGTGACCGCCGGCCGAGTCACCGGCGAGCACGATCTGGTTCGGCGAGTACCCCCGGTCGAGCAGCCAGCGGTACCCGGCGATCGCGTCGTCACCGGCGGTGGGAAACCGGTACT
This sequence comes from Williamsia sp. M5A3_1d, assembly GCF_053345315.1. Lineage (NCBI taxonomy): Bacteria > Bacillati > Actinomycetota > Actinomycetes > Mycobacteriales > Nocardiaceae > Williamsia > Williamsia sp. M5A3_1d. The sequence continues at coordinate 518,401 of NZ_JBKEZX010000001.1, forward strand.
CGGGTCCCAGGCGGTAGTCGAGACTGAAGGCCGGCATCCCGGTGAGCGTCGACAACCGCGACACCAGACCACGGTGCGTGCGCGGTGAGCACACCACGAACCCGCTGCCGTGCAGGTAATAGATGATCGAGCCACTCGGCCCCACGCCGCGCCCGTGCACCCACTCGCCGCGGACCCCGCGATGCTCGTGCACCGGACTCACGAGGGTTCCCCGCGGGACAGGACTCAACGCCACGATCGCGCGGTTCACCACCGGCCGCGCGCGACGGATCACCAGCGGGCTCGGTGAGGTGACGGCGTCGGCCGATCGCGCCCCGAACCCGGAGGTGAGGGCGGGCAGGATCCACCGCAGATACGAGTTCACCGACCGCGATCTGCGCGAGCCCCGCGCCGGGATCCACTCGTCGAGTTCGGGGAAGTCAGGGTCGTGCACCATCGACCGACCATAAACCCGATCGCATCCATGACATCTGTCATTTGAGTTCCGTGACATTCGATCCCGGTACCCGACGTCCCGCGACGGCATCGTCTCCGTCATGAACATCCCACTCGCACTCCGTACCGACGGACTCACGAAGTCGTTCCGCGGACCACGGTCGCAGACCGTGCGCGCCGTCGACGGCGTCGACCTGTCCATCCGACAAGGCGAGGTCGTCGCCTTCCTGGGCCCCAACGGGGCAGGGAAGACCACGACCCTCGACATGATCCTCGGCCTCACCCGCCCCGACTCTGGCACGGTCGAGCTGTTCGGCACCTCGCCCGACGCCGCGACCGCAGCGGGACGGATCGCCGCGGTCACCCAGACCGGCGGCCTGCTACCCGACTTCACCGTCGCCGAGACGGTCCGCATCGTCGCCTCGACCTTCGGGGGCGGTGACACGGGAAAAGCGGATGTCGAGGAGGTGATGCACCGGGCGTCGATCACCGACATCGCCGGCCGCAAGGTGTCGAAATGCTCCGGCGGCGAGCAGCAGCGCCTGAAGTTCGCCCTCGCGCTGCTGCCCGACCCGGACCTCATCGTGCTCGACGAGCCCACAGCAGGGATGGACGTCGAGTCACGACGGGCGTTCTGGGCGACGATGCGCGCCGACGCCGGGCAGGGTCGCACGGTCCTGTTCGCCACCCACTACCTCGAGGAGGCCGACGACTTCGCCGACCGCATCGTGATGATCGCCGGCGGCCGGGTGGTCGCCGACGGCTCGACCGCGGCCATCCGCGCACAGTCCTCCGGGCGGGTCGTCTCCGCCGTCGTCGATCCCGACCGCATCGGCTGGATCACCGAGAACGCCCCTGCGGTCACCTCGAGCGAGGTCCGTGGCGGCCGGATCCATCTGTCCACCAGCGATTCCGACGCCGTCGCACGGTTCCTGTTCACCGCCACCGACGCCCGTGACCTCGAGATCGTCGCCCACGACCTCGAGGACGCGTTTGTCGCCCTCACCGCCACCACGACCACCCCGGAGACGATTCGATGACCACTCTCACTGCGACCACCGCCACCACCTCCGCCCATCCGCTGCGCGGGTTCTCACCGACCTACGTGGCGCTCGACGTGCGGCGCGTCCTCCGCAACCGCCGCGCGATGATCTTCACCCTCGCCATGCCGACGCTGCTCTACATCGTGTTCGGCGCGACCCAGAAGTACGGCGGCGACGACCGCGTCGGCCACGCCAACACCGCGGCCTACGTAATGGTCCACATGGCCGTGTACGGCGCGATCCTCGCCACCACCACCAACGCCGCCTCGGTCGCGCTGGAACAGCAGGCCGGATGGACGCGCACACTGCGTCTCACCCCGCTCACGTCGCTGGGGTACGTCGTCACCAAGGCCCTGGTCGCCCTCACCATGGCCGCGCTGCCACTGATCCTGCTGTCGATCGTCGGCGTGTTCACCGGTGCGCGCGCCCCGGTGGCCATCTGGATCGGCTCGGTGCTCCTGGGGTGGATCGGCGCCTCGGTCTTCGCCGCCTTCGGCATGGCCATGGGCAGCGCACTCAAGTCTGAAGCCGCCATGCAGGTCAGCGGCGGTGTGCTCACCCTGCTCGCCTTCGCGGGCAACCTGTTCGTGCCGCTGCAGGGCGCGATGCTCACCTTCTCGACGTTCACCCCGATGTTCGGGATCAACACACTCGCGAACTACCCGATGACCGGCGGTGAGACCGTCTACGGCGACCACATCGCCCTGTGGGTCAGCCTCGTCAACATCGCGGCGTGGGCGACGATCTTCACCGCGGCCGCTGTCTGGTTCTACAACCGCAGCACCGATCGCCAATGATCCTGCGCGAGAATCTGACCGACGCGCCTACAGTCGGTCCGGTGAGCACGGATGCGCGCACCACGATGATCGCGGAGTGGTTCCGCGCGCGAGGGCGCGGTGATCTGCGGTGGGTGTTCCCCGCGATCTGGCTCATCTTCCTGACCTATCCGGTGGTCGGGTTGCTCTCCGCCGACGAGACCCCCACGCGCACGGCGATCGGCATGGCCCTCATCGCCGCCTTCGCCGTCACCTACGTCCTGTCGTGCGTCCACGTCATCCCGATGCGGCACAACAATCCCGACCAGACGATCGCGCTGCGGTACTTCGTCGCGCTCGCGGCCATCGCGGTGGCGACCACGCCGATCCTCGCCGACGGCAGCCTGGCGTTCGGCCCGTTCCTCATCGCGATCACCGTGTTCGGGTTGCCACAGCGGTTCGGGGTCGTGGTCACCGCCGTCGTGATCGGTCTCGCGGTTCTCGGACCCGAAGTCATCCCCGGCTGGGACTTCGACCCGGGAACCGTCATCGCGCTGATCGTTTCGGGCGGGGCGATGTTCGCCGCCCGCAATCTGCAACTGCGCGAGCGCGAACGTGACGCCGCCGAGACCGCGCGCCGCGAGCTCGACGAGCAACTCGCGGTGGTGGCCGAGCGTGAACGTGTCGCCCGCGACGTCCACGACATCCTCGGACACTCGCTGACGGTGATGACACTCAAGACGGAACTGGCCGGTCGCCTCGTCGACATCGACCCGCAGCGGGCGAAAGCCGAACTGGCCGAGCTGCACACGATGTCGCGCCAGGCGCTGGCGGAGGTGCGGGCCACCGTCGGCGGGCTCCGCACACCCGACCTCCGCACCGAGCTCGCCGCCGCGCGCACCGCGTTGACCGCCGCCGACATCGTCGCCGATCTGCCCCCGGCGCCCGCAGACCTCGCGCCCACGCGCTCGGCGCTGTTCGCGTGGGTGTTGCGCGAATCGGTGACCAACGTGGTGCGCCACAGCGGCGCGGCCCGGTGCAGCGTCTCCGTCGCCGACGACCGACTCGAGGTGGTCGACGACGGCTGCGGCATCCCCGATCACGCCTTCGGCAACGGGTTGCGGGGGCTCACCGAACGCGTCGAGGCCGCCGGCGGCGACCTGCGCGTGCGTGCGACCCCCGAGGGAACCGCCGTGGAGGTGATCCTCGCGTGAGCGAACCGATCCGGCTTCTCCTCGCCGACGACCAGGCGCTGGTGCGCGGCGCTCTCGCGGCCCTGCTCGATCTCGAGAAGGACATCGCCGTGGTCGCGCAGGTCGGCCGGGGCGACGAGGTGGTCGACGCCGCGCGCGCGGCGTCGGTCGACGTGTGTCTGCTCGACATCGAGATGCCCGGTGCCGACGGCATCGAAGCCGCCGCCCGGCTCAGGGCGGCACTCCCGCAGACCCGTTCGTTGATCGTCACCACCTTCGGTCGCCCCGGGTACCTGCGACGCGCGGTCGAGGCGGGCGCGTCCGGATTCGTCGTGAAGGACACGCCCGCAGGTGAACTGGCCGATGCGGTGCGACGCGTACACGCGGGCCTCCGGGTGATCGACCCGACCCTGGCGACCGAGAGCCTCACAGACGGCGACAGTCCGCTGACCGAGCGGGAACGCGACGTGTTGCGAGCGGCCCTCGACGGCGCGACCGTCGCCACCATCGCCGGTCAGGTGCATCTCACTCCGGGGACGGTGCGCAACTACCTGTCGAGCGCGATCGGCAAGACCGGCGCGACCACCCGGGCCGAGGCCGCCGTCACCGCCCGCCGCCGCGGCTGGTTGTAGGCGCCCCGCTAGGCTGCTGCGAAACCGAGCGGGGTGCAGAAGAGCTGCCTCGACGGGGGAAGCGATGGCAGACGACATGGTGGGGTCTCTTGATGCGCTGATCGGCCCGGTACACGGGCGGGTCCGGTCGGTCTATCAGCCGATCGTCGAACTCGAGACCCGCACCGTGGTCGGGTACGAGGCGCTCGCCCGTTTCCCCCATCGGCCCGGACTGGGTCCTGCCGAGGTGTTCGCCCGGGCACGCGCGTCCGGGGTGCTCGGGGATCTCGACTGGGCCTGTCGTCGTTCAGCCATGATCGGTGCGTCACGTGCGGGGATACGTGCGCCCCTGCACCTCTTCGTCAACCTCGAGCCGAGCGTTCTCGGATCGCCGGCGCCGTGGGCGGCGGTCGACGCCCGGATGGTCGCCGAGTCCGTCGCGCGGGTGCCCACCGTGATCGAACTGACCGAACGGGCCCTGCTGACCGATCCGCGCGCCGTGCTCTGGGTGGCGGACTGGGCGCGGGAGATGTCCTGTCTGGTCGCCCTCGACGACGTCGGGGTCAACCCCGAATCGGTGGCGATGCTCGCGGTGGTGCGACCCGACATCGTCAAACTCGACCGTGTGATGCTCGGTGATCACCTGACCGCCGAGCAACGACGGACGCTCGAGGCGGTGTGGGATCACGTGGGCGACTCCGACGGCCGGATCCTCTGCGAGGGCGTGGAATCGGAGCTCGACCTGCGCCGGGCACGGTCCCTCGGCGCGACGATGGTGCAGGGTTTCCACCTGGGGCATCCCGGACCGCTTGCGGTCACCGCCGACGCCGTGGCCGCCGCGCGGAGGTCGCGGGTGCTCCACATGGCGCGCGACCGCCCGCGGTCGACACAGGTGACCCCCGCCGACATCCTCGGCCGCGCCGGCACCCGGGTGTCGCAGGTGGACGAGATCGCCTCTCTCGGGCGAGCCTTCGAAGCCGCGGCGAGCCGCGACCGGACGACCGGCACGGTCTTGCTGTCGGTGCACCTTCCCGAGATGTTCACCCCGGACGCGGCGGCCAGGTACGCCGATCTCGCGAAGACCAACACCCTCGTCGGTGTCATCGGTGTGGGTGAGGACCTCCCGCCCGGGGTACGCGGCGCCAGGATCGCGCCGCTCCGCGATCACGTCACCATGGCCGTCATCGACGGGGACACCTCGATCGCGGTGGTGGCGCGCGATCTCGGTGACCCGGGCCCCCTCGGGGACCGGCGATACGAGTGGGCGGTGACCCACGACGGTGTCGAGGTCGCGGGCATCGCGCGCTCGATGCTCCGGCGACTCACGTCGTCGGCGGTGCTGGAGCCCGGCGAGACCCTGTACGCAGCGGACCACGACGTGGGTGCGGGGGAGGAGCGACAGCGGCTCTCCGAGATCACCGCACTCGCCGGCGGCCTCGTACCGGGCGCGGAGACCGTGGGGCTGTCGCTGGTGTCCCTCGATCATGGTCTGGCCACGGTCGCGGCCGCCGACGCCCACCCGGTGGTGCTCGATCGGCTCCAACGACTCCACGGCGTCGGACCCAGCCTCGAGCCCTCGGGTGACGACACCGTGATCCTCATCTCCGATCTCGCGACCGATCCCGGCTGGATTCGATACCGGACGGTGCTGGGCGCGGCGGCCCCGGTCGGGTCGGTGATGTCGTTCCGGCTCTTCACCGGGTTGGGGGCATCGGGATTCCTCACCTTCCACACGCAGCGGTCGCGCGCCTTCGACCCGGCGGCGATCGACGCGGCCCACGAGGTCGCCTCCTACCTGCAGCAGTACTGGATGTCGTTGCGGTCGAGTCGGAGTCACGACACCGCGACGTCGATCCCCCGATCGGCACTCTCGGCGACGATCGACAGCGCGGTAGGTGCCGGATCATCCGCCCTCCCCGCAGTGCGCGAACTCTTCGACACCGCGGTGCGAGAAGGACGCACCCTGTCCGCGGTCGCGGCCGACGCCACGCGGGGGTGAGCACGCCGCGGTCGCCCGGATCCCTGGTGGGTGGCGATTTCTGTGGTAGCCGCCTGGCGTGAGAAAATTGTCCGATGATCACGCGCAGGGCGACCCCTTGCCGGGGTCGTCGACGCCACGTCCGGTGACGGACTGGCGCGCACCGTTGGAGCAATGGGGCTGCAACGAGAGGTGCGGATGCCATCGGCCAGGGCGTATTCCCTGGTCAGAGCCGTGATTAGGTTGTCCTCATAAGGGTTTGCCGCGCGGTGGTGCCGTAATCTGGCAAGTAGTGAGGCGTTCTCGCGTTACGCGATGTAAGGGCGAACAACAATGAAGCAGGCACCCGGCCCCCAGGGGCTCTACCACCCGGTCAACGAGCACGACTCGTGCGGCGTCGCCTTCGTGGTCGACATGCACGGTCGTCGTTCGCGCGACATCGTCGACAAGGCGATCACGGCGCTGGTCAATCTCGAACACCGCGGGGCAGCGGGTGCCGAGCCGAACACCGGCGATGGCGCCGGCATCATGATCCAGGTCCCCGACGCGTTCCTGCGTGCGGTCACCGATTTCGAACTCCCCGCCGAGGGTGAGTACGCGACCGGCATGGCGTTCCTCCCGCAGGGTTCGGGCGATGCCCGCACGGCGTGCGAATCGGTCGAGAAGATCACCGAGTCGGAGGGCCTCACGGTTCTCGGGTGGCGCGAGGTGCCCACCGACGACACGTCGCTGGGCGCGCTCGCCCGCGATGCGATGCCGACCTTCCGCCAGATCTTCGTCGGCGGTGCCTCGGGCGATGAGCTCGAGCGCCGCGCGTTCGTGGTGCGCAAACGTGTCGAGACCGAACTGGGCAGCAAGGGCGCCGGCCAGGACGGGCCCGGTCGCGAGACCGTCTACTTCCCGAGCCTGTCGGGGCGCACCTTCGTCTACAAGGGCATGCTGACCACCCCTCAGCTCCGCGGGTTCTACCTCGACCTGCAGGACGACCGGGTCGAAAGCGCTCTGGGCCTTGTGCACTCACGCTTCTCCACCAACACCTTCCCCTCGTGGCCGCTGGCGCACCCGTTCCGTCGCATCGCCCACAACGGTGAGATCAACACCGTCACGGGCAACGAGAACTGGATGCGCGCCCGCGAGGCCCTCATCGACACCTCGGTCTTCGGTCCCGACACCGCCGAGAAGATCTTCCCGGTGTGTACCGAGGGCGCCTCGGACACAGCGCGTTTCGACGAGGTGCTCGAACTGCTGCACCTCGGTGGCCGTTCGCTGCCGCACTCGGTGCTGATGATGATCCCCGAGGCGTGGGAGCGCCACGAGAGCATGAAGCCCGAGCATCGGGCGTTCTACGAGTACCACTCGACGCTGATGGAGGCCTGGGACGGTCCCGCGTCGGTCTGCTTCACCGACGGCACGGTCATCGGTGCGGTGCTCGACCGTAACGGCCTGCGCCCCAGCCGTATCTGGGTCACCAAGGACGGTCTGGTCGTGATGGCGTCCGAGGTCGGTGTCCTCGACATCGACCCCGCCGACGTCGTGCAGAAGCTGCGTCTGCAGCCCGGCCGCATGTTCCTCGTCGACACCGACCAGGGCCGCATCGTCGACGACGCCGAGATCAAGGACGAGCTGGCGTCGCTGCACCCGTACCAGGAGTGGCTCGACAAGGGCTTCCTCCGGCTCGGCGACCTGCCCGACCGCCCGCACACCCACATGCCCCACGATCGGGTCCGTCTGCGCCAGCAGGTGTTCGGATACACGAGCGAAGAGCTCAGCCTCCTCGTCACACCGATGGCGGCCAGCGGAGCCGAAGCGATCGGCTCGATGGGCACCGACACCCCCATCGCCGTGCTGTCGCTGCGTCCCCGGACGCTGTTCGACTACTTCCAGCAGCGCTTCGCCCAGGTCACCAACCCGCCGCTCGACGCCATCCGCGAGGAGGTCGTCACCAGCATCGGTGTGACCATCGGCAAGGAGGGCGACCTGTTGAACCCGACGGCCGATTCGTGCCGTCAGATCGAGCTGCCCCAGCCGATCCTCGACAACGACGCGCTGGCCAAGCTGGTCCGCATCAACGACGACGGCAACTACCCCGACTTCCGCAGCGTGCAGATCCGTGGCCTGTACCCGGTCGCCGAGGGCGGCGAGGGGATGCGTCAGGCACTGGAGGACGTACGTCGTCAGGTGTCGGAGGCCATCGCCGACGGTGTCCGCCTGATCGTGTTGTCCGACAGGGAGTCCGACGAGAAGCTCGCCCCGATCCCGTCGTTGCTGCTCACCTCGGCGGTGCACCACCACCTGGTGCGGGAGAAGACCCGCACCCAGGTCGGGCTGCTCGTGGAGGCCGGTGACGCACGCGAGGTGCACCACATGGCGTGCCTCGTCGGGTTCGGCGCCGCGGCCATCAACCCGTACATGGCACTCGAGTCGATCGAGGACATGGTCGAGCGCGAGGTGCTCAAGAACGCCAAGGGTGAGCCGCTCGATTTCGCGACCGCACAGGCGAACTACGTCAAGGCCGCGGGCAAGGGCGTGCTCAAGGTGATGAGCAAGATGGGCATCTCCACCCTCGCCTCGTACACCGGTGCGCAGCTGTTCCAGGTGATCGGCATCGGGCAGGACACGGTCGACGAGTACTTCACCGGCCTGCTCAGCCATCTCGACGGTGTCGGCCTCGACCAGATCGCCGCCGATGTGGCCGCGCGTCACGCGCTGGCGTTCGAGGCCCGTCCCGAGGAGCGTGCCCACCGCGAGCTCGAGGTCGGTGGCGAGTACCAGTGGCGTCGTGAGGGCGAGTACCACCTGTTCAACCCCGACACGGTGTTCAAGCTCCAGCACTCCACCCGCACCGGCCAGTACTCGGTGTTCAAGGAGTACACGAAGCTCGTCGACGATCAGTCGCGCAAGATCGCCTCTCTGCGTGGCCTGTTCGACTTCAACTTCGGTGACCGCGACCCCATCCCGATCGACAAGGTGGAGCCGGCGAGCGAGATCGTGAAGCGGTTCTCGACCGGCGCGATGAGCTACGGCTCCATCTCCGGTGAGGCCCACGAGACACTGGCCATCGCCATGAACCGTCTCGGCGGCCGGTCGAACTCGGGTGAGGGCGGCGAGAGCGTCGACCGCTTCGAACCCGACGAGAACGGCGACTGGCGTCGCAGCGCGATCAAGCAGGTCGCCTCGGGTCGATTCGGTGTGACGTCGCACTACCTGACGAACTGCACCGACATCCAGATCAAGATGGCGCAGGGTGCGAAGCCCGGTGAGGGCGGCCAGCTCCCGCCGCACAAGGTGTACCCCTGGGTCGCCGAGGTGCGCGGTTCCACGCCGGGCGTCGGCCTCATCTCGCCGCCGCCGCACCACGACATCTACTCGATCGAGGATCTGGCACAGCTGATCCACGACCTGAAGAACGCCAACCCGGCCGCACGTGTCCACGTGAAGCTCGTGTCGGAGGTCGGTGTCGGCACCGTCGCCGCGGGTGTGTCGAAGGCGCACGCCGACGTGGTGCTCATCTCCGGTCACGACGGTGGCACCGGTGCCACGCCGCTGACGTCGGAGAAGCACGCCGGCGCGCCATGGGAGCTCGGCCTGGCCGAGACCCAGCAGACGTTGCTGCTCAACGGTCTCCGTGATCGCATCGTGGTCCAGGTCGACGGTCAGCTCAAGACCGGACGCGACGTGGTCGTGGCCGCACTGCTCGGCGGCGAGGAGTTCGGTTTCGCCACTGCGCCGCTGGTGGTGTCGGGCTGCATCATGATGCGTGTCTGCCACCTCGACACCTGCCCCGTGGGTGTCGCGACGCAGAACCCGCTGCTGCGTCAGCGCTTCACCGGCAAGCCCGAGTTCGTCGAGAACTTCTTCATGTTCATCGCCGAGGAGGTGCGCGAGCTGTTGGCGCGCCTGGGTTTCCGGACGTTGCAGGAGGCGGTCGGGCAGGTCAAGGCCCTCGACACCACCAAGGCGCTCGCGCACTGGAAGGGTGCCAAGGCCGGCAAGCTCGATCTCTCGCCGATCCTGGCCGAGGCCGACTCGCCGTTCATGAACCAGGATCTGTACTGCTCGGGCAGCCAGGACCACGCGCTCGACAAGGCGCTCGATCAGCAGCTCATCGCGCAGAGCCGTCCGGCGATCGACAAGGGTGAGCGCGTCTCGTTCACCTCGGCGATCTCGAACGTCAACCGCACGGTCGGCACCATGCTGGGCCACGAGGTGACCAAGGTCTACGGCGCCACCGGACTCCCCGAGGGCACGGTGATCATCGACTTCACCGGGTCGGCGGGCAACAGCTTCGGTGCGTTCCTGCCCAAGGGCATCACCCTGCGGCTCGAGGGCGACGCGAACGACTTCGTCGGCAAGGGCTTGTCGGGTGGACGCATCGTGGTGCGGCCCTCGACGGTCGCGCCGGAGAGTTTCGTCGCCGAGGAGAACATCATCGCGGGCAACGTGATCGGGTTCGGCGCCACCGGCGGCGAGATCCTGCTGCGCGGGGTGGTGGGCGAGCGGTTCTGCGTCCGCAACTCCGGCGCCGTCGCGGTGGTCGAGGGTGTCGGCGACCACGGTTGCGAGTACATGACCGGTGGACGCGTGGTCGTGCTCGGCGACACGGGGCGCAACTTCGCGGCCGGCATGTCCGGCGGTGTCGCATACGTCTACGACCCGTTCGGCAAGCTCCCCGACAACCTCAACACCGAGCTCGTGGAGCCCGAGGCGCTCGAGGACGAGGATGTGGAGTTCCTGCACGGGATCATCTCCAAGCACCGCAGCGAGACCGAATCCCCGGTGGCCGAAGCCATTCTGGCCGACTGGGACAACACGCAGGGCAAGTTCACGAAGGTGATGCCGCGGGACTTCAAACGCGTCCTGGCGGCCATCGCCGACGCCGAGAAGGCCGGGCGCGACGTGGACGAGGCGATCATGGAGGCAGCTCGTGGGTGATCAAAAGGGTTTCATCAAGTACACCGAGCGGGAGCTCCCGGAACGTCGGCCGGTCGATCTGCGGCTGATGGACTGGAAAGAGGTCTACGCCGAGCACGACCACGAGACGCTGCAGCGTCAGGCCAGTCGGTGCATGGACTGCGGGATCCCGTTCTGCCACAACGGTTGCCCGCTGGGCAACCTGATCCCCGAGTGGAACGACCTCGTCTACAAGGGGCAGTGGGAGGACGGCATCGACCGCCTGCACGCCACGAACAACTTCCCGGAGTTCACCGGGCGGTTGTGTCCCGCGCCGTGCGAGGCGTCGTGCGTGCTGGGCATCAACCAACCCGCCGTGACGATCAAGCAGGTCGAGGTGGAGTTGATCAACAACGCCTTCGACAACGGCTGGGTCAAGCCGGTGATGCCCACGAAGGAGACCGGCAAGACGGTCGCCGTCGTCGGTTCGGGGCCTGCGGGTCTCGCTGCGGCACAGCAGCTCACCCGCGCAGGCCACACCGTCACGGTGCTCGAGCGTGCCGACCGCATCGGTGGGCTGCTGCGCTACGGCATCCCCGAGTTCAAGATGGAGAAGCGCCACATCGACCGCCGGGTCGAGCAGATGGAGGCCGAGGGCACGGTGTTCCGCACCGGCGTCAACGTCGGTGTCGACCTGTCGGTGGAGGAGCTGCGGTCGTCCTACGACGCGGTGGTTCTCGCCAACGGCGCCACCAGCTGGCGCGATCTGCCGATCCCCGGCCGTGAGCTCGAGGGCATCTACCAGGCCATGGAGTTCCTGCCGTGGGCCAACAAGGTGCAGCTCGGCGACGACGTCGTCGACGCCGACGGCCAGCCGCCCATCACCGCGAAGGGCAAGAAGGTCGTCATCATCGGTGGCGGCGACACCGGTGCCGACTGCCTCGGCACGTCGCTGCGCCAGGGCGCCGAGATCGTCCACCAGTTCGAGATCATGCCGCGACCGCCGGACGAGCGCGCCGAGACCACACCGTGGCCGACGTACCCGCTGATGTTCCGTGTGTCCTCGGCCCACGAGGAGGGCGGCGAGCGGGTGTTCTCGGTCAACACCGAGAAGTTCACCGGCGAGAACGGCAAGGTCACCTCGCTCTCGGCGCACGAGGTCGTGATGAGCGGCGGCAAGTTCGAGAAGGTCGAGGGCTCGGAGTTCGAGCTCGAGTGCGATCTCGTGCTGCTGGCCATGGGCTTCGTCGGACCAGAGCGCGAGGACTTCCTCGACAAGCTCGGCGTCGAGTACAACGGCCGCGGGAACGTGGTGCGCGACGACGACTTCCAGTCGACCGTGCCCGGCGTCTTCGTCGCCGGTGACGCCGGCCGCGGACAGTCGCTGATCGTGTGGGCCATCGCCGAGGGCCGCTCCGCGGCCGCCGGCGCCGATCGCTACCTCACGCAGGAGACCTTCCTGCCGGCACCGATCGTGCCCACCCAGGCACCGCAGCGCTGAATTCGCTGTTCCACCACAACGCCCCTCGCCGATCATGGCGAGGGGCGTTGTGCGTTGGTGACGTCGTTTCAGGGAATGCGGCGTAGGAGCCGTCGCACGAGGATGTTCGCGGTCACCATCAGGACGGCGATGACGGTTCCCTGGACCCACCACGTCCACCACGGCACTGCGCCGCTCGCACCGATCACGGCCGACGTGACGATCAGGACCATGAACATGACCGGGAGGATCTGGCCCCGCCAACCGCGCGAGTTGTACCAGAACCGGTTCGTGGGCAGCGGTTCGTGAACGTGGTCGATCGGTCTCATCGGTTCGATGTCCATGCGTGAGGATTCGCCAGGTCTCTACGCCGGCAGTTGCACGGCGAGCAGCTTGCCGTCGGTCGCGACCTTGCGGGCGTGTTCGTCGAAATCGGGTGCAGCGCAGACGAACAGCGTGCGACCGTCGGATCCGCCGAGGCCGCAGGCGAAGACGCCGCTGTCGAAGTCGTACTGGTCGACGACACCGCGACCCTCGGCGACACGAGCGATGCGGCCACCGAGCGCGTCGGCGACGAGCAGGGTGCCGTCGGTGTCGAGGCAACAGCCGTCCGGCGCGAGCGTGATGCCGCCCATCACCGATTCGATGCTCGTCATGTCGGGCAGCTCGCCGAACACCGCCCAGTCGGTGCGCTCCCCGAGTGAGCCGTCGTCGGCGATGTCGAACGCACTGATCCGGTTGCCGAGCGTCTCGTCGACCAGGAGCCGCCCGTCGCCGGTGAGGGCCATGCCGTTGGGGAAGTACAGCTCGTCGGCGACCACGCGAGCCGATCCGTCGGGCTCGACGGCGATGAGTTGCGCACTCGACGGTGTCCCGCCGTTCATCAGGTCGAACCCGAAGTTCCCGACATAGGCGCGCCCGGTCGCGTCGACGAGCATGTCGTTGAGGTGCTCGGTCACCAGGTGTGACAGGTCGGCATGCACCACGAGTTCCCCGTCGTGCCCGCGTCGGAGGATGGTGTGGTCGCGCATCGAGACGATGAGGAGTTGCCTGTCGGGCAGCCAACCCAGGCCCGAGGGTTGCTGCGGCACCTCGGCTTCCACACGCACGTCGGAGCCGTCGGCGCGGGCCGAGATCACCTGGTGGGTGTAGAAATCCGACACCCATACGCGGTCGTCGTGCCAGCGCGGGCACTCGAAGTAGGTGTAGTTCTCGAGGACGACGGTCGCATCGGTGGCCATACCCGATCCGATCACGGCCACGGCTCGGCGCGTGGCGGAATGGCGCCGACGATGGGTGCGACCGTGCGCCGCGCGAAGGTCCGTACCGCCGAGGGATCGGTGAGATCGACCGCCAATCCCGGTGCCATCAGGTACGACAGCCCGAGGTGGACCAGCGCGTCGGCCTGCTCGTCGGGATCGCCGACCGCGATCGAACCGGCCCGGTGCGCGCGACGTAGGTTCGCGGCGACGGCCGACCATGCGAGGCGCAGCGGCGACGGATCCCCGCCGGACAACGCCGCGAGCAGCTCGCCACGGCGCGCACGGTCGGCCAGCAGCGGGTCGTCGTCGAGAGCGAGACAGATCGCGAAACCCTCCACCACCTGCTCGACCGGATCGGTCACCACGGCGAACCGGTCGACCATCGATCCGACGACCTGACCGACGAAACGCACGAGCGCCGCCTCGAAGAGGTGGTCGCGACTGTCGAAGCGGCGGAACACCGTGGCTCGGCCGACACCTGCTTCGCGGGCGACGTCCTCGACCGTCGCCTCGCGGGTGCTGCGGCGACCGAGGACGGCGAGCGCGGCGTCGAGGATGCGGTCGTCGGTGGTGTCGGTGTCGTCGGTGCGGTCGGGGACGGGCGAGGAGGAGCCCAAGGCTTGCGTCACAGCGCGGGCGAAGAGGTCACCCAGTGGTGCACCCGGTCGCGTCATGCCGACGATGATCGCACGAACCGAGAGCGATATGAGACGATTAGGCCATGAATAGTCTCACCGACCTCGATCCGTCCACGCCGGTCATCGTTGGGGTGGGCCAGGCGTCGGAACGGATCGGCGAGCCCGGATATCTCGCGCGTTCGGAGGCCGACCTCGCCGCCGACTCCGTCCGCGCTGCGCTCGACGACACCGGGTGCACGCGCGAGGGTGTCGCATCCGTGATCGACACCCTCGGCAACATCCGGTCGTTCGAGGTGTCGAGCCCGCTGTCGTCGTCGCAGCTGGGTCGGCCGGCGAACATGCCGGGTGCCATCGCGGGGCGGGTGGGCATCGACGCGCGTCGGCTCATCGCGGAGGTGGTGGGCGGGCAGAGTCCGCAACACCTGCTCACCGAACTCGCCGGCGCGATCGCGGCAGGCGACTCCGAGGCCGCGGTGATCGTGGGGGCCGAGGTCATCTCGACGGTCCGCGCGATCACGTCCGATTCCGAGGCCACCCGTCCCGACTGGAACGAGCCCGCCGACCCTGCGGCAGATGCACGTCTCGAGGACCGCGGATTCGGTCTGCGCGGCATCACCACCGTCGGCGAGGTCCGGCACGGGCTGATGGTGCCGGTGCTGCAGTACTCGGTGATCGAGAACGCGCGTCGTGCGCGTCTCGGCGCCGACCGCGCGACCTACACCCACTCGATGGCCGAGTTGTTCGCGCCGATGACCGTGGTCGCGGCGAAGAACCCGCACTCGGCGTCACCGGTGGAGCGCACCGCCGACGAGATCGCCTCGGTGGACGAGTCGAACCGGCAGGTCACCGATCCGTTCCCCCGCCTGATGATCGCGCGCGACCAGGTGAACCAGGCGGCGGCGGTCGTCGTGATGTCGGTGCGGCGTGCTCGGGAGCTCGGGGTGCCGTCGGACCGGTGGGTGTTCCTCCACGGACACGCGGATCTGCGCGAGAAGCGATTGCTCGACCGGCCCGACCTCGGCGCCGCGCCCGCGGCGGCCGCGTCGGTCTCCTCGGCGCTCGAGGTGGCGGGGATCGGTCTCGACGACGTGAACGCCATCGATCTCTACAGCTGTTTCCCCGTCGCGGTGTCGGCGGTGTGCGACGAACTCGGGCTCGCGCCGGACGATGCGCGTGGCCTCACCGTCACCGGCGGATTGCCCTACTTCGGTGGGCCCGGCAACAACTATTCGATGCACGCGATCGCCGAGGTGGTCGACCGTGTACGCGCCGAGCCCGGTGCCTACGGACTCGTAGGGGCGAACGGCGGTGTGCTGAGCAAGTATTCGACCGGTGTCTACTCGACCAGCCCGGTGGCCTGGAGGCAGTCGGACAGTGTGCGAGTGCAGGCGCAGCTCGATGCGGTGGCCGACGTCGCGGTCGTCGATCGCGCCGATGGGCCAGCGGTCATCGAGACGTTCACGATGTCGTACGGCCGGCGCGGACCGAAGTCGGCGATCGTGATCGGGCGACTCCTCGACACCGACGGAGAGAAGGGGCCGCGGTTCATCTCGACCGTCCACCGGTCCGACGAGGCGATGATGACGCACCTGACCGACACCGACCAGCCGATCGGGACACCGGTGGTCGCGCGATCGTTCGCCGACGGCAATCGTGTGAGTCTCGACGTCGCGACGATGGATGCGTTGAATCCCGTCCGTGCCCCGGGCTTTCGTGACGACTACAGCGGAGTCCTGGTACGACGCGACGGCCACCTGCTCGAGGTCACCATCAACCGGCCGCAGGCGCGCAACGCCCTCGACGCGGCCACCAACGCCGAACTCGACGAGGTCTTCGACGCCTACCTCGCCGATCCCGACCTCTGGGTCGCGATCCTGACCGGGGCGGGCGACAAGGCGTTCTCCTCGGGCAACGACCTCGCGGCGACGGCCTCGGGGGCGATGTTCTCGGTGCCCAAGAACGGGTTCGCCGGGCTGACGAGCCGGCCGAACCTCACGAAGCCGGTGATCGCGGCGGTCAACGGCCACGCCCTCGGCGGCGGGTTCGAGATCGCGCTCGCCTGCCACATGATAGTCGCCGACGAGCGCGCGACGTTCTCGCTGCCCGAGGTGAAGGTCGGATTGGCCGCTCTCGCCGGCGGACTCGTGCGATTGCCCCGACTGCTGCCGCGGTCGATCGCCATGGAGATGATCCTCACCGGCCGCCGCATGCCGGCGGCCGAGGCCCTCGAGCGCGGCGTGGCCTGCCGCGTCGCACCCGAGGGCACCGTGATGGACGCTGCACGCGAGCTCGCGTCGCAGATCCTCGCCTGCTCGCCGACGTCGGTGCGCGCCTCCCTCATCGGCATCGCCGAGACCCAGGGCATCAGCGATCCCGTCGTCGCGGCGTCACACCCGACCACCGCCATGGACGAACTGTTGGTCAGCCAGGACACCATCGAAGGCGTCACCGCCTTCGTCGAGAAGCGTGACCCGGTCTGGCGGGGGCGTTAGGCCTTAGGGCGCGATGAAGTAATAGCTTGCGCCGTAGCCCTGGACGACCCTGACCGGATTGTTCGCCGCGTAAGGCGCTACCCCGAGCTGGACGAGGCCTGACCCGGTCGCGAGGTCGCGGGTGACCTTCTCGCCCGGCTTGGTCCCGAACACGACGGGGAAGAAGGTTCGGATGTCGAAAGCCTTGGCGCTTGTGAACGAGGTACCGATCAGCAACTTGCACTTCGGGTTCTTTGCCCACCCTCTGCCGTTGCCGGTGAATCCGTATGACCTCAGCGTGACGCGGGTGACTCCGCGCTTGGGCGAGCTGAGGCGGACGTTGAATGCACCTCGGCAGAAGTCGTGATCACCGAAAGCCCCGATGTCGTCACTGAACTGCGACACCTTCGGGATGTCCTTCGGCGGCGCGGCCGACGCCGGTGCGGCAACGACCACACCTCCGGTGAGGGCTGCGCCGGTGATGGCGACAGCGGCGATGAATGAACGAATGCGTGCGCGCATGGTGATCTCCCCGCGGATCTCGTGGACGCCCCGTCGGCGTCGCAACGAGAAGTCACCGTACCGGACGTACGAACAGCAGCGGTACGGGTGGTCGGGGTTGTCCACAGGCTGCGCGGTCCCGAATGCGTGTCCTTCACCGGGATCAGCGAGTCACATGAGTAACATGCGTCACACCGGTGCTCGGGTCGACGGGTGTCGGACTGAACGAAACAGGGGATGTGATCCTTCGTGAAACTGACCACGAACATTCATCACGCACGTACTGCCCGACCCACCCACGTCTTCGCGACCCGGCCCGGGGGACTGTTCACACGACACCGCCTGGCGCGTCGCTGGCCCGAGGGCGGCGAACGCATGGTCACCGCGGCCGACCTGCGCGCTTTCGGCCTCTGACCCGTCCGCGGCACGACACGTCGGCCCAACTGGTGCGAACCAGGGCCCAACTGGCGTGAACAAGAGCCCAACTGGCGTGAACAAGAGCCCGACTGGCGTGAACTAGGGCCCAGCTGGCGGGATGTGGCCGGCGCGGCGGGCGAGGCGGTCGATGTAGTTCGCCGTGTCGACCGGGTGTTGGGCGACGACGAGATGATTGGCCGGACTGATCTCCTCGTACACGCCGCCGAGGACCTGCGCGTACCGCCGGTGTCGCCAGCGCCACCACCGCAACCACAACCCCGCCGCCGGTAGTGCCGCGAGCACGGTCACCGCGGCACGCACCGCGCGATCGTCCCGCCGCCGCAACGCGATCAGATCGCGACTGATCGTGGGAAACGCGGCGTTCTCCACCAGCGTCGCCCGCAGCATGTCCGACCGACCGAACACCCGACGGGTCCAGAACCGTTGCGCTGCCGTGTATCCCCCCGGCGGTGTCGGCAACACCGAGTCATGTGCCGCGGCGCCGAACAGCTGGGGCAACCGCAGCATCTCCGCCACCGCGACCGCGCGGTGGCAGTTGCGTACGCGCAGAGCCGTCGGCAACACCCGCCAGGGGAACATCACGTAGGTGCCGTCGATCATCAGCACACCGGCGGTGCGATCGGGACGCTCCCGGGCGAACGCCTCGGCGTACATCGACGACATCGAATGCGCGGCGATCACCACCGGCTCGTCGATCGCGAGCGCGTCGAGCACGCCGAAGATCCTGCTGACCTCCCCCTCGAGCGTCGGCCACGCGTCGCGGGGAAGCGCCTCGCTCGCACCGTAACCCGGTCGGTCGAAGCGGATCACGGTGTACGACGACGACAACGCGTCGGCGAGCTGGTCCAGGTCGAACCAGTTGCTGCCCAGCGCCGCCAGCAACAGAACGGGGGGACCGACGCCCTCGGTGATCACGTGGGTGGACAGACCGTCGATCTCGATCAGCTGTCCGGGCAGATCCTCACTCACCGGGGTCTCGCCAACGGGAAGGCGAGCGTCTCGCGGATCGTTCTGCCGGTCAACAGCATCACCACGCGGTCGATGCCGATCCCGAGACCGCCGGTCGGCGGCATCGCGTACTCGAGAGCGTCGAGGAAGTCCTCGTCGACCTCCATCGCCTCCGGGTCGCCCCCGGCGGCGCGTTCGGACTGGGCGGTGAGACGGGCCCGCTGCTCCACCGGGTCGGTGAGTTCGCTGTAGGCCGTGCCCAGTTCGACACCCCAGGCGACGAGATCCCATCGCTGGGCGAGATCGGGTCGATCGGTATGCGACCGCGTGAGCGGCGACACCGACGTGGGGAAATCGACGTAGAACGTCGGCATGGTGGTCCGATCCTCGACGAGGTGTTCGTACAGCTCGAGCACCAATTGACCTGCATCCCACTCGGGTCGGTGGAGTATCGCCAGACTGTCACAGATCTCGCGCAAAGCGGCCGCATCGGTGTCAGGTGTGACGGGCGCGCCCACGGCATCGGCCACCGAGCCGTGCACGGTCCGGATCGGCCAGTCGCCGGAGATGTCGACCGGGGTCATCGCACCATCGGGACCGGGCCGCATGGCGACGGCGCGACCGTGCGCCGCGACGGCCGCGGCCTGGATGAGCGAACGCGTCAGGTGCAGCATCGTCATGTGATCGCCGTGGGCGAGATATGCCTCGAGGCTGGTGAACTCGGGATTGTGGGTGCTGTCGACACCCTCGTTGCGGAAGTTCCGACCGATCTCGAAGACCCGCTCGATACCGCCGACGCACAGACGCTTCAGGTACAGCTCCGGAGCGATGCGCAGATAGAGGTCGAGGTCGTAGGCGTTGATGTGTGTGCGGAACGGTTCGGCGTTCGCGCCGCCGTGCACCCGCTGCAGGATGGGCGTCTCCACCTCGAGGAAACCCTGCGCCACGAGGTGATCGCGGATCGCTCGGATGGCCAGGGCACGGATCCGCAACGCATCGGCCGCCGAGGGATCCACGGCGAGCTCGACATGCCGCAGCCGCACCCGGGCGTCGGGGTCGGAGAGTCCACTCCACTTGTCGGGCAACGGATGCAGGCATTTGCCGAGCATGGTCCAGTCGTCGGCCAGCACCGACTCCTCGCCCGACCGACTGCGACCACGACGCCCACGTACCGACACCAGATCACCGAGATCGGCGAACTCGGCGAACCGGTGGGCGATGTCGGGGTGCTCGCCGGCGTCGAACAGCACCTGCATCGACCCCGAGGCGTCGCGTACATCGGCGAAGATCACGCCACCGAGGTTGCGGGCGCGCAGGATCCGCCCCGCGATCTCGACCGGTCGACCGGCCTCCTCGGCCAGCCCTTCGGCCACGGTGTGGGTCGGGGGCTGTGCGGCCGGGTAGGCGTCGACACCGGTCGCGGTGAGCGCTGCGAGCTTGGCCATCCGTACCCGCACCTGCTCGGGTCTGCGCGGACCGGCCGCCAGAACCTCGGCATCGGTGCGGATCTCGTCGATCACCGCGTCGATGTCGACCCCGGCCGGGATCGCCGGCGTGGTACCGACGTGCCGCCGCGAACCCATCCGGTTGCGCCGGATGTGGGGCATCGTCACGAAACCCTCGGTGACGATGGCGGCGACACCCGCGCGGAGGATGAGCCGCGCATCCTCACAGCACAGGAAGCGGGGCGCCCACAGCGGGAGGTACTTCGCGTTCGATCGGTACAGCGACTCCATCTGGACGAACCGTGAGGCGAAGGTGAGCACGCCGTGGGCCCCCTTCATCACGGGCCCGGCGCCGATCTCGCCGCCGCGTTCGAACACCGTGCGGAACGCCGCGAAGTTCAACGAGATCCTCCGGACGCTGAATTCACCTGCCCGCAAGGCGAATTCGGTGACCATGAGCTCCACCACGCCGTTGACCGCGTCGCGGTCCCGTCGCATCAGATCGAGAGACGCCCCCGTGCGGCCCCAGGGCACGAACGACAGCATGCCGACGACGCGCTCGGGTCCGTCGCCGGCGATCACGGCCTCCACCAGCAGACACCGGTCGTCGTGCCGGTCGCCGAGTCGGCTCAGGGCCATCGCGAAGCCCCGTTCGTCCTCGGTGTTGCGCCACCGGTCGGCGCGGTCGATGACGGCGGCCATCTCGTCCTCGGTCAGGTCACCGTGATGGCGGATACGCACGGTGACACCGGCGCGACGGGTACGGGTGACGGCCTGTCGCACGCCACGCATCTCGGGTCCGTTGATGCGGTAGGCACGCGCATCGACCACCGCCTCGTCACCGATGTTGAGCGCCGTCATCCCCGCCGCGGCGTAGGCGGTCGCCCCGCGCTCACTGGCGCCCATGGCGGCGGGATGCCAGCCGTATCGGTCACAGAGGGTGAAGAACTCGGCGATGGCGTCGGGCCAGAACCGCGGATCGCCGATGGGATCGCCCGAGGCGAGCCCGACACCGACCTCCACGCGGTAGGTGATGGCGGCGTGGCCGTTGGGTGCGAAGACCACCGCCTTGTCGCGACGGGTGGAGAAGTAGGCCAGCGAGTCGTCGTCGTTGTAGGCCGATATCAGCGCGCGGATCAGGCGCTCGTCGGGTGGGGTCATCAGCCCGGCGAGACGTTGTGACCGGAACAGCACGACCGCCGCGGCGATCAGCGCGAGAGCGCCGAGCAGACCGAGGAGCGAGTTGATGACGGTGTAGGTGTGGTTCCCGTCGAAGGTGCGGGTGTCGACCGACGCGAAGGTCACCACGCGGTTGAACGCGTAGGGCAGTCGCTGCTCGGAGCTGAGATCGCGCGGGAACGCCTCGACGAGTCCCCACCCGACGAGCGTCGCCGCGACCAGCCCGCCTGCGAGCACGCCGAGCGCCGTGAGCAGTGCGCCCCGGCGCACGCGTGTGTAGAACTGCCGATACCGCAGGATCAGGTAGCCGACGACGACGACGTCGATGACGAGGCCGATCGCGACCCCCACCCGTCCGGCCATCGAGACCTCGTACTCGCGGGCCACCGACGGGACGAGATAGATGCTGTTGGTGCCGGCGAACAGCACGATGTATCCGACGGTGAGCCACCACGCGACGCGCTTGCGAGCCGACAGCGCGACGGCGAGCAGCACGAGGACGAACGCCCACGCGAAACTGGTGTCGGGTGCGGAGATGACATAGGTGTCGATCCAGTCCCTGGGCACCGCGACGATGTGACGGACGGTGACGGAGATGCTGCTGACGAGGGCGAACGCGGCCAGGACACCCACGACGCGACCGGCGAACCGGGGTGCACGTCCACCGTTGCCCGACGGGGTGCGGATGCGTTCGAGGATCCGCGCGGAGCGTTCGACCGGATCGTGCCGCGCGGTGACGGTGGTGGTCATCGAACCGACCTCCTCTCCTGTCACAGTGGTGGCGGTGACATGGTGTCACCTGCGCACCTGTGACGTCAGCGGGTGTGGGCGACCGGCGACGAGGAGCGTGGCATGACAGAGGTGTCCGGCGAGGTCGAGATCACCGACGACTCCATCCGCCTGGGCCAGTTCCTGAAGCTGGCGAATCTGATAGAGAGCGGCGCCGAGGCGAAGACGGTGATCGCCGACGGCGAGGTCACCGTCAACGGCGAGGTGGAGACGCGACGTGGTCGGCAGCTCGTGGTCGGCGACGTCGTCGCCGCAGGCGGCGTGGCCCTGCGCGTGACCGGCCCCGTCGCCTGAACCGATCCGGCACCTAAGCTGACTCACCGTGAGCGAATCGACTTTCCAGGCCACCGCCGACCTCGTCGACGAGATCGGCCCCGACGTCCGTAGCTGCGACACCCAGTTCCGCCAGTTCGGTGGCCGCCGCGAGTTCTCCGGACCGGTCCGCACCGTGCGTTGTCACGAGGACAACGCACTCCTCAAATCCGTGCTCGGGACACCCGGCAACGGTGCCGTGCTGGTCATCGACGGCGGAGCATCGGTGCACACGGCGCTGGTCGGCGACCTGATCGCCGAACTCGGGCGCTCGAACGGATGGGCCGGTGTCATCGTGCACGGCGCCATCCGCGACTCCGCCGTCATCGGCGGTATGGATTTCGGCTGCAAGGCGCTCGGTACCAATCCGCGGAAGTCCACGAAGACCGGCGCCGGCGAGGCCGATGTCGACGTCGCCTTCGGTGGCGTCACGTTCCGTGTCGGCGACGTCGTGCACAGTGACGACGACGGGATCGTGGTCGTCTAGCGATATCGGCTCTGGGCGAGCCGAGAGCGACCGCCTACACTGACAACATTGTGTGTCAGATCGGCACACCGCTTGCGAGGAGATGAGCCCCCGATGGCGAGACCGGACACCGCGACCTTCGACCGTCTTCGTCGACTGGTCGCCATCGACCAGTACGACACCCGACCCACGCGGTCGGTGCTCGAGGCCTACAGCGGCACCGAGATGACCACCATCCCGATCGGCACCGCCGAGGATCTCGAGGTGGCCGTCAACCGCGCCCGCGCCGCGCAGGCCCGCTGGGCCGCGACGTCGCCCAAGGAGCGCGCCGACCTGCTGCTGCGTTTCGCCGCGCTCGTCTTCGACCACCGCAACGAGCTGATGGACATGGCCCAGGCCGAGACGGGCAAGGCCCGCTCGTACGCCCAGGAAGAGGTCATGGACGTCGCGCTCACCGCGCGCCACTACGCCAAGACCGGCCCGAAGACGTTGGCCGCCAAGAAGGTCAAGGGCATGATCCCCGGCGCCACCGACGTGCGGGTGCGCTATCAGCCCAAGGGCGTCATCGGCGTGATCTCGCCGTGGAACTACCCGGTCACCCTTGCCGCATCGGACGCCGTCGCCGCGCTCATGGCGGGCAACGCCGTGGTGATCAAGCCCGACAGCCAGACCCCGTACTGTGCGCTGGCCGTGGCCGAACTGCTCTACGAGGCCGGTCTCGAACCCGAGCTGTTCGCCGTGGTCCCCGGCCCCGGCGGTGTCGTGGGGCAGGCGCTGGTGAAGACCGCCGACTACCTCATGTTCACCGGGTCGTCGGCGACGGGCGCGACTCTGGCCGAGCAGGCCGGCAGCCGCCTCATCGGTTTCTCCGCCGAGCTCGGCGGCAAGAACCCGATGATCGTGACCTCCGGCGCGAACGTCGACAAGGCCGTCGAGGGCGCAGCCCGCGCCTGCTACTCGAACTCCGGTCAGCTGTGCATCTCCATCGAGCGTCTGTACGTCGAGAAGCCGGTGGCCGACGAGTTCACCCGCAAGTTCGCCGCGAAGGTCGCCGCCATGAAGGTGGCGCCGGTCTACGACTTCGACGCCGACATGGGCTCACTCGCCTCGCAGGCCCAGATCGATGTCATCGACGCCCACGTGAAGGACGCCACCGCCAAGGGCGCGACCGTGCTCGCCGGCGGCAAGAAGCTCGACGAGCTCGGTCCGTTCTTCTACGCCCCGACCGTGCTCAAGGGCGTCAACGAGCACATGGAGTGCTTCGCGACCGAGACCTTCGGGCCGCTGGTGTCGGTGTACGAGGTCGACTCGGTGGACGAGGCGATCAAGCTCGCCAACGACACCGACTACGGCCTCAACGCCAGCGTCTTCGCCGGGAGCACCGGCCAGGCGCGCGACATCGGTGCTCAGCTGCGCGTCGGCACCGTCAACGTCAACGAGGGCTACGCCGCCGCGTGGGGTTCCACCGCCGCACCGATGGGCGGCATGGGCGTCTCCGGCGTAGGCCGCCGCCACGGCACCGAGGGCCTCCTCAAGTACACCGAGCCGCAGACCATCGCGACACAGCGCGTGATCGGGATCGACGGCATCCGCGGTGTCCCGCGCAAGCTGTTCCTCAAGCTGGTCCCGACCTCGATGAAGCTCCTGCGGTTCCTGCCCGGTCGCTGATCGATCAGCTGCGACGTCGGCGACGACGCCTGCGCCGCAGCGCCACCGCGAGGACCACCACACCGGCGGCCACCGCGTAGGGCACGGGGTTGATCGGATCCTGCGTCGACAGCGCTGTCGGTGCAGTACGCCGCAGCTGCGTGAACCGGGCGGTCTCGTCGTCCACCGCAGGCGCCGGCAAATCAGGTGTCGGCAACTCGGGCGGCGGCGGCGGCTCGGGTGTCGCGACCGACGGGGTCGGCGGGGTGTCGTGCGGGGACGAGCGAGGCGGAGCCTTCTTCGCCGGTGTCCGGCTCCCCGGCGAGGTCGACGCTCGTTTCGCGGGTGCCTTCTTCGCCGCAGCCTTCTTCGCCGGTGCTTTCTTGCCGGGCGATTTCTTCGCGGGAGCCTTCTTGGCGGCCACCTTCTTGGCGGGTGTCTTCTTCGCCGGTGGCTTCTCGGGTTCGTCGGGGGTGCCGGCGGCCGGTTCGGTCATCGTCGATTGCTCCCTGCTGCGAGGTGGCGTGTCACACGTCGATGCCCATCATGCCGGGGCGAGACCCCCTCGCGCGCGACGTTGGTGACCCTCACAACCGACGATGCGGTGCGCCGGGGTCCGGCGCACCGCATCTGTCGACAACCGCGGATCGGTCAGGTACGCGTGCGTCGCCGCACCACGAACACTGCCGCGCCACCGACGACCACCACCGCGATTACCACGTAGACCCACACCGGGATCCCCGAGCCGCCCGAGGAGTCCGAGCCGTCGGCCGAGGGGCCCGGGGTACCGGTCCCCGCCGTGGTCACCGTGAACGGCACCTGACCCGAGACGGGGTGACCGTCTGCGGAGGTGACGCGATAGTTGATCCGGTACTCACCGGCAGGACCCAGCGGACGCAGCGCGATGCTGATCCGCTGCCCGACCACCTGGGCGTCACCCTGCTGCCAGAAGTTCTGGTCGGGTCCGACCACCGTCAGGGTGTCGTAGCTGTCCTGCAGCGCCTCGTTGAAGGTGAGCGTGACCCGCTGCGGGCCCGCCGACACCGACGCGCCGCGAGCCGGGTCGGAGCCCACCAGCGAGGAGTGCGCCGAGGCCGGCCCGGCGAACGCGATCGACGCCAGCACGGCGAGGAACGCGGTCAGCGCGCCCCCGACGAGCCGACGGGCGACCGACGAGGTCATGCCTTCCGCCGGAAGGCGAGACCGGCTGCGGCGAGACCGATCACGCCGACGGCCAGTCCCGCGCCGCCGAGCCAGCGCGCGGTGGTGTCGCTGCCCGACGAGTCCTCGGCGCCGGCCGCGGTGGCCGACCCGTGGTGGTCGTCGGACTTCGCCGCCAGCTCGATCTCCGGTGCCGGGTGCTCGGGCTCCGAGCCGTCGGCGAGGGGTGCCTGGTTCCAATCGACACGCTCACCGTCGGAGTAGGTCTGCACGGCGGGGAAGGTGACCGACTCCTTCTCGGGCAGCGGTCCGGCGCTGAGAACGAAGCGCTGGAACTGTCCGGGCGCGACGCCGGTCGCGCCGGGTGTGGTGGTCCACGTGACCGACGTGGCCTCGTCGGTGGTGGGGTCCTTGGTCACCGCGGCCTGCCACCCCGGGATCGATTCCGGGCGAGCCGATTTCAGGTTCGGCAGGGTGATGGTCAGGCGGGTCGTGGCGGCGTTGGTGTCCGTCTCGTTCGGCACGTTGAACGTGATGACGCCGTATCCGCCCTGCGCGAGGCCGGGGGAGGTGGCGGACACATGCGCCGAGGCGGTGGCCGGTGCGAGCACCGCGCCGAGGCCGACCGTGGCGACGGCGGCGGCGAGCGCGACCGGGACGCGGACGCTGTGAAGGGTGTTCATGACAGAGAGATCCTTACTGAGGAGAAAAGTCGGAACACCGCCTGCGTCGACCCGGAGGAAGGCAGGCGGTGGATGTGCCCTGAGGGCGGTGTCAGGCGACGATGCCGACGGCCGGCGGACCGCGTGTCCCGGCGCCCGCGGCGCGGTCGATGCGGCGGGCGACCACGAGCGGCGTGACCGTGACGACGGTCGAGACGCCCTGGGCGAGAGCGGTGATGGGTCGGGTGAGCACGGCGACGACGACGGTCGCCATCCCCGACACGGCGCCCGCGAGGGCGACGAGGACGACGCACACGGGAATGGCCACCAGGTGCGTCAGGAGCATGAGCAGACCGTCGGCCGACCCGGGGTGGGCGAGCACGGCCAGGTGGTCGAGGAGCATCGACGATCCACCGCCGGCCGAACCGTGTGCGGCGTGGCCGGTGCCACCCATCACCTCACCGGACGGCATCACGTGGTGATGCCCCGCGGAGCCGGTCGGCGTCGACATCCCCGGCATGGATGAGGCCATCCCGACGGAGTGCGACATCCCCACCGAGAGCGCGAGGTGGGCGACCGCCTGTCCTGCGGAGAGGATCAGCAGCAGTCCGAGACGACCGCAGCGCGGCCCGGCGAAGATGCCGGCCACGACACCCACGAGCAGTGCGGCGCAGACACCCAGCGGACCGGGTGCGGAACCGGAGGCGATCGCGTGGGCGCCGACGGCGAGTGCGGGGATCAGTGCCGCGACCGCGGCCCCCCGGACCGACACGACGCCGGCGACACGAGCGCTCACGGCGCGACGATCACCGCTCAGGGACGCACCCCGAGGCGGGCCAGCAGATCGGCGTTGATGGCGGTGAGTTCGGTCGAGATCGCCTTGTGCGCTGCGCGTCGACGTGGCGCGGGCATGTGCTCGGCCGCCTCGGTCGCCGCGGTGAGATCGGTGAGCCGGGACTGCATCGTCGAGACGAAGGTCTTGGTCTCGGCGTCGTTGTCGCGGGTACCGGCGAGCGTCGACAACGACCGCCTGGCGCCCGCGATCTGCGCCGACAGTGCCGCGCCGTGGCCGCTGTACTGGTTGATCTCGTCGACGGGGACGCCGACGCGCTCGGCCTGATAGCGGGTGAGCTGTTCGCGGGCGAGCACCGATCCGCGGTAGGCGAGCGGCACAACGATGGGCGAGGCGACCTTCGCGATCGACAGGTAGCGCTTGACCTTTCGCGGGGTCAGCGACGTACCCGCTGCGGCGGCGTCGGCCTTCGCCTTGGCCACCTTCACGCTCGCCTTGTTGGTGTCGGTGACGGCCTTCACCACGGCCTTGTCGGACTTGCGCTGGGCGCGCAGCGTCTTCTTGGTGAGCTTCGCCTCCTGGCGCCTACGCGCCTTGCGATCTCGCTCGACACCGCGGGAGTTCAGGCGGGCCTCCAACTTCGCCTTGGCCTTGAGGGCCTTGGCCTGGGCTTTCCTCTGCGCGCGCGTGCTGCGTCTCGAGGTGAACAGACCCATGAATCGGATCCTCCCGGTTGAAGAAATGTCTCGGCATTACGGTAGAAGAACTGCCATACCAGCATCGCACAGCCGGCGGGCGGTGCCCTCGCGCGGGCGAGGAAGCCCGCGACCGACTCCGAGGTATGCGAAAGGGATGGGTGGAGATGGACGACAGGGTGGCGCTGCGCCGACGCCGTCGGTTCCTCTCCGCGCGTGATCTCAGCGGCTGTGACCATCGCCTCGCGCTGGATGCGGGCGTGGTCCCCGACACCCTCGCGGGCGCTGACTCCACGGTCGCGACCGGTGTCGTCGCACTCACCGACGAACCGGCGGCCGAGGACCCGTCGGTCACCCGACGCAAGGAGGCCGCGACCGCCCACCGGGAGATGGTCGCGGAGATGGTCGAGGGTCTGCACGGCGATCAACCCGGCGCGGTGGTGCGGGTCGACGACGACGACGGGGCCGACCGGGTGGCCGCGACGATGGCGGCGTGCGCCGCCGGCGTCGCCTGGATCCAGAACGCCTCGCTGCCCGCCGATCCCGATGCGGGGATCCGCGGCGGATCCGAACTGCTCGTGCGCGTCGCCGACGGCTACGTGCCGGTGATCGTGGTCAACCACCGTGTCACCGTCGCAGGTGCCTCTCCCGCGAAGGCGGCCTCGGGTTCGGGCGACTCACCGCCGCCGCCTCCGCTCACGAGCCCGCTGTGGACGTGGGCACCGGTACCCGATCCCACCCGTGCGGTCCGACGCCACCGACGCGACCTCTTGCGCCTTGCGCACCTGACCCGACTGCTCGCGCACGCCGGGGTCGGGTCGACCAGTGCGGTCGGCGGTTCGATCGGGCTCGACGCCGACTGCATCGTCGTCCACGACCTGACCGAGACCCTTGCCGGCTACGACGACCTGCTCACCCGTCGCTCGGCGATCGCCTCGGGGGAGTTGGTCACCGGGCCGAGTCGCGTCGGCGAGTGCCGCACCTGCCCCTGGTGGGTGCGGTGTGAACCCGCGTTGGTCGCCACCCGCGACGTGAGCCTGGTGGTCAACGGCTCGCAGGTGACCGCGTTGCGGACCGCCGGGGTGCTGACCATCGACGATCTCGCCGCGTTCGACGGTCCCACGCCACCGGACTGGCCCGGTCGTGCCGATCTCGCCGACGCCGTGACCGCTGCCCGCGCCTGGTTGGCCGGGGTGCCCCTGATCCGCCGCACCGACGAACCCTTCGTCGCGCGGGCCGACGTGGAGGTCGACGTCGACATGGAGTCCTACGGCGAGGACGGCGCCTATCTGTGGGGCACCCTGCTGACCGACCGCACCGACCCGGCACGCGAGGTGGTCTACCGCCCGTTCGTCACGTGGGACCCGCTGCCCACCGACGACGAGGCCCGTTCGTTCGCGGAGTTCTGGGCCTGGCTGATGGACGAGCGCGCCGCCGCCCACGAGGCCGGGCACACGTTCGCCGCCTACTGCTATTCACAGGCCGCCGAGAACCGGTGGCTGCTGGGTTCGGCCCGACGATTCGCGGGTCACCCGGGTGTACCCGAGGTCGGGGAGATCGAACAGTTCATCGGTTCGGCGGAGTGGGTCGACGTCTACGAGGCCGTCGGTGCGAACTTCGTGTGTCCGCACGGCAAGGGCCTGAAGAAGATCGCGCCCGTCGCCGGGTTCTCGTGGCGTGACCCCGAGGCCGGGGGCGAGGCGTCGATGGATTGGTATCGCGTCGCGGTGGGACGCGACGAACCCGCGGGCTCCGACCCCGCCGACGCCGCCGACGGACAGCGGGCGCGCCTCCTGCGCTACAACGAGGACGACGTGTGGGCCACGAAGGTGCTCCGCGAATGGATCGACACCGCTGCGAAGGACGCGATCCCGCACCGCTCGGCTCTGTGAGCCCGATCCGTTTCGACCGTCTGCGCACGCCCCCGGGGGCGTGACGTCCACGTTCGACCACCTTGTCGCTTATACTGTGCGGGACCATGTCGGTGACCGGGGGAAACGGTCGCCACCGGCAGGGTTGTGCGGGGGCGAATCCTCTCGATCCACATCTGGTGACGTCCCGCACCGATTGCACTGAACTCAGTGGGGGTGGGGAAAAGATGTCTGGATCTGTCTCGGGCAAGTCGCGTCCGGACGATCCCGTGTCAGAGGACACGGGGACGTCCGCGGCGACGGACGACGACTCGATGAACGACGGGGCCGAATCGGCAGACGCGGGTCTGTTCGCTCGCCGCCTCGAGGAACTGTTCCGGACGGTGCCGGGTCCCAATGGTCGTGCCTACAGCGCGAAGGCCATCGCCGCGCGGTCGACCGAGCGCGGCTTCCGTCTCGGCGAGTCCTATCTGAGCCAGCTACGGTCGGGCAAGGCGAAGTCGCCGTCGTTCCGGACCGTCGAGGGCATCGCGGCGGCGTTCGGGGTCGACGTGCACTACTTCCTCGAAGACCGTGCGGCACAACGCACTCGGGATCAGATCGAATTGATGCGGCTGCAGGCCGATTCGAGCGTGCAGGTCGCCGCGTTCCGCCTCGCGGGCCTGTCGAGTGACTCGGTGTTCATCGTCGGGGAACTGATCAAGGTCCTGCGCGCGCAGCAGGGACTGCCGGCCGACCCGCCGGATCTGGCGTCGGCACTGGGCAGCTCCGACGGCCGCTCGTCGAATGAGCCCGTACACAGCGGTTTACGGGTGGTCCCGGTCCGTTCCTGACGGCCCGGCGCCTGCGTCGACCGCCACCGGGCCCGCGGCCCGAGCCGCCCGCGACCGGCGGGTGGCGATGATGACGCCGACACCGACGGCGGTGATCACCGCAGCCGCACTGAGTGCGCTGACGGCGACAGTGGTGCTCGCGGAGGCGAGGATGCCCTCGGTGAGAAGCCAGATCGCGAAACCGAAGAACAGCACCGCCGCGCCGAGGGAGATCGCGCGCTCGGGCAACTTCCGTCCGAGCGCCGCGCCCACGATGATCGCCAGCGCATCGGCGGCCACCATGCCCACGGTCGAGCCGATCCACACACCGACCCAGTTGTGGTCGGTGGACAGCGTGATGGTCGCCAACATCGTCTTGTCACCGAGCTCGGCGAGGAAGAACGACGACATCACCGCGAACATCACCGACGCCCCGGTTCGGGCGGCGCGGCTCGACTCGTCGTCGTCGAGCTCGTCGCCACGGACGGTCCACAGTCCGAAGATCAGCATGGCGAGACCGCCGACGATGGTGATCAGGTCCGACGGGATCGACAGCCCCAGGTAGTGGCCGACCACCACCGACACGAGGTGGACGGCGGTGGTGGCGACGGTGATGCCGAGCAGGACGACCCACCAGCGGTAGCGGATCGCGTAGGTCATCGCCATCAGCTGCGATTTGTCGCCGAGTTCGGCGATGAAGATGACGCCGAAGCTGATCATCAGGGCGGAGAGCATGACTGAGACGGTAGAGGGATCCGGCGGGGCCGGCAACAGTTACCCGACCCTCATAAGCCCAGTTCGGAGGCCCTTTCCGGATGATTTCGGTGACCCGTGCGAGAAGGTTCAGGCGGCCAGCAACATCGCCAGGACGGCGGTGTCGGGGTCGGAGTTCGGGTCGACCCCGATCTGGTTGCGCAGCGTGACCACCGTCCCGTCGGCCTCCGCCTCGGCCCAGCCCGCGCGGTGCTCGAGGCCCAGTTCCGGGACGCCGGGCAGCAGGACGCACCCCGAGGCGACCTCGGAGCACTCCGGCAACGACGGCCGCGTCTGCGACGGCGGGTGCAGCATCACCAGGGCCGGCGGGTGCCCGCGCAGCCCGGAGCGGTCGGGGCCGCCATGGCCGAGAACCGCGATGAAGTCGTCGCTGAAGACGCTGCCCATCGCGAGCATCATCCCCACCGTGCCCGGCTCACACTCGTCGGGACGGTCCTCCACCACGCCGAAGATGGTGGTGGTCTGCAGGAGGCCGGGACGGCAGGCGATCCGCACCGAGGCGACGAGGGTCTGGGTCCATTCCAGGGTGGTGTCGGGCCAGCGTCCGGAGATCAACATGCCACCGAGGCGGCCGTCGCGGTGGAACGGGGTGAGGCCGATGGGGATCGCCGCGGCGGACCGTCGCGCCGGACCGATGTCCTCGTTCATGAGGCCTCCCTCGCTCGTCTGACCTGAGCATCATCGACCCCGGAGCCGCCCACAACCCGAACCGGGGACTGCGCAGCGCAGCGTTACACGATGTTTGCCCTACCGAGACAAGGAAGAAGGCGGACAAGGGAAGAGGGCGGACAGAGGAAGAAGGCGCGAGCAAGAGAGTGGGTACGAAAAAGGCCACCGACTCTCGTCGGTGGCCCTTCTCGGTATGCGTGGGGTCGACCCCCGGGGCATCACGCCCCGACGATGAGTCCCTTGCCCTGGCTCTGCGCCTTGGCGAAACGCTCGCCGGCGTCGGCCCAGTTGACGACGTTCCACCACGCCTTGACGTAGTCCGGCTTCACGTTCTGGTAGTCGAGGTAGAAGGCGTGCTCCCACATATCCAGCATCACGATCGGCACGAGGCCCACCGAGGTGTTGCCGTGCTGGTCGGTCAGCTGCTGGATGACCAGCTTGCCCTCGATGGTGTCGAAGCCGAGGATCGCCCAGCCGCTGCCCTGCAGCGTGGTCGCCGCGGCGGTGAAGTGCGCCTGGAACTTGTCGAAGCCGCCGAACTGATCGTCGATGGCGGCTGCGAGATCGCCCTCGGGCTTGTCGCCACCGTTGGGGGACAGGTTCTTCCAGAAGATCGAGTGGTTGGTGTGGCCACCGAGATGGAAGGCGAGATTGGCCGAGAGCTGGAAGACCTTGTCGGCGATGGTGCCGTCTTCGCGCGCGGCGGCGGCCTTCTCGAGGGCGGTGTTGACGCCCTTCACGTAGGTGGCGTGGTGCTTGCTGTGGTGCAGCTCCATGATCCTGCCGGAGATGTGCGGCTCCAGTGCCGCGTAGTCGTAATCCAGATCCGGCAAGGTGTATTCAGACACGTTGTTCCTCTCCTCGGGCTTCATACCCGTGTGATGTTCCTCTACCGTATCCAGCCTTACGCAGTGCTGGGGTGAATGCAACAGCCGTCGACGATTCCACCTCAACCGCGGTTCAGGTTTCGGTTGGGCGAGAAATGTGCTGTGAGCTGCCGAGATTCCGGACTCTGCGGGCCACCGGCCCTGTCAGGTCAGAGAAGGAAGAGAGCCACCAGGACCACGACCAACGCGGCGATGCTGATGCTGATCGCGACACACCGTCCCCGGATGTCGACGGTCTCCTCGCGCCACACCGAGGGCGCCCGACGGGAGACGTTCCGATGGGAATCGGAATTCGTGTGGGTTGCCACCACGGTCTCCTTGTCGTCGTCGAGGGAGTGAGAACGGTCACAGACCGCCCGTTGCCCCGACTATAAGCACGCCGACGAGACATCTCAAATCGATGGTCGACGGATGGCGCGAGACCTCACCCATCCCGCCTGTCACACGCTGTCCACAGGGCGGCGAACGGGTGCGCTCGAGCGGGTGCGAGGCCACTATCCTCGCCGGAGACGTCGGACGATCTCGACGGAGACAACTTCCTCGACCGGTGAAGGCGGTGACATGGCGGTCGGCTCCACCCCCGCGGGTTCCGCGGCCGCCCTGCACGCGGCGTTCACCGAGAGCGCCGATGCCGACGTCACCCTTCGGCTGCTGCGGTCGCGCAGCGCGATGGTGCACCTCGCGCTTATGGCCGCGCGCCTCGGCGACGGCCAGGTCGACGGCGACCACCTCGCCGCGGGGCTCACCCACGACATCGCCGCGCTGTCGTCGCACTGGACCGACCGCGACGTAGCCGTCCCGACGGCAGAGGAACTGCTCGACCTGTGGACGCGTCGAGGGTTCGTCGCCCGCACCCTCGACGCCGATCGGCACATCGAGCGTTACCAGCTGACGCGGGGCGCGACCACGGCCCTGGCCCAGGTGCAATCGGTGCGACACGACCGTTCGGTCGCCACCCAGACGGCGATGGAGATGGTGATCGGTCGACTGTCGAACATCGCGGTCGCCATCAATCCCGATCCCGGTGAACACATCCGCGACATCGATGCGAAGATCGCCGAATTGACCGCCCGCCGAGCCGAACTGGCCGCGGGTGCGGTCCCCACCGTCGATGCGCGGCGGGTGTTCGACGACATCCGCATGGTCACCTCGCTCGCCGAACGGATGCCGGCCGACATCATCGGCTACGGCGAGAAGCTCCGCGAGAACTCGCGGGAGTTGCTCACCGGTGGTCTCGACGAGCGAGCCGGTGCTTACGCCGACGCGCTCAACCGCATGTTCGACGGGCACGACGAACTGCACCGATCCGCCGAGGGCAGCGCTTTCGACGCCTTTTACACCCTGATCTCCGATCATCGTCTGCGCGACGACCTCGAACGACACATCGACGCGATCCTCGCCGCGCTCCCGGATCTCCCGCGCGACCAGGCCGACATCCTCGGTCGCTTCATCGACCGCATGCGGGACGAGGTGCAGCACGTCGACGAGATCCGCGGACAGGTGTACCGACGCATCAACACCTTCGTCAAAGGTGGTGACTTCCTGCACTACCGGGCGCTCCGCGAACAGATCGGCGAGGCGCAGCGCGCGGCCGCGGCGGCCTTCGAACAGGTGAGTGCGGGCCGCGACATGGGTATCGAGGTGCCGATGGGTGTGGCCGACACGAACTCGATCGGCGCGGTGTCGTTGCACGACGGCGTGATCGAGATCCCCGACGGTGTCGAGGCGTCGGCCGGCGAGATCGACATCGATCCGGCCGCGCTGGTCGGCACCGAGACCATCGACTGGCAGGCGCTGACCGATGCGATCAACGTCTCGGTCACCACCGGTGTCGCCGATCTGCCGGAGGTGTTGTCCCGCATCGACTCCCCGCGCGTGGGCGACGTGGTGGGCGTGTGGTCGCTGGCGCAACGACACGGCGCGGTCGACACCTCGCGTCCGGCGATGACGGTCGGCGCGCACACGGCGCGTGGCGTCCGGGAGATCTCGGTTCCGGCCATCGTGTTCACCGAACCCATGCCCGAACCCGTGGTCACCGCAGTCGACCCGGCGGTGCACCTGCTCGACGACCTGACCGGGGGAACACCAGCGTGACCATGGACAACCAGGCCGGTGCGGACGCCGTAACACCGGTGCCCGAGGCCGGTGACGACCTGTTCGTCGACAGTCCCGACGCCGAGGCGTCGCCGTCGGTCGACCTGTCGCACTTCAGCTTCGACGGCACCGAACCGCTCGGAGACATCGGTCAGCGCCGCACCGAACCCCGTTTCGACGGCGACACCTCCGAGCTGCCCGCGCCGGTCTGCTACGCCCTGCAGGAGCTCGTCGCCGCGGCCCACGTCAGCGGCAAGTCACGCAACTGGCGCGCCATCGAGGCGAACGAACAGATCATCCGTTCGCGTCTGTCGGAGCTCAACCTGGTGCTCGAGATCGACACCGAACACCGCTACGCGTTCACCCGCCAGGTCACCGAATCCGACCCCCGCCAACGCAACATCCTGCGCGCGTCCACCCTGACCCTCGCCGCGTCGGTGCTCGCGCTGTTCCTGCGCCAGAAGTACCTGACCAGTGTCGACGAGTCGGCGACGGTCGAGCGCACCGAGATGGTCGACCACATGCTCACCTACAAACCCGTCCGCGACACCGACGAGGCCGGGTTCATCCGTCGCGTCGACGCCGCGATCAACGTGCTGGAGAACCGCAAGATCATCCGGGCCCTTCCCGGCACCGACCGCTATGCCATCCACGGCGTGATCGCCGCGCTGTTGACGCCCGAGCAGGTCGAGTCGTACACCCGCGCCTACCGCGTCCTCGCCGGCGACGACCCCAGTCCCGATCTGGCTGAACTCGACGGGGCCGAACTGGATGGGGCCGATCCGAACACACCCGACACCACCGAGGACGAGGACGAGCAGTGACCGACACCCTCGAACAGACCGCCACCGGCGCGCGCCGCACGGTCGCGATAGGCCAGTTCCGACTCACCCGGATCCAGCTCGTCAACTGGGGAACCTTCCACGGCTACAAGGACTTCCCCATCGACGAGCGCGGCGTGTTGCTCACCGGGCCGTCGGGGTCGGGCAAGTCGTCGCTGATGGACGGACACTCGGTGGTGCTGCTGCCCACCTACGACCAGGGTTTCAACGCCTCGGCCGACCTCACCGCCAAGGGTGCGAAGCGCGCCGCGCGGTCGATGGCCGACTACGTGCGCGGGGCGTGGGCGGAGAACGACGACGAGTACAACCAGTCGCAGGTGCAGTACCTGCGCGGCACGGGAGCGACGTGGTCGGCGATCGCCGCGACGTACGACAACGGCGCCGGATCGGTGACGACTGCGGTGGCCATCAAGTGGTTCCCCGGCTCCGGCAACGACGGCGTCGCGTTGCGCTCCTGGTACCAGTTGCACCCCGGCGACGCCGACCTGCTGTCGCTCAACGACTGGGCGGCCAGTGGATTCGACATCCGCGCCTACCGCGCCGCGCATCCCGAGGTCGCCTGTTTCGACGTGCAGAGCGCCTACTCCGAGGCCTTGCGTCGCCGCGTGGGCATCGGGAACTCCACGGCGGCCCTGGCCCTGATGGGCAAGGCCAAGGCGATGAAGAACGTCGGGGACCTCAACCTCTTCATCCGCACCTACATGCTCGACCGACCCGAGACCTACGCCAAGGCGCAGCGACTCGTCGAGAACTTCACCCAGCTCGACGAGGCCTATCAGGCCGCGGCGCGAGCGCACGCCCAGGAGAAGGTGCTGCGCCCGATACCCGATGCGTGGCAGGCATATTGCGGTGCCGAGGAGTCCACCACCCGTGCCGCCGAGCTCCTCGGGCCGCCGATGCGCGCGTTCATGCGCGAACACCGGGTCGCGTTGCTTCAGGCCAAGCTCGACTCGATCGAGGACCAGCGGACCGCCCTCGACAACGAGGTCGCCTCGTGGGAGAACATCGCCGACGAACGCGAGGACCGACACACCTCGCTGCGTGATCAGCTCACCGTCGACAAGGGCGAGCTCACCTCGCTCGAGGCCGAACTCAAGTCGTTCGAGGCGCAGGTGACCGCGCGCAATCGCGCCTACGAACGGTATGCGGCGGTGGTGGCGCGCATCGGCGAGAACACCCCCGAATCGCACGAAGAGTTCGCCGCGCTGCGGGACCGCGCCCCGCAGATCGGGCGCGCCGCACGGGAGGCCGCGGCGTCGCTGTCGGCGCGTGCGCACCCGGTGTTCAGCGCCGAGACCGACGCCCGTCGCGAGCACGAGGCGGTACTCGAGGAACTGACCACGCTGACCGCACGACGTTCGCTGCTCCCGCGCGACGCCTTGGCCCAGCGCGACGCCATCGCCGCCGGCACCGGTGTCGCCCCGCACGATCTCCCGTTCGCCGCCGAACTCGTCGAGGTCGCGCCCGAGCACCGCGACACCTGGGCCGGTGCCGCCGAACGCGTGCTGCGCAGCCTCGGCATGACGCTGCTCGTGCCGCAGGAACACCGCACGCGCGTCACGGATTTCGTCAACGCCACCAACCTCGGCGGGGTGCTGGAGTTCCGGGCCTTCGACACCGACGCCACCGTCACCGACCCGACACCGGGAACCCTGGCCGCGGTCATGACGGTCGACACCGCCCACCCCGCCGGGCCGTGGCTCACCGGCGTCGTCGCCCGCTCGGCCGCGCACGTCTGTGTCGGTACCCCGGTCGAGCTGGACCGCCACGAGCTGGCGGTGACCCCGCAGGGCCTCGTCAAGGCCGGTCGCGACCGCTACCGCAAGGACGACCGTCGACGTGTCGACGATCGCACCCACTGGATCTTCGGCACCAACACCGATGGCAAGCGCGCCGCACTGGAGGAGTCGCTCGTCGGATTGCAGGCCCGATTCGACGAGGCGCGTCAGGCCTCACAGGACATGCGGGACCTGTTGGAGGACAACCGCGAACGCGCCAAGGCCGCTGAGGCTCTGGCCGCCTACGGTTCGTGGACCGAGCTCAACTGGTGGTCGTCGCGCCGCGACGCCGACGAGCTGAACCAGCGCATCGAGGCCGTCCGCGGCAACCGGGTCGATCTCGCCGAGCTCGAGGAGCAGGTCGACATCGCGCGGGCCGACTGGCGTGAGGCGGTCGCGCGGGTGGGCGCGATCAACGACCAGCTGCGTCACATCGGATCCGACTGGGACCGCTGGCTCGCCGAACTCGAGCAGTCCACCGACGCCGACGCCATCAGCGACGACGACCGCGACTACCTCTCGAGCGTGTTGACGACGGTGCTGGAGGGCAGCGGCAAGGAACTGTCGATCGAGACCTACGGCGAGGTGCGATCGGATCTGCGCAACGCCCTCGAGGCGGTGCAGGCCGACGCCAACGCCGACCGCGACAGCGCCGAGAACCGTATCGTGCGCGCCGCCGAGGCGTTCGTCCGTGAATGGCCCTCCGCCGCCAACAATCTGACACCCACCATCGAGTGCGCACAGGATCTGGTGTCGATCCACGCCGGACTGGTCGACCACGGACTGGCCTCCACCCAGGAACGGTTCCGGCAGCTCATCACCACCGACATCTCCCACTCGGTGTCGAACCTCTACAAGGAGATCGGCGACACCAACAAGCGGATCCGACGCGGTATCGCAGAGGTCAACAGCGGTCTGCGTCGAGTCGACTTCAACACCGGCACCTACCTGCAGATCGCGGTGCAGCACAACCCGACCGAGGAGGCGACCGAGTTCGCCCGCATCGTCGACGCGATGATGCGCGACGCCCCCGCGGCCCGGGCCGGCGACGGTGTGGTGTTGGCGCGGCAGTTCTACCGCATCAAGAACCTCATCATCGCGCTCACCGCCACCGATGCCGAGGGGAAGCGGTGGTGCGACAACGTGCTCGACGTCCGCAACAGCTACTTCTTCTACGGTAAAGAGCTGGCACGGCCGGTCGCCGGGGAAGAGGCCGACGACGATGCGCCGCCGGTGCACACCTACCGCAACACCGCCACCAATTCCGGTGGTGAGCAGGAGAAGCTCGTCGCCTTCTGTCTCGCTGCGGCCCTCAGCTTCTCGTTGAGCAGTCCCGACGATCACCGGCCGGGGTTCGCGCCGCTCATGCTCGACGAGGCGTTCAGCAAATCCGATGAGACGTTCAGCAGTCAGTCGCTGCGGGCGTTCGAACAGTTCGGGTTCCAGCTGATCATCGCCGCACCCATCCGGATGGCGGGCATCGTCGAGCAGTTCATCGGTCAGGTGATCCTGGTGGACAAGCGGATCGGGCCCGACGGCGCTCGGTCGGACGCCCGCACCGCGACGTTCGGCGAGATCGCCTCGGCACGCCCACCGGCGGTGACACGGCGATGACGTCGTCGGATCGGATCTCGCTCGAGCAGTGGAACCGGACCGTGCTGACCCGCCAACACCTCCTCGAGCGCGTCGACGACGACGCCGTGGAGGTTCTCGACCGCTGCGTGGGTCTCCAGAGTCAGGATCCACGGGCGGCGTTCTTCGGATTGTTCTCCCGTGTGGTCGATTTCGATCCCGCGGAGCTCGACGCATTGATGCTCGATCGCGAGGTGGTGCGGATGGCGTTGCTGCGCAGCACCGTGTTCTGCATCGATGCCGCCGATGCGCGCTGGATCCGGCCCCTGGCCCAGCCGACCCTCGACACCGAACTCCGCACCAACCACCTGCGCACCGTGGTCGCCGCCGACCCCGCCGCGGTGACCGAGCGTGCTCGAGAACTGTTGACCGGCAGGGAACTGTCGACGAAGGCGCTCGGTGCCGCCCTGGTGGAACGCTTCCCCGGCGAATCGGCATCGACGCTCTGCGCGATCGCCCGGTGCACCCTGCCGCTCGTCCAGGTGCCACCGCGCGGTCTGTTCGCCGGGAGTGGCGCCACGACCTACCGACTCTTCGACGAGTGGATCGGTCCCGGCGACCCCGCGGTCACCGGCGACGAGGCCGTCAAAGACCTCATCCGGCTGTACCTGCGTGGATTCGGACCCGCGACCGTCGCCGGTGTGCAGAGCTGGTCGGGGCTCACCCGACTCCGTGGGCCCATCGAGGCGATGGAACGCGACTGGGAACTCAACCGGTTGACCGGCCCCGACGGTGAGGAGCTGTTCGACCTCGACGGGCTCGACATCGCCTCGGCCGACGAGCCCGCCCCGGCACGTCTGCTCGCTCCGTTCGACAACGTGGTGGTCGCGCAGGCCGACCGGCGACGGGTGATCGACGAGGGCGTCTACAAGGCGATGGCGACCCCGAACGGTCGGATGCCCGGGTTCGCGATGGTCGACGGTCGCGTGGTCGGATCATGGCGTATCGACGCGAGCGGCATCGTGTCCGTCGAGTACCTCACCGACGTACCCGCCTCTCGCAGAAAGGCTCTCGACGCCGAGGCCGAGGCGGTGTCGCAGTTCGCACGGCGGTCCACCGCCTGAGGACCGCGAGTTCTTAGGCGTTCGCCTCGCGGTGCAACCTGGCCATCTCGGCGGCGAACATCTCCACGGGACCCTCGACGGGCAGATGCGGCGCGACGGCCTCGATCGCGAGCGGCGCCACCGGTGACGCGGGCGCACCCCATTCCCGCAGCCAGCCGGTGAGCTGCGCGGACGACACCGCGTAGACGATGCGACCGAGCCCGACCCACGCGTGCGCGGCCGCGCACATCGGACAGTGCTCGCCGGAGGTGTACACCGATGACCGGGCCCGGTCGTCGGGCTCCATGTTCTCGACCGCCCAGAGTGCGATCGCGAGTTCCGGATGGCGCGTCGCGTCGCCACCGCCGACCCGATTGCGGTCCTCGAAGATCCGGCGACCCCCGGCATCGACCAGCACCGAACCGAACGGCTCGTCGCCCGCGATCAGCGCGTCGCGGGCCAACTCGACGCAGCGGCGCAGATGGAGGACATCGTCGTCGGAGATCGCCATGACGTCACACTAGATCGCCGTCAGCGCTGTTCGAGTCCGCCTTCGGGATTGGTGAGTCGTACGACCCTGGCGGGCGAGCCCACGGCGACCGCGTTGTCGGGGATGTCGGACACCACAACACTGCCGGCGCCGATGACGGCGTTCCGACCGATGGTGACTCCGGGACAGACGGTTACCGAGGCCGCCAGCCAGGAGTTCTCGCCGATGGCGATCGGTGCAGCACGTTCCCAGCCCTGTCGGCGACGAGCGTGGTCGTCCACGGGGTGAAGGGCGGTGACGAGGGTCGCGCCCGGCCCGACGCGAACATTCGCGCCGAGCGTGATGGGCGCATCGTCCATGAAGAAGGCGTGGCCGTTCACGAACACGTTGTCGCCCAGTGTGATCTGCGAGCCGTAACTACAGGAGAACCGGGGGACGATCACGACTTCGGCGCCGACCGCTCCTGCGAGGAGGCGGATCACACGGTCTCGGCTGCCGTCATCGGAACCGCGGGCGGCATGGAACTCGTCGAGCAACTCGGCACACCGCCGCCGTTGTTCGCGAAGGTCGTCATCATCGAGGTACCACTCGCCGCTCGATAACCGGTCGGCCTGTTCTCCCACCGGCCGACCATAACCCGGGAAAACCGCGTTCCGCGGAACGCGGTTCTCATTCGTCGAGGTGCAACAGCTGCATCCGGCTGGCCATTCTGGAGGCGTCGGGCCGCATGGTGACCGCAGATGTGAGGAATTCGTCGATGGTGTGAACGGAACAAAATGTCGTGCGCACATCGCGGTCGACGAGGATGTCGATCAGATTGATGAACCGCTGCTGAGATTCGGATCCCATCGCGCCGAACCGCGGTATATCGAGGATTGTCCACCGCTGGAAAGTCTTTGCCCAGTGGACGTACTCGATGGTCGACAGCGGTGAACCGCAGATCTGCTCGAAGGTGATCGTCAGATGGTCATCGTCGGTGGTGACCGCCTGGAATGTGCGTCCGCCGAGGCGGAGGGATGTGGAGTTCGTCCGCGCAAAGCCATCGTCGGAGGATGATGAGATCCACGCTCCGGCCGAGAAGCCCCCGAGGCCCGGCCGGTGCTTGGTGCGGTAGTCGACGGCGCTGGACAGATGGTGGATCGCGAGGTTCCCAGTGATCAGGGCGATCCCGTCCTCCATGGTGTGGTGCCACACCGGGTTCGGCAGCAAGTCATTCGGGGCATAGTTCGAGGTCACGATGAGCGTTGAGTCGTGATTCAGGACATGCTCGAGAAGTCGGGTGAACAATCGGGCATCGCCGGGATCGTGAATGTGCAACTCGTCGAACACGAACAGCCCACCCGAACCGATGATGTCGCCGAATGCGCGATCAACCGCCCGGAACTTGTTCTGCTCGCGATGGACACGCGCGTGCAAGCGTTGAAAGAACTCGTGCGAGTGCGCTCGTGTCTTCGGTCCGGGTGCGGCCTCGAAGACTGCGTTCGCGATCCACGACTTGCCCCGCCCCGGAGGTCCGTGGACGTAGGTGCCGAAAAGATCTGCCGAACGTCGTCTTCGCGCCTTCTGCGTGGACACGTCCGCGAGGTGGCCGAGGAGCAGGCGCTGATCGACGTCGAGTGTGAATCCACTCCGCTCGGCTGCCTCCTCGACAGCTTCGGCGATCTGCTCGCGCGCCGCGGTCACGAAGGCAGTTCGCCGGTCCGGGGGTTGCGTGCGGTGATGCAGTACGGCCGCCCGGTGGGGTCGGCCATCACGGTCCAGTCTCCGTGGTCGGCGACGACCTCGGCGCCCCAGTCCTCGTGCCGGGCGACCTCTTCGGCGGGATGGGTGCTGGCGAGGTCGACGTGACCGGCGATGGCCCCGGAATGGGTCGACTGCAACAGGATCCGCACGGCGAGATGCTTCGGCCGGACCAGGTGACGGAACTCCGGTCGGCCACCGCCGACGACCTCCCAGCCGGTCAACGCCTCCCAGAACGCGCACTCGCGATCGAACCGTCGCGCGGGGATGTCGATCGACACCTGGTCGATGATGCTGATGGTGTCGCCGGGCCATCGGATGGGTCGCGACTTGCGGCTCTGGCCCTGCCACACCACCAGGCAGAACACGAACCCCGCCGGCGAGGTCATGGTGATGCAGTCATCGGCCCACGAGACGACGGCTGCGCCGATCTCCTGGGCGCCGGCGGCGGAGGCGACGATGTCGTCGACCGCGAGATCGAGGTGCACCCCGCCGACACCGTGATCGATCCGCTGGACCAGCAGGTGTGGATCGCCGTTGAACGGCTCGAGCGACGCGAACTGTCGCTTGTCGCCGCGCGGCGGTGAGACGGTGCTGCCGGCGATCGCGCGCCAGAACGTGACCTCGTCACCGAACTCGTCGGCGGGGAAGTCCAACACGGCCGACAGCCAGCGCACCTCGGCGACAGCCATCAGCGCACCCGATGCCGGGCGCGCCACCGCTCGAGGGTGGTTGCGTCGCCGGACACGTCGATCTCGTCGCCGCGATT
The DNA here is from genome assembly GCF_053345315.1 of Williamsia sp. M5A3_1d. Lineage (NCBI taxonomy): Bacteria > Bacillati > Actinomycetota > Actinomycetes > Mycobacteriales > Nocardiaceae > Williamsia > Williamsia sp. M5A3_1d. The sequence continues at coordinate 561,594 of NZ_JBKEZX010000001.1, forward strand.
CCACAGCCCGAGATAGAGGACGGCGGCGCTGCCCCGCCATCGTGCGGCCGGCGACTCCGGTACGCCCTCGGTGACGGTGAGCGCCTCCGCCGACACCGAGAGGGTCCAGGCGTCGTCGGTGTCCGTCGTCTCGACGCCGATCGTCAGCAGCTCGCCGTCGTACAGCTTCGACCGGCCGCGAGGGGCGAACCGGACCAGCAACTCGTCGAGTCCGTCGGCGGCGAGGACGGGATCGATGCCCAGGTCCGCGGCGCTCGGCAGCGAACCGTGTTCGGCGGCAACGGCATCGACGGCGTGGATGGTGGTCTCGTGGGCCTGGCGGCGGGTCCAGAACTCGAGCGGGGTCCGGCCGGTCTCCATGAACACCCATGCCGCGACGTCGGGATCGGCCGCAGCGAGCGAATCGAGCAACTCCTGTGCGCCGGCGTCGAGCCAGTCATAGAGGTCGGCCGGCGCCACGCGGTCGAGGACGTCGGACTCCGATGCGAACGGCGCATCGATGCCCAGGATCTGTGCTTGCGCCCATCGGTGCACCATCCCCTGGTGCGCCACGAGATCGGCGACCGTCCACTCGGGACATGTCGGCACGAGCGCGGTGAGACCGGCGGTACGCGACGACGCCGACAACCGGTGCGTGGCCGCGCCGATCACGGAACGGAACTCGTCGATGGTCGGCCCGGCGGACATGCCGATCAGTGTGGCATGACGCGTGTCACAACTGGGGGAGTACCTGTGCGGCCACGAGTTCGAGGTGGTCGAGATCGGAGAGATCCAGCGTCTGCAGGTACATACGTGTCACGCCGATGTCGGCGAACCCGCCGATGGTGTCGACGATCTGTGCGGGGGTCCCGGCGAGTCCGGATGCCCGCAGCTCGTCGACGTCGCGTCCGATCGCCTCCGCCCGGCGTGCGACCTCGGCGTCGTCGCGACCACAGCACAGCACCTGCGCCGCCGAGTGCGAGATGGGCGCCGATCGCTCGACCGTCGCGCAGGTCTCGTCGATGCGACGGTGCAGCGGGGCGGCGTCGGCCGCGGTCATGAACGGCGTGTTGAACTCGGCGGCGAACCGCGCCGCGAGCGCAGGCGTCCGCTTCTTGCCCGAACCGCCGATGATGATCGGCGGACCGGGCTGCTGCGTCGGCTTGGGCAGCGCGGGCGACTCGGTGAGCTGGTAGTGCTTGCCGTCGAAGGTGAACCGGTCGCCGACCGGCGTGGCCCACAGGCCGGTCACGATCGTCAGGTACTCCTCGAGACGATCGAACCGCTCGCCGAGGGCGGGGAACGGGATGCCGTAGGCCGAGTGCTCCTCGGCGTACCAGCCCGCCCCGATCCCGAACTCGATGCGGCCACCCGACATCGCGTCGACCTGCGCGACCGAGATGGCCGTCGGGCCGGGGAGCCGGAAGGTCGCCGAGGTGACCAGCGTCCCCAGGCGGACGGTGCTGGTCTCCCGGGCGATGCCCGCGAGGGTGATCCATGCATCGCTGGGCCCGACCCCGTCGGGCACGTTCATCGCCAGGTAGTGGTCGGATCGGAAGAAGCCGGTGAACCCGGCCGACTCGGCGGTGGTGGCCACCGCGAGCAGTTCGTCGTAGGTGGCACCCTGCTGGGGCTCGGTGAAAATGCACGTCTCCATCACCCCAGCATGCCCCCTACAGTGGCTCTCATGGACAGCACTGGTGGGAGCGGTACACAGGCGCCCGGCGGACACCGACGATGACCGATCGGTGCCTCCCCCGGTTGCTGCGCCGCCTGCGGCCGCCGCAGGGCGATCGTGTCGCGGTGGTGCGGCTCGAGGGCCACATCGGATCGGTGGGTGTCGGTCGTGGTGGCATCACCGCCGACGGTGTCGAGGGCGTGCTCAAGCGCGCGTTCACCGGAGACCGCGTGAAGGCGGTGGTGCTGGTGATCAACTCGCCCGGGGGTTCGCCCGCCCAATCGGAGTACATCGCCGAACGGATCCGCCAGCTCGCCTCGGAGAACGGTGTCCGGGTGTTGGCGTTCTGCGAGGACGTCGCGGCGTCGGGTGGCTACTGGATCGCCTGCGCCGCCGACGAGATCTTCGCCGCCCGGACGTCGATGGTCGGGTCGATCGGCGTGGTGTCGTCGGGCTTCGGGGCGACCGAACTGATCGACCGCGTCGGCCTCGAGCGCCGCATCTACACCGCGGGCGCGAACAAGGCCCGCCTCGACACCTTCTCGCCGGAGAAGGAGGAGGACGTGGCGTGGCTCGCCGGGATCCAGGGCGATCTGCACGCCGCGTTCATCGCCTGGGTGCGGCAGCGTCGCGGCCCGAAACTGCAGGGCGACGACGCGACGCTGTTCAACGGAGACGTCTGGATCGGACGCAAGGCGGTCGACGTGGGGCTCGTCGACGCGGTGGGTGTGCTGCGGTCGGTGATCGCCGAGCGGTACCCCGACGCCGACGTCGAGGTGATCACCCCACCCAAGCCGCTGCTCGCGCGGTTGACCGGTGGACAGGTCGGGGCCGCGGCCACCATCGACGGCATGGTCGACGGGGTGGTGACCGGCGCGCTGTCAGCGGCCGAGAAACGATCACGATGGTCCGCCTTCGGCCTCTGACTCAGCCTGTGAATAGGTACGCGCGTGAGGAAATCCATCCACAGGGGTGACCTTTCCCCGCAGGCCCGGGCATGTTCTCGACGACCCTCAAGCTGTGGATGAGGTTGTGGAAACTGTGGACAACTGGCCGTTCTGTGCACTTCGACGTGAGCCAGGTCACGATTTTCGTGCAGATGGCACGATTTTGTCCGCGGTTCTGAAGACCCGATTGCAGACTTCGCGCACGCGACCAGCGGCTGCGCCTGTGCACAGCCTGTGGACAAATTCGGTCGCCGACATCGCTCGGTCCCGACGTGCCACCATGGGACACGTGGGTGTGCACCGGCGGTCGGGTTCTCGGATCGGCCTGCCGTGATCGATTTCTGCCCCCGTGATCGCATCCAGGCGCCGCACGATCCGCGCCGTACGGGATGCCCCCGCTGCGGCGGCCGACTGATGGTCCTCGACAGCCTCGATCAGATCCCGCCCCGCACCGTCTCGAACCCGTTGCCGCCGCGACCACGCCCCACGCCGACCCCGCGGCGCAACCCGAGCATCCGCTGGGAGGCCCGTCGGCCGCCCGAGGCGCGTCCCGCACCACGTAGGCCCCGACCGGTGGGACTCGGACCCACCCCTCGCTACGCCGTGCCGCCGCGGTGGGGACTCGTCGATGTCATCACCCCGCCCGAGGAGCCGAAGCCCTCACGCGCAGAGCGCCTCGCCGGATCGTTGACGCCGCTGCTGCAGGCGACCGGATCGGTCCTGCTGATCGCGGCGCTCGCCGAGGCCTGGATCTATGCCCTCCTGATCCGCAACCGCACCGCACCGGTGGGTGCCACGACCGCCGGGTGGGCCTACGCCATCACCTGGGCACTCGGTGTGGTGTCGATCGTGATGGTGATCGTGAGTCTGCTGTCGTTCACCGCGTGGTTGCGACGACGCCGCGCCGAGGCCTTCGCCGCCCACGACCGCCTCGACCCCCGACCGACCTGGCAGTTGGTGGTCGGCTGTCTCGTGCCGGTGGTCAACATCGTCGCTCCGGCGGTCTTCCTCCACGAACTCGCGAGATGTCATCACGGGTTGCCCGCCGACCGGGTGATGCAGGTGCTGCGGCTGTGGTGGGCGGCCTGGGCTGCGTTGTCGGCGCTGGCGATCGGCACGCTCGTGATCCGCTACTCGTCGGACTCGATCCAGTGGGGCGCGAACGCGGTGCTCCTCACCGTCGTCTGCGATCTCGCCGGCGCGGCGTTCGCGATCGTGTCGGCCCGGCTGCTGATCCGGGCGTTCGACGCCGACGCACGTCCCGAACCGTCCACCCGATGGCTCGCGGCATGAGCGGCCCGATGCCCCTGCCCGGTGATCGTGAGCCGGGGGACCCCGAATCCGACGATCTCGAGGCGATCCCACCCGACGCGCAGATGACCGACGACCTCGCGGAGGTCTCGCGGATCCGTAGGCAACGTCGCCCGGCCGTCGTGGCGCACCGGGGCGCGTCTGCCGATCGTCCCGAACACACTCTCGCCGCGTATGAGCTGGCGCTGGCCCAGGGCGCCGAAGGTCTCGAATGCGATGTGCGGCTGACCCGCGACCACCAGCTCGTGTGTGTGCACGACCGCACCGTCGACCGCACGTCGTCGGGAACCGGTGTGGTGAGCGAGATGACGCTCGCGCAGCTGCGTGAGCTCGACTTCGGCAGCTGGCACGCACGTGGGGAGCCGTCCTCGGTGCTGACGTTGGCCGAGCTGCTCACGCTCACCCTCGACTGGCCCGACCCGGTGCGGCTGTTCATCGAGACCAAACATCCCGTGCGCTACGGCGCGCTCGTCGAACAACTCCTGCTCGCCGAGCTGCACCGATTCGGTGTGGCGGCACCGGCATCGGCCGATCACAGTCGCGCCGTGGTCATCTCGTTCTCCCCGGCCGCGGTGTGGCGCGTGCGTCGCAATGCGCCGATGCTGCCGACCATCCTGCTGGGCGAGACCGCGCGGCTCCTCGGCGGGAGTGCGGCGACGGCCGTGGGCGCCACCGGGATCGGACCGTCGATCGTGACGCTGCGCGATCATCCCGACGCCGTCGACCGCGCTGCGGCGTCGGGTCGGGCGACCTACTGCTGGACCGTCGACGAGTACGCCGACGTCACCCACTGCGCACGGATCGGAGTCGATTTCCTCGCCACCAACCACCCCGGGCGGGTGCGGGAGTGGCTCGAGCCGGGGCGCCGCTGAACCCCACGTGCCCGGGGTAATAGATTCTGAACCCATGGCCAAGAAGAGCAAGCGCGGAACCGGGCGTCCCGGCAGTGACCGAGCCGAGCGGGTAGCCGCCCGCAAGGCGCGACAGGCGGAGGCACTGGCTGCGCCGGCGCGGCCGTTCGCGGGTCTCACCGCCGAATGCGACATCGTCGCGCTGCGCGCGTTCGTCGCGTCGGCGACGGCGTCGGTCACCGTGCACGGTGAGTCGGGGACCAATGCGGTGTCGCTCGCGACGATCCTGCCCGGAGCGGTGCAGGCACTGACCCGCGACATCGGTGGATCGGTCGAGGGTCTGGTGGCCCTGCAGACCGAGTTCGAGGGTGACGACATCCCCGGTGAGCTCGCGCATGCGCTGCGGTGGGCGAGCCGCGCCGAGGCCGGCGCCCCCTACGAGCCGAGACCACAGGACGACGACGTCGACGGGGAGGCCGATCTCGCCGCCACCCTCGGCGCCGACACCACCCTCGACATCACGCTGCACGACGACTTCTCGTGGTGGTTCGCCGATTCCGCCGACATCTCGCCGGACATCGCCGCGATGATCGAGCAGGCGTCGGAATCGATCCTCCCGACCGCCCGCATCGTCGGCGAGAACCTCTCCGGCGCCCCCTGGTGGGTGGACGCCGGCGAGCGGGCCCACGTCCGATGGGTGCGCCCCGAGGCCGAGGACGACGTGATGACCGCGTTGGCGCGGCTGCACGCGGCGGGCAAGCTCACCCTCGGTGAGGGCTCGAAGTTCGCGGGCTCGTTCCGCACCCACGGCCTGCTGGTGCCGGTGTTCGACCTCGACAACGAGATGCACCACGAGGAGTGGACCGCCCCGTGCGCCCGCTTCGAGACCGACCTCGCCGAGGCGCTGGCCCAGACCGGCGAATTGACCGGCGAGCAGCGCCGCTCACGCGACGGCATCCGCGGCCGACAGGTCACCCTGCGGTGACCGGTAAGGGGTTGCGGCGCACGGTGATCCTGCAGAAGCGGGGCCCGGCCGCAGCGATCGTGTTGACCGACGAGGAGGTCGCCTCGTTCGGCGGCACGAAGACGCCGCCGGTGCGTTTCACGATCGGCGGCATCACGATCGCCGGTCGTATCGGGCGGATGGGCGGGGAGAATCTGCTGGGCTTGAACAAGGCAGTGCGTACCCGACTCGGGGTGGAGGCCGGCGACACCGTCGATGTGGCGATCGAACTCGACGACGGCCCCCGTGAGGTCGAGGTCCCGCCCGCGCTGGCCACGGCTCTCGACGCCGACCCTGCTGTCCGCGCGGCGTTCGACGCGCTGGCGCCATCGCGTCGCAAGGAGCACGCCCGCGCGGTCGTCGACGCGAAGCAGGAAGCGACCCGCGAGCGAAGGGTCGCTGCGATCGTCGAAGCTTTGCGGAGCGGCTAGCTCAGATCGCGCCGCCGGCGATCGAGGGTGCGGTCGCGTCGGCCTCGGCCGCGACGTTGAGCTCACGCTCCACGAAGTTCTCGAGATCGAAGGTGTTGCCGTTGGCGCGCTCGGCGACGGTCTGCAGCGTCGTCATCACCGCGACCTCCTCCACCTGCTCCTTGAGGAACCACTGCATGAACTGCTCGCCGAGGTAGTCGCCCTCGTCGCGTGCGGTCTTGGCCAGCGCGATGATCTGATCGGTGACCGTCTGCTCCTGGTGCAGTGCCAGCTTGATCGGCTCGCGGAAGTCGCCGAAATGGCTTTGCGGAGCGGCGATCCCGGGAACCTCCACGGCCATGTCGCGATCGAGGAAGTACTGCACGATCATCATCGCGTGGTTGCGCTCCTCGACCGACTGGCCGTAGAAGTGCTTCGCCAGCTGCGGGAGATCCTCGTTGGCGTAGAACGAGGCGAGCGCGATGTACTGCTGCGATGCGGCGAACTCGTGGGCGATCTGCTCGGCGAGGAGCTGGTGGAAGGCGGAGACGGGGCTCGCTGCTGAGCGTGTGGTGACGGACATGGCGACGAGACTAGGCTGTCCGAATTGGCCTGTCATCCCAGTTCACCCTTACTGAGGATGCACTTCCCGGCCGTCAGCTGATGGCGCCGCCGTTGGTACTCAAGAGGTTCTGCGGGATCGGTGAATCCTTCGCGATCAGGTCGAAGAAGGCCGTGGTGTCGTCGTCGGGGGCCAGTGCGTCGCCGTCGTCGGTGCTCTCCGAGCCGCCCGTGGGTGTGGTGGTCGTCACCGGCCCGCCGCGCAGCGCCCACCCCAACATCGCGAGATTCCAGATGTGGTCGCCGTTGTCGACGGTGAGTGTCGAGACGGTGCCGCTGACGAAGGGGAACAACCGGAACGGGTTGGCGATGGTCGAGAAGCTCGCCGCTTTCGACATCAGTGCGGTCAGGAACTTGCGCTGGTTCACCACGCGTTCGAGGTCGGCGTTCGGGAAGGCTCGGGTGCGCACCAGCCCCAACGCCTGGCGCCCGTTCAGATCCTGGCAACCGGCACGCAGGTTCAGTCCTGCCTTGGGATCACGCAACGGCTGATCGAGGCAGATGTTCACCCCGCCCACCGAGTCGACGAGGGTGTCGAAGCCGCCGAAACCGATCTCGGCGTAGTGATCGATGTGCACGCGGGTGAACGTCTCGATGGTCTGCACGAGCAGCTTCGGCCCGCCGAAGGTGAAGGCGGCGTTGATCTTGTAGGAGCCCTGACCGGGGATCGGGACGAACAGGTCGCGCGGGATGCTGACGATGGTCGCCTTCCCACTGTTCGGGATGTGCACCAGCATCATGGTGTCGGTGCGACCGAGATCGCCGTCGACGTCGCCCGTGCTGAGGTTGCGCTTCTGCTGCTCGGTGAGCCCGGCGCGTGAATCCGAGCCCACCAGAAGCCAATTGGTGCCCGGGGTGTCGCGGACGCGGCCGGGGTACGAGCTCAGTGCATCGACCCGGTTGAGTTTCGAGTCGTAGTAGAAGGTGAGTCCCACCAGCGCGACCACGATGACGAGCAGCAGCGCGAGCAGGGTGCGGCCGATGCGAGGGCGACGCAGACGGCGCCGTCGGGGCGGTCGTGGAGGCGGGCCCACCGGACGCTCGGGTCGCCGGTTTCGCGGGGGACCGGGTGGGCCGAGACGGTCGGGTCGGTCGAGTCGAGGGTCCCGCCGGAATCCCTGGGCGTCCGCCGGTGTGCGACCGCGTGGGGGAGGCGGGGGTGGTGGCCCGCCTCGGCGCGGTGGGGCGTCGCGGAACGGCTCGGGTTTCTGGGGAGGTGCGTAGCCGTCGACACCCCGTGCGGGATCCGGACGTGGTGCGGCCGGCCGCGGGGGCTGGCTCGGTGCCTCCGACCAGGCGCGCGGCGGCGGTCGGTCACCGCCGCCGTCTCCGCGTCGGGGCCCGCCCGGTTCGCGGGGCCGTCGTATGAAAGGCCCCTCCTGGTCGCTCACAGGCACGACTGTACGGAGCCGGACGGCGTCGGGGCGGTCACTGCAGCCAAGTCAGATGGTCCCGGAGGAGTGCGTATCCGACGAACGCGACGGTGTCGATGAGCGCGTGGCCGATCACCAGTGGCCATGTGCGGGACGTCAGCTGGAAAAAGCGGCCGTAGACCAGGCCCATCACCACGTTGCCGAGGCCGCCGCCGAAGCCCTGATAGAGGTGATAGCTGCCCCGCAGCAGCGCCGACGCCAGCAGCGACCGGTTCTCTCCCCACCCGAGCTGGCGCAGCCGGGTGATCAGGTAGGCGACCACGAGAACTTCCTCGGCGCCGGCGTTGCCGGCGGCCGAGATCACCAGGACCGGTAGCCGCCACCACGTCTCGGTGAGGTCGCTGGGCAGCACCTGGGCGTTGACGCCGAGTTCGCGTGCCACCAGATAGAGCCCCAGCCCGGGTAGTCCGATCCCTGCGGCGAGGGCCAGGCCCCAGGCAGCGTCGCGGCGGGTCGGTCGGCGCGTGATCCCGGCCCGGTGCAGGGCCACCCCACCGCGGTAGAGGAGGTACGCGGCCAGGGCGGCGATGGCGAACAGGCGTGTGGCGGCGAGCAGTTGGCGGGCGAGGTCGATGTAGTCGATCGTCGACGTCGACTGGTTGAGCGCGACCGTGCTGTTGCCGATCCCTCCCGAGCGCACCTCGGCCTCGAGCAACGACAGCGCCGAGTACGCGCCGGAGAGGCCGAAGGTGAGGATGACGACGATGCTGATCTCGGCGCCGATGAGCCGGCGCTGTGTGCGGTCGGTGACCACCGTGATGTCGCCGGGTCGCACCGGGGTCAGCAGCGCGCGGATGGGTGAGGGCACCTCGCCACGATAGAGATGCCGCCTGTGGTCAGTCGGTGATGCTGTTGAGGTAGGGGCAACCGGCGAGCGCGCGCAGGGCTCGTGACAGCGCCATCACGTCGGTGACGGGGCGGTCGAACGACAGCCGCGTGTCGAGGTCGCCGGTCTCGCCCTCGACGCGGAAACGGATGCCCCAGCGATCGATGCCGAGCGGGCGTACGCGACCGGTGCGCAGGTGCGCCGGTAGGCGGCGTCCGAGCTGCTCGATCACGTCGGAGTGGTCGGAGTCGAGGTGGGCGATCCAGTCGGCCTCGTACTGCCAGAACGGATCGGGTGTGGCGCGGGTCAGCTCATCGGCGGCCACCGCGGCCGCTCCCGTCGAGGTCGCGATGACCGCGCCGGTGAGCTGCAGCCGCAGCATGGAGTAGCCGTGCCCCAGGTCGAGCAGCTCGTCGGCGGGGTGCTCGAGGGCGATCTCCAACGCGAGGTCGCGCTCGAGGTCGGCGGGTACCCGATGCAACACCCCGTTGAGCCAGATCAGCGACCGCACCCGTTCGCGGAGTTCGATCGGCGCACAGTCGGTGACCTCGATCATCGCGGGAACGCCGTCGGAACCGGCGCGCGTGGCGGCCATGGCGTCGGTGTCGGATCCGATGAGGACAAATGCCTGTCCGTCGAAGAGGTGCACCATCGTCACCGGCGACGGTTCGGCGCCCTCGATGGCGACCATCGCCGCGGTCACGCGCATACAGGCGGTGCGGATCGCCTCGGCATCGGTCGGGCGGTCGGTCACGGTGGTTGCCATGGCGGGTCCTTCTCTGGCGGCGGTTCGTCGAGACGAGATTAAGGTAACCCTAACCTAAACTGGACGGCGGCGACCGGCAACACGGATTCCCCGAACAGGCGAGACTCAGGCCGCGTACGTGCTGTGCGCCGGGGGCCACACGACGTCAGTGCGACCGGGAGGTGACGGGTCGCGCGATTCCGCGCGCGACTCCTCGCCCCCATGAGCGAGGTGGCGTCGGAGGAGCTCGTCGATCCGGTGTAGGTGGTTGGCTCTCGCAGTGCCGTAGCGGCCCTTGTCTGGGCCGTCGGTGATCTTCTCCGTGGACCATTGGTGCGGTTCGGTTCCGACGGCCCGGTTGTGTGGTCCGCATGCCGGCGCCAGGTTGGTGGAGTCGGTGAGACCACCGTCAGCCCAGTCGTTTTCGGCGTGGTGCATCTCGGTGTGGGCGAACGGGACACCGCAATCGTCCTTGCTGCAACCGCGGTACTGCGCGAAGGCCATCAGCCGTTGTGCCTGGGACGCGAGGCGGCGGGTGCGGCCGAAGAACAAGGGCTCATTCGTGACGTCGCTGAACACCGCGAGATGCGTCTGGGCGTCGGAGACGTCGAACTTCCGCCGACCGTGCCACAAAGTGACATCGAGCGTGCCACTCCGAACGCACATCTGGCCTCCGTACGGAGCACGCTCGATGTCACTTTGTGGCACGGTCGGCGCACGAAGCGCACCGCCTTGAAGGCGTCGTGGTTGCGTTGGCTCTGCGAGCAGCATTCCCGATCCGCCGCCTCCCGCAGTACATCGCTGCTGATCTCGCTGCCGTCGCCGTGAGGTGACTTGTCGTCATCGGGATTGTTCATGCCCGGTGCGGCCCACTTCGCGAGCACCACATCAAACAGAGCTCGCGTGGTCGGGTCCAACGTGGCGGTCAGCTTCGACATCAACTGCGAGTCCTGGCACCCCAGCGACAGTTTCCGATTCCGTGCGCGATCGCGGTCGTCAGTCAAACGGCCGTCGGGGTCGAGATGCGCCAGGATGCGCACACCGGCCGCGGCGATCTCTTTCGGTGTGAGTGTGGTCGCGAACTCGGCGAGGGTCTGCTCCGCGTACGCCCGATGCTCAGGTTCGACCGCGGTGGGGATCTTGCCCATCACATCCAACACGGCGTGGACATGGTCAGCGCCGATCGCACCGGCCGCCAACTCGCGTGCCATGTTCGGGCACACCGGCGGGAGCTTCTCACCGGTCATGGCGTGCATCGGTTCGAGGGCCTGCACTTCTTTGAGCCGCTTCTTCAGTTGCGTCACGCGCAGTTTCGTCCGCAGGAACTCGGCCAGGTTCACACACCCGACGGCGCGGTGGGCGTCGCGGTCGGAGACGTCGAGAATCCTGCGGTTGCCGGCGGCCTCGAGTTTGCGGGTGATGCGCTCGTTGCGGATGGCGAGATCCGCGACCTCCTCCTCGGTGCACGAGGCGGAGTCGGAGATAAGGATTCTGTCCACAATCTGTTCCAGGGCAGCGTAATCCGATTGGATGTCGTTCATCGGGCTGCCCCCTCCCCAGGTGTATCTGTACATTTATCCTAGCACGGATGTTCGAGGTTTGGGTGGTTGATTTCAGTGAATGTTGTTGGACGATCGTGTATTTCGCGTGGATGGTGGCGTTCTACTACCGCTGACGGTGCGGAAGCCGGTCGCCGAGTGTGCGTTGCTGCGCTGCCGGGTCACGTCGTGCGGTGAGCACACTCGACGAACGTTTCCGCACAGTCGGCATGAGCTGCTGTCGCGCATCTGTACGGCGCGCCGGATCGGGCTGGCGGTGTGGACTACGCTCGACGCTGTGTCCGACCGTCGTGAGCTGCTGCCCGAGCCATCCGGCGCGGTGGCCTATTTCGGCCCGACGGGCACGTTCACCGAGATGGCTCTCGATCGGCTGATCGACCGCGTCGGCTGGGTTGCCCCTGCACGTTCGGCCCAGGGGAGTCCGGGCGATGTCATCGAAGCGGTCCGATCGGGTGCCGCCGACCACGGTTGCGTCCCGATGGAGAGCTCGGTGGAGGGCGGAGTTCCCGCGACCATGGACGCACTGGCCGCCGGTGACGGCGTGCAGATCCTGGCCGAGACCGTCCTCGACATCGCCTTCACCGTCGCCGCGACGTCCGGAACCAGCCGTGGAGACGTCAGCACGATCGCCGCATACCCCGTCGCCGAGGGCCAGACCCGCGAGAGTCTGCGACGGCTGTTCCCGTCGGCGACGGTCATACCGTCCTCCTCGAACGCCGCGGCTGCCGCCGACGTCGCGGCCGGGCGTGCTGACGCCGCGCTGACCACAGCTCTGGCCGCCCGCAATCACGGCCTCGTGGCGCTCGCCGAGGATGTCGCCGACGCGGCCGACGCCACCACACGCTTCGTGTTGATCGGACGCCCGGCACCTGTGCCGGAACGCACCGGCCGCGATCGGACCGCGGTCATCCTCAACCTGCCCGACGTGCCGGGCTCCCTCGTGCGCGCGATGAGTGAATTCGCCACGCGTGACATCGATCTGATGCGTATCGAGTCGCGTCCGCGGCGCCACACCGCCGGCTACCACTTCTTCCTCGACGCCTCCGGTCACATCGACGATCCACTGATGGGACATGCGTTGGCAGGACTGCATGCCTTCGCCGAGAAGGTCACCTTCCTGGGTTCGTGGGTCGCCGAACGCGCGACCGGCGCGGCCTCACCCGACCACTCCGACTCGCTGCGCTGGGTCGAGGCGTTGCGCCGGGGTGATCGCTGATGGGATCACTTCACCTGGTGCGTCACGGTCAGACGACCTCGAACGTGATGGCGCGTCTCGACACCCGGCCGCCGGGCGCGGGGCTCACCGACTTCGGTGCGCGCCAGGCAGTTCGGTTCGCGCTCGAACGCCCCGATGTCGCACCGGCCGCGCTCTACAGCTCTGTCGCCCGACGCGCACGGGAGACCGCCGAGCTCATCGGCTCGGTGTGGGGTGTCGAGGCCCGGGCGGTCGACGATCTGCACGAGGTGCAGGTCGGTGACCTCGAGGATCGCAACGACGACGACTCGGTGCGTGCCTTCCGTGACCTGATCGCCGACTGGTTCGCCGGCCAGACCGACAGGCGCGTCGGCAACAGTGAGAGCTTCGACGACCTGCTGGGCAGGTACGTCCCGGTGATCGAATCACTGCACGCCACGCACGCCGATATGCGTGGCGACGTGTACGTGGTGAGCCACGGCGCGGCAATCCGTCTGATCGCCGCCCACCTCTCCGGCGTCGACCCCGTTTTCGCGCTCGAGAACGGGCTGCCCAACACCGGATCGATCGAACTCGTCCGACGCGACAACGCGTGGACGTGCGTCCACTGGGGCGGTGTCGACCCGGTGCGCCCGGTGGGGGCCGCGTCCGTCGATCCGATGGGCTGAGTTCAGCCCCATCCGTGCGCGTGCAACCAGGCGTCGTCGATGCCGAAGTGGTGCGCGATCTCGTGCACGACGGTGATCGCGACCTCGGCGACCACCTGATCGCGGTCGGTGCACATCGACAACAGCGGTTCGCGGTAGATCGTGATGGTGTCGGGCAGCGCGCCGCCGTAGGTCGTGTCGCGCTGGGTCAGGGCGATGCCCTCGTAGAGCCCCAGCAGGTCAGGCTCGTCGGGGTGGTGTGCTTCGACGAGCACCACCACGTTGTTCATCGCCTCGGTGAGTTCGGTGGGGATGGTGTCGAGCGCATCCGACACCAATCCCTCGAACTCGCGGTCGCTCATCTCGACGGTCATCGCAGCGGCTCGCTCAGCCCTCGGGGGCCGGGACCTCGGTCGGGTTGGGAGAGATGCCCTGCGGGAGCGGGACCGGCGTCGGGTTGAGGCGACCGGGCGGTTCCACCGGCGGCGGCACCGGCACCTGGCCGTTGATGAGGAGATTGGGTTTGCCGTCGCCGACGAGGGTGGCGAAACCCCCGCGGTCGGGCAGTCCGACGTAGCAGACCGCGGTGCGGCTGCCCGACAACCAGCTGACCTGGCTGATCGTGGACCACTGCACGTTGAGGGTGGTGTCGGTGAACGCCTTCTGGGTGCCGAAGAACCCGGTCGTCATCTTCGGGCAGACACCCGAGAGGAACCGGTTCTGGGCGGCGGTGTCGGGCCAGGGCTTCCCCGAACCCGGGGCACCGAACTGATCGGCCAGCCCCACGAGACCGGTCACCTGGAAGGCATGCCGTTCGGTGCAGTTCACCGGGTCGGTGGGCTGCCGCGACTGCAGGTTGATGCCGATGCACGTGCCGATCGGCCACTGCGGCGCCTGGTCGAGATCGGCGACACGACCCAGGAACGACTGCAGACGACCGGTCGAATCGGCAGCCTGGACACCACAGCGCAGGGTGCGTTCGCCGTCGTCCCATTGGCGCTGCGACGGATAGAGCATCCCGACCGAGAAACGACCGTTCGGATCGAACCTCCCGTTGAGGTACGAATTCACCTGATTCGGGCAGTACTGCTCGCGCAGCGCGACGAACTGTTCGCGGCTCGGCCACGGCGCGGTGTCCCCGAAACGATCCGCGGCGACCGCGGTGAGGTCGACGACCCCGGCCACCTCGAAGTAATGCGCCCCGCCGCACCCGATGGCCGACGGTCGGCTGGGATCGTTCTGCGGCCAGGTGAGACACGTCCCCGGGGTCGAGCGGTTGAACGCGTTGGCCTGCGGACCCCGGTCCTCGGCGCCGATCGCCGTCTGATCGATCGAGCCGGCGTCGGAGAAGCCGCCGATGGCCGCGACGATCGCCGCTGCCGCCAGCGCGCCGAGCACGACGGCACCGAGCACGGTGCGCATCGGGTGCGCGGTCAGCCAGCGGGTGCGCCCCGTGGCCGGACGGGTGGGCGGCTCGTGTTCCGCGGTTGCGGTGGTCTCGGCGGTGTCGCCCGCCGCCTCGGCCGATCCGGTCTCGTCGACGGAGTCGGGCGGGGTGTCGTCGGGGGCGGGGGGTTCGGTGGGCGCAGACATCGCCGTCCATCATGCCTGTCGCGAGGCGGCATCCGGCCGATACCGTGGACCTCGATGCCTGCACCGGACGAACCGAGCCCCGACGATCGCGACGACACCGACATCGCCGAGCTGGCCGGGCGCCTGTTCGACATGGCGCGCGGTGGACACACCGCGGCCCTGGTCGAGTACGTGCGGGCCGGTGTGCCCGCCGACCTCACGACCGGCACCGGCGACACCCTTGTCATGCTGGCCGCCTATCACGGGCACGCAGCGACTGTCGCCGCCCTCATCGGTCTCGGCGCCGAGGTCGACCGGCCCAACGACAAGAACCAGACCCCGCTGGCCGGCGCGGTGTTCAAGGGGTTCGACGACGTCGTCGAGACCCTGGTCGCCGCGGGCGCCGACCCCGACGCGGGCACACCCACCGCCCGCAACGCCGCCGCGATGTTCGGGCGCGACGACTACACGGCGCGGTGGCGGTGATCGGCGACCGACCGGCACACGTCAGCCAGTAGGGTTCTGCAGGTGATCGACCTGAAACTGCTCCGGGACGACCCCGAACTCGTCCGTACCTCTCAACGCAAGCGCGGAGAGGACCCCGCGCTTGTCGACACCCTCCTCGACGCCGATGTCACACGCCGCGCCGCGATCGCCGACGCCGACGCGCTGCGCAACGAGCAGAAGACGCTCGGCAAGTCGGTCGGTAAGGCCTCGGCCGACGAGAAGCCCGCACTGCTCGCCCGCGGCAAGGAACTCGCCGAAAAGGTGAAGGCGGCCTCGGCGGCCCAATCCGAGGCCGAGGCCGTCGTGACCGCGACCCATCGCGCGATCGGAAACGTGGTCGCCGACGAGGCGCCCGCCGGTGGCGAGGACGACTATGTGGTGCTCGAGCACGTCGGCGAGCCCACCGCGATCGACAACCCGAAGGACCACCTCGAGATCGGTGAGTCGCTCGGGCTGCTCGACATGGAGCGCGGCGCGAAGGTGTCGGGTTCGCGATTCTACTTCCTCACCGGGCAGGGCGCGCTGCTGCAGCTCGGACTGCTGCAGCTCGCCGCGCGTCTCGCGACCGCCAACGGGTTCACCATGATGATCCCGCCGGTGCTGGTGCGACCCGAGGTGATGGAGGGCACCGGCTTCCTCGGCGCGCACTCGGCCGAGATCTACCACCTGCCCGACGACGACCTGTACCTCGTCGGAACCTCCGAGGTGCCGATGGCCGGCTACCACATGAACGAGATCCTCGATCTCTCCGACGGGCCGAAACGCTATGCGGGGTGGTCGAGTTGCTTCCGGCGCGAGGCCGGCAGCTACGGCAAGGACACGCGCGGGATCATCCGCGTGCACCAGTTCGACAAGGTGGAGGGCTTCGTCTACTGCAAACCCGAAGACGCCGAGGCCGAGCACCAGAAGCTGCTGGGGTGGCAGAAGGAGATGCTGGCCGCGATCGACGTGCCCTACCGCGTGATCGACACCGCCGCCGGCGATCTCGGATCCTCCGCGGCGCGTAAGTTCGACTGCGAGGCATGGGTTCCGACGCAGGAGACCTACCGCGAGCTGACGTCGACCTCGAACTGCACGACGTACCAGGCCCGCCGGCTCTCCGTGCGCTACCGCGACGACAACGGTAAACCGCAGACCGCGGCGACCCTCAACGGCACACTGGCGACCACCCGCTGGATCGTCGCCATCCTCGAGAACCATCAGCAACCCGACGGCACCGTGCGACTGCCCGAGGCGCTCGCCGCGTCGGTCGGCACCGACGTCCTGTGCCCCTGACCACGCCATGTTGATCGCCGGAGTCCTCGCCGCGCTGTTCGCCTCGATCGCCTACGGGGTGTCGTCGGTGCTGCAGGCCCACGGCGCGCGTAGCAGCCACGACGCCGCGCTGGCCCGCGGCGAGACCGGTCTGGCGACCGAGACCGGTGCGCCCACACTGCGATCCACCGTGCTGGCGATGCTGACGGTCTACTTCATCGTGGGGACGGTGATGGACGTCGCGGGTTTCGTCGGAGGCGCGGTGTCGGCGCGGTTGGCCCCACTGTTCCTGTCGCAGACGATCATCAGCGCGAACCTGGTCATCACCGCGGTCCTCGGCATCTTCGTACTGAAGATCCGGCTGCACACCCGTGACTGGATCGCGATCGGGGTGGTGCTGCTGGCGCTGTGCGCGCTGGGGGTGTCGGCGAAGGAGAACCCCCGCCAGACCGAGTCGATGCTGTTCCACTGGGTGTTGTTGGGCGCGACGGTCGCGCTCGTGGTGATCTCGATCGCCCTCGTCCGGTGGCTGGGGTCCCGTGCGGCGATCGCGGCGGGACTCGCCGCCGGCGCGCTGTTCGGTGCTGTCGCGATCTCGGTGCGCGTGCTCGACGGACTCGATCCGTTCGCGCTGTCGACGCTGTTCACCGACCCCGCGCTCTATGCCCTGGCGCTGGCCGGCGGTGGTGGTTTCTATCTGCACACCGTTGCGCTGCAACTGGGTTCGGTCAACGGCGCGACCGCCGCGCTGGTCGTCGGCGAGACGGTGGTGCCGGGGGTGATCGGCGTCATCTTCCTCGGCGACGAGACGGTGAACGGTCTGGCGTGGCTCGCCGTGCTCGGTTTCGTCGCCGCGGTCGTCGGTGCGGTCACGGTCGCGTGGTCGGGGGCGGTCGAGGCGTCGGCGCAGGCGGAGGCCGCGGAATAGGCCTTCGTCGCGGGCGGTTGCACCCGAGGCTCGCCGCGTGACCGCCGAACACAGGAGTCGACCGCAATGCCTCTCGTCCACATCCATCTGATCGAGAATCGGCGCACCCCCGAACAGATCCGCGTCCTGGCCGACACCGTCCAGGAGGTCCTGCGCGAACACTTCGCAGCCCCGCCACGCGATCGATACCAACTGATCACCGAGCACAAGCCCGGTGGCATCATCGCCGAGGACACCGGGCTCGGGTTCGAGCGGACCGATGACATCGTCCTCATCCAGATCGTGCAGCAGGGCCGCGACACCGATCAGAAGCAGGCCACCTATCGTGCGCTGGCTGATCGGCTGGGCGCCGAATGCGGGCTGGCGGGAACCGATCTCATCGTCTCGGTGGTCGAGAACACCCAGGCCGACTGGTCGTTCGGCAACGGGATCGCCCAGTTCGTCACCGGCGACCTCTGATCGCCTGACCGGGTCGTTCCCGAGACCTGCGGCCGACGACGCGGGTCTGGCCCGGTGTCTCACCGATGATCGCGCGATAGCGTCGTGAGAAGTGGGCGTGATCGACGAAGCCGAGTTCCACCGCCAGCGTGGACAAGTCGGTGTCGGGGTCGGCATACAGCCGTGTCGCCGCGTCCTGCATACGTCGACACTCGATCAGCTGCTTCGGGGTGAACCCGGTGTGGCGTCGTACCGCACGCTCGACCGTCCGCACCGACGTGTGCAGGGCGTCGGCGAGTCCGACGGCTGTGGTGATGTCGGTGCGTTCCTCCGCGATCACCGTCGCCGATGTCGCGAGACGGCCGGCGTCGTCGATGCGCTCGGCCAGTGGCGCGAGCCAGTCGTCGAGGATCTCGCGCAACTCCCCGTCGTCACCGGTCATGACCGCGGCGAGACGCGCCGACGGTGCGTCGTCGAAAACGATGTCCGCACCGAGAAGCGCAGTGTCGGTGAGGTCGGTGAGGAGCGGTGTCGCAGCCGGGCGGAACAACACCCCGACCGCCCACCCGGCACCGCGCAGGGTGCGTTCGGTGACATGGGGCTGCGGGCCGTAGAGGCCGGTGTGATGGGCGCCGTCGACCTGGGGGCCGGCCTCGACGACGACGTTGACGGCCGGGTAGTTGAGTACCCGCTGCGTCAGCGGTTCTCCGAGTTGCCAGCGCACCACCCACACGTTGCGCACCAGGTCGGGGAGTTCCAGCTCGAAGCGGTCGAACGCGACGCCCGGCGATCCCGGGTTGAGGTGTCCCCGGGACGCGATCGCGTGGTGGATCTCCGGCGGTCCCATCGTCGGACAAGTCTGTCGCAGATGTACAAGACCCGCCAGCCCGCCGCGGCCACGATGGAACGCATGACGACCACCGAGGACACCGCACACGACGACACCGCCCCGGCGACGGGGAGCCACACCACCGACGGCCGGCCACACGTCTACTCGTCGCTGACACCGTTCATCGTGGTGAGTCCGGCTCGCGACGCGATCGATTTCTACCGCAGCGTGTTCGGCGCGACCGTCGCCGGCGTCACCGAGATCGGCGGGTCCGTCGCACACGCGGAACTGCAGTTCTCCGAGGGGCGGCTGCAGCTGGGGGAGCCGAGTCCGACCTACGATCTCGCCGCGCCCACACCGGGTTCGCCGGCGATCTACTCCCTCGCGGTGTACGTCCCCGACGTCGACGCGGCGGTCGGACGCGCGGTCGGTGCCGGCGCCATGGTGCGCGAGCAACCCATGACCTTCGTCTCCGGGGACCGCTTCGCCTCGGTGCTCGACCCGTTCGGGGTGCGCTGGTCGGTGATGACGCGCGTGGAGGATCTCAGCCCGGAGGAGAGCGAACAGCGCGTGGCCGATTGGGCTGCCGCACAGTCGGACTCGTAGCCGAGGTCAGTCCAGAGCCGCCGCGATGAGCGTCGCGGCGGCGTCGCGGGCGTATCGCGCCGCGGTGGGGTCGGCGACGATCGCCGAGGTCGTCTGCGCGCCCTCGGCGAGAAGCACCAACTGCCGGGCGAGGGCCGTGGGCGCGCCCGCCTTCTCGACCAGGTCGTCGACGTAGATCTGGAAGCTCTGCTTGTGGGCACGCGCGGCCGCGGCGACCTCCGGTGACGAACCACCGAGCTCGCCGAACGCGTTGATGAAGGCGCAGCCCCGGAAGTCGTCGGTGACGAACCATTCGGCGAGGAAATCGAACACCGCGAGCAGTTTGTCGCGCGGTGAGGTGAGGGGAGCGGCCACACGGTCGAGGCCCGACACCCACATGGCGTGCCGGTGATCGAGCACCGCGAGCACGATCGTGTCCTTGCCGGGGAACTCTGCGTAGAGGCGTTTGAGGGATACGCCGGCCGCTTCACGCAGCTCGTCCATGCTGACCTGCTGGATCCCACGCTCGTAGAACAGCCGGTCGGCGGCGTCGACGATGGCGGTCCTGGAATCCATCCTGTCAGTGTACTTGCCGAGAGAACGCACGTTCTGTAGTGTGACCCACGTGGGAGAACGTTCGTTCTCTACGACGTCGATCAGGACTTCGCCGAGGAGGCAGTCATGGGTTACATCACCACCACAGGAACCGAGAACTCCGCTCCGATCGAGCTCTACTACGAAGACCACGGCAGCGGACAGCCCGTCGTGCTGATCCACGGTTACCCGCTCGACGGGTCGTCGTGGGAGAAGCAGACCACCGCCCTCCTCGATGCCGGCCACCGCGTGATCACCTACGACCGTCGCGGTTTCGGCAAGTCGAGCAAGCCGACCATCGGCCACGACTACGACACCTACGCCGCCGACCTCAAGGCCGTCCTCGATCAGCTGGAGCTGAACCAGGTTGTGCTGGTGGGCTTCTCGATGGGTACCGGCGAGGTGGGTCGTTACCTCGGCAAGTACGGCTCGTCGCGTGTGGCCAAGGCGGTGTTCCTGGGATCGTTGGAGCCGTACCTGCTGCAGACCGACGACAACCCGGCCGGCGTCCCGCAGAGCGTGTTCGACGGTCTCGCCGACGCCGTGAAGAAGGACCGCTATGCGTTCTTCACCGACTTCTTCACGAACTTCTTCAACACCGATGACTACCTCGGCAACCGGCTCAGCGAAGAGGCCCTCGCCGCCAACAAGCAGCTCGCCTACAACGCCTCCGCGTGGGCGTCGGTCGCGGCGCAGCCGACCTGGCTCACCGATTTCCGCGAGGACATCCCGAAGATCGACGTGCCCGCGCTGATCGTCCACGGCACCGCCGACAACATCCTGCCCATCGACTCGACGGGCCGGGAGTTCACCAAGGCCCTGCCCGACGCCGAATACGTCGAGATCGAGGGTGCCCCGCACGGCCTGCTGTGGACCCACCACGAAGAGGTCAACAAGGTGCTCCTCGAGTTCCTCGCCAAGTAAGAGCCCTCCCCGCGAAGCAGCGGTTCGTCCGCTCACCGACCGCATCCGAGACCCGGGTGCGGTCGGTTCGCGTTTGGTGGGCGTGCCATCGTGGGTGATGGCTGCACGGAAGGTGACCGCCGAGACGCTGGGTGCGTGGGTGTTCACGGTGAACGGCGCACGATGGGACTCTGTCGTCGAGATCGCCTCGGAGAGAGGTGTACTCGCGACTCGCTGTGTCGCGGCCAACTATCGCAAGGACGTCATGGCCGCGGGTCAGCGCGCGTTGCTGTGGGTCAGCGGCCCCGCCGGTGGTCGGCGGCCGCGCGGCATCGGCGGACTCGGATGGATCACCGGTCCGAGCGAGATCGACCCGGACGCCGATTCCGACGAGCCGTCGTGGCTGGCCCACACCGACATCCACCTGCTCCCCGACGCCGAGCGCATCCGGGCGACAGACCTCGGTGAGATCCCCGGCCTCGCCGGCATGGAGATCCTGCGTCTTCCCCAGGCGAGCAACCCCTCGTGGGTCACCCGCGACGAGATGGCGATCATCGAGCCGATGCTGCCGCTGCGGTCGGCCCCCACCGGCCGTCGACGGCACGCCCCTGATTGGTGAGCCAGGCGAAGGATGTTGCGCACGGCGGACTTTCGAACTTCCGCTACTTCGCGTTGCATAGCTTTGTCGCCTGAACGACTGAACAAATGACAGATTTGACAGAACAAATGTGAATTCGAGGTAACTCGGCGCGTCGAGGTCTAGCTTCACCCTCATCACTGGATGTTCTGAGGGAGTTGTCGTGGGAATTCACAAAGCGTCGCGGGTGTCGAAGACCGTCGGTAAGGCGGGCCTGGCGGGCACCGCCGCCGGTGCGGTGGTGACCACGGCAGCGGCCGCAGTTCTGATGGGGGCCGGCGTCGGTTCGGACCCGACGTCGCTGACCACGGCGGCGGGGGTGAATGCGTCGGCCCACGGTGCGTTGAGTCGGGTGCACGCCGAGGGTGTGGTGCTGACGGGGAAGACGTTGCAGATGTTGTCGTCGCTGCCGACGGGGTCGTCGGTGGTGGTTCCGAATCAGTCTCCGGTGCAAGGCGGTTCGTCGGGTGTGGGTGGTTCGTCGTCGGTGCCGCCGTTGTCGGGTCAGGGTGCCGCGCCGGTACAACTCTTCGTTCCGTCGTCGGGCACGGGTGGAACGGGTCCGGTGTCGCAGGCATCGGTGTCGCGGTTCAGCATGTTCTCCCCGGAGACGACCTGGACACCGTTGACGACCACCGCGGGTTCGTCGTCGACGGCGTACGCGTTCGTGCCGGCTGCAGGGAGCGATCCGGCTGCGGGCCTGGGCATGCTGATCCGCGTGTTCATCGGTGATGGTGCCGACGCTCCGGCGGATTGCGTTGCGGCAGCCTGCAATGGTGGCAATGGCGGACTCCTGTTCGGCAGTGGAGGCCGCGGCGCGAATGGTGGTGCGGGCGGTAACGGTGGCCTCTTCGGCAACGGTGGCGCCGGCGGCGCGGCGACGGTTGCCGGTGGCACGGGTGGTGCGGGCGGCAACGCCGGCTTCTTCGGGACCGGCGGAACCGGTGGCGCGGGAGCGGCCGGGGCGACCGGACTAGCCGGCGGGGCCGGCGGCGCGGGTGGTCGCGGCGGATTCGTGTTCGGCAGCGGTGGAACCGGTGGTGCGGGCGGTGTCGGTGCGGCCGGAACGGCCGGTGCTGCGGGCACCGCCGGTGGAGCGGGTGGTGCCGGCGGTGCTGGCGGCGGGCTGATCGGGAACGGCGGCCAGGGCGGTGCCGGTGGACTCGGCGGAGCAGGCGGCGCGGGTGTCGACGGCACTGCCGGTGCAGCGGGGACCGGTGCGGGCGCTGCGGGCGGAGACGGTACGGCCGGCACCGCGGGCGGTGCGGGTGGTCGAGGCGGGAACGCCGGTGCCGGTGGCACTTCGAGCCTGATCGGCGCGGTCGGTGCGGTGGGCACGAACGGCAGCGGCGGTGCGGGTGGTTCGGGTGGTCGCGGTGGCAACGGCGGTGCAGGTGTCGACGGCGCGGCAGGTACTGCCGCGACGGGCGCCGGTGGCAACGGTGGCGACGGCCAAAACGGTGGCGCGGGCGGCGACGGTGGTGCCGGTGGCGCAGCGGGTGCGGGTGGCGCGGCGGGCACCGGGGGAACCGGTGGCTCGGTCGGCGCGAACGGCACCGCGGGCAGCCTCGGCAACGGCGGCGCGGGCGGTGACGGCGGAGTGGGTGCAGCCGGAAACGCCGGTGGCACCGGCACATCGGGTGCGGTGGTCACTGCAGCGGGTGCTTCGGGTAACGCCGGCGGGACCGGTCTCACGGGCGGCAACGGCGGCAGGGGCGGTAACGCGGGCATCGGAGGCGCCGGTGCTGTGGCCGGCGCCGACGGTCAGAGCGGAAGCGGTGGCGCGGCCGGCAACGGCGGCCAGGGCGGCGCAGGATCGAACGGTGTCGACGGTGCAGCCGCGACGACTCCCGGCGAGGCCGGTCAGGCCGGAGGTGCGGGCGGCGCCGGAGGTGCAGGCGGTGTCGCGGGCACCGCGGGTGCCGCGGGCACGGGCGTCGGAGGAACAGCGGGTGCCGCGGGCATTCAAGGCGTGGGCGGTGCGGGCGGCAACGGCGGCGTCGGCGGTGCAGGTGCGAACGGAGCAACCGGCGACACCGGTGCGGCTGCTGTCGGATTCGGCGCGAACGGCAACACAGGGGGTACCGGCCTGGCTGGCGGTAACGGAGGTCGCGGAGGCGATGCCGGTATCGGCGGTGTCGGCTCGGTCAAGGGCATCGACGGTCAGAGCGGCAGTGGCGGTGCGGCCGGGAACGGCGGTCAGGGCGGCACCGGTTCGAAGGGCAACGACGGTGCGAACGGTGTCGACGGCGTGCTCGCAGGCGAGTCGGGAACCAATGCGGGCAGCGGCGGCAACGGTGGTGCCGGCGGACTCGGTGGCACGGCGGGTACTGCCGGAGCCGCAGGTACGGGCGCCGGCGGTGTCGCGGGTGCAGCGGGTCAGGCCGGAATCCAGGGCAACGGCGGCGCCGGGGGCAACGGCGGAACCGGCGGTGCCGGCGCCGACGGCGAGGACGGAACGGATGGAGCGGTCGTCACCGGTACGGGTACCCGCGGCAACGACGGGACTGCGGGTACGGTCGGCGGCAATGGTGGTCGCGGCGGCAACGCCGGCATCGGCGGCGCCGGGACCATCGTGGGCGCAACAGGTGTCAACGGGACCGGTGGCGCAGCCGGCGATGGCGGCAACGGTGGCGACGGGTCGGACGGAGCCGACGGCGCGAACGGCGCGAACGGTGTCGGCGCGGGTGGCGCGGGCACCGCGGGCACAGCAGGTGGTGCGGGCGGTAACGGCGGCGCGGGCGCGGCTGCGGGCACGGCGGGCGCATCCGGCACAGGCGGTTCCGGCGGAGCGTCGGGCGCAGCCGGTGTCGCAGGCATCCAAGGCGTCGGTGGCGACGGTGGCGACGGCGGTCGCGGCGGCAATGGTGTTGCCGGTGCGAACGGTGTCACCGGTGTGAACAACGGTGCCGCGCAGAACGGCGGCGACGGAGGTGCGGGCGGCAATGCCGGTGCCGCGGGAACCGGGTCGACGAACGGGACGGCAGGCGTCAACGGCTCCGGCGGTAACGGTGCCACGGGCGGAAACGGTGCTGCAGGTACGAACGGTGGTGCGGGAGCGACCGGAACCACGGTCAACACCAGAGGCGGAACCGGCGGTGCGGGGACCGCGGGCGGCGCCGGCGGAAACGGTGGCGGCGAGGGCGCGGCAGGCACCGGAGGTACCGGCGGTTCGGCTGGTGTCCGAGGCAACGGCGGCAACGGTGGGGCCGGCGGCAACGGCGGAGTCGGTGGGACAGGCCTGGCCGGCACGAACGGCGGCGCCGGTGCAGCGGGATCGGCCGAGACCATCACCAGGGGTCCTGGCGCAGGCGGCGCGGGCGGCAACGGCACCGTGGGCGGTGGTGGCGGAACCGGTGGAGCCGGAGCCGGCGGCGGCGCAGCAGGAACCGGACTCGTCGATGGCACAGCCGGGCTGAACGGCAACGGCGGAGCCGGAGGTACCGGCGGTATCGGTGGCAACGGCGGGACCGGCGGCAATGGCGGCAGCGCCATCGTCAGGAACGGTGCGACCGGTGGAGTCGGCGGCTCCGGCGCCGCCGGCGGGATCGGAGGCACCGGTGGCGTCGCAGGCACCGGCGGTGCTGCCGGATCCGGGACCACCGGTGCATCCGGGATCGCGGGTACCAACGGCACCGGCGGTACGGGCGGTGCGGGTGGAACGTCGACCGGAGGCGCGGGTGGAACCGGTGGTGCCGGCGGTGGTGTCGCGTCAACGGTGGGCAACGTGGTCGGCGGGAACGGCGGCGTAGGTGGCGGGTCCACCACGTCCACGGGCGGTGCCGGCGGTGCGGGCGCAGGTGTCTCCACGACCAGTGGTCGCGCAGAGGGCGGTGACGGCGGACGTGGCGGTAACGGCGCAGCGGGCGGCACAGGTGGTGTCGGCGGGGCCGGAATCTCCACCGGCACGGGTGGCCAGGGCATCGGCGGCGACGGTGGTCGCGGCGGTTCGGGCTCCACGAGTACCGGTGGCACCGGCGGTGCGGGAGGCCTCGGATCGGGTGCGACCGCGACGGGCGGCAGCGGCGGCGGCGGCGGAACCAGTGGTGGCGGAGCCGTCGGCGGAACGACAGGCGGTACCGGTGGCACCGGTGGTTCCGCCAACGCGACCGGGCCGCTCGCGACCGGTGGAACCGGCGGTGCCGGAGGTACCGGTGCGTCGAACGTCAGCGGTGGTCGAGGTGGAACCGGTGGAACGGGCGGCGCGGCCACCAACACCACCGGCAATGCCGTCGGCGGTACAGGTGGCAACGGTGGCAACGGTGGCAACGGCAGTCTGGCGCCCCTCGGTGGCCTCGGCGGCAACGGCGGTACCGGTGGATCCGCCAGCGCTCCGGGCGCAGGGACCGCGACCGGTGGCACGGGCGGTGCCGGCGGCTCGGGAGCAGGAACCGCGGTGAACGGCACCAAGGGCGCCAACGGCACTGCCGTCGGTTGATCCGGTACTCCACCCCACTGAGGGCGGAGTCTCATCGATGAACTGACGCTTGGACCAGCGCACCGGCCGCACCCGATCCCTTGGGTGCGGCCGGTGTACATGGTTGTTCGGCATCGAAAGTTGTTGCCCATGCGAAGAATGTGCAAAAAATGTGCAGTTGGTTTCTAGGGTCTTCCAGAAGTCTCACTGTCGAGGTTCGAGGGAGTTGTCGTGGGTGTTCACAAGGCGTCGCGGGTGTCCAGCAAGACCGTCGGTAAGGCGGGCCTGGCGGGCACTGCCGTCGGTGCGGTGGTGACCACGGCAGCGGCAGCGGTCTTGGTGGGATCAGGTATCGGCTCGGACCCGGCCACACTGACTTCCGCGGCTCGGGTCGACGTCTCGACGGTCAACGCTCTGAGCCGTGTGCACCTCGAAGGCGTTGTGCTCACGGGCAAGACCCTGCAGATGCTGTCGTCGTTGCCCGTGGGGTCGTCGGTGGTCGTCCCCGAGCAGGCACCCCTGTCCACCGCGCCCGGCACCACCTCGTCGGTGCCGCCGTTGTCGGGTCAGGGTGCTGCGCCGGTGCAGTTGTTCGTTCCGTCGTCGGGTGTGGGTGGTTCGGGTCCGGTGTCGCAGGCGTCGGTGTCGCGGTTCAGCATGTTCTCGTCGGAGACGACGTGGACTCCGCTGCGGACTGCGGCGGGTTCGTCGTCGACGGCGTATGCGTTTGTGCCTGCTGCGGGTACCGATCCGCTGGCCGGGCTGGGGATGTTGATTCGGGTGTTCATCGGTGATGGCGCTGATGCTCCGGCGGATTGTGTTGCGGCAGCGTGCAATGGCGGTAACGGTGGCCTTCTGTTCGGTAATGGTGGTCGTGGTGCGAATGGCGGAGCGGGTGGCAATGCCGGGTTGTTCGGTAACGGTGGCGCGGGTGGTGCCGGCATTGCAGGGACGGCGGGTGCGGCGGGACAGGCTGGAACGGCGGGCGGCAACGGCGGCGCGGGTGGTCGGGGCGGGGTGTTCGGCAGCGGCGGCGCCGGTGGTGCGGGTGGTCTCGGTGGTGCGGGCGGCGCTGGTGTCGATGGCGTGACCGGTGCGGCGGGGTCTGGCGCGGGTGCGGCGGGTGCCGATGGTGGTGCCGGAACGTCCGGTGGTGCGGGTGGTCGTGGAGGGAACGCCGGCGTCGGCGGCGCTGCGGGCTTCTTCGGCACGGTCGGGCTGGTCGGTACGAACGGCACCGGCGGAGCGGGCGGTTCGGGTGGACGTGGTGGCAACGGAGGTGCGGGTGTCGACGGCGCGGCAGGTACGGCCGCGACGGGCGTGGGTGGCAATGGTGGCGACGGTCAGGACGGCGGTGCGGGCGGTAACGGCGGTACCGGTGGCGTGGCGGGTGCGGGTGGCGCGGCGGGAACCGGGGGAACCGGCGGGGCGACAGGCCTGAGCGGTACAGCCGGCACGCGAGGCGTGGGCGGTAGCGGCGGAGCGGGTGGTTCCGGTGCCGCGGGTGCGAACGGATTGACCGGTGACGCCGGCGCCACCGTGAGCGGAACAGGTACGAACGGCAACGCGGGCGGTGTCGGCCAGGCGGGTGGCAACGGTGGTCGCGGCGGGAACGCCGGCGTCGGCGGCGCTGGTTCGACAGCGGGCGCGACGGGGGCCAACGGCTCCGGAGGTGCGGCGGGCAACGGCGGTATGGGCGGAGCCGGCTCGGCAGGAATGAACGGCGCGAACGGGATCGACGCGACGACTGCCGGCGGATCGGGAATGAACGCTCAGGCCGGCGGCAGCGGCGGTGCCGGAGGCGCGGGCGGTGCAGCGGGTGCGGCCGGCGTCGCGGGAACGGTGGGGACCGGCGGTGTGAACGGTGCCGCCGGCTCGGCAGGTGTGCAGGGCGCGGGCGGTGCCGGTGGCAACGGCGGTGTCGGCGGTGCGGGCTTCGCCGGCGGTGTAGGCGCGAATGGCGCGAACGGCACGGACCCGGGCGCTGACGGCGGCACCGGTGGCACCGGACTGACCGGCGGCAATGGTGGAGCGGGAGGTGACGCCGGACTCGGTGGCGCGGGTTCGACCACGGGTGCGGACGGCGCCGGCGGCTCCGGAGGTGTCGCGGGCAGCGGCGGTATGGGTGGACTCGGTGGCAACGGCGCACGGGGCGCGGACGGTACGAACGCGACGACAGCGGGCGCCTCGGGCACCGAGGGCAAGGCCGGCGGCGCAGGCGGTGCCGGTGGCGCGGGTGGCGCGGCAGGAATCGCAGGTGTGGCGGGCGCCGGGCGGGGAGGTTCCGCGGGCGCAGCCGGAGTCACAGGTGCGCAAGGCGCGGGAGGCAACGGCGGAAGCGGTGGAACCGGTGGTTCGGGTGCCGCTGGAGGCGCCGGCGCGACCGGTCTCGTCGCGGTCGGAACCGGAACCAACGGGAACACCGGCGGGGTCGGCCAGGCAGGCGGCGACGGTGCTCGAGGCGGTGCGGGCGGTGCCGGAGGCGCGGGATCGGTTGCAGGACAATCAGGAATGAGTGGCAACGGAGGCGCCGCCGGCGCCGGCGGCAAGGGTGGTACCGGATCGAGCGGGACCGACGGCGCGGACGGCGCAGAGGGCACACCCACCGGCGGCAACGGCGCGGCCGGACAGAACGGTGGCATGGGCGGAGCGGGTGGTGCCGGTGGCGCGGCGGGCATCGCCGGTGCCGCCGGTGCCGGCACGGGCGGCGTCGCTGGGGCGGGTGCGCTCGCTGGCATCCAAGGCGACGGTGGAAACGGTGGTAAGGGCGGCGACGGCGGAGCGGGTGCGACCGGGGGGACCGGCGCCACCGGGACCACCGCCACCGGGTTCGGTACGAACGGGAACGTCGGTGGCGTCGGCCAGTCCGGCGGCAACGGAGGCCGGGGCGGCAACGCAGGCGTTGGGGGCGTCGGAACCGTCTCCGGCGCGGTGGGGGTCAACGGGAACGGCGGAACTGCAGGCGACGGCGGCCAGGGTGGTGCCGGCTCGAACGGCACCGCCGGGGCGAACGGGACGAACGCGACGGCGCCCGGCGATTCGGGGACCGACGGACAGGCAGGCGGAAGAGGTGGCGCGGGCGGCGCCGGCGGAGCGGCTGGGATCGCGGGTGCGACCGGAACAGGAGGAATCGGCGGAGTGGCCGGAGCTGCCGGGTCCGCGGGTCTCCAGGGCGTGGGTGGTGCCGGTGGTGATGGCGGCACCGGTGGATCCGGTGCGAACGGCGCGACCGGAGGTGTCGGCGCGGCTGCGGTCGGAGCCGGGTCCGCGGGCAACACCGGCGCGATCGGTCAGGCCGGCGGCAACGGCGGGCGCGGCGGGAACGCCGGTCAGGGCGGCGCCGGCTACACGACTGGCACAGCCGGTCGGAGCGGCGACGGTGGTGCGGCCGGTGACGGCGGCCAGGGCGGCGCGGGATCAGCAGGCGCGAAAGGCGCTGATGGACAATCGGTTCAGACTGCGGGCAGCGCGGGCACCGACGGACAACGCGGCGGAACGGGTGGCGCCGGCGGTGCCGGCGGAGCGGCGGGTGTCGCGGGCGCGGCCGGCGACGGGACCGGCGGCGTGAGCGGGGCGGTCGGAGTCGCAGGTCTGCAGGGGGTCGGCGGGGCCGGCGGTGGCGGTGGTCGTGGCGGTGACGGAACGGACGGCGAAAGGGGCTCGGCGGGGACAACCGCTGTCGGCGCGGGGGCGAACGGGAACACCGGTGGCGCAGGCACGAACGGCGGCAGCGGTGGTCGCGGCGGCGACGCCGGCATCGGCGGCCAGGGGTCGACGAACGGTGCGGTCGGTGCGAACGGTGTCGGCGGCGCGGGCGGCGACGGAGGCCAGGGCGGAATGGGTTCGCGCGGTAACGACGGTGCGTCCGGTCGAGACGTCTTCGTGGCAGGAGAGTCGGGAGCAGCGGGCCAGGACGGGGGTCGTGGAGGCGCCGGTGGCAGTGGCGGGCTCGCGGGCCTCGGCGGCGCGTCAGGTGTCGGCGGAACGGGCGGCGGCGTCGGTCTCGGCGGCACGAAGGGAACAGACGGTGTGGGCGGGGCCGGTGGAAACGGCGGCAACGGGGGGAACGGCGCTGACGGCGCGACCGGCACAGCGGGCCGGACGACCACCACCGTTGCCGGTGCCAATGGCAACACCGGCGGCGCAGGGCAGTCCGGTGGCAACGGTGGTCGCGGTGGAAACGCAGGTGCCGGTGGAACCGGTGTGGTGACGGGCCTGTCCGGGCGAGCGGGCAACGGCGGCTCGGCCGGTGACGGCGGGATGGGCGGCGCAGGTTCGGACGGCAACGACGGGGCACGCGGCGCCGACGGAGGCTCGCTCGGGAATGCGGGATCGACAGGCGGTGCCGGAGGAAGCGGCGGTGCCGGTGGCGTCGGCGGTGCAGCAGGAACGGCGGGCGCTGCCGGATCGGGAGGCGGCGGCACGAGTGGACTGGCCGGCACGGCCGGGATCCAGGGCGTCGGCGGCAACGGCGGTGACGGTGGGCGCGGCGGCAACGGCGTCAGGGGCGGTGACGGTGTCGCCGGATTCAACGGCGGCGCGGCCCAGAACGGCGGCGCCGGTGGGGCGGGCGGCAATGCCGGTGCCGCGGGCACCGGTTCGACGAACGGGGCGGCCGGTGTCGACGGCTCCGGCGGCAACGGGGCGAACGGCGGCAACGGAGCGGCCGGAGCGAACGGGGCCACCGGGACGACGGGTACATCGACCTCCACCGCCGGTGGGACCGGCGGTGCGGGCGTCACAGGCGGCGCGGGCGGAAACGGCGGTGCGGCAGGCGTTGCCGGCACCGGCGGCACCGGGGGTTCGGCAGGTGTGCGGGGCAACGGTGGCAATGGTGGTCGGGGCGGCGACGGAGGAATCGGTGGCACGGGTGCCGCAGGGACCGACGGCGCCGCGGGCGCGGACGGAAGCACGTCGAATCGGGTCGGCGGATTCGGCCTGAACGGCACCGCCGGTGGTACCGGTGGTACCGGAGGCGTCGGTGGTGGTGGCGGTGCGGCAGGCATCGGACTCGTCGGTGGTGCAGTCGGCGCGAACGGCAACGGTGGCGCAGGCGGTACCGGCGGACGGGGTGGGACCGGAGGTACCGGCGGAACCGGCTTCAGCAACTCGGCCGGTGGATTCGGAGGAGGATCGGGCGGATCCGGAGCGTCCGGCGGTATCGGCGGGAACGGTGGTGCTGCAGGCTCCGGAGGCGCGTTCAACACCGGGACATCCGGCACGATGGGGGCGTTCGGTCCGAATGGCGCGGGCGGTCGCGGAGGTGACGGTGGAACGACTGTCAACGGGTTCGGCGGCTTCGGTGGCCAAGGCGGGGGTGTGGTGTCCGCCGTCGGTGACGTCGTCGGCGGAGCAGGAGGCAACGGTGGGTCCTCGGTCACCGGAACGGGCGGGGCCGGCGGCGCAGGAGGATCTGTCAACACCACGCAGGGACAGTCTGTCGGTGGGGCCGGCGGTCAGGGCGGTGGCGGTGTGACCGGCGGTCGCGGGGGGCAGGGTGGCGACGCACTGTCGTCGCAGCAGAACGCATCGTCGGTGGGCGGTGCCGGCGGGGCCGGTGGCGCCGGCGGTTCAGGCGGCAGAAGCGGTCTCGGCGGCCTGGGTGGAGGCGGCGGAACGGCGACCGGTCCGGTGGCGACCGGTGGCCGGGGTGGAGCAGGCGGAGCCGGTGGCGTCGCGACGAGCGGCGGCGCCGGAGGTGCAGGAGGTGCGGCCAACGGCAACACCAACGGCAACGGTGCCGGGACGGCGACCGGAGGTGCCGGTGGAGCCGGTGGAGCCGGTGGACCGAACACGATCGGCGCCGCGTCGCCCGGCACCACCGCCGGTAACGGAGGGGCGGGTGGCGCCGGTGGAAACGCCGGCAACACCGGCGCAAGCACCGGCAACACCGTCGGTGGTGCCGGCGGCACCGGTGGTGCCGGTGG
Organism: Williamsia sp. M5A3_1d; assembly: GCF_053345315.1. Lineage (NCBI taxonomy): Bacteria > Bacillati > Actinomycetota > Actinomycetes > Mycobacteriales > Nocardiaceae > Williamsia > Williamsia sp. M5A3_1d. Next base: position 593,390 of record NZ_JBKEZX010000001.1, read on the forward strand.
TTCGGCCAACCCCGCGACGAACGGTGGTCGGGGCGGAAACGGTGGCGTCGGTGGCAACGCGACCGCACCGGGCGCCGGCACGGCCACTGGGGGAACGGGCGGCGCCGGCGGGCTCGGATCGGGCCCCGTCGCGTCCAATGGTACGAAGGGGTCCAACGGAAGTGGGGTCGGATGAGCCAGCAGTCGTCGCACCGAGGTCGAGTTGCCGACAACCGGAGGTCGACGGTCGTCGCTCTCGTCTCGGCGGTGATCGCCGTGGCGGCGTTGGTGGTCGCGGTGTTCGCACTCGCGCAGGGTGGATCGGACGACGACGCGCCGAGTTACTCCGAGACGCAGCGTTCCGGCGACACCCGCACGGTGTGTGATGCGTTCGCGCTGAACCTGAAAGCGGTGTCGATCCAGACCGGGGCGCAGGCGCCCGCGGGGGATTCAGGCGTATCAGCGGCGGCCGCCAACGCGCGACTGGCGTTGTTCGCGGCGTCGGTCAACCTCACCGACACCCTCGAATCCGCCCCGGCGGCACCCGACGGGCTGCGTACGGCGGTGACGGACCTCGCCCAGCAGTACCGCACCGTCGCAACGCAATACCTGGCCGGCGCCACCACGACGTCGTCGGAGGTGGCGGCCGCGGTGCGCAGCGCAGGAACGGCAGCGACCACGGTCACCAACGCCTGCAGGTAGGCGTCGGGGATCGCGTCAGAACGGTGGATCAGGTTCGTCGAGTCGGGCATGCTCGACGGCACGACGATGCGCGTCGCGTTGTCGGATGCGGAGTTCGTCGAGGTGCCTGCGTGCCGGGTGGTCGGCGCGACCCGGTGGGGACCGCAACGCGGAGAACAGGTCGGTGCCCGTGTACGCGTTGCCGAGGAACATGTGGCCCGTGGGCGACTGGAACAGCACGGTGCCCATGGCGTCCTGAAAATCGCGCCATGCCGTGAAAGTCTTGAGCCGATGGTGAAACCGACACAGCGGCTTGAGATTCGACCGATCGGTGCGCCCACCCTCGTGCGGATCCCGGTGGTCGAACGGATCGGTGTGGTCGAGATCGGTCGTCCACACGGGTGAACTGCACCCCGGGAACGTGCAACACAGTTCACCGGTGCGGATGGGCGCCTGCAGCTTGCGGCTGGGGGTGTACCCGGTGGCGTTCGACGCAGGTGGTTCCGGCCGGATGAACTCGCGGTGAGCCTCGGCGAGCAGCGACCGCATCGTGTCGGCGTCGATGACGCCGTGACCGTCGAGGAAGCCCGGCTGATCGTCGAGACCGAGCAGCGTCGAGAGGTTCGCGACGATGTGGAAGGTGGGCCGGGCGTGCAGGGGTGTCGGACCCTCCGAAGCCTCGGTGCCCGGTCCGATGTCGTTGGGGAGCGTGACGCAGTCGCCGCACTGGCATGACAGCCGGGATTCACGGCGGGACAACGCGATCAATGCATCAGCGCGGCGCTGGTCGAGGGTGCGGATCGATGCTGTGGGGCTGGCCGGCCATGGAAGCGATCCGGGCCTCGATCTCCGCGGCCGATGCCATCGGGAGCGACGCGCTGATCCGGGACTGGCCGGGAGCGTGCCGATCGGGTCGTACCGTCACCTTGCGATCGGCTTCGGCGCGTTCGCGCCGGCGCAACAGCGCCTCGGGATCGACATCGGCGACGATCGCATCGACCATCACCGTGAAGCGCGCCCGCGACATCGGCGGCCGGGCGAATATCGCCTGCGCGAGATGGGCATCGACATCGGCGATGGTGTCGGGTGAGCACAACGTTGTCCGTGACACCGCGATGAGGAACTGCGACAGGTCGAGGCGGCCGGTGGCGAGAGCGTGACCGGTGAACGACAGCCGATGCCGTAGGGCGGATCCGGCGACGATGAACTCACGTGCCCTGCTCGGCGCGACATTGAGGACGGCGCCGACCTCGGCCATCGCCCGCTCGAGACCGTCGGGCCCGAACTCCGAGCGTGGGTCCTGCTTCGCGCGCGCAGCAGCGTTCATCTCGGCGAACTGTTCGCTCGACGTGGCCTCACCGCTGTGCCGTTCGGCGACCTCCGCGAGGAAGTCCTCTGCGCGCTCGTCGTGGATGAGACTCGCCGCCTGCAACATCCGATAGTCGGCGGATGCGGTCACCGATCGGCAGTGCGCCAGCACTTCGACGAGTTCGACCGCGGTCAAAGCAGTGTCTTCTGCCAGCTGCGTCACCACCCCCGAGGTCATGGGTACGAACGTACAGGCAGGCTCCGACAACCGGCCCGAGCAGCGACGACGCCTTGTGGACGGACGAGAACTGTGGAGGAAGCAGTCAGCTGCGCGACGACACCGGGAACAATCCCAGTAGTCGACCACCCGACGCGAGAGAGGGCGCCGCTGCCACACGTACCTCTATCAACGCCGGGAACAGCTCGCGCACAGCTTCTTCGAAGCGGTCGGTGAGGGTGACGTCGGAGGCGGGGCAGTGCGCGCAGGTCCCGCCCAGTGACACGGTGACCACCCCGGCGTCCACATCGACGATGTCGAGTGCGCCGCCGTGGGACCGGATGAAGTCACCCACCTCGCCGGCGAGCACCTCGTCGACGGCGGCGCGCAACACCTCGTCGACCGTTCCGGCTCGGCGAGGATGCCACTGTGCGGGCGAGGCGAGAGCCGCACCGAGGGCGGTGCGGATCGCAGCCCCCTCGCGACGCCAGGAACTGCCTTCGCGCAATCGGATTCGCACTGCCGCCGGTTCGGCGGTGATCACATCGATCACACCCGAACCGACGAACGCGCCGAGCTCTACCGGTACCGTGATGACCTCGCCGACGAAACCCAACGTCCCCGCGGGCATCACCCAGCGCAGCTCCTGCGGCGAGCCGGGAACCGCCTCGGGATGGATGGGGACGGTCATGTCACCGCCGCCACGATGGTGTGTGCGGCGAACGCCATCACCCAGGCGAGCACGAACATGTATCCGAATGCGATGGCGGGCCACTTCCAGGTGCCGGATTCGCGACGCATCACACCGATCGTCGACATGCACTGCAGCGCATAGAGGAAGAACACCATCAGCGCGGCCAGCACGGGCGGGGTGAACAACGGTTCGCCGATGCGCTCACCACTGGTGACGCGCATCGTCTGCAGAGCGTTGCTCGGATCGTCGGGGTTCTCGGCCGCGCCGACCTGTCCGAGCGTGGCCACGAACGTCTCGCGCGCCGACAGCGATGCGAGGATGCCGATGTTGATGCGCCAGTCGAATCCGAGCGGCGCAAACACCGGCGCGATGAACTTGCCGACCGCTGCCCCGGCACTGTGTTCGATGACGTACGACGACGTCGCTGCATCGTCGTTCGGGTCGATACCTGCGGCGCGGAAGTCGTTGTCGCCGCGTGTCGGGAGGTTGAGCAGCAGCCACAGCGCGGCCGTGGTCACCACGATGATGACGCCGACCTTGCGGACGAACCCGCGGCAGGCGCCCCACACCGACAGCGCCATCGAACGCACCGACGGCCATCGGTAGGGCGGCATCTCCATGTAGAACGGCAGCAGCGGCCCGGTACCGCGACCGATCCGCGAGAACAGCCACGCCGTCGCCATCGCCGACACCGCACCGCCGAGGTACAGCGCGAACATCACGACACCCTGGGCGCCGAACGGTCCGACACGGTCAGACGAGTCGACGAGAAGGCCGGTCAGCAGGATGTACACCGGGAGTCGCGCCGAACAGGTCATCAGCGGCGCGGCCATCATGGTGGCCAACCGATCCCGGGTCGAGGGCAGCGTGCGCGTGGCCATGATCCCGGGGATCGCGCACGCCAGCGACGACAGCAGAGCCACGAAGGCGCGTCCCTCCAGACCGGCGATCGACATGATCTTGTCCATGAGGAACGCAGCGCGCGCCATGTACCCGACGCCCTCGAGCAGCGCGATGAGGATGAACAACAGCGCGATCTGCGGCAGGAACACCAACACCCCGCCGACGCCACCGATCATCGCGTCACCGAGAAAGCTGGCCAGCCAACCGACCCCGATGTTGTCGCGCACCAGGCCGGCCAGGTAGTCGAAGAACTGCTGCACGTAATCCTGCAGCGGTGCCGCGACGGTGAAGATGACCTGGAAGAAGGCGAACATCGTCGCGAAGAAGACGAGCGAGCCCCAGACCGGATGCAGCAGAACGGCATCGATGCGACGGGTGCGGTCGTCCAGCTTCGGCAACCGATAGCGGGACGTGGTCAGCACCGACTCGATCCACGCCGTCACCTCGGGGCCGTCGGCAGGAGGGGCGAGCGCGGGTGTGGTCCACCGATCGGGATGGGGGAGCAGTTCACGCAGAGCGCCGAGTTCGCGCCGTCGTCCGCCGACCACCGCCACCACGGGGACACCGATCGCGCGCGAGAAGGCATCGACGTCGATCGATCCCTGCCGCCGGGTCAGCTCATCGGTGAAGGTGAGGACCGCACACACCGGCAGGTCGGCGCCCAACACCTGCGCCAGCATCCCGAGCGACCGGCGCAGTGTGGTCGCGTCGAGGGTGACGACGAGACCGTCGGGGGTCTCGGTGGTGACCTCGTGGGGATCGAGGACGTCGGCGACGATCTGCTCGTCGGGGCTGATCGCGTCGAGACTGTAGGTGCCCGGCAGGTCTTCGACGAGGACGTCGTGCTCACCGACCTGGGTGCGCCCCTCGTATCGGGCGACGGTGACGCCCGGATAGTTGCCGGTCTTCGCGCGCAGCCCCGTGAGGGCGTTGAACAGGGTCGTCTTGCCCGAGTTGGGGCTGCCGACGAGGGCGAGACGGGCGTCCGACGAGTGGTCGTCGAGCGACCCCGCGCCACCGTGCGGTCCGCAGCTCATACGTCCCACCCCTCTCGTCGATCCGAGTCAGGTAAGGCTCTCCTGGACTCTCCGTCCACCACAGTAGCGCCGGCGGGACACGCCCCGCGCGCTGCTGAGACCGGCTGCCCGAGTTGCCCGATTGCCTGGGTCGGCGTTGCTGATCGACACCCTCTCGACATCGCGGCGCCGACCCCTGTTCATCTCGATCGATCACCGTCGGCACATGAGAATCGCGACCCGCCTGGCCACCCTCGTGCTCGCTCTCGCCGCTGCGATGACCGTCGCGCCCGGATCGGCAGGAGCGATCGATTTCGGGAGCTCCGGACTCGGCGACGACGCCGGCACGTACACCTATGCGGTGATCGGCGATGTCCCGTACGGACAGCCGCAGATCGACGTGTTCCCGCAGTGGATCGCGCAGATCAACGCCGACCGTGCTGTCGACATGACCTTCCACGTCGGCGACATCAAGAACGGGTCGACGAAGTGCACCGACGACTACTTCGCCCTGATCCGAAAGGACTTCGACACCTTCCGCCGCCCCTTCCTCTACACCCCGGGCGACAACGAGTGGACAGACTGTCACCGGGCCAACAACGGTGCCTACAACCCCCTCGAACGCCTCTCGGCGGTTCGGAAGACGTTCTTCCCGCGCCCCGGCCGCACCCTCGGGCAGCGGGCACGGCCGGTCGCCTCGCAGAGCGGCATAGGTTTCCCCGAGAACGTGTCGCTCTCGCAGCGTGGGGTGTCGATGGCGACGCTGCACGTGGTCGGCAGCAACGACGATCTGCAGCCGTGGACGGGCATCGGGCAGACCGCCGCCAACCCGGGTCAGATCGCCGAGGAGACCGCGCGAATCAACGCGGCCATCGCCCAGGTGCGCAGCAGCTTCGCCGTCGCGAAGGCGCGCAACTACCGGGCGGTGTCGTTCTACACCCAGGCCGACATGTTCGACCCGACCTACGCGGTGACACAGAACGACAACTCGGCGTTCACCCCGCTCGTGCGCGCATTGGTCGAGGAGTCACGTGGTTTCGGCAAGCCGGTGTACCTGTTCAACGGTGACAGCCACGTCTACAACTCCGACACCCCGCTGGCGGCCGGCTCGAAGTGGTTGTCGTTCTACGGGATCAGCGGTGCAGCCGACAATCTGACGCGAGTGACGGTGGACGGGTCGTCGAACAACAAGGACTATCTGCGGGTGACGATCTCGAAGCCGAGTGAACCGAAGGTGCTGACCTGGACCCGCGTGCCGTATCTGGTGCAGGCCGCGGGCTGAGCTCAGGCGGCTGCGACGACCTTGATGCAGTCGGCCTGGCGGCGCCGCAATGCGATCTCGTAACCGGCGACGCGGACGACCACGGGACCTCGCATCGGTGCGCGGCGTACGGCGACCACCTCGGCGCCGGGCGCGAAACCGAGGTCGAAGAAGCGGCGGGCCGCCGACGGATCGGCGTCGGCGCACAGGCGGGATACGATCGCGGATCGGCCCAGCGCCAGGTCGCTGATGGCGACCTCGCCGACCACGGGCTCATCTGCGGCGATGGCGCGCGAGCGGAGACGGTCGGTCGTGATCGACATGTCGCCCCCTGCGGTGGTCGTGCCGGGTAAGTGAGGCTTACCTAGCTGAGATGAGGCAAGCATAACCACGAATCGGTGACCCGCGCCAGACCCTCGATGAGCATCGGTAACGATCTGTCCGATACGGGCGATCTGTGTGTACGCCCGTCCGACAACCGAGGGACAGACCATGACCAGGATCGCGACCCACCTGACCGCCGCCATAGCTGCAGTCCTGCTCGTCGGCCTGAGCGCGGGATGCTCGTCGGACTCCTCCGATACCGCCTCGCCGACCTCGACGGTCACCGTGACGTCTCCTACAGCGACGTCCGCGCCCAGCGACGGCACCGGTTCGGCAGATGCAGGGGCGACCGACGCCACGTCCGCCGCGCCGCAGGAGACCACCCGACAGCAGCGGCCCCCTGCGATCACCGTCGTGCCCGCATCGACCTACGCCGTCGGGTCGTACTACGCGTTCGCCAGCCCCAGCGGAAAGATCCAATGCCGCTCCATCGAAGGCAATTTCATCTGTCGCACCCAGGACCTGCCACACACCGTGCCGACCTCCTCGCTGTGCAACTTCTACGGGGGCGAGGAGCAGGGTCGTGCGGTGCAGTTCGGGTGGTTCACCAGTCGGCCGGACGTGTGCGCCACGATCATCCAGGGCGAGGGGTGGAGTGCTCAGCGGATTCTCGGCTACGGCGAACGGGTCACGCTGCCCCCAGCAGGTGGCCGCACCGTCACCTGCTCGTCGGCGACCGACGGCCTCACCTGCACCCAGGTCGGCGGTTCCGGCGCCCGCGGGTTCTTCCTCTCCGCGGCCTCGTTCACCGTTCTGTAGAGCCCAGCATCAGCAGCGTCGACGTGGCGCTGGCGACGAGTCGGTGCTCGGCGTCGTGGACCTCGGCGCGGACGGTGGCGGTGGTCCGGCCGTGGTGTTCGACGACGGCGCGCACCCGGATCGCGCCGCTGTCGGGGGCGATGGCGCGGATGTAGCGACAACTGAGGTCGAGCGTGGTGAAGCGGCGGTTCTCCGGGTTGACGGTCATCAGGGCCGAACCGAACGCCGCGTCGATCACCGCGGCGATGAGCCCACCCTGGATGGTCCCGAAGGAGTTGCAATGGAACTCGCGTGGTTCCAGCTCGAGAACCGCCCACCCCTCGCCCGCGTCCACCGGCCGGTAGTCGATGGTCGACGACGCCGGGCTGAGGGGCAGCTCACCGGCGATCTGGGCGTGCACCTGCTCGATACCGTGTAACTCGGCATGGGCTCGACCGGCCGGCGGCGTCCACGTGTAGTCGCGCCGTGGCTCGTCGACCACCTCCGTCACGACTCGATCTTGTTGGCGCGCAACTCATGTCCTTTGGAGGTGAGGCAGCGACCGGTCGGCAGGTCCCACGACCACCCGTGCAGGTTGCAGGTCAGCTTCTCACCCTCGATCACACCGAACTTGCTCAGATCGGCCTTCAGGTGCGGACAGCGACGCTGGATCTCCCAACCGTCCTTGGTGATCGACGCCGAATCGTCGTGCGCCTCGGAGAACCAGCCGTCGGCGTAGGCGATGCGTTCGGGCGTCAGGCATTTGAAGAACGTGTACAGGAATTCGTTGTATCCACCGATCCGCCAGGTGGTGAACCGCGTCGACAGGAAGATCGTGTTCACCCAGTCGGGCTCGTCGTCACGTAGCACCGTGCGCACCAACTCGGGCGGGATGCGGAAACCGTAGCGGTACTTGCCCTCACCCTCCTTCGGCTCGCGCACCGTCCGGTTCGGGAAGTCCAGCACCACGGTCTGATCGCCGAGAACCAGCCCCACCGGGTAGCCGATGCCGTCACAGATCAGGTCGCTGCCCGCCATGATCGGCTCGAAGAGATCCCGCAACGGCGGCAGCAGCGGCTCGCCCTCGGCCGGCGCCCACGACGCCTTCGCCTCGGCGATCACCGGCGCGAACTTCGTCGCCATCTTCTCGAGGTAGGCGCCCTTGTTCGCACCGAACACCTGCTCCGGTGGATAGGGGTGGCTGATCTCCACGAGCTCGGATCCCCGCAGCTCCACCGTCGATCCCGACACCATCATCAACCCGCGATGCTTGCTGCCGTCGTCGGTGCCGTGCTCGGTCATCTGATCCAGGAACGTCGCCTGATCGGGGAAGATGCTCGTGGTGTCGGGCGTGCCGTCGGCGTCGGGGACGTCGTTGAGATAGCGCAACTCGGGGTCGAGGAACATCGGTGGCCCCGCCGAGGGCACCACCCAGGTGGCGCCGACCTGCTCGATGTACGACCGCGCCCGGTCCATGCCGCGCTGACGCTTCTGCGCCGCGAAGTTGGCCTTCGTCTTACGCGGGATGTCGTAGACCATCGGATACCAGATCGCGCCGGAGTATTGGAGCAGGTGGATGTCGATGTGGCCGAACGCATCCGAGATCACGTCGAGATCGACCGGGCGTGCGTCGTTCATGTTGAAACACGTGGTCTCGCCGTCGGAGACGATCAACCCGCTGTCGCCGATGGGTCCGTCGGCCGGCGCGCGGAGCGCCACGATCATGACCTCGAGGCTGCCCTTGTCGCCGCTGACGGTGGTCTTCACCGAGTCCTGCGTCTCGACGAAGGTGTGGAACCCGAGCGCCTCGAGCTCGCGCCGCAGATCCGGCACCGGGTAGTCGGGCAGCAGGACGGTGGCGTCCTTGTTGACGTTCTCGGCGAGGTTGCGTGCGTCGAAGTGATCGCGGTGCAGGTGTGAGACGTACAGGTAGTCGCAGTCACCGAGCGAGCGCCAGTCGAGTTCGGAGTTGTCGGGGAACGGGATCCACGAGGCGAAGTAGGCGGGATTCACCCACGGGTCACACAGGATGGATCCGGCCGCGGTCTGGATGTGGAACCCCGCGTGTCCGATGCTGGTGACCTGCACTCGATGCCTCTCTCTCGATCAAGCGGTCCGTCGCTACGACCGCACCTCCAGGGTAGAGGCGGACGCTAGGGTCATCGGCATGGAACCCGCGTACGACACCGTGATCGCCATCGCCCGCTCGATGTGGGCCGCGCAGGGCTTGAAGTTCACCGTCACCGGCGCCGAGAACGTCCCCTCCTCCGGCGGGGCGGTCATCGCGATCAACCACACCGGGTACCTCGATTTCACCTACGCCGGGCTCCCGGCCTTCCTGCACGGCCGCCGCAAGGTGCGGTTCATGGCCAAGAAGGAGGTGTTCGACTCGAAGGTGTCCGGGCCCATCATGCGTGCGCTCCGGCACATCCCGGTCGATCGTGGGGCCGGCGCCGAGAGCTATCGCGCTGCCGTCGAGTACCTGCAGCGTGGGGAGCTGGTGGGCGTGTACCCCGAGGCCACCATCAGCCGCAGCTTCGAGATCAAGGACTTCAAGACCGGCGCCGCACGCATGGCGCTCGAGGCCAACGTGCCGATCGTCCCCACCGCGATCTGGGGTGCGCAGCGCGTCTGGACCAAGGGACACCCGAAACGCATGGGGCGCTCGAACACCCCGATCAGCATCGGTGTCGCGCCGCCCATCACACCGACCGGCACCCCGGAGGAACTGACCGCCACACTGCACCAGGTGATGACCGACACGCTGCACGAGATCCAGGACGCCTACGGCCCCCACCCGGCCGGCGAGTTCTGGGTTCCCGCCCGGCTCGGCGGTGGTGCCCCCACGCTCGACGAGGCCAACGCCATGGACGCCGAGGAATCGGCCGAGCGGGCCCGTAAGCGCACCGAGCGCGAGCGCTGACCGTCCTCAGACCTCCGCGACGCTGACCCTGTCACCGCCGGCTCGCTTGGCCTCGTACATCTGGGCGTCGGCCACTCGCATTGCGGCGTCGAACTCGCCGTCGGCGGCGCCGCCGAGAGGGTTGCCGACGATCGCCCCGCCCACGCTGACCGTGACGGGGATCGGGTCGTCCGGGGCGTGCAGGTGCAGCGGAAGCGCCCCGACCATCATCGTCACCTCGCGGCGGGGTCCGACGATCACCAGGGTGAACTCCTCGCCGCCGGTGCGCCCCACGACCGAGCCGGGTCCGGCGAGTTCGACCATGCGATGCGAGATCCGCTGCAGCACCTCGTCTCCGGCGTCGTGTCCGTGGGTGTCGTTGACGTGTTTGAAGCCGTCGATGTCGACGATCACCACCGCCACCGAAGATCGATCGTGCACCGCCGACTGCCACACGGGGTCGACCGAGACCTCCAGGCCACGCCGATTGCGCAGACCGGTCAACGGATCGATGAGCGAGCGCCGCGCGTCGACCGACAACACATGCCAGGCGACGTGCGCGGCGATCGGGACCCCGCACACGGCCCCCAGGAGGACCAGGCCCCCGGCGGCCACGGCGAACCCGTCGATCTCGCTGGCCCGGGCGAGCCGCCACGTGCAGAACACGATGACGCCGCTCGCCCACGCCAGGTGGGCCAGCAGCCAGCGCGAACTCAGGAAGTAGGTACACAGGGCGCCGGTGATCACGAACAGTGCACATCCGACGGCACTCACCAGGGGGCTGTAGAGCAGGAGCACCACGGTCAGACCGACGTCGCCGAACACCGCGAAACCCACGAAGTACAACTGTGCTGCGCGCTGGGTGGTGGGGGCCGGGACGAAGATGATGAAGGCCGCCGTCACCGCCTGGAGCGCCAGGACCACCACGGTGATCGAGACCGCGACCGTCCCGCGTGGACCCTGCGGGCTGTGGAGCAGGAGCAGCGAGCACGCGGCGTAGAGCGCGATGCACGCGGTGAACACGAGGCGTATCGGCCCGTTGAGCGATCGCGTGGAGTGGTGGTGGACGATCCACGCGTAATCGTGCGGGTCGGAGAGCCATCGAAGCGCAGACGCCCTGACGCCCACCCCGACCAGCGGAGGGCGGGGCCGTACGCGTCCGCGACCTGAGAACATCGTCGGGTTCATCGTATCGCGACCCTCACCCGGTCCCCTCCGGCGCGTTTCGCCTCGTACATCTGCACGTCGGCGATACGGAGGGCGCGCCGGAAGTCGTCGGCGGCCTCTCCGGCCGGGGCCGGGGTGGTCACGATGGCGGCTCCCACGCTCACGGTGATGACGGTCTGGCCATCGAGTCGCTCGCCCGGATCGACGGGCACCCGCACGCGCGTGGCGAGGTCGCCGAGCTGAGTTGCGAGCGCGTCGGCGACGCCGCAGCGCACCACCATGAACTCTTCGCCCCCGCTGCGGCCGTGGAGACCGTCGGCGCCGGTGGCGGCGCACATCGTCTCCGCGAGACGCCGCAGCACGTCGTCGCCCACATCGTGTCCGAAGGTGTCGTTGATGCGTTTGAAATCGTCGACGTCGACCACCACGACGGCGATCGCGGCGCCGGACGAGCGCGCCGCGCCCCACATCGTCTCCAGTGACGCCTCGATGCCGCGGCGGTTGAACAGTCCGGTCAGGGGGTCACGCACCGACTGCCGCGCGTCGACCGACAGCAGCGTCCACGCGATGTGCGACGACACCGGGACCCCGCACACGGCCATCACCATCACCACCACGGCCGAGGCGATCGCCCATCCGTCGACGAGGTCGGTCAGGTGGACCCGCCAGGCCATGAGCAGGATGAACGCGAACGAGAAGGTGAGGTGGGCCAGCAGCCACCGGGAGCTGACGAAGAACATGCACATCGCACTGTTGAGGACGAGCAGTGCGCACCCGAACGCCCCGTCGATCGGCGGCAGGGTGAGCATGACGGTGGCCACGCCGATGTCGCCGAAGAGCACGAACCCCACGAAGTAGGCCCGGGCGAGTTCATTGGTGTGGGGGAGGGGGACCAGTAGGACGGCCGCGATCACGATGGCCTGCAGCACGAGGACCACGAGGGCGATGCGCGTCCCCGTCTCACCCTGCGGACCCCGCGAACTCAGCAGCGCGAAGACCGAGCTCATCGCGAGCATGAAGGTGTTGGCGGCCAGGGTGAGGCGGATCGGCGTCTGCAGCGGCCGCATCGAGTGGTGATGGACGATCCACAGGTAGTCGTGCGGGGCGAGAGACCACATCCGCAACGCCCGGCCGAACCCGTCCGCCCCCAGCACGGGTGCACGGTCGAGACTCGAGGTCTGACGGGACTGGAGCACGCGGTTTGCTTTCGGGTCGACGAAGTTCGGCCCCCCGACGGGCTCGGCCAACATCATCGCACCCCGTATCGCAGTCCGTGGCGCCCTTGAGGGTCGATAGTCTGAGGAGATGGAACCCGTCTATCGGACGCTCGAGATCGCGGCACATGCCCTGGTCCGGGCGCAGGGGATGCGGTTGTCGGTGCGCGACGAACACAAGCTGCCCGCGACCGGTGGGGTGGTGCTCGCGGTGAACCACACCGCCTACGTCGACTTCCTCGCCGCGGCCCTCGGTGTGTACCGCGCAGGTCGTCGCGCCCGCTACATGATCAAGTCGGAGATGATGGACAACCCGCTGGTGCGCTTCCTCATCACCCACACCCACACCGTTCCGGTGGACCGATCGGCCGGTGCGCAGGCGTACGCCCAGGCCGTGCAGAACCTGCGCGAGGGCTACGTCGTCGGCGTCTACCCGGAGGCCACCATCAGTCGCAGCTTCGAACTCAAGGAGTTCAAGACCGGTGCGGTCCGGATGGCGGCAGAGGCGGGGGTGCCGATCGCCCCGGTGATCGTCTGGGGCGCGCAGCGGCAGTGGAGCAAGGGCGTCCCCCGCGACATGGGTCGCAGTCGCATCCCGGTGTCGGTGCGATTCGGTGACCCCGTGCAGGTCGCGGCCGATGCCGACGTGGTCGCCGAGACCGCGCGCCTCAAGACACAGATGTCGGAGCTGCTCGATGCGGTGCGCACCGACTACGGCGAACATCCCGCCGGTGCGCCGTGGGTCCCCGCGTCGATGGGCGGCAGTGCACCGACGCCCGCGCAGGCCCGCGAGATCGAGGACGCCGAGGCCGTCCGCAAGGCGGAGCTCCGCGAACGCAGGCGTGTCGAGCAGGCTGCCCGCGAGAAGGGTCAGGGCTGACGTGCGACGAACCCGGTTCGGGCCGCCGTCGCTGATCGTCAGCGACGTCGACGGCACCCTCGTGGACAGTTCCGAGAACGTCCGTTCGTTGACCCGCCACGCCCTGCGTCGCGCCGCGGAGGAGGGCACGGCCTTCGTGCTCGCGACCGGCCGACCACCCCGATGGATCGCCCCGATCGCCGAGCAGCTCGACCACGTGACCTACGCGGTCTGCGCCAACGGCGCCATCGTCTACGACGTGTCCGCCGACGTGGTGCTGCAATCGGCCACCCTGCCTCCGGAGACGCTCGCCGAGATCGCCGAGATCGCGCGCCGTGAGATCCCCGGATGTGGCCTCGCCGCCGAACGGGTCGGCGAGAGCGCGCACGATTCGGCGACCGCGCCGTTCGTGGCCGCGGCGGGATACGTGCACGCGTGGCTCAACCCCGACCATGTCGAGGTCGGCGACGACGACATCGTCTCGGCGCCGGCGGTGAAGATGCTGATCCGCAAGCCGGGCGCGTCGAGCGACGCGATGGCCGCGGCCATGACCGCCGCGGTCGGCGACCGCGCCGCGGTCACCTTCTCCACCGACAACGGGCTCATCGAGCTCGCCGTACCCGGTGTCGACAAGTCGACCGGTTTGCGACGGTTGGCCGAGATCGCATCCCTGCCGGTCGATTCGGTGGTCGCGTTCGGCGACATGCCCAACGACGTGGAGATGCTGCGCTGGGCGACTCGCGGTGTCGCGATGGCCAACGCCCACCCCGCGGCGCGGGCCGCGGCCGACGAGATCACCACGAGCAACGACAACGACGGTGTGGGACGCGTGCTGCACCGCTGGTTCCACTGATCGGGGCGCACCCCACCCGACGGAGGTCGACAGGCGCGTCCGCTTCGGGGACACTGTGGTCGTGAACACAACTCAGGATCGCCGCCCCACCGCCCGCACGATCGCACTCGGTGTCGCCTCGACGGCGGCCGCTGCCGGACTCGTCGCCGCCGGCGCCGGTGTCGCCTCCGCCGCACCGTCGGCACCCGAGGGGTCGTACACGAAGACCTTCACCTCGCGGTACTACCCGACCCCGCAGAGCGCGGTCATCGGTGCCGAGATCAACCTCTACCTGTTCAACTCGGTGCGCCTCAACGGCAACCAGGCCTGCTCCGAGCAGCGCAACCCGGTGGTCAAGCCCGACCGGCCGACCGGTTGGACGGCCACCATCACCGCCATCTGCCTGCGCGACGCGGGCACCGGCGCCTCGAACCAGTCGGTCAACTGATCTGACCGCGAGTCAGTTCGCCGGGCCGGTGCTGGGCACCGGTACCGGCGCACTGGCCCCGTTCATCTGCGTCCCGAGGCTTCGGGTGAACTCGTCGATGAACGCCTTGATCACCTGCACCACCACGCCGCTGCTCTTGTTGAAGACCAGCGAGCCGAACTGGAACGCCTGGGTGATGATGCCGCTGATCGCGGAGTCCTCCGATCCGGTCGGCAACCCCAGCGCGCTCTGCTCGTAACCGGCTGCGCCCCACGCCTTCGCGATGGCGCCCTGGACGACCTGCGCCCCGGTCTGCGGCGACCAGTAGATCTTCCCGTTCGTGAAATCGACGTACTTGGCCAGCCCGTTCGGGGTGGTCAGCTCGGCACTGGTCGGTGCGCCCAACGCGCCGGTCGCCCCGCCCATCGACAACCACTTCTGCGCGATGGCGCCCGGGTCGGTCGCGGAGAGGACCTGCGTCGCGACCCCACCCAGCGTCGTCGAGTCGTTCGGCGCCGTGGTCGGTGACGTCGCCGTCGGGCTCGCCGGTGCCGGGGTCGCGTCGGTCGGTGCTGTCGCGGTGGGGGCCGTGGTGCCGGCGGCGGCGAGATTGCCCGCGGCGACCTCACGGATCTGCGGGAGTGCGGCGTAGCCCAGCGTGCCAGGGCACTCGGTGTTGTCGTAGTCGCGGTGCCCGCTGATGACCGGAAGGTCCGAGTTCTGGCCGGCGGCGAATCGCGCCGAGTCGAAACCCTGCGAGGTCAGCTGTGCGGTGCCCTTCGGGTCGAGTCCGGCGAGCTTGAGACGCCAGCCCAGGTAGCTGCCGACCGATCGGATCATCTCGGCGGTGGGTGCGACGTCGTTGTAGTTGCCGAGCATCGCCACGCCGACGGTGTCGCGGTTGAAGCCGCCGGTGTGGGTTCCCTGCACGTTGCGGTCGAGACCGCCGAACGCGCCCTCGAAGATCTGTCCGTACTTGTCGACGAGCGCGTTGTAGCCGATGTCGCACCAGCCGAGCGTCTGCGCGTGATAGGCGTAGATGCCGCGCACGATCTCCGCCGACTGCTCCGGGGTGTAGTCGTTGTTGCCCGCGGAATGGTGCACCACAGCGGCTTTCAGCGTCGGATCGTAGGTCGGCTGATCGCAGCGCTTGGACTCGTCGGCGCCCCACTGCGCGCGGGTGATGACCGGCGGTTGCTGACCGGGCAGCACCGTCGGCAGACCGAGGGCGCCACCGGAACCGCCGGGGGTGCCGGGGTCGATGAGTGCGGCCTTGAGCGTCGAGACGACGTTCTCGAGCACGCTCGGCGTCGAGGGACCGGTGACCGGAGCGGGCCCGGTCGCCGTCGTGGTGCCGGGCGCGGGCGTCATCGGGTCGCCCGCGACGGGTGAGCGCGGGACGGTGAACGCCCTGGGCGCGATGTCACCCGGGGCGACGGTCATCTCGGGCTTGCCGTCTGCGCCGGGGATCGCCGGTGTGGCGACACCGGCTCGGGTCACGGCGACCTGGACGGCCTTGGTGACCCCGACCCAGATCGGTTCGGTGCCGGCTGTCGCCCGCTCGCGGGTGCGGGGATCGCCGTCGGCGGGATCGGCCGAGAGCCACGGACCCCAGCTGCCGTCGGACTTCTGCGCCCGGATGAACGCGGTCGTCTGGGCGAGGGCCTGCTCGGCGGCGGCCGTCGCGGCCTGCGGGGTGTTCGCGGCGGGCTTCAGGTCGTCCCAGGTGAGGCCGATCATGCTGAACGGTCGGTCACGGCTGATCTCTTTGACCACCGCTCCCGCGGGTACGTCAGCCGAGACCGGTGTGCGGGGATCGGTGGTCGGCGCGGGTGCGGTGGTGGTGCTCGCCGTCGGCGCCGTGCCGGTGGGGAACAGATCCGAGGGCAGCAAGCCGGGCGGGAGCACGCCGGAGGGGATCACCTTCGCCAGATCGGGCAGCGGAATCGACGACAGGTCGATGGGCGGCAGGGTCACACCGGCCGCGGCGAGGCCCGACCGGACGACGTCGAGGACGAGGGTCGGCACCGTGTTCAGACCGACCTGACTGATCGTGGTCGCCTCGGCGGCGAGTGTGGGTCGTCGCTGGTCGGTGGTGTTCTCGGGGGCGCTGCCGCCGATGACGGCGATCACGGGGCTGGCCACGACCACGGCCGCGACGGTCGCCACCACGATCGACGGCCTCGAGCGGCGGTATCGCACAGTGAACTCCTCGCGTGGCGGTGATGGCAGACGACGAGTCGTCGTGCACAGACCGCCACATCGTGTGATCGCGGGAGGGGCAAGTCCAGAACCGGACACGGCGTGGCGTGAAACTCGTGATGCTGTTGTTACCGCATGGGGCTGTTGTGACTACTAATCGGACACTATCGTCGCTGGAAGTCCCATCCATTCGCACGCATCACGCTGTTCGCCCAACCGCAAAGGACCCCAGCCGATGGCACAACGGGCCACCGACCGACGTCTGCTGACCTCGGCAGCACTCGGCCTCGCGCCCGTTCTCGTGCTCGGCGCCGGCATTCTCGGCGTCGGGGCCGTCGCGTCCCACCGCGACATCTCCGAGTCGGTGAGCCTCTCCGTCGGCAGCCAGGTCACGTTGATCGGTCACGGGTTCGGACACGGGCGAGGGATGGGGCAGTACGGCGCGTACGGCTACGCCAAGAAGGGCTGGACGGCCGATCAGATCCTCAACCACTACTACGGTGGCACCACCGCGGGGAAGACGGACAAATCCGTGACCGTTGCGCTCACGCGCAACACCACGGCGAATGTGCGTGCGGACGCCGGGATGAGGGTCGGTGGCCAGACGGTGGCGCCCGGACAGGCGGTTCGACTGTCCGGGACCACCGCCACCGTCACCGCCGGATGTGGCGGCGCGGTGGTCCGGACCATCTCGGTGAGCCCGCCCACGATCGACCCGATCAACACCGCGGGCAACCGGCCGGCCAACGAGTGGCTGCGATTCTGCGGATCGAACGACGCCTACCGCGGCTCCATCGGGCTCGACGGCGGGCGCGTGGTCAACATCGTCGGCGCCGACGACTACACCAAGGGCGTCACCCCCAAGGAGAGCCCGGCCCGCTGGGCCGACTCCGGTGGCGCCGAGGCACTCAAGGCCCAGGCCGTCGCCGCGCGCACCTACGCACTCGCCGCCACGGCCAAGGGCAAGAAGATCGACGACACGATGATGTCGCAGGTCTACGGCGGGGCCGGCGGCGAGGACCCGCGCACCAACACCGCCGTCGATGCGACCGCCGGCCAGATCCGTGTCGTGGGCGGGCAGCCCGCGTTCACCGAGTTCTCCTCCTCCACCGGCGGGTACACCGCGGGTGTGAACTTCCCGGCCGTCGTCGACGACGGTGACACCGAATCCCCCAACCACAACTGGACCGCCACCGTCGGATCGGGCAGCATCGCCTCGGCCTTCGGCGTCGGCGCCCTCACCGGGTTCCAGGTGATCCAGGCCAACGGCCTCGGGGCCGAGAACGGCCGGGCGATCAAGGTCCGCATCTCCGGCAGCAGTCGCACGGTGGAGGCCACCGGCGACGAGGTCCGCTCGAAGCTGCAGCTGAAATCCGCCTGGTTCACCGTCCAGGGGCAGCCCAAGCCGCAGATCGTGGCCCCGCCCGCGGGTGTCGGCGCGGGCACCGCCACCCTGCCCGGCGTCCCGTCGGTGCCCGGTGGCGTGCTCCCGTCCCTGGTCGATGCGGTCACCGGCGCGCTCGGTGGGCTCGTCAGCCCGTCGACCCCGGGAACGCCCGCGGCGCCGAGCGCCCCGACAACGCCCGGCGCCCCCTCCGGTGGTGACCTGTCGACCCTGATCAGCGGACCCATCTCCGCGGTGCTCAAGGCCGCGATCGCGGCCATCGACGCCAAGATCGTTGAGCTCGGCGGCCCCTCGGGACTGCTCGGGCAGGTCCTCACCCCTGTTCTCCAGCTGGCCGGCGGTGGCTTCCTGCAGAAGTTCGCGAACGGCAACGTCTACTTCAGTCCGCAGACCGGGGCGCACGCCCTCGTGGGGCCTGCACTCACCGATTACGTCGCCAAGGGAGCCGAGGGCGTCCTCGGCCTGCCGACCGCGGACGCGGGAATCCGCTGAGGGGTCCGTTACCCTGAGGCCCCGTGGCACCTGACAACGCAGCACCCGATTCCTCCTACGATCTGATCGTCGTGGGGTCCGGTTTCTTCGGACTCACCCTCGCCGAGCGCACCGCGTCGCAACTGGGCAAACGGGTCCTCGTGATCGACCGCCGGAACCACCTCGGTGGCAACGCGTACTCCGAGCCCGAGCCGACCACGGGCATCGAGATCCACAAGTACGGGGCGCACCTGTTCCACACCTCCAACAAGGTCGTGTGGGACTACGTCAACCAGTTCACCGACTTCACGAACTACCAGCACCGCGTGTTCGGTCTCTACGAGGGCCAGGCGTACCCGCTGCCGATGGGCCTGGGCATGATCAACCAGTTCTTCGGCAAGTCGCACACCCCCGATGAGGCCCGCGCGCTGATCGCCGAGCTGTCCGCCGAGTTCGACAGCGACACCGCGGAGAACTTCGAGGAGAAGGCCATCAGCCTGATCGGGCGCCCGCTCTACGAGGCGTTCATCAAGCACTACACGGCCAAGCAGTGGCAGACCGATCCGAAGAACCTGCCCGCCGGCAACATCACTCGTCTGCCGGTCCGCTACACCTTCGACAACCGCTACTTCAACGACACCTATGAGGGACTGCCGGTCGACGGCTATACCGCGTGGCTGCAGGCCATGGCGAACCACGACCTCATCGAGGTGCGCCTGGAGACCGACTGGTTCGACGTGCGCGACGAGATCCGGACCGCGAACGCGGGCGCCCCGGTGATCTACACCGGCCCCCTCGACCAGTACTTCGACTACGCCGAAGGTGAGCTCGGTTGGCGCACACTCGACTTCGAGACCGAGGTGCTCGAGACCGGCGACTACCAGGGCACCCCGGTGATGAACTACAACGACGGCGACGTGCCGTTCACCCGCATCCACGAGTTCCGGCACTTCCACCCCGAGCGGGACTACCCGAAGGACAAGACGGTGATCATGCGGGAGTACAGCCGCTTCGCCGAGTCGGGCGACGAGCCGTACTACCCCATCAACACCCCCGACGACCGCACCAAGCTGGCCCGCTACCGCGATCGCGCCAAGGCCGAGACCGCCTCGCACAACGTCCTCTTCGGTGGCCGCCTGGGCACCTACCAGTACCTCGACATGCACATGGCGATCGCGAGCGCGCTGACCATGTTCACCAACACCGTGGCGCCGCATCTGCGTGACGGCGCGCCGCTGGTGGAGTCCTAGGTGACGGCGACGACGCTGCTGCAGCGCGTCATCTTCCCCCGCCGGGGAGAACCGCTCGACGTCCGCGCGCTCTACCTGGTGGAGTCGGAGAACAACGCCCGCCGCGCGCACGCCCCGACCCGCACATCGGTGGCGCTGGGCGCCGATTCCGAGGTCAGCTTCGAGACCTACTTCAACGCCTTCGCCGCGTCGTACTGGCGTCGCTGGAGCATCCTCGAATCGGTCGTGCTGCGTGTCGAGGTCGTCGGCACCTGCCGTGTGGACGTCTACCGCTCGAAGAGTGACGGCGCCCGCATCGGCATCGGCGGCGACCTGGTGCCGCTCGATCCCGAGACCGGTACCGGCGTCATCGAGTTCACCCTCGACCTCGGCCCGTTCGAGGACGGCGGGTGGATCTGGTTCGACGTCACCACCGATACCGACGCCGAGATCGTCGCCGCGGCCTGGTACGCCCCGATCGACGCCCCCGGGGGCGACGACACCCGGCGCGTCACCATCGGCATCCCGACCTTCAACCGTCCCGACGACGCCGTCGCCGCGCTCGCGGCCCTCACCTCCGACCCCCTGGTCGACGAGGTCATCGACGCGGTGATGATGCCCGACCAGGGCACCAAGCTCGTGCGCGAGCAGGACGGGTTCGATTCCGCCGCAGCCGCTCTCGGTGACCGTCTGCGGATGTTCAAGCAGGGCAACCTCGGTGGCTCCGGTGGATACTCGCGCATCATGTACGAGGCGCTGCGCCAGACCGACAGCCCCTACATCCTGTTCATGGACGACGACATCGCGATCGAGCCCGATTCGATCCTGCGGGCGCTGGCCATGTCGCGTTTCGCGCGGGACCCCATGCTCGTCGGCGGACAGATGCTCAACCTGCAGGACCGCAGTCACCTGCACTGCATGGGCGAGAGCATCGACCGCAACCGCTTCATGTGGACCGCGGCTCCGTTCGTCACCTACGACCACGACTTCGCGAAATACCCACTGCGCGACCGTAAGAAGTCGAAGAACCTGCACCGCCGCATCGATGTGGACGGCAACGGCTGGTGGATGTGCATGATCCCGCGGCAGTGCGCGGAGGACATCGGACTGCCGATGCCGCTGTTCATCAAGTGGGATGACTGGGAGTACGCACTACGTGCCCGCAAGGCCGGCTACCCGACCGCGACGGTGCCCGGGATCGCGATCTGGCACATGGCCTGGAGCGACAAGGACGACGCCATCGACTGGCAGGCCTACTTCCATCTGCGTAACCGGCTGGTGGTCGCAGCCATCCACCACGACGGCCCGGTGAAGGGCATCGTCACCTCCATGGCCAAGGCCACGGTGAAACACTTGCTGTGCCTGGAGTACTCGACGGTCGCGATCCAGAACGAGGCCATCCGCGACTTCCTCGCCGGCCCCGACCACATCCGCGACCTGCTGCCCACCGCGCTGCCGAAGATCGCCGCGATGCGCAAGCAGTACCCCGACGCCGTGGTACTGCCGTCGGCGACGGCGCTGCCCCGCACCAGCGGTGAGGCCACCGGCCTCGGCGTGAACCAGCCGTCGAACCCGATCTCGAAGGTCCGGTCGCTGGGGGCCGCCGTGGTCAACAACCTGCGCCCCGCCGATCCGCGACACCACGAGGTACCGCAGGCCAACTACCCGCCGATCGAGGCCCGCTGGTTCAGCCTCGGCCGCGTCGACGGCGTGACCGTGACGACCGCCGACGGGCGGGGTGTGGTGTACCGGCAACGCGATCGCGACATCGCCGCGGCACTGCTGCGGGAGTCGTTGTCGCTCAACCGACAGGTGAAGGCCCGGTTCGACGAGATGCGCACCACCTACCGCGCCGCGGCCGCCGACCTCACGAGCGAAGAGAGCTGGGAACGTGTCTTCTCCCAACAGTGACCTCGAGCCGACCGGTGAGGACGCGGTCCTCGTCGCGATCCAGTCGGCGCTGGCCGACCGCCCGGGGATCCTGACCATCGCCCGCGGCATGTCGCACGTCGGTGAGCACGCGCTCGGATGGATGGCCGCCGCGGGTGTCGGTGTCGTGGTGTCGGGACTGCGCGGCGACGACGTCGCGCAGGCGCGGTACGCGCAGGCCGGTGTCGGTGCCTTCGGTGCCCACGCGGCCTCGGTGATCATCAAGCGGATCGTGCGTCGCCCGCGGCCCGAGCACCCCCGCATCGCCGTCGGGGTGTCGACCCCGAGCCGGCTGAGCTTCCCCTCGAGCCACGCCACCTCCACGACCGCCGCGGCGATCCTGCTCGGCCGGGCGGCCGGTCTGCCGCCCGCGGCCCTGCCCGCGGTGCTGGTGGCGCCCATGATGGTGTCGCGACTCGTGTTGGGTGTGCACTATCCGTCCGACGTCGCCGCCGGTGCCCTGGTGGGAGCCGCGTGTGCAGCCGCGACCACGCGCAGTGACAGACTGGCTGCGCGCGTGACGCCACGGGTGTGGCGTGCCCTGAGCAGTTCTCGGGGACCGATGCGCGGCATGGGAGTGAGATGAGCGAGGAGCCGGTCGAGACCGCCGAGGTCAAGGGCCCGCCGAAGAACCTGACGAGTGGGCTGATCAAGGCCGTCCGTCCGCGGCAGTGGGTGAAGAACGCACTCGTGCTGGCGGCTCCGCTGGCCGCCGGTGCGGTCGACGACGGCACGGTGCTCTCCCGCGCGGCGATCGCCTTCGTCGTGTTCTGCATGGCCGCGTCGTGCATCTACCTCGTCAACGACGCCCTCGACGTCGAGGCCGACCGTGCGCACCCGACCAAGCGTTACCGGCCGATCGCCGCCGGCGTGGTGCCGCGGTCGTTCGCCTTCGTCCTCGCGATCGTGCTCGGTGTGGCCGCCCTGGGCCTGTCGTTCCTGGCCAACTGGCAACTCGCCGCTGTCATCGCGGTCTACATCGGCATCCAGCTCGCCTACTGCTTCGGCCTCAAACACCAGGCCGTCCTCGACATCTGCATCGTCTCGTCGGGCTTCCTGCTGCGTGCGATCGCCGGTGGTGTGGCCACCGAACTGCCCAACGGTCTGTCGCAGTGGTTCCTGCTGGTGATGGCCTTCGGGTCGCTGTTCATGGCGGCGGGCAAGCGCTACGCCGAACTACAGCTCGCCGAACGCACCGGCGCGAAGATCCGCAAGTCGCTCGAGTACTACACGACCACCTACCTCCGGTTCGTGTGGACGCTCTCGGCCACCGCGGTCGTCCTCTGTTACGGGTTGTGGGCCTTCGACAAGGAGGCCGGTCACACCGACAACGTCTGGTACGCGGTGTCGATGGTGCCGTTCACCGTCGCGATCCTGCGCTACGCCGTCGACGTGGACGGCGGTCAGGCCGGTGAGCCCGAGGAGATCGCGCTCGGGGACCGCGTCCTGCAGTTCCTCGCGGTCGCCTGGTTAATATGCGTGGGTGTCGCGGTCTACATCGTCAGCTGAAGCTGACATCACCGATCGCACAGCCATAGCCGCCGAGCGCCCCGCGAGCGCGTTCTCCCGTGCCCGCGCGGCCCTGCCCGCGGGAACCTTCACCATCAGTGCCGTGGTGGTCGCCGCCCTGTTCGCCTCGGGCGCCTGGCAACGCCGCTGGATCGCCGACGACGGGCTCATCGTGCTCCGCACGGTCCGCAACCTCCTCGCCGGCAACGGCCCGGTGTTCAACAAGGGCGAACGCGTGGAGGCCAACACCTCCACGGTGTGGACCTACCTCATCTGGTTCTGGACGTGGATCACCGACGCCCAGATCGAGTACGTGGTGCTGTGGATCGCGCTGGTGCTCTCGGTCGCCGCGCTGCCACTGGCGATGTTCGGCACCTATCGGCTGCTCGGGATGTCGGATCGGGCGCCCGCCGCCGGCCGTGCCGCGCTCGTCCTCGTCGTCCCGCTCGGCGCGCTCGTCTACATCGCCCTGCCGCCTGCCCGCGACTTCGCGACCAGCGGACTCGAGGTGTCGCTCTGCATCTTCTGGGTCGCGGTCCTGTGGTGTCAGCTGGTCGCCTGGGCGCGTCGGTCGCCGGAGGCCACCGGGGTGCAGGCAGGGGCATCGACCCTGGCCCTGGCGTTCACGGCCGGGCTCTCGCCGTTGATCCGTCCCGAACTGGCCATCGTCGGCGCGTTGGTGCTGCTGCTGGTGTTCGCCACCACGATGACCTGGCGCATGCGGATCGCCTTCGTCGCGGTCGCCGCGGTGCTCCCGGTCGGCTATCAGATCTTCCGGATGGGCTACTACGGACTGCTCATCCCGAACACCGCCGTCGCCAAGGATGCGAGCGGCTCGAAGTTCGAACAGGGGTTCCGCTACCTCGGCAACCTCTTCGGGCCCTACGTCCTGTTGTTGCCGTTGATCGTGGCGCTGCTGGCGCTGGCGCTCGTATGGTTCGCGCGGTCGCGGTCGCTGCCCACGCCGGTCCGCAGCGCCTCGGTCGGTCGCGTCGCGCGGTTCCGATCACGCCTGCGGTCGCCGGGCGCGGTCGTGGTGGTCGTCCTCGTGGCCGGGCTCGTGGAGGCGGTGTACTGGCTGCGGCAGGGTGGCGACTTCATGCACGCGCGCGTGCTGCTCGTCCCGCTGTTCCTGCTCATGCTGCCGGTGATGGTGCTGCCGATCTCGGTGCCCACCTCCCTGCGGGGCGCGGGTGCCGCCGGGGGCGGGATCGTCGGTGTGGGTGTCGCGATCGCGTCGACGGCCTTCTTCGTCACCACCGTGGTGTGGGCGATCGTCACCTCGCACTCGCCCGGTATGCCCAACGGCACCGACATCGGTCGCAGCGGCATCGTCGACGAGCGGCGCTATTACATCCAGAACATCGGCATAGAGCATCCGGTCACCGCCGAGGACTACCTCAACTACCCGCGTATGCGCGCGATGGTCGAATCGATCGCCGAGCACTCCGACAAGGGCGGCGTGCTGCTGCCCTCGGGCAACTACGACGAGTGGTACTACGACCCGCTGCCGGTCCCGCCGCCGCCCGGTGTGCCCAAGCAGATCACCGTCTTCTTCCTGAATCTCGGCATGACGAGCATGAATTCGTCGCTCGACGTCCGGGTGATCGACCAGATGGGACTCGCGTACCCGATCGCCTCGCACACCGAACGTCTCGAGGACGCACGCATCGGTCACGACAAGGACCTCGACACCGAGTGGGTGATCGCCGAGAGCGGTGCCGTGCCGGTGTACCCGTTCCTCCCGCTCTACCTCGACCAGGACTGGGTGCGACAGTCCAAGGCGGCGTTGACATGCAAGCCGACGCAGGACCTCATCGCCTCCTACGAGGCGCCGATGAACCTGACGCGGTTCCGCCGGAACCTGGTGCAGTCGTTCGATTTCACCGACTACCGCATCGATCGCGTGCCGCGGTACGAGCTGCAGCGGTGCCGGATCCCGATCCCCGCGCCCGTCGGCCAACGCTGATCCGTGACGTTCGAGATCTCAAACATATCGGTTGTGTAACGCGGTGCCGTCTTCGACCGATATGCTCACACGGACCGGTTTCGCCAGGTCACGCCGGTGTGACGGTTTGCCGACGGAACAGGTTCACAGGTTTGTCAGACGCAATTGCATCCAATAGGCTCCGTTCGGCGCACGTGGAGAGCTCTGCGTTGCCGAATTGAGATGGTGACGGTCGGCCGGTTCGGCGTCGTCGTACGCCGATAGACCACCGACCCCGTCGGTGTCGATCAAGAACCGACTCCGTCGGTGTGGACAGAGAGAGAGCACTACTCGATGCGTGTGAGTACACGAGCCCACAGGTCCGGGACCCAGTTCTCGATGATGAAGCGCCTGGTGGCCGCGTTCGTGGCGCTCGCCGCGATGTCGTCGGTCGCCGTGGTCGTCGGATCGGGCACCGCCTCGGCCGCCCCCCGCGTGCAGCAGTACTTCATCGACGGCTGCGGTATGCCCGCGGTGAAGGTGCGCATGTGGACCAAGCCCGGCAACTACAAGACCGTCATCGCTCTCGACGGTCTGCGCGCCACCAACGACATCAGCGGCTGGGAGCACAACACCCGCATCCAGGACATGGCCGACTCCGGCGTCAACGTCGTGGAGCCCATCGGTGGACTGGCCAGCTTCTACAGCGACTGGAACGCGCCCAGCAACTTCAACAACCAGCCCTACCGCTACCGGTGGAGCTGCGCGATCAACCAGCGCCTGATCCCCGAGCTCGACCGCCGCGGCCTCGCCGTCGGCCGCACCGGCAAGTACGCGATCATGGGCATCTCCATGGGCGGCAACTCCGCCATGGTCATCGGCGCGAACAACCCGCGCATCGACCACATGTTCTCGATGTCGGGCTACCTGAACCTCTCCGCGCCCGGTATGCGCGAGGCCATCCGTATCGCGTTGCTCGACGCGGGCATCGAGGCCGGTGTCGGCCCGTTCAACTCCGACTCGATGTGGGGACCGCCCACCAGCGCACGCTGGCTGGAGAACGACCCGTTCGTGCAGATCGGCAAGATGCGCGGCAAGAAGGTCCGTGTCGCCTCCGGCAGTGGCCTGCAGGGTCGCTTCCCGACGGACTTCCTGGGTCTCATCCAGGGCGCCCCGCTCGAGGCGCTGTCGCTGGCCCAGTCGCGTGCCTTCCAGGTGCAGGCTCTGGTCAACGGCGTCCAGATCACCTCGGACTTCCCGTCCACCGGTCTGCACGCCTGGGGCTACTGGTCGGACATGGTGTTCCGCGCCAAGAACCAGGGCTGGTTCCGGGACTGATCCCCGCCCGGGACCGGTGAGTCACAGAAACCTCACAAGTCCCATAAATTCACAGCAGTCACAGTGTGGCGTCCACACTTCGCAGCGCCCTACGTGTAGACCTCTACACGTAGGGCGTTCTGCTGCCGGTGCCAATGCCGGATTCGGTCACTCGACCGGGGTCGACGGTGTACGAGGCCGTCGAACACGAGCAGAACCGTTGTGGCGAAGGAGTATCGGTCGATGCGGGTGTGGCGGCGCGGAGTTCTCGGGGCAGCAGCCGGTCTGACCGCGCTTCTCATGGTCAGTGGCACGGGCGTCGCGGCGTCGGCGCCGGACGGTTCCGATGCGCCCGCCTCGTCGGCGCCGGCCTCCTCGGCCGATCCCGCCCCCGCAGCCACCTCGGTGGCGCCGGTGGCGGGCGTTCGCGTCACCAACACCTTCTGGTACTCCGACCGCCGCGTGGCCATCTGGGTCTACTCGCCCGCGATGGGCACCAACATCCAGGTGCAGATGCTGCTGGCCCGCGACTGGAACCAGTCACCCCAGGAACGCTTCGCGCAGCTGTACATGCTCGACGGCCTGCGCGCCCAGAACGACAACAACGGCTGGACCATCAACACCGACGTCGAGAACTTCTACAAGGACAAGAACGTCAACGTCGTGCTGCCCGTCGGCGGCGAGTCGAGTTTCTACACCGACTGGAAGCAACCCGACAACGGCAAGAACTACCAGTGGGAGACGTTCCTGACCAAGGAGCTCCCGCCGATCCTGCAGGGACAGTGGCGTTCCACCGACGTCCGCGGCGTCGAAGGCCTGTCGATGGGTGGCAGTGCCGCGATGATGCTCGCCGAGCGCAACCCGGGCTTCTTCCGGTTCGCCGCGTCGTTCTCGGGCATCCTGCAGCTCAGCTCCTTCGGCATGCCCCAGGCGGTGCAGTTCGCCGTCCGCGACGCCGGTGGATACGACTCGGCCAAGATGTTCGGGCCGCCGTCGGATCCGGCGTGGAAGGAGCACGACCCGTACCTCCTCGCCGACAAGCTCAAGGGCGTGAGCCTCTACGTGTCGTCGGGCAACGGTCTGCTCGGTCAGTACGACACACCCTCGACGCTGCCGTACCTCGCCACCAACTACGCCGGGGTCGGACTCGAGGTGCTCTCCCGCGTCACCTCCACGCAGTTCGCCACCAAGCTCAACCAGCTCGGCGTCGCCGCGCAGGTCGTCTACCGACCGTCGGGCACGCACACCTGGAAGTACTGGGAGTTCGAGATGCACCAGGCGTGGCCGCAGGCCGCACGTGCGCTCGGGGTCGCCTCCGACACCCCCAAGTGCTCGGTGAGCGGTGCGATCGCGCCGGTCTCGGCCAAGCACCGCGAGCTCGGCGAGTGCCTCACGCCGGAATACGGTGTGCCCGGCGGCCGCGCGCAGGACTTCCGCGGCGGACGGGTCATCTGGTCGGCCTCGACCGGTGCCCACGTGGTGGCCGGCGCGATCGGCGGCGCCTACGTCGCGGCCGACGGCCCCGGCGGATACCTCGGGTTCCCGGTGAGCGACGAGCTCGGCACCCCCGACCGCAAGGGACGTCTCAACAAGTTCCAGCGCGGCTACGTCTACTGGACCCAGGCCACCGGCGCCCACCCGGTGACCGGCGCGATCCTGGCCGACTGGGGCAAGAGCGGCTACGAGCGCGGACCGCTCGGCTACCCCACCGGCGACGAGGTCGACACCCCGAACGACAAGGGGCGCGTCCAGGGATTCCAGATCGGTGCCTACTACTGGACCGCCAAGACCGGCGCCCACTCGGTGCAGGGCGAGATCATCAAGAAGTACGCCAAGACCGGCTACGAGGGCGGCTACCTCGGCTTCCCGACCAGCAACGAGATCGGCGCGGCCCGCGGCGGTAGGTTCAACCGCTTCGAGGGCGGCAACATCTACTGGACCCCGGCCAAGGGTGCCTTCGCCCTCCCGAGCGGACCGGTCTTCGACGCCTGGGCGACCGTCGGCTTCGAGGGCGGCCGCCTCGGCTACCCGATCAGCGACCAGTTCCAGGTCACCGGCGGTGACCGCGTGAACTTCGAACGCGGGTACATCGAGGTCGTCAACGGGGTCGCGACCATCCGCTGAGGCGATTGCGTAGCCTGGCGCAGGCCGTCGGGACACGCGGGCGTCTCCGGCGACGACCGACCAGATCAGCGAGGACGTGAGATGAACAAGCAGTGGATGCGGGTGTTCGTGGCGACCGCAGGGGTCGCGGTGACCGTGGGTGTCGCCGGGTGCGGCAGCGGCGACTCCACCGTCAGTGCCCCCGACAGCGTGTCGAGCTCGGTCGCGGTGACCTCGTCGCCGGCGTCGTCGGCACCCGCCTCCTCGGGCTCGGTGTCGTCCACCGCGGTGAGCGGCACCCCGGAATCCGGTTCGGCGGCAACGGCTCCCGGCACCCAGAGCTCGGCGCCGGCCGGGTTCCCCGGTGGCGCGACGCCGGCACCGCAGGGCAGCAAGGGCGCGGCCTACCTCGCCGAACTCAAGCGCGTCGGCGTGACGTTCCCCAACGATCCCGACAATGCGATCGCCTTCGCGACCGCTGAGTACGTGTGCTCGAGCCGGTCCTCCAACACCGACGCACTGCAGATCAAGACCTACGTCACCGCGTTCGTCGCGTCGGGCACCACCGACGCCGCCGCGGCCTCGGCCAAGGCCGACAAGGTGATCGCGGCCGCCACCTCCACCTACTGCAAGTAGGCCGTAGATGCCTCCCCGGCCCCGCACCACCGATCCGCGCCGCCGTCGGCGTCGGATCGTCATCGGCGTGATCCTCGGCGTCGTGGTGCTCGCGATCATCGCGATCGTTCTCGTGATCGCGCTCATCATCTCGCTGTTGCGGCCGTCCCCGCCCGGGCCCGGGCCCGGCACACCGCCGCAGAGCAGTTCGCAGCGTCCGAGCGCGCAGTCGGCCGACTGCCCCGACGTGCAGGTGGTCGTCGTGCCGGGTACGTGGGAGTCCTCGGCGAACGACGACCCGTATGCGCCGTCTGCGAACCCGGCATCGTTGATGCTGAAGGTGTCGCGGCCGTTGGGTGAGGCCTTCCCGGGCTCGCGCGCCGACGTCTACACGGTTCCCTACGTGGCACAGTTCCGGAACCCGACGAACCCGGCCGACCGCACCACCGACTACAACACCTCACGCGCGCAGGGCACCGCCCGCGCCAAGGGCGAGATCACCGAGGTCAACCGGCGGTGCCCGCTGACGAGTTATGTGTTGATGGGCTTCTCGCAGGGAGCGGTGATCGTGGGCGACATCGCCTCCGACATCGGCAACGGCCGCGGACCGGTCGCGCAGGACCTGGTGCTCGGGGTGGGGCTCATCGCCGACGGTCGACGTCAGCCCGGTGAGGCGAAGACGCCGGGCCCCGATCCGAAGGGTGTCGGCGCCGAGGTGGCGCTCGGCGGGTTCGGCGGGATCGTCCCCGGCATCGCGATGACGGGTGGGCGTCCGGGCGCCTTCGGTGACCTCAAGGACCGCACATGGTCGATCTGCGCCGAGGGTGACCTCGTGTGCGATTCGCCGACCATCCTCAACCCCCTCGACGCCCTCGGAAAGCTCGCGGGCGCCATCAACAACCCGGTGCACGCGCTCTACGCGACGACGCGGTACTGGAACGACGACGGCGCCTCGGCCACCCGATGGATGTTCGGGTGGGCCCGCTCGGTGATCTCCGATGCGCCCCGCCCGCCGCACACCTGACCCTTCCCACCATCGACTGGAGTTGGGCGGGGCACGCCGCGCACGTATTGTTTCCGGCGTTCACCCGACCGATTCACCCCCGCTGATCGACGAGACATGAGGAGTGCCGATGACGACCGACGCAGCCGCCACCACCCCGGCGTTGCGCCCGTTCCGATTCGCGGCCGGCGGTGAGGGAAACCGTGACGAGGGTGGCGCCCGAAAGTTCGTGGCGCTGGCCCAGCGGGCCGAGGAGTACGGGTTCGACACCTTCGCCATCCCTGATCACCTGGAGAACCAGGTCGGTCCGCTGGCCGCGCTCGGAGCGCTGAGTCAGGCGACCAGCACCATCCGCCTCGCGACGACCACGTTGGCGGCCGGTATGCGACACCCCGTGGTGCTGGCGAAAGAGGCCACCACCATCGACGTCCTGTCCAAGGGGCG
Organism: Williamsia sp. M5A3_1d; assembly: GCF_053345315.1. NCBI lineage: Bacteria > Bacillati > Actinomycetota > Actinomycetes > Mycobacteriales > Nocardiaceae > Williamsia > Williamsia sp. M5A3_1d. The sequence goes on from NZ_JBKEZX010000001.1 coordinate 624,126, forward strand.
CCTCGAACTCGGCATCGGTGCGTCGTGGCTGCGCGAGGACTTCGAGTCGGCCGGTATCCCGTTCGGCACGCCGGGCGAACGCCTGCGCCAGCTCGACGAGGCGCTGCAGATCCTCGACGTGCTGATGCGCGGTCAGGAGTGCACCTTCTCGGGTGACTACTACCAGGTCAACGGGGTCGTCGGGGCCCCGCGTCCGCGGCAGGGTCCGCGGCCGCCGATCATGGTCGGCGCCGGCGGTCCGCGCATGCTCGAGGTGGCCGCACGGCACGCCGACATCATCTCGGTCGCCACGGGCAGCACGCCCGACGGCAAGCTCAAGCTGTCGGACATGACGATCGAGAAGACGATGGAACGCGTCGACCGGATTCGTCAGTCGGCCGGTGAGAGGTTCGACGACATCGAGTTGAACTGGACGATCGCGACCATCATCATCACCGACGACCGGGAGTCGACCGCGGAGATGGTGCTCGGCGCCATCGACAGCGGGTTCCCGCCGAACATGGCCAAGGACGCCGACCTCACCGTCGACGACATCCTGACCTCGCCCTACATCATGTGCGGGTCGTTCGAGGAGATCGCGGAGCAGATCCGTACCGTGCGCGAGCGCACGACGATGTCGTACGTGGGGGTGTTCCCGACCCAGATGGATGCCTTCGCGCCGGTGATCCCGTTGTTGAAGGGGACATGATGCCGGGCCTGCGCAGTGATCGGCGATCACAGTTTGCAGGGGTGAACCCGGCAGACCGTTCGCAGCGGCTAACATACTCGGAGTTTGACGTGCCATCGGCAGCGTCGGCCGTGGGGAGCCGAGGGTGTCGGTCACACAGTGGTGCGTGCAATCGGAAGGAAACGCTGGGGGACGGATCCGAGGTCAGGTCATCGACGACTGCCCGACGATTCCCGGCGCCGCCGAGACACGACGTGGCTCGGCTGTAGCGACGACGACGGCGACCGACGATCGAGGTAGACGATGCCAACAGGAGTCCAGATGAAGAGCGCGTTCGACGATTTTCTCGACGAAACCGGCAATCTCCACTTCACCGAGGAAGACACCCTCTACTCCTATGTCGAGCGGAACGTCCGGGAGAAGGCCGACACCCTCGCCTACCGATTCATGGATTACAGCCGCGAGCGTGACGGCGAGGCCATCGAGCTGACCTGGGCACAGTTCGGCAAGCGACTGCGCGCCATCGCCGCCCGCCTGCAGCAGGTGACCTCCCCGGGCGACCGGGTCGCGATCCTCGCCCCGCAGTCGCTGGAGTACGTCATCGGGTTCTTCGGCGCGCTGTACGCGGGCAACATCGCGGTGCCGTTGTTCTCGCCCGACGAGCCCGGCCACACCGACCGTCTGCACGCCGTGCTCGGCGACTGCACGCCGTCGGTGATCCTCACCGCCACCAAGTCGGCCGAGGCCGTCCGCGACTTCTTCAAGCCCCGCCCGGCCAAGGAGCGTCCGCGCGTCATCGCCGTCGACGCCGTCCCCGATTCGGTGGGTGAGACCTGGAAGCCGCCCACCCCGCGGCTGCACGACATCGCGTACCTGCAGTACACCTCCGGTTCCACCCGCACCCCGGCCGGTGTCGAGATCACGTACGAGTCGGTGTCGGCGAACGCCCTGCAGATGATCGGCGCCATCCAGCTGACCGAGAACTCGCGCGGCGTCACGTGGCTGCCGATGTTCCACGACATGGGCCTGTTGACCATCATCATCCCGGCACTCGGCGGGCAGTACATCACGATCATGAGCCCGGCGGCGTTCGTGCGCCGGCCCGGTCGGTGGATCAACGAGCTCGCCGCATTGAGCGACGGCGCCGAGACCTTCGCCGCCGCACCGAACTTCGCCTACGAGCACGCCGCCGCACGCGGGCTCCCGCGTGACGGCGAGAGCCTCGACCTGAGCAACGTCATCGGCCTCATCAACGGCAGCGAGCCGGTCACGGTCAGCTCGATGAACAAGTTCAACGAGGCGTTCGGCCCGTACGGGTTGTCGAAGACCGCGATCAAACCGTCGTACGGCATGGCCGAGGCGACGCTGTTCGTCTCCTCAACCCCCCGCGACAGCGAGGCCAAGGTCATCTACGTCGACCGCGACGAGCTGAACGCGGGCCGTTTCGCGGTCGTCGACCAGCACGCACCCGGTGCCGTCGCGCAGGTGTCGTGCGGCCAGGTGTCGGTGAGCCAGTGGGCCGCGATCGTCGATTCCGAGACCGCCACCGAGCAGCCCGACGGACACGTCGGGGAGATCTGGCTCAACGGCATCAACCTCGGACACGGCTACTGGGGTCGGCCGGAGGAGACGAAGGCGACCTTCGGCAACACCCTGACCAACCCGCTGCCGCAGGGCAGCCACGGTGACGGTGCCCCGCGCCCCGACCGCTGGCTCAAGACCGGCGACTACGGCGTGTGGCTCGACGGTGAGCTGTACGTGACCGGCCGCGTGAAGGACCTCGTCATCGTCGACGGCCGCAACCACTACCCGCAGGACCTCGAGTTCAGCGCGCAGGAGGCCAGCACCGCGCTGCGCCCCGGGTTCGTCGCCGCGTTCGCCGTCCCCGCGAACCAGCTGCCGCCCGAGGTGTTCCAGTCCTCGGCCAGCGGACTGAAGTTCGACGCCGACGACGCCTCCGAGCAGCTCGTCATCGTCGCCGAGCGCAACACCGGAAAGCGCACCGATCCCTCGGAGGTGGCCGACATCGTCCGTGCGGCGATCGCCCAGCGCCACGGTGTCATGGCCCGCGATGTGCTGATGGTGCCCGCAGGATCGATCCCCCGTACCTCCAGTGGCAAGATCGCGCACACCGCCTGCAAGAACGCCTACGTCGACGGAACGCTGCGCGGTGGGTACACCCAGACAGCCTTCCCCGACGCCCCCGACGCCACTCCATAGACTGGACCGCGATGTCTGAACTGAATAGCGATTCCCCGAACCCCGAACCCGTCGCGACGGAGCCCGTCGCCCCGGAGTCCGCGTCCTCTGATGTGGTGTCCGCCCCCGATGGAGAGACCGCGGGCGATCTGACCGTTGCCGAGCTGCGCGACTGGTTGCGGGACTGGGTGTCCACGGCCACCGGCATGCCCGCCGACCAGATCTCCGACGACCGCCCGATGGAGGAGTTCGGTCTCGCCTCGCGGGACGCGGTGGCCATGGCCGCCGACATCGAGGACAAGACCGGCGTCCTGCTCACCGCCACCGTCGCCTACCAGCACCCGACGATCGCGTCGCTGGCCAAGCGCATCATCGAGGGTGATCCCGACGAGGGGCTCGAGGTCGACGAGGACTCCGCGTTCTATCACCGCGACCGTCCCGCCGACGACGACATCGCCATCGTCGGTGTCGCCACCCGTTTCCCCGGCGCCGGCCACACCCCGGAGTCGACCTGGGATCTGCTGATCAACGGCCGCTCGGGCACCGGCGATCTCCCCGAGGACCGCTGGACCGAGTTCAAGGCCGAGCCGCGCCTCGCGAAGGTGTTGGCCGAGAGCAACGTCCACGGCGGCTACCTCGACGACGTGAAGGGCTTCGACGCCGACTTCTTCCAGATGTCGCCGCGCGAGGTCGAGATGGTCGACCCGCAGCAGCGGCTCGCGCTCGAGCTCACCTGGGAGGCGCTCGAGCACGCGCACATCCCGCCCAGCGACCTCAAGGGTGGCCAGGTCGGTGTCTACATCGGCAGCTCCACCAACGACTATCAGATGCTCGCGGTCGCCGACCCCGAGGCGATGGGCGACACCGCGGCGTACGCGCTGACCGGTACCTCGACGGCCATCGTCGCCAACCGCGTCTCCTACTTCTACGACTTCCACGGTCCGTCGGTCGCCCTCGACACCGCGTGCTCGTCGTCGCTTGTCGCGGTGCACCAGGCGGTGCGGAGCCTCCGTTCGGGTGAGACCGACGTGTGTGTCGCCGGTGGCGTCAACATGCTGATCTCGCCCGCGGCGACCCTCGGTTTCGACCGTGTCGGCGTGCAGGCGAAAGACGGTCGCATCAAGGCGTTCTCGTCGGATGCCGACGGCATGATCCGCGGCGAGGGCGGCGGACTGATGATCCTCAAGCGCGTCGCCGATGCGCGCCGTGACGGCGACACCATGCTCGCGATCATCGCCGGCTCGGCGGTCAACTCCGACGGCCGCTCGAACGGGCTGCCCGCGCCGAACCCCGAGGCGCAGGTGGCGATGCTGCGCACCGCCTACCGCGATGCCGCCATCGACCCGCGGTCGGTCGACTACATCGAGGCCCACGGCACCGGGACCATCCTCGGCGACCCGATCGAGGCCGACGCGCTCGGTCGCGTGCTCGGCCGTGGTCGCGACATCGACAAGCCGACCCTCCTCGGTTCGGCGAAGACGAACTTCGGGCACCTCGAGTCCGGTGCAGGCGCGGCCGGACTCATCAAACTGGTCCTGGCGATGCAGAACGACAAGCTGCCCCCGTCGTTGAACTACGCCGGACCCAACCCCTACATCCAGTTCGAGGCGACCCGGCTGCGGGTCATCACCGAGCCCACCGACTGGCCGCGCTACGCCGGTCACGCCGTGGCCGGGGTGTCGGGCAACGGTTTCGGCGGGACCAACGCCCACGTGGTGGTGCGTGAGGTGCTGCCGAGCGACCTCGTGGAGCCGACCGCGACCCCCGAGGTGTCCGCGCCGCCGGCCGAGCTGCACACCACCCACGCCGACGCGTACGACGATGATGACGACGACTACCTGACCGACGCCGAGAAGGCGGCGCAGGGCCTGTTCGCGACCGCGACACCCGCGCCCGCCGACGACGTCGCCGTGGCGGACGACCCGGTGGCCGGGTACGCCCCGAGCACGGTCGAGAGTGCGGTGGTGCCGTTGGTGATCTCGGGCTTCCTGCCCTCGCGGCGCCGCAAGACCGCGACCGACCTGCTGGAGTGGCTCGAGTCCGATGCGGGCCGCGCCACGCCGCTCGCCGACATCGGTCGGTCGCTGGCCCACCGCAACCACGGCCGCAGCCGGGCGGTGATCATGGCGCACAGCCACGACGACGCCGTCGCCGGTGTCCGCGCCGTCGCCGAGGGCAAGAACAGCCCGCTGGTGTTCAGCTGCGACACCCCCGACCCCGCTTCGGCGGTGTGGTTGCTCTCGGGGTTCGGTTCGCAGCATCGCAAGATGGCCAAACAGCTCTACCTCGACAACCCGGTGTTCCGCGCCGCGGTGGACGAGGTCGACGGTTACGTCCAGAACGAGCTCGGGTACTCGATCTCGGAGATGTTCACCGACGACGAGCAGACCTACGGCATCGAGACCGCCCAGGTCGGCATCTTCACCATCCAGGTCGGCCTTTTCGAGCTCCTGCGCCATCACGGAGCCGAACCCGGTGTGCTGGTGCCTCATTCGATGGGCGAGGCGTCCGCGGCGTATCTCAGCGGCGGACTGTCGCTCGAGGACGCCACCCGCGTCATCTGCCAGCGCTCCCGTCTGATGGGCGAGGGCGAGGCGAGCCTCGAAGGTGACGACATCCGCCTGATGGCATTGGTGGAGTACAGCGCCGACGACATCACCGGTGTGCTCGTCGACTACCCGGACCTCGAGATCTGTGTCTACGCCGCACCGACCCACACCGTGATCGGTGGACCCGAGGGCCAGGTCGACGCGATCGTCGCCCGCGCCGAGTCGGAGGGCAAGCTCGGTCGCAAGCTGCAGACCAAGGGTGCGAGCCACACCGCCCAGATGGATCCGCTGCTCGGTGAGCTCGCCTATGAGCTCACCGGTATCGAGCCGCTGCGGCCCACCGTCGGCTTCTACAGCTCGATCGACCGCGAGACGTTCTACCGCCCGGGCCACGAGCCGGTGCACACCATCGACTACTTCACCAAGGGGCTGCGGCACTCGGTGTGGTTCTCCCAGGCCATCGCGAAGTCCGTCGAGAACGGGCACCGCACCTTCATCGAGTTGTCGCCCAACCCGGCGGTGCTGATCTCGGTCGCCGCGGTGACCTTCGGTGCCGGCCTGCACGACGCCGAGCTCATCGAGACGTTGCGCCGCAAGGAGGACGAGAACCTCGGATGGGTCACCGCCCTGATGAAGCTCTACGTCCACGGCCATCGTGTGAACGTGGCGTCGCTGTTCGGTGCCGGTGAGTTCGCCGACATCCCGCGAACGCGCTTCGAGCGCAAGGACTTCTGGATGCGCGCGGTCATCAACGGCGGTGCGGGCGCCAACCGGGTCCCCGGTTCGCACGTCGCGCTGCCCGACGGTCGCCACGCGTGGGAGGTGGCCGCCTCGGTCGTCACCGACCCACGTGAGCTGGTCGCGGCCGCCGCGACACAGGTTCTCGCCGACGTCCGCGTGGGCGCGGTCGAGACCCGTGGCGAGATGCCCGCAGCCGGGACCGTCACCACCACGTTCACCCCGCATCCCGGCGGCGGTTCGCTGCAGGTGCACGGCAAGGACGCCGGTGGCGCCTTCACACTTCTGGCCGACGCCGTGGTCACCGCGGGCGCCGCGCTGGGCGGCACCGCGGTCGCGGGTGAACCGCTGACCACGCCCACCCCGGCCGAGGCGGCCCGCGCGTCGGGCTTCGTCGACGAGCGCGTGACGGTGGAGCCCGAGATCGTCGAGGATGCCGGAGCGCGGTGGGATCCGGCGAGCGGTCAGAGCGTCGACGATCGCGTGGCCTCGATCATCGCGGAGTCGATGGGCTATGAGGCCGAGGACCTGCCGCGAGAGATCCCGCTGATCGAACTGGGTCTCGACTCGCTCATGGCGATGCGGATCAAGAACCGGGTCGAGTACGAGTTCGACATCCCGCAGATGCAGCTGCAGGCCATGCGCGAGGCCGATCTGCGCGACGTGGTGAAGTTCGTCAGCTACGCCGTGGAGCACCGCGACGAGGTGGCCGCCCTGGCCGCCGACGCCGAGGGCGGCGGCGAGATCGACACGGCCGCACTCGCCGAGATCATCGATGCGCCCACGGCACCGGCGACCGCGACACCGGCCGAACCGGAACCCGTGCCCGTCACGGAGCCCGCGCGGCCCGCGGCCCAGGCCGGCGATCTGGTCAGCCAGGCCGCGGTCGCCGCGGCCGCGGGTGCCGATGTGCCGCCGCGTGATGCGGCCGAGCGCCTCACCTTCGGTGTGTGGGCCATGGTCACCGGCACGTCGGCGGGCGGCATCTTCAACCCTCTGCCCGTGCTCGACGAGGAGACCGCGGAGAAGTTGACGGCGCGGCTGTCCGAGCGGGCCGGTGGCGAGATCGACATCGAGGACGTGCTCGACGCGCAGACCATCGAGGACCTCTCGACCTACGTGCGTGATCAGCTCGAGGGCGGTCAGGTCGACGGCTTCGTGCGCTACCTGCGCACGGTCGAGAACGCCACGCGCCCGCCGCTGTTGCTGTTCCACCCCGCGGGTGGTTCGTCGATGGCGTACGAGGCGCTGATCAAGAAGCTGCCCGCCGACCTCCCGGTGATCGGCTTCGACCGGGTCGAGGGCACCATCGAAGAACGCGTGCACCAGTACCTGCCGAAGCTGCGCGAGGTGGTCCCGAGTGGGCCCTACGTGTTGGCGGGATGGTCACTCGGCGGTGCGCTCGCGTACGGCTGCGCGCAGGTGCTGCGCGAGCAGGGCGAGGACGTGGCGATGGTCGCGTTGCTCGATGCGGTGCGCCCCAACGGTTCTCCGGAGGAGACCACCGAGGAGAAGCGTGCCCGCCTCGAGCGGTACATGACCTTCGCCAAGCGCACCTACGGTGTCGACGACGTGCCGGTCCCGATGGACCGCCTCGTCGAGGCCGATGACGAGGGGCAGTTCCGCATCATCATGGAACTGCTGTCGATGAGCAACGCCAAGATCCCCGGCGGCATCATCGAGCACCAGCGCACCTCGTTCCTCGACAACCGCGCGCTGTCGACGATCGAGCCGACCCGCTACGACGGCAAGGTGGTCCTCTACCGCGCCGACAAGATGCAGGACGGCGCAGTGGAACTCGAGCCGCGTTGGGGCGACATCCCCGAGGACGGTCGCTGGGGTGAGGTGGTCGACGACCTCGAGATCGTGCACATCGGTGGCGATCACCTGGCTCTCATCGACGAGCCCTACATCGGGCGGATCGGCGCGGATCTCACCACGCGGCTGGCCGACATCACGCGGCCCTCGGCCGCAGCGAGCGCCCCAGGAGGCACCAACTGATGGACACCACCGCAGCCAAGCTGGCCGATCTCCGTGCGCGACTGGAAGTTGCGAAGGAACCGGGTGGCGAGAAGGCGATCGCCAAGCGTGCCGCGAAGGGGATCTGTTCTCCCCGTGAACGACTCGCGATGCTCTTCGACCCGGGTACCTTCGTCGAGTTCGGTCAGCTGGCCAAGCTGCCGGGGTCGGACTCCAGTGGCTACGGCGACGGCGTGGTCACCGGACACGGTCTGGTCAACGGACGTCCGGTCGCGGCGTTCAGCCACGACCAGACGGTCTTCGGTGGCACGGTCGGCGAGGTGTTCGGCCGCAAGGTGTCGATGCTGATGGAGTGGGCGGGCAAGATCGGTTGCCCGATGGTCGGTATCAACGATTCGGCCGGCGCGCGCATCCAGGACGCGGTCACCTCGCTGGCCTGGTACGCCGAGATGGGTCGCCGCAACGATCTGCTGTCTGGTCTCGCGCCGCAGGTGTCGGTGATCCTCGGCAAGTGTGCCGGCGGCGCGGTCTACACCCCGGCGAACACCGACATCCTTGTTGCGGTGAAGGATTCGAGCTACATGTTCGTCACCGGTCCCGACGTGATCAAGCAGACCACCGGCGAGGAGATCGACGCCGAGGATCTCGGCGGTGCCCACAATCAGGCGCGGTGGGGCAACATCCACCACATCGCCGACACCGAGGCCGACGCCTTCGCGTGGGTGCGCGAGTACCTCGACTACATGCCGTCGACGTGTCACGAGACGCCCCCGGTCATCAACCCCGGGCTCGAGCCCGAGATCACCGAGAGCGACCTCGGTCTCGACGATTTCCTGCCCGACAACGACAACGCCGGCTACGACATGCGCGACATCCTGCTCCGCATCTTCGACGACGGTGCGTTCCACGAGGTGTCGGAGATCTTCGCGCCGAACATCATCACCGGCTACGCGCGTGTCGACGGACGCAGTGTCGGTGTCGTCGCCAACCAGCCCAGCGTGATGGCCGGTGTGCTCGACACCGACAGCTCCGAGAAGGCCACGCGATTCGTCCGCATCTGCAACGCCTTCAACATCCCGTTGGTGTTCGTCGTCGACACCCCGGGCATCCTCCCCGGTGTCGCCGAGGAGGCCAAGGGCACCATCCGACGCTCGGGCAAGTTCCTGTTCGCCTACGTCGAGGCCGATGTGCCGAAGGTGACCGTCGTGATCCGCAAGGCCTACGGCGGCGCGTACGCGGTGATGGGTTGCAAGCAGCTCGGCGCCGACATCAACTTCGCCTGGCCCACGGCCAAGATCGCGGTGATGGGTGCCGAGTCGGCGGCGGCCATCCTCACCCGTCGGCAGACCGAGAACGCGACGCCGCACGAGGCGGACAAGATCCGCACCGACTTCATCAACTTCTACAACACGATGATGGCGACGCCATACCTCGCGGCCGAGCGCGGTTACGTCGACGCGGTGATCGAGCCGTCGCAGACGCGACTGCAGCTGCGTAAGGCGTTGGCGCAGTTGCGTGACAAGCAGATGCATCGCACGCCGCGCAAGATGCTCCTCATGCCCGTCTGAGTCGACGGGAACTTTCTCGGGCGTTCACCGCATCCAACGGTTCGTCCCCGTGACGACCGTCGCGGGGCTCGTCCGAAGGGAGCGAATCATGAGACGTCCAGACCGTCTGAGGCGACGCGGCGTCGGCGCCATCGTCGCTGTCGGTGTTCTCGCAGGTGTGCTGCAGGGCACCGCGGGAGTCGCTGTGGCCGACGCCAAGCCGGGTGACCCCGGTTCAGGTTCGACGAACAGCAACTCACACCGGGGACCGAACAAGGCCACGCCGCAGAAGACCACCGGCGGCTCGTCAGCGCGGCACACCCCGAACCGCGGGCCGAACAAGACCCGCCCCGGGGACACGGCGTTCAACGACGACCACCCCAGGATCGGAGCGGAACCCGATCGTGGCGCCCACAAGGTACGACCCGGCGACACCTGGTCACCGACGGCTCCGCGTGATCGGAGCGGCCAGCCGAAGCCGCCGCGGCGGGCCCTCCCGGGTCCGACGCAGCGTGAGGAGCCCGGCGCGGTGTCCCCGCCGTCGGCGCCCCAGCGGGCCGCCCCTCAGCCGGTGGCACCGGCACCTGAGCCAGAGGCGCCCGTGGCACCGAGTCCCGAGCCGACGGCCCCGCAGCCGGCACCCCCTCAGGCGGCGACCGCCCGACCGACGCCGCAGCCCACCGTGGATGCGAACTCGCTGAAGAGCGTCGAGAGCCCGGAGGGTCTGCCGAGCACCGTGGGTCCGACCGATCCGAACGGGCCGATCGACCGCACGGTGCGATACACGCCCGGCCCGGCACAGCAGGGGCCGGGTATCGGGCTTCCAGAGCGTCGGGAGTACAGCCCACCGGGCAATCACACCAGCTCGTGGGGCAAAGACCCGGGAGTCGGCGCGTACGGAACGGTGTTCGAGGTGGGTGACAACCGGATGCAGGTTCCGTTGGGGAGCGAGCCGGATCCGAACGTGAAGGCAAACCGGATGCGCGGCGTCGACGTCACCGCGAAGGTGTTGACGCAGGTCCGCATCTCCTCGGCGACGCCGACAGGGCAGCGCCAGGTTCGGGACTCGGCCGGCAACACCTGGACCGAGACCACGTACCGCTACGGCTATCAGCGCCGCACCATGTACAACGGCGGCGTCAACTCTCTGCAGGTGACCGCGCCCGGCAGCTGGGACGACATCACGCCCGGGGAGGCGCGGCGACTGTTCGATCGCGGCATACCGCGCCCGCGCGCCTTGGGCAGGTGACCGATCGGTCGGCCATCGAACCCGTCTGATCGCCCGAGGGGTCGCCACGATGCGTGGTCGGCCTCTCGGGCTCACCGGGGAGGGCGTCTGTCTGGATCCGATCACAGGCCGACCGCCCGCCGCTGCCCATCTCGACAACTGTTGAGGATTGCCGTACCCGACGGTATCCCTCGCGGTTAGTCTGCGACCGCCGCATGTGCGGTGTCGTCGATGTCGAGGAGACCCATGTCCCGCACGCGCCAGCTCTCCGCGTTCGCAGTGATCTGCGTGTGCGAGCTCCTCATCGTGCTGGACATGACCATCATCAACGTCGCGCTGCCGCAGATCGGTATCGAGCTGGAGACGTCGATCACCGGCCTGCAGTGGGTGGTCGACGCGTACACGCTGACGTTCTCCGGCTTCCTGCTCGCCTTCGGCAACCTCGGCGATCGCCACGGCCGCAAACTCCTGCTCGCCGGAGGTCTCGCCGGTCTGGGGTTGTCGTCGATCATCGGTGCCGTCGCCGACGATATGGCCGCGGTGTTGGTGTCGCGCGCGCTGATGGGATTCTTCGCCGCCGCAGTCCTGCCCGCGACGCTCGCGATCATCACCAGCATCTTCCCCGACCCCAAGGAGAAGTCACTCGCCATCGGCATCTGGTCGTCGATCGCGGGTGTCGCGGTCGCGATCGGCCCGATCTCGGGCGGCTACCTGCTCACGCATTTCTCGTGGCATTCGGTGTTCTGGCTGAACGTGCCCGTCGCGGCGGTCGCGTTGGTCCTCGTGTGGCGGCTGGTGCCGAACTCGAAGGCGGCGAGCGTCGGCCGCCTCGACTGGCCGGGTGTCGTGCTCTCGATCGCGGGCATCTCGATCGGTGTCTTCGCGATCATCGAGGCCCCCCGCTACGGCTGGCTGTCGGCGACCACGCTCATCGGGTTCGCCCTGTCGCTGGTGTTGTTGGTGTCCTTCGTGCGGCGCGAATTGACCACCGACTCGCCGGTTCTCGACATGCGACTCTTCCGGATCCGCCCATTCGCTTTGCCCGCCCTGGCGATCGCGGTCGGATACTTCAGCCTCTTCGGCTTCCTGTTCCTCATCACGCAGTACTTCCAGGGTGTCCGCGAGTACACGCCGCTGGCCTTCGGCATCGCGACCCTGCCGTTCGCCGCCGCACTCGCCGTGTCGGCGCCGACGGCGACGGTGATCGCCCAGAAGGTCGGCACCATGCCGCCGTTGGTGCTCGGGCTGGTGCTGATCGGTGCGGGGCTCATCGTCGGTGGACAGGTGGAGCTCGACAGCTCGTATCTGACGCTGGTCCTGCCGGCGATGATCCTGCTCGCGGTCGGCATCGCGATCATCCAGGGCCCGGCGACCGAATCGATCATGTCGTCGGTGCCGCTCGATGAAGCCGGTGCGGGCTCGGCCGTGAACGACACCACGCGCGAGATCGGTGGCACGCTCGGTGTCGCGGTGATCGGCTCCATCGCCAGCTCGTACTACCTCACCCACGTCCGATCGATCGTCGAGGGCATCCCCGCCGGGCTGATGAACGACACCGAGAAGGAGTACGCGCGGTCGAGTGTGCTGAGCGTCCTGCAGATCCGGGAACGCGACATCCCCGCCTTCTTCGACCCGGCACGCAACGCCCTCATCGACCAGATGAAGCAGGCGGCGCTCACCGGTTCGGCCCACGCCTCGTACCTGGCCGCCGGAGCGGTGTTCGTCTGCGCGGTCGTCGTCGCGATCGGCCTGCCCCGCAGGTACCGGACGTCGGGCATCGTGGGCGACCAGGTCGACGCGCTGCACAGCGAAGGTGTCCGCGCCGGAGACGCCGGATGACCACGATCGCCGTCACCGGGGCCACCAGTGATTTCGGTACCGCCATCCTGCCGGTGTTGCTGGCCGACCCGACGATCGACCGCGTGATCGGCCTGGGTCGACGCGAACCGCGGGTGCGCCACCCGGAGCTCGAGAACGTCCGCGCCGACATCCGGTCACCCGAACTCGAGAGGGTGTTCACCGGCTGCGACGTCGTCATCCACCTCGCGTTCGTGGTGGAGGAGGAGCGCGACAAGTCCGTGTCGAGTGACGTGAACCTGGGTGGTTCACGCAACACCGTGGAATGCGCGTACCGGGCCGGCGTGCGGCACATGGTGATCGCGTCGAGCGCAAGCGCCTACGGTGCCAACGACCTACAGGTGCCGGTGACCGAGGACGAGTTCCCGACCGCAGACCCCGGTCGCTACTACTTCTTCGACAAGGCCGAGGTGGAGCACTTCGTGGAGTGGTGGCTCCGACGACACCCGGGCGAGATGACCATCGCGATGTTGCGGCCCACCTTCGTGGTCGGTGCCGACGTCTCCAACGACGGCATCGACATGCTCACCGGCATGGCCATCGCCTTCCCGGATCCGTCGACGTCGCACTACCAGTTCATGACCCAGCACGACATGGCACGCGCGTTCCACGTCGCGGCGGGGAGCGACCTCAACGGTCCGTTCAACATCGCGCCCCGCGATCACACGCCGGTGCCCGCCCTCGCGCGTATGCAGGGCCAGGCCGTCAGCGCCGCACCGCTGCGCCTCCTGCGTCTGCTGGCCGACATCGGGTACCGCCTGCGCCTGATCCCGTTCTCGTCACACTGGATCTCCTCGGGCGAGGCCGCGCTCGACCCGGATCTGTTCTGCCGCAGCACCGGTTGGGAACCCTCGGCGTCCTCGAACGACGTCGCGGCCGCGATGATCCTGTTGCGTGGACGCCCGCTCTTCGGCGGGGCCGAGGTGCTGCCCTCGGCGCGTGTGGCCGAGGTCGCGCTCGAGCCGGCGACTCGCCGACTCCGACGGTGGGCCGAGATCGACCGCGACATCGCTGATTTGGTGGGCGACGTCGACGAGGTCATCGAACGGGTGCGTCACGTCAACCTCGACACGCCCGTGGGCGGCGTGCACGCCGAGGTACACCACGGCGACGGCGGACCCACGATCGTGCTCGGTGTCGCCGGCCGCAGCCACGCCCGCTATGTCACGCCGCTCGCAGCGCGACTGGCCCGGGACGGACTCACCGTGGTCGTCGTCGACACCCCGGGCCACGGTCTGAGCAGCGGTCGTCGCGGAACCCGACGTGGACACGATCGCGCCGTCGACGCGGTCGCCGCTGTGCAGCCCGACCCGTCGACGGTCATCGTGGAACTCGCCGGGTCGCGACGCAGCGGAACGTCGATACCGGAGGGGCCCGACGGGCTGCTCGACTTCCGTGCCGGCGCACGTCTGCCGTGGAAAGGCCGCGCTGGCAGCGCAACTCCCATCGCCACCGTCACGAACCGACGCGTGACCGTGGGAACCGCCGGCGATCTGGGTTCCGGGGAAGGTCAGCGGCGGCTCGCCGAGGCGATACCGGGAGCGGTCAGACGCGAGGGCGTGCCAGCCAGTCGAGGGTGAACTCCCGCTCGATCCGGAAACCCTCGGCGGTCTGCGCCGCCATCATCTTCTCGACCATCGCACCGACGACGGGTACCGCCGCGGTGACCGTCCCGGCGAAGTGCATGTCGCATCGGTCGGGGCCCACCGCCCGCAACTCGATGTGCGCGTCGATGCTCGCGGGCATCGAGACCACCGTCGACACGAATGTGCCCGTGACGCTGTCGGATTCACAGGGCTGCCACGATTCGGTGTACTCCACGCTCACCCGCGACGGCACGAAGCGTGTGAGCGCTGCAGGTATGGAGGTCGTCGGGATCGGTTGGCGCGCGACCGCACGGAAACCCTGATCGTCGGCGGCACAGGAGATCAGCTCGCCGCCACCGCCGGCCATCGACTCGACCCGGTCGCGCCAGTAGCGCGGTTCGGTCAGCGTGGCGTACAGCTTCTGCAGCGAACAGGGATACGGCTCGACGTGCGCGAGATCGGTGGGCACGTCAGCCCAGTGCCGACGCCGGCACCCGGCCATCGACGCGCTCAGAGGCGGTATCGATGTCCTCGGGGTCGTCCATCCCCGCTGCCTCAGCCGAACCGACCGCTCCTGCGGCGTAATTGGTCGCGTCGGTCTCGAACTCGTCCATCGGCGGGAGATGCCGAGTGAGCGCATCGATCGCCCGGTCGAGTTGGGAACGGGTGTGCTCGGTCTGGACGCACAGACGGAGCATGGCCTTGTTCTGGGGAACCGCCGGGAACATCGCGACCGCTGCGAACACGCCGTCGTCGAACAACTTTCGCCACGTGTTGGACACCCGCAGCTCGGTGTAGCAGAAGGCGGGGACGATGGGGGAGACCACATCGGTGCCGTCGGGGAGCGGCGAGGGTTCGACCGTCGGGATGCCGGCGGCGACCAGACCGTCACGCAGGTACTTCGCGTTCTCCAGTGTGCGCGTGCCGCGTTCGCGTCCCTCGTCGGTCTGCAGCATGCGTACCGAGGCCAGCGCGGCACCGAGGGTGGCGGGGACGGCGGCGGTGGTGAACAGGAACGTACGGGCGTGCGCGCGTAACGCGTCGACGATGTCGCGGTTGCCGCAGACGAATCCGCCGGTCGATCCGAGTCCCTTCGACAGCGATCCCATGCGCACATCGATGCGCTTCTCGACTCCGTAGAGCTCGGCGGCGCCGGTGCGACATTCACCGAGGACGCCGACGCTGTGCGCTTCGTCGACCATGAGTGCGGCATCGTGCTTCTCGCAGACGTCGGCGATCGCGTCGAGCGGCGCGAGATCACCCTCCATCGAGTACAGACCGTCGACGATCACGAGTTTGGCGCCCACCGAACGACTCAGACGCTCGTCGAGCTGTGCGGCGTTGTTGTGGCGGAACGCGCGGATCTTGGCGCGGGAGAGGCGCGCTGCGTCGTAGATCGACGCGTGCGCGGCCGAGTCGACGATGACCGTGTCGCCGACGCCGACGAGCGCGGAGATGGCGCCGAGGTTGGCTTGATAGCCGGTCGTGAACAGCAGAGCGTTCTTGGTGCCGTGCCACGCTGCGAGTTCCGCCTCGAGCTCCACGTGCAGATCGATCGTGCCGTTGAGCAGGCGGCTGCCGGTGACCGTGGTGCCGTACTTCTGCAGTGCGGCCATGGCCGACTCGCGCACCTTCGGGTGATCGGCCATCCCGAGGTAGTTGTTGGAACCGAGCATCACGCAGTCGCGTCCCTCGACCGGCACGGTCGGAGCGTTGACGGAGTTCATCACCCGGTAGAACGGCAGCTGGTCGCTGTCGCGCATGACGCGGTACGCCCAGATGCGCTTGTCGTGACGGATGCGATCGAGAATCAGTTGCGAAGACATGTGAACCCCCCGGTACGTGTGAGCGCGACGCTATCGACGCGCGCGGCTGCGGGAGGCCCGGAATGACCCGTTTTCGTCTCGATCACAATGTTGCTCAACATCTGTGGAGATACGCCCCAACCAGCTTTCCGTACCGATCGGTATGTGGTACCCATCACACGGCCGCGGCCGGCGTCGGCGTGCGGTGAGAGCGATCGGGGGATGGATGAGCGTCGCAGTGGGGGCACGTGTCAACGAGGGGCGAGAGGACTCGACGGCGAGCGGGGTGTTGCTGGCGCAGGCCCGTGCCGCCTTGCGACGTCGGATGCCCCTTCTCGCAGACTGGTTCGACGAGACCACGCTCGCGGAGCGTGAGGCGCCGGGCAATCGTGGCCTCGAGGTGTTCCGCGAGGCCGGGGGCTGCGGGCTGATCGTGCCCGTCGAGATCAGCGGTCAGGGCGCCTCGGCCGTCGAGGCCCTGCAGGTGCAGCGCGCGATCGGCGCGGCGTCACCGTCGTTGGCCGTCGCCACCGTGATGCACCACCTGTCGATCGCGACGATCGTGCAGATCGCGCTGACCGGACCCGAGGAGGATCTCGCGCTGCTGCGCAGCGTGGTGGAGCAGAACGCCCTGATCGCCTCGGCGTTCGCCGAGGGACGGGTCGGCGGGAGCACGCTGATCCCGACCGTGTCGGCGGTCTACGACGAGGACACCGGCGACTACGTCGTGACGGGCCGGAAGAAGCCGTGCAGCATGGCGCACTCGATGGCGTTCCTCGCCGCGAGCCTCGACGCCAAGGAGTCCGAAGGGGGGCGCGGCCGCAAGGCTGTCGGACTGATCCCGGCCCAGATGCCGGGCGTGAGCGTCGAACCGTTCTGGACGTCGCCGATCCTCGGAGGTGCCGAGAGCGAGGAGGTGATCCTCGACGGTGTGCGCGTGCCGGCGGCGCTGATGATGATCGGCACCATGCAGGACCCCGACGGCATCCACGAGATGACCGGGTTCCTGTGGTTCGGGCTGCTCGCCTCCGCGGGTTACATCGGCGCGGCGAGCACCCTGCTCGAACGGTTGCTCCACAGCCCCCGAGCCGACGCAGCGACCTACACGCCGATCGCGGCCGAGCTCGAATCGGCCATGGCCGCGCTGGAATCGGTGGCCACGGCGCTCGATGCCGGCGAGCGGGGCGCTGGCATCTCGGCGCGACTGCTGTTCATCCGCACCGCGCTACGCACCGCCCTCCTGCGTGTGGCCGCGGCGGCGACCTCCGCACTCGGCGGGATCGCCTTCATCACCGACCCCGACATCGCCTACCTCGAGTCGGTCCTGCAGGCGTTCTCCTTCCATCCGCCGTCGACCACCGAGACCCAGCGATCGCTGTTCGCCTACCACCGCGGCGAGGAGTTCCGACTCGCCTGAGGTGAGTGGTCACGCCCTGTGGCCGAGGTTCGATGAGGTTCGCTCGTACAGCTGACTGGGATGCCGCTGACCGAATGGATACGGTCAGAGGGACCGAGGTGCGTCGAGGTCCGTCGTCACCGAAGACGGTGATGCAGGCCGGAGCAGGACAACGCATGGTGGGATATCTGGTGAGTGACCGGGTTGCGCGTGCGAAGAACGCCCTGAACCCGTTGACTCCCATCCGGCGGCGCTACCCGCAGTTCCGTCCGTTCCGTTACGACGCGGGGTACCAGTCGTGGATGGACAACGTGGAACAGGGTGAGTTCCTGCCGCCGGCAAGCGATCTCGGCAATCCTTTCGGTGATGAACCGTGGTTCAGCATCGTCATCCCGATGTTCAACACCCCGTCTCGACACCTCGAAGCACTGGTTCGGTCACTGCTGGGACAGACGTTCGGTTCCTTCGAGGTGGTGATGGCCGACGCGTCGACGGATCGACTGGCGCGCGCGTCGATCAAGCGCGCGTGCGATGCAGATCCGCGACTGCGATATCGAGGACTGGCCTCGAACGACGGGATCTCGCAGAACACCAATCAGGCCATCGAGTGGGCGCGAGGCAGCTTCGTCGTGTTCGTCGATCACGACGATGTCCTTGCGCCACAAGCGCTCAACGAGGTCGCCGCGTATGTGCGACGGCATCCGGACACCGATGTCCTCTACTCCGACGAGGACCTGATCACCGAAGACGGGGTCTGGCGACACTCGCCGCAATTCAAGCCGGACTGGTCGCCGCACCTGTTCATGAGCTGTAACTACACCAATCACATGTCTGTGGTGCGGCGCGACCTCCTCGCGCGCACTTATGGGCTCGACAGCCGCTTCGACGGGGCGCAGGACTATGAGTTCGTCCTCCGCCTTCACACGGTGCCCGGTCGTCGCGTGGTCGGCCACATACCCCGGGTGCTCTACCACTGGCGGCAGGCACAGGGCTCGACTTCGACGGGCAACGATGCGAAACCCCATGTCCACGAGGCAGGTCGAATCGCTCTGGAGACGACGCTACGGAGTCTCGGACACTCCGTGGCTGTCTCGGCCGACAGGGACAGCTACGGTCCGTACGAGGCGGTCTTCCGCGTCGCGGACGGTACGCACCTCCTGGTGGTCTGGATCGGCGACTGCGCGGAGTCGGCGGAATCCCTGTTCGATGTCACCGACGTCTCTCAGTTCGCGTCGACCAGGATGCTGAGGTTGGCGACCGACGAGGGACTCGACGAGATTCTCGACGAATGCGAATCCGACGCCGTGGTCGCGATCATCCGGCGCCCGGTGTGCACAGACGACCCGCAGTGGGTCGCCCAACTCGTGGGTGTGGCGCAGTCCGATGCCGTCATCGCGGTCGCTCCTCGACTCGTCGATCGCGATGGTGTCGTCACCGACATGGGTCTGGTGCGCGACGGAGACGGTCGCCTCCGGCGGTTGTTCGCCGGCCTCGAGATGGGGGCCGGCACCGTGTTCGGCTCGAACGAGTGGGGGCGCGACGTCACCGCTCTCACCGGCGACGTCGTCGTGTCGACACGACGGAACATGGTTCGACCACCGGCACGGGCCGCCTACCATGTCGTCTGGCCCGTGGTCACGATGACGGTCATCGAACACGTCGGGGAGCCGTCGTCAGCCTTCAACCCCAATCTCATCGGCTTGTCCAACGGCCGAATCGCGGTCAGATCCGGCATCTGAGGTGCTGCGCCGGTCATCGAGGCCCAGCCGGTCATCGTTCACCGCTCGGCGGGCTGGGACTCCGGATCGCCTGGTCCGACGCCGCCCGTGAGGATCGACAGCAACCGAAGGGTGGCGTCGCGGGGCGTGTATTCCAGTGCTTTCTCCCGGAATGTGTCCACCGCGGCTTGGCAACCGATGGCGTCGTCGAGGAGGTCGACGGCGTTCTGCAGCAGGGCCGCCGCGTCCCCGACCGAAGAGAACCGCGCTGTGCCGTCGGCGTATTCGCGCACACCGTCGATGTCGGTCGACGCGACCGCGCACCCGCTGGCCAATGCTTCGGCGGGAGGCAGATGCCAGCCCTCTGCATCGCTGGCGCAGATGTGCACTCGAGCACGTTGATAGATCTCCCCACGGAGGACCGCCGGCTCCGGTGATCGGCTGAACTGCACCCAGTCGGGAAGTCCGTCGGGGCGAACACATGTGCCGAACACGTGAGCGCTCACATCGGGTCGGGTCTCACGCAACCCGATGAGGACCTCGATGACGAGATCGGTGCGCTTCCAGCCGACGTCGGAGACGAGGGCGCACACCATGGGCGGGCGCTCGGCGATCGGAGGGCCGGGCGGGAACTCGTCGAGGTCGATCGCATTGGGTAGACGGACACTGTCGACGCCCAGTTCGCTGCCTTTGCGCTGGAGCCACCGTGAGATGACCAGTCGGGTCAGCGGGAGCCGCCACGTGTCGTCGACGTACTTCCACCAGTCCTCGTAGTGCTGGATGAGATAGAACTTGCCGCCGGCCGTCCGGGGCAATGCGGAGACGAACTCCGCGGTCCACGCCGCGGTGGCGATGGTCGCGTCCGCGTCGCTCACCTCGGACACGGATAGCGTCTGCGAGGTCAGCGACTCGACGCCAGGGTGCAGCTCGAACCACGTCGGACGTGCGGGTCGGATTCGACTCCCCTGAAACGCGCGACGAATCGTCGCACCAGGTGAGAGGTACGGAACGCGTTTCCTCGGGTAGCGGAACTGTGCGTCCTCGCAGTGGTGGATCGTGACGTCCACACCGAGCGCGGCAAGGTCCGAGGCGTACCGGTAGGCGACTTTGTAACCCCCGACTGGGGACGGCGTCAGGCCCGGCAGGATGACATTGACCTTCACCGAACCCCCATCTCGAACACGCATGCCCGGTCGAGGCCGACACTAGGTATGCCCGTGGGAGACGGTTCGACGAACGGTAGGGATTCATTCGTTCAGGTGGGTTGACCACGCGACTGGTCGGGCGTTGCAAGGATCGGTAGCGTGACTCCTGACCGCGGCCGCCCGATCGACGGGTCCGGCCGAGACGGATGACGGAATCGAGCCGCACAATCCATGGTGGGATACATCGTCGACGACGCGATCGCCCGGCTCGGTCATCGGGTCAACCCGATGACGCCTCTGCGGCGCAGATTCCCACAGTTCCTCCCATTTCGGCACGAGGCGAGCTACGACCTATGGGTCGAGACCTGTGAGCAGGGACTGTTCCTCGCGCCGATCGACGACACGGTGAACCCGTTCGGCGACGAGCCGGTTTTCACCATCGTGATCCCGATGTTCAACACCGCACCTCGACACCTCGAGGCCTTGGTGGATTCGCTTCTGGCCCAGACGTTCGGCAACTTCGAGGTCGTGATGGCCGACGCATCGACCGATCGCAGGGCCCAGTCGTGTGTCCGCCGCGCGTGCGAGCGCGACAAACGGCTCCGATACCACCAACTTTCGAGCAACGACGGAATCTCGGAGAACACCAACCGCGCCCTGGATGTCGCCTGCGGGACCTTCGTGGTGTTCGTCGATCACGACGACACCCTTGCGCCGCAGGCGCTGAACGAGGTTGCCGCTCACGTCTTCGACAACCCGGACACGGACATCGTGTACTCCGACGAGGACATGATCACCGACGACGGCACGTGGCGACATTCACCCCACTTCAAGCCGGACTGGTCGCCGCACACGCTTCTCTGCGTCAACTACTCGAGCCACCTGTCGGTCATACGGCGGAGTCTCCTGGACCAGAGCGACGGTCTCGATCCCCACTACGACGGCGCCCAGGATCACGAGCTCATCCTTCGACTCCACTCGATGCCCGGTCGACGCGTCGTCGGCCACATCCCGAAGGTGCTCTACCACTGGCGCCAGGCACCGGGGTCCACGGCCGGAGGCGGGGGAGCGAAGGCATACGCGCGGGAGGCGGGGCGCCTCGCGATAGAGACCACGTTGCGCGGTCGCGGCGTGGACGTCCACGTCCCGGAGGGCCCGCCGACCAGTCCGTACGAGCCGATCTTCGCTGTGGCGCCGGGAACGGCCCTCGTCATCATCCGGACCGGAGATGCGATGAGCGACGTCGCCGACGGTGACGCTGAGATCTTCGACGTCGACACGAGTGGGTTCGCCTCGGTGCGTGTGGTCGACGCCCCCGATGCATCAGCCGTGGATTCTGTTGTCGCACAGTGCGACCCCGATGACGTGGTGGCCGCGATCGGTTGCCGCGTGGCCTGCGGGGACCCGACATGGTTGACGCGGCTCGCCGGACTGGCGCAGACCGACGATGTCGCAGCTGTGTCTCCGCGAGTGGTCGACGAAGACGGCGTGATAGTCGACATGGGGAAGGTGCGCGACGGGGCGGGTCGCTCCCGACGGCTCTTCGCCGGACTCGGCGTGGCGGACCACACGATGTTCGGCGCGACCTCATGGGGACGGGATGTCGCGGAGTTGTCTGGCGATGTCGTCGTCGCGCTCGCAGGGCGCCTCGGGAGGCCTGCGTCGGACGGGAGGCGCCTCGTGGTGTGGCCACCCGTCACGGTCACGGTCGTCGAACCTGCGAGCGGGCGGCCAGAGGCCCTGAATCCCAACCTGATCGGTCTGTCGAACGGCCGCATCGCGATGCACGTCAACGCCCGATGACCGTGGACGTCGAGGTGACGGTGTGCGTTCCGCTCTACCGTCACGAACGCACGGTCGAGCGATGCCTGCGCAGTGTCCTCGCCCAGGACCACCCGAGTTTCGAGATCCTGGTGATCGACGACGCCTCCGGTGACGACGGTGCGCGGATCGCGCGGGAACTCATCCGCGAGGGAGACCGTGTTGTGGTCAACGATCCCCGGCTCGGTGCGGCCGGCAATCACAACCGGTGTATCGAACTGGCCCGAGGCGCCCTGATCCAGTTCGTGCACGGCGACGACGAGTTGTTGCCCGGTGCCCTGACGACCCTCTCGGCCTGTTTCGCAGACCCCGAGGTCGCCATGGCGTTCGCACCGCGAGAAGTGGTCACCGACGACGAGGATTTCCGTGGCCGCGCAGGGTCACCCCACCTGCATTTCGGGCCCCTGGCGCCGATCAACGACGCGACCACGCTCATCAACCGATTCCTGCGCGCCGGCGCCATGAACAACTGGTTCGGCGAACCGACGAGCGTCATGTTCGCCCGCGACCGCGCCCTGCAGGTCGGCGGGTTCCGTGACGACCTCGTACAGATCTTCGATTTCGATCTGTGGCTCCGGGTGAGCTCGGGACGACGCATCGCGTACTGCGACGCCCCGCAATCGGTGCGACATCACGACGAGAACACCCTCAGCGCGCTCAACGTCCGCGAGAAACGCGAGTGGCTCGATCACACCCGATTCCTGTGGGCCACAGTGGTCGACACCCGAATGCCGGCCGGGGCACGACTGTACGGAGCCATCTGGCTCATCTGGTGCTATCCGACCTCACTCGGTGATGCCGTGCGAGGACCGCGCGGCATCAGGCTGACCCGGTTGCGTCAGGTGTGTGCCGTCCCGTTCGCGGAACTGCGTAGGCGGTGGGCCTCCTAGCCGAGGTCGAGTACGTCTTCCGACGCGGCGTCGGTGGGGATGCGCAGCGCCGTCAACAGATCCTTGTAGAGCGGGCTGCTGGCGAGGAGTTCCTCGTGCGAGCCCTGGGCGATGAGGCGACCGTCCTGCAGCACCACGATCATGTCGGCGTCGACGACGGTCGACAGGCGGTGGGCGATGGTGATCACCAGGCCGGTACGGGCATGGTCGACGATCGCGTCGTGGATGGCGTGCTCGGTCAGCGCGTCGACCTGTGCGGTCGCCTCGTCGAGCAGCAGCACCGGCCGGTCGGCGAGCAGTGCGCGGGCCACGGCGACACGTTGGCGTTGACCGCCGGAGAGCGAGTTCATGGAGACCTGGGCATCGAGCCCGCCCGGGAGGGTGTCCACCACGCTGCGCAGCGACAGGCGGTCGAGCACCTCGTACATCGCCTCGTCGGTCGCATGCGTGTTGATCAGGCGCAGGTTCTCGCGCAGGGTGCCCGGGATGAGCGGCGACTCTTGCTCGACGTAGGCAAAGTGGGTGCGCGTGGTCGACGCCGAGACTTCCTGGTAGGCATGGGATCCCAGTCGGAGTTCGCCGCTGTCGGGTTCGAGGAACCGCAGGAGCAGCGAGAGCAGGGTCGTCTTGCCCGCGCCGGACGGCCCGATGAGGGCCACGTGGCCGCGGCTGGGCATCCGCAGGTCGATGCCGTTGAGCACGGAATCGCCGCCCGGATAACTGGCGAACACGTTGCGCAGCCACATCCCCGACCCGTCGCCGGTGGGAACGCTTCGCTTGGATTCCCACGCCGCGACGGGGTACCCCGCGCGATGCCGCGGACCGGAGCCGTTTGAACCGCTCTGCGGTGAACCGCCCTCGATCGGCATGGCGTCGACCTGACGGATGCGTCGTGCCGCCGCGAGACCCGCCTGCAGCTGCGTGAGGCTGGTGCTGAGCTGGCCGATCGGATCGCCGATCTGGAACGCATAGAGCAGGAATGCCACGAGCGTGGACACGGTCATCGCACCCGAGGACACCCGTACGGCGCCGAACGCGAGGATGGCGAGTATCGAGACCTGCACACCGGTGAACGAGGTGGTGATGGCCAGCGCCTGTCGTCGCACGGCGTACATGTTCAGGTCACGTGAGCGCGCGGCGATCTCGTCGAGTCGAGTACGCACCCGCTCCTCGGCGATGGCGGCCTTGATGGACTTGATGGCCCGCAGGTTGCCGTCCAGTTCGCCGCCGAGCTCACCGACGGCGGCCTGGGCGCGCTCCTGCGACTTGGCGATCGAGGGCAGGATACGGCCGAAGAGAACCGTGAGGATCAGCACCGCGATGAGGGTGACGCCGACGAGGGTGATGTCGAGGATCGCCATCATGATCAGTGCGCCGACGAGCATCACCACGCCGTTGACGCCGCCGACGATGCTCGACGACGCGGCTTCACGGAGGAGCACCGAGTCCGACGTCACGCGGGTGACGAGTTCTCCGACCGGGCTGCGCTGCAAGGGGCTGAGACGTGCGTAGAGGAAACGGAGGTTCATGCGACGGCGCGCGTCGTAGACCACGCCCTCCGACAGATTGCCGAGGGTGACCAACTGCCACCACTGCGCGACGGCGCTGACGATCACCAGGCCGATCAGGATCGACAGCGGCGGGATGATGCCGGAGTTGCCGTCGACGGAGTCGAGGATGTGTTTCGTCGCCAGGGGGGTGCCCAGGCGCGCGGCCGATCCGATCAGTCCCGCGACGGTGGCCAGCGCGAACAGCGGCAGACGTGGGCGGATGAGCTCCCACAACAGGCGTGTGTTCGGTTGGTCCCTCGCGGAGTTCCCCGTGTTCTTCGAGAGGTCTGGCGTCGATTCTTCGCCCATGCGCATAGTGAACCAGAATTCCGGTCCGATCCCCGAGTCACGAGGTGTGACGAAGACCGTCCGTCAGCCGTTGCCCGGGTCGGACCCTGTGTCGGTGCCGCCGGATCCTCCGCCCCCATCAGGTGGCGGGGGGTCTGCGGGCGGGGGCGTCTCGGGACCGGGCGACGCGGTGGTGGGCGGCGAGGTGACCGGCGGGATGACGTCGGGCGGTCGAGGGGCGGGCGTCTGGGCGGGGCCCGGTCGCGCGGGAGACCGGGAGGAGGACCTGTCGACCGCGGTGTCGGTCGCGGCGGTCGTGGGGGATGCAGCCGGGGCCGCCGACACCACAGCGGCCGGAGGTGGGTTGGTGTCTCCGAGGTCGGGGACGCGTGTCAGGGGAGCCACGACAGGGTCGGCGCCGACCGTCTCGCCCGCAGGCGGACCGACGGGTGGGGCAGGGACGAGAGAACGGGCGTCGACGTCCACCTCATCGGCGGTGTCGGTGGTCGAGGTCGCGTGTCCGGCGCTGGGGACGAGCCGCATCTGCGCGTGCGTACCTCCGTGGGTGGCCCACAGTGTGACGGTCACCGCGCAGGCGACGACGATGACGCCGGCCCCGGCGCCGAACCAGCGCCACCCTGCCGACGACGCGTGGTGGGCGGCAGGCGATGCGGCCACCTGCGCGCGCAACGCAGCCTTCGTGGCCTCATAATCGATCTCCTCGCGCACTCCCACGCCCTTCGTCGAGCCCCCGGCGGGATGAGAATAGCGGGGAGAGCGATCGTTGGCGCAGGTCACGACCTCGGCTATCGGCGGGCGCGAGGAGAGCTCTCGGCGGCGTGCAGGGCAGCGAGTCGGGCGTTGTAGGCGGCCAACGCGGCGTCGTCCCCGTCGATGTCGTAGGTGTCGCCGGTGGAGTCGCCGTCCGCTGCCGTGGCGAGAGTTGCCTCCTGGCGGGCACGGTCGAGCCACGACACCCGCCGCGCCTCGCCCGGCGTGCGATGGGTCTCCGCGCGAATCCACTGACCCGCGACCAGCACCAGCAGCAGCATCATCAAGCCGTCGCCGCCGAACCACATGATGGCGCCCGCGATGTTCTGGTCGGCCAACGCGTCGGGCCCCCACCCGAGCCGCGACTCGCCGTATGCCGGGGCCAACGGGCGATCGGTCAACATCAGCACGATCCCGACGAGGGTGTCGGGACCCATCGCGATCAGCAGCGTCACGAAACGCACCGGATGCGACAGGTCGTGACCGCTGAACTCGCCACCGATCGTGGGCAGGAGCAGCAGGTAGCCGCTCACCAGGTACAGCACCATCTCGCCGTCATGGATCCACATGTGCTCGCTCATCGCCTGCTGGAACCCGGTGAGATGCGTCCCGACGAGCACCGCCGCGTACACCGGCACCGAGAACGCCGGCGAGGTGAAGAAACGGGTGATGCGGTGCGTCATCACCGCGCGGACCCGGCCGGCGCCGACGGGCCCCGACGACTCCATCGCCAGGCGGACCGGCTGCGCCGACACCAGCAGCAGCGGGATCACCATGATCAACAGCAGGTGGGTGATCATGTGCATCCAGAACAGATGGTGCGCGAACGCGGCGGCGCTGGAGTTCAGCGTCACCACCAGCAGCGCCATCGCACCGACCCACGCGGCCGTGCGCGCCCACGGCCACACGACGCCCGCGCGTCGAGACCTCTGGACGCCGAGGAGATACGCGGCGGTGGCGACCACCATCACGGCCCACCAGACCGGCGTCGAGGTCCAGTCGGTCAGGAGGTCGGGCCGGGTCATCGGTGTCATGTCCACCCGACCCACTATCCACGCGGCGCCATGCGGCGTCGAGGGACATCGTCGCAGCTCACACCCGGTGCGAGCTTTGTCCGATTGCGGGTCAGTACCCGATCGCGCGCATCGGCGCGGGATCCCACAGACCCGACCGGGTCTGCTCGCCGATGGTCAGCCTGGCCGTCTGCGCGGGCTGGATCTCGCTGAACCGTTGCAGCGAACCCCAGTCGTTGCCCCAGTTGTTGCGTAGATAGGTCGCCAGGAGCTGCGGGCGCAGCATCGCCTCGGTCAGGCCCAGCGGTCCGCCGGCCTTGCCCGACATCCACGTCTGGCTGTTCTGTCGGGTGGCACCCGCATCGGGCAGGATGCGCCACTTCGGCACCTCCTCGACGCCGTTGCGGACCGACATCGGGCGCTGGCACGGGAACACGAAGGCGGGCACCCAGTCGATGAGCACGGGATCGGTGCGTCCCACGACCTGCTCGAGGGTGCGCAGGGTGCTGATCCGCGGCGGGGTGACGGCGACCCATTGATCGGAGCTCCCGCTGGTGTCGGCGACGAGCAGCCGTGCGACATTCGCACCCGCCGGCGCGTCCGAGAGCGGGAACCGCAGGTTGCGCCACGTCGGCGCCTCACCGACATCGATGGGGGACCGCTGGCCTACGGGGACGACGGCACCGTCGGCGCCGACCCGCCCGTACTGCACCCGCACCTGCTGGCCCTGGCTGACGATGCCGAGACCGTTGCGCGCCTCGACCGCACCCGCGACCGAGACCGTGAGCAGCGGCGCGTCGGCCGAACGCGCGGGCATCCGGTACCAGTCGGTGGTCAGCGAACCGCCCGAACCGCCGTAGCTGCCGAGCACCGGGGTCCGTTCGGGGGAGAGCCCGAACGGCAGCTTCACGGTGGAACCGTTGACGCCGCGCGCACCCTGTCCGCCGCCGGTGCCGCCCTCGGTCGACTCGTCGCCGGTGGAGGCCTCGTCAGATCCCGCCGATCCCTGTGTGGTGTTTGTCGAACTGCTGGTGGTCGCGGTGTCGTCGCTGTTCTGGGTGGTGTCGACCGAGAGATCGTTCGGCACCCCGTTCGGGGTGAAACCGGCGGCCGGTGAAGGCCCGGCGAGAGCGTCGCCGGGAGAGGTCGCCGGCGACTGACCCGCGACCGCCGCCGGGGCCAGCAGGCCGCCGTTCGGGTCGGTCTCGACGAGGACGTCGTTGGCCATGCCGCAGATGTTGCCGGACAGCGCCCGCGCGTTGCTCGACGCCCACGAGAAGCTGTTGCGCTGTACCACTGCGCCTTTCACGAGCGATAGCACCTCGAAGACGACCACCAGTGCGATCAGCGTGGGAACGATCGCGCCGTGCGGTGTGCGCCATCGTCGTGTCGATCCGCGGCCCTGCGCGACGACGTCGTCGACATGGTCGTCCCGCAGGTGTTGCCAGAACCCGATGAGTGCGGTGATCACCGACAGCGCGAGCAGCAGCCAGTAGACGCGGACCCCGCCGATGGCCGGTGGTCGATCGCGCCACGGCACGCCGTAGGTGCCGACGAACCACCACCCGTTGATGCCTGCGAACGCGATACCCATCACGAAGAACAGGGCCGCCACGAGGAAGGTGCGGTTGCGACGTCGTCGCAGGATGGCCGGCGCCGCCATGGCCCCGGCCGCGGCGGCCAGGCCGCCGGCGATGCCCGCGTACACGCCGAGATGGTGCGTCCATTTGGTGGGCGTGAACGAGATGATGAAGACGGTGCCGAGGATGACCGCGACGAGGCGCCACACCGGCCCGCGGGCGATGCCGCGCGGCGACCGACGGCGCAGCAACACCAGGATCACGAACCCGAGCAGCAGGAACATGGTGAGGATGCCGAAACGGCGCGCGAGCGAGGCGTCGACCTGGTTCGGCAGCAGCAGGTAGTAGTAGCGGACGGGCTCCTGCCACCACTCCAGCGTCGGCCCGACCTCACTGGCGACCTTCGAGCTGGTGATGACCCCCGAGAGGGTGTTGTCGGCGAAGATCTCGTACAACACGGCGGTACCGGCGGCGAGGATCGGCGCCAGGATCGGTAGCAGTCCGTCGCGGTGTCGGCGCCTGGCGAGTCTCTTGATGAGCGGACGGATGCCCGCGACCAACGCCGCGACGGCCATCAGACCGCCCGGGGCGATCGCGAGGGTGAACGCCGCGAAGATCGTCGCGGTTGCCAGCGGCAGGAAGCGGCCCGTGGCGATCGACCTGTCCACCGCACACCACGTGAGCAGGGCGCCGACGGCGAGGGCGGGCTCGGGGCGCAGACCGTTGTTGAACGGCAGCCAGATCGCGAGGAACACCGCGGCACACGTCCACAGCGCGGGGGTGGAGTGGCGCACCGTGCGGCCCAGACGGGGGATCACCTCGCGGCTGAGCAACCACCAGCCGAGCAAACCCAGCAGGAATGCGGGCAGACGCATCCACGGCGCGGCGAGGCTGACGTCGGTCATCGCGCGGATCACCTGGTAGTGCCAGCCGAACGGGTCCTGTGGCACACCGAAGTAGCGGTAGTAGTTGATCGGGTACCCGGCGGCGTCGGCGACGCGACCGACGGTGAAGTTGTAACCGTCGTCGGAGGTGTTGCCGCCGAGGAACCACCACAGGCCGAGGACGACGATGACGACACCGTCGATCGGACGCAGGGTCCACCACTTCGCGGGCAGGAAGCGCTTGTGTCGTCGGCCGTCGCCGCTGTCGAGGATGCCCAGCGAGATCAGCGACAGCAGCGTCATCGCGATACCGAGCACCATCGCGGTCAGCTTCAGAGCCGTCGGTGTGGTGACGAAGCGGGTGTCGATCGTCGCGCGCACCGACAGACCGGTGGCCGGGGTCGAGCTCGGCAGATCGGTGTAGATGCCCACGATCTGCGGCCGCAGGTTGGGGTCGGCGACGTCGAACGACAGCTGACCGGCCGCCCCCGACGGCAGTCCGCGGATCTCCGCGCGTGTCCGGGTGCCGTCGAATCGCATGACGATCGAGCAGTTCGGGTCGCTCTGGGCCTGTGCGCGTGGGGTGTTGACGAGCACGACGTTGCGGTTGGTGACCTGGATCTGATCCGACGTCACCGAGACGAACAGGCCGCGCGCGAAGGCATCCGATCCCGCGGTCGGGATCGTCGAGAGGAGGTTGCCGCCGAAGGAGGGCAGCCGCGCCGCGGCCGCACACGGCACCGTCACGTCGGCGTCGACGGGGACGAACGACACCAGTGGGGCGGCGACATCGCCCACCCCGTTCTCCCCGACACCCTGCTGGGGCCACGACATCGACGCCGTCGTCTGGTTCACCGGCAGCAGAGGCGTCGCCAGGGCGAGCAGCGCGCCGAGCAGACCGGTGACGATCGCGACGATCCGGACGATGCGCATGCGCCGCGCCGAGGTCGTCGGTCGTGTGGACGTCTTGGTCACAGTGGTGCCCTCTGGGGTGGTCGATGCGCTCACGAGTCGTCCGACTTCACGACGCGGATGGATCCGTCACGCGACCATCCCCAGCGGCTCCGGTCACCGAGGGTGACCGTCGCGGTGGGCGCGTCCGGCGCGAGGGGTGCGAGTCGCTCCAGCGACCCCCAGTCGCGGAACCAGTCGTCGCGCAGGTAGGTCGGCACGGTGGTCGGTGTCGTGGTGCCCTCCGAGATTCCCAGCAGGCCACCGTCGTCGGAGTCCATCCAGGTCTTCGACTGCGACAGGGCGGTGATGCGATCGGGCAGGATCCGCCAGCGCGGCACGTCGGTGACGCCGTGGCGCGAGACGATCGGCTGCTGGCAGGGGAACTGACCGGCGACGGTGAAGTCGATGAGGGTCGGCGTGGACGAACCCACGACGTCCTGCAGTGTCCGCAGCTGCGCCGCCCGCGGCGGGGTGATGGCGAGCCACTGATCGGGGGTGAGGTTGTCGTCGTCGGCGACGATCCGCATCACCTGTGCGCGCGGGGGGATGACCTCGGTGGGGATGCGCAGGTTGCGCCACGGTCGGTTCGGCGGCTCGGGGCCCGGGTCGATGGGCATGTACGGCGCCCCGACCTGGGTGAACTCGCCTGTGGGAGAGGTGATCCCGAACTGCACGCGCAGTGAGCGGCCGAATTCGCCGACACCGTCGACGTCGACCGAGGCGATCGCGCCGGCCGCGCTGATCACGATGAGCGGTGTGCTGCCGCGCGCGGGGAGTCGGTACGCCGCGGTCGTCAGCGATGCCCGGCCCGAGTCGTAGCCGTAGCTGCCGAGCACCGGGGTGCGTGACGGGTCGAGACCGAACGGCAGCGCCGCGGTCGATCCGTTGACGGTGCGGGGTCCGTTGCCGCCCAGGGTTCCCGGCGATCCGCCGGCGACGGTGAAGGCGTTCTGGATGGTGCCCGCGACGTTCATCTGACCGGGCCGTGACTGTGTCGGCTCCGGCGAGAGGTCGGGTGCGACACCGTCGGGGGTGAACCCGACCGAACCGGTCCCGGCCAGCGCCGCCGACGCCGAACCACCGTCGGCGGGCGTCAAGGTGCCGGCGTTCGCGTCCGGTTCGACGAGCACGTCGTCGGCCATGGCGCAGGTGTCGCCGCCCAGCGCCCGCAGGTTCGCGCCGACCACCGTGTACTCCGAGCCGCGGGCGACGGCGGCCTTGGCGAACACCGCGAGTTCGGCCACCACCATGAGGATGGCGATTGCCGCGAGGGGGGACGACGCCAGCACGAGGCGACGGCGATCGGCCCGGGACGGAGCGTCCGCCGGGGCCTCGATGTGGGCCGAAGGGTCGGCGGAGGGGTCGTCCGGGTCGGACTCGTGCACGACACCGCGGTTGTCGACGAAGTCGAGTCGCAGGTGCAGCCACACCGCGCCCGCGGACGCGATGACGGCGAGCACCAGCAGGATCGTCGAGACCTGGATCCCGGCGAGGACGGGGGCGCGGTCGAACCACGAGATACCGAAGTCGTAGGCCCACGACCACGCGTTCTTGCCCGCCATCGCTGCCGCGAGCGCGAACAGCAGTCCGGCGACGAGCACGGTGAGGTTGCGGGCCGAGCGCGCCGCGGACTGCACGATGGCGACGGTGGCGACGGCGGCCAGCGCCGCGGCGACACCGGCGAAGATCCCGAACTGGATGGTCCATTTGGTGGGCGCGAACACCCACAGCACCAGGGTGACCCCGACGGCGCCGATCCCGCGCCACACCGGTCCCGGATCGATCCCACGGATCCGCTTGCGGCGCAACATGACCGCGAGGACCACGAACACCGAGGCGAGCAGCAGCAGCACCGGGACGCGGCGGGTGAGCGCACCGTCGTCGGTGCTGACGGTGATGAAGAAGTAGCGGAAGTACTCCTCGTGCCAGCTCAGCGAGGGACCGACGGTGAAGCGGATCCGCACCGCGTCGTAGACGCTCGCGAGGGTCTGGTCGCGGAACACCACGATGAGGGTGAACAGTCCGGCCGCGACGACCGGCAGCACCAGCGGGGCGAGACCGTCGCCGCGGCGACGTCGCAGCACCACCTCGATCATCGCGCGCGCTCCGGCGACGAGGACCGCGACCGCGATCACGCCGTGCGGCGCCAGGGCCAGGGTGAGTCCGGCGGCGACGGTGGCCAGCGCGGCGGGCAGCAACCGGCGGGTACCGATGGCCTGCTCGACACCCCACCACGTGAGCAGCGATCCGGCGACGATGATCGGTTCGCTGCGCAGACCGCTGTCGAACGGCAGCCAGAAGGCGACGAACACTGCGGCGGCGGCCCACAGGGCCCACGCGCTGCGGCGGACCGCGGCGCCTAGACGCGGCAGCAGAACGCGGCTGAGGACGAACCAGGACACGAGTGCGGCGACGAGGGCCGGGATGTGCATCCAGATGCCGGCGGTCGACACCGACGACCAGTGGCCCAGGAAGCTGTAGTACCAGTCGAACGGCGCCTCGGGGATGCCGAACCAGCGGTAGTAGTTGGAGAGGTACCCGGCGCCGTCGGCGACGCGCCCCATCGTCAGCACGTACCCGTCGTCGGGGGTGCCGGCGCCGAGGAACAACCACACGATGAGCACCGCGGTGACGGCGGTGTCGGTGATACGGGGGGCCAACACGCGTCGCCACGAGCGCACGCCGATCCGGCGGTGGTGTCCGCCCAGCCAGTCGAGGCGGGCCAACGCGACCAGGCCCAGCGCGATGGCCAGGATCCCGATGATCATGACGGCGAGCTTGATGGCCGACGGCGAACTGGAGTAGCGGTTGTCGATCCCGACGTCGACCCGCAGGCCCTGGGTGGCCGCGGCCTGGACCCGGGGCGTGGTCAGCGTGCTGAAGATCCCGTCGACCTGGGGGCGCTTGTCGGGGGTGAGGGTGGTGGCCGGACCGAGGCCGACGAACTGTGCTCCCGGTCCCGTCGGTGAGGAGAACACGCGGATCGAGCGGCACTGCGGCGACCGGACCTGCTCACGGGTGGCCGACGCGGCCGGCGTGCCGCGGAACGAGACGGTGACCGTCGAGGCGTTCGCCGACACCACGAGCGACTTCTGGGAGGCGCGGTCGGCGGTGGTGGGCATGGAGGCCAACAACGTGCCGCCGCCGGAGCCGAGCGAGTCGACCAGCGAGCACGGGATGGAGGCGGTCAGCGACTGCGGCGTCTGGGCCGTCAACGGCGCGACCACCGACGGCGTGTCGGCCGCCAGGGACTGCCCGGCGGGCCAGGAGAACGCGGCGGTGGTCTGGTTCACCGGCAGCAACGGGGTGAGGATGCACGCGAGAATCCCCACCACACCGGCCGTCACGGCCACCAGGCGAGCGGTTGTCGCGCTGGACAGTCGGGCAGTCATCGGCACGAGCAACGATGGTATGCGACATGTCTGTGGCCGCCGCATCGCCCACGGGGCACATCGGCCCGGGCGCGCGCCGCGTGTGCGGGGTCAGTAGCGGATCGGGGCGGGACTCCACAATCCCGAACGGGTCCGGGTGCCGAGTTCGAGCTGCGCCGGGCCCACGGTGTCGTTGTAGGGCTCGTAGCGTTCGAGCGATCCCCAGTCGCGGCCGATGTCGTCCTGGAGGTAGCTGGGCACCGTCGTCGAGTCCAGCGACACCTCGATCCACCCCAGCGGACCCCCGCCGAACGAGTCCTGCCAGGCCGAGACGGCGGCGGCGAGGTCGGCGCCGGGCATGATGCGCCACTTCGGCACCTCGGCGACGCCGTCGCGGTGGTCGAACGGTCGCTGGCACGGGAACGCCAGACCCGAGGTCCAGTCGATCTGGACGGGGTCACGGTCACCGACGAGGGATTGCAGGGTCTGCACCCGGGGCACCCGGGGTGGACTGACCACGATGAACCGGTCGGAGGCGAGGTTGTCGTCGGTGGCGACGATGCGCACCGCGGTGGCGTCGTCGGGGAACGAGCTGCGGTAGGTGCGCAGGTTGCGCCACGACGGGCTGGGTCCGGGATCGATGAGATCGACCTCGCCCGCGGAGCTGTAGTCGCTGTCGCGGGTGCCACTGCCGGTGCTGTACTCGAGCTTCAGGTCCTTGATGTCGAAGCTGCCGGCCACGGCCATCGCCACCAGCGGGGTGTCCGCCGACTTGGCGGGCAGGCGGTACCACGACGACGTGAGGCGTGCGGGCACCTGGTCGGCGGCGGAGTAGCTGCCGAGCACCGGGGTGCGGTCGGGGTCGAGGCCGAAGGGCAGTTTCGCCGTCGACCCGTTGACGCCGGGCTTGTCGTTCTCGCCACCGCCGGTGCCGCCGGCGTTGCTGGTCAGCACGTCCGGCGAGGCCGCGACGTTGGTGCTCAACACGCCGAGCGATCCCTCGCTGGCCGTGGAGTCGAGCATCATCGGCAGCCCGTTGGGGGTGAAGTTGCTGGTCGCGGCACTGCTGTCGGTGGTTCCCTCCGCGTTCGACCCGGCCAGCGGGTCCTTCGCCGAGGTGTCGATGGGCGACAGCAGCCCGGCATTCGGATCGGGTTCGACGAGGACCTTCTCGGCCATCGCGCACGGGGAACCGGTGAGCGCGTCGACGTTCGACGACGGCACCGAGAACGATCCGCTCTGGTTCACCCCGGATGCGACGGCGGTCGAGACCTCGAACACCACCAGCAGCCCGGCGATGATCGCCAGCGGGGCGGCCGCGAAACGGCGGGCCACCGGCAGCGGGGCGGTCACGACCCTCGAACGCCTCGTCCGGGAGGCCCCGGCGGTGGCATCGGCGACGGCGTCGGGCGCGGGGCGATGCGGGTCCCGGAGATGGAACCAGCCGGCCAGTGCCAGCGTCGCGATGGACAGGTACAGCAGGATGCTGCCGAGCGCGACGATCAGCCGGACCGGTTGCGATCCGTAGGGCATGCCGTAGTTGGAGATGTAGAAGTAGGCGTTCGGCCCGGTGAAGGCCAGGCCCGTCACGAACAGCACCAGCGCGGTCACCAGGGTGCGGTTGCGGCGTGAGTGCATCGCGGTCGCCGTCACCGAGATCGCGGCGATGGCGGCCAGCGCCGCGGCCAGGCCGGCGAACACACCGAAGTGGTGGGTCCACTTGGTGGGCGTGAACATGAGGAACACCAACGACGCGAAGGTGATGCCGACGATGCGCCGGGTGGGACCCATCGCGGTGCCGGGGATCCGGTTCTTACGGAACAACATCGCGCCGGAGACCACGAGGCCGACGAGCATCACCAGGACCGCGAACCGGCGGCCGACGGAGCCGTTGGCGGAGAACTCGAACAGTGCCGAGTAGCGGTTGATCTCGTTGTACCAGTGCAGCGACGGGCCGAGCGCGGTCTTCATCTTCGACGCCTGCAGGAACGCCGTCAGCGTGAGGTTGGAGAACACGACGAAGATGACGAAGGTGCCCGCGGTGAGCACCGGCGCGATCATGGCCAGATAGGTGACCCAGCGACGACCGCCGGTGGTCTCCTGGATCACCTTGGTGCGCTTGATGATCGACATGATCATCGGACGTCCGCCGGCGATCAGCGCCGCGACGGCCATCAGTCCGGTGGGGCCGGCGGCGAGGCTGAACGCGCCGACGGTGCACGCCACGGCCGCGGGCAGGGTGCGCCCGGTGGCGATGGCCCGTTCCACCGAACACCAGGTCAGCAGGGCGCCGAGGCAGATGATCGGTTCGGGGCGCAGACCGTTGTTGAACGGGAACCACGACGCCATGAACACGAACGCCGCGGTCCACGGCACGATGCGGCTGGTGGTGGCCGCACGGCCGAGTCGGGGCAGGATCTCGTGGGAGATGATGAGCCACACCGCGATCCCGCACAGCAGCGCGGGCAGTCGCACCAGCGGGCTGGCGGTACTGATGTGGGCGAGCCAGCCGAACACCTGGTAGTACCAACCGAACGGCGCCTCCGGGGCGCCGTACCAGCGGTAGTAGTTGGCGGTGTAGTGCGCGTGTTCGGCGACGCGCGACATCGTCAGCAGGTAGCCGTCGTCGGAGGTGTTGGCGCCCACGATGTGCCAGACCAGCAGGCCGCCGATCACGACACCGTCGCGGGGATTGAGCCGCCACCAGCGCGCCGGCAGGATGCGACGGTGCCTGCGGCCGTCGGTGCCGTCGAGCACGGCCAGGGCGATGAGCGCGACGACGGTCGCGACGACGCCGACGACGATCGCCGCCCACTTGATGGCCGTGGAGGCGGTGGAGTACCGCGAGTCGATGGTGGCATGGGCCCGGAGCCCGGGCACCGCCCCGGCGGTGTCGGTGAGGTCGGTGAAGATGCCGGTCAGCTGCGGGCGCTGGTCACCGTCGGAGGTCTCGCCCTGCAGGGGTGCGCCGTCGGAGTCGGTCATGCCGACGAACCGCGCGGTCACCGCCTCCGAGGTGGCGGTGACGTCGATGCTCCGACAGTTCTGGGCCCGGATCTGCGCGACCGACGCACTGACCAGCGGCACGTTGCGGACCACGACCTCGACCGACCGCTGATCGGCGGGATCGGTCGACGCCCCCGAGACGCGGATGAACAGGCCTCGCTCGACGGCCTTCTCGGCGTCCTTCGGGGTGGTCGACAGCAGGACCGACTCCCCGGCCCGGTCGAGACGGGTGACCGCCGAGCACGGCACCGACACCTCGATGTCGACCGGTACGTAGCTGATGAGCGGCGCGGTGACCGAGCGCAGCTGCTCGTTCGCCGACACCTGCGGCCAGTCGATCTCGGCGGTGGTCTGGGTGACGGGCAGCAGCGGGGTGGCGATCGCGAGCACGAACCCGATGAGTCCGGCTGCCACCGCGACGATCCGGGCCACGCGCACACGGTCCCGACCGGTCCGGCGGGTCGTCACGCTCCGGGGCTGCTCGGGTCGCGACGTCGCGGGCCGGGGGTTTTCGGGCACAGCTGCCGATCGTAACCGCGTGGCGGGGTTACGCGGCGCAGGAGGTCAGGCGCCTTACAGTGACGTTCATGTCCCAGCGCAGCCGGACGGTCCTGCTCCTCAACGGCCCCAACCTCAACATGCTCGGCACCCGCCAGCCCGAGGTCTACGGATCGGCGACCCTCGCCGACGTCGTCGAGCTCGCGCAACGCACCGCCGACGAGCTGGGGCTCACCCTCGTCGCCCGTCAGACCAACCACGAAGGTGAGATGCTCGACTGGATCCACGCAGCGCGCGGGACGGTCGACGCGATCGTCGTGAACCCGGGCGGATGGACCCACACCTCGGTGGCGCTGCGCGACGCGCTGGTGATCCCCGAGGTACCCGTCGTGGAGGTCCACATCAGCAACGTCGCCGCCCGCGAGGAGTTCCGCCACCACTCCTTCGTGTCGCCCATCGCCTCGGCGGTGATCGCCGGATGCGGGGTCTCGGGCTATGGATACGCGCTCCGGCGGGCCGCGGAGCTGATCGACACGCAGTGATCTCAATCACATTCGCGGGGGTCGGCACTGTGGCGATGACCAGCGTGACGGCCCATCCTTCGGTATGAGATCCGGTCGCAGTTGTCCTGTTCAACTGGCGTTCGGTCAATGGAGGGGGACGGGATGCCAGGTGTCCTCCGTTAGTATTCCTCGCAATGCTGTCGCGCCTCCGGAGTGCGTGACGGTGCGAAGCGACCGTCGGGGGCGATTTCGACCCACGTCGACGGTGATGTGGAGGTCCGATGCGGGAGGCTTGTCATGTCGACCGCTGACATCGCCCGGCAGTCCCCCGAGACCGACGGATTGCCCCAGGACGACATGCCGGCCGGCGAGATCACCGGTGTACCCGTGCACCTCGACGCAGGCCTCGAGGCCATCGAATTTGATCTGGTCCGTAGTCGTTTCCATGTCCTCTCAGCCATCGCGGCGTACTTCGCGCGGCCCCGCTGGTGGGTGGAGATCGCACTCATCGGAGCGCTGTACGGCGTCTACTCACTGATCCGCAACAGCGTCGGCGAGGTCGCCGACACCGCTTTCCGCAACGCCGAGTCGATCCTGTCCTTCGAGGACCGATTCCACTTCGCCCTCGAGCGGCCGCTGAACGAGTGGGTGCACCACACCCCGATCGTGGCCGACATCGTCGCCCTGCAGTACGCGACCCTGCACTTCATCGTCACCCCCGCCGTGCTCGTCTGGCTGTTCTTCCGCCGCAGCACCCACTACCGCGCGGTCAGCGCGATCCTCATCGTCACCACCGTGCTCGCGTTGATCGGCTTCTACTGGTTCCCCACGGCCCCGCCGCGGCTTCTGGGCCAGCAGGGTTTCGTCGACATCATGAGCCAGACGTCGTCATGGGGTTGGTGGCCGGAGTCGGGTACCCCGGGCAGCGACGCCATCTCCAACCAATTCGCCGCCATGCCGTCGTTGCACTGCGCGTGGGCCGCCTGGTGCGGACTCTCGTTGTTCTTCCTCGCGCGCCGCATGTGGGTGCGCATCCTGGGCCTCATCTACCCGTTCACCACCTTCTTCGTCGTGATGGGCTCGGGCAACCACTACATCCTCGACGTGCTCGCCGGCCTGGCCACTCTCGCCGTCGGCGCCGCCGTCGTGTTCGGCATCCGGGCGCTGTGGCGATCGCGCGTCCGCCGGCGTTACCAGGATC
The DNA here is from genome assembly GCF_053345315.1 of Williamsia sp. M5A3_1d. Taxonomy (NCBI): domain Bacteria; kingdom Bacillati; phylum Actinomycetota; class Actinomycetes; order Mycobacteriales; family Nocardiaceae; genus Williamsia; species Williamsia sp. M5A3_1d. The sequence continues at coordinate 662,871 of NZ_JBKEZX010000001.1, forward strand.
AGATCGGGAGCCACACCGAACCGTCCGCGGCCGTACCCGTCGAATGAGACCGATTCGATGACCACCGGGGTGACCGGCCGGCAACGGAGCTGGCCGATGGCACTCCCGCTGGCGGTGGCCCTGATCGCGACGGTCACCCTCTGGGCGCTGAGCCCGACCCTCGGAGACCTCCAGGCCGCGATCGCCCGCGAGGAGGCCGCGCGGTCCGGCGTGGGTCTCGGCTACTGGTTCGGCTGGTACGGCGGGGTCTCGCCGGGCAGCTACTCGCTTCTCGTACCGGCACTCTCGGCGCTCACCGGCTCGCTCGCGCTGCTCGCGATCGCCACCCTGCTCATCGCGGTGATGGCGCACCCCCTGGCGCACGCGACGGTCGGCATCGGCTCCGGCAGCCGCGCGGTGCATCCCACCATGCTCACCTGGGCCATCGTCGCCGCGGCGGTGCTCAACATGATGTCGGGTCGGGTGGCGTTCTCCGTCGGGGCGGCGTTCGCGCTGTTCGCCGTACTCATGCTGCAGCGCGGCGCGAGCACACTCGCCGCGGTGGTGTTGGTCGTCTCGGGTCTCGCGAGCCCCCTCGCTCCGGCCTTCGTGGGGTTGGCCGCCGTGCCGTTCCTGCTCGGCGGCGGTCACCGCTCCCGGATGGTGTGGAGCGTCCTGATCGGGTCGGGGCTCGGGGTGGTGGTGCCGTTCGCGCTCTTCGGGGCACCCGGCGCCCAGGGCTTCCCGTGGACCACGCTGGTGTGGACGATGCTCATCGGTCTCGGTGCGGGGTACGCCATCACCGAGGCGCCGCAGCGGTGGATCGCCCCGCTGGCCGTGCTCGCCGCGGTCGTGGTGTTCGCGATCCCCAACGGCGTGGGGTCCAACCTCAGTCGCTTCTTCTGTCTCGTGGTGCCGTGTCTCATCCTGTGGTTCTCCCGGCGCGCACTGCCGATCCTGCTCATCACCCTGGTGCCCGCGGTCAGCTATGCGGGCTTCGTCGCGGTGGCCGATCAGGTGGTGGTGGCGAACTCCGGTGACACCGAGAAGAACTACGAACCCCTGCGACTGGCGCTGCTGCGCGGACCGGGCCTCGCGAACCACCGCGTGGAACTGATCGATGCCGGCACCCACGCCGGGTCCCACGAGCTGGGTTCGCTGGTGAAGCTGGCGCGGGGATGGGAGAACCAGTCCGATTCGCGGTTCAACCCGATCTTCTACGACTCCGACGCACTGACCCCGCAGTCGTATCGGCGGTGGCTGAACGAGAACGCGGTGTCGTGGGTCGCGGTGTCCGACGAGCCGCTGCGCCAGGCGAGAGCCGAGGCGGCACTGGTGAACGCCGGCCTGCCGTATCTGACGCGCGAGTGGGGCAACGACGAGTGGACGCTGTACCGGGTGGCGAACCCGGGATCGGTGGTGGCGCCGCCGCTGTCGCTGGTGACCGAGACGCCTGCGCAGATGGTGGTCGAGATCCCTGACACCGGTACACATCCCATCCAGATCCGCCCCAACCGGTACCTGGTGGCGCGTGACGTCGACGATCCGACGATCAGCGCGTGCATCGATCAGACCGAGCAGGGATGGATCACCGTGCGTGCACCGCAACCGGGCACGTATCGGCTCGAGGGACCGCTGTCGGTCCGGGGCGTGCTCTCCGAACAGTCACCGAGCTGCGCCTAGTCACAACAGGCGTTGACAAGCGTCCGACCCGGGACGACACTCCAAGTACATGTGACGGCAGACACACACATTCCGGTCACGGCGCCGCCACGACGACGGAGGTGTCCCATGGCTACCGACATCCGGGCGCGCAGGATCAGGTTCTCCTACCCCGAGGGATCCCTCGAGCGGCACTACGTCGCCGGCGACCTCGTGATGAGCCACATCGTGTCGATGCTCTCGGCCGTGTTCCCCGAGGGCGAGGACTTCTTCGTCCGCTCGGTGAAGCACTACCGCGACCAGGTCACCGACCCTGTGCTCAGCAAGCAGATCGCGGGGTTCATCGGACAGGAGGTGACCCACGGACGCGAGCACCGGGAGATCAACGAACGACTCGACGCCATGGGGTATCCAACCCTCGCGTGCGACAAGCACACCAAACGTGCGCTGGCGCGGATGTTCCGGCGGCTGCCCCACCGGCTGTCGCTGGCGATCACCGCGGCCCTCGAGCACTACACCGCGACGCTGGCGTCGCTGCTGCTCACCGAGCCACGAGCACGCGCACTCATCTCCTCCGAGCAGGTGCGGGCGCTGCTGATGTGGCACGCCTACGAGGAGGTCGAACACAAGGCGGTGGCGTTCGACGTCTACCGGTACGTCGGTGGGACCGAACGGATGCGGATCGCCACCATGCGGGTGGTCCACGTGGTGTTCGTCGCGAACACCATCGTGTGGACGATGGTGTCGATGGCGCGGGACCGCGCCACCTACAACCCGCGTCGACTGTTCGCGAGTCTCGCTGCGCTGCGGCACAATCCGTGGCTGGGACGCGCGGTGCTCGCCGAACTGCGCACCTACACCCGGCCCGGGTTCCATCCCGACGACAACCCCACCGAGTACCTCCTCGAGGAGTGGCGTGCCGAGTTGTTCGGCGACACCGGGGTCCTGGCCGACAATCTCGCCGCCGGTCGCGGCCGCCGCGCGAACTGAGCGTCAGCCCCGCAGGGCCGTGGCGACCGCGTCGGACACCGACCCGCGGTGGACATCACCGTGGCCGGGGAAGATGAACTCGACGGGTGCACCGGCCTGACGTTCCCGCTCGGCCAGGGCGCGCAGGGCCTCTCGGTTGGCCGCCTCGTCGTGGTGGAACACCGGGTGGATGCACTGCGGACCGACGTGACCCGTGATGCCGTGTCCGGTCACCAGCGCGTCACCGGACACCAGCACCCGACCGCCGGCCACGAGATAGGCACTGTGGCCGTCGGTGTGCCCGTGCGCCGACACCGGTACCGGCCGCCCGGGGAGGTCGAGCGCGCCGTCGTCGGAGATCCGGTACGGCTCGGCGTTGGGGATGCCGGTGGTGTCGAGGCCGCCGAGGGCGACGATCTCGGCCATCCACCGCAGCACCCGTGGACGGTAGGCGAGTTTCGCCAACGCTTTCGGCGTCGCCTGCTGCAGGTGTTCGCGGCGCGCGTGGGACACCTCCACCGGATCGAGGTGCACCGGGAACGCGTATCGGTTCGCGAGGCGGGCCAGGCCGCCGATGTGGTCGACGTGGGCGTGGGTCACCAGTGCGGCACGGATGTCGCCGGGCTGGGCGCCGATCTCGCGTACCGAGGCGATCACGTCGTCGACCTGCTTGGGGTAGCCGCCGTCGATGAGCGTGACGCCCGAATCATCGCGCAGCAGAACCCAGTTGACGTGCTCGGTGTGGATGAGATGGGCGCTGCCCTTCCCTCCGTCGACGGTCGTGATCGTGAAGTGACTCATCTGCGCACCACCAGGACGAAGGGACCCACCTCGGTCACGGTGAACCGGGGATCGTCGAACAGGGCCGAGCCGAAGGCGACCGTGTAGCGCCGCACGTTGGGGTCGTTCGGGTAGACATCGGTGGCCAGTCGCAGAGCATAACCGTCGGCGCTGTAGCGGAACAGGAACACGCGCGGTGCCGGCCAGGGGGAGGTGTCGAGCGCGCGGAGCAACTCGTCGGGGGTCTGCACCGTGGCCCACTGCTCGATCGCCGAGGCGCGTTTGTCGAACTCCGCCAACGGGTTCGCGTAGTGCGAGGTGAGGCCCTGGAAGCCGTAGTACGGATAGATCGACAGGAACCCGTAGTCGGCGGTGAGCACGATCGTGTCGTGGCGCGGACGCCCCGTCTGTTCGCGGATGAGGGTGTCGATCTGCGGGAAGTACGACTGTGCTCCGGGCGGGCGTTTGTCGGCACGGTCGCCGTTGCCGTCGGTGTCGGTGTATGCGGTGGTGATCTCCGAGCTCAGATGGTCGGGGATGTTCTGCGACACCCCCACCGCGGCGACGAGCGCCGCGACCACCACGAGGAATCGGATGTCGCCGAAGCGTGCGACGGCCGCGCGCGCGATCTCGGCCACCCCGAGCACACCGGCGGCCGAGAGGGTCACGGCCAGCAGCGGTTCGAGCCGGAACGACAGCAGCGTGGTCCCCATGGCGGTCAGCGCCATCGACAGCAGGCAGAACAGGTAGATGGAGATCACGACGATCCCGAGCGCGAGCGACACCGTGCGCTGCCGGTTGCGCAGCAGCAGCCACAGCAGCCCGATCATGCACAACACGCCGACCAGCGTCAGGTGCAGCATCGGTGTGGGCAGCTGCGCCCCGCTCGACGGCAGATAGTGCTCGGCGGTGCCACCGCTCGCCGGCGAGTTGCGCAGTCGTGCCAGCAGGTACGGCGCCCACACGATCAACGCGATGAGCCCGGCGACGATGCCCATGGCGATCAGTCGGCCGGCGTGCACACCGAGCGCGCGCAGCTGCTGCCGCCGTACCGCACCGGGATCGGTCGCCCGGTTGGCGGTGGCGCGGATGGTCTCGACGGCCAGGTAGAGCGCCATCAGCACCGCCGACAGCGCGAACAGACCGGTGAACAGTGTGTAGAAGGTGGCGCTGACCCCGATGAAGAGCCCGCCGGCGAGCAGGGCCGCGCGGCTGCCGGATCGCAGGGCGTGGAACACCGTGATCATCATCGGCGCACCGACGAGGATCAGCACGGCCGCGTAGGGTTCGGGGCCCGCGTACATGATGGTCACCGCGGTGGTGGCGAGCGTGATCGCGATCGCGCGGTCGGTACGGATCATGCGGGTCCACAGCGTCATCGCCACGGCTGCGGCGACAGCGATCGACAGGATCGCGTAGGGCTTGAACGCCTCCCACGCGGGTTGGTCCACCAGGTTCGCGTACCGTCCGCCGAGCCAGAACCAGCCCGCGGGGTAATACGGCGCGAGGTCGATGTAGGTCATGTCGGCCAGGCCGTGGGTGTCGGCGAGACGCGTGAGGTACTCGGTGCGGAACTGCTGGTCGACCGAGATGCCGAACAGGTAGAGCTTCGTGGCGCCCAGCGGCATCGCGAGGGTGACCGTCGCGAACGCCGAGATGCCCACCCAGCTCAGCGGTGTCACCCACCGCCGCAGTGTGCCCATCCGCGACGCGACCACCGCGACGAGCAGCAGGCCGATCGACACGCACTGGCCGACGGTGGTGAGGGCGCCGGTGACGTTGGAGGAGTTGAAGGCCGGCCACTGCACCCGACCGATGGCGAACAATCCGATCGCCCCGACCACCGCCGCCACCAGGGCCGCCCCGATGAGACCGAGCGCGGCGGCGCCGTGACGCCGGAGCCCCCGGCGGTCAGGTGCCTCTGGGGTGGGGGCCTCGGTGGTGGGTGCGCTCACGTCGGGATCAGATGGGGAGTTTGCGGAAGATCGGGCGCGGGATGTGGCGCAGCACGATCATCACGTAGCGGAACGGCGGCGGCGCCCACACGATCTCCTTGCCCTTGTCGGCGGCACGCACCGCGAGGCGACCGACATCCTCCTTGTTCACCGTCATCGGGGCTTCCTTCACATGCGCCGACAGGCGGGTGCGCACCATGCCCGGGCGGATCACCAGGACGCGGACGTTGAACTCCCGCAGGGCCTCTCCGAGTCCGAGGTAGAAGCCGTCGAGGCCGGCCTTCGTCGAGCCGTAGACGAAGTTGCTGCGCCGCACGCGTTCACCGGCGACCGAGCTCATCGCGATGATCTGGCCGTGACCCTGGGCGCGCAGACGCTCACCGAGGAGGACGCCCACCGACACCGCGGCGGTGTAGTTGATGTCTGCGGTGAAGACGGCCTTGCGCTGGTCCTGCCACACCTCTTCGTCGACACCCTGCACACCGAACGCCACGATCGCCACGTCGACATCGCCACCGGCGAAGGCCTTCTCGACCACCTCGGGGTGTGTGTCGGGCTTGCGTGCGTCGAAGTCGATGCTCTCGACCGACGTCGCCCCGGCCGCCTTCATGGTCTCGATCGCCGCGTCGCCGGCCGGGTCGCCCGGAACCGTCGCGAGGATGACCCGCATCGGTCCCTTCTTGAGGTATTCGGCGCAGATGGCGAGCCCGATCTCGGAGCTGCCACCGAACAGCAGCAGGGTCTTCGGCACGCCGACGGCGTTGATCATGCGGGGTCCTTCGTTCTGGGGTGTGCGGGTCGAGAAGGGCGTGAACTCAGGCGAGTTCGAGGCGACGGGCCATGTCGGAGACGAAGACGCCGTGCGGGTCGATGCGCCGGCGCGTGGCGATCCACTCGTCGATCCGGGGGTACATGGCGTGGAACGTCTCGGCGGTGGTGCGGGAGTCCTTGGCCGAGTAGAGGCGCCCACCCATCGACAACACCCGGCGGTCGAGCTCGGTGACGAACTCGTGCAGGCCCTTCTTGATGGGGAAGTCGACGCAGATGTTCCACCCCTCCATCGGGAAGCTCAGCGGCGCCCGGTTGCCCTCACCGAAGAGCTTGAACACGTTGAGGAAGCTCACGTGTCCCGAGGCCTGGATGTCGATGATGATCTGCTTGAACTCCTCGACCGCCTCCACCGGGACGATGAACTGATACTGCAGAAAGCCTTTCGAGCCGTAGGCGCGGTTCCAGTCACCGAACAGATCGAGCGGGTGGTAGAACTTCGTCAGGTTCTGGATCTTGCCGGTGTAGTTGCCGCCCATCCGGTAGTACGCCTCGCCGACGATCGCGAAGTCGAGCTTGTTGGCCAGACCGTTGGGGAAGATGTCGGGGAACTTGATGAGCGTCTTGCCGGTGAACGCCAACGGGTTCCGGGCCAGATCATCGGGCAACTGGTCGAGGCGTGCCAGCGATCCACGCGAGAACGTTCCGCGGCCGAGCTTCGGCGGCTTGCTGATCGCGTCGAACCACCCGGAGCTGTAGGTGTAGTTGTGTTCGCTGCCGTCGGTGTGCAGCGCGATCGTCTCGTCGAGGTTGTGGGTGACGGCGCCGTCGGCGATGAAGTACGCCGTCTCGGTGCGGGTCATCGCGATCTTCGCGCGCAGGATCAGTCCGGTGAGACCGATGCCGCCCACCGTGGCCCAGAAGATCGAGGCATCGGGGTCGTCGGGCGTGCCCGCGGGTCCGATGGTGAGCACGCGGCCGTCGGCGACGAGCAGCGTGATCTCGGTGACGTGGTTGCCGAAGCTGCCCGCGCTGTGGTGGTTCTTGCCGTGGATGTCGTGGGCGATGGCCCCGCCGATGGTGACCTGCCGGGTACCCGGCAGCACCGGCACCCAGAGGCCGTAGGGGAGGGCCACCTTCATGAGGGTGTCGAGGTCGACGCCGGCGTCGACATCGGCGATGGCGGTCTCGTCACTGATCGAGTGGATCCGCTTGAGGCGGGTCATGTCGATCGTGAGGCCACCGACGTTCTGCGCCGACTCGTTGTACGAGCGGCCCAGTCCGCGGGCGATGACGCCGCGGCGCAGGTACGAAGGCTTGTCGGCGTTGCTGTCGGCGACCCGCGCGACGGCGTCGGCGATGACCTCGACATCGGGCGTCGAGAGCACCTGGCCGTCGATCGGTGTGGTGCGACTCCAGCCCACGAGTCGGCGGGTTTCGATGGGCAGATCGGTGGTAGACATCGGGGGACAGCCTACTGCGTCGGCGCGCGGCCCCGACCTGTGATGACCGCGGTCGTCGAGGGCATGTTCAGTCCGCCACAGCCCAGGCGCGGGTCTCGGCGAGGGTCCGGTCGAGGGTGTCGTCGTCGATGAACCCCTGGGTGCGGGCCGAGAAGAGCCCGTTGATGGCAGCCCAGCTCGCGATGGTGCGGTCGAGGTTGTTGTGCTCGCCCACGGCCCGGAACAGCATGGCCGCGATGCGCTCACGGATGAGCGAGCGGGCCTCCTCGAACTTGGTGTTCGGTTCGAGGGCGTCGGTGAGGGCGATGAGGCGGAACGCCAACTGGTCGTCGTCGCGGTGGAAGCGCACGTAGGCGTCGAAGACGGCGCCCGCACGCTCGGCCAGGGTCGAGGCGTCGACGGCCTCGTCGAGGATGTGTTCGTTCGCCGCGATCGCCTGATCGGCCAGTGCCAGGTAGACGTCCTGTTTCCCGCCCGGGAAGTTGGCGTAGATGGAGCTGACGGCGACATCGGCCGCGGCGGCGATCTCGGTGATCGTGGCCGCCTGATAGCCGCGTTCCTCGAACAGGGTGCGCGCGGCGGTGCACACCGCGGTCACCGTGCGACGTCGGCGTCGGTCCAGATCGGCCATGGATCACACCGTAACGCCGTTCCGATAACGGAACCTCGTTCTCTGTGGGATCGATCACCTGCTAGAAAGCTCTCATGGCCCCGAAAAGCGTGTTCATCACCGGCGCTGCAGCCGGCATCGGTCGTAAGACGGCCCTGTCCTTCGCCCGGAAGGGCTACATCGTCGGCGCGTACGACATCGACGAGGCGGGTCTGAAGACCCTCTCCGACGAGATCGAGGACCTCGGTGCTACCCCGGTCATCGGTCACCTCGACGTCACCGACGCCGAGGAGTTCGCCGAGCGCCTCGCCGAGTTCACCTCGAAGACCGGCGGCAAGCTCGACGTGATGCTCAACAACGCCGGCATCCTCATCGCCGGCCGGTTCGAGGAGCTCAAGGTCTCGACCCTGCACAAAGAGATCGACATCAACACCAAGGGCGTGGTCAACGGCCTGCACGCGGCGTTCCCGTACCTCAAGGCCACCAAGCGGTCGGTCGCGATCAACCTCGCGTCGGCATCGGCGATCTACGGCCAGGCCGAGCTGGCCAACTACAGCGCGACCAAGCACTTCGTCCGCGCGATCACCGAGGCCCTCGACATCGAGTGGGGCGGCTACGGGATCCGCGTGGTCGCCATCTGGCCGCTCTACGTCCAGACCGCGATGACCCAGAACATCAAGACCGGCACCACCACCTCGTTGGGTATCAAGCTGGGCCCGCAGGATGTCGCCGACCGCATCGTCGAGGCAGCCGAGCCGGGGCTGTTCAGCAAGGTGATCCACCAGGTGCACTACAACGTGGGCACCCAGACCCGTCTGATGGCGGTCGGTTCGCGTTTCTCGCCGGTGTACCTCACGCGTCTGGTGAACAAGCGTCTCGCCGGGAGCCACTGAGCCTCGATCTCGACTGAGATCTGCCGCTGAGCGGGACGGCAGGCCCACACAGGGCTTGCTGGTCCGCTCAGCGGCTTTTTTCGGTCGTGGTCAGAAGAGGGTGACCGGTTCGGCGATCTCGACGCTGCTGTGATTCGCCGAGGCGCGGCCGCTCGCCTGGGCTTCGCGTGCTGCGGCGCCGGCCAGCTGGTCGGCCATCTCGTTGAACTCGTTGCCCATGTGGCCACGCACCCAGCGGAACCGCACCGGTCCGGTGCGCGCGGTGATGGCGGCGTCGATGGCCTGCACCAGATCCAGGTTGCGGACCGGTGAGCCGGCGGCGGTTCGCCATCCCTTGCGCTTCCAGCCGGGAAGCCATTCCGACGAGCACTTGATGCCGTACTGCGAATCCGACTCCACCATCAGCGGTTCGGGGCCGGGGTGGGCGGTGATGGCCTCGAGGATCGCGAACAGTTCCGCGGTCTGATTGGTGCCCGACGGCGCCCCGCCGCTGGCGGTGGGGCCGGTGTGGTCGACCCAGGCCCAGCCGATCGGTCCGCCGGGATTCTTCAGGCACGACCCGTCGGTACTCACGATGATCACGGGAGCCGAGTCTACGGTCGGCCACCGAGTTCGCCGGGCAGGCGCGGCCGCCGACGGTACGTCACTAGGGTCGGATCCATGAGTTCCTTCTCCGCCCGTGTGGCCCGCGAATCCGAGGGTGCTGTGACCCTGACGACCGAGACCGTCGCCGAGTCGTTCCTCCCCGACGGCGACGTCACCATCGACATCGCCTACTCGTCGGTCAACTACAAAGACGCACTGGCGATCACGCCGGGGGCGGGCGTGGTCCGCGACTACCCGATCGTGCCCGGCATCGACCTCGCCGGCACCGTGCGCGAATCCTCGAGCCCCGACGTCGCCGTGGGCGACGCGGTCGTGGTGCACGGGTATCAGACCGGGGTGTCGCGCCACGGTGGCTACGCCGAACGCACGCGGGTGCCCGCCGAGCAGGTCGTCGCCCTCGGCGACGGTCTGACCCCGCGCCAGGCCGCCACCATCGGCACCGCCGGTTTCACCGCGGCCTTGAGCGTCGCCGCCCTCCTGCGCCACGGGGTCACCCCCGACGACGGTCCGATCCTCGTCACGGGTGCGACCGGGGGTGTCGGTTCGGTCGCCGTCGATCTCCTCGCCGGTGCCGGGTTCGAGGTCGTCGCCTCCACCGGCAAGGCAGACAAGCACGACCTCCTGACCGCACTCGGCGCGTCCGAGGTCATCGGTCGTGTGCCGGAGGATCCCGAGGCGAAGATCCGGCCGCTCGACAAGGCGCGCTGGGCCGGAGCGGTCGACTGCGTCGGCGGGAAGACCCTCGCGTGGGTGCTGTCGACGGTCCGCTACGGCGGCGCGGTCGCGGCGAGCGGCCTCACCGGCGGCGTGTCGTTGCCCACCACCGTGATGCCGTTCATCCTGCGAGGAGTCGCGCTCCTCGGCATCGACTCCGTCGAGCTGCCGATTGCCCAGCGCAGGGAGACGTGGGCGCGCCTGGCCAGCGACCTGCGGATCCGCCACCTGGACGACCTGACTGCCGAGGTCCCGGTGTCGCAGGTCGACGACGTGTTGGCCGAGATCAAGAACGGTGGCCGCACCGGCCGCACGGTCGTGGCGGTCGCCGGGGGTTTCTGATCGCGTCGCGTGGTTAGCCTGGACATATGACGTCATCGGCTGCCACGTCGACCCTGTTCACCCTGGAGAACACCTTCGCGCGCGATCTCGAGGGGATGTTCGTGCCGTTCACCGGCGAGCATGCCCCCGACCCGCGTGTCCTCGTGGTCAACACGAACCTCGCCGAGGAGCTCGGACTCGACCCCGACACGCTGCACACCGCCGAGGCCGCGCAGATCCTGTCGGGATCGACGCCACCCGCGGGCGCGACCACCATCGCGATGGCCTATGCCGGGCACCAGTTCGGGGGCTACCAACCGCTCCTCGGTGACGGCCGCGCGATGTTGCTCGGCGAACTCGTGGACGCCGAGGGCAATCGGCGCGATCTGCACCTCAAAGGCTCGGGCCGCACCCGCTTCGCCCGCGGCGGTGACGGCCGCGCCGCGATCGGCCCGATGCTGCGCGAGTACCTCATCTCCGAGGCCATGCACGCGCTCGGGATCCCGACCACGCGCGCACTCGCGGTCACCGCGACCGGGCAGATGATCATGCGCGACACCCTCGAGCCGGGTGCGGTGCTGGCCCGCGTCGCGTCGAGTCACATCCGCGTGGGCACCTTCGAGTTCGCGCTCCGACAACGAGACCCCCTGCAGCCGCTGGCGGACTACACGATCGCCCGCCATCACCCCGAGCTCGTCGGCGCCGACGACCGCTACCTGAAGTTCTTCGAGGCGGTCGTCGAGAAGCAGGCCGCACTGGTGGCGCAGTGGATGGCCGTCGGGTTCATCCACGGCGTGCTCAACACCGACAACACCACCATCTCGGGCGAGACCATCGACTACGGGCCCTGCGCGTTCATGGACGCCTACGACCCGTCGACCGTGTTCAGCTCGATCGACGTCCAGGGTCGGTACGCCTACACCAACCAACCCCCGGTCATCGGATGGAACCTGGCGCGTTTCGCCGAGTCGCTCATCCCCCTGGTCGCCGGGCAGCTCGGCGCCGATCCCGACAACCCCGACACCGACGGCGCGATCGCGGCGCTCACCGGGGTGCTCGGCACCTTCAGCGATCGGCACGACGCACACCTGGCACGTCACTTCGCCGCGAAACTCGTCCTCGCCGAACCGGATACGACGGTGATCGACGATCTGCAGTCCGTCATGCGCGATCATCGTCCGGACTTCACGGGCACCTTCCGGGCGCTGGCCGAGGAGCTCCGCGGCAACCCCCGACCCCTCGACGACCTCATCCCGCGCGACGCGATCGCCCCGTGGCTGACCCGGTGGCGTGCCGCGCTACCCGCGCCCGAGGCGGCCACGGCCGACGCGATGGACCGCGTCAACCCGATCTACATCCCGCGAAACCACCTCGTGGACATCGCGTTACGCGCAGCGACAGCGGGCGACCTCGAGAAGTTCCAGATGCTGCTCAGCGTGATCACCCGACCGTTCGACGCCGATCCTGCTCTCGGCGCCTACGCGCAACCCGCACCGGACGACTTCGGCGCCGGATTCCAGACTTTCTGCGGGACCTAGCCGCTGCGGTTGTCGAGTCGTGCGCTGGCGGCTTCGAGCGCCAGACGGCGGACCATCGCCATCGCGCGCTCGTAGACGACCGTGCCGACCAGCATCATCTCCACCGAAGCGATCCGGTCGGGTTGGTCATGGGCGTAACGCACCTCGTCGACGGCAGTGACCTCGGCAGCGTCGGCGGCCGCGCTGAAGCTGTCGGCGGTCACCGGTAGGCCGAACTCACGGAGGATCCCGATCAACTCCGCCAGTCGTCGGGTGGCGGGCGCATCGGGTGCGATCGTCCACCTGCGGTCGGCCAGCCAGTCGCGAACCTCGCCGAGCGTGTCCTCGTCGGCGGTCATCGCTCCCTGATCATCGAGCCCGAGCATCACCGCGCCGAAGGCGTCGTGCAGGGGTAGTTCGTCGTTCTCGGTCGCGGCCAGAGCATCTCGGACCCGGGCCAGGGAGAGACCACCGATGTCGATGAGTGCCCGGATGAGTCGGAGTCGACGGATGTGGCCCTCGTCGTAGGAGGCCTGGTTGCTCGATGTCGGTTCGCCGGCAGGCAACACATCTTCTCGGAGGTAGTACTTGATCGTCGCGACACTCACGCCACTGCGGCGACTGAGCTCGGAGATCTTCATCGGCGCGGCCTTGACATCACGCAATGGATAGTAGCACTATCTGCTTAACGGATAGTGTCACTATCCACCAAGACCGGGAGGGCAGTCATGCCGCAAAACACCGTTCACCACGGGCGCCGCACCGCTCGGATCGAGGGCGACTTCGTCGTCTTCCTGATCGGCATCCGTTTCAACAAGCTCTGGAAGGTGCGCTCGTGGCTCGGGCCGTTCATGGCGATGCCGAGGATGCTGAGCGACCTGCGGGCGCACCCGGAGAAGGGGTTGCTCGGGGTGCGCATGTCCATGGGGGGACGCACCATCTCGCTGGTCCAATACTGGCGGAGCTTCGAGCAATTGGAGGCGTTCGCGCGCAACACCGACGATCCCCATCTCGCGAGCTGGCGGGCGTTCAACCGCACCGTCGGCGACAACGGCGACGTCGGGATCTTCCACGAGACCTATCGGGTTCACGCCGGCGACCACGAGTCGGTGTACGTCAACATGCCCGTGATGGGGCTCGCCGAGGCCGGCGAATCGGTGCAGCTCGGTAAGGGACGCGACACCGCCCGCACCCGTCTGAGCCGTCGGTGACGGAGGCGCCGTCGGTCACCGATCGAGGGTGTACCGCGCGGCGTTGTGACCGGGGATCCCGCTGACGCCGCCACCGCGCCGGGCGCCGGCTCCGCAGATGGTCAGTCGCGGGTGGCGGGTCTCCACGCCCCAGGTGCCGACCTCGGCGTCGGTCTGCGCCCACGGCCACTGCAGCGACCGGTGGAAGATGTTGCCACCCGGCAGGCCCACCGACTGCTCGAGATCGAGCGGTGACCGTGCCTCGATGCACGGCTGTCCGTTCGCGTCGCGTGCGATGACGTCGCGGATGGGTTCGGCCAGAACCGAATCCACCGATGCGAGAGTGGCCTCGACGGCGCGCTCCAGCGCGCCCGGCACCGTGAACAGGTCCGGCGGCATGTGCAGACCGAAGAGGGTCAGCGTGTGCATGCCGTCGAGCCCCGCGCCGAGGATGCTGCGGTCGGACAGTGTGTGGCAGTAGATCTCGCACGGCGGTACCCGTGGGATACGACCGGCCGCGGCGTCGGCGTAGGCCGACTGGATCTGGCTGAAGCTCTCGTTGATGTGGAACGTCCCCGAGAACGCGGCCGTGGGATCGACCGTGGTGTCGCGGAGACGGGGCAGGCGGGTCAGCAACAGGTTGATCTTGAGCTGCGCCCCACGCGGCGAGGGTTCGGTGTCGACCGGTACCTCGAGCATCGTGTTCAGCACGCTCGGTGCGCATCCCGCGTGCACCATCGCAGCGCGGGCCTCGCCACCGGCCCACGACACCACCCCACCGGCCGGGTCGACCATGTCGACGCGCACGCCGGTACGGATGTCGGCGCCGGCCGCGGAGGTGGCTTTCGCCAGCGCCCCGCTGACCGCGCCCATGCCGCCGATCGGGACATCCCAGTCGCCGGTGCCGCCCCCGATCAGGTGGTAGAGCAGGCAGATGTTCGCCTGCAGCGACGGGTCGTGCAGGTCGGCGAAGGTGCCGATCAGTCCGTCGGTGGCGACGACACCGCGCACGGTGTCGTCGGCGAACGTCGACGTGATCAGCTCTCCGATCGGCCGCTCCACCAGGGCCGACCACAGCTCGTCATCGTCGACGAGCATCCGCATCTCGTCGGCGCTGCGTAGCGGTTCGGTGACGGTAGGGAACACCCGCTGCGCCAGACGTTCCATCCGTCCGTAGAACCGTTGCCACGCAGCGTGATCAACACCCGAACCGGTGGCGGTGTCGAACGATCTGCGCGTGGCGTCGGCGTCACCGTTGTCGACCAGCAGCCCGGTCTCGGGGCGTCCCGGCGTCGGTGTGTAGGAGGAGAAGCGTCGACGGACGAGTCGTACGTCCAGGTCGAGATCGGTGATGATCGACTGCGGCATCAACGACACGAGGTACGAGTAGCGCGACAACCGCGCGTCGACACCGGGGAACACCTGCGCCGAGATCGACGCGCCACCAACATGATCGGACTGCTCGAGGACCAGCACCCGTCGTCCCGCGCGAGCGAGGTACGCGGCCGTCGTCAGTCCGTTGTGGCCGGCGCCGATGACGATGTCGTCGAAGGTCTGCACTCTCACACGGTAGCGGGGGCGCGCCGCTCGAGCCGGTCGAACGCACCCCACAGAGCGAGCCCCAGCACGGCGGCGGCCATCCCGATCCCGCAGACGGCGAGCCACCCCGCAGCCTCGTAGGCGACGCCCGAGCACACCGAACCGGCGACCGCGCCGAGGAAGTAGGTGACCATGTACGCCGTCGTCACGCGGCTTCGGGCCTCGGGCGCGAGTGCGTAGATCGCGGTCTGGTTCGACAACTGCGACGCCTGCACCCCGAAGTCGAACACCAGCAGGCCGATGATCAACGCCACCAACGATTCTCCCGACCATCCGAGCGCGAACCATCCGACGATGATGATCAACCACGCCGAGGTGGTGGCGAGCCGTGAACGTCCACGATCGGCGAGGCGTCCCACCAGCGGCGCCCCGGCTGCACCGGCCACGCCGGCGAGGCCGAACAACCCGATGGCGGTCTCGCTGAAGTGGTAGTCCTCGCCGCGGGAGCCGGCGAGCAGGAACGCCACCGAGGTCCACATGGCGCTGAAACCGAACATGGTGAGGAACCCGAGCAGCATCCGGTGCCGGAGCACCGCTTCGTCGCGCACCATCGTCGCGACGGAGAGCAAAAGCCGACCGTAGGGCTGCGTCGTCCGCGCACCGTCCGACGGCGTCGAGGTGAACACGATGATCGCGAGCACCAGCATGAGCGCGCTGGTGACGAACAGCACGAGCCGCCATCCGCCGAGTCCGGCGATGAGCCCGCTGACCACCCGCGCCAGGAGGATGCCGATCAGCAGTCCGCTCATCACCGTGCCGACCACCCGACCCCGCTCATGGGGCGCGGCCAGCGATGACGACCACGGCACCACGACCTGTGCGGTGGCCGCGAACACGCCGACCGCCAGCGAGGCGACCAGCAGCATCGGGAAACTCGGCGCGACCCCGGACACCAGCAGCGCGATCGCCGACGCCACCAGCAGCAGCGGGGCGAACACGCGGCGGTCGAGGCGGTCACCGAGCGGGACCAACAGCAACAGACCCGCGGCGTAACCCAGCTGAGGCGCGGTCACCACCAGGCTCGTCGTGGACGAGCTGATGTCGAAGTCGTTGCGGATCTCCTCCAACAGTGGCTGCAGGCAGTAGATGGCAGAGACCGTGACGCCGGCGGTGACCGCGAACACCGCTATCAGCACGCGGCTCATGCCTTTCTCGACGGTTCCCGCCGTCGACGCGGTGGTGCTGGTGTCGGTCATGCGCTCCACGTTGCGCGATGGCCGGGGGACTGTCGAATCGGGCGCATGAGAGGTTCCTTTCACGATTGATATGGATACACTGTAACCGAAAATACGACCCCGACGGCGAAGGGCCCGCCCGTGTCAGACCACCCCACCTCTCCCCGGCCCGTCGACCGGTTCCTCGACGTCGACGGAATGTCGATCCGCTACCGACGATCGGGCTCCGGCGCGCCGCTGTTGCTCCTCCACGGGACCACGTCGTCACTCGACCACTTCGACGGCCTCGTCGACCGGCTCGACCCCGATCTCGACCTCATCCGACTCGACCTCCCGGGGTTCGGGGTGACCGGTCCGCACCCCGGACGCGACTATCGGATCGGCACCTACATCGAGGTGGTGGGTCGATTCCTCGACAGGCTGGGAATCGAACACTTTGTGCTACTGGGGAACTCGCTGGGCGGCAACATCGCATGGAACCTGGCGCTCGACCGTCCCGAGCGGGTCACGGCGCTGGTCATCGTCAACGCGACGGGCTATCCCGAGAAGGAGATGCCGACGGGGATGGCGCTGGCCCGCAAGCCCTGGGTGCGTCCGATCCTGCGACACGTGATGCCGCGCGGCGTCGTTGCGAAGAACCTCCGCGCAGCGGTCGGCGAAGGATCCACCATCGTCGACGACGCCATGGTCGACCGTGTCCACCGCCACTGGTCGCGACCGGGTAACCGGCGTGCATTCGTCGACCTCGTCAACACCGATCAGATCGACCGGACCGCGGAACTCGGCCGGATCACGGTGCCCACCATGGTTCTCGGCAGTGCGACCATTCCGTCGCGATTCGCCCGTGACATCCCCGGCGCCGTCGAGCACATCCATCCCGATGCGGGCCATCTGCTTCCGGAGGAGCAACCGGACTGGGTCGCCCATCACGTGGCGGCGTTCCTCTCCGAGCACGGGATCACGCGGCCGTGAGAGTCCGGATCGCCGCGTCCATCGTCGCAGCGAGGTCACCGGTCGCGATCGCGCCGATGTACCCGTCCGGCCGGACGAGCACGATCGCGTCGTCGACGAGCCCGAAAGTTCGGGCGAATTCGCCTGTGGGATCTGCGACTGTCTCGACCGCCGTGTCCGGTGACGACTCGGCGCGTGGACGCGCGGTGACCGTGACACGGCGGACCGCTGCCCCGGTGGTGGGCCAGTCCGCACCCGCCAGGGCCGTCGCCGCGTTCGGTCCGTGGGCGATCGCCGTGAAGTGCGGACCCTGCAGGATCTCGAACAGACGCACTGCGGTCCCGTCGGTGCGCTGCAGCACGAGGTCGGGCGCCCGATCGCCTGCCGCCACCGCCGCGCGATCCGACGACGCCGTGGGCGCGAGTGGACCGCCGCGGTAGGTCAGCGTCAGCTGTTGTTCGTCGGCACCGCGTGTCAGGCTCGACGGGTCGAGTTTCCCCATCCCCTCGTACTTCTCGGTCGACAGGCCGAGGACCGCAGCGGCGATCGGTCGCCGCTCGCCCTCGTAGGTGTCCAGGAGACCGTCGTCGGCGCCGGCGAGAACCTGGGCGAGTTTCCAGCCGAGGTTGTAGGCGTCGCCGATACCGGTGTTCATCCCCTGCGCGCCGGCCGGTGTGTGGACGTGGGCCGCGTCGCCGGCGAGGAACACCGGACCCCGCCGATACGCCTCGGCCAGCCGGATGTTCGGCCGGAACACCGATCGCCATTCGACCGATCTCAGACGCAGGCCCGACATCCGCGTCTGCTTGCGGATGCGGGCGGAGATCGCGTCGATGTCGCGTGGCGGGTCCTCGTCGGGAGCGAGACGGATCATCCATTGGAACAGATCGGTGTGCGGCAGCGGACAGGCGCCCACGAATCGTCCACGCAGACCGGGCCACACGTGCCAGTACCGCCGGGACAGATCGACGCCGTCGACAGCGGCGTCGACGATCAGCATGCGATCGGCGTCGTCGGTGCTTCCGGTGAACGCGATGTCGGCGCCCTTGCGGACGCGGCTGCCACCGCCGTCGGCGCCGACGAGGAAGCGGGCTGTGACCTGTTGGGATCCAACGGGACCCGTCACCGTAGCGACGACTCCGTTCGCGGCGCGCGTGTACGCCGTCAACTCGGTACCGAGTTCGACGCGACCGCCGAGGTCGGTGAACCGGGAGTGCAGCACGGCGACCGTGCGATCCTGCGGGATGAGCCAGGTCTCCGGGTAGGGGACGCTCGCACTCGACGTGGGCTTGGCCATCATGCGTTTGGGCACGGTCACGGGTCCGAGGTGGATACCCATCTTGGGGTAGACACCGCCCTCGGACAGGATGCGGTCGATGGCGCCGAGATCCTCGAGCACCTCCATGGTCCGTGGCTGGATCCCCTTGGCGCGCGATCCGTCGAAGGCGCGGATGCCCTTGTCGACGAGTCGGACCGACACACCGCGACGGATCAGATCGATCGCCAGCGCGGTGCCGGTGGGCCCGGCCCCGACGACGAGGACGTCGGTGGTGGAGGTGGTCTGTTCGGTGGGTGTGGTCACGGATGCTCCGGCTTCGTGTGGGTGGCGATGAACGCGGTGACGGTCTCGGCGACGAGCGTGGGTTGTTCGAACGGCACCATGTGCCCGCAGTCGTCGACGATGTGCAGTGCGTCGGGCGCGAGGAGGCCGCGGACGCGGTCCAGCGCGTCGATGGGGGTGACGAGATCGTCGGTCCCCCACAGGAGGACGGTGGGGATGTCCAGCGAAGCGATCGAGGCGTACAGCGATGCGCGGTCGAACAGGCCGAAGTGCTGCAGCGTCTCGAAGAACGCGTAGAGCGAACCCTCGTACCGGTAGGCGTCGCCGACCATCTCGGCGAGGCGTGCCGCGGTCGCGGGATCGGCGATGTTGCGACCCTGGTGGCTGTCGAACACCCGACGCCCCAGTCGTCGAGCGACCACGCCGGTCACCCGTTCGCTGAGCGACATGAGGCGTTGCAGGAGCGGGCGTGGGCTCAGCCCTGCGGGTCCGATCAGGGCCAGCGATCGCACCGCGGCGGGTGACCGGCGCGCGTACTCCATCGCGACCAGAGCGCCCATCGACGCGCCGACCACGTGGTGCGGGTCCGGCGTCCCGACCGCCTCGAGGAGTTCCGACAGCTGACGCACGAACAGGTCCTCGTCGTAGCGGCCCTGTATCCGGTCGGAGTAGCCGCGACCATAGGCGCTGTAGGTGAGTGTCCGGAAACCGTTCGCGTGCAACGCCGCCGCGGTGTCATCCCAGTAGAACAGCGGGACGGTGATGCCGCCGGTGAGCACGATGACGTCGCCGTCGCGCGGTCCGGTCAGTTCGTGGTGGGTGACACCGTCGGACAACTCGACGAAGTCTCCCCGCAGTCGGGCGCGCGTCTGCGAGTCGAGGTGTCGGTCCTCGCGGGTGTCGACGAAGTACTCCAAGACCGGCTCCTGTCGTGGGGTGACGTGTGGACCGGGGAAGGCCCATAGCTTTATGGATACAGTGTTGCCTAAATTGGCGTGAGGAGTCAAGGGCGTCATACTCATGCCATGAGCAGCTCGTCGGGTTCACGGACGCGCGGTCGGCCCCCGGTGCCGTTGGACCGCATCGTCGCGGCCGCGATCGCGCTGTTGAACGAGGAGGGCGCCGACGCGCTGTCGATGCGGACGCTGGCCCAGCGCCTGGGCTCGGGCACGGCCACCCTGTACCGCCACTTCGAGGGAAGACCGCAGCTGGTCGCCCACGTCGTGGACGAGATGTTCGCCGAGATGGCGTCGCATCCCGAGATGGCGCCACATCCGGAGACGGGCGACGCGTCTCTCGCCATGCCGTGGCAGGAGTCCCTGCGGACCTCGGCGCGGTCCATGTTCGAGGTCCTGCGCCGCAACCCGAACGTCGCACCGCTGATGATCGCGAACACGCCGGTGGGTCCCCATGCCCTCGCGGTGCGTGAACGGGCGCTGGCCGTGTTCCTCGCGGCGGGGTTCGACGCCGCGCTCGCGGTGCGTGCCTGGGTGACGGTGGCCCGTTACGTGCTGGGGTTCGCCGCCCAGCTGCGCACCGACGATCCCCCTTCCGCCCAGACCGCGGCGTGGGGAGCGGTCGATCCGGTCGACTTCCCGGCGTCGATCGCGGTCGCGGCCGAAGTGCCGGTGCCGCTGGAGGACGAATTCACCTTCGGACTCGAAATGCTGATCTCGGGGCTCGAGACCGCGCTCGGGGCGTCACGGTGACCGATCGACGGACACCGCGCGAGCACCAGCCGCCCGGTTCCGTGGATGCCCGGTTCACCCTCGCCGCCGAACGCACCGTGCTCGCCTGGATCCGCACCGCACTGGGCTTGATCGCCGCCGGGATGGCCGTCCTGCACGTGTTGCCGGACTTCTCGTCCTCCGGTGTGCGCGACGTCGTCGGCATCGGCCTCATCGCACTGGGCGCGGGTGCCGCGGTCGCGGGCGGTGTGCGGTGGCGACGGACCACCGCAGCCCTGCGCGAGGGCGCCCCGATGCCCGGTCCGGGCCACGTGTGGGCGGTCATCGTCGGGGTCGTCGTGCTGTCCCTGATCGCGGTGATCGCTGGTCTGGCGAGCTGACCCGAGTTGTGTGACCAGCGAAAACACGGCCGGGCGAACGCTCGGTAGGGACTGGGTGACATCGACGGTCGGCGGCGCACTAGGTTGGTGACATGACCGAGGAGTCGCCGCTGGCCGTGACCGAGGCCTGGCGTGACTACGGCCGGGCCGATCTGCCCGTGCCGCTGGCCGCGGCGCTGGCCGCGTTCGCCGAGCAGGGCTACCACGGGACGTCGGTCCGGGAGATCGCGGCACGGGCCGGATTGTCGGTGCCCGGCCTCTACCACCACTACCCGTCGAAGCAGTCGATGCTGCAGGGACTGCTCGAACTCACGATGGCCGATCTCCTGTGGCGATCGGAGCAGTCGATCGCCGCCGCGGGCGACGACCCCGTCGACCGGTTCGACGCCGTGGTCGAGACCCTTCTGCAGTTCCACATCCACCGCCGCGCGCAGGCGTTCATCGGGTCGACCGAGATCCGCAGTCTCGACGACGACTACCGCAAGAGCTACACCAGCAAGCGTCGCGAACAGCAGCGCATGGTCGACGACATCATCATCGCCGGCGTGGCCGCCGGGGTCTTCGTCACCGAGGTCCCCGAGGACACCGGTCGCGCCGTCACCACCATGTGCGTCGGCGTGTCCACCTGGTACAAGCCAGAGGGGCGCCTGTCACCCGACGAGATCGTCACCCGTTTCCGCGGGATCGCCCGCGCCACCGTCGGTTACGTCGGCGACGCCGCGCGCCGCACCTGAATTCCGCATCACATCGCCGCGTCCGCGGATCGAGGAGTAGGAGTACGCCATGGCTGTCGAACTCAGATACGACGCGGAGGTGACCGAGGTCGTCTCGGCCACCGAGCGGTTCATCGCCGACTACGTGTTGCCGCTCGAGGACGAGTTCGGCGGTGACCTCACCGCAGCCGGTGGCGACGAGCTGCGTGTCGAGATGCAGGGAAAGGCCAAGGCGGCAGGCATCTTCGCGCCGCACGCACCGGTGGAGTTCGGCGGACTGGGTTACAACATGTCCGATCGCGCGCCGGTGTTCGAGGCCGGCGGTCGGTCGGTGTTCGGCCCGTTCGCGCTCAACATCAACGCGCCCGACGAGGGCAACGTCCACATGTTGGCCCACATCGCCTCCGATGGCCAGAAGCAGCAGTTTCTCGCCCCGCTCGCCGCCGGTGACGTGCGCTCGGCGTTCGCGATGACCGAGCCCGCGCCCGGCGCCGGTGCCGACCCCTCGGCCCTGCGCAGCTCAGCGACCCGCACCGACGGCGGGTGGAAGATCAACGGCCACAAGTGGTTCATCACCGGAGCCGACGGCGCCGGCTTCTACATCATCATGGCGCGCACCTCGGGTGAGCCGGGCAGTCGGGGAGGGGCCACGATGTTCCTCGCGCCGGCGCCCGACCCGGCGATCGAGATCGTCCGGCACGTCGGCACCATCGACAAGGCCGGCATCGGTGGGCACTGCGAGATCCGGTTCCACGACCTGTTCGTTCCCGACGAGAACGTGCTCGGGGAGGTCGACGAGGGGTTCCGGTACGCCCAGGTGCGGCTCGGGCCTGCCCGCATGACGCACGTGATGCGGTGGCTCGGGGTCGCGGTGCGCGCGCACGAGGTGGCCGTGGACTACGTCGCACGCCGCGAGGCGTTCGGGACCCGCCTGGGCGACCTCGGCATGATCCAACAGATGGTGGCCGAGAACGTGATCGACCTGTCCGCCTCGCGCGCACTGCTCGTGAAGGCCTGCCACGAACTCGATCTCGGGCATCACGCCGGTGACGAGACCTCGATCGCCAAGACGTTCGCCGCCGAGGCCTACTCGCGCGTCCTCGACCGCAGCATCCAGATGTGCGGCGGGACCGGGGTGACCGACGACCTGCCGCTGGCGCGGCTGCAGCAGGAGTTGCGGCCGTTCCGTATCTACGACGGACCGTCGGAGGTCCATCGTTGGGCGCTCGCGAAACGCGCTGTGGGCAAGGCGAAGAAGAAGATCGCGTTGGAGAACGATCGAGCCGAGAACGCCCGATGAGCACCTCGACCGACCTGCCCGGCATGGACGTGGCGGCGCTGACACGTTTCCTCACCGGTCACGGCATCGACCTCGCCGGCGATCTCGAGGTGGAGTTGATCGCCGGTGGCCGGTCGAACCTCACGTTCATCGCCTCCGACGGCACCACGAAGTGGGTGGTGCGCCGACCGCCGACGAGTGGGCTCACCCCGTCGGCACACGACATGAACCGCGAATGGACGGTGACCCAGGCGCTGCAGCACACCGCGGTGCCCGTCGCCCCGACCATCGCGTTCGACGCCGACGGCGACGTTCTCGGTGCCCCGTGCACCGTCGTGGGGTTCGTCGACGGCACGGTCATCCGGTCCGCGGCCGATCTCGACGCGCTCGACGACGCGACCCTCGACCGCAACGTCGACGCGCTGATCCGGAGCCTGGCCGATCTGCATGCGGTCGACCACGTGGAGGTCGGACTCGGGGAGTTCGGGCGGCCTGAGGGTTTCGTGGCGCGGCAGGTGAAGACGTGGACCCGGCAGTGGGAGATCGTGAAGACGCGCGATCTGCCCGATGTCGAGAAACTGGCGGCGGCGCTCGCCGAGAACATCCCGACCGACAGCGCGAATGCGATCGTGCACGGCGATTATCGCGTGGACAACACGATTCTCGGTGCCGACGATCCCGGAGTCGTTCGCGCGGTGGTCGACTGGGAGATGTCGACGCTCGGCGACCCGCTGACCGATGTCGCTTTGATGTGCGTCTATCGGCAGCCCATCTTCGACAGGGTGCTGGGCTTGTCGGCGGCGTGGACCAGCGATCGCTATCCCGACACCGACGAACTCGCCCAGCGCTACGCCACCGCCGCCGGGGTGGAGATGGCGCACTGGAACTTCTATCTCGCGCTGGCGAATTTCAAGCTCGGCGTGATCGGTGAGGGCATCGCCTACCGGGCGTTGCAGGGCTCGTCGTCGGGGGCGAACTCCGACAAGGCCGCCGAGGCGACCGCCGAGTTCATGGCCGCGGGACTGCGGGCACTGCAGACCACGGGCTGACCCCGGGGTCCGGTCAGCGGAAGGTCATCAACGATCGGTCGGCGACGAGATCGACGTGGGCGTGATCGTTGATCGACACGATCGAGCACCCCGATCCGCCGACGATGATCTTCGTGATCGAGGTGTTGATCATGGTGCGGGCCAGGGTGAGCCAGCGTTCGTCGTCGAGACCCCACAGGCGGGCGAGTACCGCACAGATGGTGCCTGCCGAGGAGACCGCCAGCACCGTGCGGCCCGAACCGGCCTGTGCGACGGCGTCGTCCATCGCGGCATCGGCACGTGATCGGTACTCGGCCCACGTCTCCGACCCGACGACCCGTCGGGCGATCCAGTCCCGCAGGGAATCGTCGAGGTGGGCCTGGAACCGCTTCTCCGTCGGGCTCTCGGTGCGGTCGGTGTCGCTGATGATGGCCTCGAGGTCGTACTCGTTCCACCGCGGGTCGAGGTGGGGATCCGGCGCTGCGGTGTCGGGACCGATCGGGAACTCGGCGAGGATGCGCGCGAGCGTCTCGCGCTGTCGCGCCAGGTCACCCGACACCGCGTGGTCGATGCGGCCGACACGAGCCGCCAGTGCCACCCCGGCTCGGCGTGCCTGCTCGGCGCCGGTCTCGGTGAGGCCACCCTCGTGCTGCGCCCACGCGCCCGCCCCATACGCCTGCGCACGCGCCTGCCCGTGCCGGACCAAATAGAGAACACCCATGTCCCCATCATCGTTGCATCACTCCGCTGTGAGCGGAATCGGCTCGTCGTCGCGGCGTGACGCGACGGAGCCCCACTACGTTGGGGAGCACATATACCGACGACAGCCGGAGGCATCGATGGCAGATCATCTCCACGTGGTGGCACCGGCCGACCCGGAACCGGCCGCTGCGCCGCTGCTGCGCCAACTGCTCGGCGACACCCTGCGGTCGGCACGCCGACGTCAGGAGCGCACCCTCAAGGACGTGGCCGAGCGCGCCGGGGTGTCGATGACCTACCTCTCGGAGATCGAGCGCGGCCAGAAAGAGGCGTCGTCGGAGGTCGTCGGTGCGGTCACCCGTGCACTGGGCGGCAACCTCGTGGACCTGCTGACCGAGATGACGACCCGCGCCATCCCGGCACCCGCCCCGGCCGTGCACCCCGGAGGCGACAAGGTCGCCATGCGCGCCGTCGCCTGAGGCTCAGCCGCCTGTGATCCGTGGGCGGCTCAGCCGCCGATGTTCGGGTTGTCGTCTTCCTTGATGTCGACGCCGTTCTTGCTCGACGACGAACTGATCGAACTGATCGACGAGTTCACCGCGTCGACCCCCGACGCGTCGCCACCCTTGAGCTTGTCGAACGCGGCCTCCACCGTGTCACCGACCTTCGCGAGCGGCGCGGCGATCGCCTTGCACAGCGTCGGGTTCGCCTTCACGTCCTCGCTCGCCAGGCGCACCTCACGCTTGATGAACAGGGCCGCGACACCACCCTTGACCGTGGCGGTGATTCGCCCGTCGGCGCCCTTCTTGAAGGTGCCCGCTTTGTACGGCTTGTAGAGATACCGGTGGAACGCGCCGAAGGCGAGACCGCTGTGCAGCACGAACTTCGTCTTCGCGAACGAGGTGGTGTTGCTCGTCGGGCAATCGGTCGAACTCGAGTCGGTCGAATTCGGGCCGGGGGAGCTCGCGACCGCGGCGCTGGTGGGTGCGGCACTGCTCGAGGCCGAATCCGACGACGACTTGCAGCCGGACACGATCAGGACCGGCGCGAGCAGTAGGACGAGAACGGTCAGCAACTTCTTCATCGACACTGCCTACCACAGCGCGGCTCGACCGCCTAGGGATCCGAAAGGCATTGCGCACCAATCGGACACATCGGACACGCGGGCGGTTCAGGCGCGTTGCACGCCCGCGTCGTGGACCAGCAGCGCGATCTGCACACGGTTGGTCAACGCCAGCTTGTCGAGGATGTGCGAGATGTGGCTCTTCACCGTCGCCACCGTCACGAACAGTTCGCGGGCGATGTCGGCGTTCGAGAGGCCCTGTGCGACAGCGACGGCGACGCGCTGCTCCCCGGGGGTCAGTTCCGCGATCTGGCGGGTCGCCGTAGCCGACCGTGCGTCGCGGTCGGGTTCGGTGACCTGCTCGATCAGTCGTCGGGTGACCTGCGGCGAGAGGATCGGGTCGCCGGCGACCACGGCGTGCAGCGCGGCGACGAGATCGGCGGGTGGGGTGTCCTTCAGGAGGAACCCGCTGGCGCCGGCCCGCAACGCGGCGACCACGAGATCGTCGGCGTCGAACGTGGTCAGCATCACCACATGCGGGGGCGACGGGAGCGCACAGAGGTGTTCGGCGGCGGTCAGTCCGTTCACCCCCGGCATCCGGATGTCCATCAACACCACGGTGGCGCCGGTCTCGGCGACCAACTCCGCGATCCCGTCGCCGTCCGCCGCCTCACCGACGATCTCGATGCCGGAGTCACCGCTGAGCATGGTGCGTAAACCCGCGCGCACCAACCACTCGTCGTCGACCAGCAGGAGTCGGATGGTCTCAGGCATCCACAGCCCCTCTCTCCCAGGGAAGTCGCGCGCTGAGCACGAACCGGTGATCGACGACGCCGTGCACCAGCTCACCCCCGGCCAGGGTCACGCGTTCGTTGAGTCCGGTCAGACCCGTTCCGGTGCCGGGGATGTCGGGGAGTCCGATGCTGTGGTTGAGCGGCTGGCTCACCGAGATCGCCAGTCCGCGCCCGGGACCGCCCTCGATGTCGACGGCCACCGGCACGCGGCCACCGTGCTTGCGTGCGTTGGTCAGTCCCTCCTGCACGATCCGGAAGGCCGCACGCCCCACCACTCCCGGGACGTCATCGGCGCGATCGACCTCGATGTGCGGGGTGATCACCGCGCCGGCCAGACGCGCCTCGGCGAAGAGGCCCGGCACGTCGGCGAGCGACTGCGTCTGGGCGGCGAGATCGTCGGATTCCTCACGGAGCATGAGGATCACGTCGCGCAGGTCCTCGAGCATCTGGTGGACGCCGCTGCGGATCACCCCGGCGGCACGGGCGATGTCCTCCGGAGGCGCGTCGGGCCGATATTCCAGCGCACCCGCATGAACCGACAGCAGGCTCATCCGGTGGGCCAGCACGTCGTGCATCTCCCGGGCCAGGCGTTCGCGTTCGGTCGCCCGCGCGGCGCCCAGTCGTTCACGCTGTTCGGATTCCGCGCGTCGCGCGCGCTCGGCGAGCGAGATGAGGAGCTGCCGTCGATTGCGGACCGACGTGCCCCACCCGACTGCCCCGGCGATCAGCAACACCAGGAACACGGCGTTGAAGAAGGCGCCGTTCTCGGAGCCGATGATCGCGAGATTGGCCATACCCGCGGCGATCCCCAGCGCGGCGACGCCGACGGTGTGTCGGAAGGGGCGATGCACCGCGAGGGAGAAGATCGCCATGTACGCCGCCCCGCCCGCACCGGCGAACGGGATGGACATGATGTTGATGACGATCGCGATCGGCAGCGGCCACCGTCGGCGCCAGAGCAGCAGCAGGCAACTGATCGCTCCGACCGTCAGATCGACCGGCAGGTCGAGGGAGTTCCCGTGGAACCTCGGCAGGGCGCCGAGCAGCCCGATGAACGCGGCGAGCGAGATGACGAGGATGTCGACGACGACATCGCGGGGACTGCGGCGGCCGGTCTGCGGTCGCGGGTCGTCCTCGAGTTCGGCGCGCACCGCACCCGGCAGCCAGGGGCGGCGTAGCCCATGGGCCGGCGGAGTCACCGGGCCCGGCATCGCAGAGATCGACATGGTGGTCTCATCGTGACCCATCGGTGGCGTCGTGCGCATCCGGCCAAAGGCTGATCCGCGGCGATCTCGCGTCGACGTCACCTCAGCCCAGTGGTCGGGTGCGGGCGTCAGCCGTGTGCCGCGGTGGCCGGGAGGCCGAAGCGGGCGAACTCGGCCACCAGGTCGCCGGCGAAGAACGCCACCACGTGGCGCACCGAGCCGTCGGCGGCGAGATCGAGCACCTGCAGCTGGAACGGCCGATGCACCCCGTCGTCGCCGATCATGTAGAGCCCGAACGCCGGCTGCCCGCCGTTGGCGGTGGTCGGCAGCAGGATCTGATCGCCGGCCTTCTCGGCCGGGCAGTTGCCGCGGATGAGCTTGCCGATCTGCTCGCCACCGAGGTACCAGCCGGTGAACGGCGGCATCTCCCAGATGGAGGAGTCGGTGAACAGCGACACGATGGCGTCGACGTCGTAGTCCTGGAACGCGGCCACGTAGCGGTCGAGGGTCTGCCGCTTCGTCGTCTCGTCCAGCTCGACCACCGAGTCGCGCTCGGGGGCAATTTCTTTGAGCTGTGCGCGAGCCCGCTGCAGCAGGCTGTTCACGGTGGCGACCGTGAGCCCGAGGGTGTCGGCCACCTCGGCGGCGCGCCAGGCGAGCACGTCGCGCAGGATCAGGACGGCGCGCTGTCGTTCGGGCAGGTGCTGCAGCGAGGCGATGAACGCGAGCCGGATCGATTCGCGCGACCCCACGACCTGGGCCGGGTCGGCCGATTCGGGCGGCGCTGCGGTGTCGTCGGCATAGGGCTCGAGCCACGGGACCTCGTGGTCCTGCAGCAGCGGGGCCTCGGGATCGTAGGCGTCGCCGCCCAGGCCGCTGGGCAACGGTCGTCGCTTCTTGCTCTCCAGGGCGGTGAGGCAGGTGTTGGTGGCGATCTTGTGCAGCCAGGTGCGCACCGACGCCCGCTGGTCGTAACCGGCGTACCCACGCCAGGCCCGGATGTAGGTCTCCTGCAGCAGGTCCTCGGCGTCGTGGTGGCTGCCCATCATGCGGTAGCAGTGCGCCATGATCTCGCGACGATACGGCTCGATGATCTCGAGGAACTCGCGATCGGTCACCGTCTGCGCGGGTGTCTTCGCTGCCGGCGCGGTGGGCTGGGCTGTCATGCGTGTCAGGGTACGAAGTATCGGACAGCCGCGCAGGAGTTATGGCGCCGGAAACCGGCGTGCATTGCACGTTCCTGGAGGTCGAATTCTGAGTCGTCCACGTCTGAAGACGTCGACAACATGCGGTTGGATTGTGTCCGTGGCTCACAACCCCGTCATGACCCGAGGATCCGGTGTTCCGGTGCTGCTGATGCACGGGTGGGCCGTCGACCACCGGATCATGCTGCCGCTCGACGAGTCGTTCGCCTCGCACGCTCGTGGTTGGCGTCGGATCTATGTGGATCTGCCCGGATTCGGGAGCTCGGTGGACGGCGCGTCGTCGATGACCTCTGCCGACGACATCGCCGCGGACCTCGACGACGTGATCGACCGTGAGATCGGCGACCGTCCCTTCGCCGTGGTGGGCAGCTCGTTCGGCGCCGGTCTCGCGAGACGTCTCGCGGCGCGTCGCCGGGACCACATTCTCGGGGTGGCGATGCTGTGTCCGACCGCCGAGCCGATCGCGTCGCGCCGACTCCCCGTGGCCCGGTCGGTCGAGGTCGATGAAGCGCTCCTCGCGGGGCTCGACGACTCCGATCGTGATCAGTTCACCGCGGTCACCACTCGGCAGACCGCCGACGTGTGGCATCGGTTCGAGCGCTACGTGCTTCCCGGTCTGCGCGCGGCCGACCGCGATCTGCTCGAACGTGTCCGCCCGGCGCTGTCGCAGTCACCGGAGACGGCGGGCCCGCCGTACCTCGGTCCGGTCCTGATGATGTTGGGGCGCAACGACACCGTCGTCGGCTGGCGCGACCAACTGGAGCTCGCCGAGCACTACCCGAACGCGACCGTCGCCGTCGTCGACCGCTGCGGCCACAACGTCCACCTCGAGTATCCCGACCTCACCCACCACCACCTCCACGCCTGGCTCGACGCAATGCGCTGAGAATGTGTAAGTGGTGCTGACTGTGCGGAAAGCGGTCGGTGGTGCTGACTGTGCGGAAACGGCCGTCGAGTGTGCTCGCCGCACGACGTGAGCCAACAGCGCAGCGACGCACACTCGGCGACCGGCTTCCGCACAGTCAGCGGTAGTAGAACGCAACCACCCACCCGAAATACACCAGCTTTCAACAACTTTCACTGAAATCAACCACGCACCCCTCGAACATCCGTGCTAGTATGAACGTACAGAACCTGGGGAGGGGGCAGGCCGATGAACGACATCCAGTCGGATTACGCTGCCCTGGAACAGATTGTGGATAGAATCCTCATCGCTGACTCTTCCTCGTGCACCGAGGAGGAGGTCGCGGATCTCGCCGTCCGCAACGAGCGCATCGCCCGCCAGTTGGAGGCCGCCGGCAACAAGCGGATCCTCGAGGTGTCCGATCGCGACGCCCACCGTGTCGTCGGATGTGTGAACCTGGCCGAGTTCCTGAGGACGACACTGCGGGTGACGCAACCGAAGAAGCGTCTGAAAGAGGTGCAGGCCCTGGAACCGATGCACGCCATGACCGGAGAGAAGCTGCCACCGGCGTGCCCGAACACCGCTCGGGAGTTGGCGGCTGGTTCGATCGGCCCCGACCATGTCCACGCAGTCCTCGATGTCATGGCCAAGATCCCGACCGCGGTCGAGCCCGAGCACCGGGCGTTCGCAGAGCAAACCCTCGCCGAGTTCGCGACCACACTGACACCGAAAGAGATCACCGCCGCCGGTACGCGGATCCTGGCGCATCTCGATCCTGACGGGACGCTCACCGACGACCGCGACCGGGCGAGGAATCGGAAACTGAACCTCGGTTGCCAGGACTCGCAGTTGATGTCGAAACTCACCGCGACCCTCGATCCGATCACCCGCGCGCTGTTCGATGTCGTACTCGCGAAATGGGCCGCACCGGGGATGAACAACCCCGACGATGACCAGTCCCCGAAGGGCGATCACGGCGATGCCCATCCGGAGCTGCTGAAACAAGCAGCAGATCGGGACTGCCGGTCGCAGTCCCAACGCAACCACGACGCGCTCACAGCTCTGCTCGATGCCGCGGTCAACGGTGGGTTGCTCGGCGGCTCACATCGAGGGTTGCCGCCGCAGATCATCGTCTCCATCACCGACGCACAGCTGCGTGAGCACGCCGGCGTCGCACGCACCACCACCGGGTGTGATCTCCCGATCAGTGGCGTTGTGAAGCTCGCCGCCGACGCCCAGACGCATCTCGCGGTGTTCAGCGACGTCACCGGCGAGCCCTTGTTCTTCGGCCGGACCCGCCGGTTGGCGTCGCACGCGCAACGGCTGATGGCCTTCGCGCAATACCGCGGCTGCAGCAAAGACGACTGCGGCGTCGCCTTCGCCCACACCGAAATGCACCACGCCGAACAGGATTGGGCTGACGGTGGACTCACCGACTCTCGGCACCTAGCACCAGCGTGCGGGCCGCATAATCGGGCCGTCGGGATCGAACCGCATCAATGGTCGACGGAGAAGATCACCGACGGCCCAGACAAGGGACGCTACGGCTGGCGACGCAACACCGACCCACCCGACCAACTCCGCGCCAATCACCTGCACCGGATCGACGAACTCCTCGAACGCCACCTTCGAGGTGACGACCGATCGTGCCCCGAGCAGCTGGAACCAACGCCGGTACGCACGCTCGACATCACCTGGCCCCGACACCCGCTGTACCCCGCTGCCTAGCGGAGGGCTGCGTTCTACCGCCGCTGACTGTGCGGAAAGCCGTCGCCGAATGTGCGTTGTTCGCGTCTCGGCTCACGTCGCGCTGTGAGCACATTCGACTCGGCTTTCCACACACTCAGCTCTACCGACTCGACCCTGCACACACTCAGCCGTACCGACTCGCGCTCTCCACCCACTCGGCAGTACCGCCTTTCCGCACGGTCAGCAGTTCCTTCGGCGTGACTCTATGCCAGTGAGGATGAGGTCGAGGCCTGCTAGGAATTGGTCGCGGTCGTCGTGATCGCGGAGTTCGGCGGCCATCTGGCGGACGAACGGGAACTCGGCGGGATCGAGGTCGGCCCACCGATCGGACATTGCGGCGAGCTGCGTCGCCCGGTCACCCAGATGCGTACGGGTGCGCGCGGTCTGGGCGTTCTCGGCGTTTTGGCCCGCGACACCCAGAACGTAGTTGACCAACGCCGACGTCGCATCGAACGCATCCCGGGGCGACACGGCGCCGAGGGCCACCACTCGACTCCCGATGCTTTCGAAGAAGCTCATCAGCGACCGCTGGCCGGCCTCCCTCGGCAGTTGCCCCCCGACCCACGGGTGCGCGTCGATCGCGTCGAACATCCCGACCGCGACGGTGCGAACAGCCTGCGCCGGATCGGCCTCGTCGACAACCGACGACACGACCGGTTCGACGATGACCGCCGTCGCCGCGCCCAGCAGCTCGTCCTTGTTCGCCACATGGTGATAGATCGCGCCCGCGCCGGTGTGCAAGCGCGTCGCCAGAGCGCGAAACGTGAGACCCGCGGCGCCGTCCCGGTCGAGGATCGCGACCGCCTCGTCCACGATGCGGTTTGTCGACAACGCATCGCTGCGGCGCCCGGCCCGCTCACTCGGTGACATGAGGCCATCTTGACATTCATGGAACGCCGTTCCAAGCTGCACGAAGATGGAACACCGTTCCATAACAGCGAGGAGAGACCCATGACCACGAACGTCACGATCATCGGTGCTGGCCTGGGCGGCCTGGTCCTGGCGCGGGTCCTGCACATCCACGGCATTGCCTCGACGATCTACGAGGCCGAACCGTCGGCGACGGCCCGCACCCAGGGCGGCCAGCTCGACATCCACGAACACGACGGACAGGTCGCACTCGCAGCCGCCGGACTCACCGACGAGTTCCGCGCGATCATCCACGAGGGCGGTGAGGCCATGCGGATACTCGACCGACACGGATCGCTCCTGTACAAGGACGTCGACGACGGCACCGGCGGACGACCCGAGGTGCTGCGCGGCGATCTGCGCCGCATCCTCATCGAGTCGCTGCCCGCCGACTCGATCCGGTGGGGCGCGAAAGTTGTTCGTGCCCTCGCGCTCGGCGAAGGACGTCACCGGGTGGTGTTCGACGACGGGTCGACGACAGAGACCGACCTGCTCGTGGGCGCGGATGGCGCCTGGTCGAGGGTGCGGCCGCTGCTGTCGGATGCGCTACCGCAGTACTCGGGCATCACGCTGGTCGAGACCTACCTGCACGACGTCGCCGAGAAACACCCGGAGGCGGCCGACCTAGTCGGCAACGGCGCGATGTTCGCACTCGCCCCCGGACGGTCGATCTCGGTGCACCGCGAAGCCGGCGCAGTGCTTCACGCTTATGCCGCGCTGGTCGAGCCGCTCGAATGGTCCGACGGACTCGACGTCGCCGACCCCGCCGGCATGAACAGGGTCGTGGCCGGTTTCACCGACTGGGCTCCGGGGCTGACAGCGCTCATCACCGACCACGACGCGACACCCGTTCTCCGCCCCATCCCCGGCCTGCCCGTCGGACACGAGTGGTCACCGCGGTCGGGGGTGACCCTCGTCGGGGACGCCGCGCACCTGATGCCGCCGGCCGGCGACGGTGCGAACCTCGCGATGATCGACGGTGCCGACCTGGGCCTGGCGATCGCGGCACATCCCGACGACCTCGACGCAGCGGTCGCCACCTACGAGCAGACCATGTTCCCGCGCAGTCGGGCCGCCGCGGAGGACTCGGCCACGATGCAGGAGCTGCTGTACGGCGATCGCGCACCGGAGTCGCTCGTCGAGTTCTTCACCGGCGCGCAGTCGAATGCGTCGACCGCGGACCGATAGCGGTCAGACCGTGGCGTGCAGTGGTGGCGGCGTTCCACGTAGGACGAAGCGGCCGATGTGCTGGTACTTCCAGCGGACGGGGTCGTGCAGGGTGTGGGTACGGGCGTTGCGCCAGAAGTGCGACAGGTTGAGTTCGTCGACAGCACTGCGGGTTCCGCTCACCTCGAACAGCGCTGACGACACCTCGGTCGCTGCCCGATCCGACACGATCTTCGCCGTCGCGACGGCCGTGGAGGCCTCGGCGGCGAGCAGTCGGGGGTCATCAGATGAGGTGATGGTGGCGTCGACCGCACGGGCCGCGGCGTCGAGTGTTGCCTCGGCGGTCGACACGAGCACCGAGAGTTCACCGAAGCGCTGCACCAGCAGCGGGTCGTCGATGGCGTTGTCGACCCCGGCCTCGAACCACGGGCGCGACTCGTTCCGGACGAAATCGACTGCGGCGTAGAGTGCGCCGGCGGCGATACCGGTGTCGATGGCCGCGTGGATCAGCTGCGAAAACGCCCCGTAGCCGGCGGGAACCTCCACCGCAGGCGTGCGCGGAACCAGGTCGTCGGCGGCGACCGCGACGGAGGTGAACCGTGCGGTCCCGCTGCCGGTGGTGCGCTGTCCGATGCCGTTCCAGTCGTCGACGAGTTCGACTCCCTCGGCCTCAGGGGAGACGAACACGACGTACTCGCCGGGCTTGTGGTCGCCGTCGGCCTCGTCGAGGCGGGCCAGCACGGCCAGGCGTGTGGCGAACAGCGTTCCCGTGCAATAGAACTTCTCGCCGTCGAGCCGGAAGACGGCGCCGTCACGTGTGATGCGGGTGTCGACACCGTCGGCGAATGCAGTCGCCCGCTCGGCCTGGGCATTGGCGACCCGGCCGCCGGCGAGCACGTGCGAGAAGTGTCGCGCCTTCTGCTCGTCCGTCCCGGCGAGGCGGAGCAGGTTGAGATTGGTGAAGTGGCTGTGCGGGATCTGCGCCACGTTCGGGTCGGCCGCGGCGAGGATCCGGACCACCTCGGCCACCGTCGACGGCGGTAGATCGGGCCCGCCGAACGACGAGGGAACGGTGATCGCGAGCAGTCCCGACGCCGACAACGCCTCGATCTCGGCGTGGGGCAGCTGCCGCTCCCGGTCGCGCTCCGCCGCGCCCGGACCGAAACGCGCGGCCAGACAGCGAGCGGAATCGACTGCCTGGGTGTGCGTCTCGATACGGGCGGCGACGGATGCGGTCATGACTAGGCCGAGACCTTCTCGGCGGCCTCGAGCTCGCGGACCAGCGGGAGAACCTTCTCGCCGAAGTACTCGATCTCTTCCTGGAAGTGCAGGAAGCCACCGAGGATGAGATCGACGCCGAGCTTCTTGTAGGCGACGATGCGCTCGGCGATCTGCTCCGGGGTGCCGATCAGCTGTGTCTTGAAGCCGTCGTTGTACTGCACGAGGTCCTCGAACTTCGAGTCGGCCCACATGCCCTTGCCATCCGAGGTCGACTTCCCGGCCTGCTGCACCGAGTCCTTGAAGCCCTCCACCGCAGGCTTGTTCGCCTTCTCGATGATCTCGCGCAGGGTGTCGCGGGCTTCCTTCTCGGTGTCGCGGGCGATGATGAACCCGTTGAGACCGAACTTCGTCTCGCGGTTGTGCGCCTGCGCGACCGAGCGGAGATCCTCGATCTGCTCGGTGACGCCGTCGAAGTCCTTGCCGTTGGAGAAGTACCAGTCGGCGAACTGGCCACCGTTGCGACGGGCCGCGCTGGAGTTGCCGCCCTGGAACAGCTCAGGGTTGGGGCGCTCAGGGGTGTTGAGCGGCTTGGGCTTCAGCGTGAAGTCACGGATCCGGTAGAAGTCGCCGGCGTACTCCACGTTGTCCTCGGTCCAGATCTTGCGGATCACCTCGAGGAACTCGGCGCTACGGCGGTAACGCTCGTCGTGCTCGAGCCACGGCTCGCCGAGCGCCTTGAACTCACCGGCGAACCAGCCCGAGACCACGTTGATCGCGAAGCGACCGTTCGAGATGTGGTCGGCGGTGGCACCGAACTTGGCGAGCACGGCCGGATGCCACAGGCCGGGGTGGATGGCCGCGATCACCTTCAGCTTCTCGGTCGCGCCGAGAAGCGCGAGGCTGAACGAGGTCGACTCGTGCTGGAACTCCGCGCCGTAGGAGGCCATGTAGCGCACCTGCGACAGGGCGTACTCGAACCCGACACGTTCCGCGGTCTGGGCCAGCTTCTTGTTGTACTCGAATTCCCAGTTGGTCCGCTGCTCGATGTCGCTGGTGACCAGGCCACCGCTCACGTTGGGGACCCAGTAGGCGAACTTCAGTTCGTCGGCGATCTTCTCGGTGCTCATCTCATGACTTTCGTGTTCGGTTGCTGATCTGATTCGGTCGGTGGTCTGGTGGGTTCGGGACGGGTGTCAGGATGCGCCGGCGCGCTCCAGGGTCGGGAGGAACGCCCCGCCGACGGGTTCCGTGATGGCGGTGCCCCCGTCGATGAGACCACGCCGCGCGAGTGCCGGACGCACACCCTCTCCCACGTGGTAGGCCTCCTCGAGGTGCGGGTAGCCCGACAACACGAAGTGGTCGAGGCCGAGATCGGCGTACTCCGCGATCCGATCCGCGACCTCTTCGTACGACCCGACGATGGCGGTGCCGGCACCGCCACGCACGAGCCCCACGCCGCTCCACACGTTCGGGTGGATCTCGAGCGCGCGGGCGTCGCCACCGGCGACGAACCCCGATCCGCCGCCGTGGAGCTCGCGCATGCGCTGCTGTCCCACCGACTCCGACCGCGCCAGGGCCGCCTGTGCGTCGGCGACGATCGCGGGGTCGAGGGCGCCGAGCAGGCGGTCCGCCTCGGCCCACGCCGCCTCGGAGGTCTCCCGTGCGATCACGTGGAATCGGATCCCGAAGTCGACGGTGCGACCGGTGGCGGCGGTGAGGTCGCGGATCCAGTCGAGCTTGCGCCCCACCGCGGCGGGCGGCTCACCCCACGTGAGGTAGGTGTCCGCGTGTCCGGCGGCGACGGTCCCCGCGGCCGGTGACGATCCGCCGAAGAAGATCGGTGGCAGCGGATCCGGGCGCCGCGCGAGGGTCGCGCCCTCGACCCGAATGTGCTTGCCGTTGAACGTCAACGGCTCGTCCGAGGTCCACAGGTGTCGGACGATGTGCAGGAACTCGCCGGACCGCTCGTAGCGCGCGTCCTTCGAGAGGAAGTCGCCGAAGGCGCGCTGTTCGGCCGATTCGCCACCGGTCACCACATTGAGCAGCAGCCGCCCACCCGATTGACGCTGCAGCGTGGCGGCCATCTGCGCGGCGAGTGTCGGACTCGTGAGGCCGGGCCGCAGCGCCACCAGGAACTTCAGGGTCTCGGTCGATTCGACGAGCATCGCCACCGACAGCCACGCGTCCTCGCACCACAGGCCGGTCGGGGTGAGGACCGATTCGAAGCCGTTGATCTCCGCGGCCCCGGCGAGCTGACGCAGGTACCGGAGGTCTGCGGGCCGGTCGCCCGACATCGCGGCGCCGTGGCCACCCGCCATCAGGTTCCGCGAATCGCCGTATGTCGGCAGGAACCAGTGGAGATGTAGGGACACGGTGTCCTCTCTGGGAGATACGGGCCGGAAGTGAAGGGTCCGAGCCCGAGCGTGTTCGTGGACGAGGTCGCGCTCCAGTCTCGCCGTGCACCCATCGACGGGTAGGGGTTGGAATCGCGATGATCGAAACGGCGTGGTGCGGCTGCCTTTGCCGTGGTCGGCGGCTCTTGCTAGATTGCGCTCATGCCGAGCACGACGTCGTACATCCCGGAGGTCACCTACGTGATCACCGCGTTGGGCTGCCGTCTGCCGTTCGCACGTCTTCTCTGTCGCACGAATCTCTGACCTCTTTTCAGACATTCGTTCTCCACATCCACGCAGTTCACGCGCGGTGTGGCACATTCGACGAGGACACCTTCATGACCGCTTCACTCGATCAACTCTCGACCCGTACCCGGCGTCCGGCGCAGTCCCGCACCCGGCTGTCCGGCCCCCGACCCGGTAGTGGTTCCCGTCCGCTGGCGATCGGCGTCGCCGACGGGCCCCTCACCGGCCAATCGCTGCGAACCAGGACCCCGACCATCCACATCGCGACCCCTCAACTCCAGCTGTCGACACGACCGTCGGCCGTGGTGTTGCGGACCGCGCGACTGCAGGGCCCCATCTTCCGAGACGACGCCGCGGCAGGGTCGGGGTTGTCCATCTCGACGGTGAACCGGCAGGTCAGCGCCCTGCTGAAGGCTGGCTTGGTGCGCGAACGCGCCGATCTGGCCCCCGCCGGCGCCATCGGACGCCCCCGTCTGCCGTTCGAGGTCAACGTCGCCGACTTCCTCACCGTCGGCATCCACATCGGACTCAAGGTCACCTCCATCACGACCCACGACCTGCTGCACCGCGTCGTCGGCGCGATCCAGATACCGACCCCCGCCGGCGACAACCCCGAACAGACCCTCACCGCGATCGGCCTGTCGGCGCGTCGCTTCGCCTCCCGGTGGCCGTCGCAGCGACTCCTGTGGACCGGAGTCGCCATCGGTGGCCGCGTCGCCGAGGGCGGCTTCGTCGACCATCCGCGACTGGGGTGGACCGGCGCGCCCGTCGGCCCTGTGCTCTCGCAGACCATCGGATTGCCGGTGTCGGTCGCCTCGCATGTCGAGGCCATGGCCGCCGCCGAACTGCTGGTCAACCCGCAGCAGTCGCTGGGCACCGACGAGCCGGGCAGCTTCCTGTACTTCTACGCCCGCGAGATGGTGGGCATCGCGTTCACCGTCGGCGGCACGGTCTACACCCCGAGCGCCGGCCCGCCGGTGATCGGGCATTTCCCGAGCGGACCCACCACGCTCCTCGACCCGCGCCGGACCGGCACCCTCGAGGCGTCGGCGAGCGACACCGGGGTGGTCGACGCGGCTCGGGCCGCCGGACTCACCGTGGAGTCCATCGACGACGTCCACGCCGCGGCCGCCGCGGGCGACGAGACCGCGTCGGCGATCCTGCTCGAACGCGCCGAGGTCCTCGGTCGCGCGGTGTCGCTCATCGCCGACATCTTCAACCCCGACCACGTGATCCTCGGTGGTCAGGCCTTCACCGACGCACCGTCGACACTGCCCGCGGTGGCCCGCGCCGTGCGGGCGACCCCGGCGGCGAGCAACCGCGACGTCCGTGTGACGCGCGCGGGTGCCGGTGTGCAGCAGCAGGCCGCCGGCGCGGTGTCCCTCGACGCGATTTACAGCGACCCGCTGGGAGCGCTCGCCCTCACCGCGTGAGACCCGGGGCAGCTACCGGTTCGGTCTCGCTCGTGAAGTCGATCGCGGTGGCCTGCGTGCCCACCAGGGTGAGCACGGCCACCGCGACCGCGGCGATCGCCACGGTCACCGACAACGCCATCGGGTAGCCCCACCGCTCGGAGAGGTGTTGCTGGATCGGCAGGTTGAGCGCGGCGATCACGTTGCCGAGCTGGTAGGTGACGCCGGGGTAGAAGCCGCGGATCGCGTTCGGCGACATCTCCGACAGGTGCGCGGGCACCGACGCCCAGGCACCCTGCGTGGCGGCCTGGATGAGGAACGAACCGAGACACAGCATCCCGGCGGTGGTCGAGTAGGCGAAGATCGGGATGATCGGTAGCGTCAACACCGCCCCCACCAGAATCGCGCCCTTGCGTCCGATCCGGTCCGACGCCCAGCCGAGGACGAAGCCGCCGATGATCGCGCCGACGTTGTAGACCACGGCGATCCACGTGGCGGTCGTCGCGTCGAGACCCGCGCCGCGGTTCTCGTCGGATTTCAGGAACGTCGGGTAGAGGTCCTGGGTCCCGTGCGACAGGAAGTTGAACGCGGCCATGAGTATCACGAGGAACACGAAGCGCCGCAACACCTTCGGATTCAGGAACACGGTGCGCACCGAGGTCTTGTTCTTCTCGAGCAGCGCCTTGGTGTTCACCCACACCTCGGACTCGCGGACGTTCAGTCGGATGATGAGGCTCACGAACGCGGGCAGGATCGACAGAGCGAAGAGATACCGCCAGCTCAGCCCGAGCCACGAGTTCACCACCAGGAAGGCGACCGACGCCAGCAGGTAGCCGCCCGCGTACCCGCCCTGCAGGATCCCGGAGAAGAATCCCCGACGATGCGCGGGCACCTTCTCCATCGACAGCGCTGCCCCGAGCCCCCACTCGCCACCCATCCCGATGCCGTACAGCAGTCGTAACACGAACAGCACCCAGTAGTTCGGGGCGAAGGCGCACAGGAAGCCGATGACCGAGTACAGGCACACGTCGACGATCAGCGGTGTCCGGCGACCGATCTTGTCGGCCCAGATCCCGAACAGATACGCCCCGACCGGACGCATCACCAGGGTCACCGTGGTGAGGTAGGCCATCTTGTCGAGGGAGACACCGAAGTCGTCGGCGATCTCCTTGTAGACCAACACCAGGATGAAGTAGTCGAACGCATCCATCATCCAGCCGAGATAGCTCGCCGCGAAGGCCGAGCGTTGGTCGGTGTCGAGTCGCTCGCCGGCTGGTCGCATGCGTGAGTGTCCGTCCCGTCGCCATGGTGTCCGTGGCTAACGGCTTACCCCAGCGTGATGCGAAACACCAGACAGCACAACGGTTCAGACCGGATTACGCGCTATGTCCGAAATGGATCAGTCGACGGTGCGCTTGTTGTAGGCGCGCAGCGCGAACGGCGCGAGGATCGCGGTGAGGCCGATGGTCCACAGTACGGTCGCGAGCGCCGGGTGGTGCAGCGGCAGCTGCGCC
Organism: Williamsia sp. M5A3_1d; assembly: GCF_053345315.1. Classification (NCBI taxonomy): domain Bacteria; kingdom Bacillati; phylum Actinomycetota; class Actinomycetes; order Mycobacteriales; family Nocardiaceae; genus Williamsia; species Williamsia sp. M5A3_1d. The sequence goes on from NZ_JBKEZX010000001.1 coordinate 703,153, forward strand.
GACGGGGCGGCGGCGGGTCCGTTGCCCCACAGTTCGCGCATCGCCTGCACCAGCGACGAGATCGGGTTCCACTCGGCGATCACGCGCAGCCAGGTCGGCATCGGCCCGGTCGGCACGAAGGTGTTGGCCAGGAACGTGATCGGGAACAACGCGGTGAACATCACGCCGTTGACCGCCTCGACCGACCGCATCAGCGAGCCGACGAGGATACCGAACCAGATCATCGCGAAACCGAAGAGCAGGATCAGCGCGAACGCGAGGATGGCATCGCCGAAGCCGCCGCGGATGCGCCATCCGATGAGCAGACCGGTCACGGCCATGACCGCGATGCCGATCGACGAGTGCATGAGGCTCGCGATACTGCGTCCGATCAGTACCGACGACCGCGCGATGGGCAGCGACCGGAAGCGGTCGATGATGCCCTTCTCGAGGTCGGAGGTGATGCCGGTGGCCACCACGAACGCCGAGAACACGATCGTCTGGCCCATGATGCCGGGCAGCAGGAACTCGCGGTAGGAGACGCCGCCGGTGTCGGTGATGGACGCACCGAACACGAACGCGAACAGCAGCACGAACATGATCGGCTGGATGGTCACGTCGGAGAGCATCTCCGGCATGCGCTTGGTGTGGATCAGGTTGCGCTTGACCATGATCCACGACTGCTGCGCGAGGTTGGTGTCGCGGATCTCGGGACGGGCGATGACGACGGTGGGTGCGGGGGCGGTGGTGGTCATACCGAAGTCTCCTGAGCTCGGGTCTCCTGTGCGGAGGTGGGATCGGTGTCGGCGTTGCCGTCGTCGGTGGTGTGGCCGGTGAGCGAGAGGAACACGTCGTCGAGGCTGGGACGTGACAACCCGATGTCGTCGACGGCGATGCCGCTCTCGGTGAACCAGCCGATCACCCGGTTGAGGTCGGCCAGGCCGTCGGCGGGGGCGGTGAGGCGGCGGGCGCCGAGATCGACGAACACCTCGCCACCGGTCTTGCGCAGCAATCCCTCGGCCGCGCCGATGTCGTCGGCGTGCGACACCGTGAGCACCAGGCTGGCCTGACCGGCCTGCTCCTTGAGCTGCAGCGGCGAACCCTCGGCGATGATGCGGCCCTTGTCGATGACCACGATGTTGTCGGCGAGTTGGTCGGCCTCCTCGAGGTACTGCGTGGTCAACAGCAGTGTGGTGCCCTGCTTGACCAACGCGCGCAACACATCCCACAGTTCGGAGCGGCTGCGCGGGTCGAGTCCGGTGGTCGGTTCGTCGAGGAACAGGACCGGGGGAGCCGCGAGCAGGCTGACAGCGAGGTCGATGCGACGACGCATGCCGCCCGAGTACCCCTTGACCGGCCGGTCGGCGGCATCGGTGAGCGAGAACTGCTCGAGCAGCTGATCACCGATGGCCTTGAGCTGCTTGCGGCCGATGCCGTAGAGCCCGCCGATCATCATGATGTTCTCGCGGCCGGTGAGGATCTCGTCGACCGTGGCGGCCTGACCGGTGAGTCCCATGGCGCGACGGATCTGCTTGGGCTCGCTGACCACGTCGTATCCGGCGATGCGTGCGGTCCCGCTGGTGGGCGGGGTGAGTGTCGTCATCATGCGGACGGTGGTGGTCTTGCCGGCGCCGTTCGGGCCCAGCAGACCCAGGACGGTGCCCTCGGGCACGGTGAAGCTCACCCCGTCGACTGCGGTGTGGTCGCCGAACTTCTTGACGAGGTCGATCGCCTCGATGGCGGGCGCGGAGGTGGGTGCGGACATGGGTGTCAAGGTAGCGGTCGAGTCCGACATATCGCCATCGGATTTGCGGGTCGTCACCTCGGGTGCAGGGGGCATGGGAACGGGCTCCTCGGGAGATCGGGCGTGATGGTCGCGGTTGCGTCGGCGGATGGCACTGGGGATGCAGGGGTTGACCGACGCGGTACGCGGAACTCATCGGTGATGTCGTCGGAAACGTGCGAAATCCGGCGGTATCGTCGGTACGCGCTCGCCGTAGTTTCCGGGGAAGGCTGGGAACAGATACAGCGCCCGTCCGCGTCCGGCCAGCGCGTGAAGTGCGGATAGACCGGCAAGGCCTCCGTCCTACGTCTCGCCGTCGATCGGTGCGCGGCGCTTATGTTCTTTTGCGTGCCCGCAGTCCGCGCAGCGGATCCAGCTCGACGGCAAAGCTCGGCCCGGCCGCATCAGCAGGGGAGCCGTTCAACACAACAGGTCCGCACTGGCACTTTGCCAAGTTCAGCACCGTCCCCGCCACGGGTCGAAGGCCGACGGTGGCTGAAAGTCGGTGATCGGGAAAAGCCAACGCTGGGTGGACTCGCCGTACAGCATCTCTTATCGAATCGGCTTTCGGTGAGCGCGTTGACCTTCGCGAATTGTCCTTACGCCTTTCGAATTGAGAATTAGGGCTGTACTGAAACATCAATTTCTCTGGTCGGGATGTCAACGCAGTTTGCGCCCTCGCTTATCCAGCCAGGTTTGCGTCTGTTGCAACCCCACGTCACACCTTATGATCGCGGATCATCGGCACTTCAAATTTACGCCTCTTCCGATCACTTCGACGAACGTTCGGGTATCTCAATCAGTCGTCACCCGCCTCTCGCTTACAAAGATCCGCGATTTTCGTACCCCGTAGCGAAGGGAAGCAGGACCTATGCGGCTGAGACCCACTTCGGTTGTGCGACCAGGCGCCCGCCCACGTACAGAAGGCCAGTCTGAATCAGCCGTTCGAACTACACGGTAAGCGCAAATCGACCGCTAGACTTTTCGCGTCAACCTCTCTTGATCTCTTCGGAGAAAGTGGGTCAATGTCCACCTCAAAGGGCCAAAGGGCTTGTACGTTCATTATCGCCTTGCTTGCCTCGAGCTCTCTTGCATTTTCGGCACCGGCGACTGCCAACGCCGCGCAATCAAATCTTAGTCAGACGAACCAGATTACTCCCTGGTGTGCAAAGAACATTTGGGGCAACAGCTGGCTGGCCTCAGCTAGTCCTGATGACGCTCTTAATCCGTATACATGGAGATGTAGATACGGAACCTCGTCACGTGGCATGGACATGAATGCCGTATGCCGAACCTACTACGGTTCGCGCGCCGTCGCTGTGGTGACCAATCAAAGGTGGGCGTGGTCGTGGGCCTGCCGATACTGATTGCTTGAAAGACCGCCCAACGATTTCGCATATTCTGAAAGTGCGCCGCGACACAGCCCACCCATCACGTACGTGGCGGCCGTGTCCAGCCGCTGGGCCCAGTCCCTGGGCACGTTGTGAACGGAGCTGCGCTCGGTGAGTGATTTGCCGCAGATCCGGTGGTTGGTCAGTGGTGCTTCTGGATGTGAATCCAGGCCTGCGATACGTCGTTGCTCGCTTCTCGCCGCTGAGAAGCGCCCGCGCGCAGACCCATTCCGCAGCCAGGGCGCGATTCAGTCGTTTTAACTCACTCTCGGTCTGCGGTGGTCCTTCATTCTACGGAGCGTAGTCTTCTTGACGCAGCGATCAGCGGCGGTTGTGTCCCGGTCAGGACTAGTTCCCGATCTTCGGTGTCGATCGTTCCACCCCGTGTGACGTACCGAAGGCGGATGACGATGCTGTTAGGGGTCGCCGGTGTCGAGTTCACCAGGCTGACCGAATCGATCGTCTTCCAGAAATTCAGGTAGCCGCTCCATGAGATCTCTGATTGATAAGCCGCTGTCAAGTGAGACCAAGTCGTCTGTAGGTCCGAAGGCAGAGATGCGTAATGACGCCGAGCGAATTGGGTCATCTCTTCGAACGAGGGCTTGGTTGTCTCGGCTTTCGACGGGGCTGGCGAGAACGGAACGGACTGCAGGGGTGTCGTGACCGATGTCGGCGCGGGCGCAGCAATGATGGTCTGGGTCCTCGTGACCATTACTGACCTCGTCGCCGGCTGCGAGGCTGACATAGGAGGCTCTTCATCGACGAGGGTGAGCGCAATTGCGATCGCCCCGACACATACGGTGATGCCGACGGACCACCACAGTCGGTGGTGAGAGCGCCGTCGCCCATTTGGCTCGGGCGAGACACCGGGTGGATGCGGGAAGATCGGGGCCCGATGTGGTGGATGGGTGCCGCGCCGCTCAGGTGCCCCGTTCTCGTGAGACATCACCTCAGCACCCGACCTCAGGCTCGACACCGGAACCGGGCGGTGTCAATGCTGCCTCCGCGGGCCTGGTGGGAACTCAGGCAACGACGCTACGGGCACAACGGAGCTCACTTTCGAATGTGATCTGCAATCCTCGGACTGGTTTCAAAGGGAACCCCAGGCGAAGGTCTCAGCGGGACTGACTGCCGATGGCATTGATCAAACCCCAGACCATCCCCGTAGCCAACCGGGTGAGGACGGTTGTCGTCTGAACATACCAATACGCATCTTCAACAGTCCTCGACCACTTCTCGGTCCCAGCGGTTGCCCTAATGTTGCGAGTCTGTGCTGTCGCACTCCGAACGGAGGCACTGTTTGAAGTCGGTCAAGTCCTTCCCTCCGTCTGTGATGCGGTCGTGTTCGTTGGTGATTTCACCGGTCGGGCTTCTGGGTCGCCGCACCCGCCGCGGTACACGCGATCGTTGTGATGGGTGACTTATTCACGATGAACGCACTGATCGCGACCGACTTCCGGGAACGAGGTGATAGTCAGTCCTGGGTCGGGTATCGCGACATTCTGTGCGGTTCCGGGCCAACAGGCAGCCATCCCGGGTTACCCGGTCTCTCTAGTGGGAGATCCGATCAGACGGCCCACCACAGTGAACTCTCGCTTCGTGCGTGGCGGTCTAGCAGGACCCACACCCGCCAACCAACCAGCGAACCAGATCATCTGCTGCCTCGACATGACGACGCGCATCGCCCGGAGGAGGATTAGAATAGTGGCCGACGCACCGCCGCCCGACTTCTCGGGCCGCAACCCCGACAACACATCGACCTACGCCCAGCCTGTGTTCCCCGGTCGTCCACTTCCCCCACCATCTGATGACAGCGGATCCCCCGGCCGTAAGAAGAGGGGGCTGATCATCGGCGGCTGTTCGGTCGTCGCGATCATCGCGGCCGTCGCTCTGGGACTTGCCGCCGTCGGCGACGAGGGTGGCCCAAAGGTGGCGGCGCTCAGCGCCTCTGCCGCGGGACCGGGAACGTCCGCCAATCCCTCAGAGGCGAACTGTGATCAGGTGCAGCTGTCGCCGGCGAATGTCCGGGGCGATGGCGACACGTTGGTGGCCGAGGTCGAGTTCAAGGGTCCCTGCAGCGAAGCGGTGCTTGCTAGTTCTGAAGTCCCGATCGTCATGCGCGACGGGCCGCTCATCGTGGGCGCCGCGGTCTTCGACTTCTCGAACACGCCGCTGTCGGTCTCGCGCACTGGTGGCACCGCACAGCTACGCTTCGGTCCGGACCAGCACTGGGCACTCCCGTCGTCGGTCACTGCAAGCGATCTGCAGGTCTCTTTCGGAAGCGCGGTCGAGGTCGACGCTGACGCGTCCACGTCAGGGTCATCGGCGGCCGATCCGGTGTCGGCGAGTTCCTTTTTGCCCGAGGGGGTCGACGTGCAGGGGGTCGCTGCGGAGGCGCTCCAACGTCTGCGGCAGGAGGACCGGATCTCCGTGGATCAAGATGCCGCGGAGCGGTGGGTTCCCCAGCTCAGTTCTAAGCAACCGGGTCTCGACGCCGAAGGTCGCATCTGGACGAACGTCGACATCCTGCGCGAGCAGTTCGAGCTTCGTGCCCGCTACCCGCAGACGCGGATCGTGTGGACCGATGACTGGTCCGCATTCGATCTACGCGGGTGGTGGGTCGCCATCGTCGCGCAACCCTCCTCCTCGCCGGACGAGGTCCTCGACTGGTGCGTTGCCCAACGTCTTGACCGCGACCACTGCATCGCGAAGAGACTGGCGCGCCAGGGAGGCTCGGCCGGCACGACAGTCCTCCAGAAATGACCGCGGTCCCGAACGCTGTGCCGTGTCGTTTGATCGTATGACTCATGCCGAGGCGCAGTGCGTTGTGGCGGACGGCGTCCTATTCTCACTCTTGCCGAGATGCGAAACCGCATCTGCCGCATAGAACTCAGCGAAGGAACGTATTTGCCGCCGCCATCGAACCCCTTCGACTTCAGCGACTATGGTTCCGGTGGATCTGGCGGTGTCAGAGAACCGCAGCAAGCGGCTGACGGCCGCCTCGCGAACTCGGACGACCCCTTGGGGCTTGGCGGGCCGCCGGACCTGACGGCACCTTCCGGACTGCGCCCCGACCTCGGCGGATCGGGAGCTTCCAGCTCGTTCGACATCGGGTTCGGTCATGCCCCGGCGTATCAACCGGACGCTGGCACCGCGTCCGGTCCACCGGTGGTCTGGTGCGTAATGGCGCTAGTCGCGGCCCTGGTCGGCATCGCGCTGGCGATCGTTGGGTGGAACGAAGGCCTGATCGCGACAATCGGTTGGGTGGCGACCGGCCCGGTTGCGATCGGGTTTCTCGCTCGGCACACGATCGTCGACACCTCTCGCAGCACCAACATCTTCTACTCGCGTCCTGCTTGGTCGGGTCCCTCGTACTACGGGACCCTCGTCTGCGCGATGGCCGGAGTCGCTTTGTGCGCGTGGCCGATCGCGCAGTGGGTGGCGCGCGCATGAGCCGGCACAGTCGTGCCGGGAATCTGCTCTGTGTGGCAATCCTGGCCGTTCTCGGACAGGCGTTCATGTTCTCGTCGACGGCGGCGGCAGCCCCCGAGGAGACTCAACCAGGAAACGCCGTCTCCAATTACGGAGCGTGTCTAGCCGGGAAGAAGTCCGGCGACCTGCTCCTGATGATCGACCAGTCCGCGAGTCTGCAGCGATCGGATCCGTCCGCTGCGCGTGTCCTTGCGGCGAACAACCTGCTGGACAGGCTCGTCCAGTCAAGTAGGGACAGTGGGATCACCGTCGACGTCGCGGTCGCGGCGTTCGCATCCGACTTTCAACCCGTTCGCCAATGGACCGCGCTGAACGGTGAGTCCGCACCCGCGGTCACCTCTACCGTGGACACGTTCCGTGCCCGCAACGGCGGACCGGACACTGACTACTGGACCGCCCTGACCAAAGCCGAGGCGTTCTTGGCCGAACACCGACCGGAGGGAGGCGGGAATCGCTGTCAGGCGATCGCCTGGTTCACCGACGGCAAGCTTGAGTTCACACCCCGCCCGGGTCTCACTCGCCCCTTCGCGCCAGGGGAGGTCCTGGACACGCGAGCTGCTGCCGACGGCGCTGTGTCCCGTGCGATCGAGTCCATCTGTCGACCGGGTGGCGTTGCCGACCAGTTGCGATCCTCGGGTGTCGTGACTTTCGGGATCGGTCTGGCCGCGGGCGGAACGACTCAGTCGGATTTCGACACGATGCGATCCATCGTCACGGGTGAGCCGCGGGGGACGAACGAGTGCGGTGGCGTCGCGTCGCCGAGGCCGGGTGAGTTCTTCCTGGCGCAGGACATAGACGATCTGCTCTTCGCCTTCGACACCCTTGGTACGCCCGGACAGGCCCCGCTTTCGACAGCAGAAGGTGTCTGTGTCGGTCGCGTGTGTGACACGGCACGACATCAGTTCGTGCTCGATGACTCGGTCAAGGACGTGAGCATCCTCGCGTCGGCGGACCGCCCGAGTCTTGAGCCGTTTCTCGTCGGGCCCAGCGGAGCGGCCGTGAGCCTGGGCAAGCGCGATCCGGTCGGCCGCGGAGCGACCCCTCTCGACGGAGCGCAGGTCGACTACCAGTGGAAATCCGACCGCACCGTCAACGTGACGATGGCCAAGTCCAGTGGTGCCTGGGCCGGACCGTGGGCAGTCGTCTTCGTGGCACCGGTGGATTCACCGCCTTCCATCCGCTCGAAGACCAACATCCACATCTCCGGTGGACTCCTCCCGTTCTGGTCGGACACGAAGGCGCTCCATGCCGGGGAGAAGACTTCCGTCACGTTCGGCGTAGCGGCCGGCGACGGATCGACGGTGTCACCGGCGGAGATCCTCGGTACCGCCTCCCTCACCTCAGAACTGATCACGGCCGAGGGGCGATCGATCGCAACGACAGCTTCACAGGACAAGCGAGCAATCGGGACACCGGTCGCGCTCGACCTCTCGCGGGCGGTGCCCGGTCAGGCCTCGCTGAGGCTTACCCTCGCCGTGACGACGGCGGACGCACGCCTCCCTGACGGCCGGCCGGTGCCTGGAACCGTGCTCACGCCGCGTGTGGTCGATGTTCCGCTGACCGTCGCGGCGCCAGAGGGATACCCCACGGTGGGCAGTTCGATCGACTTCGGTCGCCACGAGGGTGCAGGTCGGTGGGATCAGAAGGTGCCGGTGTCCGGTTCGGGGTGTGTCTGGATCGATGCCCCCGAGAAAGCGGTGCTACGCGGGGTCCCCGATGGGGTCGGCGCCGTGACGGTATCGTCCTCGGCGGTGTCGCGGGACACCTGCGTGAAGGTGTCGCCTGGTGCCACCGCACTCCTGCCGGTGTCCGTCAGTACACAGCAGTCGACGAACGGAACGCTTAACGGATCCGTGACCGTCATGCTGGCGCCGGACGGTGCTGGGGAGCCGGTCGCGCAGCGGGTGGACTTCACCGCCCAGCTCACGAACCCTCTGAACCAGCCACTGTTCGTGGGGGCACTGATCGTCACACTTGTGGTGGGCATCGGGTTGCCGTTCCTGTTCCTATACCTGGCGAAGTGGTGGACGGCGAAGATCCCTGGCGATCCCTTGGTGTTCGACGAGATCGCGATCTCGGTCGTCGACGGCATGGTGCTACGGGACGGAGCGCCCTTCACCCTGCAAGAGCAGGACCTCGTGACCCCGGTGACGGGCCTTGGGCGCGGTTCGCGGCGCGTCACGGTCGGATCGCTGGAGCTGCGGACCCACTCCGGACTCACCCCGTTCGGCGCGGGATACGTTCTCGTGGGGAAGAGCTCGCTTCTGAGCGGGTCGTCGGCGACGCCGTCGTCGGTGAAGTCTCCGCCGCGCGCTCGGCTGGGCCTCGCAATCCACAACTCTTGGATCGTTGTGGTTGATCCCGCGGGACCGGCCGATGGGGCACGCCTCGTCCTCCTCGTGGGCGGACTGACATCGCAGGATCAGCGAGAAAAGCTGGTGGAGGACATGTGTAATCGCGCACCCGGCGTCATCGCGGATCTGCGCAGCACCGCGACTGGTCTAGCGACCGATGCCGGACCGGAGTCGACACCTTTCGGGGCCGAATCTGGTGCCCGCCCAGGGACTGATCCCTTCGGGCCCGCCGGCTTCTCGGATGCGTCCCCGTTCGGGGTCGCGCCGACGCAGTCGGCGTCACCCGGCCCTGGTCCTTCCCTGGGCTCCTCAGCGCAGGGCAGCGATGGCAGTGCGGCTTCCGGCGGATTCGCGGACGCCCCCGACCCTTTCGGATCGTCTGATCCGTTCGATCCACGCTGATGTCAAACCTACAGGCGGCGAGAGGATGCCAAGGTATCCGATATGTCTGCGGTAGAAGAACTTTCGAGAGGTTGTAGACAATGAGGCGCTTTCTGATCGTGGGATGCGGCGGCTCCGGCGGCGCGACCCTGGCATACATGATGGACCAGTTGCGTTCCGATCTCGCAGCACATGGGGTCGACAGGCTCCCGGCCGGTTGGCAGTTCGTGCAGATCGACGTCCCTAGTGGCTCGGGCGGTGGACCCGAGGGGGTTTCCGGGCTCGAAGAGCAGGGCGGCAGCTACCTCGGAACCGGTCCCCAGGGAACGAGCTTTGCGATGCTCGACAGCGCGCTCAGTCAGCGGCTCGGTTCCACGCGGGCGCTCGACGCCACCGCGACCTGGGCCCCGCGGGACCCTGCTTCGGTCCCGATCCCCATCTCGGCAGGTGCAGGCCAGTATCGCGCGATCGGTCGCCTGATCACATTGAACAAGTCGAACGAGGTGTACGCGAAGCTCCAGGACTGCTGGGCCGTTCTCAACCACGACTCGACTCGTGCCGAGATGATGGAGCTCGAGAGTCGGGGTGTTCCTGGCCTCGGCGACTTCAATCCGAACCATGACCCGCTCGTACTAGTCATCTCGTCGATGGCGGGCGGTGCCGGCGCATCCATGGCACTGGACGTGTGTCGACTCCTCACTCTCGTCGACGGCGTCAACCCGAAGCTCATGGGTGTTTTCATGGTCACACCGGACATCTTCGACAGCCTGCCCGCGGCCGCTCGTACGGGCGTGCGGGCGAACGCGCTCGCGATGCTCGGTGAGATCGTGGCGAGCCAGACCGGTGCCGCCCAGCAGCACGACGAGCACACCTTGTCGACGCTGGGACTGTCGAGGGGACGTGGGGAGGTGATCCCGTTCGCACGGGTGTTTCCGGTCGGGCGAAAAGTCGGCGCCGAGGGCGCGATCTTCGGCGATGGCACACAGAACGTCGTGTATCGCGGTCTCGCAAGGGGTCTCGCGGGCCTCATGATCAGTGGTTCCGCGACTCAGCAGTTCGTCGAGTTCGATCTCGGCAACACGGGCTCGCCGGCGGGTAACCAGGATTACCTGGGTTGGGGGACGCAGATCTGGGACACGCTCCCCTGGGGCTCCTACGGGTTCTCGAGTCTGAGTATGGGACGCGACCGCTATGCGGAGTACTCCGCCCAGCGACTTGCCCGTGGATGTGTAGACAAGCTGTTGCGAGGGCATCTTCAGCCGGGGAACACGGCGTCGTCGGTTGAGCAGGCGACGTCGCTTCTCGACAGCCAGTGGACGAATGTCCTCTCTCGAGCCGGACTTCCCGTCGCTGCCGCCGGTGGGCCGACTGTGGGGCAGTGGCTCGCCACCGCTGCGATGGACCGGACCGTCGTGGATCGCACTGTGGCAGGCGTCGTCGACACCCAGCTCCGACCATTTCTGCCGCAGCCCGCGGGTATGACGGCCTCGCAGTGGGTGCCCATGCTGCGCCACGGGGTTGCAATGCGTCGTGAGGCCATGAACCAAGCGGTCCAGGCGGCTGCGTACGAATGGGCTTTTCAATGGCACCAGGACCTCGCGTCTCGCATCACCGACGTCGTCGGTGACGCGATCGCGACTTCCGGCCTCCCATATGCGATCGCCGTCGCCGAGCGTCTGCGTTCGTACCTGACCGATGTCGTGATGTCCTCCACCGCGGACCTGACGTCTCACGCGGACTCCGACATCTCGGCGATCCCAAGCACCATCGAACCCGCTCTCGGAATGCTCAAGAAGTCGATCCCCAACGGTCCCCAGATCCTGGAGAACCTCCTTGGTGGTTACCCAACCGCCGTCCGCATGCACCTCCTCGCTCGAGCTGCGGGCCATGTGAGCACCGCATCGGGCGCCATTGCTACCGAGGTGCTCGGCCCTCTGGTGGACGCGTTGAGCGAATCTCAACGACTCCTCGAACAAAAGTCGGTCGAGCAGGTTCGCGACCTCGGGCTGGCTCGATTGTCGACGGATCAGATCCCCGCGTGGCCCTCCGACTCGGACGAGCGGGTGCATGCTCGCTTCGCCGAGGCGAACAACGAGGTCCTCCTCACGAGCTCCGCACACTTCAAGGGCCAGTACGAGATCTCTGACCTGCCGAGGTCGGTGGCAGTGGAGGCGACCGTCCCGCCGTTCGTCGACGCGGTCCGCACGGCGAGTCGTCAGGTAATCTCCGGACTCTGGCCGACGACTGGAGGACTTCGGCCGCCCGGCGGCCTCATCGAGACGACCGCGCTGTGGCGGTCGAAGGCGTTCACCCTCGATCCATTCAGCGGCGATCCCCGGCAGCCGTCGCTCGCCCGGTACGACGTCCACTGTCGGCCGGCCGAACTTCTCTCGCGCGCTAGGGAGTTCGTGGCGCGACCCGGCGAGTCGTTCGCCAAGTTCGTGGGTGTTTCGCTCCGGGAGTACGTGACCGGTGCCGACGGTGCGCCGGAGTCGGAGATGACAGGACGGCGCGACGCAGTGTCGGTCAGGTTCACCGAGGCGCTCTCACTCGCGCGGCCACTGGCCACCGTGAGTGACGAGGCGCTGGGTGTCTTGCACGGCACGCAGCTGCAATACAGGTACAAGTTCTCGGCTGTCCCGTTCGGTGGTCATGCGCTCGGCGATGAGCTGCTTCGACTCGTCGAGAGCAATCCACGCAACGACGGACCCACCAAGGGGAATCTCGAGCGCTCCCTCTGTGACGAGACCGGCATCCGGAAGATCGACATCTTCGGCTCCTACCCGAACTACTCGCCGCTGGCCTTCTCGTCGGTCTTGAAGCCGGTCGCCGAGCAGTGGTCGCAAACCGCCGAACAGGGGCGAGAGTCGTTCTGGCGCTGGCGCCGCGCCCGACCGCTCGAAGCGGCGCTTCCGATGACCGACGTCGAACGTCGCACCATGACCGCGGGATGGTTTCTCGGTCAGATCATCGGGAGGATCGGCATCCCCGACGCTCCATATGACAAGCCTGTGCAGGTCTGGGACGGCTCGGCCGGGAGGTGGCTGGACTTCCCGCACCCGCTCCTCACCCCGCCGCGACGCTTCCTCGCGGCCTACGACTGGTTGCCAGCTGTGATGGAGAGTGTGCTCATCGCGATCGCCTATTCGCATCAGTCGCCGGCGATGAGTTCACTCCTGCCCTATCAGACACTTCGAGGGCTCTACGACGACGCGTCGAACGAGCCCAGTTCGGGACTTCTCGAGAAGTCCGCTGTCTCGTCGCTCGCCGGTTGGTTGCGAACGGGCCGCACGGACAGCGGGCGTCCTTCGCGGGTAAGCGCGGCGGAAGCCGAGACCACGCCACAGGGACGAGCTGCTGCAGTTCAGGCCTGGCTGTCGGGAATCGGCGCGTTGGCACGTGACAACTTCGTCCGGGAGGGGGTGCTGGGTTCCTCGGGGACAGGACAGTTCGCACACATCGATTCGCGGCACGTTGCGTCGTCTACACCGATCTTCCGTGATCTCGCACCGGATGTGCTCTGGGCGACGACTGAACTGTCCGGTGTGGTCGAGCGGGCGCTGGAACTCGCCACGACGCTTGAGCACTCGGCGAATGTCGTCGGCAGTGGCGGCTCGGGAAGGCCCGACGACATCTCGGTCCCGCAGGGCGGGACATTCTGAAATGACCGATCTGACCGTCTTCCTGGGCTCGTCTGCGGTGGGCGCAGCCGTCCTGGATGCACTCCGAGATCTGTCTGCGGGGGGCCTGACCGATAGGTTCTACTGGGTGGACAGCGGCGATGTCGTGAGTTCTTCCGTAGTGGCGCAAGAGGTCGACGCCGGTACTGCGCGGCGTGTGGATCTCGCGGACATCATCGCGTCCCGGAACCATGCACGCACCCGCCTCTGCGTGGTGGTCCCGCTCGTCGCGGGTGCGATGGCGCCGGCTGATTCGGCGATCGGGTTCGTGGACGACCTGCTCGCGACCTCCGCGGGTGCCGCGTCGATGACTCGTGTGCGCGCCATCGTCGCGCGGTCGGGATCACCTGCTGCAACCAGCATCGCGGTTGAGGGGTGGCACAACACCCTGATCGCAGCGGAGGATGCACGTGGGCCGAATGCGGGCCGTGTCGTTTTGAGTGACACGTCTGACGTGGTCGCTGTCGGTCGGCACACCGCTCCGGCGATCGCGAGCATCGTCGGGCTGTGGGGTGACATCGCCGACGGACCGTTTGACGCCGAACTCGCGGCGCCCGGGCAGGTGATCCGGGTCTGCCGCTCGTTCTACCGCAGATTCGACACCGACGACGCGGAGTCCGCCCTGCGGCGCGCGGTTTTCGACACCGGCAACACGTTGCCCGTTCCGCGTGGGTCCGCGGTGGGAAGTGTCCGCCACGTGGACGATCCTGCGCTCGCGGCGGATCAGATGGCGCGGGCTCTATGGACGAAGCATCGCGCAGTGCTGAGGTCCGCGCGCATCGCGCCGACGACCACGGCTCCGGAGAAGATCGGTGTTTGGGCCGCGATTAGGATGTTGGCGAGTTTCCTCGTCGCGGCGTTCAAGAACGCTCCGGGGCAGTGGTATGCATCGATCGTGCGGAGATCGTCCACCCGTGCTGCTCAGCTCGTACACACCACCGTCTACGGGACTGGCGACTCGGCCTACTCGGTCGTCGTGAACGGAATCGACGCGACCGGGTCCCCTGCGGATCTCGACCAGATCGGTGCGGCCGCCTCGCGCATGGACGATGCGTTGTCAGAGGTGGCCGGGGACCGCACGCATAGCGCATTGCCCGATCTCGGACCTGTGTGGGAAGACTTCGTCGGCGGTGCGATGACTCTGGCGGATGGTGGAGAGCGCGTGCAGGGCATGCCCCCGATTCAGATCGGCGCCCAGCGCGGCGTCCTGAGGTCTGTGTCGGACTGCGTCGCATCGGCGGAGGAGAAGTTCGACATCGCCGGGCCGGTCGCGGCCGTCGTCGGTTCGACGTCGATCGGAGCGAACGAGGGCCACCGGCTCACCGACCTCGCCAACCGCCTCCGTGCTGCGGAGGCGGACCCGATGGTCGGCGTGGCGGCGCGTGCGACGTTCGAGGAACTAAGGAAGTGGGCAGCGCGCCACAGCGCCAGCTACGGGGCCCGGGTTGGGTCCATCCTCCTCGGGGAGATCACCGCCTGCCGCCGCGAGATCCAAGGGCTCCTCGCCCGGATCGCGACCGGCGCAGCTCATGGCGACCCTGGCGCCGAGGCACAGAATCGGCAACGCGCGCTCGCGCGCTTGCTGCAGATCGTGAGTGTGGTCTTCGCGGTCGTCGTCGCGACCTTCGTGGTTCTCGCCGGGATCCGGATCGTCAATCCCCTTGTAGGAGCTGGCCTTGCGGTCGCAACTCTGGTCGTGTGGATGATCACAGTGGTGATCACTTTCGTCCGGGGCCAGCGGGATCTCTTCCAGGAGCTCTCGAGACGGCAGGCCGACGAAGCGCAATCCGAGGCGGACAAGGCCAACCTGCGTGCCGCCGTCCGCGACCTACGACGCATGGCTTTCGCGCACGGGCAGTACCAGTCCTGGGCGACTGTGGTCGGCGAGGTTCTTCGTCGTCCGTTCGGTGTGCATGACGACACCGAGAACATGTCGCCGCTGATCGGGTACGGTCTGCCTCTAAGCACGAAATTTGCTGTGGCACATCCTGATCAAGACGTCGTGGCCGACGCAGGTCTTCACTATCGACGCGAGTTGTTCACTGTCGGTTGGCTCGGTTCGGTATGGCAGGAGTGTCTTGTTTCGGCCGGTCGCGGGATAGGAGCGGTCGGCCAGGATGTGCGTGAGAACCCGCGTCTCATCTATTCCGAGCCCGGGGTCGGGTCTGGGTCAGCCCTGGACCTGTTCGCACGGAGGATCGTTGATGAGGCCGTCACCGACGAAGGTTCCGAGGCGCTGTGGTCCAAGGTCGTGGCTTCGCTGACCTCTCCAGGATCGGCAGTCGCTGCGACGTTGATTCAGCGGGTCACGACGGTGACCGATGGTGCGCTCCAGGAGTCGTCAATCGAGGATTTCATGGCCGGGATCGACTCAGAGGACCACGGAGTGCAGTACTTCGACGACGCATTGTTCTCCGATGTCGCTGTGGCCGCAGGAAGGAACCGGATCGCGACGACCTTCCGACGTGTAGTCCGCACCGGGCTGGGATCGGTTGGTGTCGCGACACAGCTGAGCGAAGCGCTTCCTGAGTTCGACTTCCGTTTCGTGACCACGGACCAGTCCGCGACGCCTCGACGCGGCGGGGTGGGCGCGAGCGCTGCGGACGATCCGTTCGAAGAGTCGTCCACTTCTCCGTCGACACCGGCAGGTGTCGAGGCTCCGGGGGCGGGATATGTCTTCTGACCTGGGTTTTGCAGGCGAGTGAGTTCGGTGACGGCGGAGAAGCGGCAGAAGGTCCTCCTGAACTGGCGATCCCAAGTCGAGGCCTCGGGTCTCGGGGTGCCGAGCGTGGAGGCGATTCAGCACATCGCAGCGAAGAACTATCTCGGAGTCGATGACTCCGACGAGGCAGTTGCGGTATGGCGACCGACACTCGAATGGTTGCTGCACCAAGTGAAGATGGGAGTGCACGATCCCGTGGCACAGATGCCGGATGAGCTCAGTCGACCTGCTGGCGAGGTTGCGCCGCCACCTCCCGCACCAAGAAAGGATTCCTCACCAGTTGCGTCGCCCGCCACGGCGATGGATGCCCTCAAGGCGTGGAGACGAGAAGGGATTGATTCGGCCCGTCGGGAGCTGGGCTCCCTGAAGGAGTCGTTCCTCGTACCGATCGCGCGGCTCGGACTCACGGAGGCGGACGAGATCAGGGAGAAGCTCCCGCCGTCTGCGCAGCCGCTTGCCGAGGAGATCGCGTCGGTGATGCGGGCGTTTGTCGGGTCGGGTCAGTCGGCCCCCACCCTGGTGCCGGACGAACCGCTGTCCGCGGATCCCTCGCTCACACCCCAGCCTGCCCCCGCGCCCGCACCGCCGGCAGCGACCGACCGAGCGGACCGGTCTCATTCCACGCCGGATGCGCTGGGCGACAGCGGAGTCGGACTCTCGCCCGACGACTTTGCCGAGTTCGACTTCACGACCTCCCCGGAGACCGTCCACTCCATCCGTGTGCGGGCCGGCGGGGCCGCAACGGCGGTGTCCTGGCCGCAGGCGCAGACCGCGGCCGGCCAGGTCGCGGTCTATCGACTGGTCTTCAGTGACGACTATCCGCCATACGCGCCAGAGAGGGCTGACTTCGTCACCGCGACGACGAAGTGCTCGGCGAGCTTCTCGATCCCGTTCACCTCTGCCGTACGCCATCTGCAGGTGTGGGTCAACATTGGGTCCGATACGGCGGACGCGGTCGCGGAACAGCCTGTCCTGCAGGCAAATCAGCCAATCGTCGCGCCGGTCACCGAGATCACGATCCGCGAGGACGAAGGTCGTGTCATCGGGGAGTGGTCGGTGTTTCCTGGGGTATCCGCGGTCCAGGTCTACCGGATCCCGATCGAGAGAGCGGCCTTCGGCGGCGACGACCCCCAGTATCGGATCCGCTCCGCGGACGCGAACCTGGGTGGGTTCGTTGACACCGGGGCAGAACGCGGTCGTCGGTACCTGTATCGGATGCGGGCAGAAGTCGAAATCGATGGCACAACAACCCTTTCGGCGCCCGCGCAGGCTGACGTCGAGGTGAAGGCCGTCCTCGAACCTGTCACCGATCTATCGGTGGCCTCTCCGAACGACCACGAGGATCTGAGTTTCGATCTGACGTGGACGGCGCCCGCAGCAGGAAAGGTGGTCATCTTCAGGACCACCGGAGGCCCGAACGCGGGATCGGACTCGACGGCCATCCCTGAGGGCTCACTCGCGCTCGCAGGTCTCTCGCCGGAAGACAAGCTCGCGCATCCGATTGTGGCAGGTGCCGACAGTGTGAGCGCGATGCGCGATGTGCCGTGGCCCCGCGAGTGGAACAGGGCCTACTTCACCGCGGTGACGGTTCTCGCGGGACAGGCGCGGGTGGGTTCGACCGTCTCGAAGACACGTACCGGTCGTCTCCAGGACGCGAGGGTCGTCGAACGGGTCCACAAGCAGATCGTCACATTCGAGTGGCCTGACGGGGCGGCTTCAGTGCTGGTGTACGTCGCGCCCCGGGGACACTCCGCTGAGGCGGGGGTCAGTGGGCATCCAATCGAGGTCACGTCGGGTGTCTACGAACGCTTCGGCGGTCTTCACCTGCCGAGTCCGCTCCCGAATGGGGGATGCGCCCTGCACCTCGTGCCCGTCGCGTTCTCGAACGCCCGTCGGGTCCTCGGCACGCCGATCACCCTGGACTACCCTGGCCTCTTACGGGTCTCCTATGACATCGAGGCCATCCGCAAGCGCGGAAAGGACTCCGGTCACGCCGTCGTGCGTATCGCGGCCGAGGTCGCCGTCGACGGATCACCACCTTTCGTCCTCGTGCACAACCTGGACCGCCTCCCGCTGAGCGCATTCGACGGCTCGGCGTTGTCTGTGACGCCGTTGGACCGACCCGATGTGCCCGCCATGCGACAGTTCTCACCTCGGCGACTCACGACAACCTTTGACGGCGAGCAGTACAAGGTCGACCTCCAGGGGCTCACCGGATTCGTCCGACTGTTCGCGCAGCTGCCCGCCGAGCGACTCCGCACGTTTGCTCTCCTCGATCCTCCGATGGCGAAGCTCTCGCTCGGGCAGTCGGGCCGACGATGATCAACGGCACAGGGACCGCCGATGTGGTGGCTGGCGTGAACGCGGTGTTGCGCGACGCGGCGCAGATGACCTACTCGTCATTCGACGACGGGTCAGGCGACGGCGGTGGTTGGCAGGTCAAGCAGACCGTGGGGGTTCTGAGCAATGCGGAGCAGATGGCGCTCAAGTACTGGGTGTCCACAACCTTCGACACGGTGGACCCTCTTCCCCAGTACCCCTCGCCCGAGGACATCTACGCCTTCCCCCGCCGGCTCGTCTACACGGCGATGGAGAGTGGACGAGTCGGTTTCTGGCACACGGCTCCGGCAGGGGCGGACGGTTCGGGGCGTCCCGGTAACGTCTTCGCGCACCTGATCCTGACCCGCGGGGGTGATCTCCACGATGAGGCGCTTCGTCCCATCGACCTATGGCGCTCGCCGGACTGGCTGACGCCATACGGACCCGCAGAGGTCACCGCTGCCGTCATCACGTCCCCGGGTGTGAGGCGAGGAACCGAGGTCAACCGCGACCGTGTCATCGACTTTCTCTGCGATCCGACGGAGTGGCGAGCGGGTGTCCTGGCAGTGCTGCTCGATGCCGCGGCGGCCGCGATCACCGGCGGACCCACTGTGGTCCTCGGCGTCGCGTCCGCAGATGCCGCTGCGATGTGGATAGGGTGCGTCACACACTTCATGTCGGCGCCGGTGGCGAAGTCGTTCCACTTCTCGACCTTCGAACGCGCGGACGATCTCCCCATCGTGATCGCTCGCGGCGTCCATCTTGTCGCAGTTCCTACTGCGGATCTCGCGCGCCTCGGTGAGGTCGAGAACCTGGTCGTCGTGTCCGGCGATGAGACCCCGGGTCTCGGCGATCTCGGCGGAGCTCCGCACACGACCTCCTCGGGCTCGGTGGTGGAGGTGACCCCATGGTCTGTCATGGCGCAGAGCGCACTGACTTCGACCGAGGTGGCGCACGACATCCTGCATAAGCAGGACGCCGTCGCAGCGGCTCTGGGTCCGGTCGAGACACATCCGGCATGGGCCGTCGCCATGGCGGTCGCCGCCACCGACGATTTGCACGACGAGCTCGTCGATGAGGCCGCCGCGGTCATCGCCCGCCACTCACCGGAGGGGTTGCGCTCCATCGCGGCGCTGGTCGACAGCGCGGCGAGTCTCCTTGGTCGCGCGATAGGTCAATCTGCTCAGGACGCGTGGGAGTGGCTGGACGGTGCGAAGCCGACCGCCGAGGGTTACTCCGTCAGCGTCGAGATGATTCTGGCCGTGTACGTGGAACGCGCACTCGCGGACGAGGACTGGCTGGTTGCCGGCGAGCGTGTGCCTGCGCTCCCGAGTCCTCCCCGGGCAGAATGGGTCCCACGCCACCTGGCAGACGTCGTCCGGCGACTGGTCGACCGTCTGTACGAGATGTTCGTTCGTCCGGATGCGAATGCGTCCATTCGACTCGTTCGGGTGCTGGACCTCTTGGTGCGGTGCGGGTGTATCGGCCCGACCGCAACTAATGTCGAGCACGGTTCCACCCCAGGCACTATGGCGCCGGATCAACTCCCTGTCATGGAACGCTGCCGGGTGATGTTCGATCGGTCGGTCGTGCCTATTCTGGTCTCGCCCGATGCAGACGGTTTCGTGGATCGATGCGGCTCGGTCAGCGCCAGGACCTCGGCGATGATCTTTATACCGGTGATCGCTGTCGCACCTGCGCTTCATCAGGGCGCTATAGGGTCGCGTCTGTCTACAGTGGTCCTGAGTTGGCTGCTCCCACAACTCCCTGACCCGCCCCGCACCGACAGCCTCGCGGATGGCATCGTGCGCCGGCCGGACCTCGTTCTCGCTGCGGAAGCGGCCTATATGGGATTGCACGGACAGCTGTCGTCGGCCCGACCGATGGCACGTTATGCACCTCTCGTGCTGACGCGGATGTGTGAGCAGTCGTCGAATCCGCTGGTCGTCCCGGCGGATCCGTCTCCCGTCTTTCGGTTCCCCTTCCGTGACGTTCGTCTGTTGAGTTCGCTGTTGGCCGGTGCATCAGACGCACACCAGAGTCTGTTGCCAGCGCGGTTTCTCAGCTCGCTCCTTGTTACGGAGCCCTGGTCATCAGATTTGCAGGATTTGGCGGTTCGTGCGGAATGGAATACGCCCGAGAACGGTCGGCGCCCGCTTGCCGATCCGTCTCCGTCTGATGTCGCCGGAGTTGCGATGGCGGCGATCCGGCTCCGATCTCAGTGGTCGGAGATCGGCGTCGAGGAACTTACGTCCCTACAACGACGGCTTCCGACTGTGTTGACGTCACTCAGATCGTTTACTCCGTCGGAATACGCGGCGGGAATCGCTAGGACCGTGACGATCACTGCGGTGGTTGCCATGACCATCGATCCCGAGGTTGATCTCGATCTCGATGTCTTGGAACCGATAGTTCTGCACGCGCATGCATCCGCTCGACCGCATCTGATCAGCTCGTTGTCGGAAATTGCGCGACGGCGGCTGATCGACCAAGGGCATCTGGCGGTCGCGGCGATCATGGGTACGGCGCAGCCATCCCGGCTCCCCACCCCCATCGAGCAGCTGTTCGGCTCACTCTTTGTCGAGGAGGACGACGGGGACCAGTCGCTGCTGGACGCGGTGGTGAACGATCTTGTCGAGCGGGGGGTCTATCGCGGACCCCATGACGTAGAGGAGGTGGAGGTGCTCCTCGGCTCCCGGATGAGGCTCATGTCGAATGACGGGGCCGACAAAGTGTTCGGGCAACATCGCAAGCTCATCCGGCACTGGCTCGACGATCGAGGGCTCGGTTCCGGCGGACTGATGTCCAAGCTGAGGCGCAAATGACAAGCCAACCAGTACTTGCATACGAATCCGATGATCGGGAGATGACCAGATGCCGACATACGTACTAGAAGGAAGCGGACGTGCTGTGTTCGCCACCCGACCGCTCGTCGCCTCGATGACGGTCACCGGGGCGTCTGGCGATGTCAAACTGGAGGTCATCCCTACAGGCGACGCGCGTGTGGACGTCGTGCGGCCTACGCCGACACTTGCGATCCTGCCCCGGATCGTCACGCCGGTCGTACTCCGCCTCGTGCCTGCCCCGGGCATCGCCGAGTTCCCGTTGGGCACCGAGGTCCATCTGGCGTTGACGGTCGAGGACCGATCCAACGCAGATCCAGACCCCGACCGCGCCGTGCTCGGTCCGATTGCGGTCGGCGGGGAGAAGAAGCTCGACGTGGTCACGATCGAACCCTCACCCGAGGGCCTGGTGATCGCAGCACTCCGTGCCGCACCCGATGTGGATCTCGGTGAGGTAGGGAACCGCGCTCGTAGTGAGGCGAGAGCTCTGGCCGGCGTCGATCAATTACCCGAAGCGGATCAGGTCGACCTCCGGATCGCCGTGGACCCGTCTGTTTCGATGCTGCCTGTCATGAACAGCGGACTCCTCGCGGCAGCATGTGACGTCGTCGTTGGTGTCGCGGCCGTGGTGTCACCCCGGTCAACGCCACGATTCTGCATCGCGACAGGATCCCCCGGTTGGATCGAGACTGACTCGCCCGCCGACGTACCCGGAGCGGTCGTCGCGGCTTTGCGCCGCTCGCCCATGGCAGTCGGGTTCGCGAGTGCTTCCGTAGCAGTACCCAGGGACACGAGAAAGTCTTCGTTCATCGTCGTCATATCGGACGCTGTACCCGCCGACTGGCCTGAACCCACGAGTGACTCCGCGGGCGGACCAGGCCGCCACCTCCTGGTCGCCGCAAAGGAGGGGCAGGCGGTCCCGGACGCCCGGCCCGCGACGACCACGGTGATGATCACGTCGCAGGCGACGCCCCCGACCGTTTCCCCCGAGTCCTTGCGGTCGGCGGTCGCGGGTTTGGTCGCTCAGTGTGGCGCCCTCACGGGAGGTTCGTACCTGTGACCAAGTGCCCGAGATGCTTCGCATGGATTCATCCGGACACCTACAAGTGGATGTGCCAGTCCGGCCGGTGCGAGACAGCCCCGGATCCGATTGCCACGGCGTTCACCGGCGGTCCTGTTTCCTCGGGTCCGTTGCTGTCCCTCGAGCGGGCGTCTGTGCATCGCGACTTCTGGCCGCCTCAGGCTGAGGCCGCGCAGTGTCCGGAATGCGAGGTCACTGCGCCCGAGGTCTGCTCGGTCTGCCACTACGTGTATCCGGCTGGCTGGAGGTCGGCGCAGGCGACCTGTATCGCGATGGCGGGCGCGCGTGCGACGGGGAAAAGCTTCTTCGTAGCTGTGGGAATCCAACAACTCGAGACCGCTCTCGAGCGACTTGGTGCGTCGCTGGAGCCTGCGACAACCGCGACCCAAGAGACCTTCAGAAAGGTTTACGTCGAGCCGCTGTACGAGAAGCGGGGTCTGTTGGCCGTTACCCGCAAGGCTGAGGTGGAGGGGTCACATCAACGGGAGCCCTTGATCTTCCGCATCGGCGTGTGGGGCGGGGTGACGCGGTATCTCGTAATGCGTGATGTAGCAGGGGAAGATCTCGAGGACGTCGAGGCGGGAGGGACGAATTTCGGGTTCTTCGCCCACGCCGATGCGGTCTTCTTCATGTTCGACCCGCTGAAGTCGCAGGAGATCAGGGATCAGCTCCAGGATCTCATCCCCTCGCAGCAGCGGCTCGGCGGCGACCCGAAGACGGTCTTGAACAATCTGTCTCGGCAGATCGCGTCCGGTCGTCCGAAGGTGGCGGTGATCCTCTCGAAGTTCGACGCACTCCAAGCATTGGAAAGGGTGGAGGGTTCGGAGTGGGGGCAGGTCATGTCAAACCCCGGTGCGGCGTTTCACCGGGAGCCGGTCCAGACGCAACAGTACGACGACAACGACGGACTGTTGCTTCACCACGAGACGAGAAGCCTCCTGATGAAGTTGCATGCAGGACCGATCGTGGCTGCCGTCGAAAGCAGAAGCGGGGGAGTCGATTCGCCGAATCACCGATTCTTCGCCGTGTCGGCCTTAGGTGACTCGCCGGTCGGCGAGTTGGTCAACGCCAAGGGGATCGCGCCGTTCCGGTGCACCGATCCCATTCGGTGGGTACTGGCCGGAAACGGCGTCTTGTGAGCTGTGACAACACGATCAGAGAGATCAGATGATGAGCAATCCATTCAGTGCAGGTGACCCATTCGGGCCTTCTCGCGGGCGGTCAAACGATCCGTTCGGGGCACAGGCAGGCCTCGGGTCTCCACCGCCGATCCCGACGGGCTCGTTCGCCGCAGATCCTTTCGGCGCCGGCTATCCGTCGACGCTCTCGGGCGCGGCCGCTGCGGGACCGGGGTTGCCTGTGGCTGTGAGCGCGGTCACCCGTGTGCCGAACACGATCTGGGTTGGTTTCGGTGCGATGCTCGCGGCGGCCGTGGTCTGCCTCGTGTCCGCGGTGATGCTGATCTCCTGGGTTCTGGACCTGAAGGGCCAGGCCACGAACGCCGCAGACGGATTGCTGTCCGAAGATCCCACCGGCATCTCATCGGCCCAGGTCGGCTCGTGGGCGCAGAATGTCGCGACGTCGGTGAGCTTGACGATCGCCGGTCTGATGATCGCGACCGCGTCTGTATATGTCGTCATCGCGTTCCTCACCAAGGCCGGAAGAAACGGCGCGCGGGTCACCGCTACCGTGTTGGCCGCCTTCTCTGTGTTCGGATTCCTTTTAGGGCCCCTCGCTATCGCAATCGTGATGCTCGGAGTCTTCGCGGTGGTGATGCTCTGGCTCCCGCAGTCGTCGGCGTACTTCCGCTCTCGCCGCGCTATCCGGTAGGCGCGGCGATCAGATAGCTCGTCGGTGACCGCCTTGTGTCCGTGCGCAGTGACCGCCGCACTGACGTCACCTGCGGCATGCCGTTCCCGCCAGTCGTGGTGACCATTTGAGCACCCAGTTCGAGAGTGTGTCGATGAGGCGCACACCGGAGGCGAATGTGCCGTCGTCGGGCCTTGCGGCGATGGCGACCCCAATGTTCGCCCCGCGAGCGGGGATAACGGCCATCTGGCGCACGAGATAGCGACCGTCGGCATCGGGGCCCCATCCGCCTTTCGCGGCCATGCCGCGGGCAGCAAGCCCCCATCGCTGAGATGTAGTGATCTTGCGCATGAGCTCGTAGACAAAGCGTGCGCCTCTGATGCACCGCATGTGCGCCGCCCACGAAGCCTGCTCAGCGATCGGCCACATCGTTTGACCGAAAGCTGTGAAACCAATGCGGATCCTCTCGGTCTGTACCCGGGTCGTCGTGTCTCCGCCCGCCGCGAGTACGTTCTCGACATCGCGCCCGGCCGACGTCGGCGCGCCCAGCTCGCTCCACAATGATTCCGCGGCCGAATTATCCGACTCAGTGATCGCAGCTTCAACAAGACCGGCGGTCCGGGCGTCGCCCGAGGCGCTCGTGGCGGCTAAGGCCAAGGGGACCTTGATCGTCGACCAGGCCGTGATCGGGACGTCTGCTCCGAACCGGCGCACTCCTGCGTCGGTTGCGATCGCCACCCCCAGGAGACCATCAGAGTCGGCCTCGATCCGGGCGAAGTCGGCAGACATCTGGTCGAGAACGCGTCTACCCGACGCTGACGGCGGATGGATCTGTGATCGCATAGTCGAGCTTGCCGGTCGTGCAGGGGAGGTTACATCGAGTGCGATTGGTGGTTCTGTGGCGCAACCGGTGCACGCGACCATCAAAGTGCAGAGTGAGGACAGGGTGAATCGCGTTGTCAATGCAACCATGTCAGTAGATGTACACCCGTGCGTTCTTACCGCCCTGGCAAGTGTTCCACGGATCGCCACCCAGAACTTGGCACTGCATCACGAAGTCGTCGCCGCTGCACCGAGCGCCCGTCGTCAGACACGAGACTGTGCCCGCAGCGGTGATGGTGCGTGGCGCAGGCGACGGTGTCGAGTTCGCCGAGAGGTATGCCCTCAGCACGCTAGCCGCGAAGGCGCACGAGGTCTCCTCAGATCCGCGAGCGGAGTGGGTTCCCCAGTCGCTTCGACCGGGTGTCGAGTACCCAGAGCTGCAGTCGACCCCAAATGTATCGGCACCCGCTACCGGTGGCGGTGCGATCACCGGCCGAGTCGACGGCGCTGCCGCCAGTTCAGACGTATCGTTTGTCTCGGTCGAAGGTGGGGTGGTTGTCTGCTCGATCATCGAAGCGGCTGACTCGGATTTTGGGCGGTCACTTGCCGAAAAAGCTCCTGCGACAACCACGCCGACCAGCGCAAACGCGGCAGCCATCGAGATCGCAAGTACTCGAATACGTTTGTGTCGCTGCGACTTTGTCTCCCCCCCGGCAGCAGTGTCCGTTGCGTTCGGCCAACCCGGGAACACTGGCGCCGGGTAGTGCTGGCGCCGCGGCTCGGAGAAATCGGGTTCTCCCGGCGGCTGCCGTTCACCATCGGACATCCACCAACCTCCTGACCTCGCGGTTGCGTCGGCGCCGAGCGCACGACCGCACGAACTCTCCTTCAGTTCGACGTTAGACGATCTGTTCCGCTGGCCACAGGTCAGTGAGAAAAGACGACTTTTGGAGCGCTTATTCGGCGACATTGGTCCGGACGCCGACCTTCACGACGAGGCGATCGCCTCAACGGCGGGCGGGGAGGCGGTTACCGGGGGCCGTGGAAGCGGCTCCTGAGCGATCGGGCGGGATGGTCGCGGTTGCGTCGGGTGCGGCTGTGTCTGGTGCAGGGGTTGACCGGCGCGATACGCGGAACTCATCGGTGATGTCGTCACGGGAGCGGAGAATCCGGCGAAAGCCGAAACCTACGGTACCGTAGGTTCATGGCAACGACGCCGCCCATCGCGGTGACCCTGGACAACGTCGACGAGGTGTACGGCTACTACGCCGTGCATCGGCAACCCCGCCTGAAGGCGCGATTCGCCTACATCGCGCTCGCGGCCAAGTTCCGTCCGCGGGTGTCGTACGAGGGCGACGCGCGGGCGGAGCTCGTGCAGGCCGTGAGGGGCCGGGTCAGGCTGGTCATCTGCATCAATCATCTCGCCGACACCGACCAGTACATCGCGGCCGCCGCCGTCGCGCGCTCGCCGATCCGAGCGCTGATCGGCCACATCCGGGTGTTGGCGAAGAACGATCTGTTCGACGATCCCCGGCAACGCGCGAACCTCGACATGATGGGGTGCATCCCCGTCTTCCGTGCGCGCGACAACCACCCAGAGACCGCGGCGGCGGCGAGCCGACGCATGATCGAGGTGTGTGTCGACCGCGGTGTCGCCGGCGACAGCATCGCGGTGTTCCCCGAGGGCACGCGCAACGACGTCGACCCGTCGACGCTGCTGCCCCTCGCATCCGGGTTCGCGCAGATCGCCGTGGGCATCGCCGCGCAGGCGCCGGTCGCGGTGGTCCCGATGGCGATCGCCTACCGATCCGGTACCCGGGTCGGCGCCGAGGTGGTGCTGGGTCGCCCACGCGTCGTGTCCGAGGACGAGGCGGTCGCCGACGTGGCCGGTGCGCTGCGTGATCGCCTGCAGCACGCGGTCGATCTCGCCCGGTCGACGCACTGACTCGAGGAAGGCAGGGGCCACCGGTGGACGTCACCCTGGAGAACGCCGACGAGGTCTACGCCCACTACGCCGTGCACCAGCAACCGGTGATGCGGGCGCGGGCCGCCTACGGTTACCTCGCCGCCAGATACCGGCCCAGAGTCGGGTACCAGGCGGACGCCCGTGAGCAGATCCGTGCGCTGCTGAGAAGTGACGTGCGATGCGTCGTGTGCGCCAATCATCTCTCCGACACCGACCAGTTCGTGCTGGCCGCCACCGCATTCCGGTCACCGCTCCGACGACGGATCGGACACACCCGTGTCCTGGCCAAGGACGAGCTGTTCGCCGACGCGAAGCAGCGAGCGCAGATCGACATGATGGGTGGGATACCGGTCTTCCGCCCCAGGGATCACCAGATGCGGGCCGCCGTCGCGGCGGGTCGACTGATGATCGATGTCTGCGTCGAGCGGGCGGCCGCCGGGGGCGACAGCATCGCGATCTTTCCCGAGGGGACCTGCAACGAGAACCCGGCGGTGTTGCTGCCCATCGCGAGCGGGGTCGGACACATCGCCTCGGGCATCGCGCGGCGGACCCCGGTGGCGATGGTGTCGATCGGTATCGCCTACCCCGATGCGAGTCGCCGCGACGCCGAGGTCGTCATCGGTGAACCCCGCACGATCGCCGCCACCGACACGCCCGCCGCGATCACCCGCGGCGTGCGGGTCGACCTGCAGCACACCGTCGACATCGCGCGCGAGCGGCTCGCCGACCGGGCCCGTCAGCCCCGGTCGAGGTAGAAGTCGGCCGTCTCGGTCGCGACGGCCGCCACGTCGCGCGCGGTGTCGGTGTCGATGTCGTGCTCGGAGTGCAGGGCCGCGGCCAGCGCATCGCCGCGCAGATCACGGGTGCGCAGCAGATCCCACGCCAGCTCCACCAACCGCACCGAGGTGGGGTGATCGAGGGTCGGACGGTTCGACCTCAGCGCCGTGGCGGCCCAGTCGGCGTCGAAGGTGCCCCGCGGCGGTCCGAAGACGCGCTCACCGGACGAGTAGGGATCGGACACCTCGCGACCGTATCAACACTGTGGCCGATCAGGGATTTGGCGAACTCCGTCCACCGGTACCGCCGGGTGGGTGACCATTGAGCCCGACAACGTGCCCGTAATGCAACGAACGTGGAGACATCATGTCCACCTACATCGTCACCGGTGCGACCGGCTTCCTCGGACGTCGGGTCGTCGCCCGACTTCTCGAGCGTGAACCCGCCGCAACCGTCCACGCGCTCGTGCGCGCCTCGTCGGTCCCGCGGATCGAGCGGATGGCCTCGGAGTGGGTCGGCGGCGATCGCGTGCACCCGCTCGTGGGTGATCTGACGCAGCCCGAGCTCGGGCTCGGCGACGAGCCGCCCGCGGCCGATCACATCATCCATCTCGGTGCGGTGTACGACATGACGGCGTCGGCCGCTCAGTCCGAGGCGGCGAACGTGCAGGGCACGAGGGCGGTCATCGACCTCGCCCTGCGTCTCGACGCCGTGCTCCACCACGTGTCGTCGGTGGCCGTCGCCGGCGATCACGCCGGCCCGTTCACCGAGGACGACTTCGATCTCGGGCAGGGGCTGCCGTCGCCGTACCACGAGACGAAGTACATGGCGGAGAAGATGGTTCGCGACGCCGTCGGGCTGCGGTGGCGGGTCTACCGGCCGGCGATCGTGGTCGGCGACTCCGAGACCGGCGAGATGGACAAGATCGACGGTCCGTACTACTTCTTCACCGCGATCAGGCTCCTCGGGGCGCTGCCGCAACTGCTGCCCGCGGTGGTGCCCGAGGTCGGCGACACCAACGTGGTCCCGGTCGACTACGTGGCGTCGGCGATGGTGGAGCTCATCCACGCCAGCGGACTCGACCACCGCGCGTTCCACCTGGTCAACCCGCGTCCGCAGTCGACCCGCGAGATCTTCGGTGCACTGGCCAAGGCGGCCGGCGCGCCGACCGTGGTGGGCTCGGTGCCCGCACCCATCTCGACCGGAGCGCTGCGGCTCAGTGAACTGCCGGGCATCAAGATCGCCCGCGACCTGCTCCTCGATCAGGTCGGGATCCCGCCGGTGGTGATCGACCACCTCACCTTCCCGTCGGTGTTCTCGTCGGAGAAGACGCAGAAG
This sequence comes from Williamsia sp. M5A3_1d, assembly GCF_053345315.1. Taxonomy (NCBI): domain Bacteria; kingdom Bacillati; phylum Actinomycetota; class Actinomycetes; order Mycobacteriales; family Nocardiaceae; genus Williamsia; species Williamsia sp. M5A3_1d. The sequence goes on from NZ_JBKEZX010000001.1 coordinate 731,890, forward strand.
GCGTTGGCGGGCAGCGGATTGGCCGTCCCCGAGTTCGGCGACTACGCCGACGTGCTCTGGCGCTACTGGTTCACCGAACTGGACCCGAACCGCGCGCGTCGCCCCAATCCAGCGGGCGAGCTCGCCGGGCGCCGGGTGATGATCACCGGTGGCTCGTCGGGCATCGGGCTGGCGACGGCGCACAAGGCGGCACGACGTGGTGCCCGGGTCATCCTGGTGGCCCGCGGGGTCGAGGATCTCGAGGCGGCCGTCGACGAGATCCGCGCGTCCGGGGGCGACGCCCATGGCTATCCGTGCGACATCACCGACGACGAGTCGGTCGACATGATGGTGAAATCGGTTCTCGACGAACACGATCACGTCGATTTCCTCGTCAACAACGCGGGCCGGTCGATCCGGCGCGGGGTGGTGTACTCGACCGAGCGCATGCACGATTTCGAACGCACCATGAGCGTCAACTACTTCGGCGCCGTGCGGCTGGTGCTGGCGCTGCTGCCGGGGATGCGGGAGCGACGGTTCGGCCACATCGTGAACATCTCGTCGATCGGTGTGCAGACCAAGGTCCCGCGCTTCTCGGCGTACGTGGCGAGCAAGGCCGCGCTCGACGCGTTCAGCGACGTGATCGCCTCGGAGGTGCACGACGACGGCATCACGTTCACCTCGATCAAGATGCCGCTGGTGCGGACACCGATGATCGCGCCGACGACGATCTACCAGTCGTTGCCGACGTCGTCGCCGGATGACGCCGCCGACATGGTGATCCGCGCGCTGGAGAAGCGGCCGGTCCGCATCGACACCCCGGTCGGCACCATCGCGGAGTTCACCGGGATGTTCGCGCCGCGTTTCAAGAACGCCCTGCTGCACCAGGCCTATCGACTGTTCCCGGAATCGGCCGCGGCCAAGGGCGAGAAGCCGGTGGAGTCGTCGAGCGCGGACAAGGGTGGCAAGAAGTCGTCGCGTCCGCCGGTGCCGGTCCCCAACGCGGGACTCCCGGAGTCGGCCAAGCGCATCGCGCGGCTCATCCCCGGCGTCTACTGGTGAGCTCAAGAAACCACTCTGTTTCGCGGACGCGCCGATACACGAGCAACGGTGTGGCGCTTGAGTGAAGGTCAAGCGGCGACTCTACGCAGCCTCGGTACCCAGGATCAGCAAGCAAGACATTTTTGTCCACTGAACGGGTTATAGCGACTAGCAGAGCCGTCTGGAACCGTCGGGTATTCAACCACGATGAAGAAGGAGACTTCATGAAGGTCGATTACCTGATCAAGCCGGGAGAACCGGGGTTACCGCTCATTGCGGCGGCACCGGTCCGACTCACGATGAACGAATCGGAGGGCGAACCGCTTTCGCATCTATACGACGCGGCCACTCAGGAGACGATCGGTCGGATGGAGCAGTCCTACTGCAACATCGACGAAAGTATCGGAGTGCCCTTTAACTCTACGGCAGACTCCAAGAAGGACGACTGACCCACTCAAGCGACGAGCGCAGGAAGGCGGAGGCGACTGCCTTCGCCTTCCTGCGGCCATGAAATTGGGAGCGCTAATCTATGGGTGAACCAAAAGTCCTTGCAATCACAAGTCAACCAGACACGCATCTGAATGGGGTCCTTCGAGAGCTAGCTGCGGGCGGTCTCGAAATGATTCGCTTGAATAGCGACGACCTATTTACCAACTGCGTTGTTGATCTGACTCCCGCTGATGGGTCCGGTCGAATTTCCATAATTGATAGCGGCCAGTCGTTCGAAATCGAAGATGTAGTCGCTGTCTGGTACCGGAAACCTGAAACTCCGTCTATTGCGCACCTCGCGGTTGACGAATTCGCGGAAAAGCAATTCTTCGAGGCGGAAGCGTACGAAGCCATGCTAAGTATCTATTCGGTGCTGCAAGATGTCCCGTGGATCAACAACCCCCTCACCACGCGTCTTGCATTTCGTCGATTCCACCAGCTAAGAGTTGCAAAGACGCTGGGCTTTCGCACGGTGCGGTCTCGATTTTCGAACGATGAAGACGCGGTCTTGGATTTTGCTGAGGGGATTCAGGGTCCAGTGGCGTTAAAGTCTCTCAGCTCGCTTTCGGTTAGTCGAGTTGCGGACTCAAACATCGAAATTATGAATCAATACGGAATTCTCACTAGAACCATTGATCAACGAGAGCTTTTGGCGTTACGGGCTAGCATCGGGGCCATGCCTACATTTGTGCAGGAGTACATCGACAAATCGGCCGACCTCCGGGTTGTGTGTGTGGGTCGGGAGGTCTTTGCCTGTCGGATCGACAGTCAGGTCGATGACCTCACACGGTTAGATTTCAGGATAGGTACTAAGAGGTTAAGCCACGAGATAATTGATCTTCCAGATCAGTTAATCGTCAAGATACAAATGTTTCTCGAACGGCTGAATATTGAGTTTGGATGCTTCGACTTCCTGGAAGACGGAGATCGTGAACCCTACTTCTTAGAATGCAATCCGAATGGTCAGTGGTTATGGATCGAACAGCAAACCGGTGCGCCGATTAGCTCGGCGGTCGCCAAACACCTCACGGATCTGGCCGGATCGCGATGAGCAAAGACTCAATTAGTGAGGGAACCCTTCTCCGTCTCCTTGACCCGGTCACGCCGGGCGAATTTTTCAATTCTTATCACGGTCTGTCTCCTTTGCATGTGGGGCGAAAAGACAAGCGGTACTTTGCGGATATGCCCACGTTGGACGACATTGATTCGATTCTCACCACAACCGTCGTGAAAACGGATTCTGCGAACGGGCAGTTGGTACGGACCACGTCGCCTGATACTACGGAGAAATTGTCTTTCCCATACCGGAATGACGGCCGAATTGATATCCAAGCTGTTTATTCTGCTTACGCAGACGGGTATACGCTAATCATAAACTGTGTCGAGAAGAGGTCCGCTGCGGTAGCGGTCATCTGTCGCAATTTGGAAGCCGAGCTCGGCTGCCGTGTGAGTGCGAACATCTATTTGACGCCGCCAGCATCGCAAGGGTTCGTGGCGCATTTCGATTCGCACGACGTCTTCATAATTCAACTGTCGGGGTCCAAGAATTGGCGTGTGGGGCATATGCCATACGTCGGGGAGCGCGAGCCAGGCTTGGCGCGCCCCGATTTCTTGAATGAGTCGTGGAAGAGGGTGCTTAACTCAGGGGACACGATGTACTTACCGAAGGGCTGTCCACACCAGGCCTTGACCGGGGAACGCTCGTCATTACACATCACCTTTGGAATCGTGCCGTTATCGTGGTCTGACTTGGGGGTCGATGAAACGTTAGTTGATAAATTCCCCGTGCCGCTGACGCTCGAGGAACTTATGTGTACAAATGACCTATCGAATAGTTCCCTGTCGAAAGCCGTAAGCGGGCGTCAGCGGGCCGAGTACGTCAGCCAGTACTTTGACAGATTTACTTCGCGTTCGGGACACTTTAAATCCCTAGACCTGCTGGCTCATATTACGACTGACTCTTTGATTGAAAGATCAATTTCGGGCACGATTCGTTTTCGCTACGACAGTGGCTTCACGCGCATCGATTATCCCGGAGGCCTTATATCGCTTCCGGTCCTACCTCCTCCCGCAGTGGTGTTCCTGAAAAATACTCGTCGGTTCGCCATAAAAGATCTTCCGGGGTTTGTTGACGACGCAGCTAAAATTGAGTGCGTAGACACTCTAATCCGAGGAGGACTGATGCATCTTTGGGAAGATCTACAGGCTCGCGAATCGATACCGTGATACTGCCTCTTAGCGTGACCGGGAAAGATGATCGTGGATCAGGTTCGTCGACTCAACTGTTCAGAGGACTGTTGTCGTGAACCACGTTATATAAGCTATTGCCATGACTTCGGTTAGAGAAATTTTGATCGAGCGCCTTCACTCGCAGCTCGCACTGCAGCACGGCGAATTAGGGTTCGATTGGGGAGTTTTTCCGAGCTCTGACACCCCGATGGCAACTTGGATGCGGGATGGCACGGTGTTCTTCCACGTAAGCGATGAAATCGAGAAGCTCACCGTGCGTGTCGCTCTTGTAAGTAATCTGAGTGTTAGTGAAGGCATTTTGGATTGGATACACGAAAGAAACTCGAAACAATTTGCGGGGCACTACTGGCTGCGCCCAGGTGCTGATGAAGCGCACTGGCAGCTTGTATGCGAGCTGAAGTTTCCTTGGGTGTGGATTGACGAGCACCTCGCGGAGGTCATCTTGCAGTCATGCCCTGGGTTGGGTGGGGTTTTGAACGGGGCCATCGCGACGGAGTTTATGGCCAGGTTTGGCGGCGAGTCTTGGTGGAACTCGCAAGGCGACGCGGATTTTATGAATTCTCAAGTTCTCGCATTGATGGACTGAATAACGGCAATAATGTTTGGTCTTGATGCCGCGGGCCGGATGATCGCTGGTTTACTCCGATGTTCCGGCGTCGAATGGGACGCTTTCCAATCAGCGCCAGGTGATGTCGGCGTCGGCGAGGCGCTCGAGCCGGACTGCGACCTCGGCGTCGAGATGTCCACTCACCGGCACGATGCTCAGGCTGATGTCGCCGCCGCGGATGGTCGCGACATCGGTGCCCGGCAGCGGTTCGGGGCCGGGTTCGAAGGTGAGTGCGTAGTCCGGTCCGTCGCCGGTGTAGCCGATACGCCCCATCGGGAAACGATCCGGGGTGGTGGCCACGAGCCGTGCTCCCGCATCGTGCTCGGGTGCGGGCACGTTGACATTGAGGACTGTCCCGTCGGCCACGAGTCGCCTCGGTTCGGCCCAACCCAGCAGCGCCACGACCACTTTCGTCGTCGCGTCGAACTGATCCCTCTCGGGTTCGGTGGCCCACGGCAGGTCGGTCGACACCGCCACCGCGGGGACGCCGAAGCTCGCGGCGGTGACCGCAGCACCCACCGTGCCCGAGAAGTGCACCGCCTGACCCGCATTCGCACCGGCGTTCGCACCGGAGACGACGATGTCGGGGGCGGCGTCCGCGAACACCTGGGAGAGCCCGAAGATCACCGAGTCGGCGGGTGACCCCTCGACCGACCACACGTCACCCACGCCGTCGGGACGGGTGACGGTGAGGTCGCGACCGGCGCTCAACCGGGCGCTGGCCCCGCTCTGGTTGCCCGACGGCGCCACGACGGTCACCGTGTGCCCGGCCCCGCGGAGTCCCTCGGCCAGGGCGGTGATGCCCGGTGCCTGCCATCCGTCGTCGTTGGTCAGCAGGATGCGCAGGCTCATGGACACGACGCTATCGGCCGCCGGACACGCGACGCACGCGGGCCGGGCACGATGGGGGAGTGCCCGAAGGTGACAGCGTCTATGTGGCCGCCCGCAAGCTCGACGTACTCGTCGGCCGCGTGGTGACCCGCGGCGAGTTGCGCGTCCCCCGGCACGCGACCGCCGACCTCTCCGAGCACACGGTGCTCGGCCTCGACACCCACGGGAAACACCTGCTCACCCGGTTCTCCGACGACCTGACGCTGCACACGCACATGCTGATGAGCGGCACCTGGACCGTCTCCAGGGCCGGCAAATGGCTGCCGCGTGACCTGATGGCCGAGGTGCGGGTGCTGCTGCGCACCGCCTCGGCAACCGGTGGTGAGGGCCCCGCGGCGTACGGCATCTCGATGCCGATCGTCGAACTGATCCGCACCCGCGACGAACACACCGTCATCGGACACCTCGGGCCCGATCCGCTGCGCGCCGACTTCGACGCCGACGAGGCCGTGCGCCGGATGACGGCCGAGCCGGGTCGGGCGGTGTCGGCGGTCCTGCTCGATCAGCGGTGCGTCGCCGGCTTCGGCAACCTCTGGGTCAACGAACTGTGCTTCCTGCGTGGACTGAACCCGTGGACACCGATCGGCGAGGTCGACGTGCCCGCACTCCTCCGCCTGGGCCGCACAGCCCTCCACCACTCGGCGACGGTGCGCGGCGCCTATCAGGTCACCACGGGCAACAGTCGCCGCGGAGAGCAGCACTGGGTCGCCGGGCGACGCGGTCGGCCGTGCCTGCGGTGCGGTACACCCATCCGGGTGGTCGCCGAGGAGCCCAACGATCCCGAACGCCGCCGCACCTGGTGGTGCCCGCGGTGTCAACCCGGCCCCGACGCCCCACCGCGACGGTGATCCCGCAGTAGATCCGCACGTGCGGATCAAAAAGCCGACTGGCGACGCGTATGCGTAGACTCCGACGGGTGGAACACATCCGCGTGCGACGCGCCGCTGAACTGCTCGGCGTCAGCGACGACACCCTGCGCCGATGGATCACCGCCGGCGAACTCTCGTCGTCGACCGACGACGCCGGTCGGACCGTCGTCGACGGCGCCGATCTCGCGCGGTTGGCCAGCCGCCGTGCCCCCGACCCCGTCGCCGACGGCATCGGCGTGGAGCGATCGGCCCGCAACCGCTTCGTCGGGTTGGTGACCGACGTCCGCTCCGACACCGTGATGTCGCAGGTGACCATGCAGTGCGGCCCGTTCGAGGTGACGTCGCTGATGAGCACCGACGCCGTTCGCGACCTCGGGCTCGACGTCGGCGTCGTGGCCACCGCACTCGTCAAGGCCACCACGGTCATCGTCGAACGCCCGGACAGCTCCCTCGAGAAAGAGAACTGATGACCCGCAACCGGATTCGCGTCGCCGGCCTCGTGATCACCGTCGCCGCCCTGGCTGCCGCCTGCTCGGCGGGCGACAACTCGGGCGCGTCGGGCGCGTCGAGTTCGTCGGCGAGCGGCTCGCCCGTCACGCTGACGGTGTTCGCCGCCGCATCGCTGAAGAAGGGCTTCACCGAGATCGTGCAGGACTTCGAGAAGGCCCACCCGAACGTCACCGTGACGACCACTTTCGACGGGTCGTCGGCGCTGGTCACCCAGATCGAACAGGGGGCGACCGCCGACGTCATCGCCACCGCCGACGAGAAGACGATGACGTCGCTCGGCGATGCGGCCGTCGACCCGACGACCTTCACCCGCAACGTGCTGATCATCATCACCGCGCCCGGTAACCCGAAGGGCATCAACGCCGTTCGAGATCTCGCCCGAAGCGGTGTCACGACGGTCCTGTGTGCGCCGCAGGTCCCGTGCGGCAACGCCGCGGCGACCGTCGAGCGCAACGCCGGAGTCGACATCCGACCGGCCAGCGAGGAGACGTCGGTGTCGGGCGTGGTGACCAAGGTGACCAGCGGCCAGGCCGACGCCGGTCTCGTCTACACCTCGGACGCCAAGGCCGCCGGGTCGAAGGTCGCGACGGTGAACGATCCCGCCTTCGCCGCGGTGGTCAACGAGTACCCGATCGCGACGGTGAAGGGCACGAAGCACAGCACCGAGGCGAAGCAGTTCATCGATCTCGTCACCGGCAGCACGGGTCAGCAGGTGTTGCGCGAGTTGGGGTTCGGCGCCGGGCGGTGAAGCCTGTCCGCGGAGTTCCCAGCTGGCTGTACCTACCGGCGTTGATCGGGTTGGCGTTCGTCGTCATCCCGCCGATCGCGCTCACGCAGCGTCTGCCGTGGCGCGACTTCTGGTCGTCGATCACCTCCGAATCATCCCTGCAGGCACTGGCACTGAGCCTGCGGACCGCCGCGATCAGCACCGTGCTGTGCGTGATCATCGGGGTGCCGATGGCGGTGGTGTTCGCCCGGTCCGACGGTGTCGTGCTGCGGATCGTGCGCGCCCTGGTGCTGCTGCCGTTGGTGCTGCCGCCCGTCGTCGGAGGGATCACGCTCCTCTACGCCTTCGGTCGCCGAGGCCTCATCGGCGAGCACCTGACGGTGATCGGCATCGACATCGCCTTCTCCACAACCGCGGTCGTGCTCGCGCAGACCTTCGTGGCGTTGCCGTTCCTGGTGATCAGTGTGGAAGGGGCGCTGCGGGTCTCGGGGTCGTCGTACGAGCAGGTGGCCGCCACCCTCGGCGCCGGTCCGACCCGCACACTGTTGCGGGTGACCATCCCGCTGGTCGCCCCGGCGCTCCTGAGCGGACTGGTGCTGGCGTTCGCTCGGGCGATGGGGGAGTTCGGGGCGACGATCACGTTCGCGGGCAATGCGCCGGGTGTCACGCAGACCGCGCCCCTGAAGATCTACGTCGACGAGATCAACGATCCGCAGCAGGCGCTGCCGCTGTCGTTCGTACTCATCGTGGTCGCACTCGTCGTGGTGATCGCGGTGCATCTGCGTCGACCGGGCGCGCAGGCGGCCCTGTGACCGGCCTCCGGATCCGGGCGACCTCGGTCGCCCCCGACCTCGACGTCGACATCACGGTGCCCGACGGGTCGACGGTCGCGGTGCTCGGTCGCAACGGCGCGGGCAAGAGCAGTCTGCTCCACCTCGTGGCCGGGCTGCTGCGCCCGGCGTCCGGCGAGATCAGCGTGCACGGGCGACCTCTCGCCGACAGCGACACCTTCGTCGCACCCCACCGCCGGTCGGTGGCGCTGCTCGGGCAACGTGCCCGGCTGTTCCCGCACATGACGGTCGCCCGCAACATCGCCTTCGCGCCCGCTGCGGCACGGTTGGGCCGCACCGAGATCCGACGCCGCGTCGAGCACTGGGCCGACGCGGTCGACGTCACCGACCTGCTCGACCGCAAGCCCCACCAGCTGTCCGGAGGGCAGGCGCAGCGCGTCGCGGTCGCTCGAGCCCTCGCCGCCGATCCGGCGGTGCTGCTGCTCGACGAACCGTTCTCCGCGCTCGACGTCGACGTCGCGGCACGCCTGCGCACCCTCGTCTCCACGGTCCTCGCCGACCGTGGACGCATCGCGATGCTGGTCACCCACGACCTCGTCGACGCGGTGACCCTCGCCGACACCGCCCTCGTGCTGGCCGACGGCCGGGTCACCGCGCAGGGGCCCGTACGCGACGTACTCGCCCGCCCGACCGACGATTTCGCGGCCCGCCTCGCGGGACTGAACCTCATCGCGGGCCGGTGGGACGGTGCGGGCGTGACGGTCGGCGACATCCGCGTGGTCGGTGCGGTCGGCGCCGAGATCGCTCCGAAGGTCGGAGCCGCGGTCACCGCGATCTTCGACCCGTCGGCGGTCGCCGTCTACACCGATCCGCCCGTGCACGGGAGCCCACGGAACGTCCTCGCCGCGACGGTGCGCGAGATCGCCCCGGTGGGTTCGAGGGCTGCGGTGCGCTGCGCCGTCTCGGGTGTCGACATCACCGCCGAGGTGACCTGGGCCGCCGTCGCCGATCTCGCTCTCGTCACCGACACCGACGTGTGGTTGACGGTGAAGGCGGGCGAGGTGCAGGTGTACCCCTCCGCCTGAACGGTCAGTCGGCGTGGACGACGTCGAAGATCTGCTTGGTGATCCCGTTGCCGTACGCCTCGTTCTCGACGAGCCGCAGGTGCGTGGTGTCCTTGTCGGCCTCGCTGAACAGGCGCTTGCCCGCGCCGAGGAGAACCGGGAACACCAGCAGGTGGTAGCGGTCGACGAGTCCGGCGTCGGCGAGTGAGGCACCGAGAGTTGCGCTGCCCTGCACGAGGATCGGTCCGCCGTCGGTCTTCTTGAGCTCGGCCACCTCGTCGACCGAGCGCAGGATGGTCGCCGGCCAACGCTCGTCGTCGGATTCCAGCGACGTCGAGACGACGTAGCGGGGGAGGGTGTTCATGTGGGCGAACTCCTCCATCGTCGGCCACACCGGAGCGAACACCTCATAGGAGGTGCGACCGAACAGCAACGCCCCGGTCTCCTGCTGCTCCCGACCCTTGATCTCGTAGGCCGCGGGGTCGAACTCGATGCCCTCGAAGGTCCACCCGGAGTTGCGGTAGCCGGGCTCCCCGCCGGGTGCCTCCATGACCCCGTCGAGTGAGACGAACGCGGTGACGATCAGCTGGCGCATGGGAACTCCTGGGGAAGCGGGATGGTCGGTCGGCGATGTAGACCGTGACTGTCGCCGGAACTCATCGCGAGCTGTCGGACTTGTCGTGATCGCGGTCGAGCTCGATGACCCGCGCCTTGAGATGCCGGTACCCGCGGACGCTCAGCGAACCGATCGACTTGAAGAAGTACCGCTCGTCGTCGACGGCGTCGGCGAGCTCCGCGTCGCACAGCGATGTGCCGGGGCGCGCCGAGCCGGTGAGTCGTGCCGCGATGTTGACCGGTTCGCCGAACACGTCGCCGAACCGGGTGAGCACGCGACCGTAGGCGAGACCGACCCGCAGCGGCGGGATCTCGTCACGCTCGGTGAGCGTGTGCAGCTCGAGCGCGATCTGCGTCGCCTGCACCGGGTCGGCCACGGTGAACATCACCGCGTCGCCGAGCGTCTTCACGATCTGTCCGTCGTGATCGGTGATGATGTCGTTGGCGCGACCCTCGAACGACTCGAGCAGCGCGTTGAGATCGTCCATCCCGATCTTCCGGGACAGGCTGGTGTAGCCGACGATGTCGCAGAACCCGACGACGAGTTCGTGCCCGACGGCGTCGTCGGGGACACGGTCGGAGTCGATGTTGCCCCGTTCTGTGTCGATGTTGCCCCGTTCTGTGTCGATGTTGCGCAGTGCGGCCGCGAGGTGACGCCGCCAGATCAAGGTCTGCACACGACTCATCGCCATGGCCATCTGCCCGAGGCTGGTGTCGACGCCGCTGTCCCGGTCGAGTTCGTCGAGCCGGTAGGCCTGCCAGTCGGCCAGCCGCGACATCGTCTGTCCGATGGCGCGCGCCGCGGCGACGGCCTGCCCCTCCGGCGCCGAGCGGTAGGCGGCGATGACCAGTCCCATCGCCGACAGGTCGTCCTCGGTGAAGATCGGCTGATCACGGGAGTCGTGCGCGAAACCGAACGCCCGCCAGATCTCGTCGGCGAATTCCGAGTCGATGTCGAGTTCGTCGACGGCCTGATCTCGGGTGAACACCCGGGGCCCGCCGAGCAGCATCTCCTCGACCGCGGCCAGTCGATCGTGCGGGGGATCGCCCTGCGGGGTGTCCTCGGCAGCGGTCACAGTCCCAGAACGCCTTTCATCATCAGCGCGAGTCGTCCGGGGAGCTCCGGTCGGTCGCGTCCCCGCCGCATCCGCATCGCGTCGTTGGCGATGCTGAGTGCGGCGTGCACGGTGACCGCGGCCTCGGCCCGGGGGAGCCCGGGATCGATCTCGCACACCAGCTCGATCCAGCGTCGCACGTACTGGCGCTGCGCGGCGAGCAAATCACGCGCATCGACATCCCGCAGCACGGTGCCGTTGTGGAAGGCGACGGCGAGGTCGGGGGTCGCGGTGAGCACCGTGACGTAGGAGTCGGCGAGCCGCGACAGGAACTCCTGCGGGGTGCGCGACGCGGCGTGGGCGGCCATCGCGCCGGCCTCGAGGCGCGCTGCGCTGCGCTGACCGATGCTGGTGAGGATCGCGACCTTGCTCGAGAAGTGCCGGTAGACACTGGGTCCGGTGATGCCCACGGCCTCACCGATCTCGTCGACACCGACGTTGCCGAACCCGCGTCGCTCGAACAGGATCGACGACGCGTCGAGGATCTCGTCGCGCCGACCCATCGGCTCGGGTCCGGGTAGCGCGTCGGTCGCGAGCATCGGTGCGTCGGCGGTGCGCACCGACACGACCCGGGTGATGAGCAGGCGCAGGCGGGCGTGTGCGCGTGCCGCCGGGATGCGGGTCGCGTGCATGCTCGTGCTGCCCGCGATGCTCAACGCCGCCCACGCCAGCTGACGGGCACCGCGGTCGTCGAGGTCGGCCCGTCCGATCTGTAGCGCGCGGGCCCATCGTGCGAGCACCGCGGTGGTGCGTTCCGCGACCTCGCGGTTCTGCTCGTAGGAGAGGAAGGCGCCGTTCCAGCGCCACAACACCGCGGCGTCGGGGCGGCGGATGCCCATCGTGCAGATGCTGTCGACGAGGCCGGCCAGGCGTGCGGGATCGTCGGCCGCCAGACCGTCGGCACGGTCGAGGGCGCGGTCGGTACAGGCCTCGAGGTCGTCGACACCGGCGAGCACGGCGGCGGCGAGGAGTGCCTGCTTGTCGGAGAAATGGCGGTACACCGACGGTCCGGTGACCCCGGCGGCCTTCGCGATGTCGGCGACCGACACGTGCGAGTAGCCCCGTTCGCCGAACAGCTGCGCCGCGAGCGCCACGAGTTGGCTCTTGCGGTCGGCCGGGCGGCGTGTGGCGGGCGGGTCGGTGGCGGTCATGGTGAACAGACCTTAGCGCAGAAACTGACCCCGCCGACCGGTTTGACGAGCCGGTATAGCCAAACAAGTTATCGAGCGTTAGCCTCATGCATAGACGTGGACCGGGTAATGGACCCGCCACACCCGATGTACATCGGAAAGGAACATGCACCATGAGTGACGCATTCATCTACGAGGCGATCCGCACGCCGCGCGGCAAGCAGCGCAACGGTTCGCTGCACGGGACCAAGCCGGTCGACCTGGTGGCCGGACTCATCGGTGAGCTCCGCACCCGCTTCCCCGAGATGGACCCCGCCGACATCGACGACGTCGTGCTCGGTGTCGTCTCGCCGGTCGGCGAGCAGGGCGCGGTCATCTCGCGCACCGCCGCCCTCGTCGCGGGCCTGCCCGACACCGTCCCCGGCACCCAGATCAACCGCTTCTGCGCCTCGGGCCTCGAGGCCACCAACCTCGCCGGCCAGAAGGTCGCGTCGGGCTGGGACAACCTGGTGATCGCCGGTGGCGTCGAGTCGATGTCGCGGGTGCCCATGGGCTCCGACGGCGGTGCGATGTTCCAGGATCCCGCCACCGCCTACGACCTCTACATCGCCCCGCAGGGCATCGGCGCCGACCTCATCGCCACCCTCGAGGGCTTCAGCCGTGAGGACGTCGACGCCTACGCCGTGGAGTCGCAGAACCGCGCCGAGGCCGCATGGTCGGCCGGCTACTTCGCGAAGTCGGTCGTCCCGGTGAAGGACATGAACGGTGTCCTCATCCTCGACCACGACGAGCACCGTCGCCCCGGCTCGTCGGTGGAGTCGTTGGGCAAGCTCAAGCCCGCGTTCGCCGGCATGGCCGAGATGGCCGGCTTCGACGAGGTCGCCAAGCAGAAGTACCACGCCGTGGAGAAGATCAATCACGTCCACACCGGCGGCAACAGCTCCGGCATCGTCGACGGCGCCGCGCTGGTGCTCGTCGGTTCGGCCGAGGCAGGCAAGCGCGCCGGCCTCACGCCGCGTGCACGCATCGTCGCCACCGCGCAGACCGGCAGCGATCCCACGATCATGCTCACCGGTCCGACGCCGGCCACCGAGCTGGTGCTCAAGAAGGCCGGACTCACCGTCGACGACATCGACGTGTTCGAGCTGAACGAGGCCTTCGCGTCGGTCGTCATGAAGTGGATGAAGGACCTGAGGATCCCGCACGAGAAGACCAACGTCAACGGCGGCGCCATCGCCATGGGCCACCCGCTGGGTGCGACCGGCGCGATGATCCTCGGCACCGTGGTCGACGAGCTCGAGCGCAGCGGCGGCCGCTACGGCCTCGTCACGTTGTGCATCGGTGGCGGCATGGGTGTCGCGACCATCATCGAGCGCGTCTGATCGCCCGGCCCCACCTCACCACTCACCTCTCAAAGGACCTTTAGAAACACATGAGCGACAACATGATTGCCTGGGACAAAGACGCCGACGGGGTCGTCGTCCTCACCATGGACGACCCGAATCAGGGCGCGAACACCATGAACGACCTGTTCATGAGCTCGCTGGAGGCCACCGTCGACCGCCTCGAGGCGGAGAAGGACGACATCACCGGTGTCGTGCTCACCTCGGCGAAGAAGACCTTCTTCGCCGGCGGCGACCTCAAGGACATGACCAGTGACCGCGGCGACCGCGACAAGGTCGAGATCGCCACCGAGATCACCCAGCGCACCAACGCGATGAAGAAGAACCTCCGTCGCCTGGAGACCTTCGGCAAGCCCGTGGTCTCGGCCATCAACGGTGCCGCGCTCGGCGGTGGCCTGGAGCTCACCCTCGCGACCCAGCACCGCATCGCCGCCGACGTCAAGGGCGCCTCCCTCGGACTGCCCGAGGTCACCCTCGGTCTGCTGCCCGGCGGCGGCGGTGTCGCGCGCACCGTGCGACTGCTCGGCATCCAGAACGCCCTGATGGGCGTCCTGCTGCAGGGACCCCGGCTGCGTCCGGAGAAGGCCAAGGAGATCGGCCTGATCCACGAGGTCGTCGGCAGCGTCGAGGAGCTCCTGCCCGCCGCGAAGGCGTGGCTCAAGGCCAACCCCGAGGCCGTACAGCCCTGGGATGTCAAGGGATTCAAGATCCCCGGCGGCTCGCCCACGAGCCCGTCGGTCGCGCAGTTCCTGCCCGCGATGCCGGCCATCCTGCGTCGTCAGGTCAAGGGCGCGCCGATGCCCGCACCGCGTGCGATCCTGTCCGCCGCGGTCGAGGGCGCGTTGGTCGACATCGACACCGCCACCGAGATCGAGACCCGCTACTTCGTGTCGCTGGTGACCGGCCAGGTCGCGCAGAACATGATCAAGGCGTTCTTCTTCGACCTCAACCACATCAACGGCGGCGGCTCGCGCCCCGACGGTTACGACAAGTGGTCCGCCACCAAGGTCGGCGTCATCGGCGCCGGCATGATGGGCGCGGCCATCGCGTATGTCTCGGCCAAGGCCGGTATCGACGTGGTGATCAAGGACATCGACCTCGATGCGGCCAAGCGCGGCAAGGCCTACTCGGAGAAGCTCGAGGAGAAGGCACTCTCGCGCGGCAAGACCACGCAGGAGAAGTCCGACGCTCTGCTCGCCCGCATCCACCCGACCGTCGACGCCGCCGACTTCGCCGGTGTCGACCTCGTCATCGAGGCCGCGTTCGAGTCGGTCGACGTGAAGCACAAGGTGTTCCAGGAGATCGAGGACATCGTCTCCCCCGACGCCGTGCTCGGGTCGAACACCTCGACGCTGCCCATCACCATCCTCGCCGAGGGCGTCAAGCGCTCCGAGGACTTCATCGGCATCCACTTCTTCTCGCCTGTCGACAAGATGCCGCTGGTGGAGATCATCAAGGGTGCGAAGACCTCGGATGCGGTGCTGGCCAAGGTCATCGACTACACCCTCGCCATCAAGAAGACCCCGATCGTCGTCAACGACAGCCGTGGCTTCTTCACCTCGCGGGTCATCGGCACGTTCATCAACGAGGCCATCGCGGCCGTCGGTGAGGGCGTCGAGCCGCAGATCATCGAGCAGGCGGGTCAGCAGGCCGGTTATCCGGCTGCGCCGCTGCAGCTCTCGGATGAGCTCAAGCTCGGCCTGATGCAGAAGATCCGCAAGGAGACCCAGGAGGGCGCCAAGGCCGAGGGCAAGGAGTTCCCCGACCACGGTTCCTACGACGTCATCGACCGCCTGCTGGAGCAGGGTCGCGACGGCAAGGCCGCGGGCAAGGGCTTCTACGACTACGACGAGAACGGCAAGCGCACCGGCCTGTGGCCCGGACTGCGTGAGGAGTTCAAGTCGGGCAGCACCGATGTCCCCTTCCAGGACCTCATCGACCGGATGCTGTTCGCCGAGTCGCTCGAGACCGTGAAGTGTTTCGACGAGGGTGTCATCACCTCGATCCCGGACGCCAACATCGGTTCGATCTTCGGTATCGGCTTCCCGGCGTGGACCGGTGGTGTCGTGCAGTACATAAACCAGTACCCGGGTGGACTGCAGGGCTTTGTCGATCGCGCCCGCGACCTGGCGTCGAAGTACGGCAAGCACTTCGAGCCGCCGCAGTCGCTGGTCGACAAGGCCGCCAAGGGTGAGAAGTACTGATCTGATCGACTGATCTGATCGGGACAGTGCGGCCCGGTTCCTCCACAGAGGAGCCGGGCCGCTTTGTCGTCTCGAGCCGCTGACGGCGGTTTCCACACAGTCAGCGCCGCGCTTCAGCGATACTGACGTTCATGAATGGCAACAACGTGTCCGCCCGGCCTGATCACGAGATCGTCATCGTCGGCGGTGGGTTCTCCGGTATAGGCGCGGCCATCATGCTCGGCAAGGCCGGGTTCGACGACTACCTGCTGGTCGAGGACGGTGACGGCCTCGGTGGGGCGTGGCACTGGAACACCTATCCCGGCGTCGGCGTCGACATCCCGTCGTTCAGCTATCAGTTCTCCTTCGAGCAGCGCGCCGACTGGTCACGCGTGTTCGCGCCCGGATCGGAACTGAAGGCCTACGCCGACGACTGCGTGCGCAAGTATGGCGTCGACGCGCACACGCGGCTCGACACCCGCGTCGTCGACGCCGACTTCGACGCCACCGTCGACCTGTGGACACTGACCCTGCGCGGCGGCGAGACGCTCACCGCGCGTTACGTCATCGGCGCGACGGGCGTGCTCACGCAGCCCAAGCCGCCGGAGATCGACGGGATCGACTCGTTCGCCGGCACGGTGATGCACACCGCGCGGTGGGATCACGACGTCGACCTCACCGGCAAGCGCGTCGCGGTCATCGGCACGGGTGCGTCGGCGGTACAGGCGATCCCGGCCATCGCGCCGATCGTCGATCACCTCACGGTCTTCCAACGCACCCCCATCTGGTGTCTGCCGAAGCCCGACGCACCGATGCCGTCGGCCGCACGCACCGCGCTGGGCGCCATCCCGGGCGCGAAACGCCTGGCGCGCACGCTGAGTCAGGTGTTCGTCGAGTTCAACTTCCCCCTGCCCGCGCACTTCAACGGAGTGCTGCCGATCGCATCGGTGGGCGAGCGGTTGGGCCGCGCCTACCTGCGCGGGGCCGTTCGCGATCCGCGCACGCGCGAGAAGCTGACACCGCGATACGCGCTGGGCTGCAAGCGGCCGAGCTTCTCCAACGCATACCTGCCGACCTTCAACCGCGACAACGTGACCCTGGAGACCACCTCGATCGAGGCGATCACCCCGACCGGGATCCGCACCGTCGACGGAACCGTGCACGAGATCGACATCCTCGTGTTGGCAACGGGTTTCAAGGTGTTCGAACGCGGCAACATGCCCCCGTTCGGCGTGCGTGGCATCGGTGGCATCGACCTCGACACGTGGTGGGACAAGAACCGTTTCCAGGCGTTCCAGGGCGTGAGCGTGCCGGGCTTCCCGAACCTGTTCACCATCCTCGGGCCCTACGGCTACAACGGGTCCTCGTACTTCAACCTCATCGAGACCCAGACGCGACACATCCTGCGGTGCCTGCGCCGAGCGCGCGACACCGGTGCGACCAGGGTGGAGGTGAGCGAGGAGGCCAACGCCGAGTACTTCGAGGCGATGTTGGCCCGGCGCGGCAATCAGGTGTTCTTCCAGGGCGGTTGCGGCGGCTCGAACAGCTACTACTTCGACGACCACGGCGACGTCCCGTTCCGTGCGTCGACGACGCTGGAGACGATGTGGACAAGCCGCCGGTTCGATCTGGGGAGCTACAGCTTCACCTGACCGACCCGACGAGGTGGCGAGGCCGGGGCCGGGGCCGGTCGCGCGCGATGGGCGTGCGCGTCGAGGGCGGCGACGACCACCATGTGCGGTGCGGTGAGCGCGAGGAGGACGACGATCGCGGCCGCGACGGCGCCGACGGTGGAGTCCGAGCCGACGACCACGGCCACGATGGCGGTCAGGGTGAGCAGAGCGCCGACGGTCGCAGGTGCCGCGCGTAGCGCGAGCCTTCGGGTCGCGGCGGTGACGGTTGCCGATCGACCGTCTGTGACCTCGATGTCGACGAGGCGCGCGAGATGACGGGGTGCGTGCCACAGTCCGAACCACAGTGCGAAGGCGGTCAACGGCGCGACGGTCGCACCCACCGCCGCGACGACGGCCACGTCGACGACCCCGGACCAACGGCCGCGACGCGCGAACCAGATCACGCTGATGACCGCCGACACGACCCACAACCCGATCACGGCCGCCTGCATCGCATCATCGGCGAGCAGACGCGCCAAGGACCCCGACAGCGTCGCCAGGGTCTCATCCCATCCGGGGCCGCCGCGCGCGAGCGGAAGGATCAAGCATCCGGCACCGGCGATCACCATGCCCACCCGTGGAACCGTTTCCGCCGCAGCGACATCCATGGTCTCGACCTCACCGAGCCCGAAGTGGACGACGCTGGCCACGATCATGACGGCCAGGGGGATCGGCCCACCCCAGTGCAGGAGCGCCCACGCGCCGGCGGCGAGTACGGCGTAGCCGGCCGCCGCGACCGACGCCCGCACGGCGAGCATGCGGGCGGCGACGAGGTGATCGAGGGCGCCGTGGGGGACGCCGAGGACGAGGCCGAGCGCGACGAGCGCGGCCTGCAGCGGCGCCGGATCGGCCATCGTGCGGTCGGCGACCAACGACACCAACGCCGCACAGACGAGCGCCATCCGCGATGTGCGGGCTGTGATGGCAATGGGGCCAGCGGTATTCGCGACGGACACGTTCGTCAGTATGCGCTCGGCGGGCAACGAAGGATGGTCACGAAACCATAACTATTGAACCGGTCGGTCACAATTGAACAGCTGATCCAACAAAACCGTTGATCCGGTACTGGGCTGGGAGTTCATTTATGTGAGCGGCGCCGGTGCTCTCGCCGAAGGGGCCGCACAGCCAACCAGAGAGGTGGGATCAGATGATTCCCGAAGTACTGACGAAGGGTCAGTTCGACAGCGTCTACAACGTGCTGTCGCTGGCCATCGCGGCGCAGTTGTTCACAGCCATCTTCCTGCTCGCGGTGCAACCCCGTGTGCTGCAACGATATCGACAGGCGCTCGTGATCTCGGCGATCGTCTGCGGCATCGCGGCGTATCACTACTTCCGCATCTTCGACTCGTTCAAGAAGGCGTTCGTATCCGACGCCCCCGGTGGCGACGGCACGTACAAGCAGGCCATCGGTGAGTCGTTCAACGAGGGATACCGCTACGTCGACTGGCTTCTCACCGTTCCGCTGTTGCTGACCGAGCTCGTCGTGGTCCTGGCTCTGGCCCGCAAGCTGCAGGCGTCTCTGCTGTGGCGGCTCATCCCGGCGTCGGCGCTGATGATCGTCCTCGGCTACCCGGGTGAGATCAGCGGCGACAACACCACCCGCCTCATCTGGGGCACGCTGTCGACGATCCCGTTCCTCTACATCCTCTACGTGCTGTTCGTCGAGCTGACCCGTTCGCTCGACCACCAGTCACCGTCGGTGCGGATGACGGTGTCGCGCATGCGCATCCTGTTGTTCGCAGCGTGGGGTGTCTACCCGATCGCGTATCTGCTGCCCGTGCTCGGTGGTGACGGCGCGGTCGCGTGGGTCAGCAAGCAGGCCGGATACAGCGTCGCCGACATCGTCGCCAAGTGCCTCTACGGACTGCTGATCTACCGCATCGCGCGGCTCAAGACGTTCTCCGACGATCCGGAGTTCGCGGCGAAGGAAGGCAAGGACGACCTGGTCGAGGCACGCGGCTGACGCTGCCCCTGACCATCCACCGGCCGCCATCCCCCCGCCGGCGGCCACGGCGCCCGAGTGTTCGCATGCCGAGCACTCGGGCGTTCGGTGTACCGAAACGAGAACACGTTCTAGTGTGAGCGGGTGGACGTGACATTCGAGGGCACCCGACGCGAGCTCACCACCGACTCCGGCGTGCTGCGCTATCACGAGGCGGGCGATCCGTCGGCGCCGCCGCTGATCCTGCTGCACGGGTCGGGGCCCGGCGTGACGGGCTGGCGCAACTTCCGCGGCAACCTCGGCACCTTCGCCGAACACCACCGCTGCCTCGTCCTCGAGTTCCCAGGGTTCGGCGTCAGCGACGCCTGGGAGGGCATGCCGGTGCTCAACGCCGGCAAGGCCGTGAACCTGTTCATGAACTCGCTCGGCATCGAGAGCGCGGCGATGGTCGGCAACTCGATGGGTGGCGTCGTCGGGGTCAACCTCGCCATCCGCAAGCCCGAGCGGGTGAGCAAGCTCGTCACCATCGGCGGGGTCGGTGGCAACCTGTTCAGTCCCTCGCCCAGCGAAGGGTTGACGCTGCTGCAGGAGTTCGCCGACGACCCGGACCGCGACAAGCTCGTGCGCTGGCTGCGCGCGATGGTCTTCGACAAGGCCCTGGTGACCGATGAGCTCATCGCCGAACGGTGGAAGGCGGCGACCAACCCCGACGCGCTCGCGACCGGTCGCGCGATGTACGGGTCCGCGGCCTTCGAGATGCAGCAGCAGTTCATGGCCGCCGCCGACACCCCGCCCTACTGGGCGATGATGCACAAGGTTGCCTGCCCGACGCTGCTGACCTGGGGTCGCGACGACCGTGTGAGCCCACCCGACATGGCGCTGGCGCCGATGCGCCTCATCCCCGATGCACAGCTGCACGTGTTCCCGCGGTGCGGGCACTGGGTGATGATCGAGGCGAAGGCGGCGTTCGAGGCGACCGTGCTCGCCTTCCTCGCCTGAGGGCTACTCGCCGGGACCGGCGTCGACCACCTGCAGCGCCACGTCGGCGAGCTTGGTGTTCGAATCCTGCGACAGCCGTGCCAGCAAGCGGAACGCCTCGTCGGAGTTCAGCGTGTAGCGCTCCATCAACATGCCCTTCGCCTGGCCGATGATGTCGCGGTTGGTGAGCGCCGCACGGATCTGTTCCTTCTCTCGCACCGAGGAGAACGCGATCGCGGCGTGCGCGGCGAACAACGCGCCGATCGAGCGGGAGTCGTCGTCGAACGCGTCGACGCGGGTGCTGTGCAGGTTGAGGGCACCGAAGTTGTCGCCCTCGACGTAGAGCGTGAAACAGAGCATCGAACGGATGCCCAGCTCTGCGGCGGCGGCGCTGAACGCCGGCCACCGGTCCTCGGTGGTCATGTCGCGGATCCACACGGTGTCCGAGTGCAGCGCCGAACGGATGCAGGGGCCCTCGCGCAGCTCGGCCTGCAGTCGGTCGGACTCGCGGGCCAGATCACCGATGAGCACCGGACTCTCCACGGTCGCATTACCGGTGACCAGGGTGATGCTGGCGTACTCGGCCCCCGGGATCGACTCGACGGCCGAGGCGCAGATCGCCCGCAGGATCGTGTCGGTGTCCTGACTCTCCGAACGCAGCCTGCGCGCCACGTCGGCCATCTGCGCGGGCAGCGCGGCGACGGGGGACATGCTCGCCACCGGGGCCGGTTGCGAGAGGATGCCCGAGTCGCTGACCTCGCCGTTCTTGTCCGCCACCGACTGCATGTGACTCCCCCCTCGGAGCTTTTCCTGCACTTCTTCGCTCAACTGATCCATCTCGTCCGCTGTTTCTCTCCGTGGGCCGCCACCTGGCATGCGGCGACCACCGGGCGAGACGGCCACCTTGCTCTAGATGTCGGTCGGGAAAGTGTAGCCAGCCGAGACCATCTCCTGTGCCCCAGCCGAGAAATGGCCGGACGAACCACTCACCAGATCCGGACGCGCTCGGCCGGGTCGAGGTAGAGCCGGTCGCCGGGCCGGACGTCGAACGCCTCGTAGAACGCGTCGACGTTGCGGACCACACCGTTGCATCGGAACTCCGGAGGTGAGTGCGGGTCGACGGCGAGTCGGGTGACCGCGGCGGCCTCGCGGAGCTTGCTGCGCCACACCTGGGCCCACCCGAAGAACACCCGCTGCAGTCCGGTGAGTCCGTCGATGACCGGCGGCTCGGCGCCCTCGGTGGCCAACCGGTAGGCCACCAACGCGATCGACAGACCACCGAGGTCGCCGATGTTCTCGCCGATGGTGAAGGCGCCGTTGACCTTGTGGGACTCGTCGAGGCCACGCGGGGTGAACTTGTCGTACTGCTTGATCAACACCTTCGTCCGCTTGCCGAACTCGGTGCGGTCGGCGTCGGTCCACCAGTCGACCAGGTTGCCGTCTCCGTCGTACTTGGCGCCCTGATCGTCGAAGCCGTGGCCGATCTCGTGGCCGATGACCGCGCCGATACCGCCGTAGTTCGCGGCGTCGTCGGCGTCGGGGTCGAAGAACGGCGGCTGCAGGATCGCCGCGGGGAACACGATCTCGTTCATTCCCGGGTTGTAGTACGCGTTGACCGTCTGCGGGGTCATGAACCACTCGTCCCGGTCGACGGGTCCACCGATCTTGGCCAGCTCCCGGTCCTGCTCGAAGGCCGAGGCACGGGCGACGTTCCCGACGAGGTCGTCGGCGGTGAGCTGGAGACCCGAGTAGTCGCGCCACTGCGCGGGGTAGCCGATCTTGGGGGTGAACCGGTCGAGCTTGGCGAGCGCCTTCTCGCGCGTCTGCGGGCTCATCCATTCGAGATCGTCGATGTTGCGGCGATAGGCCTCCACCAGGTTGGCGATGAGTTCGTCCATACGGGCCTTGGCCGCGGGCGGGAAGTGGCGCTCGACGTAGATCTTGCCGACCGCGAAACCGACCGCCGCCTCCACCAGGCCGACACCGCGCTTCCATCGCTCGCGGTTGACCGGCGTGCCCGACAGGGTGCGGCCGTAGAAGTCGAAGTTCTCCTCGACGAACTGCGCGGGCAGGTACGGGGCCGCGGAGTGCACGACCTCCCACTGCAGCCAGGTGATCCAGTCGGTGAGCGGACGGTCGGCCACCAGGCCGCCGAGTCCGTCGACGAACGACGGCTGCCGCACCACGACCTCGCTCAGTGCGGACTGCTCGACACCCAACCCGCGCGCCCACGCGGCGATGTCGAAGGCGCCTGCCGCCGAGGCGATCTCGGCGAACGAACGCAGGTTGTAGGTGAGGTCGGCGTCACGACGCCGCACCACGTCCCAGTGGAAACCGGCGATCGCGGTCTCGAGGTCGAGGACGGTCGCGGCCTTCGTCTGCGCGTCGTCGATGCCGGCGAGGGACAGCAGCGCGCCGACATGCGCGCGGTAGGACTCGCGCGTCTCGCGGTGCTTGTCCTCGGTGTAGTACGACTCGTCGGGCAGGCCGATACCCGACTGCGACAGGTGCACGAGATAGCGGTCGGACTGCTTGGAATCGGTGTCGACGTAGAAGCCCAGTGCGCCACCGGCTCCCGCGCGCTGTAGCTCGCCCATCACCTCGACGAGTTCCTCGGTCGAGCCGATCGCCGCGACACGGTCGAGCTGTGCGCGGATCGGGTCGAGCCCGAGTGCCTCGATGCGATCGGTGTCCATGAAGCTGCGGTAGAGCGCGCCGATCAGCTGCGTGTCCGATCCGGCCGGCGCATCGGGTCGATCGGCGCACTCGACGACGATGTCGCGGACGTTCTCCTCGGCGCGATCGCGCAGTGTGTAGAACGAGCCGTCCATGGGACGGTCCTCGGGGATCTCGTGCTCGGCGAGCCAGATGCCGTTGACGTGCTCGAACAGATCGTCCTGCGCACGGATCGACTCGTCCACCCAGTCGAGGTCGATGCCGGAGGGAGTGGGTGCGGGAGCGGTTGAGGAGGTCACGTCACCATCCTGCCTGACGTGGACGACCCCGCCCGGGCGAGTGAGTCGGTTACTCGATCGTGACGGGACCGTAAGCGAAACGGGAACACCAACGGTGTCATTAGTTATGTGACAGGAGTGAACTGACTCATCGTGAAGGTTGTCATCTCGACCCGTGTGCGCGTCATCGCCGCGACGGTCGTCAGTGGTGTGTTGGTGTTGTCGTCCTGCGGTGTCTTCAGCGACGAGCCGAAGACCGATTCGCAGCGGATGCTCGACGTGTTCGCCTCGGCGATCTCGGCGCAGGACGCCGCACGCGCCGCCGCCCTCACCTCCGCGCCGGGACAGGCCGCCACCCAGATCGGCGACACGCTCACCGGGATGCACGCCGAGTCGGTGTCGGTGAAGGTGACCGATCCGGTCGAGTACTCCGACCACACCGCGAGCTACGGACTCACCACCACCTGGCACCTCGGCCGCGACCGCGAGTTCACCACCACGACCACCGGGACCGCCCGCAAGCTGACCGCGGGCTGGCGGGTGCAGTGGGATCCCGCCGTCCTCGCGTCGGGACTGCAGGCCGGCGGGGTGCTGCGGGCGATCCGCACCGACGCCCGCCCGGCACCGGCGGTGCTCGACGCCACGCGCGCACCCTGGATGGCGTTGCAGCCCACCAACGGCATCGTCATCGACCCCGCCACGACACCGGACCTGCCGACGACGGTGCGTCGCCTCGCGGCGGTGATCGCACCGATCGCGCCGCTCATCACCGCACCGGTCATCGACCGCAGGCTCGCCGACGCCGGCGGAAAGCCGGTCGAGGTCGTCTCGCTGCGCGACTCCGACATGACCGTGCTCGCCGGCAACCCGGCCGCCGTACCCGGTGTCTCGGTGAACCGTTCCGGCGCGCTGCTTGTCACCGACCGCCGGGTGAGCTCACCGCTGACCGACGGGATCACGAACTACTGGCAGGCGATCCGCGACGCCACCTCGGGCTGGGCGGTGGAACTCGCAGACCGGACCGGTGCGGTGACGCGACTGGCCGGCGCACAGGGTCCGGCGGCGCCCAGCTTCTCGACCACGTTCGCCCCCGGGGTCCAGCTCTCGGTGAACGAATCGGTCGTCGACGTCGCGCAGCCGGCCACCATGCTCGTCCTCGACGCGAAGTCCGGCGCCATCCTCGCCGCGGCGAACAACGACGCCGCCGATGCGGCACAGGCCGGCGCCGGTGGTTCCGCGCTGACCGCGACGACCACCCCCGGCAGCACACTCGGCCCGGTGACCTCGGCCATCGCGGCCGCATCGAAGGGTGACGACGAGACCGCCCAGAAACTGCTGCACACACTGGGGCTCGGCGTCACCTACGCGATCCCGGGTGTGTCGACGCCGTCGGCGACCACCTCGCGGGTGTCCGCCGCGGCGTTCGACCCGAACTCCCTGCAGGTCTCCCCGGTGTCGATGGGCGCGTTCGGTGTCGCGATGGCCCGGATGAGCTCGGTCGCGCCGACCTTCGTCTCCGGTGTGCCGACGAAGGTGCGCGGCGGCGATCTCGGTCCGGTCGACGCCGGTGTCGGGGCGGCGGTGAACGCCGCGATGCGCGCCACCGCGAAGACCGGTGACGCCAGCGACCTCACCGGGGCGCCCGGGTTGCGCGCGTTGGTGGGGACCAACGGTCCGCAGGGACCGGGGTGGTTCGTCGGGATCGTCGGGAAACAAGTCATCGTCGTGCACTGTGCCGGTGCACGATCCGGCTCGGCGGCACTGCAGGTGGCCCAGAAGTACTTCCGGAGTCGGTGACCGGGCCCGATCGCTGACATCATGGCGGCATGCGCAAGTTCTCGCGGTTCCTCGCGACCTTCTTCGGCGTGCTGCTCATGCTCTACACCGTGGTCGGGCAGCTGCTGGCCCTGACGCCCGTGCCGTGGATGTCGTGGATCCTGGCGGCAGGCTTCTTCCAGACGGTGTTCATCGCCATCGACACACTGCGCGACACCCTCGGCATCTACAACGTGGTGATCGCACTCATCGCGCTCGCACTCGTCTTCCGCACGGTACGACCGCGTCGGTGGCGGCCGGAGGGTCTCAGTCGGCGCCGCACGATCGTCGCCGGACTCGCCGGCTTCGGCGCGGTGGCGTCGGTGATCACCATGATCGTGGTCAGCGTCGGGGTCGCGAGCGCGGGTGCAGGTTTCGCCTTCTTCACCCCGCCGACCCCCGGTGGCGACCTCGGGCGCGGCCCCGACCAGCGGGTCGAGACCGGCACCGTCGGTGCCACCACGCTGCACGCCGATCTCTACCGCCCCGACGGCGCCGGGCCGCACCCGGTGGTCGTCTTCGTCCACGGCGGCGCGTTCGTGGCCGGTGCGCCGGGACCCAACCCCTACAACCGATTCCTCGCCGACCACGGCTACGCGGTGCTCGACGTCGAGTTCCGGTTGGCGTCGGCCACGGTGCACAACTGGGACACCCAGGTCGGCGACGTGGGATGTGCGCTCACGTGGCTGACCCGCAACGCCTCCGCCAACGGCTTCGACCCGAACCGTGTCGTGATGTTCGGTGAGTCCTCCGGCGGGAACCTCGCGATCAACGCCGCCTACATGTCGGTGACGAAGACGTTGACGCCGACGTGCGGCACCGCAGCCGAGATACCGAAAGTGGTTGCCGTGGTGGGGGGATACCCCGCCGTCGACCTGACCCAGGCCTACGCCGACTCGGCGATCGGCAAGACCGTCGGCATGCAGTTCGTCGGCGGGTCACCCGAGGACTTCCCCGAGCGCTACCGCTACATCGATGCGGCCAACCACATCACCGCCCAGTCGCCGCCGACACTCATCGTGCAGGGTGGAGCCGATCACCTGGTGCTGGCGAGTTCGGTGAAGCGTTTTGCCGGCGAGCTGTCGGCGGCGGGGGTGCCCAACCGCTATGTCGAGCTGCCCGGCCTCGGGCACGGTATCGGCGACACGTCGTCACCCGGCACCGCCGGGGCGAAGACGATGCGCAACGCCGTGATGAAGTGGCTGGACCGGTACGTGCCCCAGACCTCCTGACCGGTCAGAGTGCGTCGAGGTCGACGACTCGGGTGATGCCGAGGGTGTCGACGAAGTGATCGTCGTGACCGACGACCACCAGCGCGCCGCGAAAGTCTGCGAGCGCCTGCGCGAGATGGTCGCGGGTCACGATGTCGATGTTGTTCGTCGGCTCGTCGAGGATCAGCAACTGCGGGGCCGGGCGTGCGAACAGCACCGCCGCGAGCGCCGCGCGCACCCGTTCGCCACCCGACAACGACTCCCATGCGCGGTCGGCGTCGTGGCCACGGAACAGCAAGCGCGCCAGACCCGCTCGCCGCTCCTGCATCTCGAGGCCCGGTGAGGCGCGCGACACCAGCTCGTACGGCGACACCGTCGGACCGGGGTCGGGATGGACCTGTGCCAGGTACCCCGTGGGCACCGAGGGCGGCGCCGCGAGAAGCGCGCGCAGCAGGGTGGTCTTGCCACTGCCGTTGCGCCCGCGCAGGTGGATCCGCTCGGGCCCGGTGATGGCCATCTCGACGACACCGCCCGGGACGGTGAACGTGGTCGGCGGCACCACGACCTGACCGGGATGGACCTCGGTGCCGGGCAGATCGACACGGACCTCACGGTCGTCGCGGACCGCGTCGGCGGCGTCATCGACGCGGGCGGCGGCGTCGGCGAGTCGCCGTTCGTGCCCACCGGTGAGCTTGCCTGCGGACTCCTGCGCGAAACGCTTGCGCTGGTTCATCACGATCTTGGGTTCGCGTTTCTGCGCCGACATCTTCTTCCCGTACCGGAGCCGGTGGGCGATCACGGTGGCGGACTCGACGAGTTCGCGCTTCTGTCGCGCCTCGTCACCGCGCGCGGTGGCCAGCAGCTCGCGGGCACGCTGCTGTTCGGCGTCGATCACCGACAGGTAGTGCGTGAAATCGCCTGCCATGGTGCGCACCTCGCCATCGCGGACCTCGGCGATGGTGTCGACGTGGTCGAGGAGGGTGCGGTCGTGACTGACGGTGAGAACCTGGCCTCCGCAGCGGCCGATCTCCTCGAGCAGCAGCCCGCGAGCGTGGTGGTCGAGGTTGTTCGTCGGCTCGTCGAGGATCAGCAGATCGGGTCGGCGCAGCAGCGCGCCGATGATCGCTATCAGCGTCGCCTCGCCCCCGGACAGCTCGCCGACCACGCGATCGAGATCACCCGGCTCGGCCACCAGGTGGGCCATGCCGAGCCGTCCGAACAGGGCCACGGCGCGCTCCTCGACGTCCCAGTCACCCTCCAGCGCTTCGAAATCGGCGGTGTCGGCGCCCCCCGACTCGATGCGGGCCAGTGCGGCCCGCAGGTCGGACAGTCCGATCAGTTCGTCGATCCGCCGGCCGGTGGCCCCGGTGAGATCCTGCGGCACCACGGCGATGTCGGTCGGGCGGTCGACGGATCCGGAGGTGGGGGTGAGCTCGCCGGTGATGAGGCGGATCAGTGTGGTCTTGCCGCCGCCGTTCGCGCCGACGATGCCGACGTGGTGACCGCGCAGCGTCACCGAGACGTTCTCGAAGATCGTTGTGCCGTCCGGGAATCGGTGACTCAACGCCGAGACGGTGACCGATCGTGGACTCATGGGGGTCGACACTAGGTCGACCCCGTACGCCCGCGCCAGCGAATTATCGCGCGAGGCGTCGGCGCACCGCGCGCCACCCGAGGAGGAACACCCCGAGGACGATCGTCGCGACGATGACGAAGCTCACCGCGACGCCCTGCCCGAACTGATCGCGCAGGATCATCCCGATCGCGACCGCACCGATCCAGGTGAGCACACCGTCGGGGAAGAGACTCTCGGGGCGGAAGTCGGGCTCGCCGATCTCGCCGGACCGGACGTGGGCGATGACGTAGGAGATCGACCATCCGACGGCGCCGCCGATGGCGAAGGGCCAGAAGGTGGAGAAGATCCCCGGGAGGGTGAGCCCGTCGTCGTGGTTGAACCGGCCGATGATCACGAACACGAGAACGGCGACGACATCGAACAGCGCGGCCAGCGCGATCGGACGTCTGCGCGTCGGCGATGTCACGGGCGGACCCCGTCGGCGGACGGTGGGGTGTCCCCGTCGGCGGACGGTGGGGTGTCCCCGCCGTGTTCGTGCGCCTCGATCTCGTGCTCGGCGGCACCGATCGACGACCGGAAACGGAACACGATGACGACCCAGCCCACCAGCGACACCAACAGGTAGCTGATGAGTCGGTAGATGAGGACGGCGGTGACCGCCTCACCGGCCCCCATGCCCGCCGAGGTGAGGGCGGGGACGAGGACCGCGTCGACGACGCCGAGACCGCCCGGTAGCAGTGGGAACGCGGTGCCCACGGCCTTGCCCGCGGCGTACGCGACGGCGAGACCGGAGATGCTGGGTTCGCCGCCGACGGCGTAGCAGGCGAAGGCGAGGCACGCGACGTCGGCGACCCAGTTGAACAGCGACCACCCGAAGGCGATGGCGGTGTCCTTGCCGTTGAGCTGCACCGCGCGGAGCTGGTCGACGATCTGGTGCCAGCGCTCCACGCCGTGGTCGTCGGGCTTGTTGCGCAGGTGGTTCACGGCGTGCAGGAAACGTGTGCCGATGTTCTTGATCGACTCGGGGTGTCCGGCGACGTACTGGGCGGCGATCACGAACGCCACGAACCCGGCGATGGAGAAGATCACCGAGAACGGGCTGGTCTTGGCCCCGGCCAGCAGGGCCCCGCCGAGGCCGAGGACCGCGAGGCCGACGCCCATCAGCAGACCCGACATCACGACCTGCCACGACGCGATGACCGGTGTGGCGCCCCACTTACGCGTCTCGCGGTAGGTGAAGGCCGGTGCGAGGACGTTGCCCCCGGGCATCGTCTGGCTCACGGAGTTGGCGGCGAGCACCACCGACAGCGACTTCATCTGCGACACCGCGACCCCTGCCGAGCGCAGCAGTGCGCGCTGGACCTGCGCGAAGCTGTCCATCGAGAGACCCGAGGCCACGATGCACGCGGCCACCCACCCCCAGTGGATGCTGCCCATGCTGGCCCAGGCCTCTTTGAGCTTGGGCCAGACGAGGACGGCCTCGACGGTGAGGACGATGACCACCAGTGCCAGCGCGACCCATCGGACCCACCAGAACCGGCGGCGCGTGGGCGCCTCCGGGGCGCGCGCGTCGTCGGCGGCGTCGCCGGACTGAGCCGTCATGAGGCCTTACCTTATCGACACCCCGCTCCGACGCTCGCCCCGCGCTCGTCGGTGGCCGCGTTTGGCGGGTGGGGGTCGCGGCGGGGGGCTGGGGTCACAGGGGGATTTCGAGGTGGGAGGGGGAGTCGACACGCGGGCTAGGGTTGCGAGGTGAACGATGCGACGGCGGTGCATCCGCTGGTTCGAGCCGCGGCACAGTGGGCCTGGCGGCTGGTCGTCCTCGGCGTCGCGGCGTACCTCGTGCTGCGGGTGGCCCACGAGTTCGAAGAGGTCGTGGTGCCGATCGCGTTGGCGATCCTCGGCACCGCATTCCTCGTGCCCGTCGTCGACTGGCTCGACCGGCGTGGCCTGCACCGGGGGATCGCGGTCGCGCTGACGCTGATCGTCGCGATCGGCGCGATCGCCGGGATCCTGACGTTCGTGGTCCAGCAGTTCATCAACGGTCTGCCGGATCTGACCACGCAGGTGACGAGCACGATCGATTCGGTCAAGGACTGGCTCGTCAACGGACCCTTCGCGCTGAAACAGGCCCAACTCGACCGCGTCGGCGACGACGTGATCGCGATGATCCAACGCAACCAGGACAAGATCACCACCGGTGCGATCGCGACGGCGACCACCGTCA
Source organism: Williamsia sp. M5A3_1d (assembly GCF_053345315.1). Lineage (NCBI taxonomy): Bacteria > Bacillati > Actinomycetota > Actinomycetes > Mycobacteriales > Nocardiaceae > Williamsia > Williamsia sp. M5A3_1d. Next base: position 761,930 of record NZ_JBKEZX010000001.1, read on the forward strand.
CCCAGCTCGCCACCGGGGCACTGCTCCTGCTGTTCCTGATGATCTTCTTCCTGTTCGGCGGCGGACATGTGTGGGAGTTCTGCACGCGACTCATCCCGACGGGCAGTCGGGCGAAGGTGGCCCAGGCCGGTCGGGCCGGTTTCGGCACCCTGGTGGGTTACGTGCGCGCGACGGTGGCGGTCGCGATGGTCGACGCGATCGGTATCGGTGTGGGCCTCGCGATCCTGCAGGTGCCGCTGGCGCTTCCGCTGGCGTCGCTGGTGTTCATCGGTGCGTTCATCCCGATCGTCGGTGCGCTGGTCACCGGTTCCCTCGCGGTGCTCGTCGCACTGGTGACCAAGGGGTGGATCGCCGCGGTGATCGCGTTGGCCGTGGTGGTCGCGGTCATGCAGATCGAGAGCCACGTGCTGCAGCCCTTCCTGCTGGGCCGCTCGGTACGCCTGCACCCCGTGGCGGTGGTCCTGGGAATCGCGGCCGGCATCGTCTCGGCGGGCATCATCGGTGGCCTGCTGGCGGTGCCCATCATCGCGTTCCTCAACACCGCGGTGCGATCGATGTACGACCAGACCCACGCCGACGAGGACGCCGCCGAGGCCCGCATCGGCATCTACGCGGCTCGCCCCGACCCGCCGATGTGGGACGACCCCGACGCCCCGGGTCGCGACGGGCCCGCGCCGTTGAGTGATCCCGTGGACCTCGAGAAGAGTTCCGACGCCGACCGTCCCGACGACCCGCCGCCGGGCTCGACGAGCTGATGACACGCAGCGGCCCCGACGACGCGCTGGCGCCGCTGTGGCGCGCGGCGCAGGCGTTCCGCCTGCTGACGGTCCTCTACGCACTCGGGTTCCAGATCGCGGTCAACGGCGATCTGGCCCACCCCGCCTTCGGGGCCGCGGTGTTCGGCGTAGTCGCCGTCAGCTCCGGGGTCTTCGGGGCGGTCTACCTGCTGGGCAACGGGCGCAGCGCCGGATGGGTGATCGGCGAGCTGGTGCTCACATGCGCGCTGATGCTCTCGACGCTGCTGATCGCGAGTGAACAGTGGCGCGCCGACAACCAGTCGCTGCCGACCACACTGTGGGCGACCAACGCCGTCATCTCCGTCGCGATCCTCACCGGCCCGCTGTTCGGTGGCGTCGCGGCGGCGGCGGTCATCGTGTCCTCCACGGTGGTGAAGGGTTTCGTCAACATCGATCTGGGGCGCAACGCGGCGGTGGTCATCCTGCTCTCCGTCGGGGTCATCATCGGCATGGGCGCGGTGACGGCACGTCGGGCGTCGGACCGACTGGCCGAGGCGACACGTCTCGCCGCGGCCACCGATGAACGAGAACGGCTTTCGCGCCACGTTCACGACGGCGTGCTGCAGGTGCTCGCGCTCATCGCCCGCCGCGGACGTGAGATCGGTGGCCCCACCGAGGATCTCGCATACCTGGCGGCCGATCAGGAGCGCGTGTTGCGGTCGTTGCTCAGCGCGCCCGGCATCCCCGCCACCAGCGGCACGATGAGCGACGTCGCAGCGATGCTGCGGTCCCGCGAGTCCGACCGCGTCACGATCAGCGCCCCGGCGCAATCCGTGACGATCGATTCCGTGGTCGCCGCCGAGTTGCTGGCGGCGGTCGACAACGCCCTCGACAACGCCGCACGCCACGCCGGTGCCGACGCGAAGGTGTTCGTGCTGCTCGAGGACCTGGGGGAGTCGGTTGTGGTGAGTGTGCGCGACGACGGTGTCGGGATCGAGCCCGGTCGGGTCGATGCGGCCGCGACGTCGGGCCGCCTCGGGATCGCCCAGTCGATCGTGGGACGTATCGAATCCCTGGGTGGCACAGCGACACTCGATTCTTCACCGGGGGCGGGGACCGAATGGGAACTGACCGTGCGGCGGCCGGCACACGACGGGAGGACCGACCGATGAGCGAGCCGACAGCGGTACGGGTGATGGTGGTGGACGACCATCCGATCTGGCGTGACGGGGTCGCCCGCGACCTGGCCGAGGACGGATTCGAGGTGGTCGCCACCGCCGACAGTGTCCGTGCCGCGGTGGCCCGTGCTGCCGCGGTGACCCCCGATGTGGTGTTGATGGACATGCAACTGCCCGACGGCACCGGCGTCGACGCGACCGTCGGGGTGATGTCGGCGTCGACGACGACGCGGGTGCTGGTGCTGTCGGCGTCGTCGGAACGCGACGACGTGCTCGCCGCCGTGAAGGCCGGGGCCAGTGGCTATCTCGTGAAGAGTGCGTCGCGCAGCGAACTGCGGGACGCGGTGACCGCGACCGCGGCGGGTCAGGCGGTGTTCACCCCCGGGCTCGCCGGGTTGGTGCTCGGCGAGTTCCGTCGCATCGCCGGCGGTGACGCCGAGGAGGGCAAGGCCACCCCGCCCATCACCGAGCGCGAGACCGAGGTGCTGCGGCTCGTGGCGAAAGGCCTGTCCGCACGCCAGATCGCCACCAAGCTCGGGTTGAGTCACCGCACGGTCGAGAACCACGTGCAGTCGACCCTGCGAAAACTGCAGTTGGGCAACCGGGTCGAGCTGACGCGCTACGCGATCGAGCACGGTCTCGACGAGTGAGTACCATCGACCGCACATGTGGATCGGATGGATCGAGTTCGACTTCCTGCTGGGAGATGTGCACTCGCTGAAACAGAAGCGGTCGCTGGTGCGGCCGATGGTGGCGGAGATGCACCGGAAGTTCGGGGTGTCGGTCGCCGAGGTCGATCACCTCGACCTGCATCGCCGGGCAGGGATCGGTGCGTCGGTGGTGGCGGCCGACCGCACGCACGTCACCGATGTGGTCGACCGCCTCGAACGTCACGGCGCGAGTCGCCCCGAGGTGCACCTGGTCTCGGTGCGGCGCCGGATCATCCGCGCCGACGAGATCTGAGCGGCCCCGAGATCCCCGGCGGCGGGTAAGCCCTCAGAAGGTCTGAGTAGTCGTACTCATCTCGACGGCATCGCGGGTGGCGACCATGGGTTCATGACCGACAACGAAGCTCGCCCTCCGCGCCCCGACTGGACCGTGTTGTCCCGGGTGTCGTCGGATTTCGCCTCCCTGTCGCGCCAGATGGCGCAGATGTCGCACGATCTCACCGATCTGCAGACGACGATGACCGCGGTACGTCCCCAGGCGACACCCCCACCGGTCCCGGTTCCCACACCGGCCGAGTCGCCGCAGCCGACCCGCCCGCCTGTCCTGTACCCGCCGACCCTGGCCCCGCCCTTCATGCCCCCGCCCTCCATGTCTCCGCCCCAGCCCATGCCGCAACCGGCGCCGCGACCGCCGTTCGTCCCCCCGCGGGGCACGACACCGCCGCCGTGGGCCGGACAACCGGCGCCGCCGAGTCCGCCGCGTCCGTCACTGGTGCGGCGCGCGGCCTCGGCCACCGACGGTCGGCTCGTGGGCACGATCCTCGCCGTCGCCGGCGTCGGCGTGACCCTCGTCGGTGTCGTCCTGCTGCTGGTCCTCGCCGCGCAGGCCGGCATCCTGCGTCCCGAGGTCCGCGTCGGCGCCGGTGGTCTGCTGGCCGCCGCACTCGTGGCGATCGGTGCGCGGGACCGCCGACGCGGTTCTCGGGTGGGGCCGATCGCGTTGGTGGCGACCGGGGTCGGCACGGCCTATCTCGACATCGTCGCGATGACGCGGATCTACCACTGGCTGCCCGGGGTGGCCGGTCTTGTCCTCGCCGGGGTCGTCGCCCTCGGTGGGCTCTCGCTCGCGCGACGCTGGGGGTCGGAACACCTCGCCCTGCTCGTGGTGGTGCCCCTGATCGGCGCGGCGCCGTTCTTCGCCGGCGGCATCGGGTTGCCGTTGATCGGCTTCATGCTGGTGCTCGCCGCCATCACCCTGCCGTTCGGTGTCGGTGTGCCCTGGGCGAACCTGCAATACGCCCGCGTCGCCGCCGCCGCGCTGTGGTTAATCCCGACGATCGTGACGATGGCCCACACCGGAACCGACGCGACGACGCTCGACCAGTGGGCACTGGCCGTCGCCTGCCTGACCGCTGCCGGCATCGCGCTCGGCGGCACCCTGCTCACCCGCGGCGACACCGTCCACGCCGTGGTCGCGGCGGTCGGGACCATCCCGGTCCTCGCCTGCGGCGCGGCGATCGACCGTCCGCTCGCGGCGGGTGCGACGGCCGTCCTGGCAGTGGCGCTCACCGCGGCCGTCACCCTCGGTCGCGCGAATCTGAACGAACCGCAGCGCATCACGTGGGGGCTGCTCGCCGCACTCGCGGCGTTGATCGCGGTGCCCACGGCGTTCGGCGGTCCGGTCGCGGTGCCCGTGCTCATCGGACTGGCCGTGATGATCACCGTCGTCGGACGTGACGATGTGCTCGGCCGCGGGATCGGGTTCACCTTCACCGGGGTCGGTGCGCTGGCCTACCTGTCGACCACGCGACTGGAGTCACTCGTCGACCCGACCGTGCTCGGCACGGCGAGCGCGGCGTCGTCGATCGTCGGTGGGCTGCTTCTCGCCGCCGCGGCGATGACGACGGCCGGTGTGGTCGCGTCGCGTCTCACCGAGGCGGTGTGGCCGTGGATCCTCGGCGGTGTGGCCGCGCTCTACGGGATCACGGCCACCGCCGTGACCGCGGGTGTCGCGATCGGTGGCACCGGGAGCGGCTTCCTCGCCGGCCACATGGCCGCCACCATCGTGTGGGTCTGTGCCGCCGGTGCGGCGCTGGTCCTCGCGGGGCGGGTCCCGGCCGGTCCGGCGCGGATCGCACCCATCGCCGGTGCACTCACGCTGGCCGCGGCCGCGGTGGCGAAGCTGATCGTGTTCGACCTCGCCACCCTCGACGGCGGCTTCCGGGTCGGCGCCTTCATCGTGGTCGGTCTGGTCCTGCTCGCCCTCGGGGCGCGGTACGCGCGCACCGGTGAGCACAGCAGCTCGGTGCGGGCCGGTCAGGAGTCCTGATCGGTGTCGCGCGACGACGTCGTGCGCCGCAGGAGCTCCTGCACCGAGATCTGTCGGCCGTCGCCCCGCTCGTGACGCCGCCCGCCCGAATCGGAGCCGCCCGTCCCCACCTCGGGGGCGGGCGGTTCCGTGCGCGGTGCACGGGTGGGGCGCGGTGCGTTCGCACTCGGCGGCACGGGGATCGGTCGCGACACCGGCGGCGTCGCGGGACGCCCGTTGCCGTTGCCGTTGCTGTGCCCGCCGTCGGAGCTCACGGTGCCGTTGTCGTCGCGGCTCGGTGGACGTGAGGTGATGGCACCGCCGAGGCGGATGCCGCTGTCACCGAGGCTCCAGCCGCCGGTGTCGGGGCCCGACGTCGACGACCGAACCGGTCGCGACGACGGGAACGCGACGGGCTCGCGACCGGGCCGTCGGGGCGCGACGGGTCCGCTGTCGGGCGGGGGCGGCGGGCGACGTACCGAATCGGGCGCCGGTCGAGGACCGGGGGTCTCGGGACGGCGGACGGGGGGTCGACGGTCGGCACCGGGCGGAGGACCCGCCGGACGGCCCCGGACGGCACCCGACGGCCCGGATGCGGGCGGTCCGGCCGGTCGGGCCGGGGCGCGCTGCGGGCCCGGGCGGCCCTGGACGGCCAGCGCGGTCGTCGGGACCTGCGACACCACGGTGCCGGCGTCGCGCTGGGTGCCGGGGATGGCGGCACGACCGGGCTCGTCGTCGAGGACGGTCTCGCCGAGACCGATCTTGCGCTGCACGGTCTGCATCCACTTCGGAGCCCACCAGCAGTCGTCGCCGAGCAGCTTCATCACCGCCGGCACCAGCAACATGCGGATGACGGTCGCGTCGAGGATGAGCGCGGCGATGATGCCGAACGCGATGTACTTCATCATCACGATCTCGGAGAAGCCGAACGCGCCGACGACCACCACCAGGATCGCGGCCGCGGCGGTGATGATCCGACCGGTGTGTGCGGTGCCGCTGCGGATGGCCTCGGTGGTGGTGGCGCCCTGTTGGCGGGCCTCCACCATCCGGGAGAGCAGGAACACCTCGTAGTCGGTCGACAGGCCGTAGATGATCGCGATGATCAACACCAGCACCGGCGACATCAGGGGTCCCGGCGTGAAGTTGAACAGTCCCGAGCCGTGGCCGTCGATGAAGATCCACGTGAGGACGCCGAGCGTGGAGCCGAGTCCGAGCGCCGACATCAGCGCGGCCTTGATGGGCAACACCACCGAGCCGAACTGCAGGAACATCAGCAGGAACGTCACCGAGATGAGCAGCACGACCATCAGCGGCAGGTTGTCGAGCAGGGCGTCGATGGAGTCCTGGGTCAGCGCCGGGGTGCCCGCGACGTACATCGTGAGGCCCTGGGTGTCGATCCCCCGCAACGCCTTCACCGCGTCGCCCGCGGTGTCCCGGTCGACGAGTCCGGCCGACATCTGCACCACGCCGGTGCTCGTGCCCTCGATGCTGCCGGTGAGCGCACCCTGGCCGCTGTCGAGGCTGAACTGCTTGGTGAAGCCGGGGATCTTGTTGGCCTCGTCGGCGATCTGCTGCAGCTTCTTGCCGTCGTCGCTGCTGTTCTCGTCGTACCGGATGACGAGTTTGATCTCCTCGGTCCGCTGCGTCGGGAAGATGCGGTCGAAGTCCTGCTGCGCGACGCGGAAGTCGTTGCCCGGCGGCAGATACTTCTCGGTGATGCCGCCGAAGGAGATGTTGCTGAACGGGACGATGAGGACCAGCAGCAGGAGGACGGTCGGGATCGCGGTCTTGAGCGGGTGGCGCATCACCCAGCCCGAGAGACGACCCCAGAAACCGGCCTCGATCTCCTTCTTCGTCTTGGTCTTGCGCAGGAACTTGAACCCGAGCATGTCGATACGCGGCCCGAGGATGCCGAGGATGGCGGGCAACACGGTGATTGACAGCAGTGCCGCGAGGCTCACCGCGCAGATCGCGCCGTAGGCCACCGACTTGAGGAACCCCTGAGGGAACAGCAGCAGGCACGCCAGTGCCGCGACGATGATGGTCGCCGAGAACACGACGGTCTGCCCGGCGGTCATCACCGTGCGTTTCACCGCCAGAGGTGGTGGATAACCCTCGGCGAGTTCTTCTCGGAACCGGCTGACGATGAACAGGCCGTAGTCGATGGCGATACCCAGTCCGATCAGCGAGATGACCGGCTGGGCGAAGTAGTTGACCTCGGTCGCCTGGGCGAGGGCGTTGAGGATGCCGGTGGCGCCGGCGATGGTGAGCCCGCCGATGATGACCGGCAGAATCGCGGCCACCACGCCACCGAAGATGAAGAACAGCATGATCGCGACGAGCGGCAGCGCGACGAGTTCGGCACGCGTGGTGTCCTTCGCGACGCCGTCGGAGATGCCGCCCGCGATGGGCTGCAACCCGGCGAGTTGGAAGGTCGTGCCCGGCAGGTCGTAACGCTGGGAGATGTTGTCGAAGAACGGCTGGATCGTCTTGTAGTTGTTCAGGATCGTCGTGTCGTTGTCGCCCTTGACGCCGATGCTGATGAACGCGTGCTGTTTCGATGCGTCGAACGTCTGCGCCCGGATCTGCTCCTGCGCGGCCCTCGACGCGGCCCCGCCTCCGGAGAGGAACGGGTCGATGAGACCGGGGTCGTCGCGATTGACGATGTTGGGATGCGCCGCGATCAGGTCGGTGACGAACTTCTCGACCTTGGTGCCGAACTCGGGGTTGTCGACGGTGGTGCCGGCCGGCGGCGTGATCAGCAGCACGATGTCGGACTTGTGGTCGCGACCGAAGGTGTTGTCGGCGAGCTGCGAGCCCGCGACCGACTGCGAGCCGTCGTCGAAGAACCCGCTCTGGCTGAGGTGCTTGCCGAGGGTGAGCCCGTAGAGGCCGAGGCCTCCCATCAGGACGATCAGCACCGCGATGACGGCGAAGCGCATCCGGTACACGAATGTGCCAATGGCTCCGAACACCGGTTACATCCTCTCCAGTCGGGCGAACACGCGTGAGGGCGAACTCGCCACGATTGTCTCAGGTCGTCGATCTCGGCGGCATCTCCGCCATGTGGTCACTTCAGTGCGTACGCCCGCTGAGCAACGCCGACAGCGGTCGGAACGGCGCCAACCAGGCACCGTCGTCGGGCAGCGAATCGAGGTTGATCCGCGGGAGGGGCTCGCGGAACACGCCCGCGATGTCCTCCAGGTCGACGAACTCGATGACCTCCGACGTCACCGCCCAACTGGCGTGTTCTCGAAAACCGAGAACGGTGACCGGCACACCTTCGGCGGCGATCTCCTCCAGTGGTTCCCGGAAGGCCTGCCCGTCGGCCGAGGCCACGATCAGTCCCGCCAGCCCCACAGTGTGCCTGCGCAACTCGATGTGGTCGAGCATGTCCGAATCGACGTCGCTGTCCTCGGTCACCTTCGGCTTCGCGAACACGGCGAAACCGACGTTGCGCAGCGCCTCGACCCAGGGCCGCACGACCTCGGCGCTACCGGGGACGATGTTGGTGAAGACGGTCGCCTCGGGCTCGATGTCGCCCGAACCGTCGCCCGCCTCGGCCGAGAGGTCGGCGGTGCGGGTCAGCAGCCATCGACCGAGCGCGTCGAACCGTGGACGGTGCGAGGTGGTCGGACGTCCGCCGAGGATCGCCCCGAGCCCCATGTCGAGGTTGGGCGCGTCCCAGATCAAGAGGGACCGTGGCGCCGGGCTGCCACCGGAGATGGTGCGCGCCACCCCGGGCGTCTCCGACGTCACGATGCGTCCCCGGCGATGCGGTCGCGGGGGATGCGCCGCAGCACGAACTCGGTGACCGGGCGTCCCTCTCGATCGGCGCGACCCTCGAACTTCGTGGTCGGACGGTCGAGGGAGAACGGCGCCTCACCCTGCAACGGCACCAGCAGCTCCTGCTCGGCCAGTTGCTCGGCGATGTACTCGGCGTACTCGGCGTGGTCGGTGGCGATGTGCACCACGGCGTCGTCGACGACGGCCTGTGCGATCAGTCCGAGCGTCCCGGTCTGCAGCAGCCGCCGTTTGTGATGGCGGGCCTTGGGCCACGGGTCGGGGAAGAACACGCGGACGCCGAACAGCGACGCCGGGGCGATCATGTCGCGCAGCACCGCCACCGCGTCACCGCGCACGATGCGGATGTTGTCGATGTCCTCGCGGACGATCATCCCGATGAGCTGGGCCAGGCCGGGCTTGTAGACCTCGACCGCGAGCACGTCGAACTGCGGTTCGGCCGTCGCCATCGCCGCGGTCGACGTGCCGGTCCCGCAGCCGATCTCCATGATCACCGGTGCGGTGCGACCGAACCATGCGTGCACGTCGAGGGGGGAATCCGTCGCATCGCGACCGATGATCGGCCACACTGTCTCCCAGTTGTGCTGCTGGGCGGGTGTGAGGGCGCCGCGCCGCGATCGGAAACTGGTCACCCGGGGATAGAGCCGCGCGCGTTCCGCCCTCGCCTGTCGGTCCGAGTCGATCGGGCCGGGCACGGTGTCGGTGCCCGTGGCTGGGGAATCGGGGGCGTGCTGGTCGGGGTCCACCCGACCATGGTGGCGCATCGGGAGGCCGGGGGACAGTCGGGCAACAGCGGAAGAGGGCGAGGGGTCGGTGGACGTGTCGGGTGTCGCGATGTCCTGGGGTCCGTTCGCCGATGGTCCGCTGGCCGACGCCGCCGCCCTGCTCGACCGCCTCGGCGACCGCTTCGACGATCGTCCCGAGATCGTGCACGCCCGACGCGAGGTGCACGACCGACTGCGGGTCGCCGTCCACGGCCGTCCCGGCACCGGCCGCGACACCCTCGCCCGTGCGGTCCGCGCTCAGCTCGACGTGGCGCCGATCGGTCCCGGTGACGACGATGCCGACGCCGATGCCGACCTCTGGATCTACGTGCTGGTCGGGTGGCCGCGCGCCGCCGACCACGCCGCGCTGCGACGACTGCCCGCCGAGCGGACCCTGGTGGTGCTGGGCAAGGCCGACACCCTCGGCTCGTGGGAGGCCGCGCGGTCGACCGCCGACGAGATCGCAGCTCTGCTGCGTCGGCCGGTGCATCCGGTGATGCCGCTGCTGGGCTGTGCCGATCTCACCGACGAGGAGTTCGCACTGCTCGAGACGATGGTGGCGACCGATGAGCCGATGCCCTCGATGGCGGCGCACTTCATCGTCGGAGGTCGTGACGAGCAGGCCCTGCGCACCGGCCTGCTGCGTCGGCTCGACCAGTTCGGCATCCTCACCGCCCTCGATCTCGTCGACGACGCGCGCGTCGAGGGTCGCCGGCTCGACCGACGACAGCTGAGCGCGGCGCTGCGGGCCGAGAGCGGGGTGTCGCAGTTGCGTCTCGCGATCGCCGCGACGTTGCCCGCGGTAGGCGTCCGTCGACGCGACATGGTCGTCGACCGACTCGATCGGCTCGCCGCGGCCGGGATCGCACGCGACGAGATCGAGGCCGCACTCGGTCGGCTGCGCTCCGGCGTACCCGGTCGGCCTCGGCCGAGGACACCGGCGGGGGTGGGGACGTGAACCCCGACACAGTCGTGGTCACCGGGGTCGGTCGCAGCGGCGTGTCGACGCTGATCGATGCCCTCGGCCTCGTCGATCCCGGTCTGACGGTGGTGCGCGCCGCACCCGACGACCTGTCCCGATCGGATTCGTCCCGATCGGATTCGTCCCAATCGGATTCGTCACGGTCGGATCTGTCCCTGCCCGCTCGCGCGCGGGTCGGACTGCTCGTGATCGACCCGTCCTCGGTGGTCGGCGACGAGGAGGCAGCCCTGTTCACCCGGTTGCGGTCGGTCGCGACCACCGTCGCCGTCGTGTGCACGAAGGTCGACGCGTTCTGGGACTGGCCGACCAACGCCCGGGCCAGCCGCGCGGTGCTCGACCCGACCGGCCGGTGGCCGGTGTTCGCGGTGTCGGGGGCGGCCGCCGTCGCCGGGGCGGTCGACGAGTCCGGCGTCGACGAGCTGATCGGTTGGATCCGTCAGTCGCCTCCGGTCGCGCCGCACGACACCGCCGGCGACGCCCGGGTGGCACGCCGCCGGTCGGCGACCGACCTCGCCGCGACCCGCGCGCGGCTGGTGCGCGGACGTGATCGTGGCCGCGCGGACCGACTGGCCGCGCTGCGATCGGGTCTCGCGAGCATCCGCGCCCGCGCCATCGCCGACCTCAACGCCGGTGTCCGCGACATCGGCGCCGCCTCGCGTGACACCGTCGCCGGGTTACGTGACGACGACGTCGCCGCCCACGCCGAGTGGGTGGGTACCGCTGTGACGCATCTGCGTGATCGCCTCGACGCGCGGGTGCGGACCGAACTCGACCAGATCCGGGCGGTCGCGCTGCTCGGGATCGAACCGGTCGCGCCCGTCGCACCCGCCCCACGTCGCCCGCCGGTGACGCTGCGGCCCCGGGCCGAACGTCGCCGCGGTGCCGAGGATGCGCTCATGGTGCTGGTCGGGGCGTCGGGCGGGGCCACGCTGGGGCGTCTGGTGGTCACGCCGTTCGCTCAGGTCCACACCCTGCAGTGGATCACCGTGCCGGTGGCCCTGGTCATCGGCGTGGCGATGGCGATCGGGGTGGTGCGGTTGCGTCGGGTCGCGGCGCTGCGCACCGCGGTCCGCACCTGGACCACCGAGGCGGTCGGTGAGGCGCGGGCGGCGATCGAACACGATCTCCTCGACCGGATCACCGCTGCCGAACCGGTCATCGCCGGGCAGGTGTCGCGCCACTACGAACGTCGCGCGCGCCTCGTCGCCGAGCAGGTCGCCGCCATCGACACCGAGATGCGCGCCGTGCGGCCGGGTGGAACCGAACGGGCCGTCGCGACGTCCGAACACGGACGGACCACGACGAAGGGAAGCAGAGATGATCGAGATCGGTGACGCGTTCGATCACGATGACGGGGTGGGGTCGGCCGATGCCGACGACCACCTGATCCATCCGGCGATGGCGACGCACCCCACCCACGACCCGCACGACAACCTGTGGATGGCCGACGGCGACCGCATCTGGGACCTCGGACCCGCCGAGACCGACACCGACGCCGACGGCGTCGCCGACTCGCTGACCCGGATCGGGCCCGACGGGATGACCGTCTACACCGACAGCGATCACGACGGCCAGATCGACGCGATCACCGAGGTCGACTCCGACGGGGGCTACGAATCGCGTCGCCTCGACACCGCCACCGGTGAGTGGGTGCGCACCGACATCGGGCGCCTGCGGTGACCGAGCGTGCGATCGCTCACCCGTTTGGCGAAGGTCCCGCCGTAACCAGTAACCTGGGCGGACACCATGTCCGTCACCGGAGACGGACATTCCCGGCGGGGCTGCGGACCCCATGCCGGACGGCCACGCAGGAGATGCACAGATGACCTCAGCGACCATCCCCGGTCTGGATCCCGACAACGCCCCCACCCGGCACGCCGAGCTCCTGGCCTGGATCGCCGAGATCGCCGAGCTCACCCAGCCCGATCGCGTCGAGTGGTCCGACGGCAGCGACGAGGAGTGGACGCGGCTGACCGATCACCTGGTCGCCGCGGGCACCATCGTGAAGCTCAACGAGGAGAAGAAGCCCAACTCCTACCTCGCGACCTCCGATCCCGCCGACGTCGCCCGCGTGGAGTCGCGCACCTACATCTGTTCGAAGAACGAGATCGACGCCGGCCCCACCAACAACTGGGTCGACCCATCGGAGATGCGCGCCACGATGACGCAGCTGTACCGCGGCTGCATGCGCGGCCGCACGATGTACGTCATCCCGTTCTGCATGGGCCCGCTCGGCGCCGACGATCCCAAGCTCGGTGTCGAGATCACCGACTCGGAGTACGTGGTGCTGTCGATGCGGATCATGACCCGCGTCGGCCCGAAGGTCGTGGAGCTGCTCGGCGACGACCGCTTCTTCGTCAAGGCGCTGCACTCGCTGGGCGCGCCGCTGGCCGAGGGTGAGGCCGACGTCCCCTGGCCCTGCAACACCACGAAGTACATCACCCACTTCCCCGAGGACCGCGAGATCTGGTCGTTCGGATCGGGCTACGGCGGCAACGCGCTGCTGGGCAAGAAGTGCTATTCGCTGCGCATCGCCTCGGCGATGGCTCACGACGAGGGCTGGCTGGCCGAGCACATGCTGATCCTCAAGCTGATCAGCCCGGAGGAGAAGGCCTACTACTTCGCCGCTGCGTTCCCGAGCGCATGTGGCAAGACCAACCTCGCGATGATCCAGCCCACCATCCCGGGCTGGCGCGCCGAGACCCTCGGCGACGACATCGCCTGGATGCGTTTCGGCGACGACGGCCGCCTCTACGCGGTGAACCCCGAGTTCGGGTTCTTCGGTGTGGCGCCGGGTACCAACTGGTCGTCGAACCCCAATGCGATGAAGACCGTCGAGGCCGGCAACACGATGTACACCAACGTCGCCCGCACCGACGACGGCGACATCTGGTGGGAGGGTCTCGAAGGCGAGCACGACCACCTCATCGACTGGCAGGGCAACGACTGGACACCCGAGTCGGGAACGCCCGCCGCCCACCCGAACTCGCGTTACTGCACCCCGATGAGCCAGTGCCCGATCATGGCGCCGGAGTGGGACGATCCGCAGGGCGTGCCGATCTCGGGCATCCTGTTCGGTGGTCGCCGCAAGACCACCGTCCCGCTGGTGACCGAAGCCCGCAGCTGGCAGCACGGCGTGTTCATGGGCGCCACCGTCGGCTCCGAGCAGACCGCCGCCGCCGAGGGCACCGTCGGCACCATCCGCCGCGACCCGATGGCCATGCTGCCGTTCCTCGGCTACAACGTGGGCGACTACCTGCAGCACTGGATCGACCTCGGCAAGAACGCCGACGAGTCGAAGCTGCCGAAGGTGTTCTACGTCAACTGGTTCCGTCGCGGCGACGACAAGCGCTTCCTGTGGCCCGGATTCGGTGAGAACAGCCGCGTGCTGAAGTGGATCGTCGAGCGTATCGAGGGCACCGCCGACGGCGTCGAGACACCCATCGGCATCGTCGCGACACCCGAGGCGCTCGATCTCGACGGTCTCGACGCCGCACCCGAGGATGTCGCGGAATCGCTCGCGGTGGACCTCGACGAGTGGCGCGGCGAGATCCCCTCGATCGAGGAGTGGTTCGAGTTCGTCGGCGAGAAGCTCCCGACCGGGATCGCCGACGAGTTCGCCGCGCTCAAGCAGCGCCTGGGCTGATCGATCACTTTTCGATCTCGTATCAGGCCTGTGCTGTCGTTGGCCTGGTGTGCTTCGCAACGCTGCCGGTAGCATCTCGCCTCATGGGTCTCAGCCGTATCGGCGCACGTCGTTCCTCGTTCGGTGTCCTCCTGCTGAGCGCCGCGGTCGCGGTCGGCACGGCGGTCGCGGCACCGTCCTCGGCGGCCCCGCAGCTGCGCGGTCCGTCGGCGCGCTACGTCGACACGATGACCGTGCCTGACAACTTCATCCCGTTCCCCGCCCGCTTCGGCGGACTGTCGGGGATCGACAACATCGGCGGCGGCAACTACGTCGCGGTCAGCGACGACAAGGTCCAGTACGGCGCCACGCGGTACTACCAGTTCGGCCTGCCGATCACCTCCGACGGCATGTTCGCCTCGGCCACCCCGCAGATCAACGGCGGCGGCACCATCCTGGGCCCCGGCAACGCGCCGATCCTGCCCGGCGGCGCCGATCTCGAGGGCATCCGCAAGCTCGGTGGCGATCTCGTGGTCTCGAGCGAGGGCGCACGTCCATTCGTGCGGGTGGTCACCCCGCCCGGGCTGTTCGTACGCGATCTGCCGATCCCGCGCGCCTACCTCCCCGGTAGGTCCTCGGGTCTCGCCGTCAACGACGGCTTCGAGGGACTCGCGGTGACCCCGGGTGGCTCCATCGCGTTGATGACCGAGCAGGCACTGCGCCAGGACGGTCCCGCACCCACCAAGGCCGCCGGTACCCGATCGCGTCTGCTCGTCTACGGCGCCCGTGGCGGCACCAACGAATACGTCTACCGCACCGAACCGCTGGCGCGGAACGCGAGCAACCGTGCGACCAAGGGCGTCTCGGAGATCCTGGCGGTCAACGCGACCGACTTCCTCGTCCTCGAGCGTGGATTCGATCCCGCGACCGGCCGCAACGACATCAAGGTGTTCTTCTCCACCACCCGCGGCGCGACCTCGGTGACCGGGGTCGACCGACTCTCCGGTCGCGAGACGGTGATGCCCAAGACACTGGTGTACGACTTCGCGTCGGTGCCGCTGCTGCGCCCGGACAACGTGGAGGGCATGGCCTTCGGCCCGCGTCTGTCCGACAACCGTCGTGCGCTGATCCTCATCAGCGACGACAACTTCAACAACCCGACACAGCACACCAAGTTGCACCTGCTGGCGCTACGGTTCTGATCCTGACGTCGCGGCGGCGCTGAGACGTCGCTCACGTCATCCTCTCGACCGATGACCCTCGGTCCGCACGATGTGGATGATGGTCTGCATGAGCGTCCGAACAGAAGACAGTGCGCGAGAGCAGATCGCGGCACAGGCCACCGACGTGACCAAGACCTACGGGTCGGGTGACACCACGGTCGAGGCCCTGCGCGGAGTGTCACTGTCGTTCCGGTCGGGCGAGTTCACCGCGATCATGGGCCCGTCTGGATCGGGCAAGTCGACACTGATGCACTGCCTCGCCGGCCTCGACTCGGTGAGCGGCGGCTCGGTCACGATCGGCGACACCGATCTCACGACCCTGGGCGACAAGGAGATGACCCGATTGCGTCGTGACCGCATCGGGTTCGTGTTCCAGTCCTACAACCTGGTGCCCACGCTCACCGCACGCGAGAACATCACGCTCCCGCTCGACATCGCCGGCCGCACCCCCGACCAGCAGTGGTTCGACACCGTCGTCGAACGCCTCGGCATCGGCGAACGTCTCGGTCACCGACCCAGCGAGCTCTCCGGCGGCCAGCAGCAGCGGGTGGCGTGTGCGCGTGCTCTGGTAGGCCAACCGGCGATCATCTTCGGCGACGAGCCGACCGGAAACCTCGACTCGCGTTCGTCGGGTGAGGTGATGAGCATCCTGCGCGCCGCGGTCGACGAGTTTGGACAGACCGTCGTCATCGTGACCCACGACCCGCGTGCCGCGAGCTGGGCGGACCGTGTCGTGTTCCTCGCCGACGGTCGCATCGTCGAGGAGCTGCACAAGCCGTCGGCCGACGACGTGTACGCCTATATGAAGAACCTCGACGCATGAGTTCGGCGTCCACCATGCGCCGGGTCTCGCTGCGGAACCTGGCCGCGCACAAGGTCCGCCTCGTGCTCACGGTGCTCTCGGTGGTCCTCGGTACGTCGTTCGTGGCGGGATCGATCATCTTCACCGGGACCATCTCGACGGCGTTCGACAACATCTTCGACAAGGTGGCACTCGGGGTCGACACCCGATTGAGCCCGGCCGAGTCGAGGGCGTCGGGGGTCGACACCGCCGTCCTCGACCGCCTGGAGGCCGAGAAGTCACAACTGGGCATCAGCAAGATCGTCCCGCGCTACTCGGCCACGGTCACCATCGCCAAGGCCGACGGCACCGCCCTGCAGACCGGTGGCGCACCCAGTGTCGGGACGGCCTTCACGCCACCCGCAGAGGCGTTGTCGACGTCGGAGTCGGTGCTCGAGCCGGGCGGGCGCGCACCGGTCGGCACCGGTGAGATCGCCCTGAACGCCAGCGCCGCGAAAGAGGCCGGACTACGGGTCGGCTCGACGACCACGCTGGTGGTCAGCCGCGGTGCGGCCACACCGATGAAGGTCACCGTCGTCGGCATCGTCGACCTCCCGCAGGAAACCGGCGGATTCGTCAACGTGCAGGTACAGGAATCGGTTGCCCGGCAACTGTTCTCCGACAACGATCGACCGGCCTACATCGAGATGGCGGCCGCACCGGGCGTGAGCGCGACGACCCTCACCGACCGGGTGCAGGCCGCCTTCGGCGACGGTTACAAGGCCCAGACAGGGGCGCAGGTACGGCAGGAGGAGAAGGACCGGGTCAACCAGTTCCTCGACGTCTTCAACTACATCCTGCTGGCGTTCGCGGCGATCGGGCTCATCGTCGGCACGTTCATCATCTACAACACGTTCGCGATGATCATCGCTCAGCGGGTGCGTGAACTCGCGTTGCTGCGCGCGATCGGGGCCGGGCGCGGGCAGATCACGCGGTCGGTGCTTCTCGAGGCGTTCGTGGTCGGACTGTTCGGCGGTCTCGTGGGCCTCGGCGTCGGTGTCGGGTTGGCGGCCATCCTCAAGGCCGTCACCACCTCCACCTCGGGACTGCCCAGTGCGCCACTGGAACTCACTCCCAGCGCGGTGATCGCGTGTATGGCCGTGGGCATCGTCGTGACGATGATCAGCGCCTATGCCCCGGCGCGGCGTGCGGGGCAGGTGTCGCCGGTGGAGGCGATGCGCGAGAGCGCCACCGACGGGGCGTCGTCGCTGCGGAAGCGCACGCTGATCGGCGCGATCATCGGTGTCGTCGGCGTCGCGGTGATCGGCATCGGGACCTCGGGGCAGGGCGCGGCGTACGCATCGACCGTCGGTGGTGGCGCGCTGCTCATGATCATCGCGGTCGTCCTGTTCGCGCCGGCGCTGTCGCGACCGGTGGTCGATGCTCTCGGACGAGTGCTCGGTGCCCCGTTCGGCAAGATCGGTCGGCTCGCTCGCACCAACGCGGTGCGTAACCCGAGGCGCACGGCGGCAACGGCTTTCGCACTCACCCTCGGGCTGATGCTCGTGGCCGTGGTCGGGACGTTCGGATCGAGTCTGAAGGGGTCCATCGACACCGCCATCAACAAGAACCTGTCGGCCGACCTCGTGCTCGCCACATCGGATCAGGGTTCCCTGCCGACATCGGTGGTGACCGCGGCGAGCAAGGCGCAGGGCGTCGGCACCGCGGTGTCGTTCAGGATCGTCGCGGCCAAGGTCGACGGCCAGGCGGTCAACGGCATCTCGCCGACCGGTGACCTCGGCGCTGTCACGCCGTACGAGATGCTCGACGGTGCATCGAAATCGATCCCGTCGGACGGGATGATCGTCTCGGAGAAGACCAGTGAGCAGAAGGGTTGGAAGCGCGGTGACGTGCTGACGTTCACCGGCTACGACGGGGCGACGGTGCCGGTCACGGTGTCCGGGATCTACAAGGACTCGCAGATCCTCGATCCCTGGCAGATGGGGGAGGGGGCCTACGAGAAGCTCGTCCCCGCCGGATATCGGTCGGACCTGCTGGTGCTGGTGAAGGCCGCGCCGGGCACATCGGTCGACGCCCTCCGGACCGAGTTGACCGCGGCGACCAAGGATTTCCTGACCGTGCAGGTCGAGGACCGCGCGCAGTTCGTCGGGCAGGCGTCGTCGCAGATCGACCAGATGCTGGCCGTGCTCTACGGGATGCTCGGGCTGGCCCTGGTGATCGCGGTGCTCGGCATCATCAACACGCTGGCGTTGTCGGTGATCGAACGCAAACGCGAGATCGGGATGCTCCGTGCCATCGGCATGGCGCGCGCCCAGGTCCGGCGGACCATCTACGTGGAGTCGGTGTTGATCGCGATCTTCGGTGCGGTGCTCGGGGTCATCCTGGGCAGCGGTATCGGCATCGCGCTGGTGCGCACCTTCAAGGACCTGGGCATCACCACCGCCGTGCTGCCCTACAGCCTCATCGGGATCACTCTTGTGGCCGCGGCATTCGTCGGTGTGCTGGCCGCACTGTGGCCGGCGGTGCGCGCGGCACGCACCAATCCGCTCGAGGCGATCACCGACGCCTGATCGCCGTCAGGGCCGCAGGATGATGCAACTGCTGGTGGCCGAGGCGAGCAGCCGTCCGTCGCGATCGTGGATCTCGGCTTGCGCCAGCGCTGTTCGGCGACCGGCGTGGACGACCGTTCCGGTGCAGGTGATCTCGCCGGTGTCGGCGCGAATGCCGCGCAGATACTTCACCGAGAGGTCGAGGCTGGTGTAGCCGACACCTTCGTCGAGCAGGGTGTGCACGGCGCATGCGGCCGCCGAGTCGAGCAGGGTGGCGATGATCCCGCCGTGTACCGAGCCGATGGGGTTGTAGTGGTATTCGGCGGGTTCGAGGGTGAAGACGACGCGGCCCGATTCGGCCGAGATCAGCCGTGCATTGGTGAGATTCATGATCGGCGGCGCGGGCACATCGCCGCAGGCCACCGCCTGCATGAACTGCAGCCCAGTCCTTCCGGCGGCGGCTGACGCCGTGGCCATGGGGTCGTCCCAGGTGATCGTGCGGGTGCGTTCGGTCATCGGTGATCCTCGGTGTGGTCGGGGTGGGTGGTGTCGGGTGCGGGGCCTACGGCGAGCGCTGTGTCGTGTCGGGGGACGAGGTGGCCGTCGGTGCAGCGCATCTCGGCGCGCACGGTGGCCCCACAACGGCGATGGACGGTGTGCAGCGGAGGGGTGGTATCCGCGAACTCCCAGCGATCGCCCCAGTCACGCAGCGCGGAGAGCACTACACGCAGTTCGCCACCCTTGCGGGTGAGTCGGTACTCCTGTCGTTCCCGTTGTCCCGGTTCGCGATACGGGCGGCGTTCGAGGATGCCGGCCTCGGTCAACTCGCCGAGTCGTTTCGCAGCGGCCGATTCCGACACCCCGACCCGTTCGGCGAAGTCGTCGAAGCGGCGGGTGCCGAAGAACGCCTCGCGCAGCAGTAGCAGCGTGATCCGATTGCCGATGACATCGAGAGTGCGGGCGATCGAGCAGTCCTCGTTCGCGAGGGTCCATTCGCTGCGGTCGGGCAGCAGGTCGGGCGGCGGATGCATGGCCATGGCACCAGGCTATCAGCGCTGGCTTTGCAGTCGAGAAGCCAGTCGATGGGGGCACACTGGAGCGGTGACTTCTGACGACCGCCGTCCATCTGAGTCGATCACCCCGTTTCGCATCGAGATCGCCCAGGAACAGCTCGACGATCTCGCCGACCGGATCGCGCGCACCCGATGGGCCGAGCCGGAGACCGTCGACGACATCTCCCAGGGGGTGCGTGAGGGGTTCCTGCGCGCGCTCGTCGCGCACTGGGCCGATGGCTACGACTGGCGCCGACTCGAGCGCCGGCTCAACAACCTGCCACAGTTCCGCGTCGAGCTCGACGGTGGCGGGCGCGACAGCCTGCGGATCCACGTGATCCACGTGCGATCGTCGCGGCCCGACGCGACACCCCTGCTGCTGACCCACGGGTGGCCCGGCTCGGTGTGTGAGTTCCTCGACGTCATCGCGCCGCTGACCGAGCCGCCGGCCGACGAGCCTGCGTTTCACGTGGTGATCCCCGCACTGCCCGGGTTCGGTTTCAGCGACAAACCGGTGGCGTCGGGCTGGGGGATCGAGCGGATCGCCGACGCCTGGGCGCAGCTGATGGCCCGTCTCGGGTACGAGCGCTATGCCGCGCAGGGCGGTGACTGGGGTTCGATCGTGACCAGCAGCCTCGCCGAGCGCGCCGCCGAGCACGTCGTCGGAATCCACCTGAACATGCCGCTCGCGCCGCCGGATCCGGACGACGAACCGACCGCGCAGGAAGCCCAGATCCTCGCCGACGCCGCGGATCACCGGCGGTATCGCACCGGGTATCAGAAACAGCAGTCGACGCGGCCGCAGACGCTGGGGTACGCCCTCGTCGACTCCCCGGTCGGGCAGGCGGCGTGGATCGTCGAGAAGTTTTGGGAGTGGACCGATCACGACGGCGACCTGTCGTCGATCCTGACCTACGATCAGCTGCTCGACGAGGTGATGATGTATTGGTTGCCCGCCGCGGGCGCGTCGTCGGCGCGGATCTACTGGGAGGCCGCCCACCATCCGACGTGGCCCGACATCACTGTGCCCGTGGGACTCACGTTGTTCCCGAAGGAACTGTCCCGCACGTCGCGCCGGTGGGCGGTGAAGCGGTACCCGACGCTGGGGTACTTCCACGAGCTCGATCGCGGTGGCCACTTCGCCGCACTCGAACAGCCCGAGCTCTTCGTGTCCGAGGTGCGGGCGTGGTTCGCGACGCTGGGAACGGGCAGACTGTGAGGGCGATCCGGCAGCGCGTCGGTGAGATGAGAAAGGCCGCGAGATGACCGAGCGACCCGGTGGCGAGCAGGATCCCGGAGCGGGCGATCAGTGGCGTCCGGTCGATCCGGTGGGTCAGAACCCGCCCACCCAGGCCTTCGACCCCGACCAGGCTCCGTATACGCAGGGCCCGTACCCGCACGATCCCTACGCGCGACCCCACTACGGGCAGCAGCCTCAGTACGGCGGGCCCCAGTACGCCCAGCCGGGGTACGGCCAGGATCCGTATGC
The DNA here is from genome assembly GCF_053345315.1 of Williamsia sp. M5A3_1d. NCBI lineage: Bacteria > Bacillati > Actinomycetota > Actinomycetes > Mycobacteriales > Nocardiaceae > Williamsia > Williamsia sp. M5A3_1d. Next base: position 783,111 of record NZ_JBKEZX010000001.1, read on the forward strand.
GCAGCCCCAGTACGGCGAGACACCGCCGGGCGGCGGCAATTCGAACCGGACGCTGTGGTTGATCGCGGCCGTGGTGGCGCTGCTCGTGGTGGTGGCCTTGGTGGCCGGGTACTTCCTGGTGAGCAACAGCGGTGATGACGGCGACAACGATCTGGCGGCGTCGAGCAGTACATCGGTCACCGCGCCGGACGATTCGCTGATCCCTGATCTGCCGGGCGGTGCGATTCCCACGGAGGAGCCGCCGACGTCGGCGACCCCGACCGCGGGGCAGATCTTGTACCAGATCACCGGCAACGGGCAGGTTCTCGGATTGACCTATTCGGCTGGTCAGACGTTCAAGATCACCCCGCGACTGATCACCCCGCCGTGGTCGGTGGCCGTCGATGTCGGGGTCACGCCGTCGCTGACAGCGGTGGTTCTCCAGGGCCAACTGACGTGCACGATCAGTCGTGACGGCAAGGTGCTGAACACCTCGACGTCGTCGACCGGTCTACTGCGCTGCGAGGCGCCGGCGAGCTGACCTGAGAGGTCAGGCCGCGGCGTCGAGCAACGCTCGAAGGTGCCGTTCGATGACGCTCACAGGTTGATCGTGGTGGCCCGGTGGCGCGGGTGCTCGCGAGGCATGGCTGTGCCCGGTGGGTGTGGTGATGGTCGCGGTGTGTCTCGCGATGTCGGTGCCGTCGCGGGTGATGACCCGCCATCCGGGGTTCTGTTTGGCGCGGTTGTGGGCCAGGCACATGCCGCCGCCATTGCCTGCCGAGGTGGCGCCGCCGTTGGCGTGGGGGTCGGCGTGGTCGTATTCGGCGATCGGAGCGTCGCAATAGGGGATCCAGCACGTCTGGTCACGCAGGTCGAAGAACGTCTTGAGGCCGGTCGGGAAGAGACGTGCTGTCGACTCCATCGCCATCAAGGCTCCGCTGGACGGTGCAGCGTAGATACGCCGCAGCGTGGACGCGGTGTCGGCGTCGAGCGCGGTGTTCACCATCGCTCGCGCGGTGTCAGCGGGGATCGGTCCGTAGCCGGTGACGTGCGCGGCGGCGGTGCTGTTCCCGAGCAGCACCTCATCGGAGAGGACAAGATTCACCGCGATGGGCATCGCCTCCGCCGTGGCGGCACCGGTCACGCGTTCGACCAACGCATCGGCCATGACCTGGGCGTGGGTGCGGTCATCGCCACCGACAGTCGCGTCAGCGTGCTTCTTCAGCGAGGCGTACACCGAGATCCCCGAGGTCAGGGGCAGCAACGCCGACAGGCGCACCATGCCGTCGGGTGCGGGACGGGTGCTGACCCTACGGTCGGACTTCGCCAGTGCGTGGCGGTCGACGACGGCCTGTGGGTCGAGTTCGTAGGCGAGGCGTTTGACCTCGGCATCCAACGCGCGGTCACCCACTCCCTCCAACGTCGAGAGGTCGGCGCAGAGACGTCGGTCGATCTCGCCGCGGTCACGTGGGGTGAGGTGTGCGGTCTCGCGCACCAGGATCGTCGCCCGCCACTCCGTCAGTGCCCCTGATGCCAACGCGGCGCGGGTGTGGGGCATCTCGCGCATCAACGCACGAGCGAACCCGAGATACCGACCACCGGCAGACCCCGACGCTTTACGCGCCAATGCGACCTCGGCCGCCAACCCACGGCCCTGCCTCGCTACAGGAACACCCGTGGCGGACTCGGCCTCGACACGGAGTTCTTCGAGTCGCGTGGTCTCGACTGCCTGTGCTGCAGCGCATCCCGACTTGATCGCCTCGAGAAGACTGATCCGATCGATTGCCGCGGCCTCGGAATCAGCGGCGTCGAGATCACCGAGAGACGACAGGAATGACTGCAGCGCAACCACTCCTGCGTCTTGCGTGGTGTTCATGATCCCCCCGAATCGTCCCCGAATACATGTTCGAGTATAGCGGCACGGTCCGACAATGGGGTGTGCGATTGCGTGGCCTGTGGACAACTGTCGCCTCAAAGATGTCTTGTCAGAGGCGATTCACCATCGAAGCGATCACCCGCCGAACCGTAGGTCGGGTGCGATGGCCGCCCATTCGTCCAGGGCACCGAGCTGCCCGACGAGCTTCGCGCGGATGCGTGTCAAGGCCTCCGGCCCCAAGGGCAGTCGCAGCGGCGGGTTGGGGCCGGTCACCGCATCGACGATGGCCTCGGCAGCCGCGGCAGGGTCGTTCGGCTGCTTGCCGTCCTGGGCGCGAAAACTGTCTCGCAGATCTCCGCCGACGGTTCCCGCGTACGCGGGATGTGGCGTGGTCGTGCGCAGTGACTTTCCGGCGAACTCGGTGCGGAACGGGCCTGGTTCGACGATTGTCACGCCGATCCCGAAGCCTGCGACCTCGCCGGCGAGAGCCTCCGACATGCCCTCGAGTGCGAACTTTGTGCTGGCGTATGCGGCGTGCCCGGGATTGCCGACGACGCCACCCACCGACGACATCTGGACGATGTGCCCGCCGCCTTGCCGTCGCATGTGGGGTAGCGCTGCTCGGGTCACGCGCCAGGCGCCCAGCAGGTTTGTCTCGAGTATTGCGTACAGGTCGGCGTCGGTCACCTCCTCGGTCGCGCCGACGAGTCCGTGGCCTGCGTTGTTGACCATCACGTCGATCCGCCCGTGGCGGTCCGCGGCTTTGGCCACGGCCTGCTCGACCTGATCGGCATCGGTGACGTCGAGGGTGTCGTGATGCGGAAAATCTGCCACGTCGTCGCGGTGACGCGCGGTCGCCACCACCACGAAACCCCGCTTCTGAGCTGCGAGGGATATCGCGCGTCCGAACCCGGTGCTCGCGCCCGTCACGAACCACACTGCTGACATCAGTACCTCCCGTGGGGTTATCTTGAGTTTCAAGGTAAATATATCTTGAGTGTCAAGATGATGGGAGCGACCAGTGGACTCGGTGTCGGCAGGTATCGACGCGTGGATGGCTCAGATGCAGTCCGCGGATCGAGCAGTGGAGGAGATGCGGCAACGCATCGGGCGGATGTCTCGCCTGTTCGACCGTCTGCTCGATCAGGTTGCGGCGAGCCGTGACATCAGCAGGGCCGACTGGGCCGCGCTGGCGGTGATCGTTCGCCTTGGGAACTCGTGTACTCCGACGCAACTGGCGGAGGCCCTCGAACTGACGTCGGGAACCGTCAGTACCCGTATCAGGCGTCTGACCGACGCTGGTCTGGTGGAGATGGATTCCGGTGCAATCGATTCCAGGCGTCGGCCGATCCGGACGACCGCAGTCGGCAGCGACCTGTGGCGGATGGCCACGGCCGCACGGACGGAGTACGAGTCACGTCTCGTCAGAGCCGCCCTCGACGATCGTGAGCTGACATCGCTGAATGCGGGACTTTCCGCGGTGCTCGGGGCGCTGGAAGCCGAACTGGGACGGAGCGGGATGTTCGACCTCCCCGAGGATGGTGTGTCCGAGCGCTAGTCGATCAGTGTCGCCGGAAGACGAGAACCAGGTTGCTACCGAGGAGTTCGCGGAGACCGGGTACGCGCATGACCCACCACATCCAGCGGGGCAGGTATCGGGGGAACGCCGCGACGAGGGTGGCGGTGTCGGCGGGAACGGTTGCGGCCCAACGGAGTCCGTCGGCGGCGGTGACGCGGAAGAGACTGGTGCCGTAGAGGTTCTTCGGCGGATGGCCGTGGCGGCGGGTGTAGAGACGCGCGGCGCGGGCGCCTCCGAGGTAGTGGGTGAGCCCCATCTCGTGGCCGCCGAACGGGCCGTACCAGAGGGTGTAGCTGAGGATCACGGTTCCGCCGGGTCGGGTGACACGCAGCATCTCCGCGCCCATGCGCCACGGATCACGGACGTGTTCGGCGACGTTCGAGGAGAAGCAGACGTCGAACGCGCCGTCGGCGAACGGCAGGTCCATCCCGGAGGCGCGCACCGTCGCGCGGTGCGGCAGGGCGGCGGCGTGCAGTTCGGCCGGGTCGGGCTCGGCGCTCACGTAGCGCGCGCCGAGGGCGCGGAACCCGTCGGCGAAATAGCCGGGTCCGCCACCGACGTCGAGGATCACCGCGCCGTCGAGCTCGCCGTGGTGGTCGGCCACGAGGTCCACCGAGTCGCGGGCCAGCGCGGAGTAGAAGCGGTCGGGCTCGGTCTGCTCGTACCGGAAGTCGTTCAGCAGTCCGGCGGCGCGACGCAGGGTCGCGCGACGGGCGAACGGGGACCGGAGCGGGGCGGACACGTCAGAACCCTAACGACCGATACCCTCGCAGACGTGTCCAGCCACTCCGCGTCCCTGCCCGCAGAGGTGCTGCTGCTGTGTTGGCGCGACAGCGACCACCCCCAGGGTGGCGGTAGCGAGCGGTACCTCGAACGCGTCGGGGCGGAGTTCGCACGTCGCGGTGTGCGGGTCACGCTGCGCACCGCCGGATACCCGGGCGCCGCGCGCACCGAGATCCGCGATGGCATCACCATCTCGCGCGGCGGGGGCCGGTTGTCGGTGTACCCGCGCGCGCTCGGCGCGATGATCGCGGGGCGCTTCGGCCTCGGGCCGCTCGCGGGCCTCGCGCCCGACGCCGTCATCGACACCCAGAACGGCATTCCCTTCTTCGCGGCCGCCGTCACCCGCGCACCGGTCGTGGTGCTGGTGCACCACTGCCACCGCGCACAGTGGCCCGTCGCGGGACGGCTGCTCGGGGCTGTCGGCTGGCTCATCGAGTCGCGCATCTCGCCGCGGATCCATCGACGCAGGCAGTACCTCACCGTCTCCGATCCCTCCGCGGCCGATCTGCACGCCCTCGGCGTCGAGCCCGGCCGGGTGGCCATCGTGCGCGCGGGCGCCGATCCGGTGCCACACACCGCACCGCTACCCGCCGATCCCGACCACCATCGTCTCGTGGTGCTGTCGCGACTCGTGCCGCACAAGCAGATCGAGGACGCGCTCGCGGTGGTGGCGAATCTGCGCGGACGCGACGTCGCCGTCCACCTCGACATCGTCGGCGACGGATGGTGGGGAAATCGTCTGCGCGAGAGAGCCGACGAGCTGGACATCGCCGACCACGTCACTTTCCACGGGCACGTCGACGAGGCGACCAAACATCAACTCCTGGCGCGCGCCGAGATCCACCTCATGCCCTCCCGCACCGAGGGGTGGGGTCTCGCGGTCATCGAGGCGGCCCAGCACTCTGTTCCGACCATCGGCTACCGCACGTCGCGCGGGCTCACCGATTCGGTGATCGACGGTGTCACGGGTCTCCTGGTCGACGGCTTCGACGACGAGAACCGATCCGTCGAACTGGCGGGCGCCACAGCGGAACTCCTCGCCGACCCCGACCGCCGCCGCGCACTGGGCAAGGCGGGACGTCAGCGGGTGTCGGGCTGGACGTGGTCGGCCACCGCCGACGCCGTGGGTGCCGTGGTGTCGGCGGCGGCATCGGGCAGGCATATCGCCGGGCCGGTGGTGAGCCCGAAACTCGGGACGTCGGCCAACGAGACCGTCGCCTCGTAGGTCCGCTCGTAACCGGTCGAGCTGATGCGCCAGCCGTCGTCGGTGCGGCGGTAGGTGTCGGTGTAGACGGCGGCACCGAACAGCATGAACTGCGCACTCGGGGCGATCACCCTGTCCTGGAGATACCAGTGCGCGGTCGCGGTGTCGCCGCCCGGATCGATGTCGATCTCGGGGTGCCCCACGTGGTGTTCGGTGATGATCTCGGCCGTGCCGAGCGAGGTGCGCATGAAGTCGACGAGCCGCTCGCGGGATTCGAAGGTGAGCGACGTCCCGTACGCGCCGGTCACATCCTCGGTCAGCGTGGCCTCGAATTCGTCCCAGCGCTTGGTGTCGAGGGTGCGCAGGTACCGGTACTTCAGTCGGCAGATCGCGGCGACGTCGGCGGCGGTGTCGGTGCTGTCCATGCCCCCCATGAGAACAGCGAACGCCCCCGGCGCGGGGCCAGTCGGCCGAACCTGGACGAGCGCGCCAGTGCCGCGCCGAACCCGCCGACGATCACGGCCAGCCAGATGAGATGGGCCACCCACGACACCACCCGGTCGGTGGTCGACGCCCGCACCACGACGGGGTCGGCCACGCGGTACAGCGTGAGCAGCTCACCGCGGTAGACCACCGGCAACGACCGCAGCGTCGGCCCCGCGGGCGCCGCCGGCCCGGATTCGACCAGCACCCAGCCGACCCCGAGCCCCGCCAGCTCCGACGGAGGTCCTCCGCGTGCGAGGACCGCATCGGCGCGGGCGGCCCGAGAACTCGACGCGGTGTCGACCGCCCGGCCGTCGACGAAGAGTTCCCCGGTGGCGAGCACGGGCGCGCGCAGCAAACGGGCCGTGGGATCGAGTGACACGACGCCGTCGGTGAACGCGAATCGCCGATTCGACCCGGGCGGCAACACGGCGACGTCGCCCGCATCGGCGGGCACCAGGTCGGCCACGGCGGCGAAATCCCTCGGCAACGACACCGTGCGCACCTCACCGCCCACGCCCCAGGCCAGATCGGGCAGCGGCGCGATCGCGAGCACCGCGACGATCACCGCGGCCAGCCCCCGGGGCACCACACGGCCGATCACCTGCACCGCGCCGGCCGCCGCGATCGAATAGAACGGCACCAGCAGCGCCACGAACTTCGAGGTGTCGCGCAGCAGCCCGGCGCCGGGGACGGTGTCGACGAGCCCACGCAGCACCGCCTGACCGGGCGCGGTGGCCGCCAGCGCGACGAGTGCCCACGCGGCCACCGCCACCGTTGCGGTGACGCCGATCAACCGCACCCGTCGCCACCGTCGTCGCAGCGCGACACAACCGAGCGCGACGACGGCCAGCAGACACAGCGTCGCGACGGGAGCCCACACGCCGGTGCGACTCGACGGCACCGCGTCGGCGTTCCAGATCCCGCCCAGACCGGCGAGCGTCCCGAGGGTGCCGAGTCCGGTCTCGGCCCGCGCGGCGAAGGCGGCGACGGCCGCGGTGTCGGAGGTGACCGGGGCGTTCGACAGCGCAGCGGCGACCGTCCACGGCAGGCTCGTCACCACCGCGATCACCGCCACACCGCCGCACGCGCGCGGTCGCGGTGCGGCCACGGCGAGGGCGGCGACGACGGCTAGCACCCATCCCGTGGGGGTGAACCCGGCGACGGCGACCCACGCGGCCAGACTCGTCCACGCCCCCGCGTTCGGCCGGAGTCGACATTCGTGCGCCGCCAGGATCACCCAGCCGAGCGCGCCGTAGCCGAGCAGCAGACTCCATTGCCCCTGCAGAAGACGTTCGGCGACAAACGGATTCCAGATCCCGATCACCGCGGCGGCGATCATCCCGGGTGTCCGTGCGGCCGGGACCACCCGGCCGGCGAGGCGACCGAGCCCGACACCGGCGAGGACCAGCGCGACGAACGTGAGTGCCACGACGACCGCGGAGCCGTCCACCGCTCGACTCGCGACCGCGATCAACCAGTCCTGCGGAACCGCCCGGGCGGGTGTGTCGCCGAGTCCGAGCGCGGTGTCGGTGACGAAGCTGCGCGGTGTCGAGACCGCGTCGCGGTAGAGCAGCTCACCCCCGGCGAACTGGGGACCGACGACGGCCGCCGACAGGGCCGCGCTCGTGACCCACAGCGTCGCCCGAGCTCCGCCGCGGTTCATGGGTCACGACACTAGTGACCCCGGTGTCACCTGACCTCGGTCGCACACCGAACGGCCATCCACATCGCTGCACGCCGGCTGACAGACTCGAGCGGTGACGACAGGGTCGATGGCGCGATCGGTGGGGCTGGTGGCCGTGGGCAGCATGGTCGCCAATGTCTGCGCCTATTTCGTGCACCTGCCCGCCAGCGCCTGGCTCTCGACCGCTGCATACGGCGAGTTCGCGGTGCTGCTGCAGGCGACCCTGGTGCTCGGTGTCCCGGCCTTGGCGCTGCAGGCCGTCACCGCTCGTGAGGTGGTCGCCGGTCGGTCGGTCGCATCGCTGGTCCGACTCGGCGGGATCACCGCTGCAGCGGTGGCGGCGCTCGCCGCGGTCGCGGTGTGGCCGTTCACCGTGTTCGCCCACACGGGCCTGGTGGCGACCGCCGCGGCGTTCACCGTGGCGCCGCTGTTGGTGCTGATCGCCGTCGGCCAGGGCATCATCCAGGGCCGCACCGAGTTCCGTCGCCTCGCCTGGGTGATCGGCACGGTCGGGGTGGCCCGCACCGTACCGCCGTTCGTGGCGCTGGCTTTCGGTGGCGGTGCGGCGTCGGCGTTGGTCGCCACGATGCTCGGCGCGGTGGCCGCCACCGTGCTGGTCGCGTGGCAGGCCGGACTCGTCGCCCCGGCGGCCGATGCGATGTCGCTGTCGCGGCTGTCGCCGGCCAGTGTGCTCCACGCATCGCAGGTACAGCTGGTGTTGATCTCGGCGACGTCGGTCGACCTGCTGCTGGCGCGGGCGGTGTTGGGGGAGAGCGATTCCGGGGTCTACGCACTCGGGACGGTGGCGAGCAAGGTCGCGTTCTGGCTACCCCAGGCCGTGGGGCTGGTGATCTTCCCACGCCTCGCCGACGCCCAACGTTCGGCGGCGACATTGAGGACGGCGGTCATGGTGCTGGTGGGCCTGTCGGTGGCGACCACGCTCGCGTCGGTGGCAGGTGGACCGCTGGTGCCGATCGTGATCGGCGACGACTACCGGCCGGTCGCCGGCCTGCTGTGGCTGTTCGCCGTCACCGGTGGCGCGTTGGCCGTGCTGCAGGTGGCGCTGCTCGCGGCCATCGCCCGGCATCGCACCCGGGTCGCCGCGGTGCCGTGGGTGGTGCTTCTGGTCGAGGTGGTCCTCATCCTCACCTGCGCGACGTCGGTCGCCGGACTCGCCGTCATCGCGGCGGGCTGCGCGGTCACCGCCGCCGCGCTCACGGTCGCGGTGGTGTCGCGCGAACAGCCCGTCAGACGGTGACCGCGGCGAGCATTCCCAGCTTCTGATGACTGTCGCTACCGGGCGTGGCGGTGTAGACCAGCAACACGAGCCCCTGGTCGGGTTCGGTGAGTGTCTGGCAGTTCACCTCGATCGTGCCCAGCTCGGCATGGACGAGGCGTTTCGTCGAGACCTCCAGCGCGACATCGACATCGTGCCGCGACCACAGGTCGACGAACTCCGGTGACACCTCGGTCAGTGCCCGACTCACCTCGGCGGCGCGGGAATCAGGGCCCTCGACGGTGACCGCGCGTCGTAGGCGCGCGGTGTGCGCGCGGGCGTGGTGATCGTGGTCGGCGTCGGGGACACGTGCCCGCTGCCGGGGGTCGGTGAACCAGCGGTAGACCACGCTGCGATGCAACCCCGTGTACGCGGTCTCGTCGCCGAGCAGGGCGACGGCGGGCCGCGTCTGCATGAGCGTCTCGCCTGCGCCGTTGACCACCATCGCAGGGGTGTCGCCGAGACGGTCGACGATGCGAAGGAGTCCCGGTGGCACGTGGTCGCTCCGTGTGACCCGTTGCGGCGCATGGTGACCCGCGAGAACGAACAGGTGGTCGCGTTCGGCCAGTGAGAGGTGCAGGGCCCGGGCGAGGGCGGCGAGCATCTGCTCCGACGGTTGCGGGCCGCGCCTCTGCTCGAGTCGCGAGAGGTAATCGGTCGACATCCCGGCGATCATGGCGACCTCCTCACGCCGCAGGCCCGGCGTGCGACGCCGTTGCCCGCGGGGCAGACCCACGTCCTCGGGGGTCAACGCCTCGCGCCGACGCAGGAGGAACTCGGCCAGCCCGGCGCGATCGGTGTCCACCCGACCATGATGGCCGACGCCCATCGACTCATCCAGGGACTCCCGATCCCCCGATGAGCGGTGCCTTCCTGCCCGGACCGGTCCGGTGTCGACTGGGGTCACCGGGCCACCTCGGCCACCGCACACGAGAAACGAGTAGCACCATGCAGATCAGCGGCAACACCATCTTCCTCCCCGGCGCCACCTCCGGGATCGGCGAGGCCCTGGCGGTCGCCCTGCACGACGCCGGGAACACCGTGGTGATCGCCGGGCGCCGCCAGGAACGCCTCGACGACATCGCCGCCCGCTATCCGGGCATCGAGACCGCACGGCTCGACGTCGCCGACCCGGCGTCGATCGACACCGTCGCCGCCGACGTGCTCACCCGCTTCCCGGCGCTCAACGTCCTCATCACGATGGCCGGTGTCGCCGGCCCCGAGGACCTCACCTCGTCCGACTTCGTCGACACCGCCGAACGCATCGTCACGACCAACGTCCTCGGGACGATCCGTCTCGTCGGCGCGTTCACCGAACACCTGGCGACGGTGTCCGATGCGACGGTGGTGACCGTCTCGTCCGGTTTGGCGTTCACGCCGATGCCGGTGACCCCCACCTATTCGGCGACGAAGTCGTTCGTCCACGCGTTCACCGACTCGCTGCGGATCCAGCTGCGCGACAGCGGCGTCCGCGTCCGGGAACTCGTGCCACCGGCGGTGCAGACCGACATCTTCGACGGGCAGGCCGACGCCGAGTGGGCGATGCCCCTGGCCGATTTCGTCGCCGAGGTGATGGATCTGCTGGCCGGCGACGACGACGAGATCGTGGTGCGCAACGCGCGCGCACTCCGACACTCCGAGATCGACGGAACACGCGGTTAACTGATGGAGCAGTTGGCGCATCTCATCGGCTGACCTCGCGGCGGAGGCATAGCGTGGAGGCATGAGCATCCGCCTCGGCTACCAGATCCCCAACTTCACCTACCCCGGAACGCCGGCCGACATCGTCCCGACCGTGCTCGCCCAGGCCCGCGAGGCCGAGGCCAGTGGCTTCGACGCCGTCCTGGTGATGGACCACTTCTACCAACTCCCCGGCCTGGGTGAGCCGTCGGAACCGATGCTCGAGGCGTACACGCTGCTCTCGGCGATCGCCGGTGCGACCGAGTCGATCCAGCTGTCCACGCTGGTCACCGGAAACACCTACCGCAACCCCGCGATGCTCGCCAAGACGGTCACCACTCTCGACCTCGTGAGTGCGGGCCGCGCGGTCCTGGCCATCGGCGCCGGGTGGTTCGAGCTCGAGCACCAGCAGATGGGGTACGAGTTCGGTACGTTCACCGACCGCTTCGAGCGTCTCGACGAGGCCCTGCAGATCATCGAACCGATGTTGCGCGGTAGCCATCCCGAACTGGACGGCAAGTGGTACCAGGCACATTCGACCCTCAACGAGCCGCGGGTGCGCGACACCCTGCCGATCATGTTGGGCGGAGGCGGCGAGAAGAAGACGTTCGGTCTGGCCGCACGGTACGCCGACCACCTCAACATCATCTGCAACGCGAGCGAGCTGCCCCGCAAGCTCGATGCCCTCGCCGCCCGCTGTGAGGAGGCCGGGCGTGACCGCGGGAGCATCGAGACGAGCTTCCTCGCCTTCGTGATGGTCGACGCCGACGGCGACAAGGCCCGACAGATGCAGCGCGACTACCTGACCAAGACCGGGGTGGACGTCGACAACCTCGACGCCGACGGTTGGGCGCAGGCCACCGACCGCATGTTCGTCGGCACCCCCGACGACGTCGCCGAGCAGATCCAGCGCCGCGTGCTCGACCCCGGTGTCGACGGTGTGATCATCAATCTCGTCCCCAACGGCCACATCCCGGGAACCATCGAGATGGCGGCACGCGCGCTGAAGCCGCTCGTCTCGTAGAGGGAGTCGCGGCCGGGGACTACCGGTCGGGGCTGCGCCAGGGGTCGTCGTCGCGGCGGGTCTCCGCCGATCCGGGACCGTTCTCGTCGGGCTCGGACCAGCCGTGCGCCTGCTCGTCGGTGACGCGCGGGATGTTCTGTGTCGCATCGTCGTCGGTGGTACCCGCGCCGGCCGCCCCGCCACCGCGCTTGCGGAGGTCGGGGTATGTCGAGGTCGGTTCGTCCGAGCCACGGAAGTTGTCCGAGTCGTCGCGGGCGCTGACGGTTCCGTCGGTGTCCTGGGTGGCCACCGGGTAGTACGGGTCGTCGCCACCCGCCGTGGCGGGGGTGCGGCGCGGCCCGCGCAGCAGCAACACGACGCCGGCGGCGAGCGCCAGGACACCGAGGATGCCGAACACGATGGGCATCCACCGGCCCCACAGCTTGATCGGCGAGGCGAGGTCCTTCGCGTCGGCGGCGCGCTGTTCCTGCGTCTGCTGGTCGTAGGCGAAGGTGGCATCGAGGTTGGTCAGCGAGAAGTTCTTCAGGGCGTCGGGCGCGTCGTCACTGATGCCCGAGATCTTGAAGTACTCCTGGACGCGCTCGCGGTCGTTGACGATGGTCCCGGTGGTCGGGTCGACGTAGAGGTCGCGCGTGGTCTTGCGGTAGAGGTCGGCGGGCAGCACCTGCTTGCCGTCGATACCGGGGAAACCGCCGTACCAGGCCGCGCTCTGGGTGAGCTGCGTGCCCTGCGGGACGCCGCCGTTCGCGTCCTTGAGCGATGCGAGGTTCGCCTCGGGCACCTCCTGCGAGAAGTGGTCGACCTTCACACCGTTGATCTCGGTGGAGTCGACGTACTTCAGCGGGCTGGTGGTGCGGCTCGCGAGGTCGAAGTAGATGTAGTTCTTGCCCTTGTCGGTGTCGAAGGGGAAGCGGTACTGCAGGCCACGGCGGTCCGGGATGGCGACCGTCTTGTCCGACGAGTCGAGCTGCACCTCTGAGCTGCCCCCGCCGCCGAGTGCCGGCGCGCCGGTGGTGCGGTTGGTGGTGACGCGGTCCTTGGTCGCGCTCAGCAGTGCGCCGAGGCAGCCGCCGCCGCTGGTCGAATCCGAACTGGGCGTGACGGTCTCACCCGAGATCTGCACCTGGTTGATACGCACCGAGGTGCCCGCCTGGAACGTGACGCGGTCACTGTTCGCGGGCTTGACCACCACCACGCGCTGCTGGCGGGTCAGGTTCGCCGGCGACACCTCCGGCTTCGACGACGTGAGCGAGCACCGGTTGAGAATCTGCGCGGGCAGCGCCTGGCTGCCCGAGGCGCCGTCGGTGCGTTGCGAGGTCGACACGGTCGTGTAGTCGGTGTCCATCGGGGTCTTCTGGAACTGGCCCACCAGATACAGCGGCATCGCGATGGCGGCGACCACGAACAGCGCCCCGACGAAGATGAGGACAGGCCCCACCAACTCTCGGACCGACATACGGCTTGACGCCATGGCGAAGACTCCTTCGGAGAACTATGTGTCCGGCCGGTGGTGGGTCCCACCCTGCGAGCGAGACTAACAGTCGGTCCCACGTCCCCCCGGGATCGAAGGCCGGGCGCGGGGAGCCCGGTACTTTCGAGCCCATGCGCGCCACCACCGGACACGTCCCTGCGCTCGACGGTGTGCGGGCGCTGGCCGCACTCGGTGTCCTCACCACCCATGTGGCGTTCCAGACCAGGTCGTTGGACTCCTTCGTGGTGGGGCCGGTGCTGGGACGTCTCGACCTCGCCGTGGCCGTCTTCTTCGCCCTCTCGGGCTTCCTGCTGTGGCGCCCGCACGCCGCCGCGGCCCGCGGCCACCGTGCGGCGCCCTCGGCGATCCGTTATCTCCGGCACCGTGTGGTTCGCATCTGGCCGGCGTACCTCGTGGTCGTCGTGGTGGTGTTGTCGCTGCTCCCGGCGGCCCGTGGTGCCGACGCCACCACGTGGCTGGCCAACCTGTTCGTCGCCCAGATCTACGTCCCCTACTCGCTCACCTCGGGGCTCACCCAGATGTGGACGCTCGCCGTGGAGGTCAGCTTCTATCTTCTGCTCCCGGTGATCGCGATGTGTGTCGCGCGATTGCGTGGTGGGCGTGCGAGATGGCGGTCGCCGGTGCTCGTCGCCGCAGCCGTGGCGTGTCTGGCCTGGCCGTGGATCGCGGCGACGCTGCCGCTCGCACCCGGCGTCGCGGTCGACAACTGGTTGCCGGGACACCTGGCCTGGTTCGTCGCGGGCATGGTTCTCGCGGAGAGTGTGAGCGACCCGGGGACCGGGGATGCGACAGCGGCGTCGTGGCCGCGTCGGATCGCGGCCGACCGCCGCATCATGGGCGCCCTCGCCGTGGTCGCGTACGCGCTGGCGTGTACCCCGATCGCCGGTCCGACCGGTCTCGCCGCGGTGTCGAGCGGCGAGTTCGCGACCAAGACGGTGCTCGGGGCGGCCGTCGCGTTCGGGCTGTTGGCGCCGATCGTGCTGGGCGACCACCGCCATCGACTGCTCGAGTCGACGGTGATGCAGACCCTCGGCCGCTGGTCGTACGGCATCTTCATCTGGCATCTCGCGATACTGGCCGCGGTGTTCGGCCTGTTCGGCTTCGCGGCGTACGGCAACTCACTGTGGTGGGTGTGGTCGCTGACCGTGGTCGTCTCGATCGGAGTCGCCGCGGCCAGCTACGGACTCGTCGAGGAACCCGCACGACGACGCCTGCGCGCCTGGGAGAGGGCGCGTGCCCATGCCTCGGGGACCGCGACGACGGTCGCGAGGGCGACCACCGCGGCCAGCGCGGGAACGGTGACCCACCAGTCGAACCCCGTGTAGGGATCGCCCGAACCCCACGGACCGAGCGACAGACCGGCGCACGCCAGGGCGAAGGCCGAGGCGATCACGACCGGGACGGCGCGAGGTCGTCGTCGGCGCAACGCGAGGATGCCCGCGGCGACGGCCCCGCCGATCAGCAGCCCGCCCCAGCCCGAGAGCACCGCGACTGCCGCGACGACGGCGACGCAGGCGGCAACCGGCGCGCGCGGAGGACGGCCGAGCGCCGGTGCATCGGGTCGCCGGTCGCTGGGTCGCGACCCGATCGCGGTCAGGGCGAACAGCAGGCCGACCGCGATGAGTCCGAGGAGCAGTGCGAGCCGGTAGGGCGTGTCGAGCGGGTAGTCGAGGGTGACGGTGCCGGTGAGCCCCGCCGGCACGATCCAGCCCTGCTGCCAGCCGTTGACCACGATCGGGTCGAGCCTGCGCCCGGCGAGGCTCGCACGCCAGCCGGAGTTCTCCGATTCGGGGACCACCAGCACCCGGGTCTGTTGCGACGCACCGACCGTCACGGTCCGGTGATCGGCCGACCACGATCCGGTCGCGAGCGGTTCGAGACGGTCGGGCGGTGATGTCGGCCTGGCCGCGGTGGCGGTGAGGGTCACCGAGTCGACGGTGAACGCCCCCGACGGGTTCACCGACAGCACTCGCTCACCGGCGCGCAGATCCAGGGGCTGGTCGGATCCGCACATCGTCGCCGCGACGGGTGTGCCCGCGACGAGCTGGCGTGCGGTGGTCGTCACCGACAGCGGCACGGTCTGCGTGCCCAGCGACATGGTCAGACCCGCGTCGCAGCCGATGCGCACCAGTCGGTCCGGTGACGCGACCGGGATCGGTGCCGCGCCGGGTCCGCCCAGCGCGATCTCGGCGATACCGACCGGTGCGGTCGCGGCGAAGCCGAGGCTGTTGACGTCGACGAGGTCGGTGGCGTCGAGCACCGTCACGGTGATCGCCGAGGTGCGGGCGGGTGACAGGCGGATCCGTCCGTCGGCGGGCACCGTCCGCACCTGTCGACCGGTCCCGAGGTCGATCGCGACCCGGCGTGGCGCCGCGGGGTAGAGGCCTCGGGGTCGGGTGATGGTGACCGAATCGATCAGCCGCGGTGCGGGCAGGGTGATGCGCACCGACGCCGGGGGCGACCCGGCGCGGGTGGAGGCGTCGGGCGCGATCCAGGTGGTCCCGGGATCCCCGTCGACCACCGCGGCGGCCGATGCGCGCTGGTCGGGCACGAGCGACTGGCCGGTCGCGGTGGCCGCGTCGGTGGGTGTGAGGAAGGTGTTCAGTGGCGTGCCGGGCCTGCCGCGCAACCAGATCCGCGGCGTCACCCGGGTGTCGGTGGGCACCGAGAGCGCGCGCGTGAACAGTCCCGGCTCCTCGGGTGGCAGTGCCAGGGCCGACGAACACCGGGTGATGTCGCGGCCGGGTGCGCAGGCGGTGCGTCCGGGCAGGTCCTGCCCGAGGTCCCACTGCGTGACAGCACGTCCTGCGGTCAGCGCGGGCAGCACGGTGCGATGGGTGATGACCACCGGCGATCCGCTGCTGGTGTCGGTGAGCGCGAGTTCGGCGATCGCGAACTGGCTTCCCGCGGTCCCGTTCTCGGTGCTGATCGCGCGCACCTGCAGCGACCGTGTGGGGCCGCTCGGGGCGACGACGGTCACGGGCTGTCCGGGCGAGATCCCCTGCGCTACCGAGGTGCCGCTGTCGGTGGTGATCAACAGTCCGGTCACGGCGGGACCCAGCGACTGCCCGGGGGTCACCGTCACCGACAGGTTCGACCGGGGGCGCGTGAAGTCGACCTGCAGCCACTGCCCGACGGCCGAGTCGAGACCGCGGCTCACCCACGAGGTGTTGGGGTCGTCGTCGAAGGCGGCGGCAGGGGAGTTCGCCGGCGAGGTCTGGCCGAGTTGTGTTGCGTCGGATGCAGATCCGGACGCCGTGACCGACACCGCGTCGGGCCGGCCGTCGAGGAGCCACTGCCCGCGGACGAGTTCGGCCCCGGCGACGGGGTAGTCGGGTGCGGTGTTCTGGGTCCTCCGGGGGTCGCCGGGCGCGCGGATGGCCGAACTGTGGTCGTCGACGCGACCGAAGTCGACCTCACGGTCGGCGGGGGTGTCGGTGACGACGGCGCCGCGTGCACCGGTGTCGTCCACCCCGGCGCGTCGCGCGTCGGCGTCGAGGAGGGTCGGGCCCACGGCGGGGGCGCCGGTGCGGGCGGCGTGTTCCTGCAGACGCGCGAGGGATTCCGGACCACCGACCACGCGCGGCATCGCGGCGAGATCGACGAGTCCCGGTGCGGTGCCGTCGAATCCGACGGTCGAGGTGACGGAGAAGATCTCGATGGCACGCATGGGGGGGATCAACCCGTCGTCACCGACGACGCCTTTCACCCGCCCGGGTCCGATGAGCGGCCCGAATTCGGCGACCTTCGTCAAGCCTGGCGATGCGGTGAGCGCCGCGCGCGCCACGATCGGTCGGGCCGACCGCGACCGGATGGGCGCGAGGTCTGCGCGCAGCACCACATATCCGATCCCCTGCTGCGCCAACGTCGCCGCGAGCCCGGGTGACCCGCGGCCCGAGGCGATCAGGCGTTGCACGGAGTCCATCGCGCGGATGGCGCCGGGCGGCACCAGGGGAATCGCGTCGCGCACCGCCCACGGTGTCGTGGCGAGTGGCTGCAGCGGTTCGTCGCGGGTGAGACCCCACGTCTGCACCGCGAACGGGGCCCCGGGCACCACCAGTGCACGGGTGGGGTGCGCCGGGTCGCCGGAGTGCTCCCGCAGCCACGCCGCGGTCTGCGGCCAGTGGTCGGGAGTCGAGCGCACCGTGCCCGACGGCGCCAACTGGCCGGTGATCACCAGGGACCCGGCGCCGAACAGCACGACGGTCAACACCATGGTCGCCGCCACCGGCCGGGACCGTTCGGGATGGGCGAAAGCCGTCGCCGCGGTGCGCCACCGCACCGCGCCGGGCATCGGAACCCGTCCCAGCAGGTGGGCGATGCCCAGCACGATCGGGATGCGGATCAGCGGGTCGAACTTGTGGATGTTGCGCAGCGGCGCGCCCGCCCCGTCGAGGAACGCGCGGACCTGTTCGGCGACAGGTGAACCCAGGCTCGCCGACCACCCGCACCCCATGATGACCAGGCCCACGACCGCGAGGGTCACCCATCGGCCGCGCGCCGGCATCGACCGCATCGCCAACCCGGCGAGTCCCGCGGCCGCGACCAGGCCGGTGGCGAGCACGGCGACCGGCGACGAGACCAGCAGCGACCCGGCCACCCGGTCGGGTGACACGAACGGCGTCCATGAACTGGTACCGCGCAGCACCTCGGTCAGCGACGTCCAGCGGGTGGTGACCCGCGACGACTCGATGAAGTCGAGGAAGGGCGGACTGACCCGCGACAGGATCAGCAACGGCACCACCCACCACGCGCAGGCCATGGCGACGCCCAGGGCCCACCACCCGGTGAAACGCGCCCATCGGGCGGCGCCGCGGCGCTCGGTCGGGACACGTAGCGCCCACCACAGCAGTGCCGCCGAACATGCTGCTGCCGTGGCCACGGCGTTGACCGCGCCCATCAGGGCGACCGCGCACGCCGAGCGGAACGCGAGCTGCCGCAACGACCATCGGTGATCGGTGCGGTCGAGTGCGATCACCACCGGGATCAGCACCCACGGCGCCAGCATCATCGGCAGCGTCTCCGACGAGATCGACCCGATGGTGGTGAGCACGCGCGGGCTCACGACGAAGGCCGTCGCGGCGAACAGGCGTGATCCGCGGCTGCCCACGCCCATCACCTCGGCCAGCCGCACGATGCCGACGAAGCCCACCGTCAGCAACAACGCCCACCACAGCCGCTGCGTCACCCATCCGGGCAGCCCGATCACGTCGCCGAGGACGAAGAACGCCCCGTGCGGGAAGAAGTAGCCGTAGGCCTGGTTCTGTACCTGGCCCATCGGCGCCACCGACGACCACAGGTGGGTGGCGCGGGAGAGGAAGCCGAGCGGGTCGGCGGTCAGATCGAGTTTGGTGTCGGCCGACACCTCACCGGGCGACTGGGCGAACGAGGCGATCGACGCCAGGAGGGCGACGAGCGCGATTCCTCGCCGCGAGAGCCGATCGGCCACTTTCGGTGGCCTCAGGTCAGTTGGAGACGCCGGCGTTGTCGCGGGTTCCGTAGTCGACCGAGCCCTTCACGAAACCGTTGTCGGCGTTGAAGCTGTTCACCGACGTCGACGGGGTGTCGTCAGAGGCGAGGTAGCCGCCGAGGAAGACCACCGCGATGGCGACGATCACGCCCATGATGCCGGCCACGGCTCCGGCGATGAGACGGTTGTCGGTCATGCGGGTCAAGCTACCATTCGCCGCTCACGTCGCCGGGGTGCCCGGCCCGGTGCATCGCGCGGGAACCACGAGAACAGGCCGGCTGCAGTGTTTGAGCACCTGCTCGGCCACGCTGCTGCGCATGAGGGCGCGCAGGCCGGTCGCGCCGCGGGTACCGGTCACCAGGACATCGGCCTCGATGTCGTCGGCGGCGTCGACCAGCGCGCCCCACACCGTTCCCGTCACCTCCACGAGGTGCCCGCGCGACCGGAGCCCGCAGCCGGCCGCGCGTTCGACGCCGCGGTCGTTCAGGGCGCCGGCCTCGATCCGCAGGAGCTGGTCGGTCTCGCTGTCGACGGCGGTGCCGAACATCGGTTGCATCCCCGACATGCTCGACATCCGCGCCGTCTGGTGCATGGCGGTCTCCCAGGCGGTGACGACGACCGCGTCGCGGCCCGACCAGATCCGGCCCGCCCAGTCGATCGCGCGATCGGCGTTGTCGCTGCCGTCGTAGGCGATCATGATCAGGTCATCGGTCGCGGTCATCGGATGTCCCTTCGTCTGACCCCCGCTTGTTCGAAGATTTTAGTCCGATTCGCTCGTCTCGGCCCCCGGATCGGCGCATGTCAGACTCGTCGGATGCCTACCCGATCGGTCCTCCGCCACCGGACGACACCGCGCGTGCTCGGTACGTGCCTGCTGGTCGCGACCCTGGCCGCCTGCGCGACCGACGCCCCGGACGACACCGCGTCCGGCACCCCGGCCCCCACGATCTCCTCGGCGCCGCGATCGACAGCCGCATCGACATCGGCATCGGTATCGCCGGGACCGTCGAGAGTGTCGTCGACGTCGGCGGCCTGCGCATCGGCGGTGGCGTCGATGTCATTGCGCGACAAGCTCGCCGCGATGTTGGTGGTCGGGGTCAGCGATCAGGCCGACGCGCGCGCCGTCGTGTCGCGTTTCCATGTGGGCGGCATCTTCATCGGCAGCTTCACCGACAAGTCGATCCTCGCGAACGACGGTCTCGCGGCGGTGAAGAAGGCGTCTCCGCGTCCGCTGATGGTGACCGTCGACCAGGAGGGCGGCCGGGTGTCGCGGTTGACGAGCCTGGGCATCGACAGCCCCTCGGCGCGGGAGCTGGCGCAGACGAAGACGCCCGCCCAGGTGCGGGCCATCGCGAGGACGACCGGCGAGGGACTGCGCAGGCTGGGCATCACGGTCGATTTCGCTCCCGATGCCGACGTGAGCGACGAGTCCGACGACGAGGTGATCGGCGACCGCTCGTTCTCCGACGATCCCGCCACCGTGACGCGGTACGCCGCCGCATTCGCCGACGGTCTGCGTGACGCCGGCATCATGCCGGTGTTCAAGCACTTCCCGGGCCACGGACACGGTTCGGGCGACTCGCACACCGGGACCGTGCGGACGCCGCCGCTGTCGGAGCTGCGCACCGACGACCTCGTGCCGTACCGCACCCTGCTACCGGGCCGGTCGACCTCGCAGGTGCCCTCGACCGGGGTGATGGTGGGCCATCTGATCGTGCCCGGGCTGACCGGTGACGAACTGCCGGCGAGCATCTCGCCCGCCGCGATGCGGTTGCTGCGCTCGGGCGCGGGTTACGGCGGACGTCCGTTCGACGGGCCGATCTTCACCGATGATCTGAGCGGGATGGCCGCGATCAGCGCGAAGTACCCGATCGCCGAAGCGGTGGTGCGTGCACTGGGTGCGGGCGCCGACATAGCCCTGTGGCTGAGCACGGACGACGTGCCCGAGGTGTTGGCCGCACTCACGACCGCGGTGCGGTCCGGGCGACTCGCCGAGGATCGAATCGACAGATCGGCGGCTCGTGTCCTCCGCGCGACGGCATACTGCTGACCGTCGGCGGGCACTACGCGTTCGACGAACGAAGTACCCCACGTAGAATTCGTTCGTCAGTCGCGCAGTGCCCGCAGCTCGGCGGTCACATGAGGTCTGGCATCAGCCAGGCCCCGGAGACCATCCGCGACTTCGGGATCTCCCCCCAGATCCCGAAGTCGCGCAATGACGAGGAGGGTGACAGTCGAGATGACCAGCGAGACCGTGATGATCACGGCGCTCATCAGCCACATCCACGCATCACCCACCGGACCCCCCGATCCGATCGAGACAGCAGCGCCCCCCGGGACATTCGTCCCTCCGCGCTGCTACCCTCGCCCTCATGCATCGTTACGTTACAGTCTGTAATGAATGATGGTCAACACCGGACGACCAAGAGATTCGACCATCGACGATGCAATCCTCGACGAGGCAGCCAAGATGGTCGTCGAGAACGGCTACGGCGCGACGACCATCGATGCGGTGGCCCGCGCGGCGGGAACCACCAGGCCGGCCGTCTACCGCCGATACGCCTCACTCGCCCAGGTCGTCTCCGCGGCCATGAGTTCCCGGATCGTCTTCGATCCCGCGATGGATTCCGGCGACCTCCCCACCGACCTGCAGGTCCTGCAGAAGCAGCAGGTCACGTTCTTCACCGATCCGCTGGTGGTCAAGGCCATGCCGGGCCTCATCGAGGAGAGCTCGCGCAACGAGACCCTGCGCATCCGCCTGCTCGACGACTTCATGGGTCCGCGCCGATCGGCTGTGCGCCGGGCGCTCGAGCAGGCCACCACCCGCGGCGACATCGCCGGTGACGTCGACTCCGATCTGATCTGCGATCTGCTCACCGGCCCACTCCTGTTGCGCACCGTGATGCCGTCGCTCGGTCCGGTCGACGACGTGATCGTCTCGGTCACCGTCGCCTCCGCGCTCGACGCCGTGGGTTTCCGCGCCGCCGGGGTGCCGCGCCTCGAGAACCCCTAACTTACTGCCTGGTAAGTTAAGCTGGCGGGGATCGGCGAAGGGTGGTGTGCGATGGCAGGTGGGACCAAACGGCTGCCCCGCGCCGTGCGCGAGCAGCAGATGCTCGACGCCGCGGTCACCGTGTTCGCCGAAAAGGGCTTCCGCGAGACGTCGATGGACGCGATCGCCGCGGCCGCCCACATCAGCAAACCCATGCTCTACCTGTATTACGGGTCGAAGGACGAGCTCTTCGCGGCGTGCCTGAGCCGTGAGGGTGGACGGTTCATCGAGGCGATGACGACCGGGTTCGACCCGCGTCTGCGTCAACGCGATCAGGCCCGCACCGTGATCTACGAGTTCCTGCGGTTCGTCGACGCCAACCGCGCGTCGTGGCGCGTGCTCTACCGCGTCGCGACCGGGCAGGCCGCGTTCACCGCGTTGGTCGATGCGAGCCGATCGCGGCTCATCGAGATGATCGCCGACCTCCTCCGCCGGGGGACCACCGTCGACGGCGCCACGGACATCGACTTCGAACTGATGGCCGTCGCACTCGTCGGCGCGGGCGAGGCCGTCGCCGATCGGATCTCCGAGGGCGACATCGACCTCGACACCGCCGCCGACCTCATGGTCAGCATGGGCTGGCGCGGTCTCGCCGGCGGCGCGCGGATGATGAGCGATCACGCCTCCGGCGTGGCCAAATCCTGAACTGCCCGAGGTCCCGGTTTCAGAGGTCGGGAAGCGGGAGCTCCATGTTGGGTTTGATGATGCCTCCGTCGACCTCGAGGATCTTGCCGGTGGTGTACGCCCCCGCCGATGACGCCAGATACACCGCGGCCGCGGCGATCTCAGCCGGATCACCGATACGGCGCAGCGGTGTCGCCTTCTCCAACCCGGTCCGCATGCCCTCGTCGCCGGTGACGATCTCCAGCGCCGAGGTGGCGATCGCGCCCGGTGCGATGGCGTTGACCCGGATCCGCGGCGAGAGGTCTTCGGCGGCGAGTCGGGTGTAGTGCGCGAGTGCGGCCTTGGCGGTGCCGTAGGCCGCGAACGCCCGCCCGGGAAGACGGCCCATCGCGGAGGTGATGTTGATGATCGACCCGTGACTGTTGTGGTCGGAGGTGTCGTTCTCGAGCATCAGCGGGACCGCTGCGCAGGTGAGTGCGTGGGCGGTCGAGACGTTGAACCGGAAGGCGCCCTCGAGTGCGGCGACGGAGGTGTCGAGCAATCCCGCGGGCATGGTGCCGCCCACGTTGTTGACCACGATGTCGAGGCGTCCCAACTCGTCCTTCGCGGTGCGTGCGAGATCGGCGGTCACCTCGGGATCGCTGAGGTCGGCGGCCACCACCACGGCGCGACGGCCGAGTGAGCGCACCGTCTCGGCGACCTCGTCGAGTTGCTCGCGGGTCCGCGACGCGATCACCACGTCGGCGCCGCATTCGGCGAACGCCACGGCGATCGCCGCCCCGAGACCGCGTCCGGCGCCGGTGACGATCGCGACGCGCCCGTCGAGCCGGAAGCGGTCGGTGAAAGTAGAACGTGTGTCAGTTTCGCTCATGGGGCCACAGTAGACACGTCGCGCCGCGTCGGGGTCGAATCACCGGGTCTGGCCGGCGCCCGTCGGCGACACCGGATAGCGCTTGCGGAGCAACAGCCGCACGCCGTGCGCGGTGACCGCCAGCGACAACCGCTGCGCGATCGGGAACCGTGACGCCTGCGCGGCGACGTCGTCGATGAGGCGCTCGGTTGCGGCGACCTGCTCCGGTGACGCACCCGTCCCGGCAAGGGCGGTGTAGGCGTCGTCGCCCCGGTCATACTCCCGACCGAGCGCGGCGCGGCACAGATCGCGATGGACCGTCGCGCCGGTGGTGTCGGTGGCGAGCGCCGCCTTCCAGTCCGTCTGGGCGGAGAGCTGACCACTGTGGCGTCGGTAGGCGAGGCCCGGGACGGAGGTCCGGCCCAGGCGAGCACCGTTGAGCGTCAACCGCATCCACAGATCCCAGTCCTCGGCCGGGACGCTCCGATAGCCACCGGCGTCGAGGATCGCGGCGCGAGACCCGGTCATCGACGGGTGGGCGACCGCGCAGTTGAGCACCAATTCGAGGCCGAGCGACTCGGGGCTCGCCGACAGCAACGGCTGTGGTTCGACGGCAAGCCTGCCGGGTCCGAAGAACACGAGAGGGGAGAAGGCGAGATCGAGCCCGCGGCGATCCAGCAGCGCGAGTTGGGTGCGGAATCGCCACGGGAGGCTGATGTCGTCGGCGTCCATGCGGGCGACGACCGGTGTGTCGGCCGCCTCGAGGAGTGCCGTGGCCGCGGCGACGACGCCCAGCCGGGGGCCGCCGGATCCGAGGAGACCGATGCGGCGGTCGCGGCGGGCGAGATCCCGGATCACTGCGGCGGTGGAGTCGTCGCTGGCGTCGTCGAGGACGAGGACCTTGCCGTCGCGCGGTAGTCCCCGGGTGATCGATCGGAGGGCGGCGGCGACGGTGGTCTCGGCGTTGCGCGCCGGCATCATCACCGTCAGGGGCTGCACCCCCGGGATGCTAGCGGGGGTCGGGTGTCTCGACCGGGTTCGGGTGGGACGGCCACCAGATCCGTTCGCCCACCAGGGTGAACAGGGCGGGGACGACCACGGTCCGCACGACGAACGTGTCGAGCAGGATGCCCAGGCCCACGATGATGCCGAGTTGGGTGAGCGTGATCAGCGGTAGGACCCCGAGTACCGCGAACACCGCGGCGAGCACGATGCCCGCACTGGTGATGACGCCGCCCGTGGCCGACACCGCGCGGATCATCGCCGTCGGGACGCGGTGTCGGGCGCTCTCCTCGCGAGCGCGGGTGACCAGGAAGATCGTGTAGTCGACACCGAGGGCGACCAGGAACAGGAACGCGAACAGCACGGTGTTGTTGTCGAGCGCGGGGAATCCGAACAGGTGGACACCGACGAACGTGCCGAGTCCGATCGCGGCGACCGTCGACAGCACGGTCGCGAGAACCAGCAGGATGGGTGCGATCACCGCTCGCAGTAGCGCGAAGAGCACCAGCAGCACCACAGCGAGGATCAGCGGGATGACGAGCAGTCGATCGTCGGATGCGGCGTTGCGGGTGTCGTAGGCGCGGGCGTCGCTGCCGCCGACCAGTGCATCGGCGCCGTCGATGCGTTCGGTGGACGACCGCAGCGCCGCGATCGTGTCGAACGCGCCGTCCGATGCGGGTGGTGAGGTCAGCACGACACTCCACCGGCTGTAGCCGCCTGATGGGTTGTCGGCGGGCGACGTCCCGGTCGGGGTCACCGCGTCGACTCCTGTGGTGCTGCGCAGCGCCTGCTCGATCGCCTGCGCCGTGGAGGTGCGGGCGACCACGGTGGTCGGGTCGGACTGCCCGGCCGGGAAGTGTTCGTCGAGGACGTCGAAGCCGGTGACGGAGTCGGCGGTCACCCGGAACTGCTCGGTCTGGCTCAAGCCGATGGACGTGCCGAGAAAACCGAGAGCGCACACCGCGAGGACCACGACGGCGGTGACCAACGATCGCGTCGGATGGGCGACGACCGTCGACGCGATCCGATGCCATGCGCCGGTCGAGTGCAGGTCGGCCGTGCTGTTGTTGTGCAGGCTGTCGTCGACCAGTGCGTCATCGACCCGGGGTACGAACGGCCAGAACAGCTTTCGTCCGAAGAGGCTCAGAGCCGGGGGCAGTACGAGAAGCGCGAAGGCCATGGCGAGCAGCAACCCGGCGGCGGCGCTGGCACCCAGGCTGCGGGTGCTGGGCAGGGCTGCGAACAGCAGGGTCAGCAGCGCGAGGACGACGGTGACGTTGCTGGCCAGCACCGCCGGACCGGCGCGGCGGACCGCGGCGCGCAGGGCCTCGCGGTGGTCGCGGTGTCGACGTAGTTCCTCCCGATAGCGCGAGATGATCAGCAGGGCGTAGTTGGTCCCCGCGCCGAACACGAGCACGCTCGTGATGCCCGATGTGGAGCCGTCGAACGCGAGACCCGTTGCCTCTGAGAGTGCTCCGCCGACGGTGGCGGCGAGGCGATCGGCCACGCCGATCACGATCAGCGGTACCAGCCAGAGCACCGGTGAGCGGTAGGTCGCGATCAGCAGGAGGGCGACCACCAAGGCGGTGACCGCGAGCAGCGTGACGTTCGCGCCGGAGAAGGAGTTCGCGATGTCGGCGGCGAAGGCGGGGCCGCCGGTGACGTGCGCGTCGAGGCCTTCGGGGAGACCGTCGTCGGCGGCGGTGCGCAGCGAGTCGACGGTGTCGCGCAGGGTGAATCCGCTGATGTCCGACGACACCGGCACCGAGGTGATGGCGGCCTTGCCGTCGGGGGAGACGATCGACGCGGGACCGCTCGGGGCGGAGTCGGTGGATCGGTCGACGCGCACCATGCGGTCGCGGGCGGCGACCACGGCGGCGCGGTCGGCGTCGGTCAACGGTGTGCCGTCGGCGCGGTCGACCACGAGGATCGCGCTCGCGACCTTCGCGTCGGGGAACGCCGCGAGATAGTCGTCGATGCGGGCCGACTGAGCGGAGTCGGGAAGCGAGTTCGGGGAGTCGTCGCTCGAGCTGCTCTCTCCGCCGAGGCCCATCGCGGCCAGTCCGAGGATCAGGATGACGAGTCCCACGATCCACGAACGCCGTCCGGTCACGACGGAGGCGAAGCGGTCCCATGATGTGGTCATGAATCAGACAGTCTCAGATTTTTGACTATTCAGCAAGCGAGACTTTTGGGTGGGTTGGTCGTAGCCTGAGCTGATGCATGACGAGGTGACGCACGAGGACGGTGAGGCGCTCGATCGCGCGGGTCTCGAATCGGCGATGGCGTCGGACCTGCGCGCACTGTCGGCAGCGTCGGAGCAGATCGGTCGGGTGTTCGCCGGGCGGCATGATCTCAGCGCGAACGATTTCCAGGCCCTGTTGCGGATCATGGTCGCCGACGTGGACGGCGAACCGCTCACGGTCGGCAAGCTCGGGTCGTCGCTGGGGATGTCGTCGGCGGCGATGACCTACCTCGTGGAGCGGATGATCACCTCCGAACACATTCGGCGCGAGCCGGATCCGACCGATCGCCGGCGGGTGATCCTGCGCTACGACGAGCACGGCATGGAGGTGGCGCGCGAGTTCTTCGGACCGCTCGGCGCGGTCACCCGCGCTGCGCTCGCCGACCTCGACGATGCCGACCTCGCCACTGCGCACCGCGTGTTCGGGGTGTTGATCGATGCACTGCGGGGCTACGCGCGGGATCTCGGCGAATCGCCGGGCTAGCGGCCGGTCGCTTCGCCGCGGCGAACGGTGCGCTCGATGCCGTCGAGGATCTCGGGCCAGAAGCGGCGCGCGAGATCGTGACCCATGTCGGGGACGATCATGAGTTCGGCGTCGGGGAGAGCGCGTGCCGTCGCCTCACCGCCGGAGTGGGCGATCACGGGGTCACGGTCGCCGTGGATGACGAGCGCGGGCATCGTCGATTCCCGCAGTCCCGCGGTGCGGTCGGTCTCGGCGAAGATCGCGGCGATCTGGCGTCCCGAGCCGGATTCGTCGGTGGACCGTGCCAGTGACCGCGGCATGATGTGGCGGACGTCGTCGGTGTCGGCCTGGGTGCGACCGCGTGAGCCGATGCGTTCGAATGCCGCGATCATGTCGTCGACCGGATCGGGCTTAGGGATGCGCAGTGCCGCGAGCAGATATCGCTTCGACGACTTCCCGGTTTTGTCGTCTCCGGGTCGGCCCATGATCGAGACGAGTGACCGGACGCTGTCGGGATGTCGGATCGCGGTCTGCTGCGCGATCATCGATCCGAGCGACACGCCGACGATGTGCGCGCCGTTCGGTGCGACCGCCCGGATCAGTCCGCCGGTGTCGTCGGCCATGTCCTCGAGGGTGTAGGCGACGGGCGCGCGGCGTCGAAGGTATTGCAGCGCAGTGGGTACCGGACCGCGCAGTCGGGTCGACCGGCCGACGTCGCGGTTGTCGAAGCGCACCACCCGAAGGCCTCGTCGGGTCAAGTCGAGGCAGAAGTCATCGCGCCACCACAGCATGTCGAGACCGAGTCCCATGATGAGGAGAACGGTCGGCGGTGGTTCGGGTGCCGGCTCGGTCGTCGGTTCGAACACCTGGAAGCACAGGGTCACCGCACCGACACGGAGGAACTGCTCGGGCGGCGTGGTCTCGGCGGCGGTCATCGGACGCGAGTCTAGGCCGCCGGTCGGATCAGAAGGGCGGGTCGACATCCTGGTCCGGGTCGGAGGCGTGGGCTTGTTCCTCGGCTTCGCGGGTGCGGCGGTTGTGTTCGCGTTCTGTCTGTCGGCGGGCGTGTTTGTCTGCCAGGCGTGGTCGGCGTCTGGTCGGTGCAGGTTCTGGGCCGTCGGGGTGGGTGGTTGGTGGTGCGTTTTCGGGTGCGGTGAACTGGATGTCTTTGAGCGCGGGGAACAGGTCGTCGCCGGTGAAGGCGGGCCCATCCACTGTGAGGCCTTCGGGGGTGATGATCACCCGTTCGGTACGGCCATCCCGTGAGTGGGTTTGGTCGTCGAGGAACGCGGTGTGGGTTTTGAGGTTGTGGTGGAACCGGCACTTCGACCCGGTGTTCCCCGGACACGTCTGTCCGCCGTGTTCGGGGTGGTCGTGGTCGTATTCGCGGGTGTGGTCGATGTCGCACACCCATGCGGCGCGGTCGCAGCCGGCGACGTCGCAGTACAGGGATCGGGCCCGCACAACGGTGTCCAACGCCGTCGACGGCCGGTAGGGGTTGCCGGGGGTGTGGGGGGCGATCGGGTCATCGAGATGCCCGATCGGTTTGACCGACACCCCGGGCTCGTGCAGTAGCTCGTCGAGGTGGGCGGGGGAGATGACGCCGTAGCCGTCGAGGAAACATGGTGTCTCCCCGTCACCGGCGACGGTCTCGAGGTCGCAGATGACGTGCAAGGTCATGTTGCTGCCGGTGCCGGGAATCTCGCGCACCGCGGGCGCATCCGGGTCGGGGACCGTCGGCGCGTCGCAGTCGTCGTTCCCGCAGTGGCATTCCCAGGCGACACCCATGACGAGGCTGAAGTGGGCATCGGACTTCCGTGCGGCCAACGACCGGCCATCGTTCTTGCAGACCGCACGGGCGAGGGCGTCGACGCGTCGCGAGATCTGGATCGCTCTCTCCGCCGTACTGGTGGCCTCCACCCGGGCCATGCCGTCCTCGAGGCGTTCGGTCCAGAACCCCCGCGCATCCACCGCCGCTTTACGTCGGGCCCGAACGGCATCGGGGTCGACCCGGTAGACGCTGCGGTCGACCATGTCCCGGATCCGTGACGGTGACCACGACCCCCGCCGACGCAACGCCGCCGCGACCTCGCCGTCCACGGTCTCCTGCGCCTCGTGGTCGAGGAGGAGGTCGGTGCGTTCGACGATCGTCCGCACATACCGCGGCGAGAGACGCCCGTCCCGCAAACACTCAGCCACTTTCGGTAGACGATTGCGTAGAGCGACAGCGGTGTCCACGAGTCGTTCGGCGGCGCCCTGCGACATCGAATGGGTCAACGCGATCCGGGCCGCGCACTGCATCAATGCATCAAATGTCCGCCGATCCGAGGTCTCCTCGGGTCCCACCAGTTGGCGGTGGAGTTCCCCGGCGTCGCGGTAGCGGGTCCATTCCAGGTAGGCCTGTCCTGCGGCGGCGTGAACCATGTTGCCCAACAACGAGTTTACCGGCGCGTCGACGTGGTAGGTGAGCAACCCCACCGACCCCGCCTCCACCCCAGCCCAACCCCCGTCGACCATGAACCAACCCTAGAACAGGGGTACGACAATCCCCGGCTGCGCGATTTTCAGGCTGTGAACAGTGTGCTTCTGTGGATGCTTTGTCGCGGGGCGTCGGCCTGTGGATCAGCGGGTGACCGTTAGAACTGCAAATGTGTACGATCATGGCGGCGCTGACGGGCAGCGCCCCTGCTGTCGGAGGGGGTCGGACACGTGACTGTGGAGGCGGTCGGTCCAACTCGCGCGTCCCTCGTCACCTCGGTGCTGAAATGCGGACACGCGATCACCGGCGACGCGAGCGGGGCCTTTAGTGACTGAATCGGTGTCCGAGAACTCCGCATGGACGATGTCGGCCCTGCAGTTTCGACTGCTTTGGGCAGATGCAGCCGGGACACAGTTCCCTGCTGAGCTCTGCGCATTCGGCGATGAGAAGTACGACACCGCCGACGACCAGATCGCGACCGAGAAATCGGAGCTCACCCGCCTTCGCGCGGCCACGACGTCGGCGAAGTCTGAGGCCATCACTGCCTTGACACGGCCGCGCTACACGATCGGAATGCTCGGGCTCGACGCCCGAAAACCACTCTCCGACACTTCGAGTCATCTTCGAGTAGTGAGTGCATGGGGTGGATCGGGTGAGCACGTCATCGTGGTGCGCCAGAAGCCGGGACCGTCGCCTTCGCACGGTGGTGAGGTGTCGGTGACGCGATCCCGGCTCGACACCTGGACCGACGATCTTGTTCGCCTGTTGCCGACTTCCAGCGGCCCGGGGCGACTTCCGGCCGATGCCGACGTGCCGTTCTACGACCTGCCCATCGACGTGGAGGTGCTACGCCAGGTGTCGGCGGATGCGCCGAAAACGACCGCGGCGGGGGCCTTCGTCCATGAGAAGCCCACCACCTGTGGGTCGATCCGGGTGCAGGTCGGCTCAGAGGTGGACGGACGGCGCCCCGAGCGGCTCACGCTGCAATACCGCGACATCGACAAAGACGGACGGTATCTGCTGGTGATCGACTCTCCCGGGACTGCGGTGGGGGTCGATGATGCCAGGATGGCATCGAGCATGAGACGTGCAGTGAACGCCGTGAAGAAGCGATACGACTCGCGCGCGAGCGCGGAATGGGGATGATGGTGCGTAGGCAATTCGGAGTCGGCGGGGCGTTCGTCAGCGTGTTGGCAGCGACTGTGGTGGCTGTGTCGGCGTGCAGTTCCGGTGGCGGCTCGGCCGACCCTGCGCCGTCGTCCTCGGCGAACATCCAGTCAGCGTCGGTCGCCCCGAGTGTCGAGAAGGACTCCGTTCTCGACCTCAACTCGACCAAGGACATGACCGGCGTCGTCACCACCGTCCCGATAGGCAAAAGCCCCTACGACAAGAACATGCCCGATATCTGCGGATTCATCACACCTGAAGCAATGAACAAGCTCGGCGTGGACAGCAAGAAAAAAGGGTTCGTTGGATCGCCACTCGTCTATCAAAACTGTACTTTAAAAAAATCGATATCGAACGACTCTATTTTCGCGGCGAATATTTTTGTAAACAACTTGACCGAACATATGTCCGCTCCTTCGTTAAAGCCAGTCGGGACCGGAGAAGTAGCCATATTCTCCAATGTAAGGGGTTTTGAACTGCGGGATTCGGATACGAACGACGTAGGAGGACCGTACTCGTGTGAGGTTGCGTGGGGGACGTTTTATGGAACGGCAACAACGCAGCTGATTGATTTCAAGTCCGAAGATAGAATCTGCGATCGGACCCTCGCCGCAGCGCGAATCCTGGGTCCGCTGCTTCCCAAGTCGCCGAGTCAGATGAGGCCTACGTCGTGAGCGGAGAGGATTTTCGACTTGACCCCGACGCCGCCACGAAGGTTGTCAACGCTTGCAGTGTCCTCGCTGGTGTCATCGACGGCTTGTTAGTGGGCGCAGGAAATTTGAAAAACGCGTCTGGCAGCGGAATTTATGCGTCGGGAAGTGCTCTTGATAAAGGGCTTCACAATTTAGGTATCCTGGCTGACAACGCTCTGAAACTCCTCAAGAAAGAAATTGAAGACGTCCAACAATCGGCGCGAGCCGCGGGGCAACGACTAATCGATCAGGACGACGAATCTCAGCGGGCTATTGCGGCCGCGTTGAATTCGCCGGATGGGATCAATCCGCTGACGAAGCAGGCGACAGGGATGACGGAGTATCCGTTACCGAAGTCGAACGACCCGCTGGCGGGTGCAACGTCGATGCTGGGGCAGCCACACGGTTCTCCGACGGCGGGGCCGTTTCCGTTGGGGGTTACTCCCGAGCCGCTTCCGAATTTTAATCTCGATCCGGCGCTGGCTGCACTAGGCGGTGCAGTTCCGGGCAATCTGACGACGCTGGCGCAGCAGTGGGCGCAGCTGGCACAGCAGTTACAGGCAGCGTTTGCGAACTTCGACGCACACATCTCGATTCTGGGGACCGAGGTCTTCTCCGGCGAGGCGGCGTCGAAGATGAAGCAGTCGATGACCCAGTTCTCGGATAGTGGCAAGCGGATCTCCGATGAGGCGCAGGCGAACTCGACTGCCATCTCGTCGTGGGCGGGCTGGGTGGAACATTCGAAATCGCAGGTGCAGATGTTGCAGCACAACCGCGAAACCGCTCTGGCGTCGGCAACGCCTGAGAACGCTCTGGTGGTGCATCAAAGCTTCGACGGATTGTCTCAATCTCAACTGAGTTCCACGTGGAACCCGCCAGTTGGCACGATGAACGGGTCGATGGTGAACCTGTCGGATCCGACGAGTCCGGTGGCAGGGACGCCGTTGTACCTGCCCGGCATGGGGCCGAAGGCCCCTAGTGGTGGGAACAACACTCTTGCTGGTGGCCAGTTCTCTGGTGGTTCCGGTGGTAACTCCGGAGGTGGAGGGGGAGGTGCCGGCGGCGGAGGTGCTGCTGCCACGGCGAGTCGTAACGCTGCTTCGCAACTCCAGCGTTCCGGCAGTGGTACCCCGCCCACCACGGGCGCGGCGGCGAGTGGCGCAAAGCCCGGTGCGGCACCCTCGTCGGGCGCGGGCAATCCTGCGTCTGCCGCATCTCAGATGGGTAAGTCCGCAGAGGGTCTCACCCGCGGTGGTCTGGGGTCGGCGTCGACGAAGTCGTCGGGTCTGGGCGCGATGAAGGACGCTGCGGCGGCTGAGAAGGCGGCCGCAGAGAAGGCCGCGATGAAGGCTGCCAAAGCCGGTGGAGGCGGCGGTGGGGGAGGAGCCGGTGCCGGTGCAGGCGGACTCGGCAAGGCCGGAGCGAGCGAGAGCGCACTGAGCGCTCGTGGCGCGGGCGCGATGTCGGCGGCGGAGAAGGCGTTGGCCGCCGAGCAGGCCGCGACATCGAAAGCCGGCCCGGCGGGTACATCTGCGGCGCCCATGGGTGGCCGTGGCGCCCAGGCCGGCGGGGAAGGCGACGGTAAACACAAGACTGCGCGCTACCTGAGGTCGACAGAGAACGGCGAGGAGATCGTCGGCGAACTCGACGACGTGGCACCGACCGTGCTTGGGGGTCTGAACCTCGACACCTCCGACGACAAGCCCACCCCGCCGCGACAATCGCGCTGAACGACTAACCCTCTCAGCGCTCGATCATCTGCATTTGAGCCGCATTGTGATGCTCGCCGGCGGCGGCCGGGAGTGAATCCAGACGTGAGAGTTGTTCGGCGGTCAGGGTGATCGCATCGGCGCCCACGTTCTCCTCGACCCGCTCACGACGCTTGGTGCCCGGGATCGGCACGATGTGCTCGCCGCGCGAGAGCAACCAGGCGAGAGCGACCTGGCCGGTGGTCGCGCCGGCCTCGGCGGCGACGGCCTCGACGATCTCGACGAGTTCGAGGTTGCGCGCGAAGTTCTCGGCCACGAATCGAGGATTGTCGGCGCGGAAGTCGTCCGACGCGATCTGATCGACCGAGCGGATCTGGCCCGTGAGGAATCCGCGCCCGAGCGGCGAATAGGGCACGAACCCGATGCCGAGCTCGGCCAACACCGCCAGGACACCGTCCTCGGGGTCGCGCGTGAACAACGAGTACTCCGACTGCAACGCGGTGATGGGATGCACCGCATGCGCGCGGCGAATGGTGCCGACCGCCGCCTCCGACAGACCGAGGTGCCGCACCTTGCCCTCGGCCACCAGCTCGGCCATCGCGCCCACGGTGTCCTCGATGGGGGTGTTCGGGTCGACTCGGTGCTGGTAGCAGAGGTCGACGTGGTCGACGTCGAGCCGCCGCAGCGAACCCTCCACCGCGGCGCGGACATTGGCAGGGCTGCTGTCGGCGCCGTCGCCACCCTGGTGCGAGATGAGCCCGAACTTCGTGGCCAGCACCACCGAGTCACGTCGACCCTTCAATGCGCGACCGACCAACTCCTCGTTGATGTACGGCCCGTAGACCTCGGCGGTGTCGATCAAGGTGACGCCGAGGTCGATGGCGCGGTGGATGGTCCGGATCGACTCCTCGTCATCACTGCCCGCCCCGCCGTAACCATGGGACATGCCCATGGCGCCGAGTCCGATTCGTCCTACTTCGAGTGTCCCGAGGGTGGTTGTACGCATGTGCCCGTTGTACTCCGTTGTGTGCGAACGTGAAACGGCGCCGCTCCCGGCTGGGGGAGCGGCGCCGTCGCAGTGGAGACGAAAGCGTCAGCGACGCTTGATGATGATCGCGGCGATGATGCCTGCGATCACGGCGAACACACCGGCGAGCAGCGCCGGGTTCGACGCGGCCTTCTCGACATCGTTGCTGTCGATGCTGCGGATGTTCGATGCCACCTTGTCGGCGACCTCGTTGACCTTCTTCTCCGCGTTCTGCGCGACGTCCTTCGCCTGCTCCTTCGCGTCAGACGCGACATCCTTGGCCTTGTCGGCGACCTCGGAGGCCTTCTCCTTGGCATCGTCGGCGGCGCTCTCGGCCTTGGCCTTCGCGTCCTGCGCGATGTCCTTGGCCTCTTCCTTGGTGCCCTGGGCCGCGTCCTTCACCTGGCCGGCGACATCCTTCGCCTGAGCCTTCGCGTCCGAGGCGGCGTCCTTGGCCTTGTCGGCGACCTCATCGGCCTTGTCCTTCGCCTCGTCGGCGACGTCACCGGCAGCGTCGGCAGCCTTGTCCGCGGCGTCGGAGACCTTGTTGCCGGCCTGCTTGGCCTTCGCGCCCGCCTTGTCGGTGGTGCCCTCCGCCTTGAGGTCGTCGTTGTCGGTCGCCTCGCCAACGGCCTTCTTGGCCTCGCCGGCGACTTCCTGTGCCTTGTTCTGGGCTTTGTCGATGAAATCTGCAGCCATGGGAATCCACTCCTTTGTGATCACCGGGCCCGCTGGGTCTCGAGCCGCTCTCGTACTACTTGTCTGTTGTTGTCGTAACGGACAGCCGTTATGCACGAACTCCCTATCGTGATGACTATCACGATAGGGAGTTCGGCAGACATCGAGCTCAGCCTCGCAGCGTGCCCGTCAGGTGCGGGTAGCCCTTGCTGCGGTTGAGCACCGAGACGTCCCAGCCACCTTCGGTGCTGTCGACGTAGCCGTTGACCTTCGCGGGCAGCAGGATCGGCTTGCCAAACTTCGCCTCGTAGGTCACCTCGTCGGGGAGGTAGGCCTCCACGTTCGCGAGCACCGCCGCCGCCGTCCACATGCCATGGGCGATGGCACGCGGGAAACCGAACGCCTTCGCGGTCAGGTTCGCCATGTGGATCGGGTTGCGGTCACCGCTCGCCGCGGCGTACGAGCGGATCCGCCCGAGGTCCACGGCCAACGACACGTCGGGCGCCGGCGGACGGTGATCCTTCGGCGGCGTCGACTTCGGTCCGCCCGACAGCGACGTGCGCTGCTGCTTGAGCAGGGTCGAGGTCTGCTCGGTGACGAGTTCGCTGCCCACGCTGATGCGGCTCACGATGTCGACGAGCATGCCCTTGCGGTGTTCACGGAGGTTCTCGGCGTGCGTGGCGATGCTCAACGGCTCACCCAGCGCGATCGGACGGAGCCGGTGGATGCGGTTCTCCAGGTGCACCGAACCGACTGCACCGAACGGGAACGCAGGCGCGACCATCGTCTGCATCATCAGCGGGAACTGCGCGACGAACGGATAGGTGAGCGGCAGGTGCTCACCGAACTGCTGCCCGGTCGCGAGGCAGTACTGACGCACCTTGTCGATGTCGGTCTTCAGCGCCGACACCGTGTAGACGGTGTCGGGCAGGGTGGCGTCGGGACGTACCGAACCGCCCTTGCCGATGCCGGGCAGCATGCCCAGCACCGCGCTGCGGTAGACGTCGGACGTCGCCGGAAGCGACTTCAGCGCAACGGTGTTGGCCATGTCAGGCGCCCAGCAGGGCCTGGCCGCACACGCGGACCACGTTGCCGGTGACGGCCGACGACGCCGGGTTGGCGAAGTAGGCGACGGTCTCGGCGACGTCGACGGTCTGTCCACCCTGCTGCAGCGAGCTCATCAGGCGGCCCGCCTCACGGGTGGCCAGCGGGATCGCGGCGGTCATCGCGGTCTCGATGAAGCCGGGCGCCACCGCGTTGATGGTGATGCCCTTCTCGGCGAGAACCGGCGCGTAGGCATCGACGAGGCCGACGACTCCGGCCTTCGAGGTGCCGTAGTTGGTCTGGCCGCGGTTGCCCGCGATACCGGCGATCGACGAGACGTCGATGACGGCGCCACCGGACTTCAGGGCGTCGGCGGCGACGAGGTCGTCGACGAGCTTCTGCGGGGCGATGAGGTTGACGGCGATCACCGAATCCCAGCGGCCCTCGTCCATGTTGGCGAGCAACTTGTCGCGGGTGATGCCTGCGTTGTTGACGATGATGTCGAGGCCGCCGTGGCGCTCCTTGACGTGCTCGGCGAGCTTGGTGCCGGCGTCCTCCGCGGTCACGTCGATCGGGAACGCGGTGCCGTTGACCTTGTTGGCGGTCTTCGACAGCGCCTCACCGGCGGCCGGGATGTCGGCGACGATGACATGCGCGCCGTCACGGGCGAGCACCTCGGCGATGGTGGCGCCGATGCCGCGGGCCGCACCGGTCACGACGGCGACCTTGCCCTCGAGCGGCTTGTCCCAGTTCGCGGGGGCGGTGGCCTCGTCGGTGCCGACGCGGATCACCTGTGCGTCGACGAAGGTCGACTTGGCCGAGAGGATGAAGCGCAGCGTCGACTCGAGGCCCGAGAGGCCGGTCGAGGCGCCGGGCGCGACGTACACGAGCTGCGCGGTCGAACCCTTGAGCAGCTCCTTGCCCAGCGAGCGGGTGAAGCCCTCGAGTGCGCGCTGGGCGACACGCTCGTTGGGATCGGTGATGAGCTCGGGGGTGGTGCCGATGACGACGAAGCGCGCGCAGGGGGTGACCGACCGCATCACGGGGTTGAAGAACTCGTAGATCTCCTTGAGGTCCTTCGGCGAGGTGATGCCGGTCGCGTCGAGGACCACGCCGCCGAACTTGTCGGCCGACTTGCCGGTCGTGTTGTTGCTGATGACCTCGTAGTCGGGCGTCGAGAGCATCTCGCGCAGCGGCTCGATCAGACGTCCCGAACCACCGAGCAGCACCGGACCGGTGAGCGCCGGGTCGGACGGCTTGTAGCGACGCAGCGGCGGCGGCACCGGGAGGCCGGCCTGCTTGGCGAGGAACGACCCGGGCAGGGAATGGACGAACTGCGAGTACAGGCCGGTGTTTCCGTTGGCTGACACGGCGGAACTCCTTTTCGATGGGGCGGTGTTCGCTGTGGCTGGTCGGCCCAGCGCGCGATGGTGTGATCGAGGTTCGACAGGTATCTTACTCGCGAGTAAGAATACTCCATAGCGTCCTCACGACACCCGGGAGATCTCCAAGTGGCTACATCAGCAAGCAAGTCCAAGACCGCCGCGAAGGCCAAGACCCTGCGCCCGGTGGCGATCGTCGGCGGCAACCGCATCCCGTTCGCGCGCCAGAACAAGGCCTACGCGAAGGCGAGCAACCAGGACATGTTCACCGCGGCCCTCGACGGCCTGGTCAGCCGGTTCAGCCTGCAGGGTGAGCGCCTCGGTCTCGTCGCCGGTGGCGCCGTCCTCAAGCACTCGCGTGACTTCAACCTGATCCGCGAATCGGTCCTCGGTTCGTCGCTGTCGCCCTACACCCCGGCCATCGATGTCCAGCACGCCTGCGGCACCGGTCTCTCGGCGGTCTCGTTGGTCGCCGACGGCATCGCGACCGGCAAGTTCGACGCCGGCATCGGCGGCGGCGTCGACACCACTTCCGACGCCCCCATCGCCGTGTCCGAGCCGCTGCGTCAGGCCCTGCTCGAGGTCAACCGGGCCAAGAGCACCGCCGACCGCGTGAAGGGTGTGCTCGCACTGCTGCCCAAGCTCGGCATCAACATCCCGCAGAACGGTGAGCCGCGCACCGGCATGTCGATGGGCGAGCACGCCGCCATCACGGCCAAGGAGTTCGGCATCAAGCGCGCCGACCAGGACGCGTTGGCCGCTGCGAGCCACCAGAACATGGCCAAGGCGTACGACGAGGGCTTCTTCGACGACCTCATCACGCCGTTCCTCGGCCTGACCCGCGACGAGAACCTCCGTGCGGACAGCTCCGTGGAGAAGCTCGCCAAGCTCAAGCCCGTCTTCGGTGTCGGCCTCGGCGACGCCACCATGACCGCCGGCAACTCGACCCCGCTCACCGACGGCGCGTCGGCGGTGCTGCTGGCCTCCGACGACTGGGCCGCGGACAAGAAGCTCCCCGTCCTCGCCCACCTCGTCGACGTCGAGACCGCCGCGGTCGACTACGTCAACGGCCCCGACGGCCTGCTGATGGCGCCGACCTACGCCATCCCGCGTCTGCTCGAGCGCAACGGCCTCACCCTGCAGGACTTCGACTTCTACGAGATCCACGAGGCGTTCGCGTCGGTCGTGCTCTGCACCCTCGCCGCGCTGGAGTCCGACGAGTACTGCAAGGGCCGCCTCGGACTCGACGCCGCACTCGGTTCGATCGACCGCAGCAAGCTCAACGTGAAGGGTTCCTCGCTGGCCGCGGGGCACCCCTTCGCCGCGACCGGCGGTCGCATCGTCGCCCACACCGCGAAGATGCTGCACGCCAACGGCGGCGGTCGCGCACTCATCTCGATCTGTGCCGCCGGTGGCCAGGGCGTCACCGCGATCGTCGAGGCCTGATCACCCTCACCGGATAATCGCAGGTCACCGGGCCCGGAAAAATTCTTTCGGGGATTGTGTAACGCCCGGCCCGGTGACCCCGATATCCCCTACAGCTTCGGCTGAGCTGCCAGACCCCCGACCCGGCAGCTCGGCCGAAGTTTTTTGTGCCCCATGGCCCCGGTTTTAACTTAGGTTAGCCTACAGTCATGGGAACTGTGTTCGGCGCCGTCGTCGCCATCTCCGACCCCGCGCCGCGAATCCGTCGCCTCGTGTTCGACGTCCCGTCGCTCGCCGACCTCGGACTGCCGGGTGACGCCGACGACGCGGTCGGCATCTACTTCCCCGAACCCGGACAGGTCGCGCCGCCGGCGATGGAGTGCCGCGACGGCGTCTGGGCCTACTTCGATCTCGACACCGCACCGCACGGCCGCAACTACTCGATCCGCACCGCCGGTCCCGGCCCACGACAGATCACCGTCGACATCGTGCTGCACGAACGGGGGATCGCCAGCGACTTCGCACGCTCGGCGTCGATCGGCGATCAGGTCGTCCTCGCCCACGCCCGCAGCTGGTACCACCCCGACCCCGCCGCCGAGTGGCAACTCCTCGTCGCCGACCTCTCCGGTCTGCCCGCCCTCGCGCGGATCATCGAGGAGTGGACCGCCGGTACGCCGGGCATCGCGATCGTCGAGGTCGCCGACGATGCCGATCTCGCTTACCTGCCCACCCACCCCGACGTCACCCTCATCACCTCGGTGGGGACCGGCAACGGCTACGCCGCCGGCGCCCTCGCCGACCACATCCGTGCGCTCGAGCATCCCGCCGGGCGGGGCTACTGCTGGTTCGCCGCCGAGGCCTCCGAATCGCGAGCGGTGCGCAAACACCTGCGCCGTGAACACAACTGGGCGCGGGAGCAGTACGACATCCTCGGCTACTGGCGCTTCGACGCCGAGACCTGGGATCAGAAGTTCGAGTCGATGAGCGACGAACTGGTCGCGGTGTACTCGCAGGCCCTCGCCGACGGCAAGGGCGACAAGGTCGCCTCCGAGGAGTTCGATCTCGCGCTCGAACGCGCCGGCCTGTAGCCCGGCGTGGTCTCCACGTTCGACCCTCCCGACCTGATCGCCGGGGACGCGCTGCCGCACGCCGCCCTCGCGCGCAAGCGCTGGATCGGACTGCTCGTCGTCATCGGGAGCCTCGTGATCATGAGCCTCGCGAGCCTCGCGATCGGCACCCAGTCGGTCGGCCTGGGCACCGTCTGGCGGGCGGTGACCGACTACACCGACACCGGCGACGAATGGATCGTGCACGACCTGCGCATCCCCCGCACCGTGCTGGGCATCGTGGTCGGCGTGTGCCTGGGACTGTGCGGCGCGCTGATCCAGGGCATCACCCGCAACCCGCTCGCCGACACCCAGATCCTCGGGATCAACTCGGGTGCAGGACTGTTCGTGGTCTCGGCCATCGCCTTCGGTGGCATCACATCGCTGATGTCGTACATCTGGTTCGCGTTCCTCGGCGCGCTGGTGGCCATGGTGTTCGTGTTCGCCGTGGGCATGACCGGCCGGGCCGAGGCGACACCGGTGCGTGTACTGCTCGCCGGTGTCGCGATCGGCGCGGTGATGGACGGGGTCGGCTACACGATCCGTCTGCGCAACCCACGTGCCTTCGACAAGCTCCGCTTCTGGGACGCCGGCGCGTTCGACGGCAGGCCGCTGTCCACGGTGTGGGTGATCGCGCCGTTCGTCGTCGTCGGGGTTCTGCTGGCGATACACGTGAGCCGGTCTCTCAACGCGGTCGCCCTCGGCGACGACCTCGCCGCGGCCATGGGCGGCAACGTGATCCGCACCCGCGTGCTCGGGCTCGTGTCGGTGACCCTCCTCGCGGGATCGGCCACCGCCGCCGCGGGGCCCATCGGATTCGTGGGCCTGATGGTCCCGCACGCAGTGCGGTGGTTCACCGGTCCCGACTGGCGCTGGATCTGCGCCTACTGCATCGTCGCCGCCCCGTCGTTGATGCTCGCGGCCGACATCGTCGGCCGCGTCATCGTGGCACCGGGCGAGCTGCCGGTCGGCATCGTCACGGCGTTCCTCGGCGCGCCCGTCCTGGTCTGGCTCATCCGTCGATCGAACGCGACCGGCCTGTGATCCGCGCGGCCGCGCTCATGGTGCGCGGGAGGTCTCACGACGACATCGACTTCGGACACCGCCAGCTCGTCCTGCGGCGCGGCCGGCACCTGTCGCTGCGCGCCTCCACCCGAACCGTCGCCTCGCTGTCGGTGCTGGCGATCGGCAGCGTGGTGCTCGCCGTGGTCGCGTTGGGCATCGGGGAGTACCCCGTCTCGCCGATGGACGTGCTGCGGGTCGTCGCCGGCCAGGACGCCTCCTTCACCCGTGTCGTCGTGCTCGACTTCCGGATGCCCCGCATCCTGCTGGCCCTGGTGATCGGTGCGGCGCTGGGGATCTCGGGCGCGATCTTCCAGGCGCTGACCCGCAATCCGCTGGGCAGCCCCGACGTCATCGGGTTCACCACCGGCGCCTACACGGGCGCTCTCGTCGCGATCGCGGCGTTCGGCGGCGGCTACTACCTGACCGCACTCGGCGCCACGATCGGCGGAATCCTCACCGCCGTCGTCGTGTATCTGCTCGCCTACCGCAACGGCGTCGCCGGATTCCGGCTGATCATCGTGGGGATTGCGATCGGCGCCGCGCTCAGCTCGGTGAACCAGTGGATCGTCATCCGCATCAAGCTGCAGCAGGCCGTCACCGCATCCATCTGGAACCAGGGCACGCTCAACGGTCTCGAATGGGATCAGCTCTACCCCGTGCTGGTGTGTGTGCTGCTCGCCGTCGCGGCACTGCTCACGATGGGTACGCGGCTGCCGATCATGCAGATGGGCGACGACGCCGCGGGCGCACTCGGTGTGCGTCCCGAGCGGGCGCGGGTCGGGTTCTTCGTGATCGGCGTGGTACTGGTGGCGGTCGCCGCCGCAGCCGCCGGCCCCATCTCCTTCGTCGCCCTCGCCGCCCCGCAACTCGCCCGTCGTCTCACCGGTGCGCCCGGGGTCGGCATGATCTCGGCCGGCGTCATGGGGGCGTTCCTGCTGCTGCTCAGTGATCTCGTCGCCCAGAAGATCGTGGCCCCGGCGCAACTGCCCGTCGGTGCGGTCACGGTGTCGGTCGGAGGGCTCTATCTCGTGTATCTGCTCGTCGTCCAGGCCAGGAGGGCCCGATGACCGACATCAGCCTGCAGGCGAAAGGCCTGTCCCTCGGGTACGGCACCGACCTGATCGTCGACGGACTCAGCGTCGACATCGTCCCCGGTGCGATCACCGCGATCGTCGGACCCAACGCCTGCGGTAAGTCGACGCTGCTCCGCGGACTGGCGCGACTGCTGCGGCCGGCGGGTGGACTCGTCGTGCTCGACGGCGCCGACATCTCCTCGCTCGACACGAAGGACGTCGCCCGCAGGCTGGGTCTCCTGCCGCAGTCGTCGATCGCGCCGGATGGCATCACCGTCGCCGATCTCGTCGCCCGCGGGCGTTTCCCGCACCAGAAGCTGTTCCGGCAGTACTCCCGCGACGACGAGGCAGCCGTCCGGGATGCGCTCGCCGCCACCGGCATCTCGGAGATCTCCGGTCGACCGGTCGACGAGCTGTCCGGTGGTCAGCGACAACGGGTCTGGGTCGCGATGGTGCTCGCACAGCAGACCCCGCTCATCCTGCTCGACGAGCCGACAACCTTCCTCGACATCGCCCACCAGATCGAATTACTCGACCTGTTCACCGATCTGAACGCCGAGGCTGATCGCACCGTCATCGCCGTCCTGCACGATCTGAACCACGCCTGCCGCTTCGCCCACCACATCATCGCGATGAAGGCGGGATCGATCGTGGCGCAGGGTGATCCGTCCGAGGTGATCACCGCCGAGCTGGTCGAGGAGGTCTACGGTCTGCGGTGCCGCATCATCGACGACCCCGAGACGGGGACCCCGCTGGTGATCCCGCGCGCCTCTCGTCGCGGCCCGTCACCGACCGGAGGACCGCTGCCGCTCGTCGTCGGTGAACCCCTCGGCGACGACGGTCCGCCCCTCGGTGCGTGACGTGCGTTTGCGCTGCTGGTAGCCGGCCATGGAGTCGAACGCCGCGGAGACCCCGCCCGC
The DNA here is from genome assembly GCF_053345315.1 of Williamsia sp. M5A3_1d. Classification (NCBI taxonomy): domain Bacteria; kingdom Bacillati; phylum Actinomycetota; class Actinomycetes; order Mycobacteriales; family Nocardiaceae; genus Williamsia; species Williamsia sp. M5A3_1d. Next base: position 825,647 of record NZ_JBKEZX010000001.1, read on the forward strand.
GGTCGCCGCGTAGGTCATCGACTTCTCGGGCGCGAAACCCAGGCCCGCGCCGACCTCGACGGCATCCATGTTCGCGCCGAGGAACACGAAATCCCACGAGTACTCCGATTCCTGCCGCCCGATCAGCTCCCGCACGGACTCGTTCGTCCACTCGCGACTCGAGTTCTCGTGACCGTCGGTCATCACCACCACCGTCACCGAGCCGGGCCTCGACTCCTCGGGCAGTGCGGCCAGCCCCGCACCGACCTCGGTGACGAACCGACCGACGGCGTCGTAGAGGGCGGTCATCCCGCGCGGTTCGAGGACCAGCGGCGGCACCGAGGCGATCGGACGGTCGGTGTACACGAGCTCGTAATGGTCGTCGAACTGGGCCAGGGTGACCACCGTGGAGCCCTCGGCCGCACGTTCGGTCGCGATGAACGCGTCGAAGCCGCCACGCGTGTCGTCGGCGATGGACTGCATGGAGCCGGATCGATCGAGCAGCGCGGCGACGAGGGACAGATTCGGGTCGGTCATGGTGGACTCCTTGCGGTCACCGTCGCGAACGCGACGTCGGGTGGAACTCGATGAGGCGAACCGTACGGGCGTGCACCGACAGCGACAGACCCCCGCGACATCGCCCCATCGAGTTTGGTAAGCCTCACCTAGTAGGCTCGACCGGGATGAGAGGTGGTCAGGTGCGGGTGAGCGGCGGCTGGGTCCTGCGGCGCACCGTCACCCGCAACGCCCGATGGCTCGTGGGCGGATCGACCCTCATCGGCGGATGGCAGCTGTGCGAGGTGTCGGTGCCGATCCTCATCGGCGTCATCGTCGACCGCGCGGTGTCGACCGGATCGTATGCGTCCATCACCTTCTGGATCGCGGTGCTCGCGGCCCTGTTCGTCCTCTTGACCACGCTGTATCGCCTCGGTGCTCGCCGGCTGATGTTCGGCATCGCCCGCGAATCGCACCTGCTGCGCGATGAGCTGAGCGCCCGGGCACTCGACCGCGACGGCCTCGCCGCGCCGAAGGGGCGCGCCGAGGCGTTCTCGGCAGGCGAGCTGCTGTCCATCTCGACCACCGACGCCGACAACACCTCCTACGTCATCGATTACGTGCCCAGGGTCGTCAGCGCGGTGGTCGGCACCCTCGCCTGCGGAATCGTCCTGCTGTCCATCGACCTGGTGCTCGGGGCGCTTGTCCTCATCGGGATCCCCCTGGTGGTGCTCGGCCTGCAGGTCACCGCCCCGATGATCGCCCGACGCGTCGAGGCGCAGCAGGACGAGGTGGGACGAACGTCGGGCATGGCCACCGACCTCGTCAGCGGGTTGCGGCCGCTGCAAGGCATCGGCGCCACCGGGGCGGCGGCCGACCGCTACCGCAGATCGAGCCGCAGATCGCTGTCGGCATCGCTGCGCGCCGCCCGGATCCAGAGCGCACACGCGGGCGCCGCGGCCGCCGCCGGCGCCTTGGCGGCCATGGGCGTCGCGGTGGTCGCGGTGTACTACGCGCTGGCCGGTGACATCGGTATCGGCGCACTCATCACCGTCATCGGGCTCGCGCAATACCTCATCGACCCGTTCGCGGTGCTGGCCATCGTGCCCAGCTGGGTGGCCGAGGCCCGCGCCAGTGCCAACCGGGTCGCGCAGGTGCTCGCGGCCCCATCGCTTCGTGCCGACCGGCCGATGACCCCGCCGCGACCGGGTCTCGCCGACGAAGGGCGGACCGCCGCGGTGACCGTGAGATGTGATGCGCACGAGATGCTTCCGGGTCTGCGCCTCGATGTCTCCGCCGGCGAGTTCGTCGCCGTCGTCGCCCCGGCGGCGCGCGACGCGGTGGCGCTGATCGATCTCCTCGCAGGCACCCCGGGTGCCCCGGCCGGCGCGGTCCGTGTCGGCGGCCGACTCCTCGAGGACATCCCCACGGGCAGCCGCAGCGCCGCCATCGTGGTCGAACACCACGACGCCCACCTGTTCACCGGGACGCTCGGCAGCAACATCCTGTGGGGTGCCGCCACGAGCCGAGGCGGGCGCGACCATCGATCGGCCGATGTGGGGAAAGCGCTGGCCGCCTCCGCGGCCGACGAGGTCATCTCGTTGTACCCGAACGGCTTCGACCATCCGGTCACCGAACGCGGGGCGAGTCTCTCCGGTGGGCAGCGACAGCGGCTCGCCCTGGCCCGGGCCCTCATCGCCGCGCCCGATGTGTTGGTCCTGCACGATCCGACGACCGCGGTCGATGCGGTCACCGAACAGGAGATCGCCGACGGTCTCCGGACCGTGCGGGGCGAGAACGGCCAGACCACCATCGTGGTCACCAGCAGTCCCGCGCTGCTGGCGACGGCCGACCGCGTGTTGCTCCTGCGTGACGGCGCCGTGGTAGCCGAGGGTTCGCACGCAGATCTGATGCACGAGCGGGCCGACTACCGAGAACTGGTGTCGCGATGACGATCCCGGATGTCGCCCCGATCCTGCCGGTGTCGCCGTCGCGTCGCACGTTCGCGTGGATGCGTGCCGATCTGGCCCGGCGTCCGGGCACCGTGATCCTCACGCTGCTGGTCGGGGTGATCGCAGCTGCGGCCGCGGTGATCCCGATCCGTCTCCTGGGCACCCTCGTCGACCGTGTCCGCGACGGCGCCGAGGCCGCCGACATCTGGCCGCTCGCAACGACGATCGGTGTCAGCGCCCTGCTCGCCGGTGTGGGCACCGGGTTCTCGACCTACCTGGTGACGAAACTCGGCGAGGTGTTGCTCGCCGACCTGCGCGAGTCGGTGGTGCGGCGGGCCCTGACCCTGCCGGCCACCACCATCGACGAGTCGGGTCGGGGCGACCTGCTGTCGCGGGTGGGTGCCGACGTGGGTGCGATCGGCAAGGCGGTCTCGCAGGTGCTGCCCACGATGATCAACGGGGTCTTCCTGGGCGTCCTCAGCCTCGTCGGGATGCTCGGTATCGACTGGAGGTTGGGTCTCGCCGGTGCACTGGCGTTGCCGGCGTATGTGTTCGCGGTGCGCTGGTATCTCCCGCGATCGGCGCCGATGTATCGCGACGAGCGGGTGGCGATCGCCGCGCGCGGTCAGGTGATGATCGAGTCACTGCAGGGGATCTCGACCATCGACGCCTACGAGCGACACGACCGTCACGTCGAGGCGATCAGCCTCGCTTCAGCCCGCGCGCGTGACATCTCGGTCGCGGTCTTCACGCAGTTCACCCGATTCAGCGGTCGGATCAACCGCGCGGAGTTCATCGGACTGGCGGCGATCCTCGTCGTCGGGTTCACCCTGGTGCGCAGCGGCGACGTGACCGTCGGGGCGGTCACGGCGGCGGCGTTGCTGTTCGCGCGGTTGTTCAACCCGGTCGGCACGGTGATGTTCAGCTTCGACGAGGTGCAGTCGGCGGGGGCGAGCCTGTCGCGACTGGTCGGCATCATCGACATCGGTGACGGTTCCGACGTCTCCGGCAGCGGGGGCACTTCCGCGGCGGTGCCGCGCACACCCGCCGACGCCGGTGTCGAGGTCCGCGACGTGCACCACGCCTACCACCCCGATCACCCTGTGCTCCAGGGGGTGTCGCTGAGCATCCCGACTGGTACCCGTACCGCGCTGGTCGGGTCCACCGGCGCCGGCAAGACCACCCTGGCCGCCGTCATCGCCGGGATGCTGACGCCGAGTGCGGGGTCGGTGTCGATCGGCGGGGTCGCGGTGGCCGACATCGATCGCGACCGACTCCGCGACCACGTGGCGACGGTGACGCAGGAGGTCCACGTCTTCGCCGGACCGCTCGCCGACGACCTTCGGCTGGCGGCGCCGGACGCGACACGCGACGAGGTCATGGCGGCGATCGCCACGGTGGGCGCGCACGACTGGGTGGGCGCGCTGCCCGACGGCGTCGACACCCGCGTCGGTGAGGGCGGGCTCACGCTGACCGCCGCGCAGGCTCAGCACATCGCGCTCGCGCGCCTGGTCCTGCGCGACCCACGTGTGGTGGTGCTCGACGAGGCGACGGCCGAGGCGGGCAGTGCGAGTGCCCGCGATCTCGAGAACGCCGCACTCGCGGCCACCGCCGGTCGGACCACGCTGGTGGTGGCCCACCGCCTCACCCAGGCCGCCACGGCCGACGCGATCGCGGTGATGGAGCACGGGCAGATCATCCAGTTCGGTTCGCATGCAGAGCTGTTGACCGACTCGGAGGGCCGGTACGCCCAGCTGTGGCGAGCGTGGGAGACCGACCCCTCCGGGCGGTGATCGGCGTCAGGAGTTCGACAGGTCGGCGACCGGCTTTCCCGTGAGTGCGTTCGACAGCTGCGGCACGACGACCTCGATCGCGTACAGCAGAGCGTCGGGTCCGCTGTAGGACAGAGCGCCGGCCAGCGGCGAATCGAACAGCGTGTAGAGGGTGCGGTCCTGTCGCACCACGTCGAGGCGCGTGAACGCCGGCGACGACGCGAGCTGCGCCTCGGTGGCCCCCTCGACGAACAGCACGTCGCGGTCGAGCAGACCGAGCTTCTCCTCGGACACGTCACCCACGGTGTCCTGAGCGGTGAACCCCAGCGCGTCGAACAGGGCGCGTCGGGGATCGTTGGCGCCCAGCAGGTAGTGGCCGCCGTTCTCAGGGCCGTAGTCGACGACGAGGGTCTTGCCCGCGAACTCGGGGTGGGCGGCCTTCGCCGCGTCGATCGCGGAGGTCACCTTCGCAACGAGCGCGCGCGCCTGCGCCTCGCGTCCGAGAGCCTTACCGGTGGTGAGCAACTGGACGTTCCAGGGCGTCTCCTCGTCCTTGTACTCGGCCGACTGGATGACCGTCGGCGCGATCTGGGAGAGCCGGTCGTAGGTCTTGCGGTCGATGGTCTCGTAGATGGCGAAGATCAGATCGGGCTTCGCCTTGGCGATCTCCTCGAAGTCGATGCTGTCGCCCTGCATCGTCGGCACGCCCTTGCCGCCGGTCTGTGCCTGCACCCACGGGAGGTTGTCGTAGTTCTCGAAGAACGCGCGGGTCGTCACCGGCACCACGCCGAGCGCCAGGGTGAAGTCCTGGTCGTTGTACCCGACCGTGACAACACGTTTCGGGTCCGCCGGGACCTTCGTCTCCCCGAACTTGTGCGCGATGGTGACGGTGGGTCCCGACGACGCGGGTTCGGAACCGCCGCCGCAGGCAGCCAGGGTGGCGAGGGCGATGAGGCCGGCGACGAGAAGGGTGAGCACGCGACGACCGCGGGTGGTGACCAGTTTCATGCGATCACCTTAGGCTATGATTACCTAACTTGGAACGGTCAGGCATGCCTGAGGCGCATCATGGAGACATGGCCCTGCCCTCACACGGTCGCTTCGACCACTCCGCCATCGGCGACCGACCACAGTTCGACTGGCCCGGTGGTGCGCGCCTGGCCGTCTACGTCGCCGTCAACTGCGAACACTTCGCCTACGACGCCGGCGCCCCGGGTCTCGGCTACACCCCGGGCATGGATCAGCCGAACACCTACAACTGGGCGTGGCGTGAATACGGCAACCGTGTCGGCGCGTTCCGGCTCGCCGACACCCTGCGCCGCACCGGTATCCGGCCGACACTGCTCGTCAACACCGAGGTGTACGAACACGCCCCCGAGGTGATCGCGGCCTTTCGCGCCCTCGACGCCGATGTCGTCGCCCACGGCCGCACCAACTCGACCCAGCCCAACGCACTGACCCGCGACGCCGAGCGCGCCGAGATCGACGCCGTGTACCGCGCCATCGAGGCCCACGAGGGACGCCCGCCGCGGGGATGGATGAGCCCGGGCGCCAATCCGAGTCGTGTCACCGAGGACCTGCTGGCAGAGCGGGGATTCGCCTACACCCTCGACTGGCCGGTCGACGATCAACCCGTGTGGCTGCGCACCGACGCGGGCCCGCTGCTCAGCGTTCCGTATCCGCACGAGGTGAACGACCTACCGGTCTTCGTCCACCACCACGCCACGGCCGAGACGTTCGAGCACATGATCGTCGACTCGTTCGACGAACTGCTCGAGAACTCGGTCGCGCAGCCGGTGGTGCTGTCGATCTCGACGCACACGTTCCTCACCGGCCAGCCCTACCGGCTACGACGCTTCCGGGCAGCGCTGGAACACATGACATCTCACGCCGACGGGGTGTGGTTCACCACGGCCGGCGACATCGCCGACCACTACCGCGGCCTCTTCCCGCCGAGCTGACCGATCACGGTCGCCGTCAGGGGATACCGACGTCGGTGACGGCCTGCGCCGCGCGACGCTGCTCCGGGGAGAGCGCACCCGGATCCACCGGACGCGCCCGCTCCCACTTCCCGTGGACGGGGCAGCGCTGCCAGCGACTACCTCCGAGTCGGACAGCCTTCAGCGAGACCATCGGGATCCAGATGGTCGAGTAGAGGCCACCGGACGCGCACCGTACGACTGTTCTCTTCACCCGATCGATCATTCGCCTGCCGAACGAGCCGCGCAAGGCCTGCTCAGATCCCGTACAGCCGTTCCCAATTGGTCGTACTGGTCAATTCGGGCATCGCCGCACGGTACTGCTCGGCGACCGCGGGGGCCTCGCGGCGGAAGCGCAGCGACAACCGCACGAGTCGGTCGGTCATCTCGCGGGCCAGGTCGCGGCGGTAGCGCCGCTCGCGACAACCGTGTTGTGAGGCGTCGGTGACGAAGACGTGGTCGAACTGTCCGACGTGCCACCAGGCGGCATCCTCGAACGACACCGCCACCGGGCCGCCGATCAACCGGCCGCGGGCGTGGGCCACCACGCGTTTGGCGAGCACGGCGTTCTCCCACCCCGGCTTCGGCGGGGGAGCGGCCCGACGGATGGGCACCGAGGCCGGCACCGCGGTCATCGGCGTGATCACGGTCTCGGCGAAGCGCTTGCGTTCGGCGTTGATCTCCGCGAGCGCCGTGGCGCCACCGTCGTCGAGAATCGAAGGGCCGTCGAGGAAGTCGTTCAGTGCCCGCAGTTGGGTGTACGCCAGGCCGTACTGCAGGCTCACGATCGACTTCGTGATGTCGCGGGCGAGTTCCTTGATCACCGCATCGGCGCCGAACCCGGGTTCGAGTGCGGCGGTGATGAGTCCGTTGCGGGTGGCGAAGTAGTGGGCGAAGCCGTCGACGTCCTTCCAGTAGAAGTCGGCGTGCCAGACCCCGGCGCCGGGCAGGGTGACCGTCGGGATGCCCGACCGTGCCGCGCGCAGACCGTATTCCACGTCGTCCCACTGGAAGAACACCGGCAGCGGCATCCCGATCCGTTCCACCACCTCGGCGGGGATGAGGCAGGTCCACCAGCCGTTGTACTGCGCGTCGATGCGACGGTCGGTGATCTTCTTGAGCATGTCCTTGTTCTGCTGCGCGTACTTGTCGCCCGCGACCCCGCGGCGCAGGGTCACGAGGTCTACGCGTTCGGCGGAGGCCAGCAGATAGGTCGGGTTGTGCAGGAACAACATCTGCGCGCCGACGATCGCCGGTGACTCGGTCATCGACGCGAAGGCGCCGAGCCGCAGTACGGTCTCCGGCTCGCACAGGATGTCGTCGTCCATCAGGATCACGTCGCCCTGCGGGTTGCGTCGCACCGCCTCGAGCAGTCCGCGGCTGAAACCGCCTGCACCACCGAGGTTTCCCTGCTGGATGTAGTGGAGTTTGTCGCCGAACACCGGTCGCACCTCGGTGAACAACGGGTGTTGGTCGACGGTGTCGGTGCCCTGATCGACCACCCAGACTCCGTCGACCGCCGCCATGGCATGCTCATCCGACGCCAGCGCCGCCACCGTCTCCGCGCACTGCGGGACCCGGTTGTGGGTGCAGATCGCGACCGAGACGGGTCGCTGCGGACCGACCGCGGCCACCGACCACTCGACCGAGTCGACGCGGGCTGCGCCGTCGATCGCCTCGAAGCTCAACCACATCGCGCCACCGTCGGCGAACACGTTCAGCGGCGCCTCCATCTCGATGGTCTGGGGGCCGTCGACGGCCGGGTCGGTCAGCTCGACGGCGTCGACGATGCGCTGGTGGCTGCCGATGTCCGATGCCATCAACACCGCGCGGAAATGCGCCGACACGTGGACCTGCAGGCTGACGGTGACCGTCGAGGCGCTCGTCCAGCGCTGCCAGTAGCTGGCGGGGAAGCGACCGAAGAAGGTGTTCATGTCGGCGCGCGCTCCCCGCTGCAGATGCAGGGTCGAGCGGGTCTGATCTCCGCTCCCGTGCCGGACGACGGCGTACAGGGCTGCGTTGGCGACGGGCGTGGTGCCCGCGAACAGTCCGCGGGCGACGACGCGCCGGCCGTCGGGTGTCTCGTCGTGGACCGGTCGGGGCGCCGTGTCGGGGGAGGTCACCGTGGCAGACTATCGCGACCGCACGCGCCCGCCCCCGACCGTGAGGTGACGACGGGCCTCTCAGACGTGAACCACGGATCACCGGCGTGGGTCCGCGCTGGGGACACCGACCTCGGCCTCTGACACCCCGCCACCGGCGGGGCGCCGCGGCATCGGGCAGTGTTGTCGCCATGAGCGATCAGCACAACCGCGCCCGGATCGGCGTCATCGGGGGGACGGGGTTCTACTCGTTCTTCGATTCCGACGCCGAGCAGATCGAGATCGACACCCCCTTCGGCGCCCCGAGCGCGCCGGTGTCGGTGGGCACCGTCGACGGTGTCGACGTCGCGTTCGTCCCCCGACACGGACTGCACCACGAGTACCCGCCGCACCGCGTGCCGTACCGCGCGACGATGTGGGCGCTGCGGTCACTCGGTGTGCGTCGCGTCCTCGCGCCGTGTGCGGTCGGCAGTCTCGTCGCGGAGATCGGACCCGGGGCGGTGGTCATCCCCGACCAGCTCGTCGACCGGACGTCGGGGCGTGAGCAGACGTACTTCGACACCGATGCCGTGCATGTCAGCTTCGCCGACCCGTACTGCCCGCAGCTGCGGGCCGCGGCACATGAGGCCGCGGTCGCGGTGCCCGCGAAGCCGCCGGTGGTCGACGGCGGGACGATGGCGATCGTGGAGGGCCCGCGCTTCTCCACCCGTGCGGAGAGCCAGTGGTTCGCCCGGCAGGGCTGGACCCTGGTCAACATGACCGGGCACCCCGAGGCCGTCCTCGCCCGGGAACTCCAGATGTGTTACGCCCCCATCGCTCTCGTCACCGATTACGACGCCGGCGTCAACGCCGGTGAGGGCGTGTCGGAGGCTGATGTGTACGCCGTCTTCGAGCGCAGCCTCGCGATGCTGAAGGGATTGTTGACCCACACCGTCGCCCTCGTGGATACCGACGGCGAGTGTGACTGCGCCGCAGGCGGACACGATCTCGCCGCACTGCTCCCGGGTCTGTCGTGAGCCGCGTCCTGCTCACCGGCGCCGCCGGGTTCATCGGGTCGCACATCCGACGACAGTTGCTCGAGCGCGGCCACGACGTCGTCGCGGTCGACGGCATGATCCCCGCCGCGCACGGCCCCGACGCGCAGGCCCCCGACGGGGTGCAGGTCGCCAATCTCCGCACCGCCGACATCGATTCGATGCTCGACGGTGTCGATGTGGTGTGCCATCAGGCCGCGATGGTGGGTGCCGGCGTCGATGCACGCGACGCCCCCGACTACGCCGCCGACAACGACCTCGTCACCGCGCGACTGCTCGCCGCGATGTACCGGGCCGGCTGCTCACGCCTCGTGCTCGCGTCGTCGATGGTGGTCTACGGCGACGGCACCTACACCGACGCGGTGGGTGCGCCGGTCGACCCGCCCGCGCGCACGACCGACGCGCTCGAGGCCGGTCACTTCGAGCGTTACCTCGCCGACGGCACCCCCGCGCAGTGGGCGTTGACGCCGGAGAGCGCGCCGATCGCCCCCCGCAGCTACTACGCCGCGAGCAAGGCCGCGCAGGAGGCGTTCGCCATGGCGTGGACATTGGAGACCGGTGGCTCGGTCGCCGCCCTGCGCTACCACAACGTCTACGGCCCCCACATGCCCCGCGACACCCCGTACGCCGGGGTCGCGGCCATCTTCCGGTCGCAGTTGGAGAACGGTCAGGCGCCGACGGTGTTCGAGGACGGCGGCCAGATGCGGGACTTCGTCCACGTCGACGACATCGCCCGCGCCAACGTCGCCGCGATCGAGAACACGCCGCCCGGCTTCGACGCGTTCAACGTCTGCTCGGGTCACCCCATCACCATCGGCGAGGTCGCCGCGGAGTTGTGCAAGGCCATCGACGGCCCCGAGCCGGTCACCACCGGGCGGTTCCGGCCCGGCGACGTGCGGCACATCGTCGCCGATCCGGCGCACGCCCGCGAGACGTTGGGCTTCACCGCCCAGATCACCCCGCCCGAGGGGATCGGCGAGTTCGCGACCGCACCCCTGCGATAGACGTCACCGCGCCCCTGCGGGACTGATCGCGAGCTCTGTCACCAATGCGTGCGGACGATGCTGTTGATGAGCAGGGCCGTCAGCACCTGTGCGGCGAGCCAGAACCGCTGGTGTCGCGGCGGTAGCAGCGCGGTGGTGGTGAGGATCCAGGCGCCGAAGGGGAGCCAGATGCGCTCGGTCTCGGCCTTGCTCAGTCCGCTGAGGTCGGCCAGCGCCATCGCGAGCAGCCCGGCGAGGCCCAGGATCACCACGGCCTCGCGGCGGGCGATGGGGCGGCGACGCAGTGCGCGTCCGAGGCCGACCACGGCGGCGGGTCCGACCGCGCACATCGACGCCGCGAAGTTCGCCCACACCCAGTACGAGTACGGCCGTTTGCTGGCGATGCCCTGGTAGTAGCGCTCGTAGACGAGGTGATAGCCGTCGAGCCACCAGAATCCCGCCGCGGCGAACACCGCCACCACCAGCAGGGCAGCCGGTATCGCCCACAGCAGTGGTCGCCACGCGCGCGCCACGATCAGCGTCGCGACCGCGATCACCCCCATCAGGGTGAGGCCGTAGTTGCAGAAGATGCCGAACGCCAGGAGCAGGCCTGCGCCGACACCGGCGAGCGCGCGCACCCGGCCACGGTCGGTGGTGGCCGACACCGCCAGCAGCGCGACACCCCACGCGACCACACCCATGAAGTACCCGTCGGCCGACACCCCGATCCACACCGCGCCGGGGGTCACCGCGGCGAACGGCGCGATCCGCCGCGCGGTCGACTCGTCGGCAAGGCAGCGCACCGCGACACAGAGCGCCATCACCGCGCTGGTGCCGACCACGATGCAGAACACGCCGGCCCGCGTGCCGGTACCGAGACCCACGCGATCGAGCAGCACGAAGCTCAGCAGCGCCCCCACGGGATGTCCGGAGACGTGGGTGGGCCACGAGTTCGGTTGGAAATCGAGGATCCGCGAGTCGAACGTGGAGAGGAGCCGGCCGATGTCGGTCACGCCGCGTGCGGTGGGGAGGTACTCGTCGGGGCGGTCGAGCTGTGTGGAGATGCCGCGGGTCCACCCGTCGATGAGAGCGAGGCTCAGGGTCCACGCGAGCGCGACGATCCAGGTGACGGCGAGCAGGGCGCGCCACCGCAGCGTGCGTGCGACCCAGGGGCCGAACGCGATCACCAGCAGCCCGATGGCCACGGCGACGGCGGTGCTGTAGTTGCCGTGGGGGTCGACGCCACCGAACAGTGGCGGTGCGAGCACGAAGATGTTGAGTTTGAGCTCCGGTGACCCGTAGAAGGGGACGAGGATCGCGGTGAGCAGCAACGCGGCCGCGGCGCCGATGGCGGCGGTGTCGCGAAACCACCTCGGCCGACCGGCGGGCGAGGCACCCCGGGGGAGTTCCTCGCGGATGTCCGTTTCGTCGCTCTGTGTGGCCGTCACCGTTCCAATCTAGGCATCGAGCACGTCCATTCGACCGCCACCGCACCGCAGCGGGGTGTGCGGTGGTCACGTTATGGTTCGAGCATGGCCTTTTCGCTTCGCGACTCCGGTCCGAGCCAATAGCCTCGGACACGATGGACACCCCTGCCTGTACGACCCCTGTCGACACGACCACGGTCACGGTCGTCATCCCGTGTCGCGACGAAGCGCGGTCGCTGCCCGATGTGCTGGCCGCGATGCCGGACGGCTACCGCCCCCTGGTCGTCGACAACGGCAGCACCGACGGAACCGCCGAGGTCGCCACCGCACACGGCGCTGTCGTTGTGTACCAACCGGTTCCGGGCTACGGCAGTGCGGTGCACGCCGGGGTGCTCGCCGCCGAGACCGAGATCGTCTGCACCATCGACGGCGACGGGTCGATGGATCCGGCGGACCTGACAGCCCTCGTCGCACTGCTCGCCGACGGAGCCGACCTCGCGGTCGGGTGCCGCAAACCGGTCGAACGCGGCGTGTGGCCACTGCACTCGCGCCTCGGAACACTCTGGGCGGCGCGCCGTTTGCGGCGCACACTCGGCATCGACGTCCACGACATCGGCCCGATGCGCGCCGCGCGCCGGAAGCGGCTGCTGGAGTTGGACATAGAGGACATGCGCTTCGGGTACCCGGTGGAGTTGCTGTCCCGCGCCGCCGCCGCCGGGTGGGCGATCGCCGAGACCGACGTCTCGTACCGCCCGCGCACTGCGGGGACGTCGAAGGTGTCGGGGTCGTTTCTCGGATCGGCCCGTGCCGCTCGCGATTTCCTCGGCGCACTGAGCTCGGGGACACGGTCGTGAGTGCGTCGCGCGCGGTCCTGGTGGTCGCCAAGGCGCCCGTGCCGGGACGGGTGAAGACGCGCCTCATGTCGCAGTACTCCGCCGTCGAGGCCGCGACGCTGGCGTCGGCGGCCCTGCTCGACACCCTCGACACGGCGTTGTCGGTGCCCGACGCGATCGTCGTGGTGTCACTCGCCGGTGTGATCGACGACGCCGTGGGATCCGACGATCTGCGCGCGCGTCTGTCTCGAACCACTGTGATGGAACAGCACGGGGACACACTCGGCGATCGTCTCAACCGGGCTCACCGCGACGCCGCCGCGCAGGTGGCCGGCGGGCGGGTGATGCAGATCGGGATGGACACCCCCCAGGTCTCGGTGGACCTGCTGCTCAGCGGGCTCGACGCGCTCGACGGCCACGATGCCGCGCTCGGCCTCGCCACCGACGGCGGATGGTGGGGGCTCGCGCTCGACGGCGCCCGCGGGGCGCATGTGCTGCCCGGTGTCGCGATGTCGCAGTCGGACACCGGTGAGCGGACTCGGGACGCGCTGCAGCGAGAAGGCTGTAGCGTGGCACTCCTGAAGTCCTTGACCGATGTGGACCATCCGGTGGACGTGACCGAGGTGGCCGAGACCTGTGCCCCGACGAGCGCGTTCGCGAGGGTATCCGCCGAATTGAGATCGGCGGTGGCCCATGAGCGTTCCTGACGGTTTCTCCCCGGATCAGTTCTCGTCCGACCAGGGTCACGGCGCCGTCGACCTGTCCGACGAGAACCCGCATTTCGACGACGCCTTCCTCGACGCCGTACGCGGACAGAACAGTTGGCTGCGGTTGGCCGACGGCACCCGCACGTGCCTGCCGGTGACGCGCTGGCTGGGGACGAGCGGCGACCACGAGGACGCCGCCTTCGATCGGCACATCGCCCGGCTCTGTTCAGGTCCCACCATCGATCTCGGGTGCGGCCCGGGTCGGCTGGTGAGCGAACTGATCGACCACGGTGTGTGCGCCCTCGGCGTCGACCGCAGTGCCCGCGCCATCGCGATGACACGCAAGCGTGGCGGTGTCGCGTTGCGCCGCAGCATCTTCGAACGGATGCCCGGTGAGGGAGATTGGCATCACGCACTCCTGATCGACGGCAACGTCGGCATCGGCGGTGATCCGCACGAGGTGGTGCGTCGGGCCGCGAATCTGCTCACCCCCGGCGGGACCGTGATCGTCGAGCTCGAATCCGGGGTCGGCTCGGCGCCCGGATGGAACGCGTCGGTGTGGTCGGGTGCGGTGCGCGTGGAGTCACGCAACGTCGCGGGGCCCTGGTTCCCCTGGGCGCGTGTCGGGGTCGGGGCCGCCCGTGAGATCGCCGAGCGCGCCGGGCTGCGGATGGGCACCGCCCACGTGATCTCCGGACGACACCTCGTCGAGCTCGTCCGTCCCTGACCCGTCGGCCCTGAGCGAGCGCTCGGGCGGGGCGTTCTGGTCGAGCGACCCCGGTGCTCGTAGGCTGCGTCCATGGATATCTCTGGAGCAAGTGCAATCGTCACCGGTGGTGCCTCGGGCATCGGAGCGGCCGCCGCGCGGCAGCTCGCCGCGAAGGGCGCCCACGTCGTCGTCGCCGACCTGCAGGCCGAGAAGGGCGAGGCCCTCGCCTCGGAGATCGGCGGTGTGTTCGTCAGTGTGGACGTGACCGACACCGAGCAGATCAAGGCCGCCGTCGACAAGTCCCTCGAGCTCGGCCCGCTGCGTGCGCTGGTCAACTCGGCGGGCATCGGGTCCGCGCAGCGGACCATCGGGCGGGACGGTGAATACGATTCGGCGTTCAACCTCGACAACTACAAGAAGGTCATCGCGATCAACCTGATCGGCACCTTCGACTGCATCCGGCTGGCCGCCACCGCGATGAGCCGCGGTGAGGAGACCGCCACCGGCGAGAAGGGCGCCATCGTCTCGATGGCCAGCGTAGCGGCGTTCGACGGCCAGATCGGGCAGGTCGCGTACTCGTCGTCGAAGGGTGGCGTCGTGGGCATGACCCTCCCGGTGGCCCGTGACCTGGCCGCGGCCAAGATCCGCGTCAACACCGTCGCGCCCGGACTCATCGACACCCCCATCTACGGCGAGGGTGAGGACTCGGAGAAGTTCAAGGCGCATCTCGGGCAGAGCGTGCTGTTCCCGAACCGTCTCGGACAGCCCGACGAGCTGGCCTCGATGGTCATCGAGCTGATCACCAACTCGTACATGAACGCCGAGGTCGTGCGCGTCGACGGCGGCATCCGGATGCCCCCGAAGTAGTTCGCGAGCCGGGGATCAGCCGGTTCGTCCGAGGATGAGTTCCACGGTCTGAGCCGGCTGATCCCACATCGGGAAGTGCCCGCACTTGTCGAACCAGTGCAGCACCGAACCGGGGAAAGCCGCGTGTGCTCGTTCCGCTTGCTTGGGCAACGTGACGCGGTCCTGGCGACCCCAGCCGATGGTGACCCGGCCGGGCGTCGTCCCAGCGGGCGCGCCCTCCTGCAGTGGACCGTCGACAAGGGCGTCGAGCGCCTCGCGCAACGACGTCGCCTTCTTGAAGCTGCGCATCTCGTGCAGCGCCACCGACGCGGGCAGCTTCCATGGCGCCGCCGAGAACTGCGTCAGCAACGCCGTGCGTCCGACCGGGTTGCCGGTCAGCGCGGGCATCACCGGTTGCAACCCGAGGACGAGCGGCAGCGAGGCCTTGAGCGCCGTGCTGAAGAAGCGCAGCTCACCGGGACTCCAGAAGCCGCCGGGATCGAGGGCGACGGTGTCGCCGCCCACGCCGCGGCGCGCCAGCTCGAGAACCATGCGCGCGCCCATCGAGCTGCCGACGGTGTCGACGCCGGTCAGATCGTGGGCGTCGATGAAGTCGGCGACCGCGTCGGTGAGCGACGCGATGGTGACCTCGCCCGGCAGAGGTGCGCTGTCGCCGAAGCCGGGGAGATCGATGCTGATCACGTCGCGATGCTGTGCGAGCTGGTCGAGGATCGGCGACCACGACTGCCAACTCGCGCCGAGACCATGGACGAGCAGCAGCGGGGTTCCGCTGCCACGACGATCGACATTGAGTGAGCTGCCGGCCATGGGTGGCCTTCCGCGAGTGGGGTCTCCCGTGCGACGACTTCTCCGTCACCTATGGGGTTGCCCCATCGACGCTACCGGTTGCACACATCCGGCCGCGGTCGTGGCCGCACCCGAACGCGCGTCGTCCGATCATCCGCGCGTCCCGCTCGGCGCTCGGCTGAACGGTGGGCGCGCACTGATGGCCTGGAGATACGACAGCGGACCCGGTCATCATGACCGGGCCCGCTGTCGTGGTTCAGATCAGAACGCGGCTTCGTCGAGCTCCATCGCATCGTTGTCGATGTTGTCGATGATGGCCTTGGTGGAGGTCAGCTGCGGGAGCATGTTCTTCGCGAAGAACGAGGCGACGCCGATCTTGCCCTCGTAGAACGACTTGTCGGCACCGGTGGCACCGTTGTCGAGCGCGGTGAGGGCGACCTCGGCCTGGCGCAGCAGCAGCCAACCGATCATCAGGTCACCGACCGACATCAGGAAGCGCACCGAGCCGAGGCCCACCTTGTAGAGCTGGGTGGCGTCCTCCTGGGCTCCCATGAGGAAACCGGTGAGGGTGGCGGCCATGCCCTGGACGTCGTCGAGGGCGGTCTTGAGCAGCGCGCGCTCGGACTTCAGGCGACCGTTGCCGGCCTCGGAGTCGATGAACGAGCTGATCTGGCCGGCCACGTGTGCCAGCGCCTGGCCCTTGTCGCGGATGATCTTCCGGAAGAAGAAGTCCTGCGCCTGGATGGCGGTGGTGCCCTCGTACAGGGTGTCGATCTTCGAGTCGCGGATGTACTGCTCGATCGGGTAGTCCTGCAGGAAGCCCGATCCACCCAGGGTCTGCAGCGACTCGGTGAGGGTGCCGTAGGCCCGCTCGGAGCCGACACCCTTGACGATCGGGAGCAGCAGGTCGTTCACGCGGAACGCCATGTCCTTGTCGGCGCCGGAGACGATCTGCGCCGACGACGGGTCCTGGTGCGATGCGGTGTAGAGGTAGATCGCGCGCAGGCCCTCGGCGTATGCCTTCTGGGTGAGCAGTGCGCGACGCACGTCGGGGTGGTGGGTGATGGTGACGCGCGGTGCGGCCTTGTTGGTCATCTGCGTCATGTCGGCACCCTGCACACGCTGCTTGGCGTAGTCGAGTGCGGTCAGGTAGCCGGCCGAGAGGGTGGCGATGGCCTTGGTGCCCACCATCATCCGGGCGTGCTCGATGACGTCGAACATCTGCGCGATGCCGTCGTGGACCTCGCCGACGAGCCAGCCCTTGGCCGGGATGCCGTGCTGGCCGAAGGTGACCTCACATGTGGCCGAGACCTTGAGGCCCATCTTGTGCTCGACGTTGGTGACGAAGACACCGTTGCGCTCGCCGAGCTCACCGGTCTCGAAGTCGAAGTGGTACTTGGGGAGGAAGAACAGCGACAGACCCTTGGTACCGGGACGCGCGCCCTCGGGGCGGGCCAGCACGAGGTGGAAGATGTTCTCGGTCAGGTCCTGATCGGCGGAGGTGATGAAGCGCTTCACGCCGTCGATGTGCCAGCTGCCGTCGTCCTGCTGCACGGCCTTGGTGCGGGCGGCGCCCACGTCGGAACCGGCGTCGGGCTCGGTGAGCACCATGGTGGCGCCCCAGCCGCGCTCGGCACAGATCTCGGCCCACTTCTTCTGCTCGTCGGTGCCGTTGTTCCAGAGGATCTCCGAGAAGCCGGTGCCCGCGCCGTACATGAACAGTGCGGGGTTGGCGCCCAGGATCATCTCGCTGATGGCCCAGAACAGGGTGCGGGGAGCAGGCATGCCGCCGAGCTCCTCGGCGATACCGACCTTGTCCCAGCCGGCGTCCATGAACGCCTTGTACGACTTCTTGAACGACTCGGGCAGCGTGACCGTGTGGTTCTCGGGGTCGAAGACCGGCGGGTTGCGGTCGGAGTCGACGAACGACTCGGCGATCGGGCCCTCGGCGAGCGTCCGGACCTCCTTGAGCATGTCGATCGCGGTCTCGCGGTCCAGGTCGCCGAAGTCGCCGCTGGCGAGGACCTCGTCGAGCTTGAACAGCTCGAAGAGGTTGAACTCCAGGTCTCGCAGGTTGCTCTTGTAATGGCCCATCAGGGAATCCTTCGTTGTACGGGATGCGGATCGACGCGCAGAGATGAACGCCTACAAGCGAGCGATCGGTAGGTTACCCGCGAGTAATAACGCAAATATACAACCGGACCGGGCGCCTGCCAACTCCCTCGTGACCGATGTGTCCAACATCCCCCGAGGGCTCCCGGGTGACCTGAGATCACCCACTACACGACCGCCCCGTCAGGCCAACTGTTCGCGGAGAAAGGCCAGATCGTCGGCGACGCCCTCGGACGGGGTCTCGAGGATGACCGGGGCACCGGCGGCGCGGGCGACCTCGACGAGGACCTCGGAACCGATGTGTCCGTCGGTGAGGTTGGCGTGGCGGTCGCGGCCGGAGTCGAACTCGTCGCGGGAGTTGTTCAGGTGCACCAGGTCGATGCGTCCGGTGATGTCGCGGATCCGGTCCACCAGGCCCACGAGATCTTCGCCGCCGGCCCACGCGTGACAGGTGTCGAGACAGAAGCCGGCCTGATCGAAGTCGCCGACGGCATCCCAGAGCCGCTCGATCGACTCCAGCGTGCGTGCCATCGCGTGGTCACCACCGGCGGTGTTCTCGATGAAGATCGGGACCGCGAAACCGCCCTTGTCGGCCTGGCGCTCGAACAGCTTGCGCCAGTTGGCGAATCCCTCGGCGTCGTCCTCGCCGTCACCGAGATGACCGCCGTGGACCACCAGGCCGATGGCACCGAGGTCGGCGGCCGCTGCGGCCTGGAGTTCGACCGCCTTGCGCGACGGCATCCGCAGCCGGTTGTTCAGGCTCGCGACGTTGATGATGTACGAGGAGTGCACCACCACGTCGATCTGCGACGACCGGATCCGCTCGGCGTCGGGATGCGGCTGCGGCTTGGGCATCTTCCGGTCCTGCGGATCGGTGACGAACATCTGCAGGAGATCGGCCCCCATGTCCTCGGCGGTGCCGATCGGGTCGGTGTCTGTGCGTACGTGTGCTCCCAATCGCATGACTCCCACGATAGGAGTAGTCCAGAGTGGAGACACCCGGCGGAGTACTGGTGGGTCAGTGGAGAGGATGGTCGGGCGATGGAACGACTGAGTGGTCTGGACGCATCGTTCCTCTACCTGGAGACGCGCTCGATGCTCATGCAGGTGGTGGGTCTGATCGAGATCGACCCCTCGACCGTCCCGGGCGGGTGGTCGTTCGATCGCATGCTGCGGGAGATGGACCGCCGCATCACCGCGATGCCCACCTTCCGTCGCAAGCTCCACGACTCCCTGTTCAACCTCGACCACCCGGTGTGGATCGAGGACCGCGCGTTCGACATCGAGCGGCACGTCCACCGGGTCGCGCTGCCCGACTCCGGCGGCGACGCCGAACTCGCCGAGTTCTGTGCCCACATCGCCGGGGTCCCGCTCGACCGCAGCAAGCCGCTGTGGGAACTGTGGGTCATCGAGGGACGTCCCCACGGCAACATCGCGATCATGCTGCGGATGCACCACGCGGGTGTCGACGGTGTCTCGGCCGCCGATCTCCTCGCGCAACTGTGTTCGCTGACCCCCGACGACCCCGACCTCGACGAGGAGAAGGTGGGCACCTCGGCGGGTGGTGCGTCGTTGCCGGCGCTCGTGGCCGACGGTCTCGTGAACTTCGCCCTCCGTCGACCCATCTCGATCGCGCGGATGTTGCCGCAGACCGCGCGCGTCCCGTTCCAGTGGATCAGCCGGTCCCGGAACGACGAGGCGATGCCGGCACCGTTCAGCGCGCCGCGTGTCGCGTTCAACGGCACCATCACCCCGCATCGGTCCATCGCGTTCACCCAGATCTCGCTCGACGACATCAAGACGATCAAGAACCACTTCGGCGTGACCATCAACGACGTGGTGATGGCGGTGGTCGCCGGCGGGCTGCGGAAGTACCTCGCCGACACCGACGACCTGCCCGACCGGCCGCTCATCGCCGCGGTCCCGGTGTCGACGCACGGTGAGGAGGACGACCGGCTGGTGGTGGCGGGGACCAATCAGGTCACCGCGATGATGATGACCCTGCCCACCGACGTCGACGACCCCGTCGCCCGGATCGACACGATGCGCGACCTCTCGACCACGGCCAAGTCGCACCACAAGTCGCTCGACGCGTCACTGCTGCGCGGCTGGGCCCAGCTCATCCCGCCGATCACGATGGGTGCGCTGACCCGTCTGTACTCGAACTACCATCTCGCAGAACGTCATCCCGCCGTGGTGAACGTCATCATCTCGAACGTGCCGGGTCCGTCGTTCCCGCTCTACTTCCTGGGATCGCGGATCCGCGCGCTGTTCCCGTTGGGTCCTGTCGCCCATGGCATGGGACTCAACGTGACCGTCATGTCGTGCGACGGTCAGATGAACTTCGGCGCGATCGCCTGCAAGGAACAGATGCCGGACGCGTGGCCCCTGATGCGGGCGATCGAGGACGACGTGAAAGCGCTGCTCGCCGAATGCAATTCGTGAATCACGCCTGAGCGAGCAGATCGGCGGCCTTCTCGCCGATCATGATCGCCGGGGCGTTGGTGTGCCCACGGATGATCACCGGCATCACCGACGCGTCGGCCACCCGCAGACCCTGCACGCCGCGTACCCGTAGGTCGGGGTCGACGACGGAGTCGCCGTCGGTGCCCATCCGGCACGTCCCCACCGGGTGGTAGAGCGTCTGGGTGTCCAGGTTGATCGCCGCGTCGACCAGCTCGCCGAGCGTGGGGTTGCCGTCGAGAGCCGGTCGTAGATAACGGTTCCCGACGACGTTCGACAGCGGGGCGGTCTCGAAGAGCTTCGCGCAGATCTCGACACCCGCGGCCAGGGTCGCGCGGTCGTGACCGTCAGGATCGGTGAGGTACCGCGGATCGATGATCGGGGCGGCGAGCGGGTCGGCCGAGGCGAGGCGCACGGTGCCGACGCTGCGCGGCTGCAGCAGCACCGCCGCGATGGTGATGCCGTCCTCCTCAGGGGCGACGAGGCCCTGACCCAGGAACGGCGCGGGCACGAAGAGGATCTCGATGTCGGCGAGCCCGGAGTCGTCGAGACCGGTCTGCAGGAAGCCGTAGGTCTCGGCGACGTTCGACGTGAGCATCCCCTTGCGGCGGGCGAGGTAGTTGATCAACGACTTCGGCTTCGTCGCCCGGTAGAGGGTCGGTTCGTCGGTGGTGCGGGTGATGCCCGCGGCGAGGTGATCGAGCATCTTCGATCCGACGTCGGGTCGGTCGACGAGGACGTCGATGCCGTGGTGTCGCAGATGTTCGGCGTCGCCGATCCCCGAATGCATCAGCAGGGCAGGGGAGTTGACCGCACCGCCGGACAGGATCACCTCACGCTTCGCGGTGACCACACGGGTGGTGCGATCCTCGATGAACTCGACGCCGACCGCGCGGGTGCCCTCGAACACCACACGCGTGGCGTGTGCACCGGTCAGCACCGTGAGGTTGGGACGCTTCATCGCCTCGCGCAGATAGGCATCGGCGGTGCTCTCCCGGGCGCCGCGGCGTTGAGTCACCACGGTCTCGGTGAACCCGTCCGGCGTCGCCACGTTCGGCGGCGCCTGTGGGTAACCCAGGCGGGCGGCGGCGGCCATGCACAGGTCGTTGAGCGGGCTGGGGCTGCGCTGACGGGAGATCTGCATCGGCCCGCCGCGACCGTGGTCCGGGTCGGTCGACCACGGGGTGTTCTCGATGCGCCGGTACCACTTCACGGCCTCGTCATAGGACCACTGGTCACCGGCCGCGGCGGCCCACGCGTCGTAGTCGGCTGCGAAGCCGCGCACCCACATCATCGCGTTGAGCGAACTCGACCCGCCGAGGGTCTTGCCGCGCGGCCAGAAGATCTGGCGCTGTTTGAGTTCGGGCTGATCGGCGGTGAAGTAGTTCCAGTCGACGTCGGAGCCGAAGAGCTGCGCGAACGCCGCCGGGATGTGGATGAACTTGTCCTTGTCGGGTCCACCGGCCTCGAGGAGCGTGACGTGTGTGTCCGGGTTCTCGGTGAGGCGGGCGGCGATCACCGCCCCGGAGGACCCCGCTCCCACGATGACGTAGTCGCTGCCGGGCACCGCGGAATCGTCCATGGCGACGATCCTAGGGACGCGCGGTGTCGCGGGAGGCCGATTCCGGTGTCTGCGTCGAGACCCAGCCGCACGCCGCGACGAACACCGGGGTGAAGATCTCGGACTGGAGCACGCAACAGGCGTGTCCGGCAGCGACATCGAACCGCCGGGCGCCGTCGATCCCGTCGACGAGCAGTTGCTGGCGCGCGATCGGGATCACCCGATCCCGGGTGGTGACGCATACCGCTGTCGGCACGTCGATCTCGGAGAGCCAGGGACGCGAGTCGAACTGGCCGAGCGCATAACCGATCTCGCTCATGTGCGACAACCGCGTCGATCGGACCTGGCGCAGCGCCCACGCACCGTCGGACAGGCCACGTTCGTCGAGCGCGTGGGCCCCGAGGCCGGGGACCGGCGTCGCGAAGCGTTGGGCGGCGAAGCGGGTCATGGCGTCGATGCGAGGCCGGCCGGTGGTCGACGACCCGAAATACGGCCCGGTCGAGGCCAGTACGAGTCCCGACACCCGGTCGCGATGGCGTCGCCAGGTGAGCTGTGCGGTGCCCCCGCCCATCGAGAACCCGGCCGCGACGAAGCGCTCGATGTCCAGGGCGTCGGCGAGGGCGGCGACATCGTCGGCACAGTCGTCGAGCGTGAAGCGAGCCGACCGGATCCCTCGCCCGTGCCAGCGCTGGTCCATCGTGATGACACGGAAATCGGCGCTCAGGTCCTCGATCACCGAGTACCAGGACAGCAGGCCTGTCGTGACCACCGCGTGCAGCAGGATGATCGGCGGTTTCGCGGCCTCGACCGCGTCGATCACGCCTTCGTCTCTCCCCGAGGTGATGCGTGCCGAGTCGGTGACGTACGTGGCGCCGCGGTCGCCGAGTTGCACCATCGTGCCGGTCGGCACGTCGGCGGTCGGGTGGGTGCGGAAGAACCGGCTCACCCCGCCCGCGAGGCGGTCCACGATCGTCGTCGGCATCAGACGCCCGACTCGCGCCCGATGGTCGATCGGCGCCAGATGGTCCCTGGGCGGAGGTGGCTCATCGATCCGATGGTAGCGACCGATCTCCGGACGGTGACCTCGCATCCGCGGGGCCGCGTGCGGCGAGAACGAAGATGAATTTTCGCCGAGTCGAGGTGACGGGGCGACCGATCTCAGACAAACTGAGGTTTCCGGTCGATGAACGCCCGGCGAACTGCGGGGAGAGGGTGACCGGTTGACGATGTCCGAGGCGGGCCGCGCAGAGCAGTCCGCTCCGTCCCGGCCCCCGTCCGTCGAGTCGACCGTCACGCCCGACCCCCGCTCTCCGGACTCGATCGCTCCGGACGCCGCCGGCACCGCGACCGATGCGCGGGGTCGATCCCGGTTCGGTGACCTGCGGTACTACCGCTGGGCGGCGATCGCGGTGTGGTTCGCGGTCATGGTGTGGCAGTTCACCGAACAGGGCCTCGCCTTCGACCGCACCCGGCTGATCCTGTGGATGTGCCTGGGGCTGGCCGCGGCGAGCATCGGCCGTCGCCGCGTCATCACCGTCATCATCGACTGGCTGCCGTTCGCCGGCGTGCTGCTGCTCTACGACCTCACGCGCAACGTCGCGCAGTGGATGGGGATGCCGACGCACTGGCACCTCGCCCCCGACGCCGATCACCTCCTCTTCGGTGTGAACCCCACGGTGTGGCTGCAGTCGCACATCAAGGACGCGTCGCCGCCGTGGTGGGAGGTCATCACCAGCATCGTCTACGTCTCGTACTTCGTGGTGCCCTACGTGGTCGCCGGTGCGCTGTGGCTGCGTGACCGCACCGCCTGGCGTCGATACGCCGTCGCCTTCGTCGCCACCACCTTCCTCGCGCTCGTCGGCTACACCCTCGTGCCGGGCGCCCCGCCGTGGGCCGCCGCACGCTGCACCGCCGAGCAGGTCGTCGACAACCCGCGGGACCCGCCGTGCATGTACTCCGAGATCCCACCCGCCTCCGGCGGTCTGCTGGGACCGGTGACACCCTCGGATCCCGGGGCCGCGCCGTATGTGGAACGCATCTCCGCGCGTGGCTGGGACGTGCTCAACGTGAAGGCAGCGTCGACTCTGCTCACCGTCGGGCAGTCGAAGGCGAACCTCGTCGCCGCGATCCCCTCACTGCACGCCGGGCTGACGATGCTGCTCGCCCTGTTCATGTGGCCGCGGGTGCGCGCGCTCGGGCGATCCCTGTTCGTGGGCTACGCGCTGGTGATGGCGTTCACGCTCGTCTACACCGGTGAGCACTACGTCTTCGACATCCTGCTGGGCTGGGGTCTCGCCGCCGGTGTGATCGGCGCACAGCGACTCTGGATCCGTCGACGGGCCCGGCGCACGACCGCGTCCGCATACGCCCCGGGGGTACCCTCGAGTCCGTGAGCCACGTCCGAGGGATCCCGCGCCGCCGCATCGTCGCGGCCGCCGTCGGTCTCGCCCTCGCGGTCGCGGTGATGCACATCCTCGTGCTCTGCGGCGGTGTCGCACACGACGGACCGCACACCTCGCACGGTGATGGTGCGGTCGGTGCATCCCACAGCGCGATGACGGCCGCGGACGCCGATCACCGCGAGCGCTTCGCAGCCGGGTCACCCGACTGCGCCGACCACGACCACGGGTGCGTGTTCCTTCGCGGCGAGATCGTCGCACTGGTCGTGGTTCTCGGGGCCGTCACCCTGATCGCGCCGCTGCGGCGTCTGTCCGGGGTGTGGTGCCGGCGTCGGCCATCGGTGTTCGGCCGTGCGCCACCCTGGGCGATTCCCGGCCATCTCGACCTCTCGGTGATCGTCCGCTGATCCGACCGCGCCTCCGCCCGGTCTCACTCAGCTCTCGATCACAGGAGTTCTCATGTTCCACAAGCGAATCCGTCATGCCCTCATCGCGACCGCCGCCCTCGCCGCCGTCGCGATCACCGGCGCGGCCTGCTCGTCCGACGACCCGGCGTCCCACAACGCCGCCGACGTCACCTTCTCGACCCAGATGATCCCGCACCATCGACAGGCCGTGGAGATGGCGCAGATGGTGCCCGCCCGCAGCACCGATCCCGACGTCATCGGTCTGGCACGACAGATCGAGGCGGCCCAACAGCCCGAGATCGACCAGCTCACCGCCCGGTTGCGGTCATGGGACGAGCCGGTGCCCACCGGGACCGACCATTCCGGGGCCGGTCATGACATGTCGGGCGGGTCGATGGCAGGGATGATGAGCGACGCCGACATGACGCAGTTGCGGTCACTGTCGGGACAGGCATTCGACCGACGCTGGCTTTCGATGATGATCGACCATCACAGCGGCGCGATCGCGATGGCGCGGACCGAGGTCGACGAGGGCCTCGACGCCGACTCGATCGCGCTGGCCCGCAGCATCATCGAGTCGCAGCAGGACGAATTGACCCGCATGCGTGCGATGCTCGCGACCTGACGACCGACCGGCGGGGGCGGCGATCAGCTCTTCTCGAGCTGGTCCTGCCCCTGTCGGCCGCGCCGCCATCCACCCTCGGTGGGCGGGGCCTCGCCGAAATGGTCGGCCTCGGCCGAGCCGTAGTAGGCCACAGCGATCGCGCCGATGGTCGCTCCGATGAACCCGACGATGGCCAACCAGCCCAGACCGGGCTCGGCCTTGTCGCCGAGGAAGAGCACCCCGATGATGCCCGGGATCGCGGTCTCGCCGACGACGAGCACCGCGGTCACGCCGTTGACCGCGCCGAGCTGCAACGCGACGGTCTGGACGTAGAAGCCGACCGCACCGGCGATCGCGATGGTCCACGCGGCGGGGTCGGTGATCAGGGTGACCGGGTTGAACGGGTCGATACCCCGCAGGATGCGCACCGCGATGGCGATGACGCCGAACAACACTCCCGCGGCCGCGCCGCCGAAGATCGCCGCACGCGGACCGAGGCGGTACATCGCGTAGACGGCGACGGCCGCGATCACGACGGTCGCCGCGAACAGGCCCCAGTGGAACGCGAAGCTGTCCGCGCCCTCGGTCTTGTGTCGCGTGGAGGCGACACCGAGCATGCACAGCGACGCGATGACCGCGCAGATCGCGATCCAGTCGCGGGTGTGCAACCGGATGCCGAGGACCGCCGTACCGAGCAGCGCGGTGACGATGAGGTTCGCCGAGACGATGGTCTGCGACAGGAAGAGGGGGAGCAGGCGGGCCGCGATGGCACCGCCGCCGAAGCCGAGGACGACCAGCGCCGTGCCGACGAGGAAGGCCGGATCACGCAGAGTCGCCGCCGTCGAACCCATCGAGGGGCCGCCGGCGGAGTTGACCGCGGGATCGCCACCGGCGTCACGCGCGGCGACCGCCGCACGCCGGGCGCCGAGTGCGCGCAGTACCGACGAGAGCCCGTATCCCACTGCGGCCAGCGACGCGAAGACGATGCCGATCACGAACATCGAAGCCTCCTCCACGCGCGACAGTGATTGTGAAATAGGCCCTAACCAGGACTTTTCCCCTCGGTCTCCAACCGTTGGCTAAGCTACCATGTTCGCTGTTCAGTCCTTTATCTGCGGTGCAGAGTTAACGGGGTCCCATGTCTCGCCCAGGATCGCGGCGCGTCCTCATCACGTTCGGTCGCTCCTTTCTCACCCTCGACCTCGCCCGGCTCATGGCCGCCGGCGGCCACGAGGTGACGATCGTCGACAGCATCACGCTCCCCGTCACCCGCTTCTCCAACGCGATCTCGGCGTTCGAGAAGGTGCCGTCGCCCACGTTCGAACCACGCGCCTACTGCCGCGAACTGGCGCGGATCGTCACCGAACGCGAGATCGATCTCCTCATCCCGGTGCACGAGGAGACCGACATCATCGCGATGCTGCGGGCAGATTTCCCCGACACGTGCGAGCTGTTCCTCTCCGATTTCGAGGTCGAGAACAATCTGCACAACAAATACGAGTTCCAGCGGGTGCTCGCCGAGCGCGGCATCCCGACGCTCAAGTTCGCGCAGGTCCGCACGCAGGCGGATCTCGAGGCCCTCGACTTCGACACCCCGTTCGCGCTCAAGGAGTGCTACTCGCGCGGATCGCAGAAGGTCTACAAGGTCACCCCGGGTGAGCTGCCCACCGACATCGAGTTCTCGCCCACCAACCCGTGGATCGCGCAGGAATGGATGAAGGGCACGCCCTACTGCTCGTACTCGGTGTGTCGTGACGGAGAGGTGTTGGCGCACACGGTGTATCCGGTCGGTTACGCGATCGACGGTCGCTCCTGCATCGCGTTCGACGCGATCGAGCACGCCGGCATCCTCGACTGGATCACCTCGTTCGTGAAGCAGATGGACTTCACCGGTCAGGTCGGGTTCGACTTCATCGAAGACGCCGAGGGCAATCTGTTCACCATCGAGTGCAACCCCCGCGGCACCAGCGGCATCATGTTGTTCGAGCCGCACAACCGAGTCGACCGCGCGTTCACCGGTGAGGCGACGGAGATGATCACCCCGGATCCGGGCACCCGCAAGATGATCGGGTTCGGCATGGGTCTCTACGGCTGGACGAAGGCGTCGCGCAGCGGTCGCACGATGCGCGAGTTCGTGCGCGACTTCCGTGAGTACGGCGACGTGATCACCAACCGCCACGACCGCCTGCCGGCCCTCATGATGCCGATCGCCTACCTCGACATCGCCCGCATGTGTTTCAAGTACCGCGTCGGCCTCGCCGAGGCGTTCATGCACGACCACGAGTGGGACGGCGTCGCAATCGAGCCGTGAGCCGATCGGACCGCGGCAGCGCGGCCGGTCAGCGGTGGTCGGTGCAGAACGCCACGATGCGCGCGACGGTGTCGGTCTGACCGGTGAACAGTCCGCCGTGGGCGACGCCGTCGATCTTGGCGAACTCCGCGTTCGGCATCTGACCCGCCGCCGCACGACACCCGTGCGGGGGGAAGAAGAGGTCGTGTTCGAAGGCGAGCACAAGGGCGGGTAGGTCGAACGCCGCCAGGTGCTCGGGCAGCGGTTCGTTCGCGGTGATCCACGAATACGACGCCTGCAGTTGGCCTCTCATGCCTCCCGGGCTCGTCCAGACCTCTCCCGAGGCGCCCAGCACCTGTTGCCAACCCACCACCGACGCCGGATCCTGCAGGAGAGACGGCTGCAGGGTGGTCATCAACTGCTCGAAGAGCATGACGTCGGCCGGGATCTCGCCGTACTCGTCGAGCAGTCCCAGTTCCATGCGGCCCACGAGTTCGCCGATCGGCGAGGGCTGCAGGCCTGCGAGCAGCACCGCGGCCCGCACCATCCCCGGTTGCCGACGCACCAACGCCTGCGTGGTGTAGCAACCCATCGAATAGGCGACGACGATCACCTGCTCGAGACCCAGTGTCTGCACGAGGCATTGGGCGTCGAAGGCCAGATCGTCGACGACATACGGCGGCTCGGGGGCCGACGACGGTGCGACCCCACGGGCGCAATAACTGATGGCCTCGAACCCCGCGGACGTCAGCGCCTCGACGACGCCGGTGTACTCCCACACCTGCGCGGGCTGCCCCAGGCCGCCGACGAGCAACACCGCCGGACCCGAACCGGTGCGGGTGACCTCAAGGGTGACGCCGTTCCCGATGTCGACGAGCGTCATTGTGACACCTCGGTTCTCAGGTCCGACGCGCCGCTGAAGTCGATCTGCGCGGCGGCGTTGGAGACGGCGGTGACCATGCCGGTGCCGATCGGCCCGCGGGTGTCGAACAGCGTCGCGGTACCGACGGAGAGCCCGGCGTCGGTGATGTGGGTGTCGGCCTGCAGGCCGATGTACTGACCGACCGGTAGGCGTGAGATCGCCACCGTCAGATCGCAGTTGATGTATCCGATGCCCTTCGATCCCCAGTTGGTCACCAGGCTCGTGGCCTCGGCGGCCATCACGATGGTGACGAACGGGGTGTTCTCGACACCGTCGATCACGGGGATCATCGTGGCCCACAGACGTTTGCGGCTTGCGTTCTGGTGCTCACTCATCACCGGTGTCCAGCCCAGATCGTCGCTGCCGTACCAGCGGAAGCGGCTGTCGTCGGCCGGTGGGTCGAACGGATGCTCGGAGTGCCATTCCTCGCCCGGTGGCTCCTGCGACGGCCGCAGCGCGACCAGGGTGGCCTGGGCGACGACGGTGTCGCCCTGGGACAGTTCGACCTCCGACACGCGGATCCGGTGCCCCGACCGGACCAGTCGCGTGTGTGCGACGAGGGGTTCACCCCGGGCGGCCTTGAACAGGTCGATGGTGATGCGCGCCGGCACCAGTTCGGGCGAGCCGTGGTCGGACTCGACCGCGTGCGCGGCCGCCGCACAGACCGCGGGCCCGTTGAGCATGTCCGGTCCCCACCGCCCGAAGGCGTACTTCGACGGCACGTATCGGCCCTCGTCGTCGATGGTGAACATGAAATACCGGCGGTCGGTGGTCGTCGGGGTCATGGGGCCACCTTGTCTGCTGTCGTGACGTCGCGGGTGCGGTACTCGGTTGCGACCACCGCGAGTGACGCGATGGCGAGCAGGACGCCCAGCCCGAAGAGCACCGGATAGGTGAGGGCGGGAACGGCCTGGTGGACCAGGGCCAACACCACCGGGGCGGCGAAGCCGAGGTAGGTCAGCGAGTAGAACACCGCGGTGAGCCCGGCGAGATCCCTCGGGCCGGCGATACGCCCGACCTCGGCCAGCCCCGCGACGAGAGCCATGCCGTACCCGCCACCGAGCACCGCGCCCGCCACGAGAGCGACCCACGGGTTCAGGGTGCTCGACGCCCACACGCCCATGCCCATGCCGACCGCGAGGAAGCCGATGGCCACCACCGAACCGCGTGCCGAGTCGGGGCGATCGATGCGCCGCGCGACCGACTGGATGGCGAAACCCGACGCCAGCGTGACGAGCGTGATCAGTGCCGCGTAGGCGATGTCGAGTCCACCGACCTCGTCGGCGAGCAGCGTCGGGAGCACCGCGTACGCGGCCGCGGCCGACCCGAACACCCACGGTGCGACGGGCACGACCACCCGGATGAAACGCCGATGGCCGATCGCGGGGATGCGCAGGTCGTCGCGCAGACGCCCCGGTGCCCCGGCCCGCACCACGGTCTCCGGTGCGCGCACCACCCACGCCGTCGCGATCCCACACAACGCCACATTTACGAGGTAGGGCAGCGTCGCGGGCAGTGGCGCCCACTGGGCCAGCACACCCGCCATCGCGGCGCCGATGCCGAGGCCCGCGGTGAGGCTCATCGCCGAGCGTCGCGCGCCGCGACTGCCCGAGGCGTCGGTCTCGAACGGTGGCGAGGAGAGTTCCTTGATCCAACTGCTGCCCACGGCCATCGCGAGCCCGAGGGCGATCCCGCTGCCGATCCGTCCGATCACCAGCAGGGCCACGTGGTCGGCGCCGAGTCCGAGGATGATCGACCCGATCGCGGCGATGGCCGGGGCCGGCCGCATCAGCCGCGCACGTCCGAAACGGTCTGACAGCGGGCCGCCGATCAGCAGCGCGGGAACGATGCCGAGCACATAGGCGAACAGCAGGGCGTCGACCACGGGACCGGACAGCCCGTGATCGCTCTTGTACATCACCAACAGAGGCGTGAACTCGTTCCCGCCCCAGGCGATGGCGAACATCGCCGCGGCGACTCCCCACCACCGGCCGGCCGTGCGGGTGGTGGTGCCGTCCGCGGCGGTCACCGGTGTGGAGGCGGCGGAGGTGTCGGACATGTCGTCCATCGAACCACCCCGGTCCACGGTGGCCCGGCACCCGGTCAGGCCAGTGGTGACACCCGACTCATCGACGAGGTGGCGCCGAGTGCGACGGCCGCGGCGGCGAGGTCGACCCGGTTGCGCAGGGCGTCGAAGCAGAGGTCCTGGCGTTGCGCCACCGCGGCGCCCAGCAGGGTCAGCGCCTGCTCGCGGTCGCCCAGGGTCCACAGCGCATCGGCCGTGGTGAGGTACAGCGCCGCAGCCGGATCGGCCTTGTCGAGGTGGACCAGCGCCCAGGCGTAGAACTTCGCGGCGTCGACGGTGTCGCAGTCGCCGGGGCCGTGGGTGCGCCGGTACTTGCCGTACAGCTCGCGACACAGGGGTTCGGAATCCGACCATCGCTGCAGGTGACACATGCACCGGACGGCGTCGTGCAGGTTCTCGAGGTAGTGCACCGAGTACGGACCGTCGCGCCGCGACCGCATCTCGCGCAGCACACTGAACTCGGCGAGGGCACGCGTGTAGTCGCCGGCCGCCAGTGCGGCGGTCGCCTCCTGCTGCAACTCGTCGATCATCGACCCATGATGACCCACATCACATCGGAGTCACCGGCGTTTGGCCGCATACAGTTGCGGCCGTGAAGCAGTCACAACCGCACACCCACACGCACTCCCCGGCCGCGATCGCGGTGCAGATGCGTCCGATGGCGGCCCGCATCGTCATCGGGGTGCTCGTCGCGGTCGCGGTGGCCGTCGCGATCGGGGCCGTGGTGCTGTGGCCGTCGCAACGCCAGCACCAGGTGCCGATCCAGTTCCAGTCGGCCGCCGCGAACGGCCAACTCGAGACCGCGACCGGCACCGTGATCGCACAGGCACGCGCACAGTGCCTCAACCGCGCGTCGGGTTCGGTGTTCGGCGGTGCCGCCGACGTCACCCCGGTCGCCGACGGACCCTGCATCGAGAGCACCGTGCAGATCACCTCCGGCAAGGACGCCGACGCCAACACACTCATCGAGGTGCCCACGAACCGCGCCCAGTCGGGCACTGCGCCGGGTGCGGTCACCCAGAATCTGTCGGCCGACCAGCTCGGCCGCCCGCAACCCGGGCAGCCCGATCTCAAGGTCGGCGACAAGATCCGGCTCGCCGTCGCGCCGGGCAACAACGGGGCCACGACCTACGGCTTCTACGACTACAGCCGCGGCACGTCGACAATCGTGTGGGCGCTGCTGTTCGTCGCGGCGATCGTGCTGGTCGCGTCGTGGCGCGGCCTGCGGTCGGTGATCGGGTTGGTGATCGCGTTCGCGGTACTGCTCGGCTTCACCCTCCCGGCGATCCTCGACGGAAAATCGCCGGTGGCCGTGGCCATCACGTCGTCGGCGGCGATCCTGCTGGTCGTCATCTACCTCGCGCACGGCGTGAGTCTGCGGACCAGCGCCGCCCTGTTGGGCACGCTGTCGTCGTTGGCGGTGGCCGCGGTGCTGTCGTATGTGTCGATCCACACGATGAACATCACGGGCCTGTCCGGCGAGCAGACCACCAACCTGCAGGTGTACCAGAACGGGATCTCCACGCAGGGGATCCTGTTGGCGGGCTTCATCATCGGCGCCCTCGGCGTGCTCAACGACGTCACCATCACCCAGGCGTCGGCGGTGTTCGAACTCGCCGCCGGTGGACGGAGTCGACGGGCCACGTTCGCGGCGGCCATGCGCGTGGGCCGCGACCACATCGCCAGCACCGTCTACACGCTCGTGTTCGCCTACGCGGGCAGCGCACTACCGCTGCTGCTGCTGTTCTCCGTGGCCGGGCAGTCGTTCTCGAACCTCGTCACCACCGACACCGTGGCGGTGGAGCTGGGCCGGTCGTTCGTCGGCGGGATCGCGATCGCGTTGTCGGTGCCGCTCACCACGGCCATCGCCGTCGCCCTGGTGCACCGCCACGAACGTCCCGACAACGTCCGGGCGGGCGAACCCCACGTCCCGATCCACGTCGGTCACCGCGACGAGAAGCCGGGCAGACACTCGCGCGCCGACTGACATCTGTGCGGTCCGGTACGTCCAGGGAACTGCTCAGGCCGGGGCGACCACGACGAGCCCGATCTCGCGAGCGGCCTCGGCCATCCGGAGGTCATAGGTGACCACGCAGTCGGCGCCGGTGCGGACAGCGGTGGCGAGATGGAGCGCGTCGAGCGATCGGAGACGGGTTCCCGGCAGCAACCCTGCCTCCCGGAAGAGGGTCGGCGGAACCCGGTACAGGCCGACGTCGGTCAACAGGTCCGTCACGAGTTCCTGGGTCAGCGCTGGGGCTCGCTGAGCGGCGCGGCGGAGTTCGGTCTCCAGAAGCCAACTCGCCACCAGATCGGGCCGACCGTCGTCGACGGCGCGGGCCAAGGCTTCGGACTCGGGCTCGGCGACGAGAAGTTTGAGAGCGGCAGATGTATCCAGGTACCAGCGGCTCAACGATCGCCCCGGAGGTCATCGATGATCTCGCCGGTGGACACCGGCAGGACGACTCGCTTCCGGTCGGCCCACCGATGGCGCGTGGTCGCGGGTCGGTCGCACGGGAAGTCGGTGTCGGCATCGATCGGGACGAGTCGAGCCACCGGGACGCCGCGGCGCGTGACCGTGTACGACTCCCCGTCCTCCACACCCCGAACGATCTCGGCGTTGTCGTTACGGAGCTCACGCTGGGTGATCACCTTCATGGCCCCGAATGTAGCACCACGTAGCACAACGGGCCCTCCGCGGCGGGAGCGCCGGCAGGCACGGTCAGTTCGCGGTGACCGCGACCCCGATGGTTGAACTCTTGCCCTTGAACAGGCTGCTGGCGGTGGTGGCGAAGCGGCCGACGAGACCGTACTTGCGGTTGATCGCGTCGCGGGTGCGAGCGGTACCGGCCTCGTCGAGGACGCGGGCGGTGGCCTCCATGGTGGGGCCGACGTTCTTGCCCGCGCGGTCACAGGTCGCGAGCAGGACCCGTGGAGTGTTGCGGATCCGCTTGACCTTCCACGACGACGCCTGGGTCCACATCAGGAGTTCCCCCTTGTCCAGGGCCGCCCAGATGGGGAGTGGCTTCGCCTCGCCGGACTTCGTGAACGTGGTGAGCTGCACGTACTTCGCCGTGCCGATGTCGCCGAACGGGTTCGCGCCGCCGCTGCTCATCTCCGTGCCCTACTTCTTCTCGAGCGTGGACTCTTTGTGGGCGGCCTTCGCACCGCTCTTGGCCGACTCGACGATCCAGTACGGCTCGTCGTCATCGGCCTTGAACTTCTGGCCGTCGAACTCGAATTCCTTCGTGCGCTTCTCGACGGCTTTCCCATGGGTCGGGCCCTGCGGGGTGTTCCAGGAAACCGCGTCGCCCTTGCTGATCGACATGGTCTCGAGGTTACCCGCAGGGCCCGTGGAGGAACTGCGTGTTCGGCAGGCTCAGGTCAGGCGGGTGCCTTCGTGATCGACACCGACTCGACCTTGTCGAAGTCGTGCGAGTCGACCATGTTGATCTCGTCGAACGGATCGTCACCGGCGAGAACCGACTTCACCTTGGCGTCGTCGATCGTCTTGGTCCACGTACCCACCAGCAGCGTGGCGACGGCGTTACCGGAGAAGTTGGTGACCGCGCGGGCCTCCGACATGAACCGGTCGATGCCGACGATGAGTCCCAGGCCGTCGAGCAGCTCGGGACGGTGGCTCTGCAGGCCGCCGGCGAGCGTGGCCAACCCGGCGCCGGAGACACCGGCCGCACCCTTCGAGGCGATGATCATGAACACCAGGAGGCTGATCTGCTCGCCCAGGCTCAAGGGGTTGCCCATCGCCTCGGCGACGAACAGCGACGCCATCGTCAGGTAGATCGCGGTGCCGTCGAGGTTGAACGAGTAGCCGGTCGGGACGACCACGCCGACGGTCGACTTCTGCACGCCGAGGTGCTCCATCTTCGCGATCAGGCGCGGCAGGGCCGACTCCGACGACGATGTCGCGACGATCAGCAGGTACTCCCGCGCCAGGTAGCGGACCAGCTTGAAGATCGAGACGCCGGCGACGAAGCGCAGCATCGTGCCGAGGATCCCGAACACGAACACCAGGCAGGTCAGGTAGAAGGCGACCATCAGCATCAGCAGGTGGGTGACCGCGCTCCAGCCGGTCTGGCCGACGACGTTGGCGATGGCGCCGAACGCGCCGATCGGGGCCAGCCACAGCACCATCGACAGCACCTTGAAGATGACCTTCTGGATGCTGGCGACACCGCGCAGCACAGGCTCACCCTGGGCGCCGAGGGCCTGGATCGCGAAGCCGACGAGCAGGGCCACGAACAGGGTCTGCAGCACGCTGCCCGCGGTCAGCGACGACACGAGGGTGTCGGGGATGATGCCCTGGATGAAGTCGAGCGTGCCGCCGGAC
The DNA here is from genome assembly GCF_053345315.1 of Williamsia sp. M5A3_1d. Taxonomy (NCBI): domain Bacteria; kingdom Bacillati; phylum Actinomycetota; class Actinomycetes; order Mycobacteriales; family Nocardiaceae; genus Williamsia; species Williamsia sp. M5A3_1d. The sequence goes on from NZ_JBKEZX010000001.1 coordinate 860,461, forward strand.
TCGTGGGCCTTCTCGGCGAGATCGGCGCCCTTGCCCGCGACCTCGGGGGTGATGTTGAGGCCGTTGCCGGGCTGGATGAGGTTGCCGACCACGAGGCCGATTCCCAGTGCCGCGGTGGACATCCCGAGGAAGTAGGTGAAGGCGAGGCCGCCGACCTTGCCGACCGTGGCGGCCTTGCGGACCGAGCCGATACCCAACACGATCGTGCAGAAGATCACGGGGGAGATCATCATCTTGATCAGATCGATGAACATGGTGCCCAGGACGCCGATCTCCTTGCCGAAGGACGGCGCGAGCAGGCCGACGGCCACACCGGCGACGACGGCGACGATGACCGCGATGTAGAGCCAGTGCGTGCGATCGCGCTTCGGCTTGGTCGCGGTGTCCGCCGGCGGATCGGGGATCGTCGGGGGTCGGTCGTCGGTCGCGGTCATGGAATCCTCCAGGTGGTGATGTCGTCACGGGTGGCGCCCGGAACGGTCTGTGAGGATCATGGACTGTCGATGTGACTGGCGTCACCATTAGTTTCATTACGTTCAGGAGAGGGTGTCGGTGAAACGCTGGATCCCGCGCACTCTCGCTGGTCAGGCGTTCGTCCTGCAGATCGTCGCGATCCTGGTGCTGGTGGTCGTCGCGGGGTCGTTGGCCGCCTACGACGCCCGCCGCGACTCCGAACGCGCGGCCCGCGACCAGGTGGTGGCGATCGCCGTCGCGCTCGCCGACTCGGCCTCGACGGCCGACGCCATCACCTCGGGTTCGGCCACCGCGCGCCTGCAGCCGGTCACCGAGGCGGTGCGCGCCGACACCGATATCGCGTTCATCACGATCATGGCGCCCGACCGCACCCGCTTCACCCACACCGATCCGGCGCGCATCGGCGGGAAGTTCGTCGGCACCATCGCTCCCGCGCTGGCGGGTCGGGTGTTCACCGAGACCTACACCGGCACCCTCGGGCCCTCGATCCGCGCGGTCGCCCCCGTACGGGCCTCCGACGGTCGCATCGTCGGGCTGGTCTCGGCCGGGATCACGCTGTCGGGACTCGCCGATCGCTGGCTCGGGCAGTTGCCCACCATCGCCGTGGTCACGGTGATCGCACTGCTGCTGTCGGTGGCGGGCACCTGGGCGGTGCGCCGCCGCCTGCTGCGACAGACCCGTGGGCTGCGACCCGAGGAGTTGCGCGTGATGTACGAACACCACGACGCGGTGCTGCACGCGGTCCGGGAGGGGCTGATCGTCATCGACGACGGTCATGTCGCCCTCGTCAACGACGAGGCCCGCCGCCTGCTCGATCTCGGCGACGGCCCGGTCGCGATCGCGGATCTCCCCGAATTCGCCCGCAGTGCCGACGAATTGCGCGACGAGCTGTATCTCGCCGGGGATCGGGTGCTGGTCGTGAACCGCTCGATCGTCGATCGCGACGGTCACACCGCCGAATCGACCGAGTCGCCGGCGCCGGCGGGACCGCCGGCCGGCGCGGTGATCACCCTGCGCGACCGGACCGAACTGCAGGGCGCGATGGGGGAACTCGACTCGATGCGACTGTTCGCGGAGTCGCTGCGCAGTCAGGCACACGAATCGGCGAACCGTCTGCACACCGTGGTGGGGCTCGTCGAGATGGGCCGCGGCGACGAAGCGGTGCGGTTCGCGACCACCGAACTCGAACTGTCCCAACACCTCGTCGACCGGTTGACCGCCGCGGTCGCCGAACCCGCGCTCGTCGCACTGCTGCTCGGCAAGAGCGCGCAGGCCAACGAACGCGGGATCGAGTTCACCGTGACCGACGATTCGAGTCTGTCGGAGATCGACACGGTGCTGCGCAGCACCGAACTGGTCACGGTCGTCGGCAATCTGATCGACAATGCACTCGATGCCTGTGATCGCGACGACCCGTGGGTGGAGGTGACCGTGCACGAAGACGCCTCGGGTCTGCTGATCCGCGTCGCCGACAGCGGGCCGGGCATGGACGCCGAGGAGTTCACGCGCGCGCGACGGCGGGGGTACTCGACGAAATCGGTGGCCGAGGGTGCCGTCGATCCCGGACGTGGTCTGGGCCTGGCGCTGGTGTCGCAGACGGTGCAACGCCACGGTGGCAGCATCACCGCCGAGGTCACCTACGGATCGGTCATCACCGTGACGGTGCCGTACATGCGGGATGCGGACGGCGCGGGTCGCGACGAGACGGTCGACGCGTGACGACGCCCGATGGTGCGCAACCGATCTCGGTTCTCATCGTGGAGGACGAGCCGCTGATCGCCCAGGCGCACGAGGAGTACGTCGGCCGCATCCCCGGTTTCGAGGTCGTCGGGATGGCCGGTACCGCGCAGGCCGCCCTGCGGATCGTGGCCGGTCGCGCCGCCGACGGCGAGCCGGTCGACGTCGTGCTCCTCGACATCGGGCTCCCCGACGCCAGCGGCATCGAGTTGGCGTCGGCGCTGTCGGGTCAGCGACCCGAGCCCGACGTCATCGCGATCACCTCCGAGCGTGACCTGTCGGTGGTGCGATCGGCCGTGGCCCACGGCGTGCTGCTCTACCTGCTCAAGCCGTTCACGTTCGCCGCCTTCCGCGACAAACTCGAGCGCTATCGCGAATACCGCGAGGCGCTCCCCGCGGGGACCGACGCGGCGGGGCAGGCCGAGGTCGATCGCGCGATGGCGGTACTGCGAGGATCCGATGAGAAGGCCGCCGCGCCCGCAGGGGCGTCGGCGCACACCACCGAACAGATCGCACGACACATCCGCGACAGCGGCACCGGCCTCACCGCGGGCGAGGTGGCCGCGGCGGCGGGGGTGTCGAGGGTGACGGCGTGGCGGTATCTCGAGCGTCTTGCCGACGACCGGGTGCTCGATCGGACCACCGAATACGGCCGCGCGGGACGCCCGCAGGTGCGCTACACCTGGCCGGTCCGCGGACCTGGCTCGCGAACGCAGTGAAGTCGCTAGCCTGACACCCATGACTCCCTCGGTGGCGATGATCGACCTCAATTCCGGTACATCCATCCCACAACTGGGGCTGGGTGTGTGGCAGGCGGAGAACGACGAGACCGAGCACGCGGTCGCCCACGCGCTCGATTCGGCCGGGTACCGCCACATCGACACCGCCGCCGCCTACGGCAACGAAGAGGGTGTCGGCCGCGGCATCGCGGCGTCCGGGGTGGCGCGCGAGGAGGTGTTCCTCACCACCAAGCTGTGGAACGCCGACCAGGGATACGAGTCGGCGATCGCGGCGTGCGACACCAGCCTGGGCAAGCTCGGCGTCGAGTACGTCGACCTCTATCTCGTGCACTGGCCACTGCTCGACAGTGACCGGATGAAGCGCACCTGGGAGGCGATGGAGGCCATCGCCGAATCGGGCAAGGCGAAGGCCATCGGCGTCTGCAACTTCGAGCCGCATCACCTCGACACGATCTGCGGGCACGGGGAGACGGTGCCCGCGGTCGACCAGGTGGAGCTGCACCCGCATCTGCCGCAGCACGATCTCCGCGCGTTCGCCGTCGACCGCGACATCGCGGTCGAGTCGTGGAGCCCGCTCGGGGGCACCAGCAACTCGGGATGGGGTAAGGCGTCGAAACCCAACACCTTGCTCGACGCCCCGATCCTGGCGGCCATCGGGGAGAAGTACGGCAAGTCGATCGCACAGGTCATCATCCGGTGGCACCTGAGCAACGGGTTGATCGTGATCCCGAAATCGGTCCACGCCGAACGGATCTCGCAGAACATCGACGTGTTCGACTTCGATCTCGACGGCGACGACCTCCTGGAGATCTCGCGGCTGGCCGACCCCAACGGCCGCGTCGGTGCGCATCCCGACGAAATGAACATCGGCGCACCGGAATAGTCTGCGCCCATGTTCTCCAAGGTGTTGGTGGCAAACCGTGGCGAGATCGCGATCCGGGCGTTCCGCGCCGCCTATGAACTCGGGGTGGCGACGGTCGCGGTCTATCCGTTCGAGGACCGCAACTCGGTGCACCGGACGAAGGCCGACGAGTCGTATCAGATCGGCACCGAGGGACACCCGGTGCGGACCTATCTCTCCGTGGAGGAGATCGTCGACGCGGCCCGGCGTACCGGCGCCGACGCGATCTATCCCGGCTACGGATTCCTCTCGGAGAACCCCGATCTCGCCGGCGCGTGCGCGGATGCGGGCATCACCTTCGTGGGTCCCTCGGCCGATGTCCTGGAGCTGACGGGCAACAAGGCGCGGGCGATCGCGGCGGCGAAGGCGGCCGGGTTGCCGGTGCTGTCGTCGTCGGAACCCTCGACCGATGTCGACGAGTTGCTCGCCGCCGCGGAGTCGATGACGTTCCCCGTGTTCGTGAAGGCCGTCGCCGGTGGCGGCGGGCGCGGCATGCGCCGCGTGAGTGAACCGGGGGCATTGCGGGAGGCCATCGAGGCGGCCGCTCGCGAGGCCGAATCGGCGTTCGGCGATGCGACGGTGTTCCTCGAGCAGGCGGTGATCGAGCCCCGCCACATCGAGGTGCAGATCCTCGCCGACACCCAGGGCAACGTGATGCACCTGTTCGAGCGGGACTGTTCGGTGCAACGACGTCACCAGAAGGTCATCGAACTCGCACCGGCGCCGAACATCGATCCCGCTCTGCGCGAACGTATCTGCGCCGATGCCGTCGCGTTCGCGAAACAGATCGACTACTCGTGCGCAGGCACCGTGGAGTTCCTCGTCGACCGCGAGGGTCGGCATGTGTTCATCGAGATGAACCCGCGCATCCAGGTCGAGCACACGGTGACCGAGGAGATCACCGACGTCGATCTCGTGCAGTCGCAGCTGCGGATCGCGGCGGGGGAGTCGTTGGCCGATCTCGGTCTGCGCCAGGAGGACATGGTGATCCGCGGTGCGGCGATGCAGTGCCGCATCACCACCGAGGACCCGGCCAACGGCTTCCGTCCCGACACCGGGCGCATCACCGCCTACCGCACGCCCGGCGGTGCGGGTATCCGCCTCGACGGCGGCACCACCCTGGGCGCCGAGGTCTCGGCCTACTTCGACTCGATGCTGGTGAAGCTGACGTGTCGCGGGCGGACGTTCGAGGGTGCGGTCGCGCGAGCGCAGCGGGCACTGGCGGAGTTCCGGATCCGTGGCGTGTCGACGAACATCCCGTTCCTGCAGAGCGTCCTCGACGACCCGGATTTCCGGGCGGGGAAGGTGACGACATCGTTCATCGAGGAGCGTCCGTCGTTGCTGACCGCGCACGCCTCGAGTGACCGCGGGACGAAGATCCTCACCTACCTCGCCGATGTGACGGTGAACAAGCCACACGGGGAACGACCCTCATCGGTGTATCCGAAGGACAAGCTGCCCGACATCGATCTGTCGGTCCCGCCGCCCCCGGGCAGCAAACAGCGGCTGACCGAATTGGGTCCGGAGGGTTTCACCCGTGCGCTGCGTGAGCAGTCGGCGGTGGCGGTCACCGACACCACCTTCCGTGACGCCCATCAGTCGCTGCTCGCGACGCGGGTGCGCACCACCGGGCTGTTGGGTGTCGCAGGCCATGTCGCGCGGCTCACGCCGGAGCTGTTGTCGATCGAGGCGTGGGGTGGCGCGACCTACGATGTGGCGCTGAGGTTCCTGCACGAGGACCCCTGGGAGCGGTTGGCGGCGCTGCGCGAGGCGGTGCCGAACATCTGCCTGCAGATGCTGCTGCGGGGGCGCAACACCGTGGGCTACACCCCGTACCCCGACACCGTCGCGTCGGCGTTCGTCTCCGAGGCCGCGGCCACCGGGGTCGACATCTTCCGGATCTTCGACGCACTCAACAACATCGAGCAGATGCGTCCGGCCATCGACGCTGTGCGCGAGACCGGCACCGCGGTCGCCGAGGTCGCCATGAGCTACACCGGCGATCTCGCGAATCCGGGCGAAGATCTCTACACCCTCGACTACTACCTGCGCCTGGCCGAACAGGCCGTCGAGGCCGGCGCGCACATCCTGGCGATCAAGGACATGGCCGGCCTGTTGCGGGCACCGGCGGCGACGACGCTGGTGTCGGCGTTGCGATCTCGCTTCGACCTCCCTGTGCACGTACACACCCACGACACCCCCGGCGGACAACTCGCGACCTACCTTGCGGCGTGGCAGGCAGGTGCCGACGCCGTCGACGGCGCGAGTGCCGCGATGGCGGGCACCACCAGCCAGCCCGCGTTGTCGGCGATCGTGGCCGCCGCGGCGCACACCGACCGCGACACCGGGCTGGACCTGGCAGCGGTGTGCGACCTGGAACCGTACTGGGAGGCGCTGCGGAAGGTGTACGCGCCGTTCGAATCCGGGCTGCCGTCACCCACCGGCCGCGTGTACACCCACGAGATCCCCGGTGGGCAGTTGTCGAACCTGCGCCAACAGGCCATCGCACTGGGTCTCGGTGACAAGTTCGAACTCGTCGAATCGGCCTACGCCGACGCCGACCGCCTGCTGGGGCGGGTCATCAAGGTGACGCCGTCGTCGAAGGTGGTCGGCGATCTCGCGCTGCACCTCGTCGGCGCCGGGGTGTCGGTCGACGAGTTCGCCGCCGACCCGGGGCGCTTCGACATTCCCGACTCGGTGATCGGTTTTCTGCGCGGTGAACTCGGCACCCCCGCCGGTGGGTGGCCCGAGCCGTTCCGCACCAGGGCACTCGAGGGCCGCGGCAAGGCCCGCCCGGTGGTGGAACTCTCCGAGCACGACCAGCAACTGCTCGGCGCCGACTCGACCGGACGACGGGCCACACTGAACCGGCTGCTGTTCCCCGGACCGACGTCGGAGTTCCTCGCCCACCGCGAGCAGTACGGCGACACGTCGTCGCTCTCGGCGAACCAGTTCTTCTACGGTCTGCGCCAGGGTGAGGAGCACCGGGTGTCGCTGGAGCGCGGAGTCGAGTTGCTGATCGGTCTCGAGGCCATCTCCGAGCCCGACGAGGCCGGTATGCGCACGGTGATGTGCATCCTCAACGGCCAGTTGCGTCCGGTGTCGGTGCGGGATCGGTCCATCACCGCCGACGTCCCGACACTCGAGAAAGCCGACCGCACCGACCCGTCGCACGTCGCGGCACCGTTCTCGGGCGTGGTGACGCTGGTGGTCGGCGACGGCGACAGCGTCGAGGCCGGCGCCACGATCGCCACCATCGAGGCGATGAAGATGGAGGCCGCCATCACCGCCCCACGCGCCGGCACGGTGACCCGAGTCGCGATCAGTGGGGTCACGCAGGTCGAGGGTGGTGACCTCATCGCCGTCGTCGCGGTCGGAGACCGCACGGAGGTGTGAGGGTCGGCGACCGCACGGAGGTGTGACCCCCTCCGTCAGTTGGGCCGTCGTTTGCGCCAGTTGGGCCGTTGTTCCCGTCAGTTGGGCCGTCGTTCGCACCAGTTGGGCCATCGTTCCCGTCAGTTGGGCACGTGATGACCGCAGTTGGGCAGGTGGCGACCGCAGTTAAGCACCGTGCGGCGATAGGCTGCCCGCATGACCACGCCGACGACGTCGCCACACTTCCCCGACCAGATCCGCAACGCCGTGCGCGCCGGACTCATCTCGACCTCGGTGCTCGGCATCGTGCTCGGCGTCATCGCGCTGGTGTGGCCGGGCCCCACCCTGCTGGTGGTGGCGGTGCTGTTCGGCATCTCGCTGATCCTCACCGGCGCCTACCGGTTGTCGATCGCATTCTCCGCCAGGGGGCTACCGACCGGACTGCGTGTCGTGTTCGGTGTCGTGGGCGCGATCATCCTCATCGCGGGCGTCCTGTGCCTCTTCGACCCGGCCGAGTCGCTCGTGTTGCTCGCCATCGTGATCGGCGTCGGCTGGATCTTCCAGGGCGTGCACGACCTGATGTCGGATCGCGCGGGAACCCACAACGTGCCGCGCTGGGTGCTGGTGCTCTCGGGCATCGTCTCGATCATCGCCGGCATCGTCGTGATCACCCTGCCGGGCCTCGCCATCAGCACGTTCATCACCTTCGGCGCGATACTGCTCATCATCGTCAGCGTCGTTAATCTCCTGACCCTGCCGCGCAAGGTCTGACACAAGGGCCCAGCGGACGCGAACTACGGCCCATTTGGCGGGAACGACGGCCCAACTGCGGTCGTTAGGTGCCCAACTGACGCGAATTGCGGCCCAACTGGCGGGAACGACGGCCCAACTGGCGGGTCAGGGGTGCAGGGCAGCCCACACGCGGGCTGGGTTCATGGGGAGTTCGTACACGCGGACCCCGATGGCGTCGCGGATCGCGTTGGCCAACGCCGGGGCCACCGGGTTGTACGGCGACTCGCTCATCGATTTCGCGCCCGACGGTCCCAGTCGGTCGTGGGTGTCGGCGAAATAGACCTCGGTCTCGGGTGCATCCGACAGTCGCGGGATGTGGTAGTTCCGGAACACGCGCGTGGTCACGACACCGTCGTCGAGGAGCATCTGTTCGAACAGTGCCGAGCCGATCGCCTGTGTCGCACCACCTTCCACCTGACCCCGACACTGCGCGGGGTTGAGAACGACACCGGCGTCGGCGGACTGGATCGACTGCAGGATCCGCACGCGACCCGTGGGCAGGTGCACCGCCACCCGGAAGGCGTGCACGTTGAAGGCGACCGACCGCGGCGTGCCCTCATGCCGACCGACCGCTGACAGGCCACCGGTCACGCGTCCGATCGCGACGGGATCGTCGGCGTCGACGCCGTTCTCGTGACCGGCGGCCACCACCGCGGCCCGGAGATCGACGCATGCGCGCTGCAGTGCGGCACCGGCGACGACCGTGCCCGCCGACCCGAACGCGCCGGTGTCGTAGGCGACGACGTCGGTGTCGCCCTGGCGTACGACGATCGTTCCCGGCGGGACCCCGAGCGCCTCGGCGGCGATCTGGGTGTGCACCGTGGTGGTGCCGTTGCCGAACTCCGCCGTCCCCACCGACACCACGTAGCGTCCGTCGGCGGTGAGTTCGGCACGTACGTCGGCGAAGTGGCCACGCGGTGGGATGGTGGCGATCATCGCCGGCGCCATCCCGCATCCGACACGCCACTCGGGTTCGCCCTCGTACTCACTGCCGTTGCGGGCCGGATCGCCGGCGCCAGCGGCGGCCAGTGCCTGCTGGGCGAGATCCAGGCACTGGTCTAGGCCGTAGCTGCCGAACTCGAGGTCGGACTCCTCGACCTCCCAGCTCACGAAGTCGTCGCCGGGCACCACCACGTTTCGGCGGCGGAAGTCGAACGGATCGATCCTGAGTTCGCGGGCCAGATCGTCGAGCGCGGACTCGATCCCGAAGATCACCTGGCCCAGGCCGTACCCCCGGAAGGCACCGGACGGCAGGTTGTTGGTATACGCGCACCGGGCGTCGACACGTTTCGCGGTGCACCGATAGAGGGCCATCGACTCGCTGCAGCCGTGGAACATCACACCGGGACTGTGATTTCCGTACGCTCCGGCGTCGGAGACGACGTCGATCGCGAGCGCGGTCAGCGTGCCCGACGCATCGGCCGCGGCGGTGACCTCCACCCGCATCGGGTGACGACACGGTGCGATCGTGAACTGATCGGTACGCGACATCTCGTACACCACAGGACGTCCGGTGCGGATCACCGCCAGCAGCACCAGGTCCTCGGTGATGAGTTCCTGCTTCGCGCCGAAGGCACCGCCGATTCGCGGCGCGTACACGCGCACACGGTCGGACGGCAGGCCGAAGATGTGGCACAGCTCGTCGCGGACCAGGAACGGCACCTGCGAGCTGGACCGGATGACGTAGCGGCCGTCGTCGTCGAGACTCCCGACCGCGCCGTGGGTCTCGAGATGGGCGTGTTGCACTCGCGCGGTCTGCCACACGCCGTGCACCACCGCGCCCCCCGACGCCCGGGCCGACTCGACCGCGGCGTCGACGTCACCGACCCCACCGTGGAGTTCGGCGACGAGATTCCGGGTCGGATCGGCGATACGTGACGCGGGGCCGTCCTTGTCGCCGTGGACCGTCGGTGCGCCCTCGGCGAGCGCCTGCACCGGATCGAAGACCGCAGGAAGCTCCTCGTAGGTGACGTCGACGAGATCGATTGCGCGCCGGGCGGTACCGAGATCGTCGGCGACGACGGCGGCGACCCGCTGCCCGACGAACCGCAGCCGGGTGTCGAACACGCGGCTGTCGTCGGGGTCGTCGACGCGTTCTCGGTGCCGAGCGGTGGAGAACGCGACGCCGGGGTCGTCGAGGTGGGTGAGCACGGCGCGCACCCCCGGCAGGGCCAGCGCGCGGGTGGTGTCGATCGCCGTGATCACCGCATGCGGGTACGGACTCCCCAGGACCGCGACGTGGCCTGCGTCGGTGGGGATCTCGTCCATCGTGTAGCGCGCGGTACCGGTGGTGACAGCGGGTCCCGCGGGTGCCGGTGCGGACCGCGGGTCGCGTGTCTCGTCGTCACCGTCCTCGATCGCGGTGCGGATCGGTCGATACCCCGTGCAGCGACAGAGGTTTCCCTTGAGGGAGGAGTCGAGATCGTCGATGTCGGCGGTCTCGAACGCCGACGCGGTCACGATCATGCCTGCGGTGCAGAAGCCGCACTGGAAGCCGGCGGCGGCGACGAACCTCTCCTGCAGGGGATGGGGATCGTCGACGGTGCCGAGTCCGGCGACGGTGGTGATCTCGGCGTCGGTGGCGCGGAAGGCCGGGACGAGGCAGGAGTGCGCGACACGGCCGTCGACGACCACGGAGCACGCACCGCAGTCACCGGAGTCGCACCCCTTCTTCACCTCGACGTTGCCGTGTTCGCGCAGGTAGGTGCGCAGACACTGTCCGGGACGTGGGGTGTCGTCTATGTGGATCCCGTTCACCCTCATGCGATCACGTCTCGTACGGCCTGGGCGACGAGGTACTCGACGACCGCAACGCGCCATGTCGCCGTGCCGTGGGCATCGGTGTGGAAGTGCTCCGTCGGGATGCGTTCGAGCACGGTGCGTGCCACCCGATCGGGATCGGTGGAGGCGACAGTGACCACCTCGGGGACGATCGTGGCAGCGGTGACCGTCACGACGACCGTCTCCCCGTCGGTGCGGGCCACCACCACCGCCCCGCTGCGCCCGAGGTGGGCGTAGGAGGCCTTCCGTAGCGACACTCGCTGCGTGAGGGTCTCCGCGGGTAGATGGATCGAGCGCAGGACATCCCCCACGCCGAGGGAGTTCTCCGCGTTGCCGACCACGACCTCGGTCGTCGTGAGCAGGTCGTCGGTGCCGTCGGCACGCCACACGAGCAGGCGCGCGTCGAGGGCGGCGCACATCGCGGTCATCGCACCGGCGGGCAGTGCGAGGCACACGTTCCCGCCCACGGTGGCCGAGTACCAGATCTTGTACGACGCGAGCAGCGCACGCGCCGAGGCCTCGAACAGTGGTGTGGCGGTCCATGTCCGGGGGAGATCGGCGTGGGCGAGGGTGTCGATGGTGCAGGTCGCCGCGATCTCGAGACCCTCATCCCGGGCGATGAGGTCGGGCCAGTTCAGCACGGTCAGGTCGATCAGCCGCGTCATCCCCGGATTCGGTTCGCTCATCAGCGAGGTCCCGCCGGCGAGGACGCCGTCGCTCTCGACGATCCCGGCGAGGTCGGCGCGTGTGCGGGGCGCGACGACCTCGGTCACCCAGTGCTGGTCCATCAGCCCGTCACCGATCAGCCCTGGCCAGAAGCTGTCGGTGCGCCACCGCCACATCGCGGGCGACCGCATCGGCGTCGACGGTGACGCAGTTCCCGCCGTCGACGACGACCCGTCCATCGACCCAGGACCGGCGGATCGGCGGCTGTGCACCGAGCACGAGGGCCGCGACGGGGTCGTCGATCCCGCTGTGCGCCAGGGTGGTCAGGTCCCACAGCACCAGATCGGCCAGCTTGCCGACCTCGATCGACCCGACGTCTGCGTCGCGTCCGAGCACCCGCGCCCCGCCCATGGTGGCCAGGCGTAGTGACTGGCGGGTGGTGAGTGCGGTGGGTCCACCGGTGGCCCGGGCCATCATCACCGCCATGTGGGCCTCCTCGAGCATCCGACACGACTCGTTCGACGCCGCACCGTCCACACCGAGCCCCACGGGCACACCGGCCGCCAGGAGGTCGCGTGTGCGGGCGACACCGGCGCCGAGCCGCGCGTTCGAGGTGGGGCAGTGTGCGATCGCCGTCCCGGTACGGGCGAGGTCGGCGATCGCGTCGTCGGTGAAGTGCACCCCGTGGGCGAACCACACGTCGTCGCCCAGCCAACCCAGCTCACCCATGTACTGCAGCGGTGTGCAGCCGAAACGCTCGGCGCAGAAGGTGGTCTCGTCGTCGGTCTCGGCGAGATGGGTGTGCAGGCGTACCCCCAGCTCGCGCGCGAGTGCCGCCGAGGCCACGAGCAGATCCGACGTCACGGAGAACGGCGAGCAGGGCGCGAGGCCGATGCGCAGCATCGATCCCGGGGACGGGTCGTGCCAGCGCGAAACGGCATCCGCGCTCGCGGTGAGGATCTCGTCGATCGACTCGACCACCTCGTCGGGCGGGAGTCCGCCGTCGCGCCGACCGAGATCCATCGACCCCCGCGTGGGATGGAAGCGCAGCCCCACCTCGGCCGACGCCTCGATCTCGGCCGCGAGGAGGTCCCCGGCGCCGGTCGGGAACACGTAATGATGGTCGGTGGAGGTGGTGCACCCCGAGGATGCGAGGACCCCCAATGCGCCACGTGCGGCGGCGTTCACGCCCGCGGCATCGATACCGGCCCACACCGGATACAGCGTGGTGAGCCATTCGAACAGTGTGTGATCGGCGGCCAGACCCCGGGTGATCCACTGATAGAGGTGGTGGTGGGTGTTCACCAGGCCGGGGGTGAGCACGCAGCCGCGGCCGTCGACGTGCACGGCGTCGGGCCACGTCGTCGCGTCGACCTGACCGCTGTCGCCGACGGCCACGATCCGGTTGTCGCGCAGCACCACCGTCGCGTCGGTCCACTCGCGATCCGCGGCGTCCATCGTCACCACGTGGGCGTGGGAGATGACGGTCGGAGCACCGGACGGGTCCATCTGCTCACCGTACTTCCGATGCGTTCTCGGGGCAGGATGGATACTCATGCGAACCGAACCCGGCGTGATCCACCGGGCGCACCTGTTCCACATCGGCGGTGCGCCGACGATCGAGGCCGCGCGCGAGCACCTCGTGTCCGTGCCCGACGGCGCACTCGCGGTCGGGGCCGACGGGCGCATCGTGTACTCGGGTGGCTTCGCCGATCTGCCTGAGCCGCAACGGCAGTGGCGAATCGTCGATCACCGCGGCGGCTTCATCGTGCCGGGTTTCGTCGACACCCACATCCACTTCCCGCAGACCTACGCCACCGACGCATACGGAGGCGGCCAACTGCTCGAGTGGCTGGAGAACTGCATCTTCCCGGCCGAGGCCCGCTATCGGGATCCGGTATACGCCGAGCGCGCAGCCGGTGACTTCTGCCGTCGTCGGATCGCCGCGGGGACGACGGCGGCGATGGTGTTCGGATCGGCATTCCCCGCCGCGCAGGAGGCGTTGTTCACCGAGACCGAGCGGGTCGGTCTGCGCATGGTGTCGGGGAGGGGGATCCAGACGGTGGGGAGTGCCGCGGCCGCCGATCTCGTCACCGACATCGACACAGCCATCGAACTCAGTGTCGGGGAGATCGACCGCTGGCACGGTCGTGATCTGGTGGATGTGGCTCTGATTCCACGGTTCTCGCTGTCGGTCACACCCGACACCTTCGTGGCGCTCGGTGAGCTCTACGACGACGTCCGCGACCGCGGCGTCTACTTCCACTCGCACCTCAACGAGAACGCCCGCCCCGGCACCGGCGAGGTCGACGCCACCAAGGCCGCCTACGGCACCGACAGCTACCTCGACACCTACGACGGCCGGTTCCTGCCGGGTTCGGCCCGCGGGGGTTCGTCGTTGCTCGGACGCCGCAGCATCCTCGCGCACGCCGTGCACTGCACCGACACCGAACTGGCACGCATGGCCCAGACCGGGACCTCGATCGCGCACTGCCCCACCTCGCAACTGTTCCTGGGGTCGGGCACGATGCCGTGGCGTCGCACCATCGCGGCGGGGGTGACGGTCGCGCTCGGCACCGACATCGGCGCAGGCGACGAATGGCTGATCCCTCAGGTGGCGTCGGACTGTTTCGGGGTCCACATGTCGGAGCCGGGGGACGCGGGGGTGTCGTTGCACCCTGCCGAGCTGCTGTTCAGCGCGACCCTGGCGGGGGCGCGGGCGCTCGACCGCGAGGACACCTTCGGCAACCTCGACGCCGGCAAGGACGCCGACTTCGTTGTCATCGACCCGCAGCGGTGGGAGCCCCTGGCGTTGTCGCTCGAGCACGGGATCCGCGCCGACGACACCGAGATCGCTACCGCGCAAACGCTGTTCGCCCTGATGATGGGTGTTCGCGAACCGGCGATCTCCGAGGTGTACGTCCGCGGCCGCCGCGTCGTCGCCTGAGGTGCCCGACTGCGGTGGTCACGTGCCCAACTGGCGGGAACGATGGCCCAACTGGCGGAAACGACGGCCCAACTGGCGGGAACGACGGCCCAACTGGCGGGGTGGGGTCAGGCAGTGTGGGGGCGGCGGGGGAGTCGAGCTCAGGCGAGCCAGCCGCGCTGCATGGTCCAGGCGGGTCCGGCGTCGGGGGCGTCGTCGCGGATCACCGACGCCTGGATGAGGCCATAGGGGCGGTCGTCGGCGTGGAACACCTCGTTGTGGTTCTCGATGCCGAAACGCCCCAGGTCGTAGACGAAGTGGTGCTTGTTCGGCGCCGACAGGCGCACCTCGGCGACCTCCGGGTGCGCTTCGAGGACAGCGGTCCCCATGGCGTACAGCGTCTGCTGCAGCGCCAGGGACTGCAGGTTCGCGAACGCCGCGACCATCAGCTGTTTCACGTCGTCGTACACCGCGTCCCAGTCGACATCGGTGGTGGTGAACCGCCACTTGGCGACGAGCGACGTCGCCATCACGCGGTCGGTGGTCGGTTCGAGGATCGTGTAGCGATCGGTGGGGAAGCCGTGGAACTCCGACCCGGTCGATTTGAGGATCGTGAGGTCTTTCAGACCGCCGATCACCCACGTCCGCTGATCGGATCCCTTGCCCTCCAGGGTGATGTCGGCGGTGCGCACCTCTGTTCCGCTGCGCACCCAGGTGTGGTCGTGCTCGGCGCCGTCGACGGTCGCGCGATCCCAGCCGTACCGTTCGACCTCGATCCGGGCACCATGCACCGGGTCGTTCTCGTCGACGAAGTGGCGGCCGAGATCGAGTGCGTACTGCTCGATCGTCGCGATGCCCTTCTCCTTGGCGAAGGCGTAGCAGGTCTGTTTCTGGGTGTCGGTGGGCAGCACCGAGCCCTGGTCGCCGACGGTATGTGCGGCGGTGAAATCCCCACGCAGGGCGGTGCCCACGTTGATGTCGACGATCTCGTGGCGCGGTGTGTCGCGATAGATCCGCACCACACGGTTCTCGGCCTTCCCGTACTGGTTCTCGCCCAGGCGGATTCCCATGGTGTCCCTCTCAGCTGCCGCGGTAGGTCGAATATGCGTACGGGCTCACCAGCACCGGCACGTGGTGATGCCGGGCGGTGTCGGCGATGGTGAAGCAGATGACGATCTCGGGGTAGAAGCCGTCGACCCCCTCGGCGGCGAACCACGCGCCGGTGTCGAACGCGATCCGGTACACACCGGCGTCGAGGTCGTCGGCGAGGGTGGCGATGCGTCCGTCGGAATCGGTGACGCCCGAGGCGATCTCGTTCCCTTCGGCATCGGTGAGGGTCACCGCGACACCCGCTGCGGGCAGGCCGCGGACCGCGTCGAGGACGTGGGTGCTCAGCGTGCTCACGACAGGCTGCTCTCCGACACCGGGCTCAGCATCCTCGTCAGTCGACTCCGGTTGATCTTGGCGAGTTCCCCGCGCATCACGCGTCGTTCGGTCTCGGGATCGTTGCACAGTCGCTGCCGCAGGATGTCGAGCAGTACCTCGGCCGGACGGCCGTCGGCGAACACGAGATAGACGTGACCGAAACGGTTCTCGTACTCGGCGTTGGATGCACGAAGGTCCTCGAGAACGTCGGCGTCGGCACCGACGACCCCGGACTGCTCGCGGGTCGACGCCACACTCGTCGACCGCTCACCGATACGCGGATGGCCCTCGAGGGCCTCGTCGAGGTCGGTGTCGGTGAGTTCGGCGAGGATGAGGTCGGCCTCGTCGAGGAGGCTCTCGGCATCCGGGAACGGACGGGCGGCCGCCACCCGGATCGCCCAGATGCGCGACGAGCAGCACTCGTAGAGCGAGTGCACCGCCTGTGCCTGTGTGAGCTCGTTGAAGCTGTCGATCCCACGCCAGTTGGGTCGACGCATCCTCAGCGCACCAGTTCGTCGAACCGACTGAACCGGGCGGTGGCGATGGGGTTGGCGTCGGCCACGAGGTCGTCGAAGCGACGGTTGGCGATCTTCGCGATCTCGATCAGCGCGAAGGCGCGTTCGCCGGCCGGCGAGTTGTCCATGCGTGTCCATCCGTTCCGCAGCACCCTCTCGTACCGTTCGGCCTCGCGGGCGAAGATGACGAGCGGGAAGCCGAACTGCTCACGATAGGCGCCTGCCAGCGCGACCACGTCCGCGTGGTCGGATTCGTCGAGATGCGACAGCCCCGTGTGGTCGACGGCCATCGGATCGCCCGACTCGTCCTCGGCACCGAGATCGGGGAACGCGTTGATGAGCGCCAACTGCTCGTCGTCGCTGCCGGTCAGCATGGCCTCCTGGAACGAGGCGCGCAGTTCGTTGACCGTCTCGAACGGACGCTGTGCGTAGGCGCGGTCGACCACCCAGCCCGCCCCCTGGACCACCCCGCCGAACGTCGACCGGAACTGTTCGATGGTCATCTCGTTGACCTCGGCCAGGCGGATCGATCCGCGTCCGGCGACGGCGGGACCACGACTGCCGGTGTGGAAGAACAGGAGATTGAGCAGGATCGCGGTGATCGCACCCATGGTGATGCCCGTGCTGAACGGGATCTGCAGCAGACCGGGCACCGCCTCGTCGACACCGGGCAGGGCGGGCACGTTGACCACCTCGCCCTTCTCGAGCACCGTCGCCGGCGCCGCGGCCTGCGAGAACTGGACGTAGAGGCCCATGGCGACCGAGGTGCTCGCGATGATGAGGTTGCGGTGGTCGGTGAAGTCGACGGTAGTCAGCGTCTGGATGCCGACGATCGCCACCGTCGCGAACATGATCAGCGCCGCACCACCGAGGACCGGCGACGGGATCGACTCGACGATCTTGGCCGTCTTGGGCAGCACGCCGAGCACGATCATGATGCCGCCCGCGGCGGCGACCACCCAGCGACTCTTCACCCCGGTCAGTCGTACCAGTCCGACGTTCTCCGAGAACGCGGTGTAGGGGAACGAGTTGAACGAGCCGCCGATGATGGTGGCCAGACCGTCGGCGCGCACGGTCGCGGCGATGTCCTCCTTGCGGATCCGCTTGCCGACGATCTCGCCGGTCGCGAAGACCGAGCCCGTCGACTCGACGGCCACCACAAGCAGCACCACGATCATCGAGACGATCGCGATCACATCGAACCGCGGCCAGCCGAAGGCGAACGGGTTGGTGAAGCCGATCCAACTCGCCTCGCCGACCTTGTCGAAGTTCGTGTCGCCCACACCCCACGCGATGACGGTGCCCACGCCGAGGCCCAGCAGGATCGAGATCGTCGCCCAGAACCCGCGGAAGAACCGCTGCATCAGCACGATGATCACGATGGTGCCGATCGCATAGAGCAGCCACCGACCGTTGCCGGGGTCGGGGTTGTGGCTCGCCGGGTCGCGCGTGGCGTCGCCGGCGCCGACCGGGATGAGGCAGATGCCGATGATGGTGATGAGCGTCCCGGTCACCACCGGCGGGAAGAAGCGGATGAGTCGGGCGAAGAACGGCGCGATGAGGAACGTGAAGACGCCTGCCGAGATCACCGCGCCGTAGACGGTGAGCAGTCCGACTCGACCGCCGCCGTTGTCGTTGGCGATCTTGATGACCGGTGCGAGGGTCGCGAAGGTGATGCCCTGCAACAGTGGGAGCCGGACGCCGATCTTCCAGATCCCGACCGCCTGCAGCAGCGACGCGATGCCGCAGGTGAAGAGGTCGGCGGTGATCAGCATGGTGAGTGCCTCGCCGTCGAGATCGATCGCGTTGGCGATCAGCAGCGGCACCAGCACGGCGCCCGCGTAGAACGCGATGACGTGCTGCAGTCCGAGGGTGAACAGTTTGCCCGCGGGGGGCACCTGATCGACCGGGTGCACGCGTTTGTTGCGTGTGGCCGTCTTCGTGTCGGCACCGGATCTGCTCATGGCCGCACCTCCCGATCTCGTGACGCACCCCTGACGTCACCGTGGCTGAGGATCAGGATGGACCGAACACCGCGGTCGCGCGCGGTGGGCGGCACAATGGGTCGGCATGACGACCCGCGTGTTAACTCGCCGCGGGCCTTCTCCACGACCGTCGGTGCCGCACTGCCGGCGATGCCGCGCGGAGGCGTCGTGACCGCACACGAGGGTCGTCGTCTTGACGGGCGACGGGTCGTCGGTGTGGTGCTCGCCGCCGGCGGCGGCGCGCGCTTCGGCGGCCCGAAAGTGCTTGCTGCCCAGGGGCGATGGCTTGAAGGCGCAGTCGACGCGCTGGTCGGCGGGGGCTGCGATCGCGTGGTGGTGACCCTGGGTGCGGCGGTGGTCGACGTGCCGAGCCCGGCCGTGCCCGTGGTGGTCGACGACTGGGCCGACGGGTTGTCGGCGTCGGTGCGCGCGGGGCTCGACGCCGCCGTCGCCGAGGGTGCGCACGCCGGCGTGGTGTTACTCGTTGTTGACACCCCGGACACACGGGCCGACCACGTGCAGCGCGTGCTCGCCGCCTCGCGACGCGATCCGGGGGCGCTGGCGCGGGCGGTGTTCGGCGGGCGGCCCGGCCACCCCGTCTACCTCGGCGCGCACCATCTGGCGTCGGTGCGCGCCTCCCTCGCCGGCGACCGGGGCGCCGGCGCATTCCTCGCCGCTCGCGGTGATGTCGTCGACGTCGAATGTGGAGATCTCTCCGATGGGCGCGACGTCGATCGGTGATCGATCACCTGTCGTCGCATCACGAAGCGGGAATCCGCACCGCGGCTCACTGAATCGCGCGGCATCGATTCTGCAATTACATTCCAGTCTGTAATGAATTGTGTAACGGTTTGTGTAACGAAAATTTGGGTTGAGCAAAAGATCAACAATGGCCTCAACCGTTCAGTTGTATTGCGGTCCGAGGACTCTGGAGATGGGCCGACAAGCATTGTCGAATGCGGTCGAACGGTGGCCGCGTAAGCGATCGCGGACTCGTGCTCGACCACCGGGAAGGCCGTCGATGTCGGGTTTCACTGCAGTTCAGCGCGCTGACCAGTGCTGGACGACCCGCACGGATCACACCCGGGTAATTCATGGAACTCTGGGCGAATTTCGCCATTGTTTGCCGACTTATGGAATTTGTGGTTACGATTCTCCACAGCGAGCGTTATCGAGTCGAAATAGCGGCAGCACGATCGCAGGCGCGGCTCTTCACGCACGCTGACCCACCTTTTCCAACGGTTCACGGGGCAACCGTTCGGCTCACTCGTTCATGACGAGATGTCGAGGGTTCTTCCGATGATCCGTGCGCTTTTTATCACCTGAACAACGCACCGGGGGGAATCCGGACGCGGCGATCAGCCCTGTCCGACGTCGATGAACGGAGAACACAGTGCGACGTCGAATTCTCTCCTCGGTCCGGATGTCCCGGCTGGAACTCACGGTTCTGGTCGTGCTCGCCGCCATGGTGTGCGCCTTCACCTCGGTGGCGTTCCTCGCGAAATCGGAGACCCACTACTCGAGCATCGAGGTCGCGGCCATCAAGCAGGTGTCGACCACGGTCGGCATCTCCGACTCCGACCTGTACCTCGTGGCGCAGGATCCCGCCAAGGTCGCGAAATCCCTCGACCAGATGAAAGCGCTGGGCGTCAACGACGTTCGCATCGTCATCCCCTGGGGAACGACCGAGACCTCGGACGGGCAGTACAACTGGTCGTCCATCGACAACATGGTCAACGCCGCCAGGGCTCGGGGCATGACCATCCTCGGTGTCGTCACGACCACGCCCGCGTGGGCCCGGCCGACGACCTGGTTCGGTGACTACTACGCGCCGCCGGCCAACATCTCCGACTACGGCGACTTCATGTCGGTGCTCGCCAAGCGCTACTCCGGCCAGGTCGCGTCCTACGAGGTGTGGAACGAGCCGAACGCCGGGTCCGCCTTCGGACCCAAGCCGAATGCGGCGCTGTACACACAGATGCTCAAGGCCGGCTACACCGCGGTCAAGGCCGCCGACAAGAACGCGTCCGTGATCGGTGGCGTCGTCGGTTCGGTGATCTCGTGGGGCGACTTCACGCTCAACCCGGTCGATTTCGTCACGCAGATGTACGCCGCGGGTGCCGCGGGCTACTTCGACGCCCTGTCGTTCCACCCCTACCAGTACACGACCCCGTTCTCCCAGGGTGCGAACCTCTGGCAGTCGCCGCTCAACCAGCTCGACGCCATCCGCGCACTCATGGTCGGCAACGGTGATGCGGCGAAGAAGATCTGGGCGACCGAGTACGGCCTGCCCACCGGCACCATCAACCCGAGCATGCCGGTCGCCGAGGCCCAGCAGGCCAGCTACATCAAGGACTTCCTCGACGCCTGGAACTCGCTGTCGTACGCAGGCAAGGCCTACCTCTACACCACCGTCGACCGGTCGTCGTCGAACACCACCGACGGTGAGGCGACCTTCGGCCTCTACCGCGACGACTGGACCCTGAAGCCCGCCGCCCAGGTCGTGAAGGACTGGATCGCCGCGCACCCGACCACGCCTCCGGTCGTCACGCCCCCGGTGGTCACGCCGCCGGCGAACCCGGTCGACGCCCTCGCGGCCGCGCTGAGTGCCGCACTGCAGCAGTGGCTGCAGGCGCTCGCAGCGGCTTTCGCCGCCGCGTTCGCGCCGCCGACCGCGACCGTGGCCGCAGCACCGGCGACCACCGTGGCCGCCGCCTCGGCCAACACGGTGGCGATCGCCTCCACGACGACGCCGACCACGACCGCGACGTCCTCGTCGAGCACCCCGTCGTCGTCGACCGCACCGGCGGGTACCACCCCGTCGAGCACGACCGTTGCGGTCAGCCCCTCGACCGTGGCGACCACGGCGCAGAAGGCAGCGGTGTCGCCGACCACCACGGCGACCACGACGTCGGCGCCTCCGGCCACCTCGTCGAAGAACCCCGCACCGTCGACCACGTCGTCGGTCACCGGGACGACGACCACGGCCCCGGCGACCACGCCTTCGACGACCACGCCCTCGACGAGCGCGACGTCGACGGCACCGAAGTCGACGGCCACGACGACGCCCTCGTCGACCTCCGGAAAGGTGGCCACCACGACCCCCGCGCCGTGACCGACGCCGCGTCCTGAGGCGACGCTGTCGCCTGATCGACCGCTTTCACGACCCGGGCCTGCTCATACGTACGTGAGCAGGCCCGGGTTGTGACATATTCGATCCGTCGCGATGCATCGTTGATGTCGTGGCGTGGGCCGATGGTGGGGGAACGATGAAGCGACTCGTACGGACAGTCGGACTGGCGCTCGTCGCCCTGGCCGCGACAGTTCTCCTCGCGCTGCAGACGGTGCTCGGCGCATCCGCCGGCGCCAACACCCTGTTGGTCATGGGTGGCAACGACAACGGCAGTGGCGCCGACATGGACAAAAAGCTCAGCGGTTACTTCTCCGGTGAACCGGATTCCGCGTATCCGGGCTACACGTTCACCAAGGTCCCGTGGACGGCGACGTCGGGAGGTGTGTCCCTGCTGTTCGGCGGCAAGACCTACGACGATTCTCAGGCCGACGGCCTGGCGAAGATCACCGCAGCTCTGACCGACACCCTCGAGAAGGACGCCGAGGGCCAGATCGTGATCGTCGGCTACTCCTCGAGCGCGAACGTGGTCACCAAGCTGGTCCGCAAGCTGACGGCTGAGGGCTCCCCGAATGCCGACAGGGTCGGCTTCCTGGTGTTCGGAAACCCGAACCGCCCCAACGGCGGTCTGCTCGGCCGGTTCGCCGGAACGCAGATCCCGTTCCCGTTCGGCATCACCTTCGACGGTGAGAGTTCGCCCTCTGCGTACCAGGTCACCGACATCGCCTGGCAGTACGACGGGTACGCCGACTTCCCGAACGACACCCGCAACCTGCTCGCGGTGGTCAACGCGGTGATCGGGATCGTGACCCTGCACGGCTTCTACGACGGTGCAGACCCGTCGAACCCTGACAATATCGTCAGCGACTACACCGACGGCAACACCCGGTACGTCACGCTCAAGAGTTCGTTGCCGCTGCTCGCGGGGCTCTACGGGCTCGGCATCCCGCCGCAGCTGCTGACCGGACTCGACAGCTTCCTGCGCTCGGAGATCGAGAAGGCCTACGACCGTACGGTGCCGCAGGTCGCCACCGTGACCGCGGCGCGCCAGGTGGCGTCGGTGTCGGAGACGCCCACGTCCTCGACCACCACGTCGACGGCTGCGAAGGCGAAGAAGGCCACGCCGCCGGAGTCGGAGGACGAGACCGCCACGACCCCCAGCACGACCACCTCCACCTCGCCGTCCTCCACGTCCGAGCGTTCGACGACCACCACGAAGACCTCCGGAGCGAGCACGTCGACGTCGGGATCGAGCACCACCAGCCCGGATGCCTCGGCTCCGTCCACGTCGGGGACACCCGGCGCCGACCCGTCGACGACGGCCGACACGACCGACGAGTCGTCGAGCACGCGGACGGTCGCGCCGGCCGCCTGACAGCGCTCACCAACGACATCGACCCGGCCCGAGAACTGTTCTCGGACCGGGTCGATGCGTTGTGCGACCGTGCCCGCTCACCGGGCGCGGGGGACGGTCAGGACCGTGCCGCCACCTGCTCCTTGAGGCTGTTGGTGGCCATGTCGATGATGGTCTTCTTGCCCTTCTTCATGAGGAATCCGGGCACCGGGATCTTCGGGTCGAGACTCATCTCGAACTCGACATGCGTCTCGTCACCGGACTCGGTGAGCGAGTACTCGGCGTGCTGCGCTTTCTGCTGGGTGCCCTCCACGAGATCCCAGCTGACCCCGGTGTCCGACCACGTGTAGGCGAGCACCTGCTCGTCGTTGATACCCATCAACGACACCGTCATCCGCGCCTTGGCGGGGCGTCCGTCGTCGTCGCGCTCGAGGACCTCGACCTCCTTGTGGATCGGAGACCATGAGGGATAGGACTCGAGATCGGCTATCGCGTCGAGGATCTCGGGAATCGGGGCTGCTATGTCGATACTGCTGTGTCCACTGACCATGCGTCACCCTAACGTGACAACGTAGAGCGATACATAGCTTTCGGCGGACCTGGCTTCGTGGCGTCGTCGTGACCGGGGGAGTCGTCGGTCGGCATGCGGATCGCGAGGCACAGGGCCGCGGCGACCACACACAACCCGGCGGCCACCCAGAACGCGGGGTCGTAGTCGCCGTGGGCGTCGCGGATCGCGCCGGCGCCGAATGCTGCGACGGCAGCGCCGATCTGGTGTGCGGCGAAGATCCAGCCGAACACCACGGGCGTGGCCTCGCCGAAATACGCCCGGCAGATCGCGATGGTCGGCGGCACCGTGGCGACCCAGTCGAGTCCGTAGAAGATGATGAAGACCCAGGTGCTCGGTTCGGCGTGCGGCGACAGCAGTGCCGGCAGCAGCATCAGCGACACCCCGCGGCCCACGTAGTAGACGACGAGCAGCACCTGCGGCCGTACGCGATCGGTGAGCCAGCCCGAGAAGACGGTGCCCGCGACGTCGAAGATGCCGATGGTCGCCAACAGACCGGCGGCGACGGTGGTGGGCATGCCGTGGTCGTTCGCGGCGGGGATGAAATGCGTCCCGATGAGTCCGTTGGTGGTCATGCCGCAGATCGCGAAACTACCTGCCAGGAGCCAGAACACCGGGACACGCGCACCCCGCAGCAGACCGCCGAACGCGGCGGAGAAGCTTCCCGCCGCGAGTGGGGCAGGCGCCACGTCAGCACTCGCCCCGAGGGGACGCAGTCCGACGTCACCCGGTCGATCGCGGATGAACACCAGCACCAGCGGGACGACGGCGAGTGCGGCGCCGGTGACGATCAGCGACGCCCATCGCCACCCGAAGCGGTCGGTGGCCGCGGCGACCACCGGCAGGAAGATCAGCTGGCCGGTGGCACTCGCGGCGGTGAGGATGCCGGTGACCAGTCCACGCTTCTCGACGAACCATCGTGTGGACACCGTCGCGACGAAGCCCATCGAGATCGACCCGGTACCGAGACCGACCAGCACGCCCCACAGCAGCAGCATCTGCCAACTCGCGGTCATCAGCGTGCCGATTCCGGTACCGGTCGCGATCAGCACGAGTGCGCCGGTGAGGACCGGGCGCACACCGAGACGATCCATCAGGGCCGCCGAGAACGGCGCGGTGAGGCCGAACAGCATCATGTTCACCGACATCGCGGCACCCACGGTGGCGTGCGACCAGCCGAACTCCATGTGTAGCGGGTCCATCATCACGCTGGGGACCGCGCGGAAACCCGCTGCGCCCAGGATCGCGACGAAGCTGACCCCGGCGACGATCCACGCCCGGTGCAGGCGGGGTCGGCCGGATGCGGTCGACCGACGAGAAGTCACTGTCATCGGACAAATATGCGCCATGGCCGGCGGCCGCGCCATTGGCAGCAATGCCACAATGTGTGAAGATCGTGCCATGGCTGCCACTCCGCGAACACCGGTCCCACACCGTGTGGTGGTCCTGCTGCTCGCGCCCGCGGTCGGGTTCGACGCGACCATCCCGTCGGCCCTGTTCGGCCAGGCGGCCGACGCTTCCGGTCATCCGCTCTACGACGTGGTGACGTGCGGTCTCGACGATCGGCCGGTTGCGACCACCACCGGATACGGCCTGCTGCCGTCAGGAGGACCGGAACTGCTCGCGACCGCCGACACCGTGGTGGTCCCGGGGACCCGCTATCCCTCGGCGCGCCGAGACGGCGTGCTGTCGCCGGAACTCGATGCGGCGCTGGCTCGCATCCCGTCGACCGCTCGGATCGTGTCGATCTGCACCGGCGCGTTCGTGCTCGCCGCGGCCGGGCTTCTCGCAGGTCGCCGTGCGACCACCCACTGGCGTGCCGCCGTCGATTTCCGAGCGGTGTACCCCGACGTGGAGCTCGACGAGGCCGTCCTGTTCGTCGACGACGGTCGGGTGTTGAGCTCGGCGGGTCTCGCCGCCGGTATCGATCTCTGTCTGCACATCATCCGCACCGACCACGGGAGCACTGTCGCCAACGATGTCGCACGCTACTGCGTGGTCCCGCCGTGGCGCGAAGGTGGTCAGGCACAGTTCATCTCGGCACCGGTGCCCGATCCTGGCGATCAGGGGACCGCCGCGACGCGCGCGTGGGCCCTGGAGAACCTCACCGAACCGCTGACCGTGACCCAGCTGGCCGCGCACGCCCGGATGAGCACCCGTACCTTCAACCGGCGATTCCGCGAGGAGACCGGCGACGCACCCGGCACCTGGGTCCGCAAACGGCGGATAGACCGTGCCCGTGAACTGTTGGAGCGCAGGGACCTGTCGATCGATGCCGTCGCGACGCTGGCAGGCCTCGGGAGTGCCGACAACCTCCGCCACCACCTGCGTCGCGGGATCGGGATGTCGCCGTCGGCCTACCGGCGCACCTTCACCGGCGTCGGCTGATCAGGCGGGAGCCTGCGACGCCGTGTCCGAAACCGGTGCGGCAGCGGTGTTCGCCGAGGTCGACGCGCCCGTGGGGCTCGGGGGAGTGATGCTGAACCCCGTCGAGGTGTCGGTGTCGGGCTTGCGGTGGCTTCCCGTGGTCGACTGCGTGGTGCCCGGAGCGGTGATGGTGCCTGCCTCGGACACGGGGTTGATCGGCGTCGGCTGGACCGGTGTCGGCGCGGCCTGACCGGTGTCGGTCGACGTGGCGGAGTCGTCGGTGGAGGGTGGGTCGGTCTGGGTCTCGACCAGGGAGACACTCTGTGCCGCAGGCCTGCTCGTGGTCCGGAGGTTCGTGGTGATGGTCTGACCCGAGGACTGCTGCGCGGCCTGCTTCGTGAAGATCGGCAGGCTGGGAAGGCCGGGGATGCCGGGAAGGCCGGGGATGCCGGGGACGCCCGGGACACCCGGCAGCGAGGGGGTGAGCGTCCCGCTGCCCAGTTGCGGTGCGAGGCCGCTCTCGACGGTGATGCCGTTCGGGCCACCCACGCCGATGCGGATGAGGTCGCGCGTGAAACGCGGGATCGGGATGACGCCGTCGCCGAGGGTGAACGACGTCGGGTCGGCGATCGAGAAGTAGGTGACGGGCGAACCGGCGGCGTTGCGCTGGGTGAAGAGGAACAGCACGCTGGTGCAGCTACCCACTCCACTTGCGCTCGCCTGGCCGAACACCGCGAGGCAGCTGACGTTCGTGACCGGTGAGAGCAGTGGGACGCTCACGTGGATCGCGGTCGCGAGACCGCCGAGGGCGAACGCGTTCGTGGTGGCATCCGAGCCGGCCGCGGTGATCGCGACGCCGAGAATGCCTGTGGACGTGGCGTTCCCGCTCCCCGTGCTGATGGCGACGGCTCCGCTGAACGGATCGACCGCGGTGGCCTTCGCAGTGCCACCCGGAGGCAGCAGAAGACCCGAGAGCGTGTTCGCGGCGATCGCGAAGCCGCCGCCCTTGATCGACGCGGTGCCGTTGCCGAGCACGACGACGGCCTCGCTGTCGACGCCGATACCGAGAGCGGTGAGAACCTGCGAGACCTGCGCGGGGATCAGTTGTTTGACGAGCGTCCCGATGACAGGCGCGGTTGATCCGGAGCAGTCGACGTTCGACTTCACTTCGTTGCTGCCGGCCACGCAGTCCTGCGGGAGGAGCTGATACGACGGCGCAGCGGCGGCAGTGCCCCCTCCGGTCACGAGTCCGGCGACCATGGCCGCCGACGCCGCGGCGGTCACCGCGGTCGACTGCCTGCGAATCCGGTGGCGTCCCTTCGGTCGACGGCTCTTGCCTGCTGACTGTGACGACGCCACGTGCGCTCCCGACTGCTATGACCGGACCCCGCGTCCGATCTTCGCGGAAATGTAGCAAGTCTTTCGCGCGATTGGTGTCGACACCACGAAACGGGGGAACGGTTGTGCGCCCGGCCTTCTCGCACCGAAGCAGTGATCACGTCGATTAGCGATCGCGACTCGATGTCGCCGTTGGTGGGCGGGTATCGCCGGGTGGGCAGGCGACGCCTGCGTGTCAGGCTCTCGAGCAGCCGGTGACCGCGGGCTTGCCGGCGAAGCGATCCGACAGCCACGACAGCGCGCGCTGGAAGCCGCTGATGCCGCCGGCCACGTGCCCGAACGTCGACGCGCCGATGAGCCGCACAGGGAACGGGATCTCCTCGTACTGCAGCGACGTCGCGCCCTTCGCGCACCACTTCGAGTACAGCTCGCGCTCCTGGACGATCGGCACGGTCGGGTCGTCGGGGTTGCCCGTGAGAAGCACCGGCACAGTGGGTCTGAGGTTGCCGACGTCCTGCATGTGGACGTACTTGCTCAGGATGGGGTCCTCGGTGACGAGCTGCCCGAACGACTTGCGTGAGACGGTCCAGTCGCGGGTGCTGGGCTTGCCGCGCGCCGAGGTCAACACGATGCACTCGCCCGACAGCTGCGCCATCGTCTGCTTGCCGAAGGCGTTGAGGACGGTCGACACGCGTTCCTTGAACTCGGGGTAGCGGTAGCTCGCGCCGTTGAGTGCGTAACCGATGACGCCTCCGAGTCGGTTGCCGTCGAGGTAGTTCATCTCGCGCAGCAGGTCGGCCGGGACGCCGCCGGTGTAGATGCCGACGAGCGGCAGTTCGGGGGCGTAGGTACCGACGAGTTCGGCGGCTGCGGCGGTGGCGCCGCCACCCTGGGAGTAACCGGCGAGGGCGACCTTGGCGTCGGGGGACACCTCGGGCAGTTGCAGTGCGGCACGGGCTGCGTCGATGACGGCATGTCCCTGATCGACCCGGTTGCCGAAGGTGTGGGTGCCGGGGGTGCCGCCGCCCATGTAGTCGCTCGAGACGACGCCGTAACCGGATCGCACGAGGTTGAGGGTGACGATCTGCTCGATCTCGGCCATCGGCCCGCCGGGGAAGGAGAAGGTGACGCCCTCCTGCAGCAGCTTCGAGGCGGCGCACTGGTCGCCCTGGCCGTGCAGGCCGCCCGCGTAGGCGACGACGGGTCGTGGACCGGGCCCCTTCCACTCGCTCACGGGCTGCAGGTAGTACCCGGTGACGGCGATCGGTTCGCCGTTCGCGTCGACGCTGCGGTACATGATGCGGGTCGCCTTGGCGGGCACCGCTCCCTCGGGACTCGGGATGGTGATCGCGGTTGGGAGGTTCTCCGAGCGGATGATGTCGCCGGGCTTGCCCGCGGGCAGCGGGCTGGGCGGGGTGTAGAAGGAGTCGTTCACCGACGAGGCGGCCGGGGTGGGCGCCGGAGCCGGTGCCGCCTGGGCGGTACCCGCCACGCCTGTCGCCGTCGCGACCGCGGTCGCCGTCGCGAGGGCCAGACACGCGGTGCGTGCTCGTCGGAGCATGAGTCGATCGTTGTTCACGATGGGGTGGTCCCTCACGTCGGTCAGCGGTCTCGGATTGCGGCTGACTATAAGACAGGCTCACGGTGCATGTGTGGCCTGTCACGGAGGAGCCAATGCTGTTTCGTGGCAACGAACAGTGGTTCTCGAGATCTCTTGGTCATCGATCACAAACGACGATCCCGGCGACGACCGACGGGCGCGGGAGACACACCACGCAGGCGGACACCGCCGGGATCGGTGACGGGTCGGATCAGGGTGTCACTCGGGCACCGATGCCGACGCCGACGGTGCAGCTGCCCCCGCCTTCGACGCGGCAGGTGCGTCCGACACGGGTGCGGTCGTCGTGGAGTCGGTTGCGGCAGCGCCGCTACCGGACGCGGCCGCCGTAGCCGACTGTGTCGCAACGGGGGTCGAGGCGGTCGCGGTGCTCTCGGTGGCCTCACTCTTCGACGGTGTCGCGGACGGGGAGGTTGCCGCCGCCGAGGTCTCGGTCGTCGATGTGGCCGGGGTGGTCGCCTCGGGTGCGGCGGTGTCGGTCTCGGTCGTGGGCTCGGTCTTCGAAGCTGTCGATGCGGTTCCGGTGGGAGTGGTGGCGGCTTCGGTCGGCGCCGACGCTTCGGTCACCTGGGTGGTGGTCTCGGCGGACGGTGCGGCGGCGGCGGTGTTCGAGACGCGGAGTGTGTCGGTGGTGGTGGTGGCCGGCTTCCCGAGCTGGTTGATGGCGTTCAGGAAGTCGTCGCCCGACTGCTTGAGGGCGGCGATGACGCCGTTCTCGCCGAACAGGTCGGTGTTGCCCTGCGCCAGGATGTTCGAGATCCCGGTGGCGATGGCCCCGCCCGCCGCGCCGATGTCGCCGGCCTTCAGTCCGTCGCGGATGCCCTCGTAGATGGTGGCCACGCCTTCGCGGGCGTTGGTGAACAGCTGCAGCGCGGTCACCACGATGTTGATGGCGATGTTGGGGAACGCGTTGAAGACCGGGGCGAAGAACGGGTTCAGCTGCGACGACGCCGAGGCGATGTTGGGCAGGTCGAGCAGGCCGATCAGGACGATCGGCTGGATCAGGATGTTGGAGAACATCTGCAGCGCCGCCCGGACGTCGCCGTCGAGGAGTTGGCCGGCCGTGATGGTGAGGTTGCGCGGCGCGTCTGACAGCGCGGTACCGAGCTTGGTGATCGCGGACTGCAGGGCGGCGAGGAGGTCGGCCGTCGGGTCGGACGCGGCGGCGAGGGCAGGTCCGAGGAGGGCGCGCGACGCGGGGGCGGCGACGATGCTCGACGTGTCGGTGAGGGGAAGTGTCTTCAGCAGGGTGGGCGTCTGCGCCAGGAGTTCGGCGGCAGAGGTGACGACCGTGTTCGTCGCCGATCCGACGAGCGCCTGGGATTCGGAGACCACCTGTGAGCCAAAGCCACTGGCGGCCGACGCGGGTATCGCGGCGGGCAAGAGGATGGCGCCGGCGGCAGCCGCGGCGGCGAGGGGCAACAGGGTCGTGCGACTTCGGAGGATGGCAGACATGGGTGGGGGACCTTTCGCTCTGACCTGGGGGGCGAGCGGAACGTAGCACCGTTAGTACGGCACAGTACCTACATTGGAAAAACGGACGTATGCAGCAAATACGGCGGCGAGGCGATCGGGTTGTGCAGCTGACACCCGCAGGGAGATGGCACTCTGCGAGTCGTGACCACGAACAGTCGAGCGGTCTTCGCGACCGGGGCCGTCGCCGGTCTCGTGCTGATGGTGATCGGTGTCGCGCTCCGGGTGGCAGCCTCCCGTGAGCACCAGCGATGCCTCACGCAAGACGTCAGGGAGATCATCGGCCCCGAACCGGCGTCCGTGCTGATCTCCTGCGACGACCCGAGCGCGACGGGAATGGTCGTGGCCGTCGTCGGCGCGCTCATCTGTGTGGGCGTCGTAGTCGGCTTCGCGCTCGTACGGCGTGTGTAGATCGTCGGTGAGCCGGTTACCGCTCAGACAATCTGCGGGGCGGGAGACTTTCGGCGCGAACCTGGAGCCGATGACGGGAATCGAACCCGCGTATTCAGCTTGGGAAGCTGATGTTCTGCCATTGAACTACATCGGCGTGCGCGTCGACCGCGCAGCGAAAGCCTAGCAAAGCCCGAGGTGTGGGTCGGCGATCGCGCTGCTCAGGCGTGCGGCCCGAGCCGACTGTGGGAAGTGACAAGCGGCGTCCGTCCAAATGTGATCGGTAGTAGTTTCACCACAAAACCATTCCGAGCAGGAGTGTCCCCGTGGCTTGATGGACGAACTCAACGGCTATGGAGGAAGTGTGCGTACTCGGTTGTGCTCGGCCCTGGTGGCCGCCGTCATCTGCTCGTTCCTCGTCGCACCGGTGGCGTCGGCGCGCACGCCGGTGGTGTCGGTGGCCGGCGGCGCGGTGAGCGGCGCCCGCGCGGACGGCATCACGCAGTACCTGGGGGTGCCGTTCGCCCAGGCAGCACGTTTCGCCGCACCGCGACCCGCGGCACCGTGGCGCGGGGTGAAACGAGCCACCACGCACAGTGCGCAATGCCCACAGTCGTTGCCGGGTGGCATCCCGCCGGCGTTGTCGCCGTTCATCAACAGCGAGAACTGCCTCAGCGTCGACCTGTACGTCCCTGATTCCGCTGCGACACAACAGCTCCCGGTGATGGTGTACCTCTACGGCGGCGCCTACGTCCTTGGCTCCAACGCACAGTACGACTCACCCGCGGAGATGGCGCGCACCGGCAACGTCATCATCGCCGTGCCCAACTACCGTCTCGGCCCGTTCGGGTTCATGGCGCTGCCCGAGTTGGCGGCCGAATCCGGTGGTGCCACCGGTACATACGGCACCCAGGATCAACAGTTCGCCCTGCGTTGGGTGCGCGACAACATCGGCCGATTCGGGGGCAACCCGAACGATGTCACCCTGTTCGGCGAATCGGCGGGTGCGATGAGCGTCTGCACCCAGATCTCGGCGCCCGGTTCACGCGGGTTGTTCCAGAAGGCCATCATCGAGAGCGGGCCGTGCGTACGGAGCCCACTCGTGCCGCCTCGCAAAGAGATCGGCTATCAGCGTTCGGAGAAGTACGCAGCGAGCATGGGATGCGGAGACCCCCGAACCCGCCTGGCGTGCCTACGACAGCTGCCCGTCGACAAGCTTCTCGACTCTCCGACGACCAAGTTCGACAGCCCGCTGGCCACGTGGACGCCCTTCATCGACGACGTCGTACTGACGAAGACCCCCGACGATGCGCTGCGGGACGGCGCCGCGTCCGACATCCCCTTGATCATCGGCAGCAACGCCGACGAGGGTCGGCTGTTCGTGGCGCTCTTCGAATACGCCAACGGCCGCATCCCCACGGCGGAGAGCTTCCGCTCCACGGTGCGCAGGGTCTACCCCGATCGCGCCGACGCGGTGCTCGCGGCCTACCCGCTCACGCGGTATCGCGCACCGGCCGATGCGCTGGCCGCGGTGTACACCGACTCCCTGTTCGCCTGCGCGGCCTCGGCGACCACCGCCGCGGCACGTGCGGGTGGCGCGAAGGTGTGGCAGTACCGTTTCGCCGCGGCACCCCTCGGGCGGTCGAATCCCGTGCTGTCGGGGTCGTTCCACGCCGCGGAGATCCCGTTCCTGTTCTCTCGCCTCGGCGGCGTGCCGGTCCCGTGGACCGGGGCGTCGGCCGCCCTGGCCCGGCAGATGAAGGCGCAGTGGACGACCTTCGCCCGCACCGGCCAACCGAACGGTCCCGGTCTACCGACATGGACGTCCGACGAACGCTTCCTCTCGATCGACACCCCGGGGTCGTCGATGCGCGCCGGGTTCGACGCCCTACATCACTGCGGCGTGTGGGGGCAGTGACGCCCTGCCACGTCTGACGGCGGTGGGAGACTGGGTGCATGAGGCCCGTCTCCGATCTGACCGCCCCCATGACGCCGTACGACGCGCTCTTGCGGGTCGCGTTCCACATGGAGCGGGCCCGCGCGAGCACCTATCGCGTGGAGGCGTTCCGCAAGGCGGCCGGGATCGTGGCGCAGCTCGGGATCGACGAGACGCGCGCGCGGGTCGAGCGCCACGCGATCGGTGAGATCAGCGGCATCGGGACGTCGACGGCGACGGTGATCAACGAGGCGATCCGCGGGAAGGTGCCGGCGCGCCTGCACACCCTGCAGACCGAGGCCGCGCCCCTCGCCACGGGTGGCACCGAGCTCTACGCGGCGCTGCGCGGCGATCTCCACGCCCACTCGAACTGGAGCGACGGGGGAGCCTCGATCGACGAGATGGTCGATGCTGCAGCGGCACTCGGACAGGAATGGCTTGCGCTGACCGACCATTCACCGCGCCTGCGGGTGGCCAACGGTCTGTCGGCGGAACGGCTCACCCACCAGATCGAGGTCGTCGCAGACATCAACGCCGCCCGCGATGGCGATGTCCGCCTGCTCACCGGCATCGAGGTCGACATCCTCGACGACGGCGCCCTCGACCAGACCGACGACATGCTCGACCGCCTCGAGATCGTCACCGCATCAGTCCATTCGAACCTGAAGATGGACCGCGGACCGATGACCAGACGCATGCTCACCGCGGTGAGCGACCCGCGTGTCAACGTCCTCGGGCACTGCACCGGACGCCTCGTGACGGGCGGGCGAGGCGAGCGGCCGCAATCGCGTTTCGATCCGCACGCGGTGTTCGAGGCCTGCGCGCTGACGGGGACCGCGGTGGAGATCAACTCGCGACCCGAACGCGTCGACCCACCTGACGATCTCATCGAGATCGCCCGCGACCTCGGGTGCCTGTTCGCCATCGACTCCGACGCCCACGCGCCGGGACAACTGGATTTCAAGGCGCTGGGATGTGAACGCGCCGAGCAACACGGCATCCCTGCTGAGCGCATCGTGACCACCTGGCCTGTCGAGCGAGTGCTCGAGTGGGCCTCGGAGAGGTAATCCGCCGACAAGAGTTGTCGACAGGCCAGACAACAGTTTTCGGTCTTTGTCGGACCCCTGTTCTACATTGGGACAAGCGCTCGGGGGAGTAGCTGGATGGATGGACGGGGGTGGCGCGATGTCGGTGACGGCGATGCCATTCGTGGCGGAATCGTTGGCGGGCATGCTGTTCGCCGTCGAGGAGACCGTCGAGGAGCTGCAGGCCGGGTCGATGTCCCGCCTGACCGACAGCGAACTGCGCGAGCTCATGCACACGATCGAACGCGTGGGCCGCAAGCTCGGCGTGGTGTCACACAACGTGGTGGCCGAGATCGCCTCACGTGGTTCGTACTCCGAATGGGGGTATCGCCGAGTCACTTCCATGCTCAGCGGCGAGCTACACCTGTCGGCGACCGAGGCGAACCGACGTGTTCGGGTGGCGGCGGCCACCTGCCCCACGACGGGCATCACCGGGCAGATCCAGGAGCCGGCTCACTTCGACGTCGCGATGGGGGTCTACGACGGGTCGCTGTCGGAGCAGGCCGCCGACGCGGTGTTGTCGGTGCTGGACAAAATCCCCTCCGCGGTCGACGGTGACACGCGCGACGATGCTGAGGCGACCATGGTCCGCCTCGCGCGCGACCTGTGCCCGAAGGACGTCGGGAACGTCGGCGACCGACTGCTGGCCCACCTGGACCCCGACGGATCACTCACCGACGACGGTGACCGCGCGCGGCGTCGCGGACTGTCGCTGTCGCAGCAGGACGCGGCCCTGATGTCGAAGCTCACCGCCACCCTCGACCCCGCCACGCGAGCCATGCTCGACGTCCTCCTCGACGCCTGGGCCGCGCCCGGCATGAACAACCCCGACGACCCCGAGTCGCCGGCCGGATCGCGCACCGACCCCGGCACCGATCGAGATGTGGCCGAGGCCGCCGCGGCAGGCGACACCCGCTCGGCCCCGCAGCGTCGACACGACGCCCTCTCGGCGATGTTGTCGCGCGTGATCGCCACCGGAACCCTCGGTTCGAGCAACGGTTCGCCGGCGCAGGTGGTCGCCACGATGACCTACGACCAACTCCTCGAGATGGCCGGCCTCGCCGACACGACCACCGGAGCGCAGATGCCCGTCGACGATGTGGTCGAGCTCGCGAAGAACAACAGCGCATTCCTCGCGATCCTCGATCCGACGGGCCTACCGCTCTACCTCGGTCGCACCAGGCGCCTGGCCACGGTGGCCCAGCGCATCGCCGAATGGCTGCGGTCGCGCGGATGTACGTTCCCCGGTTGCCGCGTCGCCGTCACCCGCACCCAGGCCCATCATCTCGACGAATGGAGCTCCGGAGGCCCCACCGACCTCACCAACCTGGGCGCCGCCTGCTTCGACCACCACCCGATGGCAGGTGACGCACCCCATCAATGGCGGACCGAACTGGTCACCGAGGGCCGATACCGGGGTCGCGTCGCCTGGATCCCGCCGGCTGCGATCGATCCCACGCGCACGCCGAGGATCAACCACGCCCATCACCCCGACGAGCTCCTCGCCGAGGCGTGGGAACGCGTCTGCGACGACCGTGCGGGTCCCGCACGGCGCGACCCGTGGGTCACCTGAACCCCTGCGTTAACCTCGTGCCCATGCTGCTCTCCGACCGTGACATCCGTGCCGAACTGGACAGCGGCCGGTTGGCGCTCGCGCCGTACGACCCGGCGCTGGTGCAGCCGTCGAGCGTCGACGTGCGCCTCGACGGGTTGTTCCGGGTGTTCAACAACACCCGCTACACCCACATCGATCCCGCGCAGCGGCAGGACGAGCTGACCAGTCTCGTCGAGCCCCCCGAGGGCGAACCGTTCGTGCTGCACCCCGGCGAGTTCGTGCTCGGTTCCACCCTCGAGGTCTGCACCCTCCCCGACGACCTCGCCGGGCGCCTGGAGGGCAAGTCGTCGCTGGGTCGCCTCGGCCTGCTGACACACTCGACGGCCGGCTTCATCGATCCGGGCTTCACCGGCCACATCACCCTGGAGCTGTCGAACGTCGCCAACCTGCCCATCACCCTGTGGCCCGGCATGAAGATCGGCCAGCTGTGTCTCATCCGACTGTCGAGCCCCGCCGAGAACCCCTACGGCAGCGCCTCCGTCGGGTCCAAGTACCAGGGCCAGCGCGGTCCCACGCCATCGAAGGCGTACTTGAACTTCGGCAATTCCTGATCACCGATCTGCAGCTTCGGCAGGTGATGTCACATGTCGGTAATGCCGGTGTCGGCTGACGTTCATACGGACGTTCCACACCGCACTGTTGGGTTGGCGACCAACGAGATTCGCCTTGTAGTGTCCCCGCCATGAGGATGACTGTCTTCGGGTGCGGCTATCTCGGTGCCACCCATGCTGCCTGTATGGCCGAGTTGGGCCACGACGTGCTCGGTGTCGATGTCGACGCCGAGAAGGTGGCGATGCTCGCCCGGGGTGAGGTGCCGTTCTACGAGCCGGGGTTGCCCGAGGTGTTGGCCCGGAGCCTGGAATCGGGTCGGTTGCATTTCACGACCGACTTCGATGAGGCGGCGGCGTTCGCCGATGTGCATTTCCTGGGGGTCGGGACGCCGCAGAAGCGTGGTGAGTACGCCGCCGATCTGAAGTATGTGTTCTCGGTCGTGGACGAACTCGCGGCGCGTCTGACGGGGTCGCATCTGTTGATCGGGAAGTCGACGGTGCCGGTGGGTACGTCGGTGGAGATCAAGAAGCGGATCGCGGCGTCGGGTACCGACGCCGACATCTCCGTCGCGTGGAACCCGGAGTTCCTCCGGGAGGGTTTCGCGGTCGCCGACACCCTGCGGCCTGATCGGATCGTGTTGGGTCTCGATCCCGACGGTGATCCCGACGCGGTGGTGGCGAAGGTGGAGGAGGTCTACGCGACGATCCTCGCGGCGGAAACCCCCTTCCTGCGTACTGATCTCGCGACTGCGGAGTTGGTGAAGGTGTCGGCGAATGCGTTTTTGGCCACGAAGATCTCGTTCATCAACGCGATGAGCGAGGTGTGTGAGGCGGCCGGTGCCGATGTGTCGACGTTGGCGGATGCGATCGGGTACGACCAGCGGATCGGTCGCCGATTCCTCAATGCGGGACTGGGTTTCGGTGGTGGTTGTCTGCCGAAGGACATCCGGGCGTTCATGGCGCGTGCCGGTGAACTCGGTGCGTCGCAGGCGTTGACGTTCCTGCGTGAGGTCGATTCGATCAACATGCGTCGTCGGACGGCGATGGTGGAGTTGGCGACGGTGGCGTGTGGCGGGAGTCTGTTGGGGTCGAACATCGCGGTGTTGGGTGCGGCGTTCAAACCCGAGAGTGATGATGTGCGGGATTCGCCGGCGTTGAACGTGGCGGGTCAGCTACAGCTCAAGGGTGCGGCGGTGAGCGTGTACGACCCGAAGGCGATGGCGAACTCGCGCAAGCTGTTCCCGACCCTGGATTACACCGATTCCGCGCGGGATGCGTGTCATCTGGCCGACGCGGTGTTGGTGCTGACCGAGTGGGCCGAGTTCCTGGAACTCAAGCCGGCCGATCTGGAACCGGTGGTGCGCAAGAAGGTCATCATCGACGGCCGGCGCTGCCTCGATCCGGCGGTGTGGATGAACGCGGGCTGGGAATACCACGGACTCGGCGGCACACCGCGCGTCGTGGCGCCGCCCGCGCATACCCGCTGACGACGGATCAACTACCGAGGTAGTCCTTCAGCTCTTCCTGCAGAGTGCGGTCGAGTGCGCGGTTGAGCGCGTTGTGCGCGGTCTTCGTGGCCACCGCGCGCATCTCGGTGACGAGCACCGCGGCCCACTCCGATTCCTCGTCGCCGCGGGGGATCCACCCGTCGCCGCGTCGGGCCACGAACTCGTCGCGTGCGGCCGAGATCAGCGTCTGCGCAGCGCCGTCGAGGTTCTCGTCGAGTTTGCCGAACACCTTCACCAGCGAGTGCAGGACCAGACCCAACTCGATCAACCGGCCCATGCCGTAGACGGTGTCGCGGTCGAGCAGCACGTAGTCCTCGCCGTCGCGCTCGAGCAGTCCGAGGTCGATCATCGCCGCGTAATCGGCCGCGTCGGACGACCCCAGGATCGATTCCAACGCCTCGGCCGAGATGCGTTCGGTCTTCGTCTTCGCCCATGGTTCGGCGAGGATCTCCTCGATGCCGAGCACCTCCGCCAGACCGTCGCCGCGCTGCATCCCGCGGATGAAATCGGCGATGTGGCGTGCGGTGAAGCCACGCTTGAGGAGGTTGTTGATGAGGGTCAGTCGGGCGAGGTGGTTGTCGGTGTAGATCGCGATCCGACCACGCTTCGCGGGCCGGGGCAGCAGCCCCCGGTCCTGATACCCACGAACGTTGCGCGTGGTCGTCCCGGCGGCACGCGCCAGGTCGTCGATCCGATACTCAGTCATCAGCGCTGAAGCATACCGCCAGGTAGACCGCTGCCATCGACGTTTGTCACATGACTAAACGTTACATTGACAAGTGTAACCATCTGTGGTGGTCTCGTCGTCGTGAGAAGCTCCCTCCGATCACGTGCTCTGGTCACCTCCACCTCCCTGTGGTTGCCCCCGTTGGCCGACCGTGTCCCCGCCACCTCGCAGGGCGTGCGGTTCACCCGACGACTGGTCGCGACCACCATGCGCCTCGGCGGTCGGGTGCCCGCGGGCACCCAGGTCGACCGGGTGCGTACCGCCACCGCCGACGGCGCCCCGATCCGCGGCGAGTGGGTACGCCACCGCGGTGTCCGGGACACCCGCCGGGTCATCCTCTACGTTCACGGCTCGGCGTTCGCCATCTGCTCGGCCGCCACCCACCGGGCGTTGGTGGCCCGCCTGTCGAAGGCGTCGGGCCTCGCCGCGTTCAGCGTCGACTATCGACTCGCACCCGAGCATCTCTTCCCGGCTGCGGCCGACGACGTCGCCGCGGCCTACCGGTGGTTGCTCGCCACCGGACACGAACCCGGCGACATCGTGCTCGCGGGCGATTCCGCAGGCGGCCACCTCATCCTCGATCTGCTCGCCTGCAACGCGCGCGACGGCGCGCCCCAGCCCGG
The DNA here is from genome assembly GCF_053345315.1 of Williamsia sp. M5A3_1d. Taxonomy (NCBI): domain Bacteria; kingdom Bacillati; phylum Actinomycetota; class Actinomycetes; order Mycobacteriales; family Nocardiaceae; genus Williamsia; species Williamsia sp. M5A3_1d. Next base: position 899,061 of record NZ_JBKEZX010000001.1, read on the forward strand.
CGCGGTGGTGATGATGTCGCCGCTGTTCGACCTGACCCTGGCGCTGGCCGCCGAGCGCGAACGTGTCCGCCGTGACCCCATGATCTCCGCGCGAGCCGCGGCACGCCTGGTCGGCCACTACACGCGGGGCGCCGACCATGACGGACCGCGACTGCGACTCGACCTCGCGAAGGGCTCGGTGCTGCCGCCGATGCTGGTGCAGGCCGGTGGCGCGGAGATGTTGAGCGCCGATGCGCGCCGGGTCGCCGAGGTCGTCACCGCGGCCGGCGGGCGATGCGAACTGCAGATCTGGCCGGGACAGATGCACGTCTTCCAGGCCTTCGACCGCCTCATCCCCGAGGCCGACCGCGCGGTCGCCGCGGCCGCGGTCTTCCTCGCCGGCGCGTTGCGCCGCGACCACGCCACGACACCTGACCACACCACCAAGCGACGGAGTGCATGAATGGGACGCACCATCCCCCGGACCCGACAGGCCAAAGCGGTCGTCACCGGCGCGGGCAGCGGCATCGGCCGCGCCTTCGCCCTCGAGCTGGCCCGCCGCGGCGGTGAGGTCGTCTGCTCCGACATCGACCACGACCGCATCGCCGAGACCGTCGAGATGATCGAACGTGCCGGATCCGGGACGGCGCATGCCGTGTTCTGCGACGTCTCCCGCACCGACGACATCGACGCCCTCGCCGAGCGCGCCGAGGAACTACTCGGCGGACCGACCTCGCTGATGATCAACAATGCCGGCGTCGGGATCGGCGGCCGACCGGTGGGCGAGATCGGTCTCGAGGACTGGCAGTGGGCGCTCGGGATCAACCTCTGGGGCATGGTCTACGGCTCGGAGAAGTTCGTCCCGCAGCTGCGGCGCGCGGGTCGTGGCGGCCTGATCAACGTCGCCTCGACCGCCGCGTTCTCCGCCGCTCCCGGCATGGCCGCCTACAACGTCGGCAAGGCGGGTGTGCTGGCGCTGTCGGAGACCATCGCCGCCGAACTCGGTGGCACCGGGCTCGCGGTCACGGTGCTGTGCCCGACGTTCGTCAAGACCAACGTCGCCGTCGACGGCCGCATCACCGCGGAGGCGGGTCGCCTCGCCGGGACCCTCATGCGCTGGACCGGGTTGTCGCCCGAACGTGTCGCGCGCGGCACCCTCGACGCCCACGACCGCGGACAGCTCTACGTCGTCCCGCAGCTCGACGCGAAGGCCATCTGGGCCGCCAAACGCCATCTGCCCCGCACCTACACCGCCGGTGCGGGTCTGCTGAACCGGCTCCTGCCCGCCGTCGCCCCCACCACGGGGACGTCGCCTGGCACCGCTGCCCACACGACATCCACCACCACCGCACCAGGAGTGTGAACCGCATGGCCGACGACTCGACCACCAGTCCCCGCGATCTCGCCGACGCGCCCGTCTACGAGACCGTCATCATCGGAGCCGGTTTCGCCGGCATCGGCGCCGCCATCCGGCTGCAGCAGGCCGGCGTCGAGGAGTTCGTCCTCATCGAGCGCGACACCCGCCCCGGTGGCACCTGGCGCGACAACACCTACCCGGGCGCGGCGTGCGACATCCCGTCGCGGCTCTACTCGTTCTCGTTCGCACCGAATCCCGAGTGGTCACACACCTATTCGGGCAGCGAGGAGATCCTGCGCTACATCGACCGCATGGTCGCCGATCATGATCTCGACCGCCGCATCCGCTATCGGTCGACGGTGACCGGCGTCGTGTTCGACGAGCCCAACGGCGTGTGGGAGGTGGCGATCGAGGGCGCCGAACCGGTCTTCGCGCGCACGGTCGTCGTCGCGTCGGGCCCGCTGTCGACACCGGGTTACCCCGACATCCGGGGTATCGAGGAGTTCACCGGCAAGCGGATGCACAGCGCCGACTGGGACCACGACTACGACTTCACCGGCAAGAAGGTCGGTGTGATCGGCACCGGTGCCAGTGCTGTGCAGATCATCCCGGAACTGGTCGAGCGGGCCGCGCAGGTGTCGGTGTTCCAGCGGACCCCCGGATGGGTTCTCCCGCGCCTCAATCCGGCGGTCAGCTCCCGAACCCGCAAGGCGTACAGGCGGGTACCGCTCCTGCAGTCGGCCGCGCGCACCGCCTGGTACTGGGGCCACGAATCGGTCGCCCTGGGTGTCGTCTGGAACTCGCCCCTGACGAGGGTCGTCGAGGCGGTCTCGAAGGTGAACATGCGTGCGCAGGTGAGCGATCCGTGGATGCGGCGCCAGCTCACCCCCGACTTCCGTGCCGGGTGCAAGCGGCTGTTGATGACCAGCAAGTACTACCCGGCACTGCAGAAGGACAACTGTCGCCTCATCACCTGGCCCATCGCGCGCATCAGCGAACGCGGTGTTCGCACGGTGGAGGGTGTCGAGCACCAATTCGACTGCCTGGTGTTCGCGACCGGCTTCGAGGTGTCCAAGCAGGGATCGCCGATCCCCATCACAGGTCGCGAGGGACGGGTGCTCGGCGACGAGTTCGCGCGCGGCGCCTACGCCTACCGCAGCTTCGCCGTGTCGGGGTATCCGAACCTCTACTTCACCTTCGGCCCCAATTCGGGCCCCGGGCACAGCTCGGCACTGGTCTACATGGAGGCGCAGATCGATGCGATCGTGATGGCGGTCACCACCGTGCTGCGGCGGCGGCTCGCGGTGCTCGACGTGCGACGCGACGCCCAGGATCAGCACAACGCCGACATCCAGCGTCGACTGACGAAGACCACGTGGAACTCGGGGTGCAGCAGTTGGTATCTCACCGCTGACGGCTTCAACGCGACCATGTACCCGGGTTTCGCCACACAGTACGTCGCTCAGATGCGCAGGGTCGATCTGACCAGGGACTTCACCGCGGTGGCCCTCGACGATCGCGCATCGCACGCCCGGGTGTCCCGCGTCTGAGTGATAATCTCGAGCCCGACCGACGCCGTGGGGATGGTGGCGGTCGTGTCTCGGGGGGGAAATGTCCACTGCGCAACGCGCACCGCACTCGGGTGCGGTCATGCTCGACGAATCGTTGCTCCATGAGGTGACGCGGACGCTCGCGGCGTCCGGGGTCGAGAACTGTGCGGCGTTCGTGTTGGTCGAGCTCAACGAAGGCGGCCTTCGGACCGCCGTCGTCGACGCCTCGACCGGGGTGAGTCTGGTCGAACGCGGTGACGGGAAACTGTGCCCGCGGATGCTCGATCTGTCGATGGCCGATCACCTCGTGCGGTCGGGTCGCGTCGAGCGCCCCGCCTCGTTCGACTGGGCGACCGAGTTGATCGATCTGATGCCCGACATCCGCGCGCGGCTCATCGTCACCGACGGCGCGTTCGCGATGGGTTCGCACCATGTCTCGATGTTCCGGGTGTCGCGACGCGACTACTACGCAGGACTCCAACCGCACCTGCTCGCGGCCCAGAGTCTCTGGCAGGCAGTGGCTCTCGACTCCACCCCGCCGGTCGGCGCTTTGGTCTTCATGCCCGAGCACGAGCAGTGGCCGGGACTGTTCCCGACGCTGTCGCACCTCGCCCCGATCCCCGCCGTCGCCTTGCGCGACCCCGGCCCCGACACCGCCGTCCCGGCCGTCGGCGCCCGGCGCCACGAGTACGACGAACCCGCCGACGCCGCGCTCCTGCCCCCGACGGCGGGCCCGCCGTCGACGGCGACCGTGCCCGTACCCGCCGCGCCCCCGGTCGACTCGACCGCGCTCGTACCGGGGGCCCAGCCGTCGTCGCAGCCCGTGCCGCCGTCGATCGAGGTCCTGCCCGCGCCGTCCGGCCATCGCGGTCACGCGGCCGAACAGGGCCAGGACCGCCTGGTGGCCGACGTCGGACTGCCGACCGGGACATATCTCCCGGATCCTTCCCCGTTTGCGCCGGCCGGCGCGACGGGGGAGCAGGATGTGTACCGGCCGGCCGATCTCACCGAACGGACACCCCCCACCGTGCATGATCAGCGAGGCGTGATGCATTCTCCCGGCCCCCGGCACTACACCCCACCCGCGCATCCGACGCGTGCGTCGAGCGGCAGCACCGGCGGCGATCACCGTCGTGTTCTCGTCGGCGTCGCCACGGTCATCGGGGCGGGGGTCATCGGCGGACTCGTCGTCGGCCTGTCGTGGCTCGGCGGCGACGGCGACACCTCGAGTGCGGAGTCGACCGCCGCGCAGGGCATGGTCGCGCAGACCTCCGCGGTACCCGGGAGCCCGGCGCCCAAGTCGCGCCCACCGCTCGACACCCGCTCCGCGCAGGCCCCGCTGCTGCGCTACACCCCGCCGCCTCCGCCGCCCACCTTCGCGCAACAGCAGACCGCGCGGCCCGGGACCCCGCAGCGGCGCACGGCCCCGCCGCCGCGTCGACGCAGTATCCCCAACCCGATCCCGGGCCTGCCGCCCATCCTGCTGCCCTGATCTCGGGCGTGCGAGCACATCGCCCGCGACGCCGACCCGGCTCGGCTACAGCTCGAGCGTGAGATCGGTCCCGTCGCTGCGGGAGACGCAACTCAGCATCCAGCCCGCCGCCCGCTCGGGCTCGGTGAGGAGGGTGTCGCGGTGGTCGACCACGCCCTCGGTGACGCGCACGCGGCAGGTCCCGCAGAACCCCTGCTGGCACGAGTAGGGGACCGCGGGCCGGATCCGTCGTAGCGCGGCGAGGGTCGACTCGGTGGCCGAGACCCCGACGCGGTCCCCGGTCGAGGACAACGTCACGTCGAACGCGTTCCCATCGAGAACCGGAGGGGGACTGAAGCGTTCGAAGTGCAGTTCGGTGTCGTCGAGATCGCGCATCGCGACGCGGATCGCCTCGAGCATCGGGACCGGTCCGCAGCAGTAGACCGCGGTCTTCGGTTCGATGGGCCCGAGGAGCTCGTCGGCGGTGGGTATCCCGCCGTCATCGTCGGTGCGGATGGTGACACGGTCGCCGTGGCTGCGCAGCTGTTCGATGAAGGGCAGCGATTCAGCGCTACGCCCGGTGTAGATCATCGACCAGTCGAGATCGAGCCGGTCGGCGGCGGCCACCATGGGCAGGATCGGCGTGATGCCGATGCCGCCGGCGATGAACCGCAACCGCTGCGCGGGCGATCCACGGCCGGGCAGGGCGAGCGGGAAGGCGTTGCGCGGACCCTTGATCGCCACGGTGTCACCGACCCGCAGGGTGTCGTGCACCTCGATCGACCCCCCGCCGCCGGTCGGGATGCGGCGGACCGCGATGCGGTAGTGGGTGCGGTCGGTGGGATCGCCGCACAGCGAGTACTCGCGCATCCGCCCCGACGGCAACAGCAGGTCGAGATGGGCGCCGGGATACCAGGGGGTGAGCTCCTCGCCGTCGAGTGGGGAGAACCGCAGCGACACCACGTTCTCGTCCTCGGCGACGACCGTCCGCTCGGTGATCCGCACCGTCGTGATGCCCGATTCGGGCGGCGGGATGTGCGGGTCGCGCATGAACCGCACGAAGAACGGGTATGCGCGGCTGATGATCTCGACCGCTTTCATCGCCGGATCGTGTCGGTATCGGCCGTACAGATGCGCCGGGGTCTGCTCGAGGTCACCGACCTCCATGCGACCGGCTCGTTCCGGGGTCACCGCCCCGCGCCGCGCGCCGCCGGCGAGGCGGCGAGATAGGCGACGGCCTGTGCGGTGGAACCGATCTGGTCGGGATAGAACGTCGGCTTGAAGTAGCTGAACGTCGCGAACACGATCGACCGGAGTGTCGGCAGCACGCCGGCGCGGGCGCCACGGGCGTACTCGGTCCACATCCGTCGGTACGAATACTTCTGGTACGGGTCGCTCTTGGCGATGAAACGGCTGCCGCGGTGGATCAGCAGCAGCAGACCCGACAGCGCCATGAACATCGCACGCCCCCGACGCAGGTAGCCGTCACCGAAGTAGGCGGCCACGTCGTGGGCCACACAGCGGTGCTCGACCTCCTCGGCGCCGTGCCAGGTGAACAGGTCGGTCATCGCCGGATCGGAACCGTGTGCGCGCCAGGTGTTGTTGAGCGCGAAGTCACCGAGGATCGCGGTGTAGTGCTCGATCGCCGCGATCAACCACAGCCGCTCCACGAGATCCTTGCGCTGCGCCTCGGGGGTCCACGAGGTCTTGGGGGAGAGCACCTTGCGGAACAGCCACTGCATCTGACGCTGGAACGGACGCGGATCGAGTCCGTGGCGGTCGAGGAAGTCCCAGAGCACCTTGTCGTGTGCCTCGGCGTGCATCGCCTCCTGACCGATGAACCCGCGCATGGTGGCGGCGAGTTCCTCGTCGGCGACGAGCGGCAGCGCCTCGTTGTAGGTGGCGACGAACCACCGCTCCCCCTCGGGCAGCAGCAGGTTGAGCATGCTGATCACATTCGACGCCATGGGGTGTCCGGGAATCCAGTGCAGCGGCGTCTTCTCGAAGTCGAACGCCACGTTGCGGGCGTGCAGGGTGACGGGGCCTGGGTCGGTGTGGGGATCATGGGCGGCGGCCCGATCGTGGGTGGGCCGCATGGACAGATCGGTCATGACGAACTCCTCTAGAACAGCGATGTGCGCGCCATGCGGCGCGAGAGTGCGGGTAGGAATCGGTACACGCGGTAGCCCACCGAGGCCTCGATGGTCACCGGCACGACGGCACGGTTGCGGGTGATGGCGTCGAGGATCTCGACCGCGACGCGATCGGGGGTGAAGCCGCGGCGCCGGTACATGCCGTTCATCCGGTCGCGGAGACGTTCCTGGTTGTCACCGGAGGCGCCGGCGAACTCGGTCGCGGAGATGATGTTGGTGTCGACGATGCCGGGGCAGATCGCCGAGACACCGATGTGGTGTTCGGCGAGCTCGGCGCGCAGCGACTCGCTGAGCAGCAGCACACCCGCCTTGGTCGCGGCGTAGGCGCCGAGGCCCCGCTGGGGGGTGAACGCCGCCGCCGAGGCGAGGTTCACGATCTGGCCGCCGAGTCCGCGCGCCACCATCAGCCTGCCGAACTCGCGGCTGCCGGTGGCCACACTCACGAGGTTGATGTCGACGAGCCGTCGGATCTGGGCGTCGGTGGCGTCGAGGAGCGCTCCGGCGAGCCCGATTCCGGCGTTGTTGACGACGATGTCGGGGACGCCGTGGACCTCGGCGACGGTGGCGGCGAACCGGGCGAAGGCGTCGCTGTCGGCGACGTCGAGAGCGTAGGCGTGCGCCGTGCCACCGGAGCCGGTGATCTCGTCGGCGGTCTTCTGCGCGGCGCCGTGATCGATGTCGGCGATGACCACGTCACCACCCTCGGCGGCGAGTAGCAGCGCGGTCTCGCGGCCGATCCCGCTGCCGCCGCCGGTGATCACCGACAACGTCCCCTCGACGGCGCCGCGGGTGTCGCCGGTGACGCGCGCCCGGGCGACGGTCGCGCTGGGCTGACCGGTGATGACGGAGTCGATGAAGTCGATCGCGCTCTCCGCCAACAGCTCCGGGCGCGAGTAGGGCAGCCAGTGCCCGGTCGGCAGGTCTCGGCGCCACAGCTTGTCGGTGTAGCGCGGGGTGTTGTCGAAGATGGCGCTGCGCAGGGCGATGTCGCGTGTGTTGACGATCTCCAGGGTCGGCACCGTCGTCGACCGGGCGTCCGGGGAGAACAGGTGCGCGCGGATGTTGGCGCGGTAGTACCGCAGGCCCGAGATCATGTCGTGGTGCAGGGTGGGGCCCACGGTGACGTCGCCGGGTGCGGTGCCCTCCACGCGGTGCAGGAACTGCCGCCACACCGGCGCCCACCCCAGCGCGCCGAAGAAGAGCTTCGGCACCACCGGGAGCTGGAACATGACGGTGTAGGCCGACGACGCGACCTGCGACAGCGCCTGTCGCACCGCGGTGGGGGTGGGGCGTGCGAGCTTCTCGCGCGCCCAGGTGCCGAGATGGTCGAGGTTGGGTCCCGAGACCGACACGAACGAGGCGATCCGGTCGCCCGCCCCCGCGGTCGTCACCGCCTCCCACGTCTGCACCGAACCCCAGTCGTGGGCGACGACGTGGGCGGGCTCGTCGGAGACGGCGTCGATGACGGCGAACAGGTCGGCGGCGAGTTCGGCCAGGCGATAGGGCGCATCACCCGAGGGTGCGTCGCTCTCCCCGTACCCGCGGGTGTCGTAGGCGACCACATGGTGGCGGCGCGCCAGGATCGGCGCGACGTGGGTCCACAGGTGGTGGGTGTCGGGCCACCCGTGGACCAGCACGACGGTCGGCGCATCGACGTCGCCGGCCTCGAAGACGGCGAGCTGCACACCGTCGCGGGTGACGGTGCGACGCCGCCACAGATCACGTTCGGAGGACTCCACGAAACTGCACGTTACACCCAGTTACAGGTACCTGGGGTACGAATCGTGCCCGGAACCCCGCTATCGCGTCGCTCCGCATCGGGCCAGGAAGGCGCGCAGATCGTTGTACGCGGGCTTCGGGGTGCCGTTGGAGTAGCGGAGGCCGAAGTTCTGCTCGCGGTCGAAGGCGTTGTTCCCCGCATCGCGCAGGGAGTAGACGAACACGTTGCCGACGTAGCCGAACTGCCTGGCCCGGGCGACGCCGTGCACGATCGTCGCCGACTGCGCCGCGGGGCTCACGGCGTTGGTCCCCGCCCCGGTCGGCGCGCCGAACTCGGTGATCCAGATCGACTTGCGTGCGTCGCCGGCACCGGCCATCGTCGCGTGGATCGCGGGGATGGAGTTGAAGTAGTTGTACGGGTTCCCGGTGTCGGAAGGGTCGACGGGATAGCTGTAGGGGTGCACCGACACCACGTTCAGGAACGGTGCTGCGCCCGCGCCGTACATGGCCCGCACGAAATCCACCGGGTTCATGTTGCCGCCGCCGTTGCTCGCGCCGGTGACGCCGCCGCCGACGATCACCGCGCCGCCGTTCACGCGCCGGATGGCGGTGCTCGCCGCGGCCAGCAACCGCACATACCGTCCCGGATCGACGCGAGGCAGGAAGAAGGCCTGCAGGTTCGGCTCGTTCCAGATCTCGTACGCCGACAACGCGTTTCCGTAGTGCGAGGCGACGCGGCCGGCGAACGCGCCGAAGTCCGCCGGGTTGGCCGGTGCGACCTTGTCGGAGTCGACGGGCGACGCCGAGCGCGCCCATCTCGGCGTGTAGGCCACGATGCCGAGGACCTTGAGGCCCTGTGCGCGTGCGGCATTGACCAGTCGGTCGGTGGTCCCCCAGGTGAACACGCCGCGGTTGGCCTCGATCGAGCTCCACGCGATGTCGATACGAGTCCAGCTCGCCCCGACGGCACGCATCTGCGCGAAGGTCTGGTTCAGCTCGGCGTCGGAATAGCCGTAGATCGACGCGCCGGGTGACACCCCGACAGGGGGCACGCATCCGGCGGCGGTCGCGGCGGGGGCGGCGGCGGTGGTGGCGATTCCGACGATCGTCGCCGCGGTCAGCGCCAGTCGCGTCCACCGTGATCGAAATGTGAGCTGCATCATGTCCTCGTGTCGGTCGTGTGTGATCGCGGTGTTCAGAAGTGGTTTGCCGCTCGCGTGGTCGGCGGTCGGCGCAGATGCACGACTGGAGTGAACACCTCATTCGCCAGCGTGCAGTAGCATGTGGTCCGGCATGACCGATCGCCCTCGGGGAGGGGGCACGGGAGCAACCGCTGGGGAGGCGTGTTGCAGGGGGAGTTGATGTTCGGATGAAGCAAAACACACGCACGCCGTCGACGGGCAACGAGCCCACCGTAGATCTGCTCGGGCACGCGCGCGGACTGCTGAAGGTCGCACCCATCGCGATCGTGATCGCGATCGTGGTGGCGCTGGGCGTCTTCGGCTATCAATCGTTCGCCGCCCAGCGGTATCAGGCGTCGGTGGTCGCGCAGATCGTCACACCGGGTTCCGCGGCGAGCGGCCAGTCCGGGCCGACCTCGACCGACGCCGCGACCGCGGCCGGTCCGTTCGTCGCGCTGGCCTCCGACCAGCAGGTTCTGGCGCAGATCGCGAGGACCGCCCGTCTCGACCTGGATGCGTCGCAGCTGTCGAAGGACATCGTGGTGGCCGCCTCTACGGTGCCCGGCATCGTCGACGTCACCACCGAGGCCGACTCTGCGCAGGACGCATCGACCCTGGCCAAGGCCGTGGTGTCGACCCTCGACTCGACGTATGTGCTGCGCCAGCAGTCGGCGGCATCGCCTCCGGCCAGCAACGGCATGGGCACCGGATTGCAGTCGCTCACTTCACAACTGGAGTCCCTGACCGCCCAGCTCGACGGTGTCATCAACGCCGACGGTCCCGCCGCTGGGATCCTCGCCGCACTGCGTTCGCAGATCGACCAGCTCAAGACGCAGCAGCAGACCGCGGCGACCGCGGCGCAGCCGGTGGCCACGACCACGCAGCGATTGATCCTGCTCTCGCAGCCCGCGGGCGGTCGCAAGGACAGCAGCATCCCGCCGATCGCCATCGCCGCGGTGGCGGGCCTGCTGGCCCTGATCCTCGCGGCCGAGATCCTGGTGTTCGCGCGGTCGTACCTCGGGCGAACGGTGAACCCCGAGTGGGCGCGCCGCGTCGGTCGCCGTGCACATGCGGCCGTCGACATCCCGCGCCGCGGTGAGGAGATCTCGTCGTCGACCCTCGCTGCGGTGTCCGGCGCCTCGGGTCCGGTCCTCATCGTCGCGTCCGAGCAGGTCCGTGGCGTGGTGACCCGAATCCTCGCGCACGTGGTCGGACGCGTCGACGGACGTGACATCGACGACGACGACTGGACCCCCGACGAGCGGCATCACGCCCTCGCGGTGGTGGTGGTGCGTGACGGTCAGTCCGACCGTGCGCGGGTGGTGACCGCGCTGGAGAACCTCGCCGCATGGGACATCCCGACGATCGTGGTCGTCACCCCCGGCAAGCGTGGGACCTTCCGTCTGCCAGGCGGTCTCGCGGTCGCGTTCCGCAAGCCGGCCGACCCGTCGGGTCGCCCGGCGTCGGCCCCCGCGCCGGCTGCCGCGGACGGCGCGGCCCCCGGTCCGCAGGCCCCGGTCTCCGCGCCGGTCGCACCGATCTCTCCCGCCCCGCCGATCACCCCGAACGATCCCGCCGCGGGCTACCTGCCCTACCGGCCGCTGGTCGCCGAGGGTGCGAACGGCATGTCGACGGTCCCGAACCGCGTCGTCGCCGACGCCGGGGTGTATCCCGTTCCGACACAGCAGGTCCCTGTGCCGCAGCAGGACCCGAGCACGGAATCCGTGCAGGCGGTCGAGCCCGAGCAGGCCGAGGTGTCCGACACGACCGATGTGTCCGACACCGACGAGGCGGAGCCGGTGGAACCGGACACCGACGACGTCACGTCGGAGTCGGCCGAAGAGGTCTCGCAGGTCGCCGACACCGAGGCCGCCGAGGCCGACGAGGAAACCGCCGACGAATCAGCGCGTACCCCGCAGTCGACCCACAGCTGAGGTCGCGACACCGCCGCCGACTCAGCGGCAGTCGGTGGCGGCCCGGACCTCGGCGTAGGCCTTCTTCGGACCGAAGTCGTTGCGCAGCAACCCGAAGTTGTCCTCGGCGTCGGAGCGGTCGGTGCCGGCGTCGCGCAGGCTGTAGACGAAGAACGGACCGAAGTGCCCGCGGGATCGGGTCGACATGATCGCCGACCACAGCGAGTCGGCCTGGAGCTGCTCGGAAACCTTCTGCTTGTCGGTACCGCCCGTCGGCGCCCCGTACTCGGTGACCCACAGCTTCTTCGCGCCGTCGCCGTTGCGTCGCATGGTCGCGTAGAGCGCGGGCAACTGCGCGAAGGCGTTGAACGCCTTCGACGTCGAGTCCAGCGGTAGATACGGATAGCTGTACGGATGGATGCCCACCGCGTCCCACGCCGAGGAATCGGCGACGCGGTAGAGCGTGCTCAGGAACCTGGTGGGAGAGATGTTGCCGCCCGCATCGACCGCGGGTGAGAGCCCGGCGGTGACGATGGTGACCCCCGGCGCGGCGTTGGCGCGGATGGCGACCGACGCCGCCGACAGCATCCGGGCGTAGCGCGCGACATCGGGTGCGGGAGCGGCGAAATTGACGATGTTCGGCTCGTTCCACACCTCCCAGGCGCTGATCTTCTCGGCGTATTGCCGCGCGGCGAGGCCGGCGAAGTCGCCGAACGCGGCGGTGTCGCTCGGCAGCGAGAACTCCTTGTCGAGCGCACCCGGGAGTCGTGCCCACGTCGGTGTCGTGTCGACGATGCCGAGGACGGTCAGACCGCGAGCCCGCGCGGCGTCGACCACACGGTCGGTCGCGGCCCAGTCGTATCGGCCACGTGTGGACTCCACCGAACTCCACGGGACGTCGAAACGAATCCACCGCATGCCCCCGGCGACGGTCATGTCGAGGGTCCGGTCGAGGTCGGCGTCCGACAGCGACGTGAGTCCGCTGCCCGTGGCGACACCGATCGGGGTCTGCGGCGTGGCCGGCACGCAGGTGTGGTCGATCGCGGTGTCGTGGATGTCGAGGAACCGGGCCAGCGGTGTCGGCATCACGATGACGGTGACCGCCGCGGCGACCGCGAGAACGGTGACGAACACCAGCGCAGCGACGACGACGGTCCTTCGTCGAGAGAAGGTACGTCGTCTGATCGAGAACCGTTCGAGGACCCGGGATGCGCGCCGTGTCACAGCGTTCGAGGCGATGGATCAGGCGGGCTCACGGTGTGGTGGGCCGTCACCACGCCGGGCGGCAGCGGGGCGCGGTAGATGTCGCCGGCACCGTCGTGGCGGTCGTCAGCGTCACCGTCGGCTCGGCGGGGCGCGACGACCGTCGAGGCGGCGGCGCCGAGCAGCAGCCAGAAATAGGCGTCGTCGGGGAAGATCTCGAAGTAGGTCGAGACCAGTGCGGCGGCGGCGACGGCGACGGCGGACGCCGAGATGCCCACGCACAGATTGCGATCGACCGGGTCGGTCGCGACGCGCGCCGCGCGGACGGTGTGCAACACCGCCACGACGAGCACGCCGACGAACACCCACAGGGCCAAGGGCCCCAACTCGATCGCCACCTTGATGTAGTAGTTGTCGGGTTGGTACGGGACCGACGACGACCGGGTCGCCTTCGCCACCACCTCTGCCGCCGAACCCGTTGTCCCCAGGCCGATGCCGAAGGGATGACCGAGGATCGAGGTGATCGAGTCGCTCCACCCCGTGCCGCGCTCACCGAGGCTGTTCGAGGACAGGAACGTCGAGAGCACCGGGCCGGAGAAGACCGCGGTGATGGCGGCGGCGATCACCGCGCCGACACCGAGGCCGATCAACAACTTCCGGTAGCGGTGCAGCCCGATCCACACCAGGCCGATCAGCAATCCGAGGAACGCCGCTCGCACCACCGCGGTCGACATCGCGACGAGGTAGATCGGGGTGAGCACGAGGAACACCAGGTTGCGGGGACGCCGCGGTTGCGCGACGGCGACCGATCCGCACACCAGGAGCACGAGCATCATGAAGAGCGCGAACGGGAACGGCTGACCGAAGGTGCTGAACGATCGCAGCAACCCTCCGGCGAAACGGATGTCGGTGTTGTAGGCGAACCCCTGGGCGGCAAGGGCTTCGGCACCGATGAACTGCTGATAGATGCCGTACAGGCCGGTGCCGAGACCGAGCAGCATCATGATCGAGATCAGGTGGTCGCGATCGCCGGCGTCGAGTGGGCGCAACCAGATGATGATCGGGAACACCAGGCCGTAGAAGAACGTGATCTTGATCGGCGACAGCGCGACGTCCACCGGCAGGGTCACCAGCGCGCTGATGATCCCGATCGCGGCGAACAGGGCGAACAGATACGCCCACGGTTGGGTGAAGCGCGGCACGGCCGACCACCGGGTGCGGATCACCGCACACACCGCGGTGAAGCCCAGGAGGCCTTCCTTCCAGCCGTTGGGGAAGCCGGCGCCGAGGGCGAAGATCAGGATGTAGTGCAGCGGCGAGATCGCAGCGAACAACAGGACCCCACGCTGCGGCCGGATCAGGATCCACGCCGCGACGGCGAGTCCCACGATCCCGGCGACGCCGTATGTCGCGACGCTCACCGCGCACCGCCTGTCGGGACCGCGTCGGCGGTGTCGGCCGGGGTACGCGAGGGTGTCGGACCGACGAGCAGATCGAGCAGCGCCGGGACGGTCTCGCGGCGGTCGTGGTGTTCGGCGACATGGGCGTACGCGCGCGCGACCATGTCCGCGGTGCCGCGCGGGTCGGCGGCGATCGACGAGATCGCGTCGGCCAGGGCGACCGGATCGCCCGGGGGCACCAGCACTCCGCGGCCGTCGGCGAGGAGGGTGCGCGGGTTGCCGTGATCGGTGGCGACGACGGGCACGCCGACGGCCATCGCCTCCATCGCCGTGAGCGGGCCGGCCTCGGGCGCGATGCTCGCCGAGACGTGCACCGTCCACCGTGCGAGGGCGTCGGCGGCGCGCACCCGCCCCGGGAACGTCACGCGCCCGGCCAGATCGGGCTGTCCGGCACGCTCGTAGAGCTGCGCGGCGTACCCGACATCGCCGGGAAAGGCCTCACCCGCGACGACCGCGGTCGCGTCGTCGAGTCGGGCGATCGCCTCGAGGAACACGTCCACCCCCTTCCACGGGGTGAGCACCGACAGCGTGCCCGCCCGCAGGAGACCGGCCGGCCGTGTCCCGGTGGCGGGTGCGGTGTCGGGGACGTCGACGCCGAGACGACCGACCTCGACACGGTCGACGAGGCCTTCGAGCGCCGATGCGGTGGCCGGCGACACCGCGACCACCCGGCCGAGCACCGGACGGCCCGCGGCGATGAACGCTCGTGTCTTGCGGCTCACGACGTGGTCGTGGACCAGCCATGCGACCGACCGCGCACCGGCGAGACGCAGGGCGGGCAGGGTGTGGGCCGAGTTCGCGACGATCGGGGTGCCGCGGTGGGCGCGCAACGTGCGTGCGGCGACGACCATCGACCGCGCCATCCCCCAGGCGGCCCCGGCGCGGGTGCGACGACCGTGGTCGCGACCGAGGTGCGGGATGTCGACGTGGACGACCCACGGCGGGAACGATTCCGACAGCGGCCCCACCGGGCACGCCACCGACACCGACATCCCGCGGCGATGGCACTCGGCGGCGAGGTCGAGCATCACCGATTCGGCGCCCGAACGCTGCGGTGAGTGCGTCACGAACAGCACGCGCTGGGTCATGACCGCTCCCGACCGTCGAGGGCGACCGTGTGCAGGCACTCGGTGAGCACCGCCTCCCGGACCACCGGATGGAACCCGGGATGGTCGCCACCGGGGGCGACGTGGACCGACGGGCCCCGGCCGCTGCGGCCGACGCTGCTCAGTGCCTGGAGGCCGCGTTGGCTCAGGAAGTGCTCGTAGTCGCGGGTACCGAACACGAGATGCGTCTCGATCCCGGCCTTGGCCAGTGGACGGAGCAGGAGTCGTGGGCTCTGCATGACCCCGAGGCGGGCGACCGCGTCGAACAGCGGGTAGGGGGCGAAGCGCGCCACGAGCGGCTTGAGCCGACCGCGCAACGACGACGCCGCGTCGTCGGTCGCGCCGGTGACCTCGGGGGCCAGCGGGGCGTCGGCGCCCAGCACCGGTGCGTCGCGTCGCCAGGTGAGCTGGTTGACCAGCACGACCCGGTCGAGCTGTACGGGAGCGTCGTCGGTGCGCCGGGCGGCGAGGTCGTCGGCGACGTCGAGTGCGACCCGCGACGCCGCCCACGACCCGGAGCAGATCCCCACGTGGGTGAGCGGTCCCGGCGTGAGCGACCGCGCGAGGTCGCGGACCTCGCGGGCGTCGGTGATCGCCATCGGTGAGTGCAGCGGTGCGAAGTCGTCGGCCCGGTTGACGCGTCCGCTCTCGCCGACACCACGTCGGTCGTAGCGCACCGTGATCGCGCCGAGTCGTGCCGCCTCGACGGCGAGGTCGCGCCACAGTCGGGCGGGACCGGTGCGGACGTCGGCGGCCGTCGAGTGCACGACGAGGCCACTGTGGGCGACGCCCCGGGCCGGGCGGGTGATCCACACCAGCGGCCGGTCGGGCGCGGTGACGATCTCGGTGATGACCGAGGAGTCCGACGCGGAACCGGTCGGGTCGCCGTCGACGACGGCCCAGGACCGCGTCGGGTGATGTACGACAAGGGGTTCGGTGGGCAGCAGTTGATCGATCCAGGCGCCGATCGCGAGCACAGATTCGTGCGGCAGCTCCACCAGAAAGCTCGGTGGGGTCACGAAGGCGGTCGGGTCGACCGTCCGCACCACCTCCACGCGCCCGGCGGGACGTTCGTCGTGGAGCAGCGCGCGGGCGGGGGCCGACGCGAGATCGGCGTCGGACGTCGCGAGCAGGACAGGGCACTCGGGCAGCGACTCGAGGGTGATCGACATGGCCGACAACGCCTGCGCGGTCTGCCGGTGCCATCCGGCGCCGACGATGTCGACGACGTCGTCGGTGTGGCCGCGTAGCGACTCCCCGGCGGAATCGGCGGCGACGGCCATCCGGAACAGCTGGGTCTGGCCGCGGACGAAGGTCCGTCCCCGCAGCGCCGGATCCCACAGCACGAGGCCGGCGAGACCGTCGATGCGTTCGGCGGCGGCGGTGGCGAGCAGACCGCCGGCCCGCAGGCCGACGAGGACGACCTCGGTGACACCTGTGCTGCGCACATGGTCGACGGCGTGGACGATCCCGGCGAGCCAGTTCTCGATCGCATCGGGCGAGTCCTGTTCACCCCACGACTCGCCGGTGTGCAGATGGTCCATGCGCAGCACCACCATCCCCGACAGGGCGAGGTCCTCGGCGAGCATCCGGACCCCACGGGTGGTGTCGATCTGCTCCTTGCCCAGCGGCGGGCACATCACCACGCCCGCGCGGGCCACCCCGGACACCGGTCGGTGCACGGTGCCGAACAGCGGGGTCGCGGCCGGGCCGAAGAAGGTCGGCTCGACGACGGTCGCGGTGTCGACGATGTCGGGGCGCACGATCTGGGGGCCGGTGCCGTCGGGTCCCACGATGGCCGGGCCCGCGATGTCGGGGCCCGGAGTGTCGGGGCTGCCGTCGGGTTCGGGACCCGGGCCGGAACCGGGCCCATCCGGGTCGGTCGGGGCGGGACCGGAGAGCATGCGGCGCGGATCGAGGCTCTCGGTGATCCCGACGGCGCGTGCCGCGACCGGCAGGGCCAGTGCACCGACCGCGCCGAGCACGATGCCGAACACCGAGTCGGCGGGGGCGAGCAGGGTGACCGCGACGGTGAGCACCGCGATCAGACCGAGGAGCCCGGACATGGTGCGCCACGGGAAGAGTCCACCGATGGCCACCTCGCGCAGGACCGCGGCCCAGATCAGCACACACATGACGATCTCGGTGCCCACGGTCGCGACCGCCGACCCCTCGAACGACATCCGCGGGATGAGCACGATGTTCGCGATCACGTTGAGTGCCAACCCGAATCCGGCGATGATCGGGAACGTGCGCAGGCGTCCGGTGCTGACGAGGGTCATGACGCCCAGGAGGGTGAAGCTGCTGAGACCGGCGCCCAGCACGAGCAGGCGGGTGGCGTTGTCGGCGTCGGCGTAGTCGGTGCCGTAGAGCAGTCGGATCAGGGGTGCCGCGGCCGGCCAGATGCCGATGACGGCCATTCCGCCGAGCAGGGTGGTGAGGACGGCGGCGTCGCGCATGCGGCCGCGGAACTCGTCGAGGCGTTCGGGCCAGCTGGCGACCAGCACCGTCACCAGTGGGGTGGTCACCGCGATGCCGATCATCGAGACGAGGTCGGAGAACTTGTAGGCGATGGCGTAGTGCCCGACGGCGTCGAACGAGTCGAGTTTCGACAGCAGCGGGATGTCGATCTTGGTCAGCAGCACGGTCAGCGCGAAGCCGATGCTGAGCGGGAACGCCTCGCGCAGCATCTCCGACCACCGCCAGACCTCGATGCGTTTCGCGGGGCGGAACCCGAGTCCACCGCGGTGCAGGACGACGCCCTTGGAGACGAGGGAGACCAGCTCGAACAGGACGGCCGGGATGACGACCACGAGCAGGACCGGCGCCACGACGACCGCGATGACGGTCGCCGCGAGCTGCACGATCTGGCTCAGTGATTCGATGACCGAGACGACGGTCAGTTTCAGACGGCTCTGGTAGAGCACGGTGAGCGAGTGGCTCGGCGTCGCGATGACCACGACGAGTCCCGCGATGGCGGTGGCGGTGACGACCACGCCGGGGTAGTTCGCGAGCACGACGAACCCGACCGCCGCGACGTACCCGATGAGACCCAGCCCGAGGCGCAGCGCGATGAACGAGCTCGCGACGAGACGTGTCTCGCTCTCGCTGTCGCCGACGAGGCGGCTGAGCACGACACGACCGACCCCGAGGTCGGTGATCACGCTGAGCACCCCGAGCAGGCCGAACACGAACGAGTACTGACCCCACTCCTCGCTGCCCAGCGATCGGGCGATGGCGATGCTGCCCGCCCAGCCGAGCGCGGCGACGAAGAAGCGGCCCAACAACATCGAGCCGATGTTGCGGGCGATGGAGCCCTTCGGGGTGGGGGTACCCGACCCCGGCCCCGCCGGATCCGCGGCGGTCGCCTGCGCCGGTCCGGTGGTCCCCGGGCGGGTGTCGACGGCCGAGGTCACCGGGTGCTCTCGTAGACCTCGAGTGTCGCGGCGGCGGTGGCCTCCCAGCTCAGCGCGCCGGCCGCGATCGGGCCCCGCTCACGCAGATGTGCGTTCATCTCCGGTGCCGCGGCCTCGCGCAGGGTGCGGGCCCACGCGAGGGGGCCGTGGCCGGCCACCAGCAGCGCACCGTCGTCGACGACGTCGGGGAGAGCGCCCACCGCGCTGGCGACCACCGCGCCGCCGCACGCCATCGCCTCGACCGGCGGGAGGCCGAAACCCTCGTAGCGCGAGCAGTACGCGGTGACGGTGGCCGCCGCGTACAGCGCGGGCAGATCGTCGGTCGCGACGTAGCCGAGGCCGTGGGCCGATGCCGGTGCGTCCGGCCCGGTGGAGCCCGCGCCGGCCAGCACCAGCGGGATGTCCGCCTCGGCACAGGCCTCGGCGAGCAGTGCGACGTCCTTGCGCGGTTCGACGGTCCCGACCTGCAGGACGAAGCGCTCGGGCAGGTCGAGGCGGGTGCGGACCTCGGCGACCGCCTCGGCGCTCGGCGGGGTCGCCCACGACGCGGGCGCCAGCGGGATGACATGTGCTCCGCGGCCGAAGATGTCGGCGATCCGCTCGGCGGTGAACGACGACACCGCGATCAGCACGTCGGCGCGGTTCAGCGCCCGCCACAGCAGTGCCCGCTCGCCGCGTGCCCGCAGCGCCGACGACGCCCACGGCGTGTCGAACACCGACAGGTCGTGCACCGTCGACACGGTGATCCCGTCGCGGAGCAGCGGCAGGTCGACGTCGAGGGAGTGGAAGACCCGCCCTGGCGTGTGCACCGGACGCAGGCCCGAGAACGCCCGCCGGACACCGGAACTGACCTTGCGGGTCAGCGGCTCGACCGTGACGGGCAGTTCACCGGTGGCGTCGGACTGGATCACCGCGGCCATCGACAACTCCGGCGCGAGGGTGGCCGCCGCCGCGACGAGCTCACGGGCGTAGGTCTGCACCCCGCTGCCGCCGGGTCGCAGCGCGAGCGCACCGAACACCACGTCGTGGGTGTCGGTCGCTCGGTGCGCCGGGGTGGACACCCCGGGTCGGACGGGTGTCTGACTGGAGGGCGTCGGTGTGGAGGACGTCTGGGTCGACGTCGTCGCTGTCGGTGTGATCGGGGCAGAAGTCATGGCGGTGGTGGTCATTTCGGCCGGGGTCGCGTCGATGCGCGACTCGAACTGGGAATCGGTCACTGGCGTCTCGAGCAGGGACGGGTACGGGTCAGCCGAGCAGGCCGCGCTGCTGCGCGGGCCAGGCGGACACGTCGAGACCGTGTGTGGCGAACATCGCGAGCGCGATGCGCTCCATCCCGAAACCGACGCAGGCGCTGTGCGCGACCTCTCCGTCGGCGGTCGCGATCGTGAACGTCTCCCCGAAGTGGTCTCGGTGGCAGTTGCACGACACCACGGCCGTCCCGTCGTCGAGATCGCCGTAGAGCGACACCACGAGTTCGGTCTTGAGGTTCTCGTCGAGTTGGTTGGCGGCCAGCATCTTTCCGGCACGCCCGAAGAACGGGTCGTTGGCCGGGACGTCGCGGGCGGCGAGGCCCAGCTGGTCGAGAACGGCGAGACCGCGGGGTACCCAGCTGTCGCGGTGGTCCTCGGCCTGCTGCGGCGAACCCACGATCACGAACTCGTGCATGCGGAACGCCTGCATGCGCGCGGGATCGACGGCGGGCTCGTGACGGAAGCAGTAGCCGTAGACGTCCATCAGCACGCCACCGTCGGGCAGGGTGCCGGTGAGGGTGGAGTAGCTCGGATGGCAGGCGGCGGAGACGAGCATCGTTCCCGCCGAGGCGAGATGGTGATCCCAATCGGCACCCGACTCCCGGTCGGCGAGCAACGCGCGATGCGCGCGGTTGTCACCGGTGAACGTCGAGATGGCGCCGGTCAGGTTCGGGAACGACGCGATGTAGTCGGTCTTCTCGAACGACTCCCGCGGGAACACCGGTGGGAACCGCAGCCGGCGTGGCGCGTCGGCGTGGGCGGCGCGACCCGCGGCCACGACGACCTCGTCGATCGCGTCGATGACGTCCTCGAACATCGCTCCGCGCCCGTAGAGGCCGTCGATGCCCGAGGGCACCAGCAGTCCGGCGTCGATGAGATCGTCACGGAACTGAGCGCGTGCGCGGTCGAGTTCGGTTGTGGCGGTTGTGTGTGGGGCTGTTGTCTGTGGGGTGGCGGTCTGGGTGGGTTCGACGGTTCCCGGTGTGGTCGTCACAGTCATGTCCGTCACCCCCGGTAGGCCAGCACGAGCTGGGCGTTGTTGGCGCGGATGCGGTCGTTGGACACCATCAGCTGCGGGCCGAACGCGTCACGGAGCAACCGCCCCATCGACGCCGGGTGGTCCTCGCGGTACCCGCTGATGCCGCAGAGCTGCAGGGCACCGATGACGACCTCGACGATGGTGGTGGACGCGTCGAGCTTGAGATTGTTCATCGCGAGGGTGAAGCCGACCGTGGTGTGCTCCTCCCCGCTGGCGAGAAACGCCTCGTAGCGCTCGATCTCGCGGGCCACCGACGACACGAAGCGCTGATGCACCACGGTGAGATCGGCGAACTTCACCGCCTGCGGGGGCGGCGAGCCGGCGGGAGCCTTGCGGGCGGCCGAGCGGACCTGGGCGCGGGCCTTCGCCATCGCGGCGTCGGCGATGCCGAGCCACACCGAGGCCCACAGGGTGTGCGAGGCGGGAAGCATGGTGTGCGCGGAGATGGTGGCGTAGTCGGTCGGCAGCACGTGGGCGGCCGAGGTCTGCGCGTGCAGCTGGAAACCGGGGCTGCAGGTGCCACGGAAGCCGAGGACGTCCCAGGTGCCGGTCTTCTCGAGCCGGGTGTCGGCGCGCGGACACGCGACGAGGACCTGGTCGTTGCTGGGGCTGTCGGGGGTGCGCCGCGCGGTCGCGAAGACGTAGTCGGCGTACTCGCCGTAGGAGATGACCGGCGCGTTCTTGTCGAGGACGACGGTGTCCCCATCGACGATCACCGCGCAGGTGGAGCTGCCGACGTCGCCGCCGGTGGTGATCTCGGTGGTCGCCGAGGCGAGAAGCGCGTCGGACTCGGCGATCTGACGGGTGAGTTCGGCGGCCGCACCCGACGTCGCGTGGAAGCGCAGCGACAGTGCCTGGGTGTGGTGCATCGCGAAGATCATCGCCGTGGAGCTGCAGACCGCGCCGAGCTTGCGGCCGATGGCGCAGAGGTCGGTGATCGACGTGGAGCGTCCACCGAGTTCGGCGGGCAGCGAACAGGACAGCAGTCCCGACGAGCGCATCTCGTCGACGGCCTCGAACGGGAAACGTGCGTGGCGATCGACGTCGTCGGCGTGGGCGGCGGCGACCGCGACCGTGCTGGTCGGATCGGGTGCCTCGACGGCTTCGGACGTGCGTACAGCGGTGATTGTCACCGAACTTACCCCCCCGGGTGATCGGAAATATTGATCTGTGGGCCGTGCACATCGGCGACATCGGCTGTCGACCTCGGCGATAGTGAACGTCTCCCCAGCGCGCGTGGACCCGACGCGTGGTGCTGCGGTACGTTCCCGGGTACGGTATCGCAAAGGTCGAGGTTTGACGAGTTGCAGATCCCTCATCGAGGGTGAGGCGATCAGCACATTGCGCGACCCGAACGACGTCACACGGGACGGGGGAGTCCCGACGTCACACTGCACCGGCCGGAAAACCCGGCCGGACAACTGCTTTCGCGGCAGCAACTCTTCTAGGGGGAAGAACACGATGCAAGACCAGATCCGTCGTATTCTCGTGTCGCACGGGAAGATGTCCGTCGACGCCATGTCGGTCGACAGCTCTGTCGATCTCTATGAGCTGGGTCTCACCTCGCACGCGAGTGTGAACGTGATGCTCGCGCTCGAGGACGAGTTCGACATCGAGTTCCCCGACACCGATCTCAAGAAGTCGACATTCGCGACCGTGGACAACCTCGCCGCGGTCGTCGGGAGGCTGGTACCGGCATGACCGCCGCGCCGATGGTCATGTCGGCGGGGCTCGCCGAACCGGAAGATCATGTGGCGCACCGGATCCACACCGACGCCGAACGGATCTGGCCGGAGACCAACTGCTACGTGGACCTCTGGGTCGAGACCCTGCACCTGCTCGGTCACGACCCGGTGCCCTCGTTGATCTCGGTGTTCGCCGCCGACCACGACGGCGGACAGTGGACGTTCATCAAACCCGAGCAGTACGACCTGCGCGTCCTCTACGGCATCGAGGTCACCGAGGAGGCCCTGTGGCGTCCGGTGCTCGACACCGTCGAGAGCGGTCCGGCCCGCGGGTTGATGCACACCGTGGAGGTGGACAGCTGGTGGCTGCCCGACACCGCGGGCAGTGACTACCGCAGCGGTCACGTGAAGACGACGATCGTGCCGCTGTCGGTCGACCGTGACGCGCGAGAGATGGTGTACCTGCACAACGCCGGAGCCTTCCGGCTCGCGGGTGAGGACTTCGACGGCGTGTTCGGTCTCGGATCGGGCGTGCATCCCGAGTTGCCGCCCTACACCGAGCAGATCCGCCGCACCGTCACCCCGGCCGCGCCCGACCGCGCGCTCGAACTCGTTCGTGCCCATCTCGATCGGCGCGCGCCGGGCAACCCGGTCGACCGGCTCGCCGACTCGGTCCGCGACGCGGTCGGGTGGCTGCCCGACGCCGGCCTCGAGACCTTCCACCGGTGGGCGTTCGCGACCCTGCGGCAGTGCGGCGCGACCGCCGAACTCGCCGCCGACGTGGTCGTGTGGCTCGAGTCGCAGGGTGCCGCGGGCGCCGCCGCGGCGCGGGAACCGTTCCTGGAGGTGGCATCCGGGGCCAAGTCGGTGCAGTTCCGGATGGCGCGTGCCGCCCGCGGCCGCGCCGCCGATCCGAGCGAGACGCTCACCGCGATGGCCGAGGCGTGGGGCGCGGCACTCCACATCGTCGACACCTCCCTGGGGTGAGCGCCGTCGCGCCGACGGTGCCCGACGGTCTGCTGGTGGCGACCGCCGCCGGTGCCGTCACCGAACCCACCGGCCTCACCGACGACGTCCTCGCCGCGGGGGTGCCGATGTCGCCCCCGACGGTGGTCGACGCCGTCGACGGATGGCGGACGATGTGCCCCGCGGCCACCGGAATCGACGACCTCGACTGGTGGTTCGTCACCGACGCCGAGTTCGGCGCGGACACACGGATCGTGTTCGAGGGACTGAGCTTTCCGGCGTCGGTGTTCGTCGACGACGTCGAGGTGGCGACCGTCGCGTCGATGTTCCTGCCCGTCACGGCGACGGTCGGTCCGGGTCGGCACCGCATAGCGGTGCGATTCGGATCGATCACCGCGTGGGCGTCGAGCCGGCGTCCCCGCGGACGGTGGCGGTCGTCGCTCGTGGCGACCCAGGGGCTGCGGTGGGCGCGCACCACGTTGCTCGGCCGCGCGAAGGTCTACGGCGATGTGCCTGCACCCGTGGGGTTCTGGCGCGGCATGACCCTCTTCGACGCTCCGGCGGTCGCCGGTGTCGACGTCCACGCCGACCCGGAGACCGGTGTCGTCACCGTGACGGGCCGCTGCCTCGACACCGGCGGGGGCGATGTCGACGCGGCCGCGGTGACCGTACGTCTCACCGATCCCGACGGCCAGACGATCGAGACGACGGTCGAGGTGACCGACGGCAGGTTCGTCACCGCTCTCACCGTGACGCGTCCCCAGCTCTGGTGGCCGCATGGGTACGGCGGGCAACCGCTGTACCGGCTGACGGTGGGCACCAGCGACGGGCCTGCGCTCACGAGGACCGTCGGCTTCCGGACCCTGACCGTCGACACCGCCGACGACGGGTTCACCCTCGTCGTCAACGGTGTCCCCGTCTTCGCCCGCGGCGCGGTGTGGACCCCGGTGCGTCCCGGGGCTGTCGCCGACGTGTCCGCCGCGATCACGCGACGCCTGCGACTGCTCGCCGATGCAGGCGCGACGATGGTGCGGATCCCGGGGGGACTGCTCCCCGAGGGCGACGAGTTCGCCGACGCCTGCGCCGAGAGGGGACTGCTGATCTGGCAGGACGCCATGCTCGCCACCTTCGACCCGCCCACCGATCTCGACGACACCGTGGTCGCCGAACTCGAGGCGATGGTGCGTGCGGTGTCGGGCAACCCGGCGATCGCCGTCGTCAGCGGAGGCAGCGAGACCGTGCAGCAACCGGTGATGCTCGGCCTCCCGCGTGAGGGACGGACGATGCCCCTGATCGAGACCACGTTGGCGGCGCGTGCCGCCGAGTACGGTCTGCCCTATGTCGAGTCGTCGCCCAGCGCCCCGCCGGGCAGCGACGCGTTCCCGCTACGACCCGACGCCGGTGTCAGTCACTGGTTCGGGGTCGGCGGGTACCGTCGCCCGGTCTCCGATGTCGTCGGTGCCGACGTACGTTTCGCCGCAGAGTGTCTGGCTTTCGCCATCCCACCCTCGCCCGCGGCGGTCGAGCGGCACTTCGGCGCCGCGGCGGCCGCAGGGCACACCCCGGAGTGGAAGGCCGCGGTCCCCCGCGACCGCGGATCGGCCTGGGATTTCGAGGATGTCCGCGACCACTACGTCGCCGCGCTGTTCGACGTCGAGCCGACCGCGGTCCGCAGCCGTGACCCCGAGCGCTATCTGCAGCTCGGGCGTATCGCGGTCGCCGAGGCCATGGCCGCCTGCCATGCGCACTGGCGCCTCGATCCCCGCTGCGGCGGTGCACTCGTGTTGACCGCCGCCGACACCGTGCCCGGCGCGGGGTGGGGGCTCATCGATGCCGACGGCGACCCCAAACTGCCGCTGTCGGTGCTGAGCCGGGTGTGGGCGCCTGTCGCGGTGGTGTTGCGCGACGCCGGACTCGCGGGCATCACGGTCGACGTCGTCAACGACACCGGCCTGCCACTGGTCGGGGAGCTGTCGCTGTGTGCGACCACCGATGGCGGTTCGGTCGTCGCCGAGGGCGTCCGTGCGGTCACGGTCGACGCGCACGGTTCGGTGCGGTTCGTCGACAGCGAGATCACCGGTGTCTTCCGCGACCTGTCCGATGCGCACCGTTTCGGTCGGCGCACCGCCGACGCCGTGGAGGTCGTCCTGAGCGTCGACGGGACGCCGCGGTGTCGGGAGGTGTTCGTGGTGCGCCCGGCCGCGGAGAACGTCGTGGTCCCCGCCGGGGCCCTCGAGGTGTCGGCTCACCTCGTCGAGGGTGAGTGGTCCCTGCGCCTGGAGTCGTCGGTCACCGCGCGGTGGGTCGAGATCGACTGCCCCGGATGGACGCCGGCCGACTCGGTGTTTCATCTCGCCGCCGGCCGCCCGTATGACGTCGCGCTCACCGCCGCGTCCGACGCCGATCTCGATCGAGGTCCGCGGGGCCGCGTGCACAGCCTCGACCTCTCGGCGCCGGTGTCGGTGGGCCCGTGAGCGGGTCCCGGATCGCGCTGGTCCACGAGCGGCTCACCGAGATCGCGGGCAGCGAACACGTCGTCGAGCAACTCGCGGTGGAGTGGCCCGAAGCGCACCTGCGGGTGCCGATCGCCGACCCCGACGCCGTCGTCGACGTCCTCAGGGGCCGAGTCGACGTGTCGCGTCTCGATGTGCTGCACAGGGCGATCCGCCGTCGTACGTATGCACCGCTGCTACCGCTCGTGCCGACAGCACTGCGCCGCAGCGACTTCGGTGACGTCGATGCCGTCGTCATCAGCCACCACGCGTTCGCCGTGTCGGCCGCCCACGCCGCCGGGGACATCCCCACCGTCGCCTACGTCCACTCCCCGGCCCGATGGGCATGGGACCGTGAGATGCGCGCCGGTGAGGCCTCGGGTCCCGCCGGGCGGGCAGCGCTGGCGGCCCTCGCGGCGGTGGCGCGACGCGCGGAATCCGGTGCGGCACCCGAGCTGACGGCCGTCGTCGCGAACAGTACCGAGGTCGCCGACCGCATCGAGAGGTGGTGGGGCCGCGAGGCGGTGGTGATCCATCCGCCCGTCGACACCGAACGCTTCACGCTCGACCCCGGCGCGACACGGGAGGACTTCTTCCTGCTCGCCGGCCGTCTCGTGCCCTACAAGCGCCCTGATCTCGCCGTCCGCGCCGCCCGCCTCGCCGGTGTGCGCCTCGTCGTTGCCGGGTCGGGTCGGTGGCAGACGTTGTGTGAGCGCCTCGCCGGACCCGAGACCACCTTCCTCGGCCGTGTCGACGACGCGGAGATGACCCGGTTGCAGCAGACCGCACGCGCGCTGGTGATGCCCGGCGTCGAGGACTTCGGCATCGTGCCGGTGGAGGCCATGGCCTGCGGCACCCCGGTGATCGCCGTCGCCGAAGGCGGTGCGCTCGACACGGTCGTCCCCGGCGTCTCGGGGACCCTCGTGCCGAACGGCTCCGACGACGAGGTCGTCGCGCACCTCGCCGAGGCGATGGCGTCGTTCGACGACGGCGCCCTCGAACCGGCCGGCATCGCCCGTCATGCGGACACGTTCTCGCGCAGCGCCTTCCGGCGGTCTATGCGCACACTGGTCGACTCGGTGGCGCGGTGAGTCACGCACTCGGATGCGACCTGGTGGCACTGTCCGACATCGCCGGGTCGGTGGAGGCCTTCGGTGAGCGTTTCCTCACGCGTGTGTTCACCCCGGACGAGATCGCCGCATCCCACGGTGACACGGCCCGACTCGCGGCGCGGTTCGCGGCGAAGGAGGCGGTGATCAAGGCGCTGGCCATCACCGACGAGGCGACGGTGCCGACCGAGATCGAGGTCGTCGGTGCCGGCGCCGTGCCTACGCTACGACTGCACGGGGAGATGGCACGCCGAGCGCGGACGCTGGGGTGGGGCGAGACGGTGCTCACCCTGTCGCACACCGACTGTCACGCGATGGCGGTCGTGCTCGCCGAGATCGGCTGACCGCGCTGCGCGACCCGCCGGCGTCAGGAGCCGGTGCCGCGCAGCATCGCCTTGAAGGTCAGCAGGATGATCTTGGCGTCGAGCCAGATGCTCCAGTTCTCGATGTAGAAGTTGTCGTAGATCGCACGATCGTCGATGCTCGTGTCGCCGCGCAGGCCGTTGATCGCGGCCCAGCCGGTGAGACCGACGTTGACGCGGTGTCGGTGCTGGTACGACGGCACGGTGCTCTCGAACTGCTCGACGAAATGCGGCCGTTCGGGGCGCGGACCGACCAGAGACATGTCGCCGCGCACCACATTCCACAGCTGCGGCAGCTCGTCGATCGAGGTCTTGCGCAGGAGACGTCCGATGGCGGTGAGCCGCTGTGATCGGTCGGGACTCCAGTCGACGTCGGAGGTCGCCGCCGACACCGGTCGCATCGACCGGAACTTGTACAGGTTGAACAGGGTCCCGTTGCGGCCGGTGCGTTGCTGTTTGAAGATGACCGGACCACTGCGGTCGGTCACCGCGATGACGAGCGCGCACGCGAGCAGGACCGGCGACACCAGCAGCAGCATCAGTGACGAGACCACGAGATCGACAAGACGTTTGGCGTGCCAACACCATGCGCGCTGTGCACTGCGACGGACGTGGACGAGCGGGACGGTGTGGACCCGGTCCATGTCGTTGGTGAGGTGCACGAACTCGAACAGACGCGGGACGATGAAGATCTCGCAATCGAGGTCGTCGCACTGGCGCAGCGGGGCCACGTAGCTCTGGTCGGTGGTGCGGCTGAACGCGACGATCACCGTCTCGACGTCGTGGCGTAACACGATCTCGCGCAGGTTCTCGACACCGTTCGTGACGGGCGTGCCCCACTCGACGATCTCGGGCAGAGGATCTTTGTCGACCACGATGACCGGTTCGAGCCCGAACTCGGGGTGTTGCTCGAGGTTCTGCAGGATCTTCGAGGCGACCATGCCGCCGCCGACGATCGCGGTACGCGAGCGCATGGCGGGGCTGCCGCGGCGGCGCGCGCGGACGATCCCGTAGTAGACGACCCGCACGACGAACAGCACCGATGCGACGCCGAGGGCCTCGGCGCCGGCGCGCAGGATGGGTGTCGTGGGATCGAACACCACGACCACGGCGAGGGTGGCGAGCACGCAGAACCCCGCGAGACGCGGAAGTACCTCCAGCGCTGAGGCGTTGAGGCGCGAGCGGTAGAGCCCGCCGGTGCCCAGCAGGGCGATGAAGACCGCGGCCTCGGGTACGGGCCATCGCTGCTGCGTCGCGACCGCGAGCAGGAGGCCGACGATGATCAACTCGCAGACCACCAGGACCGCATCGATGCGTTGTCGGCCGAAACCGACCCGACGTACGCGCCGTGGCGGTGTTGTGACCTCGGTCACGCCACGAAAATTCCTGACGCTCATGAATCCCCCAAAACATGGACTGCGTGACCCGACGAGGCGGGCCACCTTCCCCCTGGAACGCACGTGTCCCCACACGAACCGCGTTGCCGGTTACATCTTGTCACAGATTCACTAGTGAGAATGTCCAGTGTGGAGTGAAGTGCATGACTCGCCACAGGAGTACGAACACACCACAGTCGTTCCCGACGTCCGATTTATCCGATACCGTTGCGTACCCTCCCGTCCTCGACACCTCGGAGAGCTGCGATGTTCCGCCGACACCCGACCGTCCCACCTGCGATCAGGGCCTACACGCCCGACGACGTCGACATGGTTGTCGCCCCGGTCAATCCGGCGTGGATACGGTCGGGGTCACCCGTCGCACGTGAGGCCCGGTGCGACGCGAGCCGCGACGGGAGCACCACCACCTGGGTGTGGGACTGCACGGCTGGGGTCTTCGACTGGTACTTCCCGGCCGACGAGACGGTGCACATCATCGATGGCGCGGTACGGGTCTCGGCTCCCGGCTGCGCATCCCGCGTGCTGCACCCCGGCGATTCGGCGGTGTTCGCCGCGGGAACCTGGGCGCTGTGGGAGATCCCGGTCTACGTGCGCAAACATGCCGTTCTGCGGCAACACATCCCGGCGCCGATCCGGTTCGTCATGCGCGTCCACGGACGCCTGACCCGCCGCGATCCGGGATCGCCGCCCGGGCTACTGCCGGTAGCCGGAGAGAAAGTTGCCCAGTCGTTCGACGGCGTCGACGAGATCACGCGACCACGGCAGCGTCACGATCCGCAGATGATCGGGCGTCGGCCAGTTGAACCCGGTGCCCTGCACGACCAGGATCTTCTCGCGTAACAACAGATCCTGCACCAAGAGTTCGTCATCGTGGATGTCGTAGTACTCGCGGTCGATCTTCGGGAACGCGTACAGCGCACCCATCGGCTTCACACACGACACCCCGGGGATCTCGTTGAGCTTCTGCCACGTCACGTTCCGCTGTTCGAGCAACCGGCCACCGGGTTTCACGAGGTCGTCGATGCTCTGATAGCCGCCGAGCGCGACCTGGATGGCGTGCTGGGCGGGCACATTCGAGCAGAGTCGGGTCGACGCGAGCAGCGACAGCCCTTCGATGAACCCCTTCGCGTGGTCCTTGGGTCCGGTGATCGCCACCCATCCCGCGCGGTACCCGCACACCCGGTACGCCTTCGACAGGCCGTTGAACGTGAGACACAACAGATCCGGGGCCAGTGACGCGATGTTGATGTGTTCGGCGTCGTCGTAGAGGATCTTGTCGTAGATCTCGTCGGCGAGCACCAGCAGCGAGTGCTTGCGTGCGAGATCGACGAGTTGCGTGAGGATCTCACGCGAATACACCGCGCCGGTCGGGTTGTTCGGGTTGATGACGACCAGGGCCTTGGTGCGGCTGGTGATCTTCGCCTCGATGTCGGCGATGTCGGGATTCCAGTCGTTCGCCTCATCGCACAGATAGTGCACCGGCTTTCCGCCACCGAGCGCGGTCATGGCCGTCCACAGCGGGTAGTCCGGCGCCGGGATGAGGACCTCGTCGCCGTCGTCGAGCAGCGCCTGCATGGTCATCGTGATGAGCTCGGAGACGCCGTTGCCGAGGAAGACGTCGTCGACGTCGAAGTAGGGGAAATCGGGGATGGTCTCGTAGCGGGTGACCACGGCGCGACGGGCCGAGAGGACGCCGGCCGATTCGGAGTAACCCTGCGAGTAGGGCATCGCGTGGATCATGTCGCGCATGATGACGTCGGGTGCGGCGAAACCGAACAGGGCCGGGTTGCCGATGTTGAGCTTGAGGATGCGGTGTCCCTCGGCCTCGAGGCGTGCCGCGTGGGCGTGTACCGGGCCACGGATCTCGTAGCAGACGTCGCGGAGTTTCGCGGACTGCTCGAGCGGCTTGAGGGTGGTGGTGACGTGGGGTACGCGCGGTCTGCTCACCGATCCATGATCGCACCCCACGCAACGCGATAAACGCCGTGGGCGTCGACCCTGCTCGGTCAGGGGAGTGCGTCGGGCGGGGTGATCGATCGAGCCGGCTCGGGTCGGCCGAACAGGTATCCCTGCGCGTGGGTGAACCCGACCTCTCGCAGCAGCGTCACCTGGGAGCGGTCCTCGACCCCCTCGGCGACGCTGATGATGCCGAGTTCCTCGGACAGTCGGCAGACCGTCTCGACGATGCTCCGTTTGGTCGGGTCGCCCATGTCGGCGACCAGCGACCTGTCGATCTTCGCGACGCTGATCGGGTGGTCGACCATGTATCGCAGCGCGGCGTATCCCGTGCCGAGGTCGTCGACGCAGATGATGCAGCCCAGCGCCGCGAGTTCGTGGATGGTCGTCGACGCGGGGGAGTCGGTGGTGATCATGTCGCGTTCGGTCACCTCGATCCACAGGGTCCCGGCGGCGACGGAATGCTGGGCGAGGAGGCCCGAGACATGGGCGGCGAGATCGCGGTCGAACAATTGCTGGGAGGAGAAGTTCACCGACATGAACAGCCCGGGATTGTCGCTCTCGGTCTGCCAGACGGCGAGCTGTCGGATGGCCTCGGCGACACCCCACCGTCCGATCGGCACGATCAGCGACGTCTCCTCGGCGGCGTCGAGGAAGGTCCCCGGCAGGCGGACGTGGTTGTCGACGGTCCACCGCAACAGTGATTCGTAGCCGACGACCTCGAGGCCGTCGACGGTGACGATCGGCTGATAGTGCAGCGTGAACGCCTCGCCGACGGCGGTCGCGAGCTCGGCGGCCAGTTCGACCTCGCGCTGCAGATTCGCGATCGACACCTCGGAGGCGTACGCCAGGTGGGCGCCGCGGGTGAACGCCGAGTGCACTGCCGCGATCGCCGCCTGCATGAGGTCGTCGGCCCGGTGGCCACCGGTCGGATCGGTGGTGGATGCGAGCGGGACGTCGCCGGGGAGTGCGACGCCGATGTGGGTCTGGACGAAGTATGCGACGTCGTCGACGTCGATGGTGGTGGCCAGTCGCCGGCTCAGTGCCTTCACCAGATCGTCGAGGTCGGCGCTGGAGGAGCCGAGGAGGATCGCGACGTGATCGGGCGTCGCCCGCACCACCGTGCCCCGGGCGCCGACGAGTTCGGTGAGCGCGGCCATCGTGGCGCCACGTACCGCCGATCCGGTGCCGGGACCGAACGCGGCCGCGATGCGGTCGGCGGCCTCCATCCGGATCGCGACGACGGCGAGGTGCTCATCGGGGATCGCTGCGGCCGAACGCCGCAGACCGGCGCCGAGCGGGCTGGAGCCCGACTCGGGTGAACCGGGCACGCCGTGCTGCGCTGACACGCCGCACCCCTCTCGTCAGCCGATCGCGATGACGACAGCGACGCCTCGCTGCCGATCGTACGTACCGCGAAATCTTAGCCACGTGTGTCGGGACGCGGCCCAACGGAAATGTGCAGATCGACGCAACCAGGTGGGAGTGAGGCCGTGTCGGGCCGCTGCGTTCTGTGCAGTCGGGTGCGAGTTCGTGGCGGGTGGCGACTGCGCGGGCGTCCACGCGGACAGTCGGGATCGATGACGTGACAGGGATCCCGGAAGCGTTGAGCCGCAGACGTTCACGGCGGGTGAGCCGGTCGCCCGCGGTGGTCCTGGTCATCGTCGGGAGGGGTCGCGGCCGGACAGAAGACGAGACCGGTCGGTGCACACTCTCGTGTGCACCGACCGGTCTCGGCTGCTAGGCGATGAACCACTACCCAGGCTCACCTTTTGGTGTTACTCACAACACGGCAGTCGTGGCGTGATCGGGGATCTCAGGCGCCGGGACGCTTCTTCCCCGCTGCGATGCCGAACCCGGCCGACTTCGACGCACCGGTCTCGGTGATGACCTTGGCGTCATCGGCACTGCTGCCGTTCCCGTTCGCCCCGGATCCGTTGGAGTCGGCAGTGCCGTTCGAATCCGCGGTGCCGTTGGTCTCCGCGGTGCCGTTGGACTCGGCGGTGCTCGGCTCGGCCTTCTCGGGTTCGGCCTTCTCGGGTTCCGGCGACGTGGCCGGCGCCTCGGATGTCGCCGGAGCCGAGGCCTTCGCCGCCTGACCCGGGCGCTTGGCCGCGCCCATCCCGAAGCCCTTGGCCTTCGGTTCCGGTGCCGGTGCCGGTGCAGCGGTCTCGGTCTCGGTCTCGGTCGAGGCGGAAGCGGCCTCGCTCGTCGGCTCGGCCTTCGTGGCGGGCTCGGCCTCGGCGGCCGGCGCGGCCTTGGCGGCCTGACCGGGCCGTTTGATCCCACCGGCCATACCGAAGCCCTTGGCCTTGGGCTCCGGAGCCGCGGCAGGCTCGGACTTGTCCGATGCGGTCGCGGCGGGCTCCGCCTTGTCCTCGGCGGGTGCCTTGGGCTCGGCGGCCGGTGCGGCCTTGGCGGCCTGTCCCGGTCGCTTCATGCCGCCGGCCATGCCGAAGCCCTTGGCCTTCGGCTCGGTCGCGGCCACCGCCGACGCCGTCTGGGTGGCCTCGGCCGACTCCGACGACGCAGGCTCGGCCTTCGACGGCGCGGAGGTGTCCTTGGCGGGTGCGCCGGCCTTCGCGGCCTGGCCGGGACGCTTCATCCCACCGCCCATGCCGAGCCCGACCTTGGGCTTCTCCTTCACCGCGGTGCCGGTCGCCTCCGCGGCGGCCTCGGCGGGTTCTGCCGCGGTCGTCACCTCGGTCACCGTCTTGGCCTTCGCATCGGTCTCGTCGAGCGTCGCGGTACCGACGGCAACCGGGCCCAGGAAGCGGCCGCCGCGCTTGATCTCGGCGGCGCCGCGGGTCACCGATTCGAGCAGCAGCTGCGCCACGTCGACGACCTCGACCTTGTTCTCGAGGTCGGTGCCGCTGGTCTTGGCGGTGGTGCCGTCGCTGAGCATCACCTTGCAGAACGGGCAGCCGGTCGCGATCTTCTGGTTCTTCTCACCCGAACCGTCGAGGGTCTCGAGCGCCTCGTCCACGCGGTCGAGGTTGATGCGCTTACCGATCGACTCCTCCATCCACATGCGGGCGCCACCGGCGCCACAGCACATGGAACGTTCGCCGTGGCGCGGCATCTCCCGCAGCGCCGAACCCGAGGCCGCCATCAGCTCGCGGGGCTCGGAGTAGACCTTGTTGTGGCGGCCGAGGAAGCAGGGGTCGTGGTAGGTGACGTCCTCGGCGACGGGTGCGACGGGGATGAGCCGCTTGTCGCGCACGAGCCGGTTCAGCAGCTGCGTGTGGTGGACGACCTCGAACTTGCCCGGCTGCCCGTCTTCACCGGTCACCTGCGGGTACTCGTTGCCGAGTGCGTTGAAGCAGTGCGCACAGGTGACGACGATCTTCTTGGGCTGCGCCGGGGCCGTGGAGAACAGCTCGTCGAGGGTGCCGATGTTCTGCTGGGCCAGCATCTGGAACAGGAACTCGTTGCCCGATCGACGTGCCGAGTCGCCGGTGCAGGTCTCGCCTTCACCGAGCACGAGGAAGTTCACCGCGGCGATGTCGAGGAGCTCGGCGACGGCTTTGGTGGTCTTCTTCGCGCGGTCTTCGTAGGCGCCGGCGCAACCGACCCAGAAGAGGTACTCGAAGCCCTCGAAGGTGTCGACGTCCTTGCCGTAGACGGGGATCTCGATGTCGATCTCGTTGATCCAGTTGGTGCGGTCCTTGGAGTTCTGGCCCCAGGGGTTGCCCTTGTTCTCGAGGTTCTTGAACAGCCCCGCGAGCTCGGACGGGAAGTCCGACTCGATGAGCACCTGGTAGCGGCGCATGTCGATGATGTGGTCGACGTGCTCGATGTCGACGGGGCACTGCTCGACGCAGGCGCCGCAGTTGGTGCAGCTCCACAGGGTGTCGGTGTCGATGACGCCGCCGGCGCCCTCGCCCTCGCTGGGGCCGACGAGCGGACGCGCGGCCTCGGCGCGTGCGGCGGCGGGGATCTTGTCGAGCCGAGCCTGGTCGACGTTGCCGTCGGCGTCGACGAGTCCGACCTCGTCGCCGGCGGCGTCGGTGCGGCCACCGGCCAGGAGGTAGGGCGCCTTGGCGTAGCCATGGTCACGCAGCGAGGTGATCAGCAGCTTGGGCGACAACGGCTTACCGGTGTTCCACGCCGGGCACTGGCTCTGGCAGCGCCCACACTCGGTACACGTGGTGAAGTCGAGCCAGCCCTTCCAGGTGAAGTCCTCGATCTTGCCCGCGCCGAAGGCGTCGACATCGGGGTCGGCCTCTTCCATCACCAGCAGCTCGCCGCGCGACATCATCGGCTTGGCCGCACCGAGGGCGACGCCGCCGTCGTCCTCACGCTTGAAGTAGATGTTGAAGAACGCCGAGAAGCGGTGCCACGCAACGCCCCACGTGATGCGACGGCCGACCACGGCCAGCCACACCATGCCCGACAGCAGCTTGATGGCGGCGAAGATCGACACCAGCAGCGGGCTCTCCGGGAGGAGCTTCGCGACCTGCATCGTGAAGAAGTCCGAACCGACGTGGCTGTGGTGGTAGGTCGCGATCTTGCCGGCCTTCACGAAGATCATGCCCAGGCCCTCGAGCAGCACGACGGCCTCGACGAAGTAGGCGGCGCCGAAGTTCGAGCCGCTGAAACGCGACAGCCGCTCGGGGGTGCGCGGGTGGTTGAGCTGGCGGATGATGATCAGCGTGACGATGCCGACGACGGTGCCGATGCCGAGCAGCTCGTCGAGCAGGTGCCACACGAAGGTGTCGCCGAACAGCGGCCAGTGGAACTCCGGGTTGAACGTCTGGCCGTAGGCCTCGAACCACAGCAGTGAGCCGACGACGAAGCCCATCATAACCAGCCAGTGCGCCCAGCCGACGGTGCGGAACTTGACCATTCGCGTGTGGGCGACGAACTCGACCATCATCTGCGTGAAACGGGGGATGACCGGCGTCAGCCGGGTGGTGTCGCGCTGTCCCTGGGCGATGGTGCGGATCATCTTCCACACACCCGAGAAGAACAGAGCCCAGCAGCCGAGGCTGATGAGTGCGGCGATGGAGCCGATCGTGATCGTCGTGGCGCTCAAGGCGAGGGGCCTTTCTCTCCAGGGCGATCGCGGCCGATGCCCAGGTGTCCTTGCCTAAACGTTAAGGCCTGTCGGCCGGTGTGCGCAGCGAAGGTTCACCTAAGTTCTCACCTGGGGTGATGTCGGTTACCCGCGAGTAGGTTCGAGCGTTCGCTCGGTACTCTGTCGGTCCGGGCCCACCCACGCCTGATCGCGGCGAAACGGGATTCTCGGACGTCCCGTCAGATACAGCGCGAACGGCATGCGACGCAGCCCCTCGGCGACGACGAGGGTGATCGCGACGGTCAACACATAGACCACGATCGTGGCCCACGGCACGCCCAGGTGCTGCTCGAACCATCCCTTCGAGGTCACGTCGAGGCGCGGCAGGATCAGCAGCTGCAGCACGAGGACGTGGGCGAGGAAGATCGCGAACGATCGGTTCGAGGCGTAGGCGACGACGCGGTTGAGCCGTGGGGTGCGGTCGCGACGATCCGACCAGCGCACGGCCACGCTGTAGAGCGCGGTGATGGCGAAGAAGATGAAGGGCTGCAGCGTCGGGTTGAGCGCGAAACCCGCGTCGACGGGGCTCATCCCGCTCTCGACGCGCCGGTCGAAGGTGACGTAGGCGAACACCGCGCTCGCGACGAGACCGGCGACGAT
Organism: Williamsia sp. M5A3_1d; assembly: GCF_053345315.1. Taxonomy (NCBI): domain Bacteria; kingdom Bacillati; phylum Actinomycetota; class Actinomycetes; order Mycobacteriales; family Nocardiaceae; genus Williamsia; species Williamsia sp. M5A3_1d. The sequence continues at coordinate 935,505 of NZ_JBKEZX010000001.1, forward strand.
CCACCAGCCGTGGGCCCGTACCCAGGCGTCGACCCGTTCGCGGTGCACTGCCGCGACACCGCCGAGGAACACGAAGAACTGGTACGGGATGAAGGTCGAGTACGCGTGCCACCAGTTCGTGTGGAGCCAGCTGCCCTCCGGGGCGCTGAGATGGTTGAGCGACCACAGGACGGCGATCTGCACGGCACCGCTGACCGCCAGCAGGGCGAGGTGGTGGCCCCGTGTCGCCCGGACGATGGCCAGGATCACCGGGAACAGCACGTAGAACTGCATGATCACGAACAGGAAGTAGAGGTGGAAGCCGGCGGTGCCCCACGCCAGGCCGCTCAGGAGCGAGTCGAGGGAGAACGGCAGCTGCGACCAGCCGCTCGCCGCGACGACGGAGAACGTCCAGTAGACGACCGACCAGATCACGTACGGGATGGCGACGAGCTTGAGGCGGCGGCGCCAGAACCGGATCGACGCGAAATCGGCCTTGTCGTAGTTGCCGAACATGAGCACGAAGCCGGTGAGGAAGAAGAAGGCGTTGCGTGTGAAGTGCCCCCACATGCCGAGCGCGTTCGTCGCGAACGAGGTGTCGGACGCGTTCGTGTTGGTCAACACGTGACAGAAGATGACCAGCAGGAATGTGCTGCCGCGCAGAAAATCGAGCTGGTGGAGATGTCCCCGACGCGGGCGCGGCGTCGACCCGACGACCGGTGCGGTCGCCCGTCGTCTCGTGGCGTCGGCGAGCGTCGACGTCATCGAACTGCTCGCGCGGGTGGGGTGAGCATCGCCGCGACGCTACCAGTGGCATCGAAAGCGGCCCAGAATCGTGATCTGGGCCACGCGCGCATCCGGTCGGCGGTGTCGTCGGCAGGTGTCATGGACCCCAGGATGGCGGGTGGACCTGTGAGTGAGCTGTCAGACCGGTGCCCGGTTGCTGGCGTCAGGGTGTGGCGCGTGCGGCCGAGACGATGAGGTCGACGACCCGCGGGAACGCCGACGACGTCGAGGTGACCAGCGCGGAGTGGCTCTGCTTCGGAAGCAACAGCAGCCGCGGACGACCGCCGGCGCGGGTGAGGGCCTCGACGTAGCTCCTCGACTGAACGGGTCGCACGACGGTGTCGGCGGTGCCGTGCACCACGGTGATCGACGCCGTCGGGTCGAGGTTCTCGATGGGGTCGACGGCACGGTAGCGGTCGGGCACCTGGCTCGGGGTGCCCCCGAGCGCGCGGATCACGCGGCGGTCGCCGGTGTCGGCCGCGTCCCGCATGTCGAGGGGGCCGGCCAGCGAGATGATGCGGGTCGGGCGCCAGATGGGACGAGCCGGTGACGGTTGCGTGGGAGTCGGACGGCGGGTCCCCGCCCAGACCGCGAGCTGTGCGCCGGCCGAGTGCCCGACGAGGGTGCTGTCGGCGGTGTCGATGGCCGGGTTGTCGGCGAGCACGGTCGGGACGAAGTCGATGCCGGCGGCGACGTCGGTGAAGGTGGTCGGCCACCCGCCCCCGGACCCCAGCCTGCGGTACTCGAGGTTGTAGACCGCGAGTCCGCGTGCGGCGAGGGTGCGCGCGAACGGGCCGAACGATCCCGCCCCGTACCGCGAGTTCCATCCACCGCCGTGGACCAGCACCACGAGAGGGAGTGATCCGCGGGCGTGCGGTCCGGGAGGGAGGAACAGGTCGCCGTAGTCCTGGCGCGGGTCGCCGACCGGGGCGTCGAGGTAGACGTACCTCCGCACGACGACCGCCTGCATCGCCGCGAGAGCGGGCGCGGCCGCGGTACGCGAGGAGTCCTGCGATGTCTCCGTGGCCTCGTTCGCCCGCCCGCCTCCGGCCGTCAGCGGCAGCGTGGCGGCGACGACGACCGCGGTCACCAGGACGACGAGGCCGCACAGTGCGACGATGCCGCGCGGATCGACGATCGACCGGCGGCTGCGGGGGCGGGGACCGGTCATCGGCGCCGACGATACCGCCGTGTGGTGGGAGGTGCCGGGAACAGAATCCGGGTTCACGCCGTTGGACTCCTCGAAACCTGAGTGCGATCGACTCAATGAAGTTGACGACCCGTTCGACGACGGGTAGTAGTTGAGTCATCCGCGCTGAGGTTCACAACGCAGCTATCGGAGAAAGCAACGTCGCGCCCCGCGCGGCATCGTCAAGGAGGCAACAAACATGGCACGTGCTGTCGGTATCGACCTCGGCACCACCAACTCGGTGGTGGCCGTCCTCGAAGGTGGAGAACCCACCGTCATCGCCAACGCCGAGGGCTCGCGGACCACGCCGTCGGTGGTGGCCTTCGCGCGCAACGGCGAGGTCCTCGTGGGTCAGCCCGCGAAGAACCAGGCCGTCACCAACGTCGACCGCACCATCCGCTCGGTCAAGCGCCACATGGGCGAGGGCGACTGGTCGCAGAAGATCGACGACAAGGACTACACACCGCAGGAGATCAGCGCCCGCACGCTGATGAAGCTCAAGCGCGACGCGGAGAGCTACCTCGGCGACGAGGTGACCGAGGCGGTCATCACCGTCCCCGCGTACTTCAACGACTCGCAGCGTCAGGCGACCAAGGAAGCCGGTCAGATCGCCGGCCTCAACGTGCTGCGCATCGTCAACGAGCCCACCGCGGCCGCACTCGCATACGGCCTCGACAAGGGGCAGTCCGAGCAGACCATCCTCGTCTTCGACCTCGGTGGCGGCACGTTCGACGTCTCGCTGCTCGAGATCGGCGACGGTGTCGTCGAGGTCCGCGCGACCTCCGGTGACAACAACCTCGGTGGTGACGACTGGGACCAGCGCATCGTCGACTGGCTCGTCGAGAAGTTCAAGGCGCAGAACGGCATCGACCTGACGAAGGACAAGATGGCGCTGCAGCGTCTGCGTGAGGCGGCCGAGAAGGCGAAGATCGAACTGTCGTCCGGTCAGAGCACCTCGATCAACCTGCCCTACATCACCGTTGACTCCGACAAGAACCCGCTGTTCCTCGACGAGCAGTTGAGCCGCAGCGAGTTCCAGAAGATCACCTCGGACCTGCTCGAGCGCACCCGTGCGCCGTTCCAGGCCGTCATCAAGGATGCGGGAGTCGCGGTTGGCGACATCGACCACGTCGTGCTCGTCGGCGGTTCCACCCGTATGCCCGCGGTCAGCGAGCTGGTCAAGGAGCTCACCGGTGGACAGGAGCCCAACAAGGGCGTCAACCCCGACGAGGTCGTCGCCGTGGGTGCCGCACTGCAGGCCGGTGTGCTTCGCGGTGAGGTGAAAGACGTTCTGCTGCTCGATGTCACGCCCCTGAGCCTCGGTATCGAGACCAAGGGTGGCGTGATGCACAAGCTGATCGAGCGCAACACCACCATCCCGACCAAGCGCAGCGAGACCTACACCACGGCCGAGGATTCGCAGCCGTCGGTGCAGATCCAGGTGTATCAGGGTGAGCGTGAGATCGCCTCGCACAACAAGCTGCTCGGCTCGTTCGAGCTGGCCGGTATCGCGCCTGCGCCGCAGGGTGTCCCGCAGATCGAGGTGACCTTCGACATCGACGCCAACGGCATCGTGCACGTCACCGCGAAGGACAAGGGCACCGGCAAGGAGAACACCATCCGGATCCAGGACGGCTCGGGCCTGTCGAAGGACGAGATCGACCGCATGATCAAGGATGCCGAGGCGCACGCCGACGAGGACCGCAAGCGCAAGGAAGAGGCTGAGACCCGCAACCAGGCGGAGTCGTTGGTGAACCAGACCGAGAAGTTCTTGAAGGAGAACGAGGACAAGGTTCCCGCCGACGCCAAGGAGAAGGTCGAAGCCGCCATCACCGGCGCCAACGAGGCGCTCAAGGGCAACGATCTCGCCGCGATCAAGTCCGCTGTGGAGACGCTGTCGACCGAGTCGCAGGCCCTGGGCCAGGCGATCTACGCCAACGCCGCGGCCGAGGGTGGAGCCGAGGGTGGCAGTGCCACCGCCGGTGGCGCCGACGACGTCGTCGACGCCGAGGTGGTGGACGAGCCCACCGACGCCGATTCGGGTGAGAAGAAGTGACGGCGGATCAGCCGGGCACACCCGAGACGCCGGGCGATCCGGTCGACCTCGGTGAGGTGAACCCGGAGGACGTGTCGGCAGCGGCCGAGGCGGCGGCGAACGCCGATCCCGCCGAGGCGGCGGCTCCGGATGCGGCCGGTGACGACGGCGCGGCCGAGCTCACGCCCGAGGAAGCGCAATCGGAGAAGGAGGCCGAGTTGTTGGCCGACCTGCAGCGACTGCAGGCCGAATACGCCAACTACCGGCGCCGGGCCGAGCGGGAGCGTCAGGGTGCGGTCGAGCAGGGCAAGGCGTCGTTGATCAACGCGCTGCTGCCGACACTCGACGACCTCGACCGGGCCCGCGCGCATGGCGACCTCGAGTCGGGACCGCTCAAGGGTGTGGCCGACAAGATCGCCGACACCCTGAAGGCGCAGGGGCTCAATGCCTTCGGCGCCGAGGGCGATGCCTTCGATCCGGCGCTGCACGAGGCCGTTCAGCACGACGGTGACGGCGCGAGCCCGGTGATCGGGGCGGTCTACCGGCAGGGGTATCGCCTCGGCGATCGCCTGCTCCGGACCGCGATGGTCACCGTGACCGACGGCGCACCGGCCGACGCCTCCGGCGCCTGACCCTCATGTCCCACACCGAACCTCGCATCGTCTCCGCGGTGCGAGGTTCGGCGTAGGGGCACACCATGAACCAACACAGAAAGAGGAGGTGACGCCCTATGGCTCCGCAGAGGGAATGGCTCGAACACGACTTCTACAAGGATCTGGGCGTCGCTTCGGACGCTTCGGCCGACGCCATCAAGAAGGCGTACCGCAAGCTGGCCCGGGAGTTGCACCCCGACGCCAACCCTGGCGACGCCGCGGCGGAGGAGCGATTCAAGCGGGTGTCGGAGGCGCACAGCGTGCTGTCGGATCCCGCGAAGCGCAAGGAGTACGACGAGACGCGACGCGCGTTCGCCGGCGGCCGTTTCCGCGGCAACGGCGCGGGCGGCGGGTTCCCCGGTGGCTTCAGCGGTGGCGGTCGGACCACACCCGGTGCGGGCGCGGACTTCAACGTCGGTGACCTGTTCGGCAACGCCGGTACCACCGCCGGCGGTGACGGCGCGTTCGGTGACCTGTTCGGCGGGCTGTTCAACCGGGCACCCCGGACCGCGACGCGCCCGCGGCGGGGCAACGACCTCGAGACCCAGACGACGCTGTCGTTCCGCGACGCCGCACTCGGCACGACGGTGTCGTTGTCGCTGACGTCGCCGTCACCGTGCACGACATGTCATGGCAGCGGCGCGAAACCCGGCACCAGCCCGAAGGTCTGCTCGACCTGCAACGGTGCCGGCGTGGTCAGCCGTAACCAGGGTGCGTTCGGGTTCAGTGAGCCCTGCACCGATTGCCAGGGGACGGGCTCGAGGATCGACGAGCCGTGCTCGGACTGCTCGGGCAACGGTGTGACCGTGCGGACCCGCACCATCAACGTGCGCATCCCGGTCGGCGTCGAGGACGGGCAACGCATCCGTCTCGCCGGGCAGGGTGAGGCCGGGCTGCGTGGAGCGCCCTCGGGTGATCTGTACGTCACCGTCACGGTGCGTCCCGACCCGGTGTTCACCCGTGTCGGCAACGACCTCAAGGTCGAGCTGCCGGTCAGCTTCGGCGAACTGGTGCTCGGCGCCACGGTGTCGGTGCCGACGCTCGAGGGGACGGTCGGGGTGAAGATCCCGCCGAACACCTCCGACGGCAGGACGCTGCGGGTCCGTGGCCGAGGTGTCACGAAGCGGGCCGGCGGTGCCGGTGACCTGTTGGTGACGGTGAAGGTCGCGGTGCCGAAGAAGCTCGACGACGCCGCCGTCGAGAAGCTCCGCGAGTACTCCGACGCCGAGCGCGCCAGCGGATTCCGACCGAGGGACGGATGGGGTGATCAGTGATGACTCGATCAGGCAGCGGCGTCGGCAGTGGCGGTGACGGGGAGGTCTTCATGATCTCCGTCGCCGCCGAGCTCGCGGGTATGCACGCCCAGACCCTGCGGACCTACGACCGCCTCGGGCTGGTGCGCCCACAGCGCGCCGCCGGCGGCGGTCGCCGCTACTCGACGCGTGACGTGGAACTGCTCCGCGAGGTGCAGCGCCTCTCGCAGGACGAGGGTGTCAACCTCGAGGGCATCAAACGCATCATCGACCTGACCAACCACGTCGACGCCCTGGCCCAGCGAGTGCGCGAACTCGAGAGCGAACTCGCCTCGGCCCGAAACGATCTGCGTCATCGCGGTCACGGAGGCGAACTCGTCCCCGTACCGCGCACCAGCGCACTCGTGGTCTGGCAACCCCGAAGCAAACGCACGCGCTGATTGCACGGTCACGCGGCGTCGAGCAGTGCCCGGAGCCGTCGTTCTATGGGGCTCACGGGGTGATCGTGGTGGCCTGGTGGTGCTGGCGCTCTGGAGGCATGGCTGTGCCCGGTGGGTGTGGTGATGGTCGCGGTGTGTCTCGCGATGTCGGTGCCGTCGCTGGTGATGACCCGCCAGCCGGCGTTCTGTTTGGCTCGGTTGTGACCGAGACACATTCCGCCGCCGTTGCCTGCCGAGGTGGCGCCGCCTGTGGCGTGGGGGTCGGCGTGGTCGTATTCGGCGATCGGCGCGTCGCAGTACGGGATCCAGCACGTCTGGTCGCGGAGGTCGAGGAACGTCTTGAGGCCGGTCGGGAACAGGCGTGCCGTGGATTCCATCGCCATCAAGGCTCCGCTGGACGGTGCAGCGTAGATACGCCGCAGCGTGGCCGCGGTGTCGGCGTCCAGCGCGGTGTTCACCATCGCGCGGGCGGCGTCAGCCGGGATTGGGCCGTAGCCGGTGACGTGCGCGGCGGCGGTGCTGTCCCCGAGGAGCACCTCATCGGAGAGGACGAGGTTCACCGCGACCGGCATCGCGTCCGCGCTGGCGGCGCCGGTGACGCGCTCGACGAGGGTGTCGGCCATGACCTGGGCGTGGGTGCGATCATCGCCACCGACGGCGGCGTCAGCGTGCTTCTTCAGCGAGGCGTACACCGAGATCCCGGACGTGAGCGGCAGCAACGCGGACAGCCGCACCATCCCGTCGGGGGCGGGACGGGTCGACACTCGGCGGTCGGACTTCGCGAGGGCGTGGCGGTCGACGACGGCCTGTGGGTCGAGTTCGTAGGCGAGGCGTTTGACCTCAGCGTCCAACGCACGGTCACCCACACCGTTGAGTGCAGAAAGATCCGCGCAGATCCGGCGGTCGATCTCGCCGCGGTCGCGTGGGGTGAGGTGCGCGGTCTCGCGTACCAGGATCGTCGCCCGCCACTCCGTCAGCGCCCCTGATGCCAACGCGGCGCGGGTGTGGGGCATCTCGCGCATCAACGCGCGAGCGAACCCGAGATACCGACCACCAGACGACCCTGACGCTTTCCTGGCCAACGCGACCTCCGAGGCCAACCCGCGACCTTGACGACTCTTCGGCACCCCAGCGGCGGTCTCGGCCTCGACACGCAGCTCTTCGAGCCGCATCGTCTCGACTGCCTGCGCCGCAGCACATCCCGCCTTGATCGCCTCCAGAGTGGCGATTCGATCGACGGCCGCGGACTCCGAGTTCGCGGCGTCGAGATCGGCGAGGGACGACAGGAACGACTGCAGCGCAACTGTTGTCGCGTCTTGCACTGTATCCATGATCCCCCCGAATCGTCTCTCGAACTCATCTTCGACTGTACATGTGCCCACCGACAACGGCTACGACATTCAGGCGCGATGTGGATACGATGCCGAAAAGCAAACGTGCGCAGGGACTCAGGTGCTCGATGCGGTGGCGCCGTAGCCGGCGGCTCGCAGTGTCGAGAGCAGCTCGGAACGCGACGACGAGCCGAGGCGCCGGCGGATGCGCGCGACATGGTGCTCCACGGTTTTCGCCGAGATGAACAGCGCTGCACCGATCTCACGGTAGGTGAGGCCCAGCACCAGCTTTTCGGCGATCTCGGCCTCCCGCTCGGAGAGGGTCGCCACACCGGTCGCGCCGGGCGCGGGGACGGCAGGGGTGTCGGGGTCGTTCGAGGAAGCGGCCGACGGTGTACCGCCGATGGTGCGCGCGGTCTGCAGCAGCGCGGTGGCCGATCGGGTGTCGGCGACCCGCAGTGCGCCTTCCGCGGCGAGTCGGGCGCCGTCGAATCCGTGACCGATCCGATGCAGTTCGTGTGCGGCGAGGTCGATCTCGTCTCCCGACAGCGGGGGATCGGCGGCGTCACCCTGCAGCACCCGCAGCCACACCCGCCCTGCCCGTGCGAGGACTGCGGCGTAGGGGTGGGTGTCGGCGGCCGTGCCGAGCGCTCTGGCGTGTGGCACCAACGCATCCGGGGTGCCCGCGAGGATGGCCGCCAGCACGCCGTACCAGTGCCAGGCCGCGGCCCAGACCGGCGGATCACCCAGTGCCGTGAGCAGTCGATCGACCTCGGAGGCCAGGTGCGCGATGCGGTCGGCGTCCCCGCAGCGTGCCGCGGCCAGCCGCAACTCACCCAGCGGCAGCAGCGCGAACAGATCGGCCTCGGACTCCGCGACCGTCGACTGCGCGTCGCGCCACGCGCTGGCCAGCGCGCCCGAATCGCCTCGACGACGGGCGATACCGGCCCGCAGAGCGTGCGCGAGGAGGCGCTCTCGATGGCACCCCACGGTCACCGACGACGCGAGCGCGGCGGCACGGTTGAGGTCGCCGGCCGCCATGGCGGTCCACGCGTCGAGCAGGAGCAGTCGGGGGCTGCCGGACCCGTCGGTTCCTGTGGCGCGCCGGGCGAGCACCGATGTCGCACCGCCCAGGTCGCCGGTGTGCAGCATCAACAGGATCGCGACGACGGCCGCGGATTCGGGTTCGACGCGAGAGCGTTCGGCCGAGGTCGACGTCGATCGGAGCACTGCGCCGACCGCGGCCGCGGACGAATCCGTCAGCGACGTCATGAGGCCGGTGGCCAGTTGCGCGGCCGCGGTGTTGTCCGTGGTGGGCGGGGCGTGCTCGGCGACGGCGAGGAAGTCCCCGGCCGAGGTCCGGTCGCCGGCTGCGATCAGGGCGACGGCGCCGGCCGCCGCATCTGTTCCGGCGCGTTCGGATCCCAGCCAGCGGAAGAGTTGCGCAGCGCGCGAATAGGTTCCCCGGCGGGCGGCCACCGACGCCGCGATGACGACACCGGTCGCCACCGTGACCTGTTCGTCGGCGCCGAGGGCCTCGTCGGCGATGCGATCGGCCACGTCGAGGTCGTCGGATTCCAGTGCCGCGTGGGCCAGTGGCCGATCGCAGATCGACCTGTCGGCGCCGGCGGCACGTGCGGCCGACCAGATCGTGACCGCGCGGTGACCGCGTGCGGCACGCGCGTGACCGACCAGTGTCTCGGCGAGCGCAGCGTCGACCATCCCGTCGGCCGCGGCCGACAACGCCTGTTCGAGGGGAAGTGTGTTGTGGGCCAGCAGCACCCGGACCAGGGCCGTGCGGGTCGTGGCGATCTGGTGTGCCCCCACGACCGCGGTCAGCGCCGGTGTGGCCTCGGTGAGAAAGGTGTCGGAGTCGCCGAGGAAACCCGATCCGCGCGCGGCGTCGATCGCCGCCGTCGCGACAGCGGGATCGAGACCGCAGGTCTGGACGACGGTGTCCGGGTCGAGTGTGGAACCGACGGCGGCGACGGTCAGCACCCCCAGGGTGGCTCCGTCGAGTCGACGCAGCGTGCGGTGGTGGTGGGCCGAAACGGCCTCGGCGGCCGTCTCGATCGCCGATCGCGCCTCGGTGTGGACCCCGTCGGGCGCGGTGACCGCAGAGATGGCGGCGTCGATCGCCGCGCGGTTTCCGCCGCTCATCCTCGCGATGGCGGTGGCCGCGGCGGGCGACAGCCGACGACCGGATCGTTCGACGACCCCGGTCGAGGTCAGGGGTGGCAGACGAAGGAGACGGCCGTGAGAACCGATCGCGGCGAACAGGTCTCGCAGCAGGGCGCGATGATCACGCGGCTCGGCCGCGACGGCGACGGGAACCTCGCCGGTCGCGACGATCGAGGCCAGTCGCGCGAGCGTTGTGTCGTCGAGTTCGTGGGCGTTGTCGATGACCACCGCGGTCCCGGCTTCGGGCACGGCGGGCACCGACGTCACCACCACTGTGCCGGCGTGGCGGTGGACGTCGGCGATCGCGGTCATCAGGAGGCTCTTCCCGCTCCCGGCGGTGGCACTGATCCCGACGTGCGCGATCCGCTCAGCGCCGACGACCGCCGACAGGAGGGCCTGCGCATCGGGCATGCCCGCGAGGGCGACGCCGGACACGGCGTGATCGATCATCGGCAGGGACGGGTCAGGGCAGACCGGGGATGTTCGGGAGGTTCGGCAGCTTCGGGAGCGTGATCTTCGGTACGTCGAGCGGGTCCGGTCCGGTACCGCGTCCGGTGGGCACAACGGTCTGCGGGTTGCTGGGCACCGGGTTCGGCGCAACGGTGGACGGTGCCGCGGTGGCTGCCGGGGCCGCGGTCTGCGCCGGGGCGGCGTTCCCGCCGCGGGCCTGTGCCTGGGCCTGCGCTTGAGCCTGGGCCTGGGCCTGCGCCTGAGCTTGGGCTTGGGCCCGGGCTTGCGCCTGTGCCTGGGCGCCGGCATCGGTTCGTCCGGCCGACGGTGTGGTGGTGATCCGCGACTCGACGACGGTGGGGACCCCTGCGGTGCGGGAGGCCGAGGCCGAGGTGCTCGCATCGGCGAGCGGGTTGATCGCGGTGGCGACTGCGTCGTCGGCCGGATCGGACCCCGAGTTCAGCGACGCGGCGACCGCGAGTCCGCCCGCGGAGAGCAGGGCGACGGTGACGAAGGCACCGATGAGCGCCAACCTCTTTCGTCGACCGGAGTTCTCGACCGCGTCGACAGCGCTGGGCGCCGGGGTCGCGGCCGCGACGGTGCTGATGCGACTCGCCATCGCCGCGCCGCCGGCGGCGGCAGCCTTGGCGGGCACCGCTGTCGCACCCGATCCCTGCGCAAGGATCGCCGCGCCGTAGGCCGAGGTGGTGGCGGGGTCGGAATCGACGACCACGGGCACGCGAAGCACTCCCGCGAGCATCGCGGCGACGACGGGCATCGCGGCGCCACCACCGGTGAGAAGCAGGGCGCCCACGTCGCGGAAGCGATGCCCGGACGCGGTGACGGCCTCGCGCAACATCGTCATCGAGGCGAACATCTGGTTCTGGACCAGGGATTCGAGCTCCGAGCGACTCAGCGTCGCCGTGGCGGCGGCGCCGGGCAGATCGACGGCGATCGATGCGTCGGTCTCGGTCGAGAGCGACTCCTTCGCCGCCGTGGCGTTCGCGCGGAGGTCGGACATCGCGGCGACCATGGTCGGATCGGACGCATCGACCGCACCGGCACCCGTCGACGCGAGCACGTGGTCGACCACGAGCTGATCGATCGCGTCCCCGCTGATCTCCTGCGACCTCGCGGGCGTACCGACGATCTGCGGGTCCGCGCCTGTCTCGACGACGGCGATGTCGAGCGCGGAGGCACCGAGGTCGTAGACGACGACCAGGGAACCGTCGGACACATGATCGAGTTCGCCGCCCGCTGCGGTGGCGGCGGCCAAACTGGCAAGGGCCTCGGGGACGACGCGGACGTCGGACAGTCCGTTCGCCGCGACCGCGTCACGCAGCGCGTCGTTGTCCGACTGCTGCCATTCGTTGGGCCCGGCGACGACGACGTCGGTCGCGGTGGAGCCCGACTCGTCGGCCAGGGCGACGAGAGCGGAGGCGTACGAGTCGTGGCCTGCGGCCGAATCGGCGGCCGTCGGGCGGACGAGTGCATCGTAGGAACCCGTCGGTGTCGCCGACACCGCGACCGAGCTCGTCGTGCCGATCTTCAGTCCGAGGCCAGCAGCCATGGGGGTCGCTCCGTCCGATTGGGGAGCCCGATCCGACGACGACCCCCCGGCCGGTCGTGACTCCACGGTCAACTTCCTTGTCGCCATCGAACACCCTTCCGTTACCGCTCGCCACCGATTGCGGCGAGTTCGCCGCGGCACAGCAGGTCTCGTTCGGCGCCGAGCGCCGAACGCGGGGTGTCGATACGCGCTCAGCGGCCGAACAGCCCGCCGAGGCCGGGCACGGTGGGCAACGAGGGAACGCTGGGGATCGGGTTGAAGGTCTGCTCGGGAACGGTGTCGCCGCCCGAACCGGTGTCGCCGGATCCCGAACCTCCGCCTGTGGAGCCCGATCCGCCGGTGGACCCGCCGCTCGTCGCCCCGCCGTTCGAACCGCCTCCGGTCGAACCACTGCCGTTCGTGCCCCCACCTGAACCGCCGCTCGACGTGCCCCCGGTCGAGCCGCCGGTCGTCCCGCCGCCCGAACGGGTCCCACCCGTACCCGAGCCGGTCGAACCCGAGCCGGAGCCGCGAGAGGTCCCGTCGGAGGCGCCGTTCGATCCCGCGTCGCCTGCTGCGGATGTCGACCCGGCCGACGCGGGCGTACCCGATCGTGGTGCCGCGGACGACGGAGCTGCCGACCGCGACGAGGCCGAGGGGGATGCTGCCGAGGTCGTGGGCGCAGCGGCCGGACTCTCCGAGGAACTCAGCGCGGTGCCGACCGACAACCCGCCCGCGGTGATGAGCGCTATCGCCACCGCGACCCCGCCGATGATCGCGAGCCGACGTGTACGACCCGACGTCGATGTCGTGGCCACCGGGGTACGTGGCGCGGCCGAGATCGTGCGGGACACCACCGTCTCGGCGGACGCGGGAGCAGAGCCGTTCGACGCTGCGCCGGCGACCTCGGCGGCAGCTGCAGCGGCGTTGGCGGGCATCGCGTCGAGGACAGCGGGTGCGCCGTCGATCTCCGCGGCGAGGATGGCGGCACCGAACGCCGACGTGGTGGCGGGATCGGCGTCGACGACGACCGGGATCCGCAGGACACCGGAGAGCATCTCGGTCACCAGCGGCATCGCCGCCCCGCCACCGGTGAGCAGCAGCGCGCCCACGTCGCGCAGGCTGTGGCCCGACGCGGTGACCGCGTCGCGCAGCAGCGACACCGCCGCGAACATCTGATCGTGCAGCAGCGACTCGATCTCCGACCGCACCAGCCGGGTCTCGGTGTGCAGCCCGGGCAGATCCACGGTGAGAGTGGTGTCGGTGTCGACCGACAGCGTCTCCTTCGCGACCGTGCACCGCCGACGCAGTACGGTCAGCGCCTCGATGGTCGCCGGATCGAACGGCTCGATCGAGTCGACGGCGTCGACCGACTGCAGCACGTGGGCCAGCAGCAGCTGGTCGAACGCGTCGCCGCTGATCTCTTCCGAGCGCGTCGGACGGCCCAGGATCTGCGACTCGTCGCCGGTCCGGACCACGCTGATGTCGAGGGCCGACCCGCCGAGGTCGAACACGACGACGACGTCGGACGGGAGGTCGCGGCCGGTGGCCTGCGCCGCCGCGACGCTCGCGATGGCCTCGGGTACGAAGGTGATGTCGGACAGACCGTGCGCTGCGGCGGCGGTACGCACCGCGTCGATGGCATGGGGCTGCCAACCGTTCGGGCAGGTCACGACGATGCTGGTGGCATCCGAGCGTGACTCGGTGGCCAGGCACGCCAGTGCGGTCGCGTACAGGTCCTCGCCGCTGAAGCGTCGACCGTCGTCGGCGACGAGTGCCACCGGGTCACCCACACGCTCGGTGAAGCCGGACAGTCGGGCCGAGCCCGCACTGTCGGCGTCCTGGCGTGCCGACGCGAGCACCGGTTCGCGTCCGGGCGCGACATCGAGGGCGGTGGGCCGGACCAGCGCGTCATAGGTGCCCGAGGGCGTGGAGGAGACGGCGACCGACATCGTGGCGCCGACCTTCATGCCCAGGCCCGACGGCCGGCGGGTGTCCGCTGCCGCGGCGGGCGTGTGCCGGCCTCCGGCACCGTGATCGTGGTGGCCTCCGGCCATGGGGTCGACTCCCGTTCGCTCACTGGAGTGGAGTTCGACACCGGGCGCCTGAGCGCACCTCGACCCGAATCCACCGGTTCTCTTTCCGGCATGTCGTCATCGGGCATCGCCGCGTTACCGCACGTCGCACCCCCTCGACAGGTTGCGGGGGCATCCCCTAACGCCCCCGATCCGACAGGGGGCTTCACCCCGTTGGCCCGGCCCCCGGGCGTCCCTAGCGTGGTCAGCAGTCAGGTGACGCCCATCGCGCCGCCTCGAGTTCCCCAGGAGCACCGATGCCCACGAACGCCGTTCTCGACTTCATCCTCAACCTGCTGCGCGACGACAAGGCCGCCGCGGCGTACCTCCGTGATCCGCAGTGCGCCCTCGACACCGCGGGCCTGACCGACCTCTGCCCGGCCGACATCGTCGCTGCGGCGCCGGCCGTCGCCGAGTCGGGACTGTTCCCGGGCGGATCGCGACTGGCCTCGATCGTCGGTGCGGGCACCCCCGCCGCCGGCGGTCTCGGTGGCCTGGGCGGCGGTCTCGGTGGGGTGAACGTGGGTGGTCTCGGCCTGGGCGGGGCGGCGCTGGGCGGACTCGGCGGTGTCGCGGTCGGTCTGGGCGGCGTGAACCTCGGTGGGATCAACCTGGGTGGCATCAACCTGGGCAGCTTCGGCGGCCTGAACCTCGGTGGCATCGACTTCGGGTCGCTGTCGTTGGGCAACATCGATCTCGGCGGGATCGCGCTGGGTGGCATCGACCTCGGCAACCTCATCTCGGCGAACAACCTCATCAGCCTCGGCCTGGGAAGCCTGTCGCTCGGCAGCCTGGCCCTGGGTGACCTGGCCATCGGCACGCAGCTGTCGGCTGCCTTGGCCGCCGCACTCGCCGGTGCGCTCACCGTCGGCGGCGACATCGCGGCCGGCCTCGGTGTCGCGCTCGGTGCCCTCGTCGACGCGGCCCTGGCCGTCGGCGGCGGCCTTGGCGCCGTGTTCGACGCGAACGGACTGCTGAACATCGGCGCCACCATCGCCGGCGTGTTCACCGGCGGACTCGGACTGGCCGCCGGACTCGGCGTGCAGCTGGCCGGCACGATCAACGCGGCGCTGGGTGCTGCCGGTGTCGTGGTCGCCGGTGGCACCGCCACCGTCGGCGCGGTCCTCGGTGGTGCGCTCGCGGTCGGTGGATCGCTGGCCGCCAACGTCGGTGCCGCCCTCGGTGCGGCGGTCGGCGGCGCCGTCGGTGTCGGTGGCGTACTCGCCGCCGACCTCGCCGGTGCCCTCTCGGCCGGCCTCGGGGTCGCGGGCTCGCTCGCCGCGGTCCTCGGTGGAGGCCTCGGACTCGGCGCGAACCTGCTCGGCGGCGTCGTCGCACAACTCGGCGGTGCCCTCGGATCGGCCCTGGGCGTCACCGCCGGTCTCGGTGGCGCGCTGACCGGACTGCTCGACGCCTCGGTCGTCGCGGGACTCGTCGGCGGACTCACCACCACGCTGCAGGGCGCGCTGTCGGCGGCGCTGGGCGCAGGTGGCGCGATCGGCGCCGACCTCGGTCTGGCCCTCGGAGCGGCGCTCGGCGCGGTGACCGACGTCTCTGGTCTGCTCGACCTCGGTGCGGTCCTTGGCGCCGGTGGTGCGCTGGCCGCCGCGTTCACCGGCGCGCTCGGACTCGGTGGCGGCATCACCGCCGCCCTGGCCGCCTCCCTCGACGCCGCGCTGGGTGCGGCCGGCGGCATCGACCTCGGCGCGATCCTCGCCGGCGGCGGCGACCTCGGCCTGGCGCTCGGCACCGCGCTGTCGGGTGTCCTCGGCGCCGGCGGTGCCGTCGCGGCGAACCTCGGCCTCGCCCTCGGCTCGGTGCTCGGCGGAACCCTCAGCGGTGCGGCCGGTCTCGGCGGCGCTCTCGGGGCACAGCTGTCCGGCCTGCTCGCCGGCGGTGTCGGCCTCGGCGCCGCCCTCTCGACCGTTCTCGGTGGGGCGCTCGGCCTCTCGTCGGCCCTCAATCTCTCCTCCGTGATCGACCTCTCCGGTGCCCTCGATCTCGGCGGCTCGCTCGCCGCGGCCCTCGGCGCCGGCGGCCTGCTCACCGGCACCCTCACGACGCTCCTCGACGCCGGTCTCGCGACGCAGCTCTCCGGCGCGCTCGGAGCCGTCCTCGGCGCCGGTGGTGCGGTCGCCGCCGACGTCGGCGGCGCACTCGGTGGTGCCCTGGGCGGCCTCCTCACCGTCGGCGGCCTGCTCGACGGTGGCATCGCCCTGTCGGCCGGTGCCGCACTGGCCGGGCAGCTCGGCGCCGCCCTGGGTCTCGACGGACTCCTCGTCGGACAGCTGGGCGGCGCACTCGACGCCCTGCTGGGTGCCGGTGTCGACGTGGCCGGCGTGCTCGCGGGCACCACGAACCTCGCCGCCGTACTCGGCGGGGCGGTGGGACTCGGCGGTGCGGCCGCGGCCGATCTCGGCGCGACCCTGGGAGCGGTGCTGGGCACCGGCCTCACCGGCGTCCTCGGCGCCCAGCTCTCCGGCCTGCTCGCCGGCGGTGTCGGACTCGACGCCGCCCTGTCGACCGTCCTCGGCGGCGCGCTGGGTCTCGGGGGTGCGCTGGGTCTCGGTGGCGGGCTTGATCTCGGTGGTGCACTCGCCTCGGCCCTCGGCGCCGGCGGTGTGCTGTCGACCGATCTTGCCGCCGCCCTCGGCGGCGACATCGCCGCCCAGCTCTCCGGTGCCCTCGGCGCCGCGCTGTCGGCAGGTGGAACCCTCGGCGCCGGTCTCGGTGCCTCGCTCGGCTCGGTGCTGACCGCGGCCGCCGGTCTCGGTGGCCTCGCCGCCGTCAACCCCGCGCTCGCGCTCGGCCTCGGTGGGACGCTCGCCGCGAACCTCGGTGCCGCGCTCGGTGTCGACGGCCTCGTCGTCGGCCAGCTCGGCGGCGCCCTCGACGCGATCCTGGGTGGTGGCGTCGACCTCGCGGGCGTGCTCTCCGGCACCACCGACCTCTCGGCGATCCTCGCCGGCGCGGTGGGCGCCGGTGGCGCACTCGGCGCCGGCCTCGGTGCATCGTTCGGCGCCGTCCTGGGCACCGCGCTCTCCGGCTCGCTCGGCGCGCAGGTCTCGGGCCTCCTCGCCGGCGGCCTCGATCTCGGGACGGCCCTGTCGACCGTGCTCGGTGCCGCGGTCGGCCTCGACGCGACCGGCGCGCTGGGCCTCGACACGGCCGCGGCGCTGGGGACCGACCTGGTCGCCGCACTCGGCGTCGGCGGCCTCGCGACCACCGACCTCACCGCGCTGGTCTCGGGCGGACTCGCCGCCGACCTGTCCGGTTCGCTCGCCACCGCGTTCGGTGCCGGCGGCTCGGCAGTCGCAGGACTGGGCACCGCGATCGGTGGCGCGGTCACGACGGCCCTGGCGGCCGGCACCATCGCCCCGGCACTGGGTCTCGATGTCGGCTCGGTGCTCGCCGGCGGCCTCACCGCGGGACTCGGCGTCGACCCGGCGCTCGTGTCGCAGCTCGGCGCGGCCTTCACCACCGTCCTCGGCGGCGACATCGATCTCGCCGGTGTGCTCGGCGGCACCGCCGACATCGGCGGCGCGCTCGGTGCGGCCCTCGGACTCGGCGGCGACGGCGCCGCCGCCCTCGGGGCATCGCTCGGCGCGGTCGCCGGATCGGCTCTCGATCTCGGATCCCTCGGGGGGCCGCTCGGCGGCTCGCTCGCCGGTGGCCTGGGCACAAACCTCCTGGCCGGCCTCGGTGGCGGACTCGACGCGGGCAGCGTCCTCGGTTCGGCGTTCGGCGGTGCACTGTCGCTCGACGGCAACGCCGCGGGCGGCCTCGGGACCGCGTTCACCACGGCTCTCGCCGCGGGCGGCGATCTCGGCGGCGGGGTCACCGGCCTCGCCGGTGCAGGCGCCGGACTCGGCGGCGTGGCATCGCTCGGGACCGGCCTCGCCGGATCACTGGGCACCGGACTCGGCGGCACCCTGGGCACCGGCCTGGCCGGATCCCTCGGAACCGGATCGGGACTGGCAGCGCCGGACCCCGCGACGACGCTGGGCGCGGCCACGACGGGTCTGCACGGACTCACCGAGGCGGGCACGTCGCTCACCGGTGGGCTGGGGCTCGGGTCGGGTGTCCACAGCGCTCTCGGCGGCGACGCCACCGCGAACCTGCAGGGCGCGCTCGACTCGGTGCATTCGGTGTCGGCCGGTGGCGCGACGACCGGAGCCGCGGGGCTCGCCGGCGACGTATCCGGCGCGGCTGCGGGGACCGGCGACGTCACCGGCGCGCTGCACGGTGTCACCGACGCCACAGCCGGTCTCGCCGGCAGCGGCGCGGCGGGACTCGCGGGCGGCGTCACGTCGCACCAGGGCTGGTCGGGGCTCGACGCCGACCACACCTTCGGCGCCACGACCACGTCGTCCACCGCCGCCGACGGCAGCGCCCACGGATCGGCCCTGCACGACTCGGGTCTCACCGGCGGACTGACCGACGGCCTCTCGACCGGGCTCGGCGGCACCGCCGACACCGCGTCGCACACCGATGCGGCCGCCACACAGAACCACCATCTGGACCTCGGACACGGGCTGCTGCCCTGATCGAGATCACCGCGAGCTCGTCACCGACGGTGGGTGGTTGCCCCGAACTGCCGCCCACGACCGTGTGACAGCGTCGGCCCCGTACGCTTGCGTGCGGGGCCGATGCGGTTCGCGGACCCGGATACATCCCAAACGCCCAGTTCAGACAGGCCATCGCGCGGTCGGCGCCGCCGGTGGACGCGACAGGTTGAGGTCGTCGACTCCCCATGCACGTCATCCCGACCGGATCCGACGGATCATCGGCACAGCAGGCGGCGTCGGGGTCGCAGCTCGGTGACCTCCTCGGGCAGATGGCCCAGATCGCGGTCGGGGTCGACCGCCACGACCTCGCCGACCGCCTCGCGGGCGCCCGCACCCGCGTCACCGACCCCAGGCTGCGGATCGTCGTCGTCGGACCCCTCAAACAGGGCAAGAGCCAGTTCGTGAACTCGCTTCTCGGCGTCGACGTCTGCTCGGTCGGCGACGACGAGACCACCGCCGTGCCCACGCTGGTGTCGTACGCGGCGCAGCCGTCGGCACAACTGGTCCTCGACAGCGGGACCGACGAACCGATCCGGGTGCCCGTCCCCCTCGACGACATCCACGCGGTGACACCGCGCAGCCCGCTGGCCGGTGGCCGCACCGTCCTGCGCCTCGAGATCGCGGCGCCGAGCGCACTGCTCGCCGACGGCCTCGTCCTCGTCGACACCCCCGGGGTCGGCGGTCACGGGAACCCGCATGCCGCATCGACCCTCGGTCTCATCCCCACCGCCGACGCGGTGTTCGTGCTCTCCGACGCCAGTCAGGAGTTCACCGAACCCGAGGTCGCCTTCCTGCGACAGGTCACCGCCCTGTGCCCCACGGTGGCCTGCCTCATCAGCAAGACCGATCTCTACCCGCACTGGCGGGCCGTCGTCGACGCCGACCGCGCACACCTCGAACGCGAGGGCATCGACGTCCCGCTGCTGCCGATCTCGTCGGTGTTGCGTTCACATGCGTTGCGCCGCAACGACGATGCGCTCAACGCCGAATCCGGCTTCGCGGCCCTCTACGCGTACCTGCGCGAGAAGGTCGTCGCGCACGCCGACACCATGACCCGGGCCTCGGTCGCATCCGACCTGCGGTCGGTGTCGGAACACCTTGCGCTGACCCTCGGGAGCGAACTCGCCGCGCTGCGCGATCCCGAGACCGCAGCCGCCGCGGTCGCCGGACTGCAGCGGGCCCAGGCCGCGGCAGCGCAGATGCAGACCACCTCGGCGCTGTGGCAGCAGACCCTCGCCGACGGGATCGGCGACCTCGCCGCCGACATCGACCACGATCTGCGCGACCGGCTGCGCGCGGTGACCCGTGAGGCCGAGAAGGCCGTCGAGGAGGGCGATCCCGGCAAGGACTGGCCACAGCTCAGTGACTGGCTCGCCGACCAGATCGGTCTCGCGGTCGGCGACAACTTCGTGTGGGCGCAACAGCGGACCGTCTGGCTCGCACAGCGCGTCGCCGACCATTTCGCCGCCGCCGGCGAGGTGGTGTTGCCCGACCT
Source organism: Williamsia sp. M5A3_1d (assembly GCF_053345315.1). NCBI lineage: Bacteria > Bacillati > Actinomycetota > Actinomycetes > Mycobacteriales > Nocardiaceae > Williamsia > Williamsia sp. M5A3_1d. Next base: position 955,489 of record NZ_JBKEZX010000001.1, read on the forward strand.
CGACATCTCCGACCTCGACGGCGTCTTCGACACCGTCACCGAACTCTCCGACCTCGAGTCGGGCCGCATCGGCATCGGTCAGAAGATGCTCATCGGCATGCGCGGGTCGTACGGCGGTGTGCTCATGTTCGGCCTGCTGACCACCGTCGTCGGGCTCACCCTCATCAACCCCATCTCGGTCGGCGCCGGAGTCCTGTTGGGCACCAAGGCCTATCGCGACGAGAAGGAGGGGCGCATCGAGGGGCGGCGGGCGAAGGCGCGTCAGGCCATCGGCAAGTTCACCGACGACGTCAGCTTCCAGGTCGGCAAGGAGTCGCGCGATCGGCTGCGCCACACCCAGCGCGCGCTGCGCGATCACTTCGCCGCGGTCGCCGATCAGACCGCTCGATCGGTCAACGACTCGCTGCGGTCTGCGCAGGAGGCCGCCTCGGCCCAGAGTGCGCACCGCACCACGCGGATGGCCGAGCTGGAGGCGCAACTGCACGCCGTCGGTGCACTGCGCACCGTCGCCGATCAGCTCGAGCCGCCGGCCGGTGCGATCCCGGTCGAGCGCGTCGCCACGCCCGAACCGGTCGAGCACGCGCCCGTACCCACCCGATCGATCGCGCGGCACCGGAAGCAGTGAGCACCTCCGATAGGACGCGCGCACTGATCGAGGCCGCTCGCGTCGCCCACCACGACGACCCGTGGGTCGACCGCATGCTCACCGAGTGCGCCGACCGGCTCGACGAGCCGCTGCGGTTGGCCCTGGCCGGCTCGCTGAAGGCGGGGAAGTCGACGTTGCTCAACGCCCTTGTCGGCCAGGACATCGCACCCACCGACGCGACCGAGTGCACGCGCGTCGTCACCTGGTACCGCCGCGGCACCACCCCGACGGTCACCGCGACCTACGACGGCGATCAGCGTGTCGACATCCCCGTGTTGCGGCCGGCCGGTCGGCTGACCTTCGATTTCGGGTCGCTCACCGCCGACCGCGTCGACCGTCTCGACGTCTCCTGGCCCGCCCGCACCCTGCAGTCGACCACCATCATCGACACGCCGGGAACGGCGTCGCTGTCGCGGCGGGTGTCGAGACAGACCGTCGAGATGCTCACCCCCGACAACGGCGAGTCCGGCGCCGACGCCGTCGTGTACCTGCTGCGGTCGCTCACCCACACCGACACCGCCATGCTGGGGCGTATCGGGCAGGCCATCGGCCGCGAATCGGGGCCGCTGGGCGTGGTGGGTGTGGTGTCACGGGCCGACGAGATCGGTGCCGGCCGGGTGGACGCGATGATGTCGGCGCGCGACGTCGCGGCCCGTTTCGCCTCCGAACTCGAACGCACCGGACTGTGCCAGGCCGTCGTGCCGGTGGCCGGTCTGCTGGCTCTCGGCGCCCGCACCCTGCGCGAGGTGGAATACCGCGCACTGGTCGCGCTCGCCGCGGTGCCACCCGACGACCTCGCCCTGGCGATGCTGTCGGCCGACCGCTTCTCGGCGCCGACCACCGATCTCCCGGTCGCGCCGCAGACGCGTGCGGAACTGCTCGATCGGTTCGGTGTCTTCGGTGTCCGGATGGCCGTCACCTTGATCCGCCTGGGCAGCCCCGACAGCCCCACGCTGGCCGCCGAACTGATCGAGCGCAGCGGGCTCGACGAGCTCCGCTCGGTGATCGATGTGCAGTTCGGGCAGCGCACCGACCAGCTCAAGAGTCACACCGCGCTGGTCACGCTCGGGCGGATCCTCGACGAGAGTGACGCGCCGGGTTCGCAGGCCATCGCCGCCGACGTCCATCGGATGCTCGCCGACGTCCACGGTTTCACCGAGCTGCGTCTGCTCGGACGGATGCGTGCCGGCGTCATCCATCTCCCCGGGGACCACCTCGACGAACTGACCCGCATCGTCGGCGGTGTCGGCATCGACCCGATGGTGCGGCTCGGTCTCGATCCCGACGCCGGCACCGACGCCGTGCGCACCGCGGCGCTCGATGCGATCCGGATGTGGCGGGCACGCGCCGCGCACCCGCTGCTCGACCGACCCACCTCGTTGGCGTGCGGGGTCGCGGCACGCAGCGCCGAAGGTGTGCTCGCCGCACTGCCCGCTGATCGCTGATCTCTGGAGAGTGGTTCAGCGCTTCGGCGCGGCCTTCAGCCAGCGGGTGACGTCGCCGGTGAACATCACCCCGGTCGCGACGGCGGCGAGAACGGCCACCACGAACGGCAGGATAGACACGGCCGGGTTCAGCACGTCCCGCGCGGGTGACAGCACGGTCCAGAACGCGATCGACCCGACGACGGTGACGACACCCATCGTGGTGAGCGTCCCGCGGCCACCGATCACGCGGTCGCGCAGGCGGATCGCCCCATAGATCACCAGCAGCAGCACGATCACGCAGACACCGCCTGCGGCGACCATCGCGATGTCGACGGTGTTGGCGATGTCGCGCGGCGCGGTCGTCGGGTTGTCCGACGCCAGAGACCTGCGGATCGCGGAGCGGGCCGACCCCTGGTCCAGGGCGACGAGACCGGCGGTGGCGGCCAGGGCGACGAGCGCGAACACCCACACCGCGATGCCGAGGTCGATCACGCGGGGACGGCGGTCGTCGACGGGGGCGCGCATCGGCGTGACGGCGACCCGGGGGCGTTGTGGGCGGGGCGCGTCGGCCCCGTGGGATCCCGCCCCGCCCGATCCGGCGCGGGTCGCCGGACGGACGGCGGGCCGGCGGTCGTCGGACGGCGTCGGCGGGTCGGGCTCATCACGGACGTCGGACATCACCCGAGCGTAACGACGGCCCTGATGTGCCCGGGCCGCGACACGGCACCACGATAGGGTCTGCGCAGGAAAGCACCGTCGGCGCGACGACGGCGGTGATGTCACCGACGAGAACGAGGTACCCCGGTCATGGCTCAGGTGTTGGGAGTCTCGGTCACCGATCTCCAGATCGCCTCGGTGGTCATGGAGGTCTCCACCGGCAACGTGTTGGCGCGCAACGTGGTGGATCTCGCCGACGACTCGCCCGAGTCGGTGTTCGACGCGATCTCGCAGCTCGTCGAGACCGCACCGTTCGAGGTCGAGTCGATCACCGTCGCCTGCGCGCGCCGCAGCATGCAGGTCGCCCTGCACAACACCATCACCGGCCCCGCCGCGGGCGCCCCGGACTGGTACGCCCGCACCACCATCACCGACACCCCTTTCGCCTTCGCCAATGTCGCTGCAGCACAGTCGGATCAGCGCGGCGTGGTCGTGGTGATCGACCTGGCCGAGAACGCGATCCCGTTCAACGAGCTGTCGATCGCCGCCGTCGACACCGAGTCGGCCAGCGTGGTCGGTGCCGTCCAGTTGCCCGCGGGGGGTGAGCGCGAACCGGTCACCGAGCCGACCGGCGCGGCCACCGTGGCCGCGGCGTTCGATCTGCTGCCCACCACCGACGCCGGCCGGCGCGGGGTGTTCGTGGTGGGGCCGGGGGCGTCGCTCGCCGGGGTCGGTCCCGCTCTCGAATACGAGACCCAGCTCCCCGTGCAGATCGCCGACGAGCCGACCTTCTCCGCCGCACACGGTGCGGCCCTGCACGGACGCTCTCGCGGCGGCGCGACGGGCGCCCGCAACCGGTGGCTCATCCTTGGCGCGGCGGCAGCCGCGGCCGCGGTCCTCGCCGCGGTCGTGGTGGCCATCGTGTTCCTCTCCGGTGGCGACGACTCGCCCACACCGGCCGTGGTGAGCACGACGGTGAGCGCACCCACCACCACGTCCTCGACGCCGAGCAGCACCTCACGTCGGCCCTCGAGCACCACCACGACCCCCGAGGCGCCGGTGGAACAGGTCCCCGAGACCGCCGAGCAGGCACCGCCTCCGCGGGACACGGTCACCGTCACCCAACCCCCGCGCACCATCACCCGCACCACGACGCCGCCGACCACGACCACCACGACCTCGCCGCCCAGTTCCGCGGCTTCGGAGCCGAAACCGTCGGCCGTCGCCGACCCCTCGGCCAACTAGAGGCGAGCTCAGACCGGGTCGTGATCGATCATGCGTCCGGGCACCCCGGCGATGATCAGGGTGCGACGGGTGTTGTCGATCATCGGCGCCGATCCGGCGATCACCACCTGCGCGTCGGGGGCCGTGCCCGCATCGAGGGCGGCGCCGACCTCCGACCCGACGATCTCGTCGAGCCGGCCGATGCGGTGGCGGATGTGCAGGGCCTCGGCGTCGACGGTGCGGGTCAGCCACCACGGGTTGGTGTCCTCCTCCGACACCACCGTCACCGACAGCCATGGATTGGACCCGGCCAGGCGCGCGAGAACCGGCGCCTCGTACAGCTCGCCGGGATAGCGGGCGCCGTAGTACAGCCGCGCCGGTCGGGTGTCGGCGCGACGGGCCATCTGCAGCAGCAACGCGCGGATCGGCGCGATGCCGGTGCCGCCGGCGACGAGCACCGACTCGCGGGTCGGGTCGATCGACAACGTGCCGTGGTTCTGCGCGAACCGCCACACGTCGCCCACCGCGGTCTCGCCGACGATCGCCGAGCTGACCGTCCCACCCGGGATCGCCCGCACGTGGAACTCCAGCTCGCCGAGCGGGTTCGGCGGGATCGACGGCGACAGATGGCGCCACACCCGCGGCCACTGCGGTATCGACACCTCCAGATACTGACCGGCCGCGTGCGGTAGCGGGTGATCGGAGACGAGCCGGATCACCGCGAGGTCGCGGGACATACGGAACTTCTCGACCACCCGTGCGTCCCAGGTGGCAGGCCCCGGCGCGGTCTGCGCCGCCCCGCGCATCACGCCGGTGGTGAGCATCATCGCCTGGGTGGTGATGGTGGCGAGCTCGTGGTCGTAGTCGTCGCCCATCGTCGCCGAGATCTCGGCGAGCATCGCGTTGCAGAACACGTCGAAGTCGGCGGGCGTCACGCCGTACTTGCGGTGGTCGCGGCCCAACTGCGCGAGCAGGTCGACGAGGTCGGGGTGCGAGGCGGTGTCGGGGAACGCCTCGAGCACATGATCGAGCACGCCGAACAGGGCGGCCCGCTGATGGGCCATGGTCGCCCCGAAGAGATCACGCAGAGCCGGGCGGATCGTGAACAGTCGGGTGTAGAAGTCGGCGACGAAGCGGTCGGGGTCCTCGGCGATCCGCGCTCGCACCAGCGCCAGCCCGCGGCGCGTGTGACCACCCATCGCAGAACTCGCCCTCCGTCGTCGCCCGCTCGAACTCGATGCGCCCACCACGGGTGGACCGGCCCCACGTTAGTACAGTCACATCATGGAGCCATCCGACGACGACGCCGATCGCGTGCACAGCGGATCGGAACCCTTTGCGTCGGTGGATGATTACGCGGCGGTGACCTCGGGCCGCGGCGCCCTGGCCGGCGTCGTCGAGGGGATCGTCGACGCCCACATGCACCAGTGGGACCCGCTCACCACCCCGCGGGAGAGCAGTCGCGCCGCGCGGGTGTACCGCTTCGCGCCGGCGGTCGGCGACCGGGTCTTCCGGCTGACCAACCAGTCCGACCGCGAGATGGCGCTGACCCCGCGGTTCCTGCTGCGGCCCTATCTACCCGAGCACTATCGGCGCGACGTCGCCGACGTGGAGGCGACCGCGGGCGCACCGATCTCCTCGGCGGTCCACATCGAGGCGTCGTGGCACGGATCGGATCCGATGGCCCCGGCCGGGGAGACCCGCTGGATCGACGCACTGCCGTTCGGCGTCGGCGGCGCCCCGGCACTCGCCGCCATCGTCGGTCACGTGCAACCCCGTGACTCCCACCTCGGTGCGCTGTTGTCGATGCACGAACGGGCGGCGCAGCGGGCGCCGTTCCGCGGTGTCCGCACGATGGCGTCGCATCATCCCGATCCCAAGGTGCGCGACTGGACCGACACCCCGCACCTGCTCGCGTCGCGCGATTTCCTCCACGGGTTCGCGCGGGTCGCCGAGCGCGGACTCACCTTCGAGGCCTGGGTGTACTCGCATCAACTGCACGATGTCGCGGTGCTGGCGCGTGAGTACCCGGACGCGACGATCGTCCTCGACCACTACGCGACCCCGGTCGGGGTCTTCGGGCCCATGGGTGCCCGTACCGGTCACACCGCGGCGGCGCGCGCCGACATCCTCGCGCGGTGGCGCGACGGCATGGCCGAGGTCGCCGCCTGCGCCAACGTGGTCGCGAAACATTCCGGTCTCGCGTTCTCGTTCCTGGGCTACGGCCACCAACCGTCGGGGAACATCGGCAGCCAGGCGACGCTGACCGACATGATGGGTCCGCTCATCTCCCACACCACCGACCTCTTCGGCCCCGACCGCCTCGTGTTCGGGTCGAACTTCCCCATCGACAAACCCAACGCGAGCGTGGCCACCATCGTCGGCACCCTCCTCGACGTCCTGGCCCCTCGTGGGCCGGAACTGCTGCGCAAGGTGTTCCACGACAACGCTGTTCGCGTGTACCGCCTCGACGAGGAGTCCTCCGACCCACGCTGAGCGCAACCATGGCGCTCGCCGCCCGGTGTCGCGACCATGAAGCGAGGTCTGTCTATCGAGGAGCCATCTGTGCCGCGTCCCATCCGTTTCAACGCCTTCGACATGAACTGTGTCGCCCACCAGTCGCCCGGTCTGTGGCGTCATCCGCAGGACCGCTCGTGGGACTACAACACCCTCGACTACTGGGTGGAGCTGGCGAAGCTGCTCGAGACCGGCGGCTTCGACGGCCTGTTCATCGCCGATGTGTTGGGCACCTACGACGTGTACGCGGGCACCGACGAGGCCGCCATCCGCCAGGGCGCGCAGACCCCGGTGAACGATCCGCTGCTGCTGGTGTCGGCGATGGCGTACGCGACCGAGCACCTCGGGTTCGGCATCACCACCGGCACGGGTTTCGAGCACCCGGTCCCGTTCGCGCGCCGCATGTCGACCCTCGACCACCTGACGAAGGGGCGGATCGGCTGGAACGTCGTCACCGGCTACCTGCCGTCGGCCGCACGCAACATGGGCGAGACCGATCAGCTCGCCCACGACGCGCGCTACGACCACGCCGACGAGTACCTCGAGGTGCTCTACAAGCTGTGGGAGGGCTCGTGGGAGCGCGACGCCGTGCGACGTGACCGCGAGGCCGGGGTGTTCGCCGACCCCGCGAAGGTCCACCACATCGGCCACCACGGCGAGCACTTCTCCGTCCCCGGCATCCACGTCTCCGAACCGTCGCCGCAGGGCTCGCCGGTCATCTACCAGGCCGGCGCCTCGCCCCGTGGACTCGCCTTCGCCGCGGGCAATGCCGAGGCCATCTTCGTCGCCGCACCCACCAAACCACTGCTGCGCGAGACGGTCTCGAGGGTCCGCGCCGCACTCGTCGACGCCGGACGCAAGCCGTACGACGCCCGCGTCTACACGCTGCTGACGATCATCACCGACGCCACCGAGGAGGCCGCGCAGGCCAAGGCCGCCGAGTACCGCAGCTACGCCAGTGCCGAGGGGTCACTGGTGTTCATGTCGGGCTGGATGGGTATCGACCTGTCGGCCTACGACCTCGACGAGCCGATCGGCAACGTGGAGTCGAACGCGATCCAGTCGGCGGTCGCCTCGTTCCAGCAGGCGTCCGACACCGGCAAGGAGTGGACCGTCGGCGACATCGCGGCCTGGGGTGGCATCGGCGGTATGGGTCCCGTGCTCGTCGGGTCGGGGGACAGCATCGCCGATCAGCTGCAGAGTTGGGTCGACGAGACCGATGTCGACGGTTTCAACCTCGCCTACGCCGTCACCCCGGGCACGTTCGCCGATGTCATCGACCACGTCATCCCGGCGTTGGAACGCCGTGGTGCCTATGAGCGCGGGTACACGCCGGGCACCCTGCGACACAAGCTGTTCGGTGAGGGCGATCGACTTCCCGACCGGCACCGCGGCGCGACCTACCGGGTCGGAGGCGTCAACTCCACCATCGACGACTCGGTGCGCGACGGGGTCGGCGTCGGGCGCTAGTAATTCACCAGTCCTACCGGACCTCGACCGGTGGTGACGAACTCCGGGGTGGTTCTACCCACGGCCGTGCATCGGTAGGGCGTTCGCGGTACCCGTTTCCTGACCGTGGTGCGCGTCGGTGCACGAAGGGTGATCCGTAGCCTCGGTGGGGAGCGTGTGGCACCCGTCGACGAGGAGTGGCGATGACCGATCCTGCAGTGTCCGACCTGTCGATCGAGGAGAAGGCGTCCCTCGGCAGCGGCGCCGACTTCTGGACCACCAAGGCGGTCGGGCCGATTCCGTCGCTGATGCTGACCGACGGCCCGCACGGCGTGCGCAAGCAGACCGGCGCCAGCGATCACCTGGGGCTGGCGGGCAGCGAACCCGCGACGTGTTTCCCGCCCGCCGTCGGGCTCGGCCAGTGCTGGGACCCCGAGTTGGTGCAGCGGGTGGGGGAGGCGTTGGGCCGTGAGGCGCAGGCGCTCGACGTCGACGTGCTGCTGGGGCCGGGGGTCAACATCAAGCGCGACCCGCGCTGCGGACGGAACTTCGAGTACCTGTCCGAGGATCCCGTGGTCGCCGGCGTGCTCGGTGCAGCGTGGGTGACGGGAGTGCAGAGCGTCGGGGTCGGGACGTCGCTGAAGCACTTCGCCCTCAACAACGCCGAGACCGATCGGATGCGCTCGAGTTCCGACGTCGACCCCCGGCCGATGCACGAGATCTACCTCCGTGCCTTCGCGCACATCGTCGTGACCGCACGCCCGTGGACGGTGATGTGCTCCTACAACCGCATCAACGGCGTCTACGCCGCCGAGAACCATTGGCTGCTCACCGAACTCCTCCGCGAGACATGGGGATTCGACGGTGCGGTGGTGAGCGACTGGGGTGCGGTGCGTAACCGGGTCGCCGCGGTCCGCGCCGGTCTCGACCTGGAGATGCCGGGCGTGGGCACCGCAGCCGACACGGAGGTGATCGACGCCGTACGCGCCGGTGACCTGTCGCAGGACGCGGTCGATCGTGCCGCCGGCGCCGTGGCCGGATTGGCGCGCCGGGTGCAGTCCGGACGGGATAACGCCGCCGGCGCCGACCTCGACGCGCACCACGCCCTGGCTCGCGAGGCCGCGGCCCGCAGCATCGTGCTGCTCACCAACGACGACCACCTGTTGCCGCTGCAGCCGGGTATCGCGATCGCGGTCATCGGCGCGTTCGCGCAAACGCCCCGCTACCAGGGCGGCGGGAGCTCGCACGTCAACCCGACCCGGCTCGACATCCCACTCGACGAGATCCGTGCGCAGGCCGGCTCCGGCACCGTGACCTTCGCGCCCGGTTTCACCACCGACGGGTCCGGCGACGCGGCGGCGCTCCGCGACGAGGCGGTACGCACCGCGGCCGCCGCCGAGGTGGCCGTGCTGTTCCTGGGGCTGGGGGATGACCAGGAGTCCGAAGGCTTCGACCGCGAACACATCGAGATCCCGACCGACCAGCTCGATCTCGCGTCCGCGGTGGTCCGCGAGCAGCCACGGACCGTCGTGGTCCTCGCCCACGGTGGAGTGCTGCGCCTGGCACCGGTCTCCGATGCGGTCCCGGCGATTCTCGACGGCGCCCTGCTCGGTCAGGCCGGTGGCGGCGCCATCGCCGACGTGCTGTTCGGAGCGGTCAACCCGTCCGGGCGCCTCACCGAGACGGTGCCCGTGCGTCTGCAGGACTGCCCGTCGTACCTCGACTTCCCCGGCGAGAACTCTCACGTCCGGTACGGCGAGGGCATCCACGTCGGCTATCGGGGATACGACGCCCGCGGGCTCGACGTCACCTTCCCCTTCGGGCACGGGTTGTCCTACACCGATTTCCAGTATCGCGATCTGTCGGTCACCGCCGACGCGACCGGCGTCGACGTCGAGGTCACCGTCACCAACACCGGTGCGCGGGCCGGACGCGAGGTGGTGCAGGTCTACGTCACGAAGCCCGACTCGCGCGTCACCCGGCCGCCCCAGGAGCTGAAAGGCTTTGCCACCACGTCGGTTCTCGAGCCCGCCGCCTCCGAGACGGTGTCGATCCGTGTTGCCCGATCCGACCTCGCCTTCTGGGATGTGCGGCGCGGCGACTGGACCGTCGAGGACGGGGTCCATGTCGTGGCGGTGGGTGCGTCGAGCCGCGACATCCGCGTCACCGACACCGTCGAGGTGGCCGGCGACGACGACTCGGTTCCGATCACCTGGCAAACCACCCTCGCCGAGGCCCTTGCCGATCCGGTGATCGGGAAGGCCCTCGCCGAGATGGTGCCCGGCGGTGGGTCGGACGGTGGTGACGCCCTCGGTACCGACATCGTGAAGATCATGGGTTCGATGCCGCTCGACCGGCTGAAACGCTTCGGCATGGGATCCGGCGCGCTTGACGATCTGCTCCCCACCGACTGATCCCGACCCACCGCGAACCGGGGATCGGTCAGCGGTTCTCGCCCGCGCGCCGGATGAAGTCGATCTGCTCGGGAGTCGGTCCACCGAAGTTCTTCTGGATCTCCTCGGTGTTCTCCTCCTGCATCCGGTACATCCCGTCCCGCAGGCCCGGGTCGCCGCCGTGGAACTGTTCGAGCAGCCCCATCCACTCGGCCGCGAGGGCGCCGGCCTCCTCGGACGCGGGGTCCATCCCCGCGGCGATCGCCGCATCGACCTCGGCGATCAGCGACGGCCAGCGGTTCTCGACCGCACGGATCTGCTCCTCGCCCAACTCTTCTCGACGAACTGCCAGCGCGGCCAGCTGCTCGGGGTCGAAATAGTCCTCCACTCGTGCATCCACTGTCATCACCCTTCTGATGAGGTCGAGGAGGTCGGTGTCGGTCGGCCGATCCCGTTGACGCACCGTCGCCAGGACGGTCGCCATATGGGCCTGCAGCCTCTGCATCGCCACGAGCTGCGCATCGACGTGATCGGCATGCGCGACGAGCATCGCCTCCAGCGAGGTCTCGCCGGTGACGGCACCGGCGACCTGTTCCTGCGACAGCCCGAGCTGCCGCAGGGCCAGGATCTCGTAGAGGCGTGTCACGTCGTCGCCGGCGTAGAGCCGGTAGCCGGCGCCGCTGCGCCGCGACGGGCTCAACAGTCCGATGTCGTCGTAGTGATGCAGAGTCCGCACCGTGAGACCGGTGAGCTCCGCCAGTTGTCCTACCCGGTAGAGCTTCTCGGGCCCATCCATGCCGTCACCACTTCCTCTGTGACCATCTCTTCTCGTCGGTCACGAGGTGTGGCCGACGAAGAGGACGCTAGAGCCGCACGCTACGTGAGGGTCAACATCAGGGACGAGGAACGTTGCGCAGGTTCGACTTCGCCATCTTCACGGCCTCACCCATCCCACCGTTGAGCACCACCTTGCTCATCGCGAGGGCGAACCCCTTGAGCTGGGTACCGGTGAGCTTGGGCGGCACCGACAGCGCCAACGGGTCGGTGACGAGCTGCACCAATGCCGGTCCGTCGTGGGCAAACGCCTCGGACATCGCCGCGGCGATGTCGCCGGGTTCGGTGACCCGCCGACCGTGGATCCCGGCGGCGTCGGCGATCGCGGCGTAGTCCACCGGTGCGACATCGACGCCGAAATCGGCTAGTCCGTCGACGAGCATCTCCGCCTTCACCATGCCGAGGGTGGCGTTGTCGAACAGCATGATCTTCACCGGCAGCTTGTACATCGCGACGGTGAGGATCTCCGACAGCAGCATCGACAACCCGCCGTCACCGGAGACCGAGATGACCTGTCGCCCTGGCTGCGCCGACTGCGCGCCGATGGCGTGGGGGAGCGCGTTGGCCATGGACCCGTGCAGCATCGAGGCGATGAACTTCCGGCGACCGGTGGGGTTGATGAAGCGCGCGGTCCACACGTTGCACATGCCGGTGTCGGTGGTGAAGATCGCGTCGTCGGCGGCGAGGTCGTCGAGGATCGACGCGGCGTATTCGGGGTGGATGGGGGTCAGCTTCTCGGCGTTGCTCGCGTACGCGCCGACGACCTTGTTCATGAGCGTGTCGTGTTTGTCCAGCCACGTGTCGAGGTAGCGACGATCGGTCTTGCGGTGCACCAGCGGCTCGAGTGCGCGCACCGTTGCTCCGACGTCGCCGTGTACGGGCAGCTCGACCGCGGTGCGTCGGCCGATCTTCGTGGCGTCGATGTCGACCTGAGCCGTGGTGACCTCGGGCAGGAACTGCGAGTACGGGAAGTCGGTACCCAGCAGGAGCAGCAGGTCGGCGTCGTGGATGCCGGCGTGGGCGGCGCCGTAGCCGAGAAGGCCGGTCATCCCGACGTCGAAGGGGTTGTCGTACTGGATGAACTCCTTGCCGCGCAACGAATGTCCGATGGGTGCGCTGATCTTCTCGGCCAGCGCGACGACGTCGTCGTGGGCCCCCTTGACGCCGTATCCGGCGAAGATGGCGACCTTCTCCGCGGAGTTGATGGCTTCGGCCAGCTTCTCGACGACCGTGGCGGGCGGGGTGACGATCGGCGCCTCGGGGATTGACAGGGGATCCATTGCCGCGGTGGCGGATTCCTCGGCGATGTCGCCGGGCAGGGTGATCACCGCGACGCCGTTGCCGGTGATGGCGGAGTGGATGGCCGCACGGAACATCCGCGGCGCCTGATCGGCGGTGGAGATCAGCTCGTTGAACAGCGAACACTCCCCGAACAGTCTGTCGGGGTGGGTTTCCTGGAAGTATCCCGAACCGATCTCGCTGCTCGGGATGTGCGACGCGATCGCGAGTACGGGTGCCCCGGAGCGGTGCGCGTCGTAGAGGCCGTTGATGAGGTGGAGGTTGCCGGGCCCACACGACCCGGCACAGACGGCGAGGCGCCCGGTGGTCTGTGCGTCGGCGGCCGCGGCGAATGCTGCGGCCTCCTCGTGGCGCACGTGGATCCAGTCGATTCCGCCCTTGGCGGCGCCGCCGGACCGTCGGACGGCGTCGACCACGGGGTTCAGACTGTCACCGACGATGCCGTAGATGCGGGTGACGCCGGCATCGATGAGGCCGCGGATGAGTTGATCGGCAATGGTTGTCGCCATGGGGAGTCTCCTGGTGAGAGGTGGGATGGGAGCTCGCCCCGGGGTGTGGGGAAGGGGCTCGGCGGAACCCACGCTAGTCGCGCCGCGGCGCGGCACGGGCGACGAGAGCGGCATCGTACGGTCGGCGCCTCGTGCCACGACGATGGCGGCCGGAGGGATCCCGACCGCCATCGGTCGCTCGTCGTCGCGGACTGCGGTCGCCTGAGCGACCCTCTCGAGAGGCGATCTAGCCGATCAATTTGCCGGTCTCGGTGGCGCAGTAGAGCGGTACCGCGGTGCGGACGAAGTTGAGCGCCTTACCGGCGTCGTCGTTGTACTTGTCCTTCACGCTGTCGGCGGCCTCGGTGGCGCTCTTGCCGCCCTGGAGGTCCTCGCACACGTCCTTGGCCTCGTCCACCATGTCGTCGTCGCTGCCGAACTTCAGGTTCGCGACGCCCAGTGCGGCGACGAACCCGGCGTCGCGGGTGTTCGATGCGGCGTTGCCCGCCGAGTCGGCAGCTTTGGAGGCGGCGCTGCCGATGTCGTCGGCGGCGCTGGTCGCTGCGTTCGAGGCCGAGTCGCTCGAGTTCTGGGTGTCGGAGTCCGAACACCCGGCCAGGACCAGCGCGCTCGCGGCGATCGCGGCCAGGATCAGCTTCTTCATGTGTGCCCCACATCTGTTGTCGCCGTCGGATCTCGACGGCGGCCATCAGTATCGCCCAGCGGTCCGGCGGCCTCCGCGAATGCGACAAATCCGTTACCCGTCCGGGCCATGTGTAGGTTCGTGATCAGCGCGATCCCCGCCGATCAGGAGGCTGCCATGAAGCTGACCAAACACACCCACGCCTGCGTGGTCGTCGAGTCGGGATCGGCGACGATCCTCGTCGACCCCGGCGCGTTCGGGTCGGAATCGGCCGACCTGCTCGCGAGCGCCGACGCGGTGCTGATCACCCACGAGCACTTCGACCACCTCGATGTGGAGAAGATCGGCGATGCCCTCGGCGCGCGTCCCGATCTGCCGCTCTACGGCCCGCCGTCGATCGCCGGCGTGATCGAGGGTCATGCCGACCGCATCACCACGGTCACCGCGGGCGACTCGTTCTCCGTCGGCGACATCGACGTCACCGTCCACGGCGAGCGCCATGCCGTCATCCATGCCGACATCCCGGTCGTCGACAACGTCGGCTATCTCTTCGGCGGGCGGGTGTTCCACCCCGGCGACTCCTACGAGGTCCCCGACGCCGATGTCGAGGTGCTGCTGGTCCCCATCAGCGGGCCGTGGATGAAGATCGGCGAGGCGGCCGATTTCATTCGCGCGGTGGCCCCGCGCCGGTCCATCGCGATCCACGAGATGTTGCTCTCCGACGTCGGCAAGAGCCTCGCCGACAACTTCCTCGGCACCGACGGTCTCACCGAGGTGACGCTCGAGCAGCCGACGCCGGGAACGGTCATCGAGATCTGAGTTCTGGGGACGCGCCCCCAACTGTGGACAACCCGACTCCGTCGACGCCGTCGGAACGCGATCGGTCGGTGCCCGTTGCGACGCTGTCGTGCATGGGAATTCGCTACTACGCATATCCGGTCGACGGTGCCCTCATCGAGCAGGCGCGTGCAGAGCCGCTGATGTTCTTGTCCCCGGATCCGCTGATGGACGCATGGGGAGGTGCAGGGGACGGCTGGGCGCGGTCCCACGGCGAGCCTCGAGCGAGCACGTTCACGATCGGTGAGGTGCCGGAGTCGGAACGGCCTCGGATGCTGTATCTCGACAAGGCCTATCCCGTGCTCCAACGACTCTTCCGCGATCGTCCGTCGTACCACCTCGTCGCGGGCGCGGTGAGACCGTGCGGCATGGGATGGGATCCGTGGATCGAGGTGCTCGGCCCGGGAGAGGTCGCAGACATCGCTCGCGACGTGGTCCTCGTCGATCCCGTCGCCGAGGGTGACGTCGCGCTCGGTGGCCCGATGAACTGGGATGCGGAGACGATCAACTCGTATGTGGTTCGCGCGCAACAGTTCGTGGCCGAACTCGCCGCGGAGGGCAAGGGCCTCGTCTACATGATCGGCTGACAGGCAGGTCTCAGTTCAGGATGTTGATCGCGCGGGCGAGCACCATCGCCACCGTCGCGAGCGCGATCACCGACTGGATCATCATCGCGAGCTTCGCCCACCGACTGAGCGGCATGGTGTCGGTGGGGCTGAAGGCGGTGGCGTTGGTGAACGACACGTAGAGGTAGTCGGCGAAGCGTGGCTCCCAGTCGGGGTCGGACACGTCGGGCGTCGTCATCTGGGGGAACAGGAAGTCCGGATACTGCCGGGTGCCCGCCGCGCGGGTGGCCGGTCCGCCGCGGTCGAGATCCCAGTACCAGAGTCCGAAGATGATGACGTTGGTGAGATACACGGCGCCGCCGGTGGCGAGAAGCGCAGCGGCAGAGACCTTGTGGTCCCCGGACACGATGTCGGTGACCAGTCGCACCGCCGCATAGGCGTTGGCGATGCTGGCCACCGCGATCAACGTCAGGCTCGCCGCCCGCAGTGGACGCGACACCCGGCTGATCCGCAGCGGGTTCGCGATGACCAGCATCACCAGCAGAACCAGCTCGATCGCCGGCAGGAGGTATCGCGACGAGAGGTTGAGTCGGTCGGGCAGCGACAGCTGCAAGGCGATCACCGCGATGATCGCCAACGCGGCAGCCCACCGCGGCTCGCCCTCGGTGATGCGGCGCCAGGCGGGGAGGGCCTCGGCCTCGAGGCGTCGGCTGAGGTGGCGGTCTCCGCCGTCGCGATCGGTCATGTCGGCGATTGTGCGCCCCGGGTGGCCGGATGAGTCGGCGGTGTCGGCGAAGACCGATATAGTATGCGCGCATACTATTCGTCGGAGTGGGGAGTTGCCATGTGGAGTGTCGAGATCACCGGTGAGAGCACGGCGTCCCCGTGCGCGCTGTACGCACGATGGGTCGATGTCGGTACCTGGTCGGAATGGAACGACGGTGTCGAGAGCATCGAGATGACCGACGCGTTCGCCCCCGGGGCGCGGGCGCGGATGACGTTCCCGGACGGCTCATCACTACCGTTCGAGATCACCTGGGTCGATCCCGGTCGGGGATACGAGGATCTGACCGAGGTTCCCGACGCCGGCGTCGTGGTGCGGGTTCGGCACGTGGCCGAGGCCGACGGCGACCGGACGCGGATCACCTACCGCTGCGAGGTCACCGGCGCCGACGACGACACCTGTGCTGCCGTCGGGTCCGGGGTGTCGGAGGATTTCGGTGCGGTGATCGCCGGTCTCGCGCGCATCGCCGAGGCCAGATGATCGCGAGTCTCCCGCCCGCGGAGAGTCCGGGACTGCTGCTGTGGAGGGTCACGCTCGCCTGGCAGCGCGCGATCACCGCGGCGCTCAAACCTCTCGGCCTCACCCACGTGCAGTTCGTGCTGTTGGCGAGCACCTGGTGGCTCACCGACAACGACACGGTGCCACCCACCCAGCGACGCATCGCCGACCACGCGGGCACCGACGCGATGATGACGTCGCAGGTGCTGCGCCTACTCGAGACCAAGGGGCTCGTCGAGCGCCGCCCCGACCCGGTCGATGCCCGGGCGCGGTCGGTGCGCCCCACCGCCGCCGGTGCTCGACTGGCGCAGCAGGCCGTCGTCGTGGTCGAAGACGTCGATCACGACTTCTTCACCCCGGTCGGCAGCCGTGCCGCGATCGCGATGCTGACCCGGTTGGCGCCAAGCGACGCGGAGCGCGATCGAGGTCGGAGTTGAGGACCGCCGCTGTCCGCAATTGCTGTGAGGCTGTTCTCATGACCACCACCGAGACACAGGGAGCCACCATGAACACCACCACCGCCGCGCCGGCCACCGACGAGCGCAGCGAACTGCTCGCCGAACTGGCGCAGGCGCGGGGCTTCCTCATCGGCACGGTCGACGGCCTCACCGACGAACAGCTCGCCGCCCGGCCGACGGCAAGCGCCCTGTGTCTCGGCGGGTTGATCAAGCACGTCGCCTCGACGGAGGCCGACTGGATGCGCTTCGTCGTCGAGGGCACGGCGGCGACCGCGCTCGACCTTCCCGACGGGGTGAGCTGGGACGACATCATGTCGGGTACAGCGCACACCTGGCCGCAGTGGGCCATCGACCGTCAGAACGACTTCCAGATGCTGCCCGGCGACACCCTCGGGTCGGTGCTGTCGCACTACGCGGACGTCGCGGCGCACACCGAGGAGGTCATCGGTTCGGCCGGTGATCTGTCCCGGACGACCCCGCTGCCCGAGGCGCCGTGGAACACCCCCGGCGCGTCGTGGAGCGTGCGGCGCGTCCTGATCCACCTGGTGTCGGAGACCGCCCAGCATGCCGGGCACGCCGAGATCATCCGCGAGAGCATCGACGGCCGCACCACCATGTGACCGCTCGGTCCCCGGCGGCGCCGGATCAGCAGTGCAGAAGTGGCCGGGAAGACCAGAACGGACATCGGTGTTGCACGACACCATGACCTCCCCATCCGTGCCCGCCGAGGCCTACGAGCCGGACCCGCGTCGGTGGACCGCCCTCACGGTCTGTCTCGCGGTCGGCTTCATGACCCTGCTCGACGTATCGATCGTGAACGTGGCGCTCCCGTCGATCGAGAAGGGGATCGGCGCGTCCTCGGCCGATCTCTCGTGGGTGGTGTCGGGGTACGCGTTGGCGTTCGGACTCTTCCTGGTGCCGGCGGGTCGTATCGGCGACGCGCGAGGACGCAAGACCACGTTCATCGTCGGTCTGATCCTGTTCGTGGTCGCCTCGGCGGCATGCGGCTTGGCGACGGGGCCGCTGACCCTGGTGATCGCCCGGCTCGTCCAGGGCCTCGCGGGCGGCATCCTCAGCCCGCAGGTGTCGGGGCTGATCCAGCAGCTCTTCCGCGGCGCCGAGCGAGCCAAGGCGTTCGGTCTGTTCGCCGCGACCATCGGCATCTCGACGGCCGTCGGCCCGTTGCTCGGCGGCGTTCTCATCGAACTCGGCGGTGTCGAGCACGGCTGGCGCTACGTGTTCATGGTCAACGTGCCCATCGGGGCCGTGGCGCTCGTCGCCGCGATCAAGTTGCTGCCGTCGCGCGACGCCGAGACACTCCAGCCGCTGCGCGCCTCGTCGTTCGACCCGGTCGGCGTCGTCCTCCTCGGACTCGGTGTGCTCGCGGTGATGCTGCCGCTGGTGCAGGAGCAGCAGTGGAAGGGCTCGGCCAAGTGGCTGCTGTTCATCCCGGCCGTGCTGCTGCTGGTGGCGTTCGTGCTGTGGGAGCGGCGCCAGGGCGCACGCGGGCATCAGCAGCTCGTCGACCTCTCGCTGTTCTCGATGCGCTCGTACACCCTCGGCTGCGTCATCGGCACCGTCTACTTCGCCGGGTTCACCACGATCTTCTTCGTGTACACGCTGTATGTGCAGCAGGGACTGGGCTATTCGGCCCTGCAGGCCGGTCTCGCGGTGACGCCGTTCGCGATCGGGTCGGCGGTGTCGGCGCGCATCGGCGGATCGATCGTCGGACGATTCGGCCGCAGCCTCGTCGCCGTCGGACTGGCCATGGTGCTCGTCGGAATGATCGGTGCAGTCGTCGCGTCGGTGGTCGTCCCCGGTTCCGGGGTCGGGTGGGCGGCTGCGATCCCGCTGCTGATCGCCGGCGTCGGGTCGGGTTTCGTGATCTCACCCAACGTCACCCTCACCCTCGACGAGGTCCCGGTGAAGCGCGCCGGCATCGCAGGTGGGGTCCTGCAGACCGGTCAGCGCATCGGGTCGGCCGCGGGTATCGCCCTCGTCGGTGCGGTGTTCTTCGCGAAGATCGCCGATTCGCGGGGCGACTTCGCCCCGGCGTTCCAGGTCGGTCTGTCCGTCGCCGCCGCGCTGGTCGGTGTCGGATTGCTCATCGCCGTCGTCGATGCCGTCACCGCGCAGCGCACGACGGAGAAGGCAGCGACCCCGGTCTGACACCGACGCACGGGCCCACGGATCCGAGGGCGGCGACACAGCCGACGCAACCTGGCCGACAATGGCGGGTATGAGCAACAACAAGACCGTGTTCCACGGCTGGCTCTACAAGCCGTCGAGGTTCCGACTGCTGGTCGGGCTCTACCCGCCGCTCCTCGGAGCGGGCGTGCGTGTCTCGCACATCGCCGACGACTGGACCTCCGGGGCGATCACGGTCCGCGTCTACCCGTGGACGGCGAACCTGCACGGCGCAGCGTTCGGGGGAGCGCTCTTCTCGGCCACCGATGTCCTCTACGGGATGATGCTCGCCGCGCAGCTCGGCCGTCGGTTCGAGGTGTGGACCAAGGCGGCGAGCATCGAATTCCAGGCGCCGGGCCGCGGTCGACTCGAACTCCGCGTCGAGCTACCTCACGACGAGGCACAGCGCATCCGCGACCAGGCCACCCGAGACGGTGTCACGCAGGTCATCCACCACGTCGACATAGTGGACTCCACGGGCGCCGTGGTCGCGGGCGCCGATCACACGATGCGGATCAGGTTGCGCAGCAACGACACCGCGCAATCGGTGCCCCCTGGTCCACGGTGACGGCGTACCGCCGCGGGCGGTCTGATGACTGTCAGGCGCCGCACTCGGGGGATGGGGTGCGAGGCAGGCACCAGATGATGGTGGGGGTCCGCGGTGCGGGCTGCGACACCGCGAGCACTCGGTTGCCGGTGACGCCGGTTCCGTAGGTCGCACCGATCTCGAGTCCCGCAGCGGGATGACGATAGAGGCCGACACCGGTCTTGCGGATCAGGCGCTGGTAGGTGATCGAGATACCCGGACCGGCAGGTTGCCATGTGACGGACCATGTCTCGCCGTCGACCGCCCCGTCACCTTCCAGAATCTGCCCGGTCCCATCGGCCGCGAGGTCGAGTGTGCTCGAGTGGCGTTGATAGTGGCCCACGAAGGCCGATGCAGTCGTCCCGCCCTGTTCGCCGCCCGCGGTGTCGACGGCCGTCGGGTCGGTGGGCCTCTCGGTGCTGGTGACCGTCTCGGTGACCACCGGTGGATCCGCCACGGCGGTCGCCTGTGTCGACGGCGCGGCAGAGCGGGTGACGGTCACCGTCGAGGTGGCTGTGGTGGCGCTGTTGTCGGTCGACCCGCATCCGGCGAGCGCGGCCACGGCCACGGCGACGGTGATGGGGGCGAGCAGGCGATGGGTCAAGGTGTCTCCTCGATGGGGGCGAGACCCCGCGAGGCGGGGCCTGGAACTGTCCTGTACCACCACTGTCGTCGCAATCCTCCTCTCCGTTACCGTGACACACGAACAACCTGTCCGAAGGCCGTAACGCACGCCGCGAACTGGGCGAATACCCGGTACGTCCCGTTACCCGCGACAGTGAGGCGAACCGAGCAGTGACCACGAACCCCGACGAACCGACACGTGCGCGCGACGTCGACCGCGTGTCGGTTCTCGCCGCGCTCGACGACGCACTGATGGACGGTCAACTCGACTACGGCGAGTACCGCCGTCGTGTCGGCGTCGCGGGATCGGCGGCCACCCTCGGCGAGCTCGGGGCGCTGACCGCGGATCTGCAATCGACGGATCGACTGCCCGCCCCGCCGACGCCGCAGTCGTGGTGGCGGCGTCGGCGGGTCATCGCCGCGTCGGGCATCGTTGCCGCGGCGGCGGCGGTCGCCGTGACCCTCGTGGCCGTGGTGCCCGGCGACGAACCCTCGGCAACGCCCGCGGTCGCGAGCGATCCGTTGATCGCAGGCGACATGTTCACCGCCGACGGGATACGCGAGGTCGTCGACGCCACGCTAGACCGGTTCCACACCACCACCGTCGAGGGGATCCACCTCTACCGAGACCATGCGGTCCTCCATGTGGTCGATCCCGCATCCCCGACCGGCAGCACGCACTACGACTACTCGCCGGGCGGCGAGTTCCATTCCCCGGAGTTCTACAACGGCCTGTCGGTCAGCAACTCGAACGCGCCGGTCGACCTGGCGCGCATCGACGCCGACCGTGTCGCGACGCTGATCGCGTCAGCACCGCAGCGTCTGGGCCTCACGCCCGCGAACGCCGGGCGCGAGCAGTTCCGCGTCACCGTCGGCGGTGACGACGGGGGCGAGATCTGGATGGGCGTCAACGACTTGGGTATCGATTCGCATCTGGTGTCTCATCTCGACGGCACGGTCGAAGGTGTCGAACGGTGCGGTTGGGGTTGCTAGGTCGCACGAACCGGTCGACGGGCGAATCAGGCTGGCGCCTCGGACAACTGACCGGTGCGGCTACGGTCGTGACATGACGATCCTGACGCGCGGCGCGAACGGCCCACTCGACGAACGCCGGTTCACGGCGTCGGTGTCGGGACCGTCGGCGGGGACGTGTGACCTCATGGTGTTCTGTGTGACCGAGGCCGGTCGTGTCCGCACCGACGACGACTTCGTGTTCTTCAACAACCCGGTGGCGCCCGGCGGTGCGGTACGGCTCGCCGGAGCCGACGCAGTCGAGGTGGATCTGGATGCCGCGCCGACCGACGTGCACACCCTCCGGCTCGCCGTGGTGCTCGACGACTCGGCGCCCGGGACCCTGGCCGACGTCGGTGGCCTCTCCGTCACGATCGGCGGCGTCGACCTGCCGGCGATGGGTCTGACCACCGAACGCGCGGCCGTCCTCACCGAGATCTACCGGCGTGGCGGGGCGTGGAAGATCCGCAACGTCTCCGCAGGCTGGGACGCCGGCTTCACGGCGCTGGTGACCGAACACGGCGTCAGCGTCGACGACGCACCCGCGGCTTCTCCACCGGCAGCCCCGACACCGCCACCCGCCGCGACACCGCCGGTGAACCTGGGGAAGATCACGCTCACGAAATCGGCGCCGACGATCTCGCTGGCCAAGGTGCGCGACAAGCCGAGCGGCACCATGCGTATCAACCTGAACTGGAGTCGCGGCGCCGTGAAGGGCGGCCTGTTCCGTAAGCAGACCGGCGGTGTCGATCTCGACCTCGGATGCCTCTATGAGCTGACCGACGGCACCAGGGGCGTGGTGCAGGCGCTCGGCAACTCCTTCGGCAGCCTCACCGGCCCGCCGTGGATCCTGCTCGACGGCGACGACCGCAGCGGAACCGTGTCCGGGGGCGAGAACCTCCTGATCGACCTGTCGCATCTCGCCGAGTTCCGTCGGGTCCTGGTGTTCGCGTTCATCTACGAGGGCACGCCGAACTGGTCGACCGCCGACGGCGTGGTGACGCTCTTCCCGCCAGGGGGCGCCGAAGTCGAGGTCCGTCTCGACAGTGCGGACAACACGGCCATGACCTGTGCCATCGCGGTGCTGGAGGTCCGCGGGGGCGAGTTGAGCATCACCCGCGAGGTCCGCTACATCAACGGCGGCCAGCGCAAGCTCGACGAGGCGTACGGGTGGGGGATGAAGTGGGCCCGTGGCTCGAAGTGAGCCGATCGCGGATGTGCTCATCCGCGGTGCGGTGGCCGTTGTTGCGCGAACCCTCCCGCATCCGCATACTTGAGCGGAACAGACTCAAGTAAGTTCGCGTTGAGGTCTGTAACGGGCCTCGCAAGCCCGATGGACCACGAAACATGCACGAACCTCACTCAAGAAAGGTGAGCCCATGACCAACCCCAACTCCGGCGGGTTCAACCCGACCACCAAGACGCAGGCCGCATTGTCGGCCGCGGTGCAGGCGGCCACCGCCGCCGGTAACCCCGACGTGCGCCCCGCACACGTCCTGGTCGAACTGCTCGATCAGCCCGACGGGATCGCCTCCCCCCTTCTGAAGGCGGTCGGTGTCGACCCCGCATCGGTGAAGGCGCAGGCCGCGAACCTGGTGTCCCGGATGCCGACGGCGTCGGGCAGCAGCTCCGCACCGCAACTCACCCGCGAGACGATCGCGGCCATCACCGCCGCCCAGCAGCTGGCCGGCGAGCTCAGCGACGAATACGTCTCGACCGAGCACCTCGTGGTGGGTCTCGCCACCGGCGACGGAGATGTCGCGAAGCTCCTCGCCGATGTCGGGGCGACCCCGCAGGCCCTGCGCGACGCGTTCGTCGCCGTGCGTGGCAGCGCGCGCGTCACCTCGCCGGACCCGGAATCGACGTACCAGGCGCTCGAGAAGTACTCCACCGATCTCACCGCGCAGGCCCGCGAGGGCAAGCTCGATCCGGTCATCGGCCGCGACACCGAGATCCGACGCGTGGTGCAGGTGCTCAGCCGCCGCACCAAGAACAACCCCGTGCTCATCGGTGAACCCGGTGTCGGCAAGACCGCCATCGTCGAGGGTCTCGCGCAGCGAATCATCGCCGGCGACGTGCCGGAGAGTCTGCGCGACAAGACCGTCGTCAGCCTCGACATGTCGTCGATGGTCGCCGGCGCCAAGTACCGCGGCGAGTTCGAGGAACGTCTGAAGGCTGTCCTGGAGGAGATCAAAGGCTCTGCGGGGCAGGTCATCACGTTCATCGACGAGCTGCACACCATCGTCGGGGCCGGCGCGACCGGCGATTCCGCGATGGATGCGGGCAACATGATCAAGCCGATGCTCGCCCGTGGCGAGCTCCGACTGGTCGGCGCGACCACGCTCGAGGAATACCGCAAGTACATCGAGAAGGACGCCGCGCTGGAGCGACGGTTCCAGCAGGTGTACGTCGGTGAGCCCTCGGTCGAGGACGCCGTCGGCATCCTGCGTGGACTCAAGGAACGGTACGAGGTGCATCACGGTGTCCGCATCACCGACTCGGCCCTGGTGGCCGCGGCGTCGCTGAGCGACCGCTACATCACCTCACGCTTCCTGCCCGACAAGGCGATCGACCTCGTCGACGAGGCCGCTTCGCGCCTGCGCATGGAGATCGACTCGCGGCCGGTGGAGATCGACGAGGTCGAGCGCATCGTGCGGCGGCTGGAGGTCGAGGAGGTCGCGTTGTCGAACGAGACCGACGAGGCGTCGAAGCAGCGGCTGGACAAGCTGCGTCGTGAACTCGCCGACCAGCGCGAGAAGCTCAACGAGCTCTCGGCGCGGTGGCAGGGCGAGAAGCAGGCCATCGACGGTGTCCGCGACCTGAAGGAGAAGCTCGAGGCGCTGCGCGGCGAGTCCGACCGCGCCGAACGCGACGGTGATCTCGGTCGGGCCGCCGAGCTGCGATACGGCCAGATCCCGGCGCTGGAGAAGGAACTGGCGGTCGCCGCCGAGAAGAGCGTGCCCGCAGGTGATTCGGTGATGCTCAAGGAGGAGGTCGGCCCCGACGACGTCGCCGAGGTCGTCTCGGCGTGGACCGGGATGCCCGCCGGCCGCATGCTCGAGGGCGAGGTCGCGAAGCTGCTGCGCATGGAGGACGAGATCGGTGCGCGCGTCGTCGGCCAACGTAAGGCGGTCGAGGCCGTGTCCGACGCGGTGCGGCGTTCCCGCGCCGGTGTCGCCGACCCGAACCGTCCGCTGGGCTCGTTCATGTTCCTCGGGCCCACGGGCGTCGGCAAGACCGAGCTCGCGAAAGCGTTGGCCGAGTTCATGTTCGACGACGAGCACGCCATGGTGCGTATCGACATGAGCGAGTACGGCGAGAAGCACAGTGTCGCAAGGCTCGTCGGTGCCCCTCCGGGCTATGTCGGGTACGAGGCGGGTGGTCAGCTCACCGAGGCGGTGCGGCGACGCCCCTACACGGTGGTGCTCTTCGACGAGATCGAGAAGGCGCATCCCGATGTGTTCGACATCCTGCTGCAGGTGCTCGACGAGGGCCGGCTCACCGACGGTCAGGGACGAACGGTCGACTTCCGCAACACGATCCTGATCCTCACCTCGAATCTCGGTGCCGGTGGCAGCGAGGAGCAGGTGATGACGGCGGTGCGCTCGGCGTTCAAGCCCGAGTTCATCAACCGGCTCGACGACGTGTTGATCTTCGACGGGCTCAACCCCGAGGAGTTGACGTCGATCGTCGACATCCAGATCGGTCAGCTCAAGACCCGACTCGCCCAGCGGCGCCTCGACCTCGAGGTGTCGACCAACGCCAAGCGCTGGCTCGCCGCACGAGGGTTCGATCCGCTCTACGGTGCCCGGCCGCTGCGCCGACTGGTGCAGAAGTCGATCGGCGACCAGCTCGCCCGAGGGCTGCTGGCCGGCGACATCCACGACGGCGACGTGGTGCCGGTCAACGTCTCTGCCGACGGCGAGAGTCTGGTCCTGGGTTAGATCGAGCCCGGTCTAGCCACTGTGTCGGGCGTTGGCCGCCTGCACGTCCGGGACGTGGGTCTCCGCCCACTCCCGGACGGCGGCCAGCGGCTCGAGCAGTGACCGTCCGAGGTCGGTCAGCGCGTACTCGACGTGCGGCGGTTGCCCGCCGAAGTCGGTGCGTTCGACGAGTCCGTCGTGATGCAGCGCGCGGAGGGTCTCGGTGAGGACCTTCGGGGTGATGCCCTGGATGTGGGCCTTGAGTTCGCTGAAACGCATCGGGCCCTCCGCCAGCGCGGTGACCACGAAGACCGTCCAGCGCGCGCCGATGCGGTGCAGCACCACCCGGCTCGGGCAGGTCGGGGCCATCACGGTGTAGGCCTTCGACATCGCGTCTCTCCTGGTGGGGGTCGGTTTCGTTGTAGATACCGGTATCAAATCCATACCGTTTTCGGTGCAAGTCTACGACGACATCGACAGGGGACATCCATGAGTGACGAACTGACCGGAGCGACCATCCTCGTGGTCGGCGGTGCGAAGAATCTGGGGCTCGCGATCGCCACGCGCGCAGCCGAACTCGGGGCACATGCGGTGATCGGGGCCCGAGACGGTGACGCTGCGGCGAAGGCCGCCTCCTCCCTGGCCGGGGCCCGCGGTATCGCCATCGACGTCACCGACGAGGCGTCCATCACCGCGGCGGCCGCCGAACTCGGAGCGGTCGACCACATCGTGTCGCTGGCCGCGGCGCACCACAATGTGCCCGTCGCCGATCTCGACCACGACGCCACGGTCACCGCCTTCGAGGCGAAGGTCATCGGACCGCTCCTGCTGGCCAAACACTTTGCGCCGACCATGCCGCCGACGGGCTCGATCATCCTGTTCTCCGGGGTCGCGGCGTGGAAGCCGTCGCCGGGCAAGGCGATCATGGGCATCACCAACGGCGCCGTGTCGTTCACCGCGAGCCACCTCGCGAAGGAACTCGCGCCGATCCGCGTCAACGCGATATCGCCGGGCATCGTCGACTCCGGTCAGTGGGACGGCATGCCCGACGCCGACCGGACGGCGTTGTTCGAGGGTGTCGCAGGCAGCGTCCCGGCCGGCCGCGTCGGCGCGACCGCCGACATCGTCGATGCGGCAACATGGTTGTTGACCGCCGGCTTCGTCAGCGGCGAGACCATCCACGTCGAGGGAGGCGCACGCAGCGCATGACCACCAACACCTATGCAGTCGCCGACAAGGTCGTCGTCGTCACCGGCGCCGGAACCGGGATCGGCCGGGCCATCGCACGTGCCTTCCTCGCCAACGGCGCGAAGGTCGTGGCGACCGGCCGCCGTCGCGAACCCCTGGAGGACGCCGTCGGCGACGCCGGTGATGATCGCGCCCTCGTCGTCACCGCCGATGTGGCCCGGCGGGCCGACGTCGACGCACTGGTCTCGGCGACACTCGAGAAGTTCGGGCGTATCGACGTCGTCGTGAGCAACGCCGGCGTCCACGACGGTGGCGGCGACATCGCCGACCTCACCGACGACAACTGGGCTCTACTGCGAGGGGTCAACATCGACGGCTTCGTGCACATCGCGCAGGCGACGCTGCCCGAACTGGTGAAGACCGGCGGCAACCTCGTGGCGGTGTCGTCGGTGTCCGGGATTGCCGGCGACTGGGGGCAGGCGGCGTACAACGCGACCAAACATGCGGTCAACGGGTTCGTGAAGTCGTTGGCCCTGGACTACGGCGGCCGCGGCGTGCGGATCAACGCCGTCGGACCGGCGTTCACCCTCACCGAGATGACCGAGGGCATGGCCCGCGACAAGAAGGCGTTGGCGCCGTTCGTCAACCGGATCGCGCTGGGTCGGCCCGGTGAGCCCGACGACGTCGCACCCGCGGTGCTGTTCCTCGCCTCCGACGACGCCCGCTACATCACCGGCACCATGCTCACCGTCGACGGCGGAACCAGCGCCTCGACCGGTCAGCCGCACGTCGAGTAGCGCTCGCACACCGACGAAGGGCCGCCTCGAGTAGAGGCGGCCCTTCGTGTGCGGTCTGTGGATCAGGCGACGAGCAGGGGATCCGGCGACTCGTCGGCGAGATCCTGCTTGCGCATCCGGATGAACACCAGCGCCACCACGAGCGCGGCCGCCATGAAACCCGCACCGGAGTAGAAGGCGACGTCGTAGCTGTAGATGTTCGCGGCCTTCAGTCCGTCCGGGGTGTTCAGGTTCGGACGGCCGGTGAACACCTGCGCGACGATCGTGCTGAGCAGCGCGAGCCCGATCGACCCGCCGATCTGCTGGGTGGTGTTGACCAGCGCGCTGGCCACGCCGGAGTCGTCGGCGTCGACGCGGTGCAGTGCGACGGTCTGCATGGAGACGAACACCAGGCCCATGCCCGCGGCGATGAGGATCATCGACGGCAGCACGTTCACCAACCACGTCGAGTTCACGTCGAGCTGAGCGAGGTAGAGCAGACCCGCTGTGGCCATGCCCGATCCGCCGACCAGCAGCGCGCGCGGACCGAACCGCGGGAGAAGCGAACTGGCCAGGCCTGCGCCGATCACGATGAAGATCGGGAAGGGCAGGAACAACACACCGGTGCGCAGCGGGGTCTCGCCCAGGGTGTTCTGGAAGTAGTAGCTCAGGAACAGGAACATCGCGAACATGGGGATGGGCACGATGAACGAGATCAGGAACGCGCCACCACGATTGATCTCACCCGGGATGCGCAGCGGCAGCAGCGGGTTCGACACCCGCATCTCGATGGCGATGAACGCCGCGAGGAGCACGACGCCGGCGACGAGCAGCGACACCGTCGACGCTGCGCCCCAACCCGATTCGGCCGCCTTCGTGAAGCCGTAGACGAGACTGACCAGCGCGGCGGTCACGGTGATCGCACCCGGCAGGTCGTATCCACCCGTGCGAACACTGGGCTTGTCCTTGATCACGAGGATCAGTCCGCCGATGGCGGCGACCAGGGCGATCGGGGTGTTGATGAGCAACGTCCATCGCCAGGAGAAGAACTCGGTCAGGGCGCCGCCGGCGATGAGGCCGATCGCAGCACCGCCGCCGGACACGCCGGCGTACACGGCGAGTGCCCGTGCGCGTTCCTTCTGCTCGGTGAACGTGACGGTGATGAGCGACAGGGCGGCCGGGGCGAGCATGGCGGCGAAGACGCCCTGCAGTGCGCGACCGGCGAAGAACGAGGCACCGTTCCACGCGAGACCCGCTGCGGCAGAGGACAAGGCGAACCCGGCGAGGCCGATCAGGAACATCTTGCGTCGACCGAGGTAGTCGGCCATCCGACCGCCGAGGAGCAGCAGCCCGCCGAACAGCAGCGTGTAGGCGGTGAGCGCCCACTGGCGATTGGCGTCGGAGATCTCGAGATCGGTCTGGGCGAACGGGAGGGCGATCGTGATGATCGTCGCATCGAGAACGACCATCAGCTGGGCGAGAGCGATGATGCCCAGCGCCCACCACTTGCGGTTGTTCTTCGGCTCGGCGACCGACGTGTCCGCCGATCGGATGGTGTCGACGAGTTCTGTGTCGACGAGTTCTGGGGGATTGGTGGTTGCCACGATTCCTCGAATCTGGAGAGGGTGTGCCAGGCGGCGCCTGGCAATAGTGGCAGGCTCAGACAGTTGGCGTCAAGCGCCAGAAGGCAGCAAGTGACATTTGACGGTTCTCGCCGCTTGGCGGGGCCGGACGGGTACGATGGGGCTCGTGACAGTCGTGGACACCGAGAATCCGCAGGCCAGAGCCGGTCTGCGCGAGCGCAAGAAGGTACAGACGCGGGCTCGGTTGATCGACGTCGCCCTCGAACTGTGCGATTCGCAGGGGTTCGACGCGACCACGGTCGAGCAGATCTCCGACGCCGCCGACATCTCACCGCGCACCTTCAACCGCTATTTCGCGACCAAAGAGGACGTCATCCTCGCCCCCATCGACGACATGGTGACCGCGGTCGCGGCCGCGATGGACGCCCAACCGCGCACCGGCAACGAGTTCCAGGCGCTGCTCGACGCGCATCTGTCGGTGCTGTGCGGCGGGTGTCCCGACGTCTCGAGCCTCGACCTCGACCGCTTCGAGGTGATGAACCGCATCGCGCAATCGTCACCGTCGGTGAGCGGCCGCAGCGCCGAACTGAGCGAGACGAAGTTCCGCCGCCTCAGCGAGAAGATCGCCGAGCGCACCGGCGCCGACAGCGACGACATGCAGGTGCGCGTCGTCGTCACCGTGTGGATGTCGCTCATGCACCTCGCCATGGACAAGTTGTGCGGCGCGGGTTCGCAGTTCGGCAGCCAGGCCGCGCGCGCCGATGCGCTGCAATCGACCTACGACGCGTTCCGCGTCGCGGTCAAAAACCTCTGACGTTCAGTACTTCTCGCGGAAACTGCCGATCAGTGTGATCGAGTTGCCGTCGGGGTCGATGACGTTCGACAGCTGAACGCCCTTCGTCACCGTCTGGATGTCGCCGGGATCCAGTCCACGTCCGGTGAGTTCCGCGATGTGGGTGTCGATGTCGTCGACGGCGACGTTGAGCAGGCCCGAACCGGCTCGCTCGGCGTCGACGGTGACCTGCACCCACCCGTGGTCGGTGACCTGCCACTCGACAAGGCTCGGCATCGGGTTGTTGTCGGCCGGACGGCCGAAGAGCTTCTCGTACCAGGCGGTCGCGGTCGCGATGTCGGTCACGGGCACCACTGCGAGCAGATGTTCGATGGACATGGTTCTCCCTTTCGCCAGTGTTTCGGTGTACACACATATCGACTCGCCGGGGCGTCGGAACTCATCGGTCGCCGACGGTGTTGACCCGAAGCGAGGTTGAGGTCCTACCGTCTCGGCCATGGACATCGACAACGACCGAGCCCACCGCCCGACCCTCGACACCGGTGCGCACCGCGACGCGATCGCGCACCTCGTCGACCACCTCCAGCGTGGTCACGACACGGGCGACGCCGACACCTACGATCTGAGCTTCGCCGGCGACATCCTGTGGGGTTCACCGAAGGGCCAGGTGCTGCAGGGCTTCGCGGCCCTCAACGCGATCCATCACACGCAGCTGACCGGGACGCCGGCGTCGCCTGCCTCGGTGTTCGAACTCGCACAGGCCTCGGCAGTCACCGACGACGTCGTCATCGCACAGATCCGGCGGCGTGCCAAGAACGGGGCCTTCTCGGAGATGGCGATGTACGTCCTCGTGCGACGTGATGATCGATGGTGGGTCGCGGCCGGTCAGAACACACCGATCACCGACGTGCTGCCGGCTGTCGACTGAGATCGTCCCCGTGACGAGTGCTCGACGGCGATATGCCCTTGGTGACGCCTCACGGGGACGATCTCAGCTGAAGTCGGAGCTGGCGACCTCGCGTTCGCCTCCGGTGATCGCCGCGATCACGCGGTCGGCGACGGTGTCGGGGCTCAGGCCCTCGGGCATCTTCGGCGGATCGCCCGCGATGGCGCGGTCGGCGAGGCCGGTCTCGGTGTGCGGCGGCCGCACGTCGACCACGCGGATCTTGCTGCGGCGGGCCTCTTTCGCCGCCGCGACGTACAGGGTGGAGGCGGCGGCCTTCACCGCCGAGTACGTCGCCATCCCCGCGACGGGCTGTTCGGCGAGCACGGCGCTGATCCCGACGATCACGCCGCCCTCCTCCACCTCGCCGAGCGCGGCGCGCAGCAGTCGTAGCGGCCCGAGGAAGTCGATCAGCACGAGGTCGTCGACGGTGTCGTCGTCGATGTCGACGACCGGACCGAAGGCCGCCACCCCGGCCGCGTTGACGACGCCGTCGATGCGCCCGTGCTTCGCCTTGGCCTCGGCGATCACGGTGCGCGCCGCATCGGGTTCGCGGAGATCGGCCGCCACCACGTGGGCGCCGTCGATACCGAGACCCTCGAGCGTCTCGGTCGATCGGCCGCTGATCGTCACGGTCGCGCCCTGTTCGGCCAACGACCTCGCGATCCGCGATCCGAGGGCGCCACTGGCGCCGACGACGACGTACACCTTGCCCGAGATATCAGTCATCTCACCATAGTGCCTCGTCAACCGTGGGGCGATGTGTGCGCTGCGTCTCGACGCCCGCTGACCAGCACGACAGCAGCGGTCACGATGTCCCAACCGATGATCGTGTAGACGCTGCCGCGTTCGATGGCGCCCTCGATCCCGGTGTCGGCCCCGCTCACCGCGAGCAGCGCCACGAAGCATCCGACGCCGACGATGCCCGCCGCGCGGCTCGCGACGCAGTACGCCCCGGGTGCGCCCCACCTCCGGAGCAGCCCACTGGAGACGATGGGCGCCGCGTTACCGCCCACGATCGCGAGGAACGCGCCCAGGCCGTGCAGGGGACTCGCGCCCGCGTGGAACAGTCCGACGAGCACGTTGCCGACGCCGTTCGCCACCGCGAAGACGACGAAAGCCACACGCGTGCGGCGCGTTCCGCTCAGCCCGCGGGCTGCGACGATGCCGGCCGCGGCGAAAAGGCAACCGTGGACGATGAACGCACCGATGTTCATCGTGGTCGCCCGTGGGGATTCGCCCGGGATGCCCAGTGCGCTGATGTAGTCCCGCGCGAGGCTGAAGCCGGGATACCCGGCCACCGCGATCACCTCGGACACCACGTAGACCACGCCGCCCAGCAACCACAGCCACGCCGCGACGCGCACCGGTCCGCGCCTGCTCACCTGTGGTCTGCAGCGGCGTGGACCAGCCACGAGACCACCAGCGCGCCGGGGTCGATCACGCCGCGGGCGCGATCGCCCACGTACCGGGCGCGACCCCGCGCGGCGACGAGGTCGCGTGTCGATTCGGCGCCGGCCTCCGCGGCCTCGGCTGCCTCCGCCACCGAACCACTCGAGGTGAGGGCCTCGACCGCGGGTGCCAACGCGTCGACCATCGTGTTGTCGCCGACGCGGGCGCCACCGAGGTCGGTGATCTCGCGCAGCGCGGCCGCCAGCCCGTCGCGTAGGGCATCGGTCCACGAGTCGGTGGCGGCGAAAGCGTTTGCCAGTTCTGCGAACATCGTCCCGAACACCGCGCCCGACGTGCCACCGGCGCGGACCAGGAACGAGGTGCTCAGCGCGCGAGCCACGTCAGCGTCGGAACCGCGAAGCGGCGGGGTGAAGTGCTCGAGTGCCGCCGCCATGTTGGTGCCGAAGTCGCCGTCGCCGGCCTGCCGGTCGAGGTCGGTGAGATCGTCGATCGACTCCTGGACACGCTCGACGAACGCGCTGAGCCAGGCACATTCAGGCCCGTCGTCGGCGGAGTCGTCGGGCTCGGCGAACGTCACGTCCACCGGCTGCGACGCCGACCTCGCGGTGTGCGCAGGCCACCCGGGCGCGCCGGTGGGGGCGTCGAACAGTTCCACGATCTCGTCGTCACAGCGCACCACGGTCAGCGAGAAGCCGGCCATGTCGAGCGCGGTCACCAACGTCGCGACAAGACTGCGCCGCACCTCGAAACCGCGTGTCGTCAACTGACGTACCACCTGATCGAACACCACGCCGAGTTCGAGTGGATGCGTCGAACCCAGTCCGTTCACGAACACGATCAGCGGCTCGCCGGAATCGGGCGCCAACGCCTCGAGGATGCGTTCCAGCATTCCCGAGACCAGCTCATCGACGGGCTGCTGTGCGATGCGGTCGACACCGGCCTCGCCGTGGATACCGACACCGAACTCCATCTCGTCGGGCGCGAGATCGAAGCTGGTGCGGTCGGCGCCGGGCACCGTGCAGGGCGCGAAGGCGACGGAGAAGCTCCGCGCGCCGGCCGCCACACGACGCCCAAGATCGGCGACCGCGGTAAGGTCGTCGCCCCGTGCAGCCGCTGCGCCACAGACCTTCTCGACGATCACCGTCGCGCCGGTGCCGCGGCGTCCAGGACCGTCGGTCTCGGAATCGGTGGCGACGTCGTCGTCGATGAGGACGTGGTCGGTCTCGACCTCTCCGTCCACGAGGCGGCGCGCGACCCGGAAGTTCATCACGTCGCCGGTGTAGTTCTTCACGATGTGCAGCACCCCGGCGCCACGGTCGGCATGCCTTGTGGCCGCCGCGACCTGCAGCGCGTTCGGCGAGGTGAACACCAGTCCGGGGCAGGCGGCGTCGAGCATTCCCGCGCCGATCAGCCCCGAATGCATCGGCTCGTGACCCGATCCACCGCCCGACACCAGCGCCACCCCGCCGCCTTCGCGGTCGGTGCGGTAGAGAAAACCAGGGTCGGGTTCCCACGCGATGTGATCATGCGCAGCAACGAAACCCGCGAGGGCGTCGGTGAGGAATCTTCGGGGGTCACCGCTGATGTATCGGTGCACCGGGCGCGTCTCGTTCTCAGCCATGGGTCGACCCTGACACGAGGTCCTTCGGCGCGTCGGAGCGTCGGTGGTGCCACACGCCGATGGCGACGATCACGACCGCGGAGATCACCGAGAAGAAGATCGGCTCGCGCTGGTTGTCGTCGAAGACCATCAGCACCAACACCGCCACGATGAAGACCATCGCCACCACGGTGAGATACGGGAACATCCACATGCGTACCGGTGGGCGCTCGCCGGCGGCGCGCATCTGCCGTCCCAGTACGAACTGACTGGCCGCGATGGCGAGGTAGACGAACAGCGCCACTGCGCCACTCGTGGCCAGCAGGTAGCCGAAGATCTTGTCGGGCAACACATAGTTGCCGATCACGGCCAGGAAACCCACCACCATCGACGCGAGCACCGCGACCCACGGCACGCCGTTGTGGGTCAGCAGCCGCACCACCGCGGGCGCCTCGTTGCGCTCACCGAGCGAGAACAACATCCGCGAGGCGGTGTAGAGCGCGGAGTTGAGGCACGACGCGACGGCGGTCAACACCACGATGTCCATGATGCGGGCCGAACCGGGGATCCCGATGGCCTGCAACACCGTCTGATACGAACCGTCGTCGAGGCGGTCGTAGGGGACGAGCGCGACGACCACGAAGATCGAGCCGATGTAGAACAGGAAGATCCGCCAGATCACGGAGTTGACCGCGCGGCTGATCCCCTTCTGCGGGTCGGGGGACTCGGCGGCGGCGATGGTCACGATCTCGGTGCCCATGAACGAGAACATCGTGGTGAGCATGGCCGCGACGATGGCCGAGTAGCCGTTGGCGAAGAACCCGTCGGGCTGCCACAGGTTGCTCACGCCGCTGACGTCGGAGCCGGGGAAGATGCCGAGGATGGCGACCAGGCCGATCGCGATGAACGCCACGATGGCAACGACTTTGATCAGTGCGAACCAGAACTCGAACTCGCCGTAGTTGCCGACACTGACCAGGTTCGTCGCGGTCAGCAGCAGGGTGACGGCCAGCGCCCACACC
This sequence comes from Williamsia sp. M5A3_1d, assembly GCF_053345315.1. Taxonomy (NCBI): domain Bacteria; kingdom Bacillati; phylum Actinomycetota; class Actinomycetes; order Mycobacteriales; family Nocardiaceae; genus Williamsia; species Williamsia sp. M5A3_1d. Next base: position 989,858 of record NZ_JBKEZX010000001.1, read on the forward strand.
CACTGCTCGCTACCGATCAGTCGACTGAGCACGTCTGCGGCCGCCGTCGCCTCCACCGGGATCACCAGCACCCAGAACCACCAGTACAGCCATCCGACCGAGAAGCCGGCCCACCGCCCCAGTGCGCGTTGGGAATACACCGAGAACGAGCCGGTGTCGGGGTTGGCGGTCGCCATCTCGCCCAGCATCCGCATCACCAGGACCACGAGTGTGCCGGCCAGGCCGTAGGAGATGAGGACCGCGGGACCGGCCTCCTTGATCGCCGTCGCCGATCCGACGAACAACCCGGCGCCGATGACCCCGGCGATCGAGATCATCGTGATGTGACGCGGCTTCAGGTTGGCGCCGAGCGAGGCGGGCTGTGTGGGTGTCGCGGTCACGTAGGCCCCTTCGAAAGTGAGGTGGAGGTCGTCACGGTAGGCGGTGTGGCTACCGTGAGGTGGTTTCCACTCATGCTGGCACGAGGAGTTGCAGATGGCGCACCGATTCGACGCGACCGCACGAGCACGTGCGCGCACGGCCTACGAGACGCTCGAACCGATGCATGTCCTCTGCTACTTCAATCCCGGGTTGGGTGCGGCCCAGGCCGACACCGGTCTCGACGCCTACGCGTTCTACGTCGGTGCCCGCGGGGCGCCGCTGGGCGACTGTGTGCCGTCGGTGGTCTCGGCGGCGTTCTTCAACTTCAGCGAGGACATCGTGCACCCCGGGTGGGATGCGGCGAAGGCGGTCGGGCTCGGGCAGGTGGCGCGGCGTCGCGACGCGATGCTGGCCGAGTCGTTGGCGAACGCCTACGGCGAGGCCGCCGATCCCGCGATCCTGACCGCCCTGGCCGACCGGTTCTACGCGATCGCGGCTCGCGTGCCGATGGCCGGTCGCACACTGGCCTCGGCGTGGGCGCACGTCGCGCGCCCCGACGACCCGGCCGTCGCGCTGTGGCACGCCGTGGCGATCCTGCGGGAGTGGCGCGGCGACGGCCACATCGCGGCACTGGTGGGCGCCTCCCTCGACCGGCTCGAGGCCGTGATCTTCCATGAGGCGCGACACCCCGACCCCGCGGTGCGCAAGCGCGGGCTGGGCCGACGGATATCGCAGCTCACGCGCGGGTGGTCCGACGAGCAGTGGGATGTCGCCGCCGACGGCCTGGTGGACCGCGGACTGTTGTCGCGGTCGAGCGACGACACCGGCAAGGTCACCGACACCCTCACCGACGCCGGGGCCGCGCTCTACGCCGAGATCGAGGAGATCACCGACGACTCCGCGGCCGCCGCGTGGGCCGACCTCGACGACTTCGACGACCTCATGGCCTCGACGCGACCCTTCGTGAAGGCGGTCATCGACGCCGGCGTCCTACCGGGCACGAAGAAGAAGTAGCCACCGGGTTCAGCGGGTGAAGGCGACCTGCACCTCGGTCACCCAGTCGGCCGGGTCGTTCGGCATCTCGAGGTAGATCTCGCGGCCCTCGCCGGTGAGGTGCAGTCCCTGCTCGGTGACCCAGCGGTTGAGCTGCTGGTAGGCCGAGTCGATGGTGTCCATCGAACCGGTGTGGATGATCGATGCGTACTCGCCGCCGGGGAGGTCGATGGTCGTCAGGCCCGCGACCTCGGTGTCGGGGACAGGGAACGTGGCGTGCACCCGGATCGCCTCCTCGCCGCCGGTCGGCTCGGGTCGGTAGTAGGCGATGCTGGGCCCCGTGGGCGCAACCCCCGCCGTGGTCAACGCCTCGATGATCTGCGGGTACATCGGTCGGATCACCGGCCCGACGGCCTCACTCGTCGCGCTCTCGGCGACGGCGGTCAGCCCGACATGGCGGACCGGTGTGACGACGGTGGTGCTGATGTGTGCGGTGGTCATTGCGTTCTCGCTCTCGATGATGCGGATCCGCGCCGCCACGCGCGCCAGGCGGTGTTCCTCGGCCGCGATCGAGGCGGCGATCTCGGCCTGCCGCGTGCGCAGCAGGGTCCGCAGATCGTCACCGGTCAGCTCGTCGTCGACGATGCGTCCGACGGCCTCGAGGGTGAACCCGAGATCCTTCAGCGCGACGATCCGGTTGAGCCGACGCAGTTGATCGAGGTCGTAGTACCGGTAGGAGGTGTGCGGGTCGACGTGTGCGGGCGTGAGAAGCCCGATCGCGTCGTAGTGCCGCAACATCCGAACCGACACCCGGGCGAGTGAGGCGAAGTCTCCGATGGTGATCATGACGCTGTCCACGCTGAGCCCTCACACGGTGTGAGGGTCAAGCCCTCTCGGGCACCGGATCCTGGATCCGGGCGAACGGACGGTCGGCCTCGAGTTCGAAGGCGAGCTCGAGCAGCGTGCGCTCGTCGCCGTGATCGGCCGAGATCTGCACGCCCAGAGGCATTCCCGTGGCGGTGCGGCCGAGTGGCAGCGAGATCGCCGGACCACCGGCCGCATTGTTCAGCGGGGTGAAGGCGACGTAGGCGATCAACCGCGGGAACAGGACGTCGAAGCCGTTCGCGGGGGAGAGGTACCCCAGTTCCGGTGTCGTATGGGCGACCACCGGCGACACCATCGCATCGAGATCGGCGAAGCTGTTGTGGTACTTCGCCTCCGCGGCACGCAATCGCCACAGCGCGGTCGGTGTGCGCCAGGCGTTGCGCAGGAACTGGCTCGACAGTCCGCGGGTGAGCGACTCGGTGCGGTCGCCGTCGAAATCCGGACTCATCACCCGCGACCCGAACTTCTGCACCCCGAACGCGAGCAGTCCCCACAGGTGGATGAAGTCGTCCTTGAACCGCGAGAGATCGCGTTCGGGCAACGGCAGTCCGATCTCGCGGACGTCGTGGCCGAGATCGGCGAGACGCCTTGCGGTGTCGGTGACGGCGGCGCTCGTGGCGGCGTCGACGGGGAACTCGCTCAGTGAGCGGTTCACGACCCCGATGCGCAGCCGCTTCGTCGACGGGCCCTCCACGAGACCGATCGGCCGCAGCGACGGCGCCGGTCGGTACCGCTCGATCTGTGCGGCGAAGTGCGCGGTGTCGCGTACCGACCGTGTCAGCGCGCCGTTGGACACCAGGTTGACCGGCAGATCCTTGGCGTGGTCGTCGGGGAGTTCGCGACCCCTCGTCAACTTCAGACCCACGAGTCCGCACGCCGCCGCCGGGATGCGGATGGATCCGCCGCCGTCGTTGGCGTGCGCGATCGGCACCACGCCGGAGGCGACCAACGCGGCCGAGCCGCCGGACGACGCGCCCGCCGAGAACCCGGTGGCCCACGGATTGCGGGTGGGCGGGAGGTCCTCGTACTCGGTGCTCGCGTTGAACCCGAACTCGGGCATCGTCGACTTGCCGAGGCTGATGAGACCGGTGGAGAGGTACTGGTCGGTGACCGCCGCGTTGCGGGACGCGGGCCTCGCGTTGACGGCCAACGAGCCCTGGTTGGAGGCGAGTCCCGCGACGTCGGTGTTGTCCTTGATCACCGTCGGTACGCCGGCGAACACACCTTTGCCCGGACTGCGGGCGAAGGCGCTCGCACGGTCGAAGTCGGGGGTCTGCATCGCGTTGAGGTGCGGGTCGACCGCCTCTGCGCGTGCGATGGCTGCGGCCACGGCCTCGGCGGAGGAGATGTCGCCCGCGGCGATCGCCGCGGCCACCCCGGTCGCGTCGAGGTCACCGAGCGCGTCGTCGGTGAACGCGTGCCTGCGGTGCGTAGGGCTCATCGTTCGAATATAAAGCCGCGTTCGAGGGGGCCACGCGGCCACCGCCGATGCGCGATGACGTAGATTGTTGACAATCTACCGATCCAGCTCGCACCATCGGTGCATGAATGTGACGGGCCATGACTGACCTCGAGGGAGGGCCGAGCACCCGCAAACGGGTACTCGAGCCGCTGGTGCAGGAGTCGACGCCGGCGATCATCGCGCGCAAGTTGCGCGCGGCCATCGCGGCGGGAGACTTCGCGCCCGGAACGCAGCTCACCGAGTCCGGTCTCGCCGCCGATCTGGGGGTGAGCCGTGGGCCGCTGCGCGAGGCGATGCAGCGCCTCACACAGGAAGGACTGCTGGTCAGCTACCGCAATCGCGGGCTCTTCGTCATCTCGATGGACGACGACGACATCAACGACATGTACGTGGCGCGGTCGGCGATCGAGCGGGCGGCGTTGGCGCAGGTGGTGTCGCGTCGTGATCCCGCCGACGTCGCCGCACTCGAGGCGACGATCGATCACATGCAGGCGTTCGCCGACGATCCGAACGGCCGCGAGATCGCCGACGCCGACATGGCCTTTCACGCACAGCTCGTGGAATGCGCTCGCAGTCCCCGACTCTCACGCATCCACGAGACGATCCTGGTGGAGACGAGGATGTGTCTGGGTGCCATGCGCGGAACCTATGCGTCGGCGCAGGCGCGTATCGACGAGCACACCGAGATCGTCCACGCCATCGTCGCGGGCGACCTCGCCACCGCCGACGATCTGATGATCGCGCACATGCGCGACGGCCTCGCGCGGCTGATGCCCGAGGAATCGGCTGCGGTGGCGCAGAACGTTCCCCCCGGTCATCGCCGATGAACTCCGACATGCGATCTACCTGCGAGGACATCCGGTTCGTCCGCATCGATCGGGCGCAGGCGATACCGTTGCCCGGAAAATCGTTCGGGTGTGCAGCATGGCGCACCGATCGCGACACGACGCGCGGGCCCGTTCTCCGCGGACCGCACGACCATCGACGCGGGAGGCATTCATGACCACCAGCACCGCTTCGTCCGGCGTACCCGCGCTGCCGGATCCGGAAACCCCCGAGGGGAAGAAGCTGCTCCGCAAGGCGATCGGCGCCTCGGCCATCGGCAACGCGACCGAGTGGTACGACTATGGCGTCTATGCCGCGACGGCCACCTATCTGACGCAGGCCTTCTTCCCCGGTGACCTGGGGACCATCGGCACCATGCTCGGCTTCGCGGTCTCGTTCGCGCTGCGTCCTCTGGGCGGCATGGTGTGGGGACCGATCGGCGATCGCATCGGCCGTAAAGCCGTGCTGGCCATGACGATCATGCTCATCTCCATCGCCACGGCCCTGATCGGTGTGCTGCCGACGCACGCCGTCGCGGGCGTGTGGGCGCCTGTCCTGCTGATCGTCCTGCGTGTGGTGCAGGGCTTCTCGACCGGTGGTGAATACGGCGGCGCGGCAACGTTCATGGCCGAGTACGCCCCGGATGCCAAGCGCGGTAAGTACGGATCGTTCCTGGAGTTCGGGACGCTCGCCGGCTTCGTGTTCGGCACCGCGTTCGTGCTGGTGCTCGAGCTGAACCTCGACAATGAGCAGATGCAGACCTGGGGCTGGCGCATTCCGTTCTTCTTCGCGCTGCCACTCGGTCTCGTGGGTCTCTACTTGCGAAACCAGATGGAGGACACCCCGATCTTCCGCGAGATGGAGCAGAAGGGCGAGATCGAGGGCACCGCGTGGACACGCTTCGTCGATCTCCTCCGTGACTACCGTCGACCGATCATCATCATGTTCGGCATGGTGATCGCGCTCAACGTCGCGAACTACACGCTGCTGGCGTACCTGCCGACGTACCTGAAGAACACCATCGGGCTGGAGGGCAACGACAGCACCGTGACCATGCTGATCGGTCAGTTGGTGATGATGGCGCTCATCCCGTTCGTGGGACGCCTCTCCGATCGCACCGGGCGCAAACCGATGTGGTGGGTGTCGCTGATCGGACTGTTCGTGTTCGCGCTGCCCATGTTCTGGTTGATGGGGCAGGGATTCGTCTGGGCCATCATCGGATTCGTGGTCCTGGGGGTGCTGTACATACCGCAGTTGGCCACCATCTCCGCGACGTTCCCGGCGATGTTCCCCACGCAGGTGCGCTACGCCGGGTTCGCGATCTCCTACAACGTCGCGACCGCGGCCTTCGGTGGCACAGCACCTCTCGTGAACGACGCCGTCGTGGAGAACAACGACGGCTGGGACCTCTTCCCGGCCGGCTACATGATGATCGCGTGCGCGATCGGCATGGTGGCGCTGTTGTTCCTCCGTGAGACCGCGGGGTGCTCGATCCGCGGCACCGAGATCCCCGGCGAGGAGACCGACGCCGAGAAGTCCCTCACCAACGCCTGATCCCGCCCCCAACCCCGCAGTTGGGCCGTCGTTCCCGCCAGTTGGGCCGACGTTCGCGTCGAGTGGGCCCTAGTGCGGGCGGTCGAGGTCGACGGTGTCGCCCGGCATGCCCCACTCGATGCGGCCCAGGCGGCTGACGGCGGCGAGCTTGTCGTAGTCGGGCAGCCCGTCGTCGGCGACAATCCAGGGATCGACGGTCAGCGCGACGACCTCGCCCATGATGACGACACTGTTCCCGACCTCGATCGACCGGTGCAGCCGGCACTCGATGGCGATGGGCGAGTCGGCGACGCGCAGGCAGTCGACCTTCGTCGCCGGTGTCGACGGGACACCCGCCTCGACGAATTCGTCGACGTCGGAATCGAATCCGGCCGAGCTGTCGTTGGCGAGGTGCATCAGCGACTTCGAGACGATGTTGATCACGAACTGTCCGGAGTCGATGGCGTTGCGCGCGCTGTCCTTTGCGCCGCCGACCGAGGTGAACTGCACGACCGGCGGACTCGTCGACGACACCGAGAAGAAGCTGTACGGCGAGAGGTTGTCGATGCCGTCGGTGCTGCGACTCGACACCCACGCGATCGGTCGCGGAACGATCGACGCGGTCAACAGCCTGTAGAAGTCACCCGGGTCGACGGTGCCGGGGTCGTGCACGATGCGGTCGTTCGATGAACTCATCGTTCCAGTCTGCCCGAGATCGTTCGCGCCCCGTCGAATCGTTCACCGAGTCCCGGACAGCTGCCTGACCCGCTGGCGAAAAGACGTCGCCAACCGTCTTGATAATCGTCCAGAATGTGACCCGTCCGGGTTGGACGGCGTGGTCAGTGGGTGACGACGGGATGTGGTGACGATGGCAGAACACCGATATGAGCTCGATCTGCTGTGGACGGGTGACCGCGGCCTCGGGACCGAGAGCTACCGAGCATACGGCCGCAACCATATCGTCAGCTCACCTGTCACCGATGCCATCATGGGGTCCGCGGACCCGCAGTTTCTGGGTGATCCCTCGCGATGGAATCCCGAACAACTGTTCCTCGCGTCGATCGCGAACTGTCACCTGCTCTGGTACCTCCACCTGGCGTCTCGGGCGGGGGTCGTGGTGACGGACTACCGAGATCATCCGACGGGAACGATGCGGGTGCATCCGGACGGCTCAGGCGAATTCACGGCCATCACACTGCGACCGACGGTGACGGTCACTCCGGCGTCGGATTCTTCGACCGCATTGGCTCTGCACGACGACGTCGGTCGAATGTGCTTCATCGCACGGTCGGTAAACGTTCTGATCGCGCACCGGGCGGAGATCGTCGTCGGGTAGCGACCCGGCTCCGGACATCAGCCCAACCGACGCGAACAACGGCCCAGCTGGGGGGAACAACGGCCCATCCGGGGGAACGACGGCCCAGCTGGGGGGAACGACGGCCCAACCGGCGCGAACAACGGCCCAGCTGGGGGGAACGACGGCCCAACTGGGGGGAACGACGGCCCAACTGGGGTCAGGAGAGGAGGCGGAGGGCCATGAGGGCGTAGGCGCGCGATGCGGTGACGAGGTCGTCGATCACGACCGATTCGTCGGGTTGGTGCGCCTGGGTGTTGATGTCGCCGGGACCGAGGACGATGCAGGGGATTCCGAGGTCGCGGGTGACGAACCCGCCGTCGCAGGCCGCCGTCCAGCCGCCGATCGAGGTCTCACCGCCGGCGTCGCGGACGGCGTCGACGGCCGAGGTCACCAGCGCGTGGTCGGGGGCGGTGCGGAAACCCGGCATCTGCATGGTGACCGAGATGTCGACCTCGATGCCGTCGGTGTCGATCCCCTCGGCCGCGACCCGCTCGCGCAGCGCGGCGGCGATCACATCGGCGTCCTCGTCGGGCATGAGTCGTCGGTCGATGCCGATCGAGGCATCGGGCGCGACGGCCGAGATGCCTTGGCCGCCGGAGATGGTCCCGACGTTCCAGGTGCCCGCGCCGAGCAGCGGATCGAGGTCGGTCTGCATCGCGTCGTGGTCGGCGCGGATGATCTCGATGATGCGTGCGGCGGCGTTGATGGCGTTGCGTCCGTCGGCAGGGCGACCAGAATGCGCTGCCCGGCCGCGGATCTCGATCTCGATGTACGACGCGCCGCGGCAGGCGATCACCGTGTCGAGCCCTGTCGGCTCGGCCACCACACAGCCGTGGAACGACACCCCGTCGGGCCGCGACACCAGGTCTCGCACGCCGATCCCGTGCTCCTCCTCGTCGACCGTGCAGGTGAGACGCACCGGGCCGGTGAGCTTTTCGTCGCGCAGGGCGTTCATCGCGACGACGATCGCGGCGAGCCCGCCCTTCATGTCGGTGGCGCCGCGACCGATGATCGTGCCGTCGACCACCCGCGACACGAACGGGTCGGCGGTCCAGCCCGGACCGGTGGGCACCACATCGGAGTGACCGAGGAACATGAGCCCGGGGCCGTCGCCGCCGGCCAGCGTCGCGACGAGGTTCGGTCGATCGGGCGCCACCTCCACGAGATCCACCGACGCACCCGCGGCACGGGCGGCGTCGGAGAGAACGGCCACGGTCGACGCCTCGGTGCCGCCGGGGTTGACGCTGGGTTGTTCGACGAGGGCCCGGGTGAGTTCGACGATCGACTCCGCGGTGATCGACGCGCACACCGCACGTTCACGATCGGTGCGCGCGGAGAGCAGGGAGGGTGCGTCGGTCACGCCACCATCTTCTCAAGGCTTCCGGCGAGCCGCTTGATGCCCTCGTCGATGCGCTCGGGGGTGCTGGAGGCGAAACAGAGGCGTAGCGCGTTACGGAAGCGTCCACCGGGCGACAGGGCGGGTCCGGGGATGAAGGCGACGCCGTCGGCCAACGCCACCTCGAACAGCTCGCGGGTGTCGATCTCGCCGAACTCACCGGCGAGCGTCAGCCACAGGAAGAACCCGCCCTCGGGGTTGGTGGTGGTGACGCGGTCGCCGAGGTGTCGCGCGATCGAGGCGAGCATCGCGTCCTTGCGTTCGCGGTAGAGCACCCGGATCTCCGCGAGGTGATCGTCGAGTCCTCCGCGCGCGATGTACTCGGCCACGATGTGCTGGTTGGGCACGTTGGTGCAGGTGTCCATGGCCTGCTTGCCGTTGATGAGCAACTGCCGGATCGACGGATCGGCGTCCACCCAGCCGACCCGCCAACCGGGCGCCAGGATCTTCGAGAACGTGCGCACCGAGAACAGCAACGGATCCTGCGGGCTCAGCGTCTGGAAGGTCGGGATGTCCTGACCCGAGAATCGCAGCAGACCGTAAGGATCGTCGTCGATGATCACCGACCCCCACCGATGCGCCAACTCCAACAGCGCCTTCCGCCGTTCGAGCGACATCGTGACACCGGACGGGTTCTGGAAGGTGGGGATGGTGTAGATCGCCTTCGGTGGGCGGTGGTGGTGCGCCACCAGATCTTCCATCATGTCGACGCGCATGCCGTCGTCGTCGACGGGGACCTCCAGCAGCTGTGCCCCGTACGACAGCGCCGTCGCCGAACCGTTGGTGTAGGTGGGGGATTCGACGACCACGAGGTCGCCCGGATCGACGAACAGTTTGCACGCCAGGTCGAGGCCCTGCATGCCGCCGGTGGTGATGACGAGCCGGTCCTCACTCGACGGATCCGGCGTCCCCGCGAGGTATTTCACCAGCAGTTCGAGAAGCCGCGGCTCACCTTCGGTGGCGCCGTAGGTGAACGACGACGCATCGAGGATGGACCCGGCGATCTCGCGGAACTCCTCCGACGGCACCGCCTCGTCGGCCGGCGATCCCATCGCGAAACGCACGATGTCGTGGGTCTGTGCGGCGAGCAACGACGTCGACGAGTCGATCATCGAACCCACCAGGTCTTTCGCGCGTCCGGCGAGGGGGAGGGTGGGTGCGTGCCTGGCGATCTCGGTGGCGGTCATGTCGTGCTCCTTCGTGGTCGAGATGGATCAGGTCACTTGCGGATGAGCTCACGCGGAAAGCTGGTGAACGTCTCCACGCCGGTCGCGCTCACGCGCACCGACTCCGACAGCTCGAATCCGTAGCCGTCCATCCACATCCCGCACACGATGTGGAACGTCATGTTCTCGGCGAGGATCGTCTCGTCCTCGGTGCGGATGCTGATGGTGCGCTCGCCCCAGTCGGGCGGGTAACCGATCCCGATGGAATAGCCTAGGCGCGAGGGCTTCTCGAGTCCGTACTTCGCCAGCGTCCAGTTCCAGGTGGAGGCGAGTTCGCGGGTGGGCACACCGGGACGGATGGCGTCGAGGACGTTGTTGAGGCCTTCGGCGGTCGCGCCCGCCACGTAGTCGACGTCCTTATTGGGCGTTCCCAACGACACCGTGCGCGCCAGCGGACAGTGATAGCGGTTGTGCGCCCCGGTCAGCTCGATCACGACGGCCTCGTCGTCGTTGAACGTGCCCTGATGCCAGGTTAGGTGCGGGGTGTCGGCGGCGGCGCCGGTCGGCATCATCGGCACGATCGCCGGGTAGTCGCCGCCGAAGTCATCGGTGCCGGTGATCTGGGCCTGCGAGATCGCCGCGGCCGCATCGCATTGCCGCACACCGACGTCGATGGTGTCGATGGCGGCGCGCATGGCCTGCGAGCACACCATCCCGGCCTGTCGCATCAGCTGTATCTCGGCGTCGGACTTCACCGATCGCACCCAGTTCACGAGTTCGAAGCTGTCGACCAGCTTCCACTCGGGGATCGCGTTGTAGAGCGCGCGGTAGGCCTTGGGGGAGAAGAAGTGCGAGTCCATCTCCAGCCCCACCGACCCCTGCCGTGACGCCGGGGCGATCTGGTGTCGCTGGCGTAACGCCCACGCCACCCAGTCGAACGGGTGTACGTGCGGCCGGTGCACGTAGCTCTCCGGGTACCCGACGATCTGATCGGCCGGGAGCCACGTGGTGCGATGCGCGCCGTGGGCGTCCATGTCGCGCAGGAAGAACACCATCTCGCCCTCGATGGGCACGAACAGCATCTGCGGGGTGTAGAACGACCACGCGTTGTAGCCGATGAGGTAGAAGATGTTGGCGGGATCGGTGACGACGACGGCCGAGAGTCCCTGCTGTTCCATCAGTTCGCGCACACGGTGCAACCGCGTGGCGTACTCGTCGTCGGAGAAGAGTTGGGATCCGAGATACACGGGTGGTCGCCTCTCAGGTCCGTGACGCAGGAGCGGATCGGGGAATGGCGAGGTACTTGGTCTCGAGGAACTCCTCGATGCCGACCCGACCGCCCTCGCGGCCCAGGCCGGACTCCTTCACGCCGCCGAACGGCGCGGCCGGGTTCGACACCAGGCCGGTGTTGAGACCCACCATGCCGACCTCGAGCGCCGCCGACAGCCGCAGCGCGGTGTCGATGTCCTGGCTGAACAGGTATCCGACCAGCCCCCAGGGGGTGTCGTTGGCCATGGCGATCAGCTCGTCCTCGCTGTCGAACGGGATGAGAGGGGCCACCGGGCCGAAGATCTCGGTGGCCATGAGATCCGACTCCGGGCTCACACCGCTGAGCACGGTCGGAGGGTAGAAGTGACCTGGCCCCTCGGGTGCGGTTCCGCCGCACATCACCGTCGCCCCACGCTCGACGGCGTCGGCGACGAGATCGCGCACCTTGGCCAGCGCCTTGTCCTCCACCAACGGTCCGACCTGCGTGCCCTCGGCGACACCGTCACCCACGACCAGCGCCCCCATCCGCTCGGCCAACTTCGCGCCGAACTCCTCGGCCACGGACCGGTGCACGAAGATGCGGTTGGCGGCGGTGCAGGCCTCGCCCATGTTGCGCATCTTCGCGACCATGGCGCCCTCGACGGCGCGGTCGATGTCGGCGTCGGCGCACACCACGAACGGTGCGTTGCCGCCGAGTTCCATCGACGTGCGCATCACGGTGTGCGACGCCTGCTCGAGCAGGAGCTTGCCCACCTGTGTGGAGCCGGTGAAGCTGAGCTTGCGGGCGAGTCCGCTGTCCATCCAGGTGGTCACCACCGGACCCGGGGTGTTGGTGGTCACGATGTTGAGCACGCCGTCGGGAAGGCCTGCCTCGGTGAGGATGTCGGCCAGGGCCAGCGCGGTCAGCGGGGTGAGCTCGGCCGGTTTGAACACCATGGTGCACCCGGCGGCCACGGCGGGCCCGATCTTGCGGGTGCCCATGGCGAGGGGGAAGTTCCACGGCGTGATCAGCACGCACGGCCCGACCGGCTCCTTGGTGACCACGATGCGGTTGGCGCCGTCGCCGGTGGTGGTGTGGTCTCCGCCGATGCGGACGGCCTCCTCGGCGAACCAGCGGAAGAACTCGGCGCCGTAGGCGACTTCGCCCTTGGCCTCGGCGAGCGGCTTGCCCATCTCGGTGGTCATGATCAAGGCGAGATCGTCGGCGCGGTCGAGGATCAACCGGTGCGCGCGGTAGAGGATCTCGCTGCGCGACCGAGGAGACGTTGCCGCCCAGCTCTTCTGGGTCGCAGCCGCGGTCTCGATGGCGCGCCGGGCGTCGGCTGCGCCGCCGTCGGCGACGGTCGCGATCTGCTCGCCGGTCGCGGGGTTCTCCACGGCGAACGTGGCGCCCGATTCGGCGGCGCTCCAGCTGCCGCCGATGAACAGGCCGGTGTTCAGCTTGCCGATCAGTTCGGCGGCCCGGGTGTCGGTCACGTCGAGTCCTTTCGTGTGGGTGCGGGACGCACAGTATCGGTGAGGGGATCGAGCAGCTCGGCGAGATGGGTCCCGGCGACCGAGGTGATCGCACTGTCGACACCCGCGAGGTGGTCGACCGCCATCGCGCAGCTGAACCCGTCGGTGAGCACCGGCGAGTCGTCGGCCCGTGCGCGCAGTGCCGGGGCCAGGGCCTGCTCGCCGACGGCCATGCTCACCTCGTAGTGTCCGCGTTCGAAGCCGAAGTTGCCTGCCACGCCGCAGCATCCGTCGGCTGAGGTCACCTCGGTGACGCCGAGTCGCTTGAGCACCGACACCTGCGTCGCGGGGCCGAACACCGCGTATTCATGACAGTGCGTCTGCACCGTCACCGAGGCAGGCATCGGCGGCGGGGTGTATCCGTCGTCGAGCATCTCCCCGACGTGGGCGGCGAAGCTGCGGACGCGCGCCGCCACCCGTTTCGCGGCGTCGGTGTGCACCAGCTCCGGCATGTCTTTACGCAGTGCCGCAGCACAACTCGGTTCGGGCACGACGATCGGTCGGTCTGTGCCGTCGTCGAGGGCGTCGGCGGTGCGTGCGAGGACCTTTTTCGCGTGGTCGAGCTGGCCGGTCGAGATCCACGTCAGTGCGCAGCAGTTGTCCTTCTCGCAGCTGACCTGTTCGGTGTCACCGGCACCGAGCACCCGGGCCGCGGCGGATGCGACGTCGGGCCGGAAGGCCTTGGTGAACGAGTCGAGGAACATCACCACCGGGGCATCGGACCGTCGGACCAACGGTGCGAGCGCCGCCCGTACCGCCTTCCGGCGGGCGAAGCGGGGCATCGACCGCCGTGCGTCGAGTCCGGCGATCCGGGCGGCCGGGCCCGACAGCCGGCTTGCCAGAACGGCGTTGATGGCGGGCGCCAGAGCGGTGGCCGGTCGCAGCCAGGCCGGCATCCAGCCCAGTGCGTAATGCGACATCGGGCGCAGTCGACGACGGTAGTGGTGGGAGAAGAACTCCGAGCGGTAGGTCGCCATGTCGACGCCGGTCGGGCAGTCGGTGGAACACGCCTTGCACGACAGGCACAGGTCGAGGGAGTCGCGGACGTCCTTCGACCGCCACCCCGTCGCGACGTCGGGGGCGGTGCGCGTCATCTCCTGCAGCACACGGGCTCGTGCGCGGGTCGAGTCCTTCTCGTCGCGCGTGGCGCGGTAGCTGGGACACATCACCCCACCCGAATGCGAGCGACACCGTCCGACCCCGATACACGCCTGGGTGGCGTGCACGAACGGATCGAGTCCGGACATCTCGTGTTCAGGCGCCTCGAGCGGGTGATCGGCGCGCCCGTCGGTGCCGGGCCCGGGGATCCCGAGATCGAACGCGGTCGTCCAGGTGCGGGCGGGGATGCCGTCGAGGGCGAGGTGGTCGCCGATCGCGTCGGGGTCGACGATGCTGCCGGGGTTGAGCACGCGACGGGGATCCCAGATGTCCTTGAAGGCGGCGAAGATCGACATCATGGCGGGCGAGTACATGATCGGCAGCAACTCCGACCGTGCGCGGCCGTCGCCGTGTTCGCCCGAGAGCGATCCGCCGTGCGCCACCACGAGGTGGGCGGCTTCGCGGCAGAAGGCGAGCATGGTCGCGCGACCGGACTCGCTGCGCTGGTCGAAGGTGATGCGCACGTGCATGCAGCCGGCACCGAAGTGGCCGTACATGACTCCGGTGAGTCCGTGCCGGGCGAGCAGGTCTCGGAAACCCTCGAGGTACTCGGGGAGGTTCTCGGGTGCGACCGCGGAATCCTCCCAGCCGGGCCACGATTCGTATCCGCTGCCCGCGTCGGGATCGTCGAGGTCGACCAGGCGCGACGACAGTCCGGCACCGTCCTCGCGTACCCGCCACAGCATGGAGCGGGCACTCGCATCGGTGACGGTCCGCGCGTCGACGAGACGTCCCTCGGCGCGCAGCTTCTCCAGGAGATCCGAGATGGCCGCGGACACATCGTCGGCGCTGAACTCGTCGAGTTCGACGTAGATCCAGGCGTTCCCGTCGGGCAAGCCCTCCACCGACGACCGGCCGCGGCGGGCGCGCATGGTCGCCACGATGCGTTCGTCGATGCCCTCGATCGCCGAGGGAGAGAAGCTCAGCATGGTGGGGACGTCGCGGGCGGCGTCGACGACGTCGCGGTACCCGAGGCACAGCAGTTGCGGGTGGGTCGCGACGGGCACCAGCGACACCGTCGCCGACACCACGATCGCGCAGGTGCCCTCGCTGCCGACCAGTGCCCGCGCGACGTCGAAACCACGCTCGGGCAACAGATGTGCGAGGTGGTAGCCCGAGACCTGCCGAGGAATGCGTTCGAGTTCGGTGCGCAGCGGGGCGAGGTTGTCGCCCACGAGACCGCGTAGGGCGTCGGTGAGGTCCTCGGCACGGCGGACCGCCGCGGCGTCGTCGGGGTCGGTGGCCCCCACACCCGTCCGGGTCGCGGTGAGGCGCAACCCGTCGGCGGTCACCAGCGAGATCGCGACGACGTGGTCGGTGGTGCGGCCGTAGCGTACGGAGTGATTGCCGCACGCGTCGTTGCCGATCGCGCCACCGACGGTGGCCCGTGACTGGCTCGACGGGTCGGGCGCGAAGGTGAGGGTGCCGTCGCTGACCTCGCGGACCCGCTTCTGCAGGGCGGTGAGCACGACACCGGACTGGGCGACGGCGGTGCGGCCCTCGACGTCGACGGAGGTGACGGCGTCCATGTGTCGGGAGAAGTCGATGACGACGCCCTCGCCGATGGCGTTGCCACCCATGCCTGTTCCGCCGCCACGGGCGACGATCGGCACCCCGTGCTCGTGACACCAGCGTGCGGTGGTCGCGACGTCGATGTCGGTGCGCGGGAACACGACACACAGCGGGGACAGTCGGTAGTTCGAGGCGTCGTAGGAGTACTCGGCCCGTCGGCGCGACGAGTCGTCGGCGTCGAGACCCAGCCCCCGGAGCGCGGTGGCGGCGGCCACGGTGGCGTCGCCGGTGGTCTCGCGGTGCGGTGTGAGGGTCACCGCGGGTGTCAGCCCAGCGCGGCGTCGACCGCCGCGCCGAATCGTGCCAGCCCGGAGTCGATCTCGTCGGCGGTGACGACCAGCGCGGGGATCAGGCGCACGACGTTGCCGAGCGGTCCACATGTCAGGGTCAGCAGATCCTGATCGATACACGCCTGCTGCACCTTCGCCGCGGCGGCGGCGTTCGCGGTGGGCACCGAATCCGAGGCGTCGGGGTCGATGAACTCGATGCCGGCCATGAGCCCCTGGCCGCGGACGTCGCCGATGGCGGGTACGCGTGCGGCGAGCGTCTGCAACCCGGCGAGGAGTTGATCACCGCGTTCGCGGGCGTTGTCGACGAGGTTCTCCTCGGCGATCACGGCCAGCGTCGCGACCCCGGCGGCCGCGGCGACGGCGTTGCCGCCGTAGGTGCCGCCCTGCGATCCGGGCCACGCCTTGGCCATCAGTTCGGTGGGTGCGGCGATCGCCGAGATCGGGAAGCCCGAGGCGATCCCCTTTGCGGTGATGAGGATGTCGGGGACGAGTCCGTCGGTGAACTCGTGACCCCAGAACTTCCCGGTGCGTCCGACGCCGGACTGCACCTCGTCGACGATCAGCACGATGCCGTGGCGGTCGGCACGCTCACGCAGCCCGGCGAGGAAGGCCGGGGGTGTGGGCAGGTAACCGCCGTCGCCGAGGACCGGTTCGATGAGCATCGCGGCGGTGTCGTTGGGGGCGACCCGGGAGGCGAAGAGATAGTCGAGCTCGCGCAGCGCGAAATCGACGGCGGTGTCGGTGTCCATCCCGTAGCGGTAGGCGTAGGGGAACGGTGCCATGTGTACGCCGCTCATCAACGGGGAGAAGCCGGCCGAGAAGCGGGTGCCCGCGGTGGTGAGGCTGGCCGCGGCGACGGTGCGTCCATGGAAGCCGCCCTGGAACACGACGATGTTCGGACGCCCGGTGGCCATGCGCGCCAGGCGGATCGATGCCTCGACCGCCTCGGAACCGGAGTTGGCGTAGAAGACGGAGTCGATGCCGTCGGGGAGCACCTCACCGAGGGCGTCGGTGAGCTCGAGCAGCGGCTTGTGCATCACGGTCGTGTACTGGGCGTGGATGATCTTGCCGCACTGTTCCTGTGCGGCGGCGACCACCCGGGGGTGGCAGTGACCGGTGCTGGTGACGCCGATCCCGGTGGTGAAGTCGAGGTAGGAACGCCCGTCGGTGCCGTGGATCCACGAACCCGTCGCGTGGTCGACCACCACCGGCGTGGCCTGCTTGAGCGCCGGACTGAGCGTGGCGCGAGCACGGTGGATCTCGGTCGTGTGGTCGCTGCTCGAGGTGTGCGCGACGGTGCCCAGGGTGGAGGTCATGGGTACACGGTGACCGGTGGATGGTCGGATTGTCAACAATTGGACCATCCGGCTCAGGGTGGTGTCGGGGCGTTGTCTACGGTGAGCGTCGTGACCGCCGATCCGAGCCCAGACACGACCCCGGCCGACCGCGGCATCCGTGTCGCCGTGCTGACCCGTGACGGGCTCGCCGACCCGCACAATCTCGACGCCATCTCCGAGCTCGCGCAGGTGCGGATGTGCACGGCCGAGAGCCTCGCCGACGCCGTCGCCGGGGCCGACGTGCTGATGCTCTGGGACTACTTCTCCGCCGCCCTGCGCGAGGCGTGGCCGCACGCCGACGCCCTGCGGTGGATCCACGTGTGCGCCGCCGGCGTCGACGCCATGCTCTTCGACGAGCTGCGCACCTCCGACGTCGTCATGACCAACGCCCGCGGGGTGTTCGACGGCCCGATCGCCGAGTTCGTCCTCGCCTCGATCCTGGCCCGCGACAAGTCGCTGCACGAATCGCGCGCCCTGCAGCGCGACCACCGATGGGTGTGGCGCGAGACGCGGCGCACCACGGGATCGAGCGCGTTGGTGATCGGCACCGGTTCCATCGGTCGCGCCGTCGCCCGCCTGCTGCGCGCCGCGGGACTCGACGTGACCGGCGCCGGACGCACCGCTCGCACGAACGACCCCGACTTCGGCACCGTCCTCGCCACCGACGACCTCGTCGAGAGCGTCGGTGCCTTCGACAACGTCGTCCTCATCGCGCCGCTCACCGAGCAGACGGCAGGTCTCGTCGACTCGCGCGTGCTGGCCGCGATGAAGCCCTCGGCGCATCTGATCAACGTCGGACGCGGGCAGCTGGTCGTCGAGGGTGATCTGATCGACGCGTTGACAGAGGGCACCATCGCGGCGGCCTCGCTCGACGTCGTCGAGACCGAACCGCTGCCCGCCGACAGCCCGCTGTGGGACCTCGAACAGGTGGCGATCTCGGCCCATATGAGCGGCGACGTCGTCGGCTGGCGTGATGAACTAGCTGACCAGTTTCTCGAACACCTGCGGCGATATTCGGCGGGGCAGGCTCCGGACCACCCCGTCGACAAGGAACGCGGATATGTGCGCTGACCGCCGGGCACGCCGACGCGCCGCGATCGAGGCGTATTCACAGACGTATCTCAGGGTCGGCTCCTAGCCTCGGGGCGTATCGCAAGCGAGCATCGGCGAAGGAGGTCAGCGCGTCATGAAGCGGCAACGACGACTGACCTGGCGGCCGAAGAGCGCCTGGAAGACCGACAGCGGCACCCGCACCACCCTTCTGTGTGTGGCCGGTCTCATGGTCGCCGGTATCGGCCTGGCGTACTGCATACATCTGGGCGCCGATCGCGGCGAGGACGCCGAGGCCGAATCGACCTCGGCCGCTGCGATGAAGTTCATCTCCCCACCCAGCTCCACCCCGGCCGTCCCCGACACGGTGGGGCCCGAGCCGGTGGAGCCCCCTGCCTCGGGCAACGCGGTCGGCGGTGTCGCCCCGACGGCCATCAGTCGATCGAAGATGCTGCTCGGGACGGTCGACAGCCTGTCGGCGGCGGAGATGGGCATCCACATGAGCGACGGTCGGCGACACCGCATCGCGCTCACCGAATCCACCCACTACGAGACCGCGGACGCCGACGCACCGTCGCCGTTGAAGCTCGGTGACCTGGTCGTGGTGCACGTCCTCATCGACGGCGAGCGCATGGTCGCCGATCTCGTGGTCGACGGACGCGTGACCGCGTCGCGTCCGGGAAACTGACCTCTTCGGTCACCAGTGACTAGGCTGTAGCGCGATGACCGCCGTCTACTTCGTGATCGCCGCTGCAGCCCTCGCCGGCGCGGCCCTCCTCCTCGTGCTCGACCGTCGTCGTGCCGCGGTGGTCCGTCGTGAACGCGCGGTGTGGGGTGACGGCCACGGGTTCCGTTTCGTCGCCACCGAGCGCGCCGCACCCGACGAGGTGCGCGACCTGCGGTCGGAGTTGCACCGCGCCGCGATGGACATCGCCGACCACGTCGAGATCGTCGACATCACCCACGGCCGCTACTTCGGTGACGAGGCCGTCGTGTTCGATCTCGTCGACATCGGCACCATCGTCGCCGTGCGTCGGTCGATCGCGTCGTCGGTCGTGATCGATGTGCGGCAGGAGAAGGTGCTCGCCCCGGCCGAGGACGACGTCGAGCTGCTCGGCGCCATGGGCCGACGCGTCATGTTCTCCACACACCTCGACATCGCCCGCCGCGTCTGCGACCGCCGCATGATCGCGCTCGCGACCAACGCGCCCGACTACATCGAGATCATCTGGAACGAGGGCAACTGGTCGGTCGCGTCGATGCCGCTGACCAACGACCCCGATCGGCTCGACACCGCACTGGAGACCGTGCGTCGGTTCACCGATCTGCTCCGCGTGCTGCCGCCCTCGACCGACCCGGCGCCGAGTCCCGATCCGCGCGATCCCTCGAGCCCCACCGGCCGCGCCCGTCGGGGGCTGGTCGAGCCGAAGACCGAAGCCATTGCGCGCGAACAGCTCGCACCCACCGCGGGCGCCGTGGGAGCACGCGCCGCTGCTCCCCGTGACGGGACCCGCCCCGACGGTCCCCGTGGTGATCGCACGCGGGCCGAGAACGCGCGCGCCGAAGCGCCTGCGGCACGGCCGGTCTCACCGGTCGACGTCGCCGGCGGCCCACCGCGCACCCTGCCGCCCCGTCCCCAGCCGCGAGCGGCCGAGTCTGCCCAGCCGCGGGCGGCTCAGTCTTCCCAGCCGCGGCCGTCCTCGCCGCCGTCGGATGCACCGCGCCGCGGTGTGCAGCCGATGCCCGTGCGTCGTCGCGTCGATCCCGATCGTGACGTGCCGCGCTCGGACCTCCCCCGCGAGGGCTACTCTCGCGACGACCGATCGGAGTGACCGCAGTGAGCAAGCAGCGACTGGCCGAACTGGTCGCCGAACTCGCCGTGGTCCACGGTCGGGTGACGCTGTCCTCGGGCAAAGAGGCCGACTACTACGTCGATCTGCGGCGAGCGACGTTGCACCACGAGGCATCTCGGCTCATCGGTGCCCTGATGCGTGAACTCACGGCCGACTGGGATTTCGCGTCCGTCGGCGGTCTCACCCTCGGCGCAGACCCCGTCGCGACCGCGATCATGCACGCCCCCGGACGCGACATCGACTCCTTCGTGGTCCGCAAGGCCGCGAAAGCCCATGGCATGCAACGTCAGATCGAGGGCCCCGACATCGTCGGCAAGCGGGTCCTCATCGTCGAGGACACCACCACCACCGGCAACTCGCCGTTGACCGCGGTCGCCGCGGCCCGCGATCTCGGCGCCGAGGTGGTCGGTGTCGCCACGGTGGTCGATCGCGACACCGGTGCCGCCGCGGTGATCGAGGCCGAGGGTGTCGAATACCGGTCGCTGCTGGGCCTCGGTGACATCGGACTCGCCTGACCGCCCGTCTCTGCCCGAGTTGGAGCCCGGACCGACCGAGTGGGCGACGGCGGCCGACGAGGCGGTCGGTCTCGGACCGTGGTCGGTCGAACGCGACGGGCCACTCCCGACCGACGCCCACTTCGATCCCGAACTGCTCGCCGAGGGTGACCGGCGCAACGTGGTCGACCGGTATCGCTATTGGCGGCGGGAGGCGATCGTCGCCGACCTCGACACCCGGCGGCACCCGTTCCACGTCGCCATCGAGAACTTCGCCCACGACGCCAACATCGGCACCGTGGTGCGCACCGCGAACGCCTTCGGGGCGGCCGCGGTACACATCGTGGGTCGGCGGCGCTGGAATCGGCGGGGTGCGATGGTCACCGATCGCTATCAACACATCTCGCATCACGCCGATGTCGCGTCGCTGATCGCGTGGGCGCACGAGGCGGGGCTGTCGGTGGTCGCCGTCGACAACACCCCCGGCTCGACGCCGCTGGAGACCACCGATCTACCGCGCGACTGTGTGCTGTTGTTCGGTCAGGAAGGACCGGGGGTCAGCCCCGAGGCGCACGCCGGTGCCGACCTGACGGTGTCGATCGCGCAATTCGGTTCGACCCGCAGCATCAACGCCGGTGTCGCGGCCGGGATCGCCATGCACGGCTGGATCCGCGCGCACGCCGATCTCGATCAGGCCTGGTAGCCGGTCGCAGCGTCGGACATCGTCCGCGCACAGCGTCGGTTCGGGCATATGACCCGAGGCGGGGCTGTACTCGGACGATCTCCGTCTGCGAGCGAGCTCAGGGGGCGTCGGCCTCGACGGGCGGCGGGGGACCGCTGGCCTTGCGGCGCTTGTAGTACTCCCAGACGATCGGCACGATCGACACCAGCACGATGAGGATGAAGATCGGCTCGATGAGCTTCTGGATGATCTCGAACTGGCCCAGCCAGTAGCCCAGCAGCGTGATGCCGCAGCCCCACACGATGGCGCCGAGCACGTTGTAGGCGGTGAACAGGGCGGCGTTCATGCGGGCGGCGCCGGCGACGATCGGGGCCAGCGTGCGGACGATCGGCACGAAACGCGCCAGGAAGATGGTGACGGGGCCGCGCTTCTCGAAGAATGCGTGCGCCTCGTCGATGTAGCGCTTCTTGAGGAAGCGGTTGCCCTCGGCGAACATCGCGGTGCCGGCGTAGCGACCGATCCAGTAGCCGATCTGCCCGCCGATGATCGCAGCGATCGGGATGAACACCAGCAGCTGCCACAGCGACGCGAACTTGGCGACCTCGGCCGACTCACCCGCGGCGACCAGCCCGGCGACGAAGAGCAGCGAGTCGCCCGGCAGCACCGGGAACAGCACGCCCGATTCGACGAGGATCACCACCAGCAACCCCACCAGGGCCCAGGTCCCGAAGTACCCGAGAAGGGTGATCGGGTCGAGGAAGCCCGGCAGCAGGGCGGTGTTCACGGTCGTGGTGCTCGCGGCATCGGCGAGCGCGCTGGAATTCACGGCCCTGACGATAGCGGGTCGGGCCTGAGTAATCGCTGTGCGTGCGGTGCCGGTCTGCACCGGACCCACACCGCACCGCAGGTGACTTGCCATACTGTCTGCGGACGCGAGACCTACGCGAGCACCACGAAGACCTACCGGTTGGAGGACGACCCGATGCCCATCGCCACCCCCGAGCAGTACGCGAAGATGCTGGACAGCGCCAAGAAGGGCGGCTACGCATTCCCCGCGATCAACTGCACCTCCTCGGAGTCGATCAACGCGGCCCTCAAGGGCTTCGCCGACGCCGGCAGCGACGGCATCATCCAGTTCTCGACCGGCGGCGCGGAGTTCGGTTCGGGTCTCGGTGTGAAGGACATGGTCACCGGCGCGGTGGCGCTCGCGGAGTTCGCGCACGTGGTGGCCGAGAAGTACGACGTGACCGTCGCTCTCCACACCGACCACTGCCCCAAGGACAAGCTCGACACCTACGTCCGCCCGCTGATCGCCATCAGCCAGGAGCGCGTGGACGCCGGTCAGAACCCGCTGTTCCAGTCGCACATGTGGGACGGCAGCGCCGTGCCGCTCGAGGAGAACCTCGAGATCGCCAAGGACCTGCTGGCCAAGTCGGCCGCGGCGAAGATCATCCTCGAGATCGAGATCGGCGTGGTCGGCGGCGAGGAGGACGGTGTCGAGAACGAGATCAACGACAAGCTGTTCACCACCGCCGAGGACTTCGAGAAGACCGTCGACGCTCTCGGCGCCGGTGACGCGGGTAGCCGCTACCTGCTGGCCGCCACCTTCGGCAACGTCCACGGCGTCTACAAGCCGGGCAACGTGAAGCTCAAGCCCGAGGTCCTCAAGACCGGCCAGGAGGTGGCCGTCAAGAAGCTGGGCTCCGGCGCCGGTGACAAGCCGTTCGACTTCGTGTTCCACGGTGGCTCGGGTTCGCTGAAGAGCGAGATCGAGGAGGCGCTGAGCTACGGCGTCATCAAGATGAACGTCGACACCGACACCCAGTACGCGTTCACCCGTCCGCTGGCCGGGCACATGTTCGCGAACTACGACGGTGTGCTCAAGGTCGACGGCGACGTGGGCAACAAGAAGGTCTACGACCCGCGCAGCTACCTGAAGAAGGCCGAGACCGGTATGGCCGAGCGCGTCGTCGAGGCCTGCAACGACCTCAAGTCGGCCGGGAAGTCCATCAGCGCCTGATCTCCCGCACGACGCGACGCGGCCCCCGATCGATCCGATCGGGGGCCGCGGTCGTCCGGTGTCGTGGTGACGGTCGGTCAGGGATCAGCCTGTGGTGCAGACCTTCCAGTCGCCGTTCTCGTTGCGCAGACGCACCGACACCGGTGTGCTGGTCTGCGGTGTACGCGCACTCGACGCGATGAGCTCGACGATTGCGGTGTTCGGGTCGACGATCTTCGACGCCTGCACCTTGCGGACCACGACGAGCTCGTTGTTCGCCTTCTGCGTCTCGAACTGCTGGCGGAACGCGTCGTCGGCGACGCTGTCGTAGAACTGCTTTCGCTCGCCGCAGGTCACCGATCGCAGCGTGGCGAGGTCACCGTCGCCCAGCGCCGTGGCGTATTTCATCGCCGATGACGCGGCACGATCGGCCTGCGGCTCACTCGGCTCGCCCCGCGTCGCGAACACCGCGATGACCACCGCGGCTACGGCGACCACGATCACCACGATCGACGACACCCACAGCAGCGTGCGTCGTGAGCGACCGGTCTTCTCGGGTTTCGGTGTCGTCGTCGGCGGGATGTACTGCGGCGCAGCGGTATCCGAGCGCCAGGACCCGTCGTCGGACCGCGGGGGTTCGGGTTGCGCCTCGGGTTCGGGTGCGGGTGTCTCGTCGGATTCGACGACCGGTTCAACGACCGGCGCCGCCTCGACCTCGGGCGCCGCCTCGACCTCGGGCGCCGCTCCGGCCTCGGGATCTGGCTCCGGCTCGGGTTCTACCTCGGCGTCGATTTCCGGCTCGGGTTCGACCGCGGCCGCGGCCTCGGGTTCCGCCTCCGGTTCGCGCTCGGGCTCGGGTGCGGCGGTCGACGCCTCCTCGCAGTCGGGTTGCGGGTCGGGGTCGGGTTCCGGGTCGGCGTCGGGCTCGGGATCCGCGGTCGGCTCCGCGTCGTCGGTCGGCTCGGCCTCGGACTTGGCGTCGTCGGCCTCCGCGTCGTCGGCCTCCGCGTCGTCCGTCACCCCGCCGTCCGTCATCCCGTCGTTCGTCACCGAGTCGTCGGATCCGGTCTCGTCGGCCTCGGCGTCGGAATCGGATCCGGTGCCCGCGGAGCCGGCGGCGGGGACGTCGTCGTCGGACTCATCGTCGTCGGAATCTCCCGCGGTGGCGTCCTCGTGATCGGCACGAGGGGCGCGGTCGACGTCGGAGTCGACGGACTCGTCACCCGTGGCGTCCTCGACCTCGGCACGCGGGGTCGGCGGGACACCCTGCTCGGACTTCGGGGTGGGGACGGTCGGGGTGGGTGCGGGAGGCTCGGACAGGGTGCGGCGCAGTCGTCGCAGAGCGGAGAGAGCCTTGCCGACTCCTGTGGAACCCGTGTCGTCGGGATGCGACATCCGTGCTGCCTCGCCTTCGTTCATCACGCTCGTGCGTCGGATCGTTCCTCGTGGCGCGCCGCGCGCCGGGGGGTGACGACCGCGTCGCTCACCCTATCGAAGGGCCGGGCGTTCGTCCGGTGCCGGAGTACCCCGACCAGCCGCGTCGTGTGCACAATGGGGCGGTGACGTCCTTCGGAGATCTCCTCGGCCCCCAGCCCACCCTGCTCACCGGTGACGACGACGCCGAATCGGACCTGCTCGCGGGTACCGACCCGAAGTCGGTCGCCGCCGCGCATCCCACGGCGTCCATCGCATGGGCGTATCTCGCCGAGGCGGCCATCGAATCGGGCGAGACGATCACCGCCTACGCCTACGCGCGCACCGGCTACCACCGCGGACTCGATCAGCTCCGCCGGCACGGCTGGAAGGGTTTCGGCGCCGTGCCGTGGAGTCACGAGCCCAACCGCGGGTTCCTGCGGTGCGTGGCCGTCCTCGCGCGCGCCGCGCAGACCATCGGCGAACAAGACGAGTACCTGCGCTGCCTCGACCTGCTCAACGACAGTGACCCGGCGGCGGCAGCCGAACTCGGCCTCGCCTGATCCCGGTCGCGCCGATCTGGGCGCCTCCGGTGCGGTGAGTCGAGATGCGGTCGCGGCGTCGCTGCGTACCCGTCACAACCGGCTGCCGCCCGCGATCCGCACACGCACGCGGCGGGTCTGGTACTCGCTGCTGCCGATCGCCCAGTGCTCGATCGCCGCGGGTGTCGCCTGGTTCATCGCATTCGACCTCGTCGGCCACGAGCGACCCTTCTTCGCCCCGATCGCGGCGGTGCTGTCGCTCGGGTTGTCGCTGGGTCAACGCTGGCGGCGGGCGGTGGAGATGGTCGGCGGTGTCACCGTCGGCATCGGAGTCGGCGACCTCATCATCAGCGTCATCGGTACCGGCGCCTGGCAGATCACCGTGGTGGTGGCGCTGGCGATGACCGTCGCGGTCTCCCTCGACCGTGGTCCGCTGGTGCCGATCCAGGCGGCCAGCTCCGCGGTCCTCGTCGCGACCCTGTTGCCGCCGGGTGGGCCGGCCGGGGTGAACCGCATGATCGATGCGCTCATCGGTGGCGTGGTCGGTCTGGTCATCGTCGCGCTGATACCCACGCACCCCGTGCTGAGGGCTCGTCGCGACGCGGCGGCGGTGCTGGCGACGATGGGTCTGGTGGTCGACGGCGTCGTCGACGGGTTGCGTGCGTCCGACGCCACACTGATCTCCGAGGCGCTGACCCGGGCCCGTGGAACGCAGGGCGCGATCGACACCATGCGATCGGACATGAGTGGTGGCCGCGAGATCAGCCGCATCTCGCCGCTGTACTGGAATTCACGAGATCGCTTGTCGCGGTTGGAGGCGACGGCCGATCCCATCGACAACGCCGTGCGCAACATCCGTGTGATGGCGCGGCGCGCGCTGTCGGGGATCCAACACGGTGAGACGATGCACGACGACGTGATCGACGTGGTCGGCGAACTGGTGGGGGCGCTCGACGTCGTGCGGCAGATGCTGCTGGCCGACCCCGGCGACAAGCCCGACGGCGCCGACGCCGCGCGGGTGCTGCGCACGATTGCCCGGAGGGCGAAGCCCGAACTCGTCGCCGACAGCGGCCTGTCGGAGACCGTGATCCTGGGCCAGCTCCGGTCGGTCGTGGTCGATCTGTTGATGGTCGCCGGACTCAAGCGTGAATCGGCGATCGCCACGTTGCGCTGACTGCGCCGTGATCGCTAAGCGGTCACGTCGGGGTTGAACAGCACACGCACGGGTCGGATGCGGATAGCGACCTCGTTCTCGTCGGCGTTGCGATTGCCGAACTCCTGCGCCCGCTCGGCTCCCATGTAGCGAGCGCCGCACGCGGTGGTGACGGCGCGGACGTGGTCTGGTCGGGTGTCGAACTCGGCGTGTCCCTGGATCTGCACGAAGCTGTAGGGCGCACACGGCGCGTCGACCGAGACGGTCACCCGCGGATCGCGGGCGAGTGCCCGACCCTTCGCGGTTGTCCGTCCGGTGGCGAAGACGACAGTGTCATCGACGACGACGAACCAGACCGGGGTGACGAGCGGTCGGCCGTCGGCACCGAGATAACCCAGATGTGCTGTGCGCGTGCCAGTGCGGAGGTAGTCGAGGACCGGGTCCGGGAGCTCCACGTACGACGTCATCGGATCTGCTCTCCTCTCGACCGCGGTCGTCTGCGGCCGGACGGTGAAACCTGTTGTGATGCTTGTGGTATGGCATACGACAGGTCGTCGGGGCGGCGAAAACTGCGATCCTAGCACCGGCTGTCGACGTCGAGAATCGACCGTGCTGTGTGCCGGTGACCCGGGTGTGTCGTCCCGTCGACGATGAGGGGAACGACACCTGACACCACGATGACGACGTCCCGGGCGACCTGCGATGCAGTTTTTGTCACCGCTCGACGAAGAATTCATCCCGCTTATGTTCACGGGGAACGAAACTGTATGTTTCGCCGAAGTAACAGCGCTAGCTTCGGCGGGTCCCCCGAACAACAGTCCAACTGGCTCAGGAGATCCCGTGTCGAACGTTCTCGTACTGGAAGCTTTCGGTGTCAACGGTCCGCCGATCATCGACGCCGTCAGGCGAGCCGGCCACCGCGTCATCGTCGCCTCGCATCGCTCCCTGATCGACTCCTTCGCCCCCGCGGTGATCGCTGCGGTCGACGAGTTCTGGGAAGTCGACTACCGCGCGGCCGACATCGCCGAATCGTTGATCGAGCGGGCGTCGGACGTCGACGTCGCCGGGGTGGTGACGGGGTGGGAGTTCTTCACCCCACTCGCCGCCGTCGTCGCCGACGGCCTGGGTCTGCCCGCGAACGACCCGTCGCGGGTTCTCGCGGCGCGCAACAAGAAGGCCATGGCCGCGGCGTTCTCCGACGCCGGGGTCCGGCACGCGCGCACCACCGTCGTCGGTCCCGACGATGCGATCGACATCGCCGCGGCCGGTCTCGACTTCCCCGTCGTGGTCAAGCCCGCCGACAACGCGGGTTCGTGCGGTGTGTCGGTGGTCGAGACGTTCGACGATCTGCCCGACGCGATCCGTCGGGCCCGATCGTGGCCGACGGAGTTCCCCCACGACATCCCCCTCGACACCGATGTACTGGTGCAGTCCTACGTCGGCGGATCCGAATACAGCGTGGAGAGTGTCGCGTTCGACGGGGAGTTCCATCACGTCGCGGTCACCGAGAAGCTGACCACGACCGGATCGAGCCGGGCCGAACTGGGCCACCTCGTGCCGGCGCGGATCGATCCCGGCATCCGGGAGAAGATCGTCGCCGAGGTGACCTCCGCACTGCGGGCGGTGGGGTTCCGCTACGGCGTGGCTCACACCGAGGTCAAGGTCGACGCGGGCGAGGCCTGGATCATCGAGACGGGCGTGCGGCCGGGCGGCGACCTCATCCCCGTACTCGTGCACCTCGCCGGCGAGGTCGATCTGCTCGACGCCTACGTCGCCACCGCGACCGGTCAGCGCCCGACCATCACCCGGCAGCCGCAGGCCTCGACAGCATCGCTCGTGCGTTTCATCGTGCCGCCGCACAAGGGGGTGGTGGCGAAGCTCGACAACCTTCCGAGCGGAAGCGAGGTCGTGGCAGCAGTTTTCGCCAAGAAGCCGGGTGACCCGATCGACGCGGTGAGCGACAACGTCTCGCGCCTGGGGCATTTCGTGCTGCGTGGCGACGACCCCGACGCGCTGGCCCAGCGTGCCGAGCACCTCCTCGACGAGATCACCGTGGAGCTGCGATGACCCGGCTCGCCTACATCCGGTCGATCGAGACCCAGCAGGCACGACCGTTCCTGCGCCTCGCGAGCGAGCGTCTCGCCCGGACTGGGGTGACGCCGACCCTGCTCTACACCGACGGCGACGTCGAGCCCGAGGATTTCGCCGGGGAGGCCCTGCGCCTCGACCCCGACATCCGGTCCGGGCGTCTCGCCGACTCGTTGGCAGACCTGGGGGTCGATGTGGCGGTCTCGATCTCGATCCCCGACAACAGCAGCCTGCGCGATGCGGCGGTGCGCGAGATCAGCACCGCACGCGGCACGATCGACGTCGTCGCCCACCCCGTCGACCTCGCTGCCACGTTCGCCAACAAGCACGAGACCAAGGCGCTGTTGGCCGGGTACGGGATCGCCACCCCGGCGTCGGTCTACGTCGACGGCGACCTGCTCAACGGGCGCTCACCCGCCTACGACGATTACGCGACGGCGATCGCTCGTCGCGTGGCCGAGTCGGGCTATCCGGTGATCGTGAAGCCGATCTGGGACTGCCTCGCCAACGGGATGTCGGTGCTCTCCGATCCGGCGCAACTCGCCGAGGCCCTGTCGTCGACGTCCATCCCGGGCAACGTCCTGCTCGAACAGTGCCTCGATGGCCGTCTGTGCTCGATGGAGGTCATCGCGGCCCACGGATCGGTGTACTGCCAGCCGCTGGTCTGGAAGGGGTCGACCACTGCCGGGCCGGAATTCGCCTTCGAGCAGCTGCGGATAGCGGGCGTGGTCCCATCCGGACTGGAGTCACAGATCGCCGAGCTCGAGTCGCGAATCGCGGCGTTGTGCCTCGCCGAGTTCGTGCACGGTGTGCTCGAATTCGAGTTCATCGAGGTCGACGGTGTCTTCTTCTGCATCGAGGTCAATCCGCGGGTGTCGGGTTCGACCGGCATGTCGATCGCGGCCTCGGGGGTGAACACCTACTGGGAACTCGCGCGGATCGGACTCGACGGCCGCTGGGATGCGCCCGAGGCTCGGCCTGACACGCATGTGGCGTGGCAGATCCCGCTGGCACCCGCGGAGATGCATCCGCTGGCCCTGCCCGGCTACGTCGAGGTACTCCGGGACAACGCGTTCTCGGTCGACGGCCTCGAATACGCGAACACGTTGCTGCGTGTCGACCACGAGCGCGTCGAAGACTTCGCCCGCTGGTGTCGAGGTGCAACGAGGCCGCACTCCCGGTCCGCAGACGACGTGCTGGAGAAGATCGCCGCGCTGTGGGACTCGATGGCACCGATCCCTGCGCCCGTCTGACATGAACCCGATCGGCCGTGGGGTCGATCATCCGACGAGAGAACGGAAATTCCACATGAAGGTCTATTTCGCAGGATCCATCCGTGCGGGTCGTGACGACGTGCCCGTCTACGAGCAGTTGATCAGCCGCATCAAGGGGTACGGCGAGGTGTTGACCGAGCACGTCGGCGACTACCGGCTCTCGGTGAAGGGGCAGCACGTGCTCAGCGACACCTTCATCCACGATCGGGATGTCGAGTGGTTGCTGTCCTCGCAGGTGGTGATCGCCGAGACCACCGTCCCCAGCCTCGGCGTGGGGTACGAGATCGCGCTCGCCACCGCCCATGGGATCCCGGTCATCGCGTTGCACCGCGGCGAGCAGGGAGATCTGTCGGCCATGATCGCCGGCAGCGGGGGAGTCACGACCCACTTCTACACCGACATCAGCGAAGCCCTCACCATCATCGACGACTACTTCTCGCAGGAGTTGGCCCATGTATAGGAATCTCACCGACGCGTTCGTCGACGTGGTCGCGCGCATCCACACCGAGGGGACGAACGTGGTCGCCCGCGGTCAGCATCAGAAGGAGTTGCTGTCGCAGCTCCTGACGATCAGCCATCCGCACGAACGGGTGATGATCATCCCGGTGCGCAACAACAACGTGTTCGCCCAGGTGGCCGAGACCCTCTGGGTTCTGCACGGCCGCAACGACATCGCCTACCTGTCACGCTACCTTCCCCGGGCGGCGGAGTTCTCCGACGACGGCCTCACCTGGCGCGCCGGATACGGTCCGCGGCTGCGCAACTGGAACGGCGAGGTCGACCAGGTCACCGCGGTCGCCGACCGGATCGGCCAGGACCTGAACACCAAACGCGCCGTCATGAGCATCTTCGATCCCGCCGTTGACTACACCGACACCAAGGACGTCCCCTGCAACAACTGGTTGCACTTCATCCGACGCGGCATCGACCTCCACCTCAACGTGTCGGTGCGGGCCAACGACGCCTTCTGGGGATTCTCCGGGATCAACTACTTCGAGTGGAGCGTCCTGCATGAGCTGATGGCGAACGTCACCGGCTCGAGTGTCGGCAACCTGTCGTGGTTCGCCGGATCGCTGCACATCTACGAGCGGCACTACTCGAAGGCGTGGCAGATCGCCGAGGCCGTTCGCGGGACGAGCGTCTACGACTTCGGGGTCGAGCACCTCCCGGTCACCTCCGACACGGTCGCGGCCTTCGACGCCGATCTCGCCACGGTGTTCGCGGTCGAGGATGCGGCCCGCGCCGGCGACCACCGACGGGCCATCGCCGACCTCGGGTCGGTGAGCGACGCCTTCCTGCACGACGCGGGACTGATGCTGGTTGCCTACAACATGTTCCTCGACGACGTGAGCCGCGGCCGCATCGTCGAGGTGATCAACGAGATGCGGCCGTCGGATCTGCGCACCGCGAGTGCGGAGTACCTGCTGCGGCGGTGGAAGCAGAACGATCCGGGCTACCTCGGCCTGGACCTGTCCGATGCCGAGGCGTCCTTCCTGCGAACGCATTTCGCCGCGGTGTCGAGGCTGGTGGCGGATGAGCCCCGGTTGCGCCCGACCCTGATCGAGGCGACATGATCGACACCGCCGACAAGGTCGTCGTCCTGCTGGCCGACGCGCTGCGGATCGTGGAGGACGAGTCCGACACCCCCGAGATGTCGGCGCTGGTGCATCTCATCAAATGCTCCCGATCCGCGGCGGAGATGATCGCCGGCGGGACAGAGCCATCCGAGATCCGCACCGAGGTCAGCATGGAGGCCCGATCGGCTCTGACGTGCGCCATGATGTTGGTGCGGGGGGCCGCCTAGTGCGGGGCGGCGACCTGGCGATGGTTGCCCGGATCCGATGACCGCCACCGCAACCCGGCGTGACGTCCTGGGTCTGCCGCCGCTGTCGGGCCGTCGACTCTTCGTGGGTTCGACGGTCGTCGACAGTCTGGCGGCGGGGTTGGTGTTCGCCTTCCTGATCGTCTACTTCCAGCGGGTGACCGACCTGTCGTTGGTCGACATCGGGGCGGCCCTGACCGTGGGTCGGTTGATCGCGATGCCCACACCGCCGCTCGTCGGCGTCCTCATCGATCGCATCGGTCCGCGCCGCGTGGTCATGGCGGGCAACGTGGTGTCGTTCGCGGGGCTGGTGGTGTGCGCGTTCGCCGCTCACGCCCCCGAGATCGTCCTGGGTCAGTTCCTGTCGCAGCTGGGCATCACCGCCTACTGGACCGCGAGTCGCGGACTGGTCGAGATCGCCGCAGCGGGGGAAGCCCGCCGTCGCTGGTACGCGCTCCTCGGTGCGTTACGCAACGTCGGCACGGGATTCGGATCGGCGATCACGGCGCTGTTCGTCAGTTTCGGATCGCCGACCACTCTGCGAGTGGTGGTCGCGACGAGCGGTGCGGCGTTCCTTCTCGCGGCGATCCTCCTGAGCCGGTGGAAGCCCCCGACGTCGCCAGAAGGCGACGATGCCGCGGTCATGGAGAAGGATGGGCCGACACCCTCGCGGGACGGGTTCCGTGCGGTGGTCACCGATGTCGACTACGTGCTCCTGCTCGGCATCAACCTGACCTTCGTGCTCGCGGCCATGGTTCTGCCCCTCGTCGTCACCGTCTACGTGACCGACACCATCGGCGCGCCGGCCTGGTACGCCGGACTGCTCGTGGTGATCAACACCGTGATGGTGGCCCTGCTCAACAATCCGATCGCCGGCTACGCCGAACGATTCGCGCCCGGCCGGGTCATCGCTGTCGCATCAGGGGTGAATGTGCTGGGGTACGCAGTGTTCGCCGCCGCGGGAGCGCTACCCGGGGGCGGATACGTCGCAGGAGCAGTACTCGCGCTGGTGGCGATCGTGGTCTACAGCCTGGCCGAAGTGCTCTCGACGCCGCCCATCAGCGACTTGAGCGTGTCCCTGGCCCGTCCGGAGATCGCAGGCCGCTACCAGGGTGTCTTCCAGCTCTCCTGGAACCTCGGCATGGCCGTTGCCCCGGTGCTGTTCACGGCGTTGCTGTCGGCCGGGTCGACCACGCTCTGGCTCGTCCTGGGTGTCGTATCGGCTGCGGCCGTGGGTGGTGCCGGCCTGCTGGCGCGCAGAACGGAGCCGAGACCGGCAAGCGCTCCGTCCTGACCCACTTGTCATATATGCGTTGTCACGCATATATTGGCGCCATGGGGCACACGCACGGCCACTCGCATTCACACGCGCCGACGACGGTGGACGGCTCGACGCGTCGACTGTGGCCGATGGTGGTCGGCATGGTGATCATCGGGACGTTCTTCGTCGTCGAGGTGGTCGCCGGTGTTCTGGCGAACTCGCTGGCGTTGCTCGCCGACGCGGGCCACATGCTGACCGACGTGATCGCGATGGCGATGGGACTCATCGCGTTGCTGCTCGCGCGACACGGGCGCGCCGACGGCGAGAAGACGTTCGGTTGGCACCGCGCCGAGGTGTTCACCGCCGTGGCGAACGCGGTGCTGCTCATCGGCGTCGCGGTGTTCGTGCTCTACGAGGCGTTCGAGCGACTCGGCTCCGACCCCCAGGTGCCGGGCCTCACGCTCATCGTCGTAGCGCTCGCCGGCCTGGTCGCGAATCTGGTTGTCATGCAACTACTCCGCAGCGACTCCCACGACAGCATCGCGGTCCGGGGCGCCTACATGGAGGTTCTCGCCGACGCCATTGGCAGCGTCGGCGTGCTCATCGCCGGCATCATCGCGCTCACCACTGGGTGGGGTTACGCCGACATCGTGGTCGCCGTGCTGATCGCGCTGTGGGTCGCACCGCGGGCCATCCGCCTCGCGCTCGACGCGCTGCGGATCCTGTCGCAGCGCGCGCCCGCCCACGTCGATGTCGATGCCGTGCGCGCCGAACTCGAGGCGCTGCCGCAGGTGCACGACGTCCACGATCTCCACATCTGGACGCTGACCACCGGGATGGACGTGGCCACCGTGCACCTCGGGAGCGACCAGCCCAACGCCGATGTACTGACCGCGGCGCGTGAGGTCCTCGAACGGCACGGCCTCGATCACGCGACCGTGCAGGTCGACCCGATCGAGATCCAACAGCGCTGCCACCGCGACCTGACCTGGTGATCGGGGCGGTCGCGACCGCGGTGATCGGGGCGGTCGCGACCGCGGTGATCGGGGCGGTCGCGACCGCGGTGATCGGGGCGGTCGCGACCGCGGTAAACGTCTGGCGGGACCACCGGGCGCCCGCCAGACTGTGCGCATGAGCTCCGAATCGCTGACCCGACTGCACCGCAAACCCGATCGCGGGGGAGACCGTGCGTTGCTCGACGAGATCCTCGACGAGGTGAAGGTCGGCACGCTGAGCACGGTGGTCGACGGCCTGCCGTGGTCGGTGCCGATGCTCTTCGCCCGCGACGGTGATCGGATCATCGTCCACGGCTCCACCGGGGCGGGTGCGTTGAGACAGGTCGCGACCGGCGCGCCGGTGACGCTCACCGCGTTCGTGCTCGACGGTCTCGTGATCGCCGACACCCTCTTCGACCACTCGGCGAACTATCGGTCGGCGGTTGTCCGCGGAACTCTCGACGAGGTCGATGTCGACCCGTCGCACGCGCTCGACGTGTTGTCGGACAAACTGATTCCCGGCCGTCCCGACGAGGTCCGCACACACTCGGGCAAGGAACTGGCGGCGACGATCGTGCTGGCGCTCGAGATCGTCGACGGGCAATGGATCACCAAGGCGCGCAGCGGACCTCCCGGTGAACCCGAGGACCGGTCGCACTGGACCGGGGTCGTGCCCACCCGGATCATCTCCGAGGATCCGATCACCGCCACCTCTGGCGAGGTGCCTGCATCGGTTCGCCGCCTGGTCGGGCGCTCAGCAGAATCCTGATCCGCCGCACGGGTCCTGTCTCGGTGCGGTCGGATGTCGGTGCGTGCCAACGCTCTCGGTGGGCCACACGGCCGCACGTCGACGACGATCCCTTGGATCGCCGCCGACGTGCGGCGTCATCATGAACGACTCGGCGGAGGGCCTACCCGGTCGTCACCGGTGACCGGCGTCAGCGGAGGTGCCCCGGTTGTTATCCGCCTCCGTTGCTTCCGCCGGAGCCCGTTGCGGTGGCCGTGCCGGGGTTGCCTGCGACGCCACCCGGCTCGCGAGTGCTGACACCGCCGCCGGCTCCGGCGACCGCGAGACCATTCGTCCCGTTGGCGGTGGCGTTGCCACCGTTGCCGCCGACGCTGGCCCCACCGACCGCCTCGCCGCCGGTACCGCCGAATGCGGCGCCACTGTCGGCGTTGTTCGTCGCGTTGCCTCCGTCACCGCCGACGCCGTTGCGGCTCGAACCGCCGGTGCCGCCGTGGGCGAAACCTCCGTAGGCCCCGGCGAAGGTGGCGTCGCCTCCCGCGCCGCCCTTTCCGTTCGGCTGGCTCACCCCGTTCACGCCCGCGGTCCCGGTGCCGCCCTGCCCACCGGTACCCGCCTGGCCCCCGGTGCCGCCCGCGCCACCGAGCGTGCCGTACGCGCCCATGCCGCCGTCGGCCTGGCCGGCGAACCCCGTGACCGTCGCATCCCCGCCCGCGCCGCCGTCACCACCGCGACCGCCGTTGCCGCCGTTGCCGCCATTGCCGTTCGCGCCCGCGGTACCGACCGTCGACCCGCTTCCGGCCGCGCCACCTGCGCCGCCCGCGCCGCCGTCGCCACCACGGCCGGCATCGGTTCCCGGTGAGCCGTCGCCGCCCCGTGCGCTGGTGTTCTCGGCGGTCACCGACTGACCCTTCGTGCCGTCGAGACCGTCTGCACCCTTCGCGCCGGTGCCACCGATCCCTCCGGCGCCGCCGTTGCCGCCGACACCCTGGGCGCCCTGCGAACCGCCGGTGCCCTGGATGCCGCCGTTCCCGAACCCGGGGAGACCGCCGACGCCACCGGCGCCGCCTTCGCCGCCGGCACCTCCGGCGCCACCCGCCTGGCCTTCACCGCCGTCGGCGCCCGGGGTGGAACCTGCGGCGCCGTCGGCACCCTTCGCGCCGTTTCCGCCCGCGCCACCGGTCCCACCGATGCCGCCTGCGCCACCGCTACCACTGAGCCCGGCGGCTCCGTTGGTCGATCCGGCGCCACCTGCGCCGGCGTTGCCACCGACCCCGCCGCCGCCGGCGAACGTCCCACCGCCGCCCATCGCTCCCGCTGCACCGGGGGTCGCGCCGTCGGCGCCGCGGGTGCCGGTGGAGCCATTGGCCCCCGCACCGCCGACGCCGCCGTTGCCGCCCTGGCCGCCGACACCTCGGGTCCCGTCCGTCCCGGAAGCACCCGCCGCGCCGCCCGTTCCGCCCGTACCCGCAGCTCCGCCGACGCCCGCCGCGCCACCATCGCCGCCCTCACCGCCGCCGCCGCCGTTCTGGCCGGCCGAGCCGTCCGCGCCCGCGGTCGCACCGACGGTGCCGGCAGCACCGTTCGCACCGGTGCCGCCGGTTCCACCGAACCCGCCGTTGCCGCCCTGGCCGCCGTCGCCGTTCGTGCCGGCGGTTCCCGCTGCCCCCAGGAGTCCGGCTGTGCCGCCGGCACCCGCGTTGCCGCCGGCACCGCCCGCCATCCCCACGCCGCCGGCGCCGCCGTTGCTTCCGCCTGCTCCCGGCACTGTGCCGTTCGCACCCGTGGCGCCGGTCGCGCCATCGCCCCCGGCGCCGCCGACACCGCCGGATCCGCCGGTGCCACCGCTTCCGTTCAGCAGGCCGCCGGCGCCACCGCGTCCACCGTTGCCGCCTGCCGAGCCGGCGACCCCGGTGGCGCCATCCGCCCCGGCCGAACCCGCGCCACCGTTGCCGCCGTTGCCGATCAGGCCCGCGTTGCCGCCGTTGCCCCCGGCCTGTCCGATACCGCTTGCGGCGCCACCGTTGCCGCCGTTGCCGAACAGCCCAGCGTTGCCGCCCGACCCGCCGTTCGCGCCGTTCCCTCCGTTACCGAACAACAAACCGCCGTTGCCTCCGTTGCAGGCCAGTCCGACACAGTCGGCGGCCGCATCGGTCCCGTTGCCGACGAACACCCGGATCAGGACACCGAGGAAGTCGGTGCCGCCGCCGGCAGCGGTCCCGGTCTCGCCGGTCGGCGCGACGAGTGCGTACGACGTCGCACGGGCACCGGACGTGATGGGGGTCCACTCGGTCACGGCGGGGAAGGCGCTGAATCCTGTTGCGACATAGGGTGCGAACTCCTTCGACACCGACACGAACATGGTCGTGGTGCCGCCGGCGGAAGGGCCCGTCTGCGACGGGGTCTGCGTCGATGAGCCACCGGAGAATCCCGGCCCGCCGGGCGACGAGGCGCCCGTCGTCGAGGTACCTGTGGTCGGAACGGCTTCGCCGCCCTTGCCGATCTGCGCCAGCACCGCCGAGATCGCGTCCTGGGTGAGGGCGAGGCCATCGGTGTGTGTACCGCCGGCCGACCCGTCGGTCCGGGGCGCCACGACCTCGGCGCCCGACGGCGCAGCCGATCCGACGGTGAACGCCACCGCGGCCGCCGCTGCCACGGTTGCCGTCACGGCGGTACGCACCGCCGATCTCGTAGGCACCGGATGTGCGAGGGGGGAATTGTGCATGGACACGACGGTGGTCCCTTCGACCCGCGACGGGACGCCTCGATGAGTCCGCTGATCGCTCGAGCCGGACGGTACGGACGGGGTGCAAACAGAATGCACATGTTGCCCACGCGAAGGAATTGCACTCTCCACCAACGTGGTCCGATATGCCGGATACGGGTCACGCTTCCGGGTGCTGTCCCCCGCCCACATCGGCCCGAGTGCGGGCGAGTGCACATGTTTCGCAGGACTCACATGTGCAAAAAATGTGCAGTCGCCTGACACAGTCCTCGTCGAACCCCGGGACGAGCCGGGTCGTGCGCGCGAGCGCTGGTGAGGAACGGGTCGGCAGTGAGTGCACATCGGGTCAGGAATCGGGCGAAGGCGAAGTCGCGGGCGGCCAAGGAGAACAGGCGCGGTCGCCATCGCGCATCGACCACCCACCACGAGGTCCCGGTGTGGATGAAGACCGGTGCCGTGGCGATGGGCTTCGGCGCAGCGATGTTCGCCGGTCACGGGAT
Source organism: Williamsia sp. M5A3_1d (assembly GCF_053345315.1). Classification (NCBI taxonomy): domain Bacteria; kingdom Bacillati; phylum Actinomycetota; class Actinomycetes; order Mycobacteriales; family Nocardiaceae; genus Williamsia; species Williamsia sp. M5A3_1d. Next base: position 1,027,572 of record NZ_JBKEZX010000001.1, read on the forward strand.
CGCCGCCGCCGACACGCTCGCCGGCAGCCCCGCAGGTCCATCGGCATCGTCGTCGGCCTCAGGTGGCGCAGCCGCGAACGCGACCGGCGCCGCCGACACCGCGAACTCGACGTCGGTTCCCTCGATCACCACGCCGCCGACCACAGCATCGACCACCCCGCAGACCGATTCGGCCGCATCCGGGTCTTCGACGTCGTCGTCCCCGCAGACCACACAGTCGGCGTCAACCGGTTCTGCCTCTGAGCCGACGGCGATCTACCCGACGTCGAGTGGATCGTCGACCGCATCGGGAACGCCCGCCGGGACCACCCCGTCGACGACACCCGCGACCTCGACGGCCGGTGGCGCGACAGGTTCGCCGATCACGCCGGCGACAACCGGAAAGCCCTCCTCCGGCACCGGCGCATCGTCGAGCACGAGCACGAGCACCACCACCACGACCACGGCGCCGACGACCTCGACCGCTCCGGCCCCGACCACGACGTCGGCGCCGCTCGTCTCGACCGCGGCGAACTCGGTGATCGCGGTCCCGCCGGTCCTGCGGTCGGCAGCGACGCAGTCGAAGCAGGCTGCGACGACGCCGGTGTCCGCGTTCGCGACGATCGGCCTGTCGCTGCTGGGCGTCCCCGTGGCGGCCGCGAACACGACGACCGGCACACCTGCGGCTCCCGCGCCGTTCGCCAATCCGATCGGTGATCTGGTGGCGGCATTCTTCCGGCGCATCCAGTCGGTGTTCGATCCGTACCGGAGCAACCAGAATGCGCCGACGACCGTCGACCCCGCCACGGGACAGGTCACCGGCAGCGCGCAGTTCACGAGCCCGTTCTTCCTGCCGCAGTGGTACACGATCACCGCACCCGCCGGTGGCACGGCGAGCATCGACAAGAACGGGCAGTTCGTCTACACCCCGACCGCGGCGGCGCGACACGCCGCTGCGACACCCGGTGCCGCATCGACGGATTCGTTCACCGTGACGGCGAACAACTGGATCTCGAAATCGTCGGTCGTGGTGACGGTTCCCGTCGTCCCGACCAACAGCGCGCCGGTCGCGGGAACGACCACGGTCGGAACTCCCGGCGCGAACGGAGTGGTCGCGGGTTCGGTGGCGGTGACCGACGCAGACCGGGATTCGATCAGCTACGTCGCGTCCGTTCCCACCAAGGGCACTGTGGCAATGTCCGGTTCGGGTGCGTTCACCTACACCCCGACCGCCGCGGCCCGTCACGACGCGGCCGCGACGACCGCGTCGACGGCGGCGCGCTCGGACGGGTTCACCATCACCGCCTCCGACGGTCACGGCGGTGCCACCCCGATCAGCGTCGTGGTGCCGATCCTGCCCGCGAACCAGGCGCCGATCGCCGGGACCACCACGGTGGGCACGCCGGGAACCGATGGTGTCGTGAACGGCTCGGTCTCGACGACCGACGCCGACAAGGACACGGTCACCTACAGCGGGACATCCGCCCCGTCACGCGGCAGTGTCGTCGTGACCTCGACCGGCGGGTTCACCTACACGCCGACCAGCACCGCGCAGCACGCGGCGTCGCTTCCCGGTGGGGTGACCACGGATTCGTTCACCGTCACCGCGAACGACGGCCACGGAGGTGTCGTCCCGATCAGCGTGGTGGTGCCGATCTCGTCGGCGAATCGGGCGCCGGTCGCCGGCACCACGACTCTCGACCCGACGGCCCCGAACGGGTTCCTCGGTGGAACGGTCACCGCCACCGATCCCGACGGCGACACCGTCACGTTCTCCGGCCCGGCGACGAGCGTCGGCGGCGGAACGGTACAGGTCTCGGGCAGCGGACAATTCATCTTCCAGCCGACCGGTCAGCAGCAGCACGCAGCCTCGGCGACGGGCGGCGCGACGACCGATTCGTTCACCATCACCGCTTCCGACGGACACGGTGGCGCCACCCCGATCAGCGTCGTCGTCCCGATCCTCCCCGCGAACACCCCGCCGGTCGCCGGTACCACCGTCATCGGCACACCGGGTGTGAACGGCGTCGTGACCGGGACGGTCGCGGCGACCGATGCCGACAACGACACGGTGAACTACACGGCCGGAACCGGTTCCGGCGCGCCGACCCAGGGCGCGGTGGTCGTCACATCCGCGGGTGGGTTCACCTACACGCCCGCCGCCGGGGCGGGAGCGAACGGTGCCTCCAGCGACACGTTCACGGTGATCGCATCCGACGGCCACGGCGGTGCCATCCCGATCAGCGTCGTCGTGCCGATCGCTGCGGCGAACCATCCGCCGGTCGCCGGAACCACAACCGTCGGTACGGCCGGCGTCGGCGGTCTGGTCACGGGAACGGTGTCGGCAACCGATCTCGACAACGACACCGTCACCTTCACCGCTCCCGCCGGTGGTCTCAGCACTCGAGGTGGGACCGTCACCGTCACGAGCTCCGGAGAATTCCGGTACACCCCGAGCCCGGCGGCACAGCATGACGCGGCGTCGTACAAGGCTGGTCTGAACGACACGTTCACGATCACGGCCTCCGACGGTCGCGGCGGGTCCACATCGATCACCGTCACGGTGCCGATCGCCCCGGTGAACACCGCTCCGGCAGCGGGGACGCCGACAGCGACGGTGGTGTCGTCGGAGACCGGACAGGTCACGGGATCGATCAACGCCGTCGACGCCGACGGCGACCGCCTCACCTACTCCACATCGCGCAACAGCACGACCTCGGCGGGCGGATCGATCACGGTCCTCTCCGACGGGACGTATTCCTACATCCCGACCGCTGCCTCGCGACATGCCGCGGCCGCGCCCGGCGGCGTGAGCCTCGACTCGTTCACCGTCACCGTGACCGACGGCCACCGCGGGAGTTCAGATGTGACCTTCTCGCTCCCGATCTACTCGGCGAATCAAGCGCCGACCGGCGGCGCCGTCACCGTCGACCCGGTGGGCATCAACGGAGTCGTGACCGGCCGCGTGACGTTCACCGACCCCGACGGTGACGGACTCACCTACACCGCCCTGCAGACCTCGCGCGGCGGGACGGTGGTGATCGCGTCCGACGGCTCCTTCACCTACACACCGACCAGTGCCGCCGCGCACGCCGCGGCCGCAGGCGGCCCGAACGTCGACGGATTCGGTGTCAGCGCGAACGACGGACACGGCGGCACAACCGCTCCCGTCACGGTGGTCGTGCCGATCACAACGCAGAACAACAAGCCGGCGGTGCCGACGGGCCAGAGCGGCGCGCTCATCACGAACATCGATCAGACCACCAGCGTCGCCACCGGGCGCATCAACGCCACCGACGCCGACGGCGACACGCTCACCTATACCGCCGCCACACCGGGCAAGGGCACGGTGATCGTCAACCCCGACGGCACGTTCACCTATACCCCCAGTGCGGCGGCACGCCATGCCGTCGGCGCGCAGGGTGCTCCGGCCGGCGCCAACGAGGACAGCTTCATCGTCACCGTCACCGACGGACACGGTGGCGAACTGCCGATCACCGTCACGGTGCCCGCCATCTTCCCGGCCAACAACCCGCCGGTCCCCGGGACCCCGGTGGTCGGGACGGCTGATCCGACAACCGGTGTCATCACCGGCAGGGTCACCGCGACCGACGCCGACAACGATGTCCTCGCCTACTACCCGGGATCTGCCCCCGTGTCCGGGGTCGTCGTCGTCAATTCTGACGGGACCTTCACCTACACGCCGAACACCCCGCCGTCATCGACGAGCCCCACGAGCGACTCGTTCTCGGTCTACGTGGTGGACGGTCATGGAGCACCGGTGACGGTCACCGTGCCGATCACACTGCCGCGCACGGGTGGGACCACGTCGTCGAGCAACCCCACGTCGGCGGCGTTCACTGGAACCAACCCCGGCACAGGGCAATTCGGTTTCGTACCGCCGCCCTCGGCGCCGGTGATCGTGCCGAACGGCCCCGGGTCCATGTACACCCCGCCACCGCCGCTCAACCTCCCGCCGTCGTCGTCGGGCGGCTCTTCGCAGACATCGTCGGGTGGCTCCACACCACCCGGCAAGCAGGTGTTCTGCGGTAACACCCCCACCGGCGGGATCGACTGCGAGGTGCGCTGACCGCAACCCGCTCCGAGCTGACGAACCCGCCTCGTGCATGAGGCGGGTTCGTCGGTCGGTGGCGGGATCGGGTGTTCAGCTCAGGCGAGAGCGTCGATCCGCCGCCGTACCGCGGTGGCACCGACCTCGTCGGCGGCACGACGGGCGCGGGCGAGTGCCCCGTCGGTCACGCGGCCGTCGCGACGCAGCTCGAGGAGTGCCACGAGATAGAGCGTCTCGGCGTACCAGCCGTCGAAACCCCGCTCGCGGTGCGCGACACGCGCGTCGTCGAGATGGTCTGCGGCGGCGTCGAAGTCGCCGAGAGCGATCGACAACTCGCCGAGATGGTGGTGGACGGTGCCGTACACCGACGCCCACGAGATGGTGTTCTCGTCGGGGAAGGCGGACAGGATCTCGTGGGCGACACCGCAGATCTCGGTGTTGCCGACCTGGGCGGCCACCCGCCCGATGGTGGTGATGGTGGCCAGCCAGATGTTGTCGACCGGGATCTTCTCGATGCGCTGACGGTCCCACCACGCGACGAGTTCGCCCGCCCCCTCGATGTCGCCGACATCGGCCAGAGCCGTTGCGAGAGAGGCGCGATAGGTGTCGACGATGTCGAAGCGCTCGGTGAGTGCGTCCCGGGCGGCGACGACCTCGGACATGTCACCGCGCAGCGTCCGCAGCGCCATCACCGGGCCGAGGAGGCGCCCGAACGAATAGCTCTCCGTCGGCGGGGACGGGATGTCGAGCATGGCGTCGAGACGGTCTTCGCAGCGCTCCAGATGGCCGGCGGCGAGGTCGAGGGCGAACTCGATGTAGCGCGACAACCAGGCCAGTTCGGGATCACGCGACACCTGGGCGTCGGTGAGCATCGCCGCGGTCTGTCGCGCCGCCCGCAACTCGCCGTACTCGATCTGCTGTCGGGCGATCCACACCGCGACCAGAGGGTCGATACGGCGGTCGGTGGATGTGGCGAGCAGTTCCATCAACTCGTCGTACGACTGCCGTCGGAACGCGGCGCACTGCGGCGACCGCAACGCCACCACGACCGCAGACAGGGCCGTCACCAGCGCGCCGCGGTCACCGGCGCCGCGTGCGGTGTCGATGGCGCGGACCAGCAACGCCTGGCGGGTGCTGTACCCGGACACCCAGATCAGCTCGATGGCCAACTGCGACAACAGCCGTGACGCGGCGGTTGACGTGCCGCGCCCGGTTGCCTCCAACGCCTCGAGGGCGTCGTACAGGTCGGCGATGCGTTCGCTGTCGGAATGGAAGTGGACGTAGAGGATTCCCTGCAGATCGTTGGCGAGCGTCGCCGTGACCTGGAGGTCGACATCGCGCAGGCGTCGCGCCATGTCGGCCGCGCCGAGGAGGGTGGGGCGGAAACCGGGGTCGCGGGCCTTGCGTTGGGCACGCCCCAGATCGACCCAGAGGCGGCATCGGTCGGCGGTGTCGCCGCGGGGGATGAGTCGCCGATCGGCGCTGCGGTAGAACGCGACCGCATCCTCGTACGCGCCGAGCGACATGGCCGAGGTGCCCGCACGCCACCAGTACGAGACCGCCCGCGCCCGGTCGATGTCGCGACCGCGGCTGAGGTGGTAGGCCTGCCGGGCGTACTCCTCGGGGATGCCGACCTCGCCGAGATCGGTGAGGGCCTGCGCCACCCTGGAATGCAGATCCGACCGCACGGCTCCGGGGATCTTCGCGTACACCGCCTCCTGCACCAGCGGATGTCGCATCTCCACATCGGTGCCCGACGTCGAGTCGATGACCAGCCGCTGACGGACCAGTTCGTCGAGGGCCTCGGCGAACGAGACGTCGGTCAGATCGGATGTGACGGTGCGCAACACGATGCGTGCTGACACCACGCCGACCACTGAGCAGAGTTGCAACAGACCTCGGGCGTGGGGGGTCAGCAGGCGTTCGCGCTGGTCGACCGATTCGGCGATCGAGGCCGGCAGGGCGTCGTCGGATTCCGAGAGATGCGATGCGATCAGCGATTCCACGAACAGGGGTAGCCCCCGGGTCCGCTCGAACAGGGTGATCGGGTCGAGGTCGGTGCCTGATGCCTCGATGATCTCGCCGACCTCGGCGACGCTGAGGCCGGCGAGCCGGATCCGCCGCAAACCCGTGGAACGCTCGGCGGCGGCAAGGGTCGAGCGGATCTCCTCGGCGTCGGCGTATTCCTCACGCACGGTGACGATCACACACAGACGGCTGCGTCGCGACGCGTGCACGAGATAGCGGATCATCCCGAGCGTGGCGGGCGTCGCCCAGTGCACGTCCTCGACGACGAGAACGGTCGGGCCGCGTCGGGTCGAGGTGGTGAGCCACTCGAGCACCGCGGTCATGATGGTGGCCCGGTCATCGGATCGCGGCGGATCAGGGGTGATGTCGGCGTATTGGCGCGCGGCCTTCGGGATGAGGTGGAAGATGCCGGCACCGGTCTCGCGGAGTCGCGCCCGCACCACCGTGGTCTCCGACGCCTCGATGTCGTCGCCGATCGCCTCGACGAACGGTTCGAACGCGACGACCGCCTCCTCCGAGCACCGCCCCACCAGCACGTCGGCGCCGACGGTGCGGGCGCGATCGGTCGCGGCGTGCGCGACCGTGCTCTTGCCCGACCCGGCTTCACCGGAGACGACCACCACCTGACCGTCGCCGCGCGACGCGCGGTCGATGGCGTCGGCGATCGATGCGAGTTCCGTCGCCCGACCGATCAACCCGGCCGATCTCGGCGGATCGGCCGGAGGGTCGCCGCGCAGGACCGAGAGAAAGAGGTCCTCGGTCGCCGCCGAGGGTGCCACGCCCAGTTCGTGGGCCAGCACCTGCCGGCAGTCGGCGGCTGTCTGCAGGGCCCGTCCGCGTTCACCGAGAGCCATGTGTGCGCGGATCGCCGTCCGATAGGCGCTCTCCCGGACGGGGTCGATCGCGACGAGGCGCTCCGCGGAGGAGACCGCCGCCGCGTACTCGCCCAGGCGGAACGACACCTCGGCGTTCACCTCGTGCGCGCGGATGCGGAGCGCTTCGGCCTCGTCGCGCAGCTCGTCGACCCATCGTCCTTCGACGTCGCGCAGAACGGGGCCGTCGAGGAGCCGCAACGCGGTGCGCGCGTTCGCGACGTTCGTCTCGTCGTCGAGCACCTGCTCACAGCACAGGCGGGAGTACTCGAGGTCGGTGACCGAACCCGCAGGCAGGGTCAGTCGGACGTTGCCACCGCGCGACCGGACGGTGTCGGCGGGCATGCCTGCCATCTCGAAGGTGTCGCGGACGCGGGACAGGACGCCACGCACGGCGGAGTTCCACGACTGCGGCCGCAGAGCCGGCCACAGGACGTCGGCGAGTTCCTCGAGGGTGACATCGCGGTGTCGGTTGACGGCGAGATGGGTGAGCACGATGTCGCAGCGCCGACCGCCGACCACCCGGGGATGCACCACGTGGTCGCCGTGGAGTACGGCGACCTCACCCACGAGTCGGACGGCGAGCTCCACGCCATCCGTAGTCATCACTTCACGATAGTGCAGCTCACCGCCAGAACACGACCAGGTCGTATCCGATGGACGCCAGTGCCGAACTGACGCCAGACAATTCGAACAGCCAGTAGATGACGTCGAAGAAGGCTCGGTTGACCGGCGGCAGCAACAAAATGACAAACACGATGAGGAAGCCGTACTGGCCGATGGGTGCGATCGACCGTCGGGTCTGCATCGACAGGTACGGCTCGATCGCGCCGTAGCCGTCGAGCCCCGGGATCGGGATCAGGTTCAGCACCGCCGCGGTGATCTGCAGGAACGCGAGCATCCCGAGCGCCGAATAGAAATTGATCGTCGACGCATCGATGGTCGCCACCTGCGACCGCAGGTAGGCGAGGAGACCGATCGCCACCACGATGTTGGCGAAGGGGCCGGCCAACGACACGATCGTCCGCTGGGCGCGGGTGAAACCGGCCTGGTTCACGTACACCGCACCACCGGGGAAGCCGATGCCTCCCAGCAGGATCAGCACCAACGGCAGCGTGATCGACAGCCCGGGGTGGGCGTACTTCATGGGGTTCAACGTCAGGTAGCCACGGTTCTCGGCGCCGGAGTCGCCGAACGCGAAGGCGGTCACGGCGTGTCCGAACTCGTGCAGGCACAGGGAGATGACCCACCCGCCGACCACGAGCAGCAGCGCCCCGATGATCGACGTCGCGTTGCGGCCGGGTTGCGACTGCGCGAGGATCACGCCGCCGAGAACGGTCGCGGCGCCGACTCCGAGGAACACCGGGCCCGGCCGGACGGCCCGCGCGATCTGGGTTGTCGTGCTCACGGGGTCACCAGCTTCCAGTCGTCGTGGTGGCGATAGATCGTCGAACGCTTCACCAGTCGGTCGGCGCGGACCCCGTCGCGTTCCACCACGATGTCGATGCCACCGGTCTGCACCGCGCGCCCGGCGACCCACTTCTGCCGGAACCGTTTCCGCAGCGCCCCCTCCACACCGGGCTCGGTGCGGGTGGGCCGGATCTCGACGCATGTCGCGGTGCCCAGGAACAGTCGTTCGCTGTCGACGATCGATTCGCCGGTGAACGGCTGTCCGTTCTCGCCGAGGTGTCGTGCTCCGCCGATGATGACGACCGCGGCGTCGTCGCGGACGAGGGGGACGGCGACGGCGGTGCCGGACAGCGCGAGATCGACGGCGGCCGTGCCGTGGGGGAGGCCCCATGCCGCGGTGCCCGGGGTCGCGGAGGGTGCGACGTAGGCGACCTCCACGTCGAGTCGTTCGGCGATCATCAGGCGCGACACCACGCCGCCGCAGAACGCGTCGGGGTGATCGGCGCCGCCGACCACGATCACGCGGTCGACGTCGAGTGGGGCCATGGCCTTGGCGACGCCGGCCCGGAGGGAGTCGCGGTCGAGGCCTGCCCGTGTCACGGTGAGATCGGCGAATGCCGGGGGCAGGTCGGCGTCGTTCGCGCACATCACGCTGATCGTCATGGGGTGTCGACCGCCCTCTCGTCGGCGCCCGCGCGGTGAAGGAAGCGGTGTCTGCCGTACAAAGCCAGTAGGGTTACCCCACGGTTCGGGTGTGCCCGCGCCGGAAGGAGCACGTGGAGATGCCTGCGATCGTACTGATCGGTGCACAGTGGGGCGACGAGGGTAAGGGCAAGGCCACCGACCTGCTCGGCGAGAAGCTGCAGTGGGTGGTCCGTTACCAGGGCGGCAACAACGCCGGCCACACCGTCGTCCTCCCCAACGGCGACAAGTTCGCCCTTCACCTCATCCCGTCGGGCATCTTGACGCCCGGCGTGAAGAACGTGATCGGCAACGGCGTCGTGGTCGATCCCGGCGTGCTGCTCACCGAACTCGGCGGCCTCGAGGATCGTGACGTCGACACCACGGGCCTCATCCTCTCCGCCGACGCGCATCTGCTGATGCCGTATCACGTCGCCATCGACAAGGTCACCGAGCGTTTCCTCGGCAACAACAAGATCGGCACCACCGGACGCGGCATCGGTCCCTGCTACCAGGACAAGATCGCCCGCGTGGGGGTCCGCGTCGCCGACGTTCTCGACGAGAAGATCCTCACCCAGAAGGTCGAGGCGGCTCTGGAGATCAAGAACCAGATCCTCACCAAGATCTACAACCGCCGCGCGCTCGATCCGCAGCAGGTGGTCGAGGAGGTGCTCGGCCAGGCCGAGGGCTTCACACACCGCATCGCCGACGCGCGGCTGCTGTTGAACCAGGCGCTCGAGCGCGGCGAGACCGTGCTGCTCGAGGGGTCGCAGGGCACCCTGCTCGACGTCGACCACGGCACCTATCCCTATGTCACGTCGTCGAACCCGACGTCGGGTGGCGCGTCGGTCGGTTCGGGGATCGGGCCCACGCGCATCACCACGGTGCTCGGAATCCTCAAGGCCTACACCACCCGTGTCGGGTCGGGGCCCTTCCCGACCGAGCTGTTCGACCAGTGGGGCGAGTACCTGGCGAAGACCGGTGGCGAGGTGGGTGTCACCACCGGCCGCGCGCGGCGTTGTGGCTGGTTCGACGCCGTGATCGCCCGCTACGCAACGCGTGTCAACGGCATCACCGACTACTTCCTCACCAAACTCGACGTGCTGTCGAGTCTCGACACCATCCCGATCTGTGTCGCCTACGACGTCGACGGTGAGCGTGTCGACGACATGCCCATGACGCAGACCGGTTTCCACCATGCGAAGCCGATCTACGAGGAGATGCCCGGTTGGTGGGAGGACATCTCCGGCTGCCGCACGTTCTCCGATCTCCCCCAGACCGCACAGGACTACGTGCTCCGCCTCGAAGAGCTTGCCGGCGCACATATCTCGTGCATCGGGGTGGGTCCGGGTCGCGATCAGACCATCGTGCGTCGCGAGATCCTGTAGCGCCGGGTGACCAGTCGGGGCCCCGACGACCAGCGTGATCACGGGCGCGACGTCGAACCGATCGAGGGACGCCCGTGGATCTCGCGGGTGTCGACGCCGTCGAGTGGGGTGCGACGGCTGATCGCCGTGATCGGCGCGCTGGCGATCATCGGGATCGCCGTGCCGCTGTTCCTCTCGCTGTTCACCGGCGGGGACGCGCCGGACGAGAAGGCGGCACCCTCGTCGTCGGCGCCGGTGAGCACGGTCGCGCGGTCGGCCGAGCCGATGTATTCGAGTCCGGGGGAGTGCATCTCGCTGTCGCAGACACCGGCGGGCATCGTCCCGGCGAAAGTCGACTGCGGTGCACAGCAGTTCACCTTCATCGTCGCGACGGCGCTGCAGTCGGCCGACGGGAGCTGCGGCGAGGGCCAGTACTCGCAGCTCACCCAGCCCGGCTTCGGCAAGCTCTGCATCCTGCCGAACTTCACCGCGGGTCAGTGCTATTCTATCCCCGGCCCCACGGGCACACTCGCCGAGTTCCGTCGAACCTCCTGCGCCGCGCCCGGGAGCATCCGCGTGGCCGGTAGAGCTGCAGCCGCGACCATCACCTGCGAGGGCGGACAGGTCATCTCGTTCCAGCGCCCAACACCACTGAGCTACTGCCTGACCCGCGCGGGCTGACTGTGCGGAAACGTTCGCCGAGTGTGCGTGCGCCGACCGTGCCACAAAGTGTTGTCGAGCGTGCCACTCCGAACGCACACCTGGCCTCCGTACGGAGCACGCTCGATGTCACTTTGTGGCACGGTCGGCGGAAAGTCGACGTCACCTGGCCTGACTTCGAGCTGTATCCCGCTGCTTGATGGGTGGTCGCGTTCTACCGCCGCTGAGTGTGCGGAAAGCCGTCGTCGAATGTGCGTTGTTCGCGTCTCGGCTCACGACGCGCTGTGAGCACATTCGACTCGGCTTTCCACACACTCAGCCGTACGTCTGGCTGTAACCCTGCGTTCGTCTGTCGGGGGAAGGATTCGAGGGTGTCAGTCTCACGTCGTTCGTTCCTGCGTTCCTCCGCCGCTGCGGGCCTGGTGATCCCCGCCGCCGGTCTCCTCGCTCCTCGGGCCGGCGCCGCTCCGGCACTGATCCGCGCGCGGCCGACGCTCACCCACGGCATCGCCTCGGGCGACCCCCGGCCCGACGGCGCGCTGATCTGGGCGCGGTCGGACACCCCCGCGCGGATGATCGTCGAGACGTCGCTGTTCGAGAACTTCGCCTTCGCGCGCCGCTTCGTGGGCCCGATGGTCACGCCCGCCACCGACGGCACCGGTCGCGTCCGCGTCACCGGGCACCCCGCCGGGGCGACGATCCACTACCGCGTCACCCTCGAATCCGACCGCGGCACCAGATCGCAGCCACTCACCGGCACCTTCCGCACGGCGCCGGTGCTGCCCGGGGCGATCACGATCAACTGGTCCGGCGACGTCGTCGGGCAGGGCTGGGGCATCAACGAGGCCATCGGCGGTCTCCACGGGTTCTCGACGCTGGCCGACCGCCACGCCGACCTCTTCATCCATTCCGGCGACACCGTCTACGCCGACGGCCCGCTGAAGGAGACCGTCACCCTCGACGACGGCCGCGTGTGGCGCAACGTGGTCACCGACGCCAAATCCGATGTGGCGCAGACCCTGGATCAGTTCCGCGGCAACCACAGCTACAACATGTCCGACACCAACTACCGCCGATTCGCCGCCTCGACCACCCAGCTGGTGCAGTGGGATGACCACGAGACGTTCAACAACTGGTTCCCCGGCGAGATCGTCGCCAACCCGGCGTACACGCAGGAGAAGCGCGCCGACGTCCTCTCGCGTCGCGCACTGCAGGCGTTCCACGAATGGCAGCCCGTCACCCCGGTGGACGCCGTCGACGGCCGCGTCTACCGCAAGGTGTCCTACGGCCCGCTGCTCGACATCTTCATCCTCGACATGCGTAGCTACAAGGACTCGAACTCGAACGCCCGCAACACCTCCGGACACATCCTCGGGGCGCGGCAGGCGAAGTGGCTCACCGACGGACTGAACTCGTCACGCGCGGTGTGGAAGATCGTCGCCAACGACCTGCCGCTCGGCATCGTCGTCCCCGACACCACCTACGGCGACAAGAACGGCATCGAGGCCGTCGCCCAGGGCGACAACGGCAGACCACTCGGACGCGAAACCGAACTGGCGCAGATCCTCTCGCGGACGAAGAAGGTGCGCAACGTGGTGTGGCTGACCGCCGACGTGCACTACACCGCCGCCAACCGTTACGACCCTGCGCGCGCGGCCTACCCCGACTTCCACCCGTTCTGGGAGTTCGTCTCCGGTCCGCTGCACGCCGGTGCGTTCCCGGCGGGCAAGCTCGACGCCACCTTCGGCGTCGACCAGGTGTTCGTGCATGCGCCGACGACCGCGAACGTCTCACCGATCACCACGGAGTTCCAGCATTTCGGCGAGGTGCGTATCGACGGTGTCGGCGCCACCATGACCGTCGACCTCTGCGACACCAGCGGCCGGGTGCTGCACCGCACCGATATCCGCCGGGAGTAGCGCGGAGCCGGGGTAGATTGCTTCGAAAGCCACCGCGGCGGATGCCTGCGGCGGATACCGAAGCAGGGAGCCATGGGACGCAACCGGCGCAACGCCGATTTCGGGTCGAGAATCCTGGGCTCGGTGAACGACAGCCCGCGTACACAGCGCATCCGGATCCAGATCCTGCTCACCGGATCCATCGTCGTCTCCAACACGATCGGCGCGATCATGGCCGCGGTGCTGGCCAGTGTCGGCATCCCCGAGCCGTCGGTGTTCGAGGCGAAGTTCTGGTGGGTCAACTTCATCGCCCTGCCGATCTACGTCCTCGCCGCACTGTTCTTCGGCGTCGTCATCGGCACCACGCTCATCGTGCGGCAGCTGCGGTGGGCGATCAAAGACCGTGAGCCCACCCGTAAAGAGGCCCGCCGGGCGCGTCGCACCCCGTGGAAGCTGACCGCTCTGCAGGCGTCGTTCTGGATCGGCGCGATCATCATGTTCACGATCTGTTATGGCGTGCTCGACCCGGCCCTGATCCCGAAGATCTTCTTCGTCGTCGGACTGTCCGGCACGGTGGTGTGCGCCATCTCGTACCTGCTCAGCGAGTTCTCGTTGCGGCCCATCGCCGCGCAGGTCATCAACGCCGACGTGAAGCTGCGCCGCAAGCGCAGTGCCCTGCGTACCCGCGCGTTGATCTCGTGGTCGGTCGGCTCGGGTATCCCCATCGTCGGGATCTTCCTCGTCACCGGGTTCTCGCTGTTCCGACCCGAGACCGACAAGGTCGACATCTTCACCGGCGTCACCGTGCTCGTCGCGACCGCACTGTTCACCGGGTTGCTGCTCACCGTCCTCAACACCTCGCACGTCGTCGCCCCGATCCGCAGTGTGCGCGCGGGCATGAAGAAGGTCAGCGACGGCAAGACCGACGTGGAGGTCGTCATCTTCGACGGCACCGAGCTCGGTGAGCTGCAGGCGGGTTTCAACTCGATGGTCACCGGGCTGCGGGAACGCGAGCGCCTGCAGGACCTGTTCGGCCGCCACGTCGGACGCGACGTCGCCGAGGCGGCACTCACCAGCGACCCCGAACTCGGCGGCACCGAGCGCACCGTGGCGGTCGTCTTCGTCGACGTCATCGGCTCCACCACGTTGGCGTCGGAGCGGTCGCCGTCGGAGGTCGTCTCGATCCTCAACCGGTTCTTCGCGGTGATCGTGCAGGAGGTCGAGGAACGCAGCGGGCTGGTGAACAAATTCGAGGGCGACGCCGTCCTCGCCGTGTTCGGCGCGCCCATCGACCTCGACGACTGCGCCGGTGCGGCCCTGGCGGCGAGCCGCGCGATCTCGCAGCGCCTGGCGCAGGAGGTGCCCGAACTGAGCGCAGGCATCGGCGTCAGCTACGGCCCGGTGGTGGCCGGGAACGTCGGCGCCATCCAGCGTTTCGAGTACACCGTCATCGGTGACGCCGTGAACGAGTCGGCCCGACTGAGTGAACTCGCCAAGCGCGACCCGACCCGACCACTGGCGTCCGAGCGCGCGGTGCGGGCGGCCGACGCCGAGTCGGGGCACTGGGACGCGCAGGAGTCGGTGAGCCTGCGCGGCCGCACCGAGGAGACACTCGTCTACGTTGCGACACCGCCGGCCACGCCGGACAACGGTACGACGTCCGACACGGGCAAGAAGGACGACGACATCGACTCCGACACAACGGCATCAGTCTGAATTTGTGATGCTCTCCGGTCACCACGCCGGGGGGTCGGTGGTGGCCTAGATTCGAGATCGATGATCACCAGAGAAGATGCGTTGGGCGCCGACGCGCGGTTGTCGTGGGTACTCGCAGCCGTTGCCGGGATGATCGGGGCGGCAGCGTTTCTCGATTCCGACGGTTACTTCGTCACGTTCATGACGGGTAACACCGAGCGTGCCGCGCTGCAGGGGTTCGAGACGACCCGCGAGCGGGGTGTGATCGGGCCCACGGCTCTCAATGCGGGGTTCATCATCATCGCGTTCGTGGCGGGGGTCTTCGTCGCGATGTACTGCCGGCGCCGGTTCTGGAACAACCACCCGCACGGCACCACGGTGCTCACCACGATCGGACTGTTCGTCGCGGGTATGACCGACCTCGTGCTCAGTGGGTTCAAGGAGAACAACGTCACCTACTGGCCGATCATCATCGTGGCGTTCTCCGTGGGAGCGCTCAACGCCGCGTTCGTGAAGAACGGCGAGGTCTCCATCCCGCTCAGCTACGTGACCGGAACCCTCGTGAAACTCGGTCAGGGGATGGAGCGTCACTTCCGCGGCGGCGGCACCGTGTACGACTGGCTCGGCTACGCCCTTCTCTACGCCGGGTTCATCGTGGGCGCGGTGTTCGGCGGCATCGTCGGGACCATCATCGACAGCGGCTACCTGCTGTTCGGGGCGGCTGCCCTGTGTGGCGCCGCGACCCTGGTGACCTTCTTCCACACCGATCGCAAGACACTTCTCGGCTGAGACGTCCGACGCGCCGGATCATTCGCGCTTGGACGCCCGATCCGACAGGCCCTCGGCCAGGTCGAGCTGGTGCAGGACGCGGCGCAGCACCTCGTCGTCGATACGTCCGGCGTCGCGTTCGGAGATGAACACCTCCCGCTGGATTTGGAGCAGTTCGGTGCGGATGCGGTTGAACATCACCGTCGGGCTCTCGCCGAGCTCCTCCTCGCCCCGGCCGAGTTCCTCCCACGCGAGGTTCTTCCGCGACCGGATCCACCGCCGCAGGATCTCGACCTGCTCACCCATGGCGTCGTTCTCGGGCATCTCGGCGGCGAGTTCGTCCAGACGAGCGCCGGCCGCTCGTCCGGCCCGATCCTGTGCCGCGGCCAGCGACAACAGATCGGTGCGCCGCTCGTCGCTGCTGACACCGAGCACTCGGATCAACAACGGCAGGGTGGTGCCCTGCAGCAGCAGCGTGCCGACCACCACCACGAAGGTGAGGAAGATGATCTCGTCGCGGGCGGGGAACGCGGCGCCGCTGTCGGTGGTCAGCGGGATCGCGAACGCCGCGGCCAGGCTCACCACCCCGCGCATGCCCGACCACGCGATGACGAACACCGAACCCGGTGACGGCGCGGGTTCTCGTTCGCGGATACGCCGTGAGAACAGCCGCGGCAGATACGTCGCCGGGAACATCCACACGATGCGCACCACGATCACCGTCGCCAGCACGGCCACCGACGTCCAGATGATCACCCCGACCGATCGGCCACGGAGGCCGTCGAGCACCTCGGGGAGCTGCAATCCGATCAGCAGGAACACGAACGACTCGAGCATCACGTCGATCGAGCGCCACACCGCAGCGTCCTGCAGCCTCGTCGCGTAGCCCTCGCGGGCCGACCGCTGAGCGAGGTACAGACCCACCACGACCACGGCGATGACGCCCGAGGCGTGCACCTCCTCGGCCACGAAATAGGTGGCGAACGGGATCACGATGCCGAGCGCGGTCTCCATCGGCGGGTCGGTGAGCCACAGGCGGATCTTCGACACCACCACACCGAGCAGCAGCCCCACCACCACGCCGCCGATCGCGGCCTCGGCGAACAGCAGGATCCCGCCCCAGGCGCTGGTGGTGGCGCCGACCGCGGCCCCCAGGGCCAGTCGGTACGCGGTGAGTGCGGTGGCGTCGTTGAGGAGGCTCTCGCCACCGAGCAGGGTGGTCATGCGGCGGGGGAGACCGAGGCGACGACCGATCGCCGTCGCCGACACCGCGTCGGGCGGGGCGACCACCGCACCGAGCACGAGCGCGGCGGCCAGGGGGAGCTGCGGCAGCGACCAGTACGCGACGAAACCCACCACCACGGCACTGACCAGCGGCAGCGCGACCGCGAGCAGTCCCACCGCGCGCACGTTGCGGCGCAGCGCGACATACGAACTGTCCTGGGCCGCCGAATACAGCAGCGGCGGAAGGATGATGAACAGCACCACGTCGGGATCGAGTTCGACGGTCGGGAGGCCCGGGATCCAGCTGATCCCGAGACCGACGAGGACCAGCACGAGCGGCGAGGCGAGGCGGTAGCGGCGGGCCAGGGCCGCGACCGCCAGCGCCGCCACCACGACGACGAGGATCGAGGCATCCATGAGGGCTGACAGTATCGGTTCGCCGGGATCTTCTCGCCCTGACCTCGGTTCGGTGACCAGGTGGCCGAATGGTCGCCGGATACGGGACACTGTGCAGGTGCGATCCATACGACGATCGGTGATGCACCGACTGATCGGCCCGTCCGACGTGGCCGCTCGTGACCAGAAGCCGGACGTTCCCGAGCCGGGGGCGTGCGCTGATCTCCTGGCGACATCGCCCGATCCCACCGACGACCCCGTGCGTGGCCGCGCCGACCAATGCGAGGGGTGCGAGGCCGAGGGTGTCGAACACTGGGCCCATCTGCGTCGCTGCCTGACCTGCGGATACATCGGGTGTTGCGACTCCAGCCCCCGCAAACACGCGACCGCACACCACAAGAGCTCGCAGCATCCCGTGATGCGCTCGGCCGAGCCCGGTGAGACGTGGCGCTGGTGCTACGTGCACGCCGAGCTCGGCTAGAGCCGGCCCGAGAAACGAGAAACCCATGACCTCCCCCGGCCCGCGACCCACCCCGCGCCCAGTTCCGCCGCCGCGCCCACCGGTGTCGCGGCCCCCGGCCGGCGTGCCGCCCACCGGTCGCGGCCCTGTGCCGCCCCGTCCCGGTCCGGGTGTCCCGCCGTCGACGATCGGACCCGTGCCCGCCGGTTCGCCGCGGATCGGTACGCCGCTGTCGCCCTCGGCGACACGGGTGATGCTGCTCGGCGCGGGTGAGCTCGGCAAAGAGGTCGTGATCGCGTTCCAACGACTCGGTGTCGAGGTGATCGCCGTCGACCGCTATCACAACGCGCCCGGTCACCAGGTCGCCCATCACGGCTTCGTGATGGACATGACCGACCACGACGCGCTGCTCGGCCTCATCATCGACCAGCGCCCCGACTACGTGGTGCCCGAGATCGAGGCCATCGCGACCAGCGCTCTCGAGGAGGCCGAACGTCGGGGGATCACCGAGGTGATCCCGACCGCCCGTGCGACCTCGCTGACCATGAACCGCGAGGGCATCCGGCGTCTGGCCGACTCCGAGCTGGGCCTGCCGACGTCGGCGTATGCCTTCGCCGACTCGCTCGAGCAGCTGACCGTCGCCGCCGACCGTGTCGGGTACCCGTGTCTGGTGAAGCCGACGATGTCGTCGTCGGGCAAGGGCCAGTCGATGCTGCGCGGGCCCGAGGATCTCGCCTCGGCGTGGGAGACGGCGGCGTCGGGTGCGCGCGTGGCCGGTGGCCGCGTGATCGTGGAGGGTTTCGTCGATTTCGACTACGAGATCACACTGCTCACCGTCCGCGCGGTCGACCCGGCGACCGGCACCCTCACCACCCACTTCTGCGCCCCCATCGGGCACCGTCAGGAACGTGGCGACTACGTGGAGAGCTGGCAGCCGCAACCGATGAGCCCGGTGGCACACGGTGCCGCGATGTCGATCGCGGCGCGCATCGTGACGGCCCTGGGCGACGGAAAGCTCGGCGGCCGAGGCATCTTCGGCGTCGAGATGTTCGTCAAGGGCGACGACGTCTACTTCTCCGAGGTGAGCCCTCGCCCGCACGACACCGGTCTGGTGACATTGGCGACGCAGCGTCTGTCGGAGTTCGAGATGCACGCTCGCGCCATCCTCGGTCTGCCCGTCGACGTCACCCTCGCCAGCCCGGGTGCATCGGCCGTGATCTACGGCGGCCGCGACGAGGCGGCGATCGGATTCGAGAACGTCGCTGCGGCACTGACGATCCCCGAGACCGACATCCGCCTGTTCGGCAAGCCCGAGAGCTACGTGCGGCGGCGGATGGGTGTGGTGGTGGCCACGGCCGACGACGTCGCCGGCGCCCGGCGTCGTGCGAAAGACGCTGCGGCACTGGTGCGCCCGGTCAGCACCCTGCCCGCCCGCCCATCGATCCCCGATGCCCCGGCGACCACCGCCCTGCCCGTGCGGGCGACGCCGCAGCCACCCGTCCCCACCGGTCCACCCACCGATCGTCTGCCCGCACCGCCCACGCCGGACGTCCCCGGGGTGGCGTCGGTCGGTCGCGACGCCCTGGCACCGGGCGCGGACGCAGCCCGGTCCGGGGTCGACGTACCCACCGAGCGCAGCCCGCTCGCGCGACCCGACGACGAGTTCGACACGTCCACGGGGGAGACGCCGGGGGAGCGGTCGGCGACCACCCAACTGTTCGACACCGCGGCCGAGGCCCGCGAACCGGCGGAGAAGTAGATGCCCGTCGCCGGTGAGGTGATCGTCGCGCTGGTGATCGCCGTCGGCCTCGTCGGCACGGTGATCCCGATGCTGCCCGGGCCGTCGCTCGTCGGTCTGGCGATCGTGGTGTGGGCGGCGTTCGAGGGTGGATGGGCCTGGGCCGTCGCCGGTGTCGCGGTGGCGCTGATCGTGGCCGCCGCGATCGTGAAGTACCTCGTCGCGGGATCGTCGATGAAGAAGTCGGGGATCTCCAACCGCACCATCATGATCGGCGGTCTCGTCGGCATCGTCGGGTTCTTCGTCATCCCGGTGATCGGGCTACCCATCGGTTTCCTCGCCGGCGCGTTCGCCGCCGAATGGGCTCCGGCCCGCAGCGTCACCGCCGGGCGTCGTGGCGCGATCGCCGCGGCGCGCGCCGCGCTGGTCGCCATCGGGATCGAGCTCACCGCATCGCTGTTCGCCGCCGGTGGCTGGCTCGCCGGCGCGATCGCGCTCTGACCCGCCAGTTGGGCCGTCGTTTCCCTCAGTTGGGCCCTCGTCTCCCGCAGTTGAGCCCTTGTCTCCCGCAGTTGGGCCCTTGTTTGCGCGAGTTGGGCCGTTGTACGTGCCGGTTGGCTGCGGACGGCACCACGATGCGGACCGTCCCGTGTCAGCTGCCGGTGTCGGCCCACCCGACGGCAACGAAGGCCCAACTGGCAGCAACGTCGGCCCAGCTGGCCGGAACGACGGCCCAACTGGCGGGAACGTCGGCCCAACTGGCGATGTCAGTCGGCGTGCGGACGCCCCAGGGGAACGATGAGTGGGCCGCCCGACACCGGGTCGGTGAGGACCATCGAACGCAGCCCGAACGCGGCCTCGAGCAGGTCGGGCGTCACGACGTCGGTGGGCGCCCCCTCGGTGAGGACGGCCCCGTCGCACATCACGATCAGCCGATCGCTGTAGCGGGCGGCGAGATTGAGATCGTGCAGCACCATCACGATGGTCTTCCCGTGCTCGGCGCAGAGCGCGTGCACGAGGTCGAGCACGTCGACGGCGTGCGCGAGGTCGAGAAACGTCGTCGGCTCGTCGAGCAGCAGCAGATCGGTCTCCTGTGCGAGGGTGAGGGCGATCCACACCCGCTGTCGCTGCCCACCCGACAGCGCCGAGACGGGGCGGTCGGCGAGGGTGTCGGTGCCGGTCATCGCCATCGCCGTCGCGACGGCCTTCTCGTCGTCGGCCGACCACTGTCGGTACCAGCTCTGATGCGGATGTCGTCCGCGCGCAACGAGATCGACCACCGTGAGGCCCTCGGGGGCGATGGGGTTCTGCGGCAGCAGGCCGAGCGTGCGGGCGACGTCGCGCGGCTTCTGACCGGCGATGTCGGTGCCGTCGAGCAGCACGGTCCCCGACTGTGGACGCAGCAGACGGGCCAGCGATCGCAGCAGCGTCGATTTGCCGCAGCCGTTCGGACCGACGACCGTGGTGACCTTGCCGTCGGGGATGGCGACGTCGAGATCGGCGATGACGGGCTCGGCGTCGTATCCGACGGTGAGGCCGTCAGCGGACAGCCGCGTGGAGGTGGGCGGCGAGTCGGGGGTCAGGGCATCGGTCGTCATGCGGACGCCTTTCGCGAGACGGCGATCATCAGGTAGATCAGGAACGGGCCGCCGATGCCCGCGGTCACGACACCCACCGACAGACCGGCGGGTAACAGGCTGCGGCACAACAGGTCCGAGCCGACGACGAGGACACCGCCGACGATGCCGGAGATGATCGGCGGGGGCGCCGGCGCGGCGCAGAGCCGCAGCGCGATCTGCGGTGCGAGCAACGCGACGAACGCGATGGGGCCGGCGGCGGACACCGTGATGGCGGCGACGCCGACGGCCACCACGAGCGCGACGGCGGTGACGCCGGAGGTGCGCACCCCCAGACCTCGAGCGAGGTCCTCGCCGAGCCCGAGTACGCCACTCCCGCGTCGGACGGCGGTGACCGCGACCAGCGCGGCGACGAGCGTGACGGTCAGCGTGGTGACCGAGGCCCAGGTGGCATCGGAGACCGACCCGATGAGCCATCGTTGGGCGCGGCCGACATCGTTGATGCGCGCGCGGGTGAGGCCGAAGGCGACGAGCGCCTGAAAGACCCACGTGAGTGCGACACCGACGAGGACGAGCCGGAACGCGTCGATGCCGCCGCGCCATGCGAGCAGGTACATCAGCAGCGCGCCGACACCGGCGCCGATGAGCGCGGAGATCGGGGTCCCGACGTCGGCGAACCATGATCCCCAGCCCGATCCGAACGCGATGCCGAACACCGCGGCGGCGCTGGCGCCGGCGGTGATGCCCAGGACGTCGGGGGTGGCCAGCGGGTTGCGGGCGATGGTCTGGGTGAGCGCCCCCGACAACCCCAGCCCGACACCGACGAGCAACGCCACCAGCGCGCGGGGCAGACCGACGTCGAAGACGATGACGTTCTCGACGCGGGTGCCGCCGCCGAGCAGGATGCGCCCGACATCGATCGCCGACAACGGGTAGTCGCCCACACCGATGCCCGCGGCGAACAGCAGCAGCGCCAGCGCGGTCGTCACGACACCGACGATCACCAGGCGTGGGGCCACGAGGAACGACAGCGAGCCGATGCGCACCACACCGCGTCGGCGGATGGTCACCGGTGCGGATGTGGGTGCCGAGGTCGATGCGGGTTGGCTGCGGGTCTCGGTCATACGGCCACCAGACGTCGCGAACGGACCAGTTTGATGAGCATCGGCGCGCCCACCACCGCGAGCACGATGCCGACCTGGATCTCGGCCGGGCGCGCGATGACCCGCCCGATCACATCGGAGGAGACGAGCAGGATCGCGCCCAGCACAGCCGAATACGGCACTATCCACCGATAGTCGGGCCCCACCACGGCGCGAGCGAGATGCGGCACCACGAGGCCGAGGAAGACGATCGGGCCGCACGCGGCGGTGGCGGCACCGGCGAGGAGGGTGATCGCTGCGATGCCGATGATGCGCACGGTCACGATGCGCGAACCCAGCGACCTCGACATGTCGTCACCGAGGCTCAGCACATTCAGGAAGAACCCACTGCCGATCGCGAGCACCAGGCCGACGGCGATGAACGGTGTGGCCGCGGCGATGACGTCGCTGCCACGACCCACCACCGATCCCACGTTCCAGAAACGCCAGGCCTCGAGCGACGCGGTGTCGGTGAGGACGATCGCGGAGGTGATGGCCAGCAACATCGCCGACAGTCCGGTGCCCGCGAGCACCAGGGTCAACGGCGAGGCACCCCGTGTGAGCGCCGAGGTCCCGAACACGAGACCGGAGGCGATCATCGCCCCGAGGAGTCCGAAGCCCATGTACTCGATGGGTGCGGTGATCCCCAGGAGATAGACGCCGGCGACGACGGCGCAGGCGGCGCCCGCATTCACGCCGAGAAGACCGGGGTCGGCGAGCGGGTTGCGGGTGTGCGCCTGGGCCAGCGCGCCGGCCGCGCCGATCGCGAGTCCCACCACGATCCCCAGGACGGTGCGCGGGATGCGGAGGTCACGCACGATGCCGACGACGTCGGCGGGGGCCGATGTCGGTGAGAACAGGGCGTCGAAGACGGTGACCGGGGACAGGGCGCGGGAACCGATCGCGATCGAGGCGATCGACAGCACGGCGAGCAGTCCCACGAAGGCCAACAGCACGGTCAGGTCGCGACCGCGCTTCGCGCGTGGGGACACCACGACCGCCGGACCCCCTCGACCACATCGATTGTCAGTATGGCAAGGATAGCCTAAGTCGACCCGGCCTCTTCGCGGTCCCCGCGGAAGAGGGTTCGATAACCAAAGCGCAACATTTGGTAACCGAATGCGGCGATGTGGCGATGAACACAGCAGCCTGGCAGTGAACTGTCAGCAGCGACCGGTCGAGGAGACCAGCCGGTCGTTCACACACCGCCTGCCTCGACGAGCGGGCCACGCCGAAAGTGGGAACGATGAAGAACACACGAAAGAACGCACAGCGCGCAGCGGCCACGGTCCTGGCGGCCGCCGCCATCGGCACCGCGGGCATCGTCGCGGCCGCTCCCGCAGGCGCGGTCGCACCGCCGGAGCTGCGCATCACCGGCGCCGTCTACTGCGACCGCACCGAGTTCGTCCCGACGCTGGTCCGCACCATGACCGCCCGCAACGTCGGCGGCGTCACCATGCGCAACACCACGCTGCAGGAGATCAACGGTCAGCGTCGCTTCTCCCCGGCCCTCAAGCCCGGCGAGACCCTCAACATCACCACCAAGCAGCGCGGGTGCTTCCCGTCGTCGATCGCCGGCTACACGATCTCCGACATCCGCGAGAACGTGTTCGACAACTTCGGCTACTGGACGAACTGAGTCTCGGCACACGCGTTCGCACCACGACACGCACGACGGCGGTGATCCCCTCGGGGGTCACCGCCGTTCTCGTACCCCAGTTGGGTACGTGACCACCGCAGTTGGGCAGCTGGTGTGCGTGTCAGGTGAGGTATCGCGCGACGACGGCGGCGCGTGCCCGCATCGCCGCGGCGTCGTCGGGACGGTCGAGTGCATCGAACTGGGCTGCCGCCGAGAGGCTCTCGTCCAACTCCGCTCGCAGCACCGACCGCAGCTCGTCCTCGTCGAGGTCGAGACGGTCTATCTCGGTCGACCCCACACCCACGCCGCCCGTGGGCGCAGGGAGCGATGCGGAGCCGTCGTCGAGCGTCGGCGCCTGCGCGTTGTCGATGGCTGCGATGGCCGAACGCAAGGCGGCGACGGCTGTGCGGTCTCCGGCCGCGAGCGCGGAACGCAGGTCGTGTCGAAGTGCGGATCGCATGACCGGTGACGCTAGCGGTCCGATGAGGCCCCGCGACAGCGATTTTCGGCGACTCCGGCACAGGCAGATGCCCAACTGCGGTCGTTACGTGCCCACTGGTGGAAACGTCGGCCCAACCGGTGGAAACGACGGCCCAACCGGTGGAAACGACGGCCCAACTGGTGGAAACGTCGGCCCAACTGGCGGTGTGGGGGCTAGACCTTGTCGGGTTCGGCGGCGGCGAGCATGTCCTCGCGCTCGACGACCTTGATGCGTTCGCGGCCTTCGGCTTCGCCGAGTTTGCGCTCGTGCTCGTCGAGGCGGTACCAGCCGTCCCAGGTGGTGAACGGCACGTTGCGCGACTCCAACAGCTCCACGACCGATGCCTCGGTGGGGCTCGTCGGGCTGTTGAGGGCACCGGCCTTCATGTCGTCGAGGATGCACTCCACGGTCTCGTTCGCATCACCCTTGGTGTGCCCGATCAGGCCGATCGGTCCGCGCTTGACCCAGCCGGTCGTGTACAGCCCGGTGAGGTGTTCGCCCTCGTCGAAGATGCGCCCCGACTCGTTCGGGATGACGCCGGCCTGGTCGTCGAACGGGATGGCGGGCAGGTTGTCCGACAGGTAACCGACCGCGCGGTAGACCGCCCCGATCTCCCAGTCGGTGTACTTCCCGGTGGGCTTGACGTTGCCGGTGCCGTCGAGTTCGGTGCGCTCGGTCCGCAGTCCGACGACCTTGCCGTCGGCGCCGAGGATCTCCACCGGCGATTCGAAGAAGTGCAGGAACAGCTTGTGCGGGCGGTCGCCGGGCTCGCGGATCGCGTAGTTCTCGATGATCGTGGCGACCTGATCGGTGATCTTCGAGCCGCGGCGGGCGACGGCGGAACCCTCGTCGTAGTCGATGTCCTCGGGGTCGACGATGACCTCGATGTTCGGCGAATGATCGAGCTCCTTGAGCTCGAGTGGGGTGAACTTCGCCTGTGCCGGGCCGCGACGCCCGAACACGTGGACCTCGACCGCCTTGTTGGCCTTGAGGCCGGAGTAGACGTTCGGCGGGATCTCGGTCGGCAGCAGCTCGTCACCGGTCTTGGCCAGCACGCGCGCGACGTCGAGGGCGACGTTGCCGACGCCGATCACGGCGACCTTCTCGGCGTCGAGCGGCCAGGTGCGGGAGAAGTCGGGGTGGCCGTCGTACCAGGCGACGAACTGCGCGGCGCCGTAGGAGCCGTCGAGGTCGATGCCGGGGATGCCCATCGCGCGGTCGTCGGTGGCGCCGGTGGAGAAGATCACCGCGTCGTAGAAGCTGCGCAGGTCGTCGAGGGTGATGTCGGTGCCGTAGTCGACGTTGCCCAGCAGCCGGACCTGCGGCTTGTCGAGCACCTTGTGCAGGGCGGTGATGATGCCCTTGATCCGGGGATGATCGGGCGCGACGCCGTAGCGGATCAACCCGAAGGGCGCCGGCATCCGCTCGAAGAGGTCGATCGACACGCCACGTTCACCGGCGGTGTCGGATTTCATCAGCGCGTCGGCCGCGTAGATCCCGGCGGGTCCGGCGCCGACGATGGCGACTCGCAACGGACGTGTGTCTGCGCTCATGATTCGGGCTTACCTTCTGTTCGGTCTTCGACGGCGATGTTCGACGCGAGAATCTCCCACCACGGTAGGCGTCGGCCCGCGTCCGGCGCTAATCACTCCAGGTGCCGGTCACCCGGGTGGTCGGTGGGTCAGCTCGCGAGCTGCGGAACCAGCTTCTGCAGCACCCACGGGATGGTGAGGACCGTCGGCACCGACATCGCGCTGCCGGTCACCTGGTCGAGGAACACCACGTCGCCGCGCTTCACCACGTCGAGGTTCATGAACGCCGGGTTGGCGCGCAGGGCGTCGCTGGCGCCCTGCCAGTCGACGACCACGAGCTTGTCGAGCCCGCCGAGCAGCCCGAGGTTCTCGTCGGAGATCGATCCGTAGAAGCCGTTGGTGATGCTGGGCTCCAGCGAGGCGGGGAAGGTCAGTCCGAGGTTGGTGAGCATCTGGCCGCGGCCGTCGCCGGGGCTGTAGATGCTCAGGCCCCCGCCGGCCGACCCGATGACCACGGCTCCGGTGCGTCCGGCGAGTTGCGGGTTCGCAGCCTTGGCGTCGGCGAAGCGCTTCTGGGTGTCAGCGATGAGCTTCGCGGTCTCGGCGGGCTTGCCCACGGCCCTGCCGATCTCGGTGGTCGACGCCGTCCACGGCACCGTCCAGTCCTGGTACTGCTCGGGCCGCACCACGGTCGGTGCGACCTTCGCGAGGTTGTCGTACTGCGCCCGCGTGACGGAGTTGTTCACCGCGAGGATGAGGTCGGGGTCGGTGGCCAGCGCCTTCGGGATGGACGAGGAGAGGTCCTGCGAGCCCTGCCCGAGGACGACCGGCTCCTTGCCCTCCAGCATCTTCTCGTTCCACGGCGCGATCACGGTCTTCTCGGTGGGGTCGGAGAACGGCACCATCGTGGTCGGGGTGATCCCCAGCGCCAGCAGGGTGTCGCCGTCACCGGGGCCCAGCGTCGCGATGCGGGCGGCGGTGGCGTCGATGGTGGTGTCGCCGTAGCGGTGGTCGATCGTCACCGGCAGCGCATTGGGCTCGGCGGCGACCGAGCTGCTCGAGGCGGCCGAGTCGTCCGGCGCCGAGCAGGCACCGAGCCCGACGGCCAGGCCGATGGCGGTGACCGTGGCGACGATCGGGGTGAGCACGCGGCGATGCGACATCGATTCTCCTAAGGATAGCCTCACCTCCACAGTGGCAGGCGCGCCCGTTCCGGGCAAATCCGCCCCTCGCGCGGCGTCGATAGGATCGCTGCCATGGCCTCGACCGACACCCCCTCGCCGTCCCTCGATCCCGGCGCGTCCGACGACCCCGGGTGGAAGGCGGCGTGGCCGTTCCTCGTGGCCGTCGTGATCGTTGTCCTCGCGGTGGGGACCATCGCGCTGTTCCACGTGATCAAGCCCGGTTCCGAGCGCCTCACCGAGAGCGCCAAGGTGACCAGGGCGATCAACGACTACTACACGGCGAAGAACGCGGTGAACTACGACCAGTTCCGCAACCTCAGCTGCCCCGCCGACCTGCTGCAACCCTCGTTCCCGACCGCCGAGGCCTTCGAGAAGGCCGGCCAGGCGTCGCGCAGCGAGCACGGGAACATCACCATCACCGACATCACCGACACCGCGGTCACGGGCTCCTCGGCGACGGCCAACATGAAGTGGCGCTACACGAAGAACCCGAAGGATGCAGTGCTGCCGATCACGCTGGTGAAGGCGAGTGAGGACTGGAAGGTCTGCGGCACGAAGGGACCGTGACCCGACCGTCCGGTCCGAGGTCGGTGCCCGGATGCGCCGGGGGTGCGGCGTGTGCAACGCTTCTCCGGTGAGCTATGCAGGAGATCTGACCCCCCAGCAGGCCTGGGACATCCTCCGTTCCGACGCCGACGCGGTGCTCGTCGACGTCCGGACCCGCGCCGAGTGGTCCTACGTGGGCATCCCCGAGCTGTCCGAGATCGGCAAGCAGGTCGTGCTGATCGAGTGGGTCGGCTTCCCCGACGGACAGCGCAACCCGCACTTCGTCGAGCAGTTGCGTGATGCCGGCGTGACCGACGACCAGCAGGTGCTGTTCCTGTGCCGGTCGGGTCAGCGCTCGGTCGGCGCCGCCGAGGCCGCGACCGCCGACGGGATCGCGCAGGCCTACAACATCTCCGAGGGCTTCGAGGGCGGTCTGGGTCCCGACGGGCAGCGTGGCGTCGTGGGCTGGAAGGCGCAGGGTCTGCCGTGGCGCCAGTCGTGAACCCACGAGTCGTGACAGGCGCGCGACGGTGATCGGCGGGGGTTCGCCGCTGCCCGAGGGGGTCTCGCCCGAGACCATCGGCGTGCGCGGCGGGTTGATGCGGTCGCAGTTCGAGGAGACCTCGGAGGCGATGTTCCTCAACTCCGGCTACGTGTACTCCTCGGCCGCCGCCGCCGAACGTGCCTTCACCGGTGAAGACGAACGCTTCGTCTACTCCCGATACGGCAATCCGACGGTCGCCATGTTCCAGGAACGGCTGCGCCTGCTCGAGGGCTCGGAGGCGTGCTTCGCCACCGCCAGTGGCATGGCCGCGGTGTTCGTCGCCCTGGGCGCGCTGCTCAAAACCGGCGACCGGCTCGTCGCCGGGCGCAGCCTGTTCGGCTCGTGCTTCGTGGTGTGCAACGAGATCCTGCCCCGCTGGGGTGTCGAGACCGTCTTCGTCGACGGCGAGGATCTCGACCAGTGGGAGCAGGCGCTGTCGGTGCCGACCACGGCGGTGTTCTTCGAGACGCCGTCGAACCCGATGCAGTCGCTCGTCGATGTCGCGAAGGTGTCGGAGATGGCGCACGCCGCGGGCGCACAGGTGGTGTTGGACAACGTGTTCGCCACGCCGCTGCTGCAGCGTGGTCACGATCTCGGCGCCGATGTCATCGTGTACTCCGGCACCAAACACATCGACGGTCAGGGCCGGGTGATGGGTGGTGCGGTGCTCGGCACGAAGGAGTACATCGACGGACCCGTGCAGACGCTGATGCGGCACACCGGACCGGCGATGAGCCCGTTCAACGCCTGGACGCTGCTCAAGGGCATGGAGACGCTACGACTGCGCGTCGACGCCGCGGTCGCCTCGGCGTCGCGCATCGCGCAGTTCCTCGAGGACGATCCCCGCGTCAAGTGGGTCAAATACCCGTTCCTGCAGTCGCATCCGCAGTACGAGCTCGCTCGATCGCAGATGACCGGCGGCGGCACCGTCGTCACCTTCGAACTCAGTGACCCGTCCGGGATCGGCGGCAAGGCACGCGCGTTCGAGGTCCTCGACGGTCTGCAGATCATCGACATCTCGAACAATCTGGGTGACGCGAAGTCGCTGATCACCCACCCGGCGACCACCACCCACCGGGCGATGGGACCCGAGGGCAGGGCCGCGATCGGCCTGTCCGACGGTGTCGTACGCCTGTCGGTGGGCCTCGAGGGTGTCGAGGATCTGCTCGCCGACCTCGACCGCGCGCTGTAAGAGGAAGCGGGACCCGCGATGCAATCGGTGGTCGACTGGGTCATCGGCGTCATCGAGACCACCCCGCCGTGGGTGGTGTACCTGCTGGTGTGGGCGTTGGTCTACACCGAGACCGCGGCACTGCTCGGGCTGATCCTGCCCGGCGAGACCGCGCTGCTCGCAGGGGGTGTCGCGGCCGCGGTGGGGGAGACCAACATCGCCTGGCTCATCGCAGGGGCGTGTGTCGCGGCGATCTGCGGTGACGCAACGGGTTTCACGCTCGGTCGCCACTTCGGTCCCCGGATGCGGGTGTCGCGGTTGGGCCGACGGATCGGCCCCGGACGCTGGGATCGTGTCGCGCAGGCCGTGCAGCGACGCGGCATCCCGACGGTGATCGGCGCCCGCTGGATCGGATACGTCCGCACGCTCACCCCGTTCGTCGCCGGCATGTCACGGATGCCGGTCAAGCTCTATCTGATGGCCAACATCATCGGCGGGCTCATCTGGGTGATCTCGGTCGGCGTCATCGGCTACCTCGTCGGCGCGACGGTCGGCGCACGACTGCTCCTCTACGGCGCGCTCGTCGTGGGTGTCGCCGCGCTGGTGTTCATCGGCATCAGCTGGTTGCGCAACCGCCGCCACGCCCGTCGCCTCGCCGAGGCCACACCCCGCTGACCCCGAGCGTGCCGAAACCTTCCGCCGAGCGTGCCGAAACGACCCGCCGAGTGTGCCGAAACCTTCCGCCGAGCGTGCCTAAATGATCCGCCGAGTGTGCCGAAGTGGGTGGTCCAGCGCACGAGTGAGTCGACCCGAGCGCATCATTGGCACGGTCGGCGTCCAGTTTCGGCACGCTCGACGGGGTGGCGGGGGTCAGGCCAGCAGGTCGGGACAGCCCAGGGCGCGCAGGATGGTGCCGAACTTGGCCGTGGTCTCGGCGAGCTCATCGTCGGGATCTGACTCGGCCACGATGCCGCCGCCGGACCACGCGCGCAGGGAGCGTCGGTCGGCGGTCAGTTCGGCACAGCGGATGCTGACCATCCATTCGCCGTCGCCGGTCTCGTCGCACCAGCCGACCGCACCCGCGTAGAAGTCGCGGGGCTCCTCGGTGTCGAGGATCACTCGCCGCGCGACGTCGGTGGGGGTGCCGCAGATCGCCGGGGTGGGGTGCAGGTGACGCGCCAGGTCGAGCGAGGTCATCGTCGAGTCGCGCAGGGTCGCGGTGATCGGGGTGGCCAGGTGCCACATCTCGCCGGTGCTCAGCAGGACGGGGTCGGCGGGGAAGTCGACGGCCTCGGCGAAGGGCTCGAGCGCGTTCACGAGGTGCTCCACCACGAGTCGGTGCTCGTGATGGTCCTTGGTCGATGCGGCGAGCATGCGGCCGCGTTCGGCATCGACGACGGGATCGGACGATCGTGCCGCCGACCCCGCATACGGATGGCAGGTCACGGTCCGACCGACCCTGCGCACCAACGACTCCGGACTCGCCCCTACGAGGACGTGCCCTTCGAACTTCGGCCCGGCCGCCGACAGATCCACGGCGAAGGCGTTGTGCTCGGGGTTGCCCGCCGCCAGCGCGGTCAGGAGGTCCTCGACGTCGAGTTCGGTGTCGGCGGTCATCTCGATCGCGCGCGCGAGCACCACCTTCTGTGCAGCTCCCTTCTGTGCAGCTCCACAGCCGATCTCGCCGATCACCCGTGCGACCCGGGCGCGGTGGACGCTCGGCGCGGGGATCGATGCGTGCAGTGTGATCCCGAACCGTGTGGCCGCGGACACACTGTGCGACAACGGTTCCGAGTCGTCGAGATGGTCGACCGAGTACAACGCGTCCGGGGCGCCGGGATCGAACGCCAGAGCGCCGACCACCGCGATGGGGGCGCCGCTCGACCGGGCGGTCGCGATCGCGGCGACGGCATCTTCGGCCGACGAGAACTGCCGCGTCGCCGACCGGGCCCGGACCGTTCCGTGAGGGCGCGACAGTGTGAACAGCACCCCGCCGAGATTACCCGCGCCGATTTTCGATCACGCTGACGCCAACTCTGCGGCTGCGTTGACATCGCGATGCCGGCTCGGCCATCCTCGACGCCAGGTCATGAGTGTCAGCGCACAGCCCCGGCTTGCTGACCGGCAACCCTCCAACCGCGGTGGGGTGCTCCGGGTGACGACCAGGCGCACGTCCGAGGTGGACGTGCGCAAGCGCGGACTCCCTCGAGGAGTCCTCTGACGAGAGGACCACCATGTCTGTCACCGACATCACCCCTGCCGCCGCCCTGCTCGCGCCGGTGTACCCGATCGCCGACGTCGTCGGCGCCGACGAGACCGTCGACTGTGCGGCCGGTCGTGTGCGCTACGTCAACGGCGACTACGCGGCGAGCGCGCCGGCGCTCACCGCGGTCGCCGCCGAGATCGCCGAGGCGTTGCCGCAGTACGCCAGTGTGCACCGCGGTGCCGGACATCTCTCACAGCTCACCACGGCCCGCTACGAGAACGCCCGGGCGGTGGTGGCCGGTTTCGTGCGCGCCCGCGCCGACGATCAGGTGATCTTCACCCGCAACACCACCGACGGCATCAACCTGCTGGCCCGCGCCGTCCCCGGCGACACCGTGGTCCTCGACATCGAGCACCACGCGAACCTGTTGCCGTGGCAGCGTTCCGGGGCGGACGCGAAGGCGAAGCCGCAGCTGGACCGACGGTGCCGCGTGGTGACCTGCCGCCCCACGATCGCCGAGACGCTCACGGCCCTGGCCGAGGAACTCCGCCGCGCGCCGGCGGCGCTGCTGGCCGTCACCGGCGCGTCGAATGTGACCGGTGAGGTGCTGCCCCTGGCGAAGCTGACCCACATCGCCCACGACGCCGGCGCCCGCATCCTCGTCGACGCCGCCCAACTCGCCCCGCACCGCGCGATCACCGTCGCCGGCCACGGCATCGACTACCTCGTGTTCTCGGGGCACAAGCTGTACGCGCCCTTCGGGTGCGGCGTGCTCGTCGGTCGCGGTGACTGGCTCGACGCCGCCGAGCCCTACCTCGCCGGCGGTGGCGCGACGGCCGACGTGCCCCCGACCGAGGATGTACTCGAGGTGGTCTGGCGCAGCGGGCCCGCACGACACGAGGCCGGGACCCCGAACGTGCTGGGCGCCATCGCGATCGCGGCGGCGTGCACCGCCATCGACGAACTCGGTTTCGAGCGCATCGGCCTGCACGAGCACCTCCTGCGCACCCGCCTCGAGGACGCGCTCGACGCCATCGACGGCGTCGAACGGCTCTCCATCTGGTCCGACGGCCGTGACCGCGTCGGCATCGTCGCGTTCACCGTCGCCGGGCACTCACCGCGCGCGGTGGCCGAACACCTCAACGACGCCCACGGCATCGGGGTTCGCGACGGCCGCTTCTGCGCACATCCGCTGCTGCACCACCTGGGCCATCCCGAGGGTGCGGTGCGCGCCAGCTTCGGTGTCGGGACCGGCTCCGACGACGTCGATCGTCTCGCCGCGGCGCTGATCGACCTCACCTCGCGCACGTGACCTGACCCTTCGCGCGGAGGGCTGCCATGCGAGCAGCCGCCGATGTCAGTTGTCGCCGTGATCCCAGCGTCGCTGCAGATCGGCGCGTCCGGCGTCGGTGAGGGAGCCGGACAGGCGCAGGCGGGCCATGCCCCCGTCGGGGTGGATGTCCATGCGCGCCCGGGTCATCGGGCGATCGACATCGACCACGAAGCGGTGCCGGGTGTCGGGCTGCAGGGGGGTGCGGGGCAGGATCTCGAACCACTCGCCGTCGGCGCCGTCGCGTCCGTGGACACTTGCCTCGCCGGGGGCGTTGCCGAGGAACCAGCTGGTGTCGAGTTCGACGAGCGAGACCACACCCTGTGCGGCGAGGTCGATCTCGACCCAGTCGTTGCCGTCGTCGCGACGCCGCGAGGTCTCCCATCCCTCACCCATCGAGCGGGCCGGACCGGGCATCAGCAGGTTGTTCGGTGATCCGTAGAACATGTTCGAACACGCGCTGATCCGTGCGCCGTTCTCGAGCGCGGCGAGATCGAACTGCGGCCCGAGGAACTGCGGATCGGGGACGGCGCGTCCGTGCACGCGCAGTCGGGCGACACCGCCGTCGGGATAGATCGACAGGCGCACATGGGTGAACCGGTCGCGGGAGGTGACCTCGATGGGGTTGGCCGAGTCGCCGGCGACCGGCTGCCGCTCGACGATGGTCTCCCACTGCGCCTCGACGACCTCGTGTGCGGGCGGGAAGCCGGTGACGACGGCGGCCTCCACCGACACCGTCGGCGGGTAGTTGCCCACGAACCACGACGTGTCGACCACGACGCCGTGGATCACACCGGGCACGCCGAGGCGCACGATCGCCCGGTCGACACCGTCGCCGGGGACGGGGCGACGTCGGCGTGTCTCCCAGCCGTCGTAGATCTGCCCCTTGTGCCCGAACGTCGCCGGACGGTATTCCGACGCCGCGGGGGTGATCAGGTTCTCCGCCTCGGCGAACAGGGCATCGGTGCTGGTGACGACGGCGCCGCCGAGGCTGCGCAGGGCGAGATCGGGCATCTCGGTGAACGGGACGCGTGCAGCGGGGTTCGGGGACGGGGCGGGGGAGTCGGTCACGAGCGACAAGGTTACTGATCGCCCCGTCGCCCTCGGTCGGGGAGTTTGCGCAGTCCGTCGAGCGTAGGCATACTTGCAACGTTCAAGTAGTTGCGGCATGAAACTCTTTCGAGGTGAGAAGTATGTCCCGTCCGGAGAACGTGGACGAGCTCATCGCGGTGCTGGGCCGGTGGGCCCGCATCCGCGAGCGTCTCGTCGTCACCAAGCTCAGGACACCCGACGGCACGGTGGAGACAGCGGCCTTCCAGTGCCTGTTCGAACTCGCTGTCGGCCCGCTGCGCTCCGGTGAACTGGCCGAGCGTCTCTTCGCCGA
This sequence comes from Williamsia sp. M5A3_1d, assembly GCF_053345315.1. NCBI lineage: Bacteria > Bacillati > Actinomycetota > Actinomycetes > Mycobacteriales > Nocardiaceae > Williamsia > Williamsia sp. M5A3_1d. The sequence goes on from NZ_JBKEZX010000001.1 coordinate 1,061,556, forward strand.
CCCTTCCACGGTCAGCAGGCACATCGCGTCGCTGGTCGGACTCGGGTACGTCCGTCGTGAGGCCGACTCCCGCGACGGCCGCGCCACGATCCTCGTTCTGACCGACTCCGGGCGGCGACAGGTCGAGGCGGTCCGTTCGCACCGGATGCACGGGATGGACTCCATGCTCGGCGACTTCTCCGACGCCGACATCGGGAATCTCGCGACCCTCATGACGCGTTTCGTCGATGCGGCCGAACAGTATGCAGGCCGGGTCGATGATGAATACATCATCACGGTGGGCACCCACGCCGACGGGCCGACCCCCACCAGCACCGATCCCGACAATCACGACACGACAGACGATCTCGCTGCACGGTCACGACACGAAAAGGCATCACGATGAGTCACGACGCAGCCATCTCCGGCGCGACGCGGAAGGCGGGCGCGGCCGACGCCACCGAACCAGGTGGCCTGAGCCATCGTCAGATCCTCACCATCATGGGTGGACTGATGATCGGCATGTTCCTCGCCGCACTCGACCAGACGATCGTCTCCACCGCGATCCGCACGATCGCCGACGACCTCCAGGGGTATTCACTGCAGGCGTGGGTCACCACCGCCTACCTGATCACCTCGACGATCGTCACCCCGCTCTACGGCAAGCTCTCCGACATGTACGGCCGCAAGCCGTTCTTCATGACCGCGATCACGCTGTTCATCATCGGATCGCTGCTGTGTTCCACGGCGACCTCGATGTACGAGCTCGCGGGCTACCGCGCCCTGCAGGGTCTCGGCGCCGGTGGTCTGTTCTCGTTGGCGCTGACCATCATCGGCGACATCGTGCCGCCGCGTGAACGCGCCAAGTACCAGGGCTACTTCCTCGCCGTCTTCGGTACCTCGAGCGTGCTCGGCCCGGTGCTCGGTGGCCTGTTCGCCGGGCAGGACAGCATCCTGTTCATCACCGGCTGGCGTTGGGTGTTCCTCGTCAACGTGCCAATCGGTCTCATCGCGCTCGTCGTGGTGTTCAAGGTGCTCGACTACAACCAGATCAAGGGTGAGCGTCGCCGCCTGGACTGGTGGGGCGCACTGGCTCTCGCCATCGGCGTGGTGCCGCTGCTGATCGCCGCCGAGCAGGGCCGCGTCTGGGGCTGGGGCGACTACAAGACCGTCGTCTGCTACATCATCGGCGTGGTCGGCGTCGCCGCGTTCATCTCGGTCGAGAAGGCCATGGGCGAGGCCGCGATCATCCCGCTACGGGTGTTCAAGAACCGGGTGTTCAGCCAGGGCATCGTCATCTCGGTCGTCATCGGTGCCGTCATGTTCGGCGCCATCTCGATTCTCCCGCAGTACTTCCAGGTGATCCGCGGGTCGAGCCCCACGATCGCCGGTCTCCAACTGCTGCCGATGGTGGTCGGCCTGATGAGCGCCTCCATCATCTCCGGCCAGACGATCTCGCGGACCGGTCGCTACAAGATCTTCCCGATGATCGGCGTCGTGTTGATCACGGTGGTCACGTTCCTGATGCACTACGTCAGCGTCGCGACGCCGCTCTGGCTGGTGATGGTGATGGCGTTCTTCCTCGGCTTCGGCCTCGGCAACCTGATGCAGCCGCTGACCCTGGCGATGCAGAACGTGTTGCCCGCCAAGGACATGGGCATCTCGACATCGTCGGCGACGTTCTTCCGCCAGATCGGCGGCACGCTCGGTGTGGCCGTGTTCTTCTCGGTGCTGTTCTCGGCCATGGGTCCGAACATCAAGGACCAGATCGAGAAGGCGGCGCCGACAAGCGAATTCCGTCAGGGCATCGCCCAGGCGGCCGCCAGCTCCGATCCGTCGGTCGCGCAGTTCGGTCAGGGTCTGGCGTCGGGTAACGCCGGCGCCGCCGGTGGTGTCCTCGACGACACCTCGATCATCGCGAGGCTGCCCGGCGCGATCGCCGCGCCCATCAAGAACGGCTTCGCCGATTCGATGGACCTGGTGTTCCTGTCGGTGTCGCTGATGTCGATCATCGCGCTAATCGCCGTGTTCACGTGGAAAGAGGTGCCGCTGCGCTCGGGCTCCGGATCGCAGGCCGCGGCACAGGATCTCGCCGACGCGAAGGCGCTCGACGAGAACGCCGCCCCGGTCGAGGTCTCCCCGGCCGAGTCGGTGGCCGCCGCGGCACCGGCCGCCGATCACGGTCGCCACGAGGCGGACGCGCAGGGACCCGGCCGTCACGAGGTGGGACGGGCGCCCGGCGCCGACAACGTGCCGCCCCTGGGTGGGACCGACCACTCCGGCCGACACGAGGCCTGAGCGCTCCGTACCGCAGAGACGACTCGACCCCGACGCTCCAGGCGTCGGGGTCGAGTCGTGGCTGGGGCCGGTGTCAGCCGCGCGAGGGGTCGTTCGCGTGCTCCGGCTGCTCGGCCAGGCGCGCGATGGCCTCCTCGGCGACCTTCTCGGCGTCGGCCTTGCCGGTCCAGCCGCCGGGGGTGACCTCCTTGCCGGGCTCGAGGTCCTTGTAGTGCTCGAAGAAGTGGGAGATCGCGTTCAGCTCGTACTCCGAGACGTCGCCGATGTCCTGGATGTGATCCCAGCGGACATCCTTGGCGGGCACGGCGAGCAGCTTGTCGTCGCCACCGGCCTCGTCGGTCATGCGGTACATGCCGACGATGCGCGCACGGACCACGACGCCGGGGTAGACCGACTCGGGCAACAGCACCAGCGCATCGAGCGGGTCGCCGTCCTCGCCGAGGGTGTTGTCGATGTAGCCGTAATCCGCGGGGTAGCCGAACGCGGTGTAGAGGTAGCGATCGAGATAGACCTTGCCGGTCTCGTGATCGACCTCGTACTTGTTGCGTGCGCCCTTGGGGATCTCGATGGTGACGTCGAATTCCACGACTGGTGTCCTCTCCGGTGGGGATCGCCGGTCGGTTCCGGCGGGATTACGCTGCGCGCGGACGCCGGGCCCCACTGGCTCTCGATGAACCGTCGGACCGGCGTCTGCAAACGTCGACAACGATACTGTTGGTCGCAGGTGTGGCGAGGGCGGGATCGGCCGCGGGGAGCGGTGTCGCCCGCGAGACGCGATGAGGAGTTGTGTGAACGCACGAGCGGACAGGCGCGGAAACATCTGGTGGACGGTGATCCCGCTGCTGGCCGTGGTGGTCGTCGCAGCGGTGGTCGTCGTGGTCGCGCTGTCGGTCGACTCCGGCGACGACACGCCCTCGGCCGACGTCCCCACCCGCCCCGCGCTGGTCACGGCCTCACCCGTGGTGCAGCCGGTCGCGGCGAACGCACCCGAACCGACCGGCGCCGGCATCACCGCCCAGATCGCGTCGGCGGCGGCCGACCCGGCGCTCGGCGACCTCGGCGGCCAGATCTCCGACGCGCTCACCGGCCAGGTCCTCTGGTCGGCATCGCCGCAGAGGTCGTTCATCCCGGCCTCCACCACGAAGGTCCTCACCGCGGCGGCGGCACTGCTCACCCTGCCGCTCGACAAGCAGATCACCACATCGGTCGTGGTCGGGTCAGGCGGTCAGGTCGTGCTCGTCGGCGGTGGCGATCCCACGCTGTCGGTGCAGCCCGACGGCACCCCGAGCTTCTTCACCGACGCCGCCCGCATCTCCGATCTCGCCGCGCAGGTCAAGCGCTCCGGCGTTCAGGTCACCTCGGTCGCCGTCGACACCGGCCTCTACACCGGGACGTCGTTCGCGCCGTCGTGGGAGACCGCCGACATCGCCGGCGGCAGCATCGCGCCGATCCAGTCGGTGATGGCCGATTCGGGGCGCATCGACCCGACCGAGCTGTACTCGCCACGCAGCGCGACCCCGGCCGTCGCCGCCGGTAGGGCGCTGGCCGCCGATCTCGGTGTGCCGAGCAGCGCGGTCACCGAGGCGACCGCACCGGCCGGTGCCCGCCAGATCGCCTCGGTGCGCTCGGCGCCGCTCGAGACCCGTCTGCGCGACATGCTCGTCGACTCCGACGACGTCCTCGCCGAGACCATCGCCATCGAGGTCGCCCAGGCCACCGGTGGTGCGTCGAGCCTCGACGGCGGTGTCGCGGCCGTGCAGTCGACACTGGCCTCGGCCGGACTCGACACCGCCGGGGTCTCGCTGAGCGACACCAACGGACTGTCGGTCCGCGACCGCCTCTCGGCCGCGGTGCTCGACGGCATCCTGCGCGCCGCCGCCGGCACCGGCAACGCGAAACTGCGACCGCTGGTCGAGATGCTGCCCATCTCCGGCGCCACCGGCACCCTCGCCGACCGTTTCGGCAACGGTGCGCAGTCGGGCGCCGGATGGATCAAGGCCAAGACCGGCAGCCTCACCGACGTGAACACCCTCGCCGGCATCGTCCAGACCCGGGAGAACCGCGTGCTCACCTTCGCCCTGCTGTCCAACGGGACCGACGCGAACCGGGCCCGCCCGGCCCTCGACGCCGTCGTGACCCGCCTGCGTGACTGCGGGTGCCGATGACCACCCCCGAGTCGTCGGGCGAATCGTCGCCCGGTGCACAGATCGACTGGGGCGTGGCCGCGGGGATCGGTCGCCGCATCGCCCGCCCCGGTCCGTTGACGACGCGCTACACCCTCGAGGCCGCGCGGACGGAACTCGCGGCGGCCGCCGTCGCCGCCGAGAGTCCGGTCCGCGAGGTGACCGGTCTCGCCGACGGCCTGCCCGTCCCGACCGCGTCGGTGCTCGACCGCGGACAGTGGATCGACGCCGCCGCCCGGTCGATGTCGTCGATGCTCGGCGGCGGGCAGCCCGGATCACCCGGTGGTCTGAACATCGCGGGCCGTCTCGGCGGCGTGCAGGCCGGAGGGTTGCTGGCGCTGCTGTCGGGGGCGATCCTCGGCCAGTACGACCCGTTCTCGCCGGACCCGCACACCGGTGACGACGGTGTCCTGATGTTGGTGACGCCCAACATCATCGCCGTCGAACGGTCGCTCAAGGTGGTGCCGTCGGACTTCCGGCTGTGGGTGTGCCTGCACGAGGTCACCCATCGGGTCCAGTTCTCGGCCAACCCGTGGCTGCGGGGCTACATGCTCGACAACATCGCGCTCATCAGCGCCGACAACGGCGAGTCGGGCGGCGAGATGGTCGCACGGATCTCGGCGGCGTTGAAGGCCGACAAGCCCCGCGAGAAGGGGGTTCTCGGCGCGATGCAGCTCCTGCAGACGCCGGAGCAGTACGACGCCTTCACGCGGTTGATGATGCTGGGGACGCTTCTCGAGGGGCATGCCGATCACGTGATGGATGCCGTGGGGCCGGGTCACGTGCCCACCGTGGAACGCATCCGAGCGGCGTTCGATCAGCGGCGCAAGCGCCCGCAGAACCCGCTGCAGAAACTGTTGCGGTCGCTGATCGGCATGGATGCCAAACTTGCGCAGTACATTCGGGGCAAGGCGTTCACCGACGAGGTCGTCGCGACGGTCGGGATGGAACGCTTCAACGCGATCTGGACCGGGCCGGACACCATGCCGCTCCCCGAGGAGATCGACGAGCCGAGACGATGGATCGACCGGGTGCTGTGAGCCCGGTCCGCGAGATCGTCGGTGCCGTCGTCGATCTCACGGACAGTCACCCGATCGGCGACGAGGTCAGCGTCGGGCTCTCCGGAGGTGCCGACTCGCTGGCGCTGACCGCAGGCGCGATCCGGGCCGGTCTGACAGTCACCGCACTCGTCATCGACCATGGGCTGCAGCAGGATTCGCGCGCCGTCGCCGATCGGGCCGCCGAGATGGCGCGTGCGCTGGGCGCGCAGGCGGAGGTGATCGGGGTGTCGGTGCCCGCCACCGGCGGCCCCGAGGGGGCGGCGCGCCGAGCGCGGTACGACGCCCTCGACGCTGCGCGCGACGGCAGGCCGGTCCTGCTGGCGCACACCCTCGACGATCAGGCCGAGACGGTGCTGCTCGGTCTCGGCCGCGGCTCGGGACCCCGCTCGATCGCCGGGATGGTCGCCTGGGCGTCGCCGTGGGGACGACCGCTTCTCGGCGTCCGTCGAGCCACCACGCTCGCCGCCTGCGCCGAACTCGGTCTCGAGCCGTGGCACGACCCGCACAACACCGACCCGCGCTTCGCCCGTGCACGCCTACGCGCCGAGGTGCTGCCGGTTCTCGAGGACATCCTCGGCGGCGGTGTCGCGCCCGCGCTGGCGCGTACTGCGCGCCGACTCCGAGAGGACGGGAAGGTGCTCGACGCACTCGCCGCCGACGTCGACGCAGGTGGCAGCAGCGGCGACGGCAGTCTCGACCGCACCGTGCTGGCGGCGTTGCCCGCGGCGATCCGACGTCGGGTGGTGCGTCGATGGATGCTCGCGGTCGGCGCCACCGAGCCGACCGAGCGACTCATCCTGGCCGTCGACGACCTCGTCTTCGATCCGCGCCCGCGCATCTCGGTCGCCATCGGCGGCGACAGCCGGCATCGACTCAGCGTCGTCGCCGAGGGTGTCGACCTGACCGTGACGAGAACACCCCGCTGACCTGGGCAGGTCGGCGGGGTGTTGTCGTGCTGACGGAGTACTTCAGCGCAGCGGGCGGGGCACCACGGGCGGCGGCACCGGGTTCGGCCGTCCCGGGGCGGGTGTCGCGGGCGGCGGGGTGAACGGCGACCGGATGGTCTTGACGTACTCGTTGATGTTGCCGATCAGGACCGGCCCGCCGGTCACGATCGAGCCGATGGTGCCGCCGACACCGGCGCCGGTGGCGCATCCGGTGAGGATCGGGATGGGGGGCAGTCCGGCGAGAAGGATGCATCCGAGTCCGCCGCCGATGATCGATCCGACGAGAGCACCGACACCGGTTGCCACACCGAGGTTGTCGGCGAGGGTCGCCAGCGCCTGGTCGTCGCGCTGCTTGCGGGTGCGCGGCGGATCACTGAAGTAGGTGTTCGCGTTGAAGCGGCCGGGTATCTGCGGCGTCAAGGTCGCGGTCCGGCCGGCCGTGGTCGCCTTGATGGGCACCGACACCGCACCGAGGTGGGCCGTCAGCGGCAGCGAGGTGACGAGCTTGCCCGAGGCGTCGAGAACCTGCAGCGCACCGTTCTTGGTACGCAGCGAACCGGCGGTCGTGGTGAACAGGACCGACGAGTCCTTCACCGTGGTCGAGTACTTGATCTGCTGCGCGGGGGCGGCCGACGCCTGCGTGCCGGTGGCGAGGCCGGCCACCGTGGTGACGGCCACCGCGGCGGAGACGAGTGCGGTTCTGAGCTTCATGGACGTGCATCCGTTCACTTGTCGAGCGTTCGTTCGACACCTGCTCGGTGTCGATCTCGCGTTCTCTCCGTGGGGGTTTCTCGCGAAAGCAGCATTCTCGTGCGTTCGTCCGGGTGTCGGAGAAATTCGATATTAGCTGCAGTAAATCCGCGCTGTTGTGCCAACCCGGATTTTGCTCGTGATCTTCTCGTGATCGGCAGCCTATCCACTATCCGGCCTCGTCTGCAGCCCACATGGCGCGACGTGACAAGCTGTCTGTCGAACGCGCGGAGGGCGAGAGGCGTGTCGACGGCGAGAGGGCTGATGCGGTGACCGAGAATCGTGACCGTTACGGGAGCGACCCCTACGGCGACGACATCGAGGCGGTGGTGATCAGCGAGGCGCAGATCGCCGAGCGCACCCACGAGCTGGCGCAGGCCATCGCGGCCCGTTACCCCGACATCGACGACGACCTGGTCCTCATCGGCGTCCTCAAGGGCGCCATCATGTTCATGACCGACTTCGCGCGGGCCCTGCCGATCCCGTCGCAGATGGAGTTCATGGCCGTCAGCTCCTACGGCTCGGCGACGTCGTCGTCGGGTGTGGTGCGCATCCTCAAGGACCTCGACCGCGACATCGCCGGCCGCGACGTGCTCATCGTCGAGGACATCATCGACTCCGGGCTCACCCTGTCGTGGCTGCTGAAGAACCTCAGTGCACGGCAACCGAAGTCGATCGCCGTGTGCACTCTGCTGCGGAAACCCGACGCCGCCCGCCGCGACGTCGACATCGCCGAGGTCGGCTTCGACATCCCCAACGAGTTCGTCGTCGGCTACGGGCTCGACTACGCCGAGCGCTACCGCGACCTGCCCTACATCGGCCGGTTGAACCCGCACGTCTACCAGGGCTGAGGTCGCAGGCCATGACCACCGCGATCGACCTCGCCGCCGACGTCGCCGCCGGGCGGGTCAGCCCGGAGCAGTCCGTCGACGATGCGCTGGCACGGATATCGGCCCGCGATTCCGACGTCGGCGCCTTCGTTCGTGTCCGTGCCGACGCCGCCCGCGCCGAGGCCACCGCACTGTCTCGTCGCACCGACCTCGGGTCGCTGCCGTTGGCCGGTGTGCCGATCGCGATCAAGGACAACGTCGCCGTCGCCGGTGAGCCGATGACCATCGGATCGCGTGCCACCGTGCACGATCCGCAGCCGGCCGACCACACGATCGTGTCGCGGCTGACCGCCGCCGGCGCCGTGGTCGTCGGGATCACCGCCGTGCCCGAGCTGTGTCTCTTCGGCGCGACCGACAGCCCCGATCGCATCACCCGCAACCCGTGGAACCGGAACCTCACGGCGGGTGGGTCGTCGGGTGGCTCGGCGGCCGCGGTCGCCAGCGGGCAGGTGCCGGTGGCGCACGGCAACGACGGCCTCGGGTCCATCCGTATCCCCGCCGCCGACTGCGGGTTGTTCGGCATCAAGCCGGGTGCCGGCGTCGTCCCGCCGCAGGTCGGCGGCAACGGCTGGTACGGGATGGCCGAGAACGGCCCGCTCGCCACCACCGTCGCCGACGCCGGTCTCGTACTCGCGGTGATGGCCGACGACATGTCGCTGGCCACCGCGGCGACCGGCACGGACGCCGCCGCGCTGCACATCGTGGTGGCCGAGAACTTCCCGCTCGCCATCGGTGCCACCGATCCGCACTGGGCGGCCACGCTGACCGCGGCGTCGCGGGTCGCCGCCGAGATCGGCCACCGCGTCAGCACCGCCGACATGCCGTATCCGACGAACCCCGCGCCGCTCATGCTGCGGTGGGTGGGGGGAGCGGCCGCCGACGCCGACGACATCGCCGGTCAGGGTGGCGATCTGCGGCAGCTGCAGAAGCGCAGCCGCCGACACACCGCGCTGGGTCGCATCGTGAACCGTCGCGGCCTGGTCACCGAGGAGCAGAAGACCGCGACCGTGGCCCGCGTCGAGCGCTACCTCGACGAGACCGGAGCCGACGTCGCGATGACCCCGATGCTCGCCCGGCCCCCGATCGACGCCGCGCGGTGGAGTGGGCGCGGTTGGCTCGCGAACATGTACGCCAACATCGGTTACGCGCCGTTCGCCGGGCTGATCAACCTGCTGGGGTGGCCGGCGATGTCGGTCCCCTTCGGGATCCACCCGGCGTCGAAGACGCCGATGGCCGTGCAGGTCTTCGGCCGTCCGGGCAGCGAGGCCACCCTGCTGGGGCTCGCCGCGCAGATCGAACAGGCCCACCCGTGGCCACGCATCGCCCCCGGCTTCGACGGGCTGTGACCGCTCCCGGACCGTGCGACCCGTTCGCGCCCGCCGACCGTGACGCGGTCTACCGGGTGATCGAGAAGCGCCGCGACATACGCCATTTCGCCGGTGGCTCGTTACCCGACGACGTCTTGACGCGTCTGCTGGAGGCCGCCCACCACGCGCCCAGCGTCGGGTTGATGCAGCCGTGGCGGTTCGTGCGCATCACCGACCGGCAGGTCCGCGCGTCGATCCGAGACCTGGTGGAGGACGAGCGGATCCGGACCGCCGACGCGCTGGGGGAGCGGTCCGACGACTTCATGGCGCTCAAGGTGGAGGGCATCTCCGCCGCGGCCGAGGTACTCGTCGTCGCACTCGGCGACCACCGCGAACGACACGTCTTCGGTCGCCGCACGATGCCGCAGATGGACCTGGCGTCGGTGTCGTGCGCGATCCAGAACCTGTGGCTCGCCGCGCGCGCCGAGGGTTACGGGATGGGCTGGGTGTCGCTGTTCGACCCGGCCGCGCTGGGCGAGCTGCTCGGATTCCCCAGCGGCGCCGAGCCGGTCGCGGTCCTGTGCCTGGGGCCGGTCGAGGAGTTCTACGAGCGCCCGATGCTCGTCGAGACCGGATGGGCCACCGAACGTCCATTGGCCGACCTCGTCTTCACCGACCGCTGGCCCACCCCGCCGACCGGGCAGTAAACCGCGTCGACCGTGCACTCACAGCGATCGATCGGGCACTCAACCTCGCCGACCGTGCACTTTCAGCGATCGATCGGGCACTCAACCTCGCCGACCGTGCACTTACAACGATCGATCGGGCACTTGCCGTCTCCGCACGCCCCGGGCCGAACCGTTTCCGCCCGGTCGACGCACGTAACTGCCCGATCGACGGAGACAACTGCTCGATCGACGCACGTAACTGCCCGATCGGCGGGGTGAGGGTCAGGAGTCCTGGGCGTCGAGCTTGTCGGCGACGTCCTGCGGGAAGCCACCGGTCGCGATGGGTCCCCAGCGGGTCGGGGTGACGCGGATGAGCGACTTGTTCTGTGTCGCCATCGCCGCGCGGTACTCGTCCCAGTCGGGATGCTCACCCGAGATCGACCGGAAGTACTCCACGAGTCCCTCGAGCGACTCGGGCTGGTGCAGCACCTCGGCGGTCCCGTCGACCTGCACCCAGGCGTCGTTGAACTCGGACGACAGGACCAGCACCGACACCTCGGGGTGCTTCTCGGCGTTGCGGGTCTTCGCCCGGCCCGGATAGGTCGAGATGACGATGCGTCCCTCGCCGTCGACACCGCCGGTCACCGGCGACATCTGCGGGGTGCCGTCCGAACGGGTCGTGGAGAGGATCAGGTTGTGTCGGGTGCGGACGAAGTCGAGGAGTTCGTCGAGCTCGACGCGGTCGTTGGTCGCTATGTTTCTGGCCACCCGATCCACGGTAGCCAACGGCTACGAGTCCGGGGTCTCGAGGCGGCGGACGATCTCCGCGACCGCGGCAGAGGTGCCGCCCTCCGGGCATCCGTCGGGGCCGATCCGCAGCGTCGCCGCACCGAGCGCGTCGACGACCGCGTCCCGGATCAGGTCTGCGGCGTCACCGACGCCCGCGTGATCGAACAACATCGCGGCGCTCAGGATCTGCGACAGCGGGTTGGCGCGGTCGGTGCCGGCGATGTCGGGTGCGCTGCCGTGGATCGGCTCGAAATAGGCCGCGGCGTCGCCGATGTTGCCCGACGCGCACATCCCCAACCCGCCGACCGTCCCCGCGCCGAGATCGCTGAGGATGTCGCCGAGGAAGTTCTCCATCACGAGCACGTCGAACCGCCCGGGCCGCACCACGAGGTCGTGGGCGGCGGCATCGGCGTAGAGGTGTTCGGCGTCGATGTCGGGGTATCCGGCGGCGACGTCGTCGAACACCGACCGGAACAGGGCGTAGCTGCGCAGCACGTTGCTCTTGTCGACACACGTCACCCGGCGGACGCCGTCGAGCGGCGCACCGGACCGACCGCGGGCCAGCTCGAACGCGTGGCGCGCGACGCGTTCCACGCCGACCCGGGTCACCATCAACTGGTCGACGGCCGCCTCGGCGGTGGCGACACCGTTGCCGCGGGACAGATAGAGGCCCTCGGTGTTCTCGCGCACGATGACGTAATCGATCTCACCCGGTGCGTGCCGGGTCGCGCCGGTGATCCCCGGCAGCAGCCGCATGGGCCGCACGTTGGCGTAGGTGTCGAGTCCGGTGCGCAGGATGCCGCCCAGCACCCCGGCCTCGGTGCCGTCGGGATGGCGCACCCCGGGCAGGCCGACGGGTCCCTTCAGAACCCCGTCCGCGACACGTAGACGGTCGAGGCGATCGGAGGGAAACGCTGATCCGGTGGCCCGGAAAACCTCTGCACCTGCGGCGATGGTCTCGATGTCGAGCTCGACGCCGACGCGCCTGGCCGCCGAGCGCATCACCGCGACGGCCCCGGCCACCAGATCGGGTCCGATGCCGTCGCCGGGGATCGTCACCACGTCGATGCGGCGTGCGGTCATGTGGACGGGCCTCCTCGATCGGCCTGCTGCGGCCGTTCCGATGTCCCGGGCGACCGCTGACCTGCGAGTCCGCTTCGCCGGAAGGTCGTACCGCCGTCCGGGAACGCTGCGTCGTGCCGCGACGTTGACAGGTAGCCTGACAGTTCAGGTGTACCTACATCGAAGGGACGCGCCGGCGCCGGCTGGGACGTGATGAACCGTAAGACTGTATTCCGCAATTTGGCCATCGTTGCCGTCATCGTGCTCGCGATCTGGGGGTGGACCTTCCTGCGCGACGGTGATCGCGAATACAAGAGCGTGGACACGTCCGTCGCCCTCACCCAGCTGAACACGAAAAACGTGTCGAACGTCGAGATCGACGACCGCGAGCAACAGATCCGTCTCGAACTCCGCGACTCCGTCGACGGCGCCACCAAGATCAGCGCGAAGTACCCGGCCCGGGGCAGCGAGTTCGTCTTCGACTCCGTGCGCGAATCCGGCGCGAAGTACCAGACCAACGTCACGCAGGAATCGGCCCTCTGGCAGATCCTGATCTTCATCCTCCCGATGCTGATCCTGTTCGGCCTCTTCTTCTTCGTGATGAGTCGTATGCAGGGCGGCGGCAAGGGTGGGGTGATGGGCTTCGGCAAGTCCAAGGCCAAGCAGCTGTCGAAGGATCACCCCAAGACCACGTTCGCCGACGTCGCCGGTTCCGACGAGGCGGTCGAGGAGCTCTACGAGATCAAGGACTTCCTGCAGAACCCGGCGCGCTACCAGGCGCTCGGCGCCAAGATCCCGCGCGGCGTCCTGCTGTACGGCCCTCCCGGCACCGGCAAGACGCTGCTCGCGCGCGCCGTCGCGGGCGAGGCCGGCGTCCCGTTCTTCACCATCTCCGGTTCGGACTTCGTCGAGATGTTCGTGGGTGTCGGCGCCTCGCGTGTCCGTGACCTGTTCGAGCAGGCGAAGAACAACAGTCCCTGCATCATCTTCGTCGACGAGATCGACGCCGTCGGACGCCAGCGCGGCGCCGGCCTGGGCGGCGGACACGACGAGCGCGAGCAGACGCTCAATCAGCTCCTCGTCGAGATGGACGGTTTCGGCGAGCGCTCGGGTGTCATCCTGATCGCGGCGACCAACCGCCCCGACATCCTCGACCCCGCGCTGCTGCGTCCCGGCCGCTTCGATCGGCAGATCCCGGTCGGCAACCCCGACATCGCCGGTCGCAAGGCGATCCTCAAGGTGCACGCCGCGGGCAAGCCGATCGACCCCGACGCCGACCTCGACGGTCTCGCCAAGCGCACCCCCGGTATGTCCGGTGCCGACCTGGCCAACGTCATCAACGAGTCGGCCCTGCTCGCCGCGCGCGAGAACCGCACCACGATCACCGCCGAACTGCTCGAGGAGTCGGTCGACCGCGTCGTGGGTGGACCGCGCCGCAAGAGCCGCATCATCAGCGAGCAGGAGAAGAAGATCGTGGCCTACCACGAGGGTGGGCACACCCTCGCCGCGTGGGCGATGCCCGATCTCGACCCGATCTACAAGGTCACCATCCTCGCCCGCGGGCGCACCGGCGGTCACGCGCTGGCCGTGCCGGAGCAGGACAAGGACCTGATGACGCGCTCGGAGATGATCGCTCGTCTCGTCATGGCGATGGGTGGCCGCGCCGCCGAGGAGCTCGTGTTCCACGAGCCGACCACCGGCGCGTCGTCCGACATCGACCAGGCGACGAAGATCGCCCGCGCGATGGTCACCGAATACGGCATGAGCGCCAAGCTCGGTGCCGTCCGGTACGGCCAGGAGCAGGGCGACCCGTTCCTCGGCCGCTCGATGGGCAACCAGAGCGACTACTCCTCGGAGGTCGCCGCCGAGATCGACGACGAGGTCCGTCGTCTCATCGAGGCCGCGCACACCGAGGCGTGGGCCATCCTCTCGGAGTACCGCGACACCCTCGACGACCTCGCGACCCAGCTGCTCGAACGAGAGACGCTGACCCGCAAGGACCTCGAGGTCATCTTCTCCAACGTGGAGAAGCGCCCGCGCATCACCACGTTCGACGAGTTCGGCGACCGCACCCCCAGCGACAAGCCGCCGGTGAAGACGCCGGGCGAACTCGCGATCGAACGCGGTGAGCCGTGGCCCCCCGAACCCGCACCCGATCTCCGCAAGGAGCCGGTCGGTGCAGGCGGCTACGCACCCAACGGCTACAACGGCAACGGCCACAACGGGAACGGTCACGGCGGTAACGGCTACGCCCCCAACGGGTACGGGCAGAACGCCCCGAACGGCTACGGACCCAACGGATACGGTCAACCCCAGCCCAACGGTCAGCCCCAGCCCGGTGGCCAGGGCCAGGCCTACCCCGGCTACCCGCAGGGATACCCCGCCCCCGGCTACCAGGGGCCCGGATACGGCAACCCCGGCCACCAGCCCGAGCCGCAACCCGTTCCGCGCCAGCAGAACCCGGGCTACCCGGCGCCGGACAACGCCCCGAACGGCGGGACTCGTCCCGACTACCCCAACGGCGGGACGCGTCCCGACTACGGCGCCCCGGACGGCTGGTCGGCTCCCGGCTGGCCCCCGCGCGACGGCAACGGATCCCAGCCGCCGCGATGATCGTCCCGCGTCGCCGGCCCACCGTGGCCGGCGACGCATTGCACACCCAACCCACCCACAGCGCGACCGCGGGCACTCACAGAAGAGCGAGCTCCTGATGACCAGAACCGAAGAGAACCGTGCCGCCGTCGCACCTTTCGACCAGCCCCGCGCAGAGGCGGCGGTGCGTGAGCTGCTCGTCGCGATCGGTGAAGATCCCGACCGCGACGGTCTGAAGGAGACACCGGCGCGGGTGGCGCGGGCGTATCAGGAGATGTTCGGCGGACTCCACGTCGAACCCGACGACGTCCTCGCGACCACCTTCGACGTCGGTCACGACGAACTGGTCCTGGTCAAGGACATCCCGATGTACTCGACCTGCGAACACCACCTGGTCTCGTTCCACGGCGTCGCCCACGTCGGGTACATCCCCGGCAAGGACGGACAGGTCACCGGCCTGTCGAAGCTGGCGCGCGTGGTCGACCTCTACGCCAAGCGCCCACAGGTGCAGGAACGTCTCACCACCCAGATCGCCGACGCCCTCGTCCGCAAACTCGACCCGCGCGGCGTGATCGTCGTGATCGAGGCCGAGCACCTGTGCATGGCGATGCGCGGTATCCGCAAGCCCGGTGCCTCGACGACCACATCGGCGGTGCGCGGGGTGTTCAAGACCAGCGCGGTGAGCCGCGGTGAGGCACTCGACCTGATCTCACGCCGCTCCGCGGTGCGCTAGCTCCCGGTCCCACCGAGCCCCACCACGGTGTCCCTCGCCTACGCTGACCGGGTGTCATCGGAGCCCGCACGTCGTGCGTCCATCGCCACCACCGGCGGTGCGACCAGGGTCATCGGTGTCCTGAACGTCACCGCCGATTCCTTCTCCGACGGCGGCCGATACCTCGACACCGACGCCGCCGTCGCCCACGGCCGCCGCCTCACCGACGAGGGGGCCGACCTCGTCGACGTCGGAGGTGAGTCGACCCGCCCCGGCGCCGTGCGGATCGATCCCGCGACCGAGATCGCCCGCGTCGTGCCGGTGATACGCGCGCTGTCGGACGACGGCATCGTGGTCTCCGTCGACACCATGCACGCCCCGGTCGCCGAGGCCGCTGTCGCCGCCGGTGCGCAGGTCGTCAACGACGTGTCCGGCGGACGTGCCGATCCCGACATGGCTCGGGTCGTCGCCGACGCGGGTGTGCCCTGGATCCTCATGCACTGGCGGCCCGCGCTCGACCGCACCGGCGAACAACGCTTCGCCCACCGGGTCGACGACGTCGGTGGCTACCGCGACGTGGTCGCCGAGGTCAGCGGCGAACTGCTCTCCCAGGTCGACGCCGCGGTGTCGGCGGGCGTCGACCCCGGGGCGGTGATCCTCGACCCCGGGCTCGGCTTCGCCAAGGCCACCGAACACAACTGGGCCCTGCTCCACGCCCTGCCCACCCTGGTGGGGTTGGGGTTCCCGGTGCTCGTCGGGGCATCGCGCAAGCGGTTCCTCGGTGCGCTGCTCGGCGGCGACGCCGATCCCCGCCCACCGGCCGGACGCGAGGTCGCCACCGCGGCGATCAGCGCTCTGGCCGCGATGAACGGGGCGTGGGGTGTGCGGGTGCACGATGTGGTCTCGAGTCGCGACGCCATCGCGGTCGCGACGGCGTGGAACGACGGTGGACGGCGAGGACGGGTGGATGGCTGACCGGATCGAGTTGCGCGGGTTGACCGTTCGCGGTCACCACGGTGTGTTCGACCACGAGCGCCGCGACGGACAGGATTTCGTCGTCGACCTCGTGCTGTGGCTCGACCTGCGCCCGGCCGCGGCGAGCGACGACCTCGCCGACACCGTCGACTACGGCGGTCTCGCGCAGCGGGCCCACGACATCGTCGCCGGCGAACCGCGAGACCTCATCGAGACGGTGAGCGCCGAGATCGCCGAGGACATCATGCGCGACGAACGGGTGGCGGCCTGCGAGGTCACGCTGCACAAGCCGTCGGCGCCGATCCCGCTGACGTTTGCCGACGTCGCCGTCATCGCGCGGCGTTCGCGCTCGCCGCGAGGGGACCGATGAGTCGAGCGGTCCTGTCGATCGGGTCGAACATGGGCGACCGTCTCGAACTGCTCGCCTCGGTGCGCGATCGCGTCGCCGAGCACCTCGTGGCGGTGTCGGCGGTGTTCTCGACCCCGCCGTGGGGTCCGGTGGCCCAGGACGACTTCGACAACGCCGTCCTCGTGGTCGACGACCCGGACCGGTCACCCGCCGACTGGCTCGAGACCGGCTTCACGCTCGAACGCGCCGCCCAGCGCACCCGCGAGACCCGCTGGGGTCCGCGCACACTCGACGTCGACGTCATCACCGCGAGCATCGACGGGCAGGTCGTCGTCAGCGACGACCCCGTGTTGACCCTCCCGCATCCGCGCGCACACCTTCGGGCGTTCGTGCTGATCCCGTGGCTCGACGCCGACCCGGGCGCCGCCCTGTGGACCCCGGCGGGTGACCGCGCGGTGGCCGACCTCGTCGACGCCCTCGACCCGGCCGAGCGCGACGGTGTCCGCCGCCGCGACGTCGCCGGGTGGTCGACCTCGACACGGGGTGTGTCGTGACGACGCGTGGACCAGGGCCGCGCGGCAATCGTCGCGGCGACGACCCCGACGAACCGGGCCTGAAGCCCACCCGCGTCCGCGACCTGCTCGGTGTGGCCGCGGTCGTCGCGGTCGTCGTGTGGCTGCTCGTGCGCGTCAGCTACGGCGAGCTGCCGCCGCTGCCCCTGCTCGCCGGTCTCATCCTCTACGTCCTCGCCGCGCTGGAGGTGGTGATCGCGTTCGTCGTGCGATCCCGCGTGGCGCGGGCGCAGGTCGGCTCGAGCCGCGAACAACTGCACCCGATCACCGCGGCCCGCGTGCTCGCGCTCGCCAAATCGTCGGCCCTGCTGGCCGCACTCGCACTGGGGGTGTGGGTCGGGTTGCTGGCATATCTGCTGGCGCAGAACGATTCATCGGCCGCCGACCACGACACCCCGTCTGCCGTGGTCGGGTTGATCGGTGCGGTGGCGCTCGGCGCGGCGGCCCTCTGGCTCGAATACTGCTGCCGGACACCCGACGATCCCACCGACGCCGGCGTCTCGGGCCCCGCGGTCTGATGTCGCCTGCTGAGCGCCTCGGTGGGAACTCTCGTCGGGGAACCACCGATCGGCCTCGCACAACCGTCACGAGAACGCAGGTATGTTGACGCCCATGACGACCTCCGGTGGCCGCAAGGCCGACGCACGCCGTCAGCGCCGTGGCCCGGCCCAGTACCTGCTGGGGTTGCTGCTCGCCCTCGCGATCGGTGCGAGCGTCGCGATGATCTTCAGCCCGACCCGCAGCATCGTCGCCAGCCTCGCCGTCATCGCGGCGCTGTGGGCGGCGGTGATCGGCGCGATCCTGGTCACCAAGTTCCGCCGTCTCGCCGATTCGGCCGAGGCGAAGACCCGCGACCTGCGACTCGTCTACGAGCTGCAGCTCGAACGCGAGATCACCGCGCGTCGACAGTACGAACTCGGCGTGGAGGCCCAGATCCGTAAGGAGGTGCGCGCCGAGACCAACGAGGAACTCCACGAGCTGAAGGCCCAGGTCGCGGCTCTGCGTTCCAGCCTGGAACTGCTGGTCGGCGAACTCCCCGAACAGCGCGTCGCGCTGTCGACGGAGCGCTACCCCGAACTCGAGCGCACCCGCGGACCTCAGCCGCCGACCGCGACCCTCGACGACACCGTCGTGGCCGAACGTGACTTCGCGGGCACCGCTCCGGCGCAGGACCCGGTGCCCCCGATCCCCGCGGTCCCGATCTCCACGTCACCGGTCACCGAGCCGGGCCCGGTGGCCCCCGAGACCCCGATGTTCACCGACGAGACGCCGACCGACGAATGGGCGACCTCCGCCCCGCCCGCGACCGCGACACCCGAGCCGCCTGCACCGCCGGTCACGACCCCGCGCCGTCCCGAGGCCCCCGCCGCGGGCAGTGGTCGGCACGGTCGATCGGCGGCAGCATCAGCGACTGCGCCCGACGCGGAGCCGGAGCCCGAGGCGCGGCCCGAGGCGCGGCCCGCCGCGACGCGCGAACCGGTGGCCGAGCCCGAACCGGTGGCCGAGCCCGAAGCAGCCGCCGAACCCGAGGCCGTCGCCGACACCACCGCCGCCTGGGACACCTCCGCCTCCACGCGTGGCCGTGACCGGCACCGCGCCCCGGAGACCGAGCCGGGTGCACACGCCAACGGTCGGTCAGTGTCAGAACTCATCGAACAGTTCCGCGCGCCCACCCCCGGCGGCCGCCGCCGTCGGCGCGACTGAGCCCCGGCCACCGGCGTCCGACGAGCCGGTGACCCCGATCACACGCATTGGCCGCTGAGGTGACCGGCGACCTATCCTCGCCGGAGAACGTCCGGTACCCGATCGCTGGGACCGGAACGACCAACGGAGGACATCGGTGACCTCACCGGGTATCGCCAACTGGCCCGCGCCGGCCCGACTCACCGTCGGGATCGTGTCGGCCGGTCGGGTGGGCACCGCACTCGGTGCCGCCCTCGAACGCGCCGACCACGTGGTGGGCGCAGTGGTCGCCCGGTCGCCCCGATCGCGCCTCCGAGCCGCACGCCGACTACCCGAATCGCAGATTCTCGATCTCACCGCCGTCGCCGCCCGTAGCGAACTCCTCATCGTCAGCGTCCCCGACGCCGCGCTGTCGACCGTCATCGGCGACCTCGCGGCATCGGGCGCCGTCCGCCCCGGCACGATCGTCGCCCACACCGCCGGCGCGCACGGCGTCGCGATCCTCGAACCCCTCACCGCGCTGGGGGCCACGCCGTTGGCCCTGCACCCGGCGATGACCTTCGTCGACAGCGACGACGACATCACCCGCCTGCGATCGGCCTGCTTCGGCGTGACCGCCGCCGACGAGATCGGCCACGCCGTCGGCACCTCCCTGGTGCTGGAGATGGGTGGCGAACCCGTCGCCGTCGCCGAGAAGGCCCGCCCGCTCTACCACGCCGCACTGGCCCACGGTGCGAATCATGTTGTCGCCCTCGTGTCCGACGCCGTGGCGGCGTTGCGCATCGCCCTCGAGCAGTCGGCCGGCGAGGGCTTCTCCGCCGCCGACCCCGATCCGCTCGCCGCAGGTTTGCCCGAGCGGATCCTCGGACCGCTCGTGTCGGCGGCACTGGCGAACGTGCTCGAACTCGGTCCCGCCGCGCTCACCGGGCCGGTGGCACGGGGCGACGCGGCCGCCGTCGCCGCGCACCTCGCCGCCCTGGGCTCGGCCGATCCCGATCTCGCCGAGACCTACCGCGCCATGTCGCTGCGCGCCGCCGCCCGCACCGACGCCCCGGCGGCGCTGATCGACGTCCTGACCGGCTCGACCCACCGCAGAGGTGACCGATGACCACCGCACCACAACGCCCCTACGTCGCGGGATCGCTCACGGTGCACCGTGATCCGGCGACGCTCACCCAGATCAGCCGGGCGCTGCGATCGACCGGCAAACGCGTGGTCCTCGTCCCCACAATGGGCGCACTGCACGCCGGTCACCGCGAGCTCATCCGGGCCGCGAAGGCACAGGGGCCGACCGTGGTGATCGTCTCGATCTTCGTCAACCCCCTGCAGTTCGGGGTCGGAGAAGACCTCGACGCCTACCCGCGCACCTTCGACGCCGACCGCGCGATCTGCGAGGAGATGGGGGTGGAGCTGCTGTTCGCCCCCACCGTGGCCGACATGTACCCCAACGGTCCCCGCACCACCGTGCACCCCGGACCCGCGGGTGCCGAACTCGAGGCCGCCTCCCGGCCCACACATTTCGCGGGCATGCTCACCGTCGTCGCGAAGCTGCTCGCCATCGCCGCACCGCACGCCGCCTATTTCGGCGAGAAGGACTACCAGCAGCTCGTCCTGGTTCGGCAGATGGTCACCGACCTCAACCTCGACATCGCGATCGTCGGGGTGCCCACGGTCCGCGAACCCGACGGCCTGGCGATGTCGAGCCGCAACCGCTATCTCACACCTGCGCAACGGGAGTCGGCGACAGCACTGTCGGCGGCGCTGGTCGCCGGGGCCTACGCCGCGGCCGGCGGGGTCGAGGCCATCCTCTCCACCGCCCGCGGTGTCCTCGCGCAGCGTCCCGACATCGACGTCGACTACCTCGAGGTACGCGGCGTCGACCTCGGGCCGGCGCCCGACCACGGTGACGGCCGACTCCTCGTGGCCGCCCGGGTCGGCACCACCCGACTCCTCGACAACGTCGGTGTCGCGGTCGGCACCGGCTTCCTCAACCGCGGCAACGGCGACTCGGAGAACCCATCGGACGATCTCCCGGAAGGGCACTGACAGAACATGTTCCGCACCATGATGACCTCGAAGATCCACCGCGCGCGGGTCACCCAGGCCGATCTGCACTACGTCGGCTCGGTGACCATCGACGCCGACCTGCTCACCGCGGCCGACATCCTCGAGGGCGAGCAGGTCACCATCGTCGACATCGACAACGGCAACCGTCTCGAGACCTACGCCATCGCCGGCCCTCGCGGCAGCGGTGTGATCGGGATCAACGGGGCCGCAGCCCATCTCGTCCACCCCGGGGATCTCGTCATCATCATCGCCTACGGGGTGTTGAGCCCGGAGGAACTCACCACCTACCGTCCGCACGTCGTGTTCGTCGACGACGACAACCGCATCGTCGAGTCCGGCACCGACCCGGCCCACGCGCCCGTCGGGTCGGGCCTGCTCGATCCCCGCGAACTCGTCGGATAGCGGCGATGCTCCTCGCCCTCGACGTCGGCAACACCAACATCCACCTCGGCGTGTTCGCCGGCCGAGGCGACCACGCGCACCTCGTGCGCGACTGGCGGATCCGCACCGAGCCGCGGATGACCGCCGACGAGCTGGCGCTGACCCTGAGGGGCCTGCTCGGCGACGACGTCGAGCGCGTCGTGTCGGTGGTCGGTCTCTCCACGGTCCCGTCACTGCTGCGCGAGATGCGCGTCGTGGTGGGCCGATACTTCGGGTCGGGTCCGCACGTCCTGCTCGAACCCGGTCTGCGCACCGGCGTCGCCCTGCTCGTCGACAATCCGAAGGAGGTGGGCACCGACCGCGTCGCCAACGCGTTGGCCGCCCAAGCCACCTACGGAACGGCGTGCATCGTGGTCGATTTCGGTACCACCACCCTCGTCGACGTGGTGTCGGCGAAGGGGGAGTTCCTCGGCGGGGCCATCGCCCCCGGCATCGACCTCGCCGTCGACGCGCTGGCCGCCCGCACCGTCACACTGCGCACGGTCGAACTGCTGCCGCCGCGCAGCGTGGTGGGCAAGAACACCGTCGAGGCGTTGCAGTCGGGCATCCTCTACGGCTTCGCCGGGCAGGTCGACGGGCTGGTGACCCGGGTGCGTCGCGAGATCCCCGGCTTCGCCGACACCGACGACGTGACCGTGGTCGCGACCGGCTACCTCGCACCGCTCGTCTTCGACGAGTGCCGCACCCTCGACGTCCACCACGACCACCTGACCCTGGAGGGTCTGCGTCTGGTGTTCGAGCGGCAGA
The DNA here is from genome assembly GCF_053345315.1 of Williamsia sp. M5A3_1d. NCBI lineage: Bacteria > Bacillati > Actinomycetota > Actinomycetes > Mycobacteriales > Nocardiaceae > Williamsia > Williamsia sp. M5A3_1d. Next base: position 1,083,628 of record NZ_JBKEZX010000001.1, read on the forward strand.
ACGACTCCGCGCGTGCGCGCAAGCGTGGACCTGTGGCAGACTCTGCCCCGTGATGACGTGTCGTGGCGCGGAGTGTTGTCGGGGCTGACAGCCCCCACCCTTCCTGCTGCCCGCACATCTCACCTCGAGGTCTCCCATGCCTGTCCTGGCACCCGTCTCGCGCATCTCCCACCCCGTCACCAGCGCTCGCATCGGCGTGCTGTCGCTGCGTGTCGATGAGTTCTCCCCGGCCGTCGCCGCAGGTCACCGCGTCGTCGACATCCGCGGCCAGCGCGAGCGCGACACGCACGGCGTGATCGCCGGCGCCCTGGCGATCGACTCCGCGATCGTCGTCGACCGCCTCGTCCCCGACACCGTCGAGTCGTTGCGCGGTGTCACCACCGACACCCGCTGGCTGCTGGTCGGCACCGATGGACACGACGCCGAGTGGCTCACCTGGCACCTGCACGCCCGCGGGGTCCACGGTGCGCGGTTCCTGCTCGGTGGCCACCGTGCGCTTCGCGCCACCCGTGACGTCGGTTCTCGCCCGCTGAGCGCATCGCAGCGTCGCGATCTCGCGGTGATCTCGGCCCACTGAGCCGGGGCCGATAGGGTCGTGCGGGTGACCGACACCTCCCCCGGCCCAGGCCCCGACGCCACCGACACCGCCGACCACCTGCCCGAGCAGCTGCGCATCCGACGCGAGAAGCGCGCCCGGATCCTCGCCGACGGCGGACAGGCCTACCCCGTGTCGATCCCGCGCACCCATTCGCTGGCGCAGGTCCGCGCCGAGCACCCCGACCTGCCCGTCGACCACGCGACCGGCACACAGGTCGGCGTCGTCGGACGAGTGATGTTCGTGCGCAACAAGGGAAAGCTGTGTTTCGGCACCCTGCAGGAGGGCGACGGGACCCAGCTGCAGGTGATGATCAGCTTCAACGGTGTCGGTGAGGAGGCGCTGGCGGCGTGGAAGTCCGACGTCGATCTCGGCGACTTCGTCTACGTCCACGGCGAGGTGATCAGTTCGCGCACCGGTGAGCTCAGTGTGATGGCCGACGCCTGGCAGATCGCCTCGAAGGCGTTGCGGCCGTTGCCCGTCGCGCACAAGGAGCTCAGCGAGGAGGCGCGTGTCCGACAGCGCTACATCGACCTCATCGTGCGTCCCGCCGCCCGCGACACCGCGCGTACCCGCGTCGCGGTGATCCGTGAGCTCCGTGCGGCGCTGGAGGAGCGCGCCTTCATCGAGGTGGAGACACCGATGCTGCAGGCCCAGCACGGCGGCGCAGCGGCCCGGCCGTTCGTCACCCACTCCAACGCCCTCGACATCGACATGTACCTGCGGATCGCGCCGGAGCTGTTCCTCAAACGCTGTGTGGTCGGCGGCCTCGAGCGCGTCTTCGAGATCAACCGCAACTTCCGCAACGAGGGTGTCGACTCCACCCACTCGCCCGAGTTCGCGATGCTCGAGACCTATCAGGCCTACGGCACCTACGACGACTCTGCGGTGATGACCCGCGAGCTGGTGCAGGACGTCGCACAGCGCGCGCTGGGCACCCTGACCCCCACGCTCGCCGACGGCACGGTCTACGACCTGTCCGGTGAATGGCTGACGATCTCGATGTACCCGTCGCTGTCGGAGGCGCTCGACACCGAGATCACCCCGGAGACCACGGTGGCGACCCTGATGGCCCTCGCCGAGAAGGTCGGTCTCGCCGTCCCGCGTGACAAGGGATACGGCCACGGCAAGCTCGTCGAGGAACTGTGGGAGCACCAGGTCGGCACGCACATCGACCGACCGTTCTTCGTCCGCGATTTCCCGGTCGAGACCTCGCCGCTGACCCGCGACCACCGGTCGATCCCCGGCGTGGTCGAGAAGTGGGACCTCTATGTCCGCGGTTTCGAACTGGCCACCGGCTACTCGGAGTTGATCGATCCGGTGATCCAGCGGGAGCGGTTCGTCGACCAGGCGCGACTCGCGTCGGCCGGGGACGACGAGGCGATGGTCCTCGACGAGGAATTCCTCACCGCGATGGAACACGGGATGCCTCCGACCACCGGTACCGGAATGGGTATCGACCGACTTCTCATGGCACTGACGGGATTGGGAATCCGGGAGACAATCCTGTTTCCCTTCGTGAAGCCGAACGAATGAATTGATGGGGTCTTTCCCCACCGACAATTGTCGTGTCCTCGATATGTGGTTACAGTGGGACTCGGCCGGGGGGTTGTATCCGGGGCACTGACCAGTGTTCTCGCCGCCCACCCGCGACAATTCGTACGAGTCGAGACATTTCATGGTGGGGGCAGCAATATGGCGAAAAAGGTGACGGTCACCCTGGTGGATGACGTCGACGACACCGCATCGGCCGATGAGACCGTGGAATTCGGGATCGACGGCATCAGCTACGAGATCGATCTCTCCGCCGAGAACGCGGCACGCCTGCGTGCCGAGATCGACGCATGGGTCGAGCACGCTCGCCGGGTCGGCGGCAAGCGTCGTGGCCGGTCGTCCGCCACATCCACCGGTGTCGACGCAGGCCAGAGCGCCGCGATCCGCGAGTGGGCGCGCCGCAACGGGCACGGCGTGTCGGCGCGGGGTCGGGTCTCGAGCGACATCGTCGAGCTCTACAACGCGGCGCACTGACCGCACTTCTGTGCTGAACTATTTCGTTCCCGAATTCGCAGTCCGGTCCAGAAGTTCGCGTTTGAGAATCTTTCCGGCTGCGTTCCGCGGGAATTCGTCGATCACGATCACGCTGCGTGGGATCTTGAAATTCGCCAGGGTGGAACGGCAGTGTTCGATCACGTAGTCGACATCGATCGTCACGCCTGAGCGCACCGTGAGAAATGCGCGACCGACTTCTCCGAGTCGTTCGTCGGGTACACCGATCACCGCGGCTTCGGTCACGTCGGCGATACGCGTCAGGGTCTGTTCGACCTCGGCGGGGTAGACGTTGAATCCGCCGCAGATGTACATGTCCTTGAGTCGGTCGGTGATGGACAGATTGCCCCGATCGTCGATGGTGCCGATGTCCCCGGTGTGCAGCCATCCGTCACCGTCGATCGTCTCGGCCGTCGCGACGGGGTCGTCGAGGTAGCCGCGCATCACCATCGCGCCGCGCGTGAGGACCTCCCCGGCATCCGACAGCGCGATCTCCATGCCCTCGAACGCCCGACCGCACGTCGTCGCGACGGTCAGATCGTCGTCGTCGGGGGTGCACGTCGACACGAACCCGCTTGCCTCGCTGAGCCCGTAGGCGGTGATGACGGTGTCGACGCCGAGGTCGCGCTGGATGCGCTCGATGAGCACCACCGGCACGATCGCCGCGCCGGTGACCACCAGGCGCAGCGACGACAGGTCCGCCGTAGCCCGTGCGGGGTCGTCGAGGATGGTCTGGAAGATGGTCGGTGCACCCGGGAACACCGATGCCCGGTGTCGTTCCACGGCGGTCATCGCCGACTGTGCGCTGTAGACCGCCAGCGGCACCATCGTGGTCGCGAAGAGCGTGCACGCGAGGATGCCCGCCTTGTAGCCGAAGGTGTGGAAGTAGGGATTGACCATCAGGTAGCGGTCGTCGGGGGACAGGCGTCCGTTGGCGCCCCACGCGTACGCGCCGGCCATCGACTGTCGGTGCTCGGCCAACACACCCTTGCTGCGTCCGGTGGTGCCCGAAGTGAACAGGATGTCGGACAGGTCATCGGGCGCGACCGCGTCGGCGCGGATGTCGGCCTGCGCCCGCGCACCCTCGGTCGCGCTGGAGAGGAAGTCGTTCCAGTCGATGCCGGGGCCGCGGGCGTCGTCGGGGTCGAGACGGATCCGGACCGCGACCCGTACGTCGGTGTCGGTCGCGAGATCGACCCGTTCGGTCAGGTCGGCGAGTCGGTCGGTTCCGAGGAACGCCCCGGCCACCACCACCGCGCGTGCCCGGGTGCGCACCAGGACGTCGATCACCTCGGCGGCGGTGTAGCGGGTGTTGAGCGGGACCAGCGTCGCGCCCGCGTAGTGCGCGCCGAGTGCCGCGATGGGCCAGTGCAGGCTGTTCGGCGACCAGATCGCGACGCGGTCGCCCGCGGCGATGTCGTGTTCGACGAGCGCGGCCGCGAAGGTGCGGACCGCGGCCAGCAGCTCCGACCAGGTGAGCGTGACGTCCTCGCCCCACTGGTCGTCGATGATCGCGACACCGTCGGGGTGTTCGGCAGCGACCGCGCGCACTGCGGCGACGCTGGTCTGCGGGTTCGTCACGCGGCTCTCCTTCGGGTCACGAGGCAGCAAAAACAAGCAAGTGCTTGGTAGGTTACGCTAGGGCCCATGACTGCGACCAATCTTGCCGACCGAGGTGTCGACCTGGGTCGACATCCGGGATCGGTGGACGATTTCGCGTCGTCGGTCGGCACCTGGCTGCGCGAGAACCTGACGGGGCAGTTCGCGCCCTTGGTGGGTCGCGGCGGCCCCGGAAGTGAACACGAGTTCTTCGCCGGCCGCCTCGAATGGGACCGGCACCTGGCCCGCTCGGGCTGGACATGCCTGGGCTGGCCGATCGAACACGGCGGTCGCAACGCGACTCTCGCCCAACGCATAGCGTTCCACACCGAATACGCCCGCGCCGATGCGCCCGCGCGCGTCAACCATCTCGGCGAGGAACTGCTCGGCCCCACGCTCATCGCCTTCGGTACCGACGCCCAGCGGGAGCGGTTCCTGCCGCCGATCGCCGACGTCTCCGAGCTGTGGGCGCAGGGCTACTCCGAACCCGGCGCCGGATCCGACCTCGCGGGGGTCGCGACCACCGCGCGACTCGAGGACGGGCGCTGGGTCATCAACGGTCAGAAGATCTGGACGTCACTGGCCCACGTCGCGCAGTGGGTGTTCGTGCTGTGCCGCGTGGAGCGCGGCTCGACGCGACACCACGGCCTCGGATTCCTGCTGGTCCCGCTCGACCAACCCGGCATCACCGTGCGACCCATCCAACAGCTCACCGGCACATCGGAATTCAACGAAGTGTTCTTCGACGACGCCGTCACCGACGCCGATCTCATCGTCGGCGCCCCCGGCGACGGGTGGAAGGTCGCGATGGGGCTCCTCGAGTTCGAACGCGGCGTCTCGACCCTCGGCCAGCAGGTCGGCTTCGCCCGGGAACTCGACAGATTGATCGACCTGGCGAAGACGACCGGCGCCACCACCGACCCCGATATCCGCGGGCGACTGGTGACCGCGCACGTGGGTCTGCAGGTGATGCGCGCCCACGCCCTGCGCACCCTCGCCACGGTCGACACCGGCGGTGCCGGTGGTCAGGCGTCGGTGTCGAAGTTGTTGTGGGCCAACTGGCATCGCGATCTCGGTGAGCTGGCGATGGCGATCGAGGGAGCGCGAGGACTGATCGCCCCCGACCACACCAGCGAGGGCGTCGCCAACGACATCGGCGCGCCCGAACGCGTCGAGCTCGGCCCCTGGCAGCGGTTGTTCCTCTTCAGCCGCGCCGACACCATCTACGGTGGCTCGAACGAGATCCAGCGCACCATCATCGCCGAACGGGTGCTCGGCCTGCCGCGAGAGGCGCGACCATGAGCGACACGTCCCCCGCCGACCTGTCGGTGCCGCCCGAGGAGATCGGCGGCCACGGACTGCTCGCGGGCCGCAAGGTGGTGGTGACCGCCGCGGCGGGCACCGGCATCGGGTTTGCCACCGCACGCCGTGCGCTGCTCGAGGGCGCCGACGTCCTCGTCAGCGACTTCCACGAGCGACGTCTCGGCGAGACCGTCGAGAAACTCGTCGGTGAGTTCCCGGATCAGACGGTGGCACAGGCGGTCTGCGATGTGTCACAGACCAGTCAGGTCGACGAGCTCATCGACATCGCGGCACGCGAGCTCGGTCGGATCGACGTGCTCGTCAACAACGCCGGACTCGGCGGCGAGACCCCGATCATCGAGATGACCGACGATCAGTGGGACCGCGTCCTCGACATCACGTTGAACAGCACCTTCCGGGCCACCCGCGCGGCGCTGCGGTACTTCGCCGCCGCCCCGCACGGCGGCGTCATCGTCAACAACGCCTCCGTGCTGGGATGGCGGGCGCAGAGCGGTCAATCCCATTACGCCGCCGCCAAAGCCGGTGTCATGGCACTCACGCGGTGCTCGGCGATCGAGGCCGCCGAACACGGGGTGCGCATCAACGCCGTCGCGCCGTCGATCGCCAGGCACCCGTTCCTCGCCAAGGTGACCAGCGACGAGCTGCTCGACGAACTGGCCTCCCGCGAGGCCTACGGCCGGGCCGCGGAGGTGTGGGAGATCGCCGCCACCATCGCGATGCTCGCCAGCGACTACACCACCTACCTCACCGGTGAGATCGTCTCGATCTCCAGCCAACGCGCCTGAACGAGAGGGAACTCCCGATGTCACAACCGCAGGCCTACATCGTCGACGCCGTCCGGACACCGGTCGGCAAACGCAACGGCTCACTCGCCAAGGCGCATCCGGCCGACATGGGTGCCCACGTCATCAACGCCGTCCTCGAGCGCTCCGGGATCGACCCGAACATCGTCGACGACGTGATCTTCGGTTGCGTCGACACCATCGGACCGCAGGCGGGCAACATCGCCCGCTCGGCCTGGCTCGCCGCCGGGCAGCCGCTCGGCGTGCCCGGGACCACCATCGACCGTCAATGCGGATCGTCGCAGCAAGCAATCCATTTCGCCGCGCAGGCGGTGATGAGCGGAACGCAGGACGTGGTGCTCGCCGGCGGCGTGCAGAACATGAGTGCCATCCCGATCTCGGCGGCGATGCTGGCCGGCCGGGAGTACGGTTTCGACACCCCGTTCACCGGATCCACCGGCTGGGAGAGGCGTTTCGGTGACGCCGACATCTCCCAGTTCACCGGCGCCGACATGATGGCCAAGCGGTGGGAGATCAGCCGCGAGGACATGGAGTCCTGGGCGCTGCAGTCCCATCAGCGGGCGCTCGCGGCCATCGCCGACGGTCGTTTCGCCAACGAGACTGTTGCGCTGGGTGATTGCACGGTCGACGAATGTCCCCGCGAGACATCGCTTTCGACGATGGCCGGGCTCAAGGTCCTCGCCGAGGGATCATCGCTGACCGCCGCCGTCGCATCGCAGATCTGCGACGGCGCCGCGGCCACCCTCGTGGTGTCGGAGGCGGCTCTCGCGCAGTACGGCCTCACCCCCCGGGCGCGGATCCACCATCTCTCGGTGCGCGGTGACGACCCGGTGATGATGCTCTCGGCGCCCATCCCGGCCACCAGATGGGCCCTGGCGAAGACCGGGCTGTCGATCGACGACATCGACGTCGTCGAGATCAACGAGGCCTTCGCGCCCGTCGTGCTGGCCTGGCTGAAGGAGACCGGCGCCGACCCCGCCCGGGTCAACCCGAACGGCGGCGGTATCGCCCTCGGTCACCCGCTCGGCGCCACCGGCGCGAAACTTTTCGCGACCCTGCTGAACGAACTCGAACGCACCGGTGGCCGCTACGGCCTGCAGACGATGTGCGAGGGCGGCGGCACCGCGAACGTCACCATCATCGAACGCCTCTAGCCCCAGTTGGGCCGTCGTTCTCGCCAGTTGGGCCGTTGTTCTCGCCAGTTGGGCACATAACGACCGCAGTTGGGCAGGTGAACGCCGCGGTTGGGCATCAACGTTGTTCAGCGTGGGGGTTTTCGCCACACGATGAGGTAGCGCCACATCGGGAGCAACCGAAACGTGGCGCCAGGCATGGTCCGTCGTGCCGCGGCCTCAATCTCGGTGTAGGTGTGTGGAGGCGGCCACACGATCGGTGCGGTGTGTTCCCAGAGCCCTCGTCGACGCGACAGGTACTGGTGCTGCACGAGTCCAGCGAGGTGTAGCGCCATCTCGCGCGGCCGCGACGTCCGACCGAGCCCGACGATCGCGACCACCCCGCCGGGTGCCGTCAGTTCGGCGCACCGTGCGAGCGCGGCATCGACATCGGGAATGTGGTGGAGTGTCGCTATCGAGGCCACCAGGTCGAACGATTCGGGCTCGAACGGGTGCGTCATCACGTCACCTGACACCCACGTGACTGCGTTGGATTCCCTGCGCGCCGACGCCAGCACCGGCTCGTCGAGATCGATCCCGGTCACCGACGGCACGCGACCAGCGAGTTCGGCTGCCAGCAGCCCGTTTCCGGTACCGATATCGAGTGCGGTCTGCGCACCGGCCGGGACTGCGTCGAGTATCAGCCGGTGGTAGTGGATGTTGTGATTCCAGCGTGGGCGCATAGCCGCTAGGCGGCGGGGTACAGCGGAGCATCCCGCCAGGTGATGTCGATGCGTGGGGCACGCGGGGGCCGCTCGGCCGCGAGGCGGGCGAGCTGGTGTTCCACGTCGGACACCGGCGGTGGCGGTTGGTCCGTGGTTCGCGTCGAGTCCCGTTGCAGGACTTCGTCGATGCGGTGTAGTCGGTTGGCGCGGAGCTGATCGGGTGTGTCGGTGTTGCGTCGCCAGCCGTAGCGGCCTTTGTCGGGGCCGTCGGTAATCTTTTCCGTCGACCACTGGTGCGGTTCGGAACCGACGGCTCGATTGTGGGGTCCGCAGGCGGGGGCCAGGTGGGTGGAGTCGGTGAGCCCACCGTCAGCCCAACCCTGTTCGGCGTGATGCATTTCGGTGTGCGCGAACGGGACACCGCAGTCGTCTTTGCTGCAACCGCGGTACTGCGCGAACGCCATCAGCCGTTGTGCCTGTGATGCCAACCGACGTGAGCGGCCGAAGAACAGAGGTTCGTTGGTGATGTCGCTGAACACCGCGAGGTGGGGCTGCGCGTCGGCGGCCAGCTTCACGACGTCACCGATCGGTAGATCGCTACCGGCCGCGGTGCGTGCGACGCCGGCGTGTTCACGGAGTTGGGCGTCGGTGATGGAGACAATGATCTGTGGCGGTAACCCTCGGTGAGATCCGCCGAGCAGGCCACCGTTGACGGCTGCATCGAGAATGGCTTTGAGCGCGTCGTGGTTGCGTTGGGACTGCGACCGGCAATCTCGATCCGCGGCTTCCCGGAGGAGTTCGGGGTCGGCGTCGGTGTGATCGCCTTTCGGGGACTGGTCATCGTCGGGATTGTTCATCCCCGGCGCGGCCCACTTCGCAAGGACGACGTCGAACAGTGCGCGCGTGGTCGGGTCCAGGGTGGCGGTGAGCTTCGACATCAACTGGCTGTCCTGGCAGTCGAGGTTCAGTTTGCGATTTCGTGCGCGGTCGCGGTCGTCGGTGAGTTGTCCGTCGGGGTCGAGGTGGGCGAGTATCCGGACGCCGGCGGCGCCGATCTCTTTCGGCGTCAACGTGGTCGCGAAGTCGGCCAGGACTTCCTCGGCTCGCGCCCGCTGTTCCTCATCGACCGCCGACGGGATCTTGTTCATCACGTCGAGGACCGCGTGGACGTGGTCGGGGCCGATCGCGCCAGTGGCCAATTCGCGTGCCGTGTTCGGGCACACCGGCGGCAGCTTCTCTCCGGTCATGGCGTGCATCGGTTCGAGCGCCTGCACTTCTTTCAGGCGCTTCTTCGGTTGCGTCACGCGCAGTGTCGTCCTCAGGAACTCGGCCAGGTTCACGCAACCGACGGCGCGGTGGGCGTCGCGGTCGGACACCTCGAGGATCCGGCGATTGCCGGCGGCTTCCAGCTGGCGGGTGATGCGCTCGTTGCGGATGGCGAGATCCGCGACCTCCTCGTCGGTGCACGAGGTGGAGTCCGCGGAAAGGATTCGGTCCACAATCTGTTCCAGGGCAGCGTAATCCGATTGAATGCTGTTCATCGGCCTGTCCCCTCCCCAGGTGGATCTGTACATCTATCCTAGCACGGATGTTCGAGGGGTGGGCGATTGAATGTGGTGAATAGTGTTGAACGCTGGTGCATTTCGCTCGTCTGGTTGCGTTCTACTATCGCTGACGGTGCGGAAGCCGGTCGCCGAGTGTGCGTTGTCTCGATGTCGGCTCACGTCGTGCGGCGAGCACACTCGACGGCCGTTTCCACACAGTCAGCACAACCGGCCGTTTCCGCACAGTCAGCACCACCGGCCGTCTCCGCTGTCAGTAGGCGATGGTCTGTGCGACGGCGACGGCGACGAGGCCCGCCGACAGCGACACGAACGACAACCCCGACACGGCGCGGTAGGCGAGCGTCTCCTGGATCTTCTCCTCGAAGGCCAGCGGCACGAACAGCAGCGGGTTGACGATCGCGCCGATGGTGACGAGCACCAGCACCCAGGCGGGTGTGTCGGTCGCGACGAGTCCGACAGCGATCAGCAGCAGCCCCATCAGGATCCAGTCGAGGTGCGTCTGGAACACGCGGCGGTGATGTTTGATGCCGACCCTGTGCAGGTACTGCGGTTTGTCGACGACGAGCACCATCGCGAAGCCCGACAGGGCGCCGACCGCGAGCGACCACAGTCCGATCACCGGGAGCAGGTCTCTCATGAGGCCGAACTCTACGGTCCGACCGCACCCGGTGGCGCAGGTGGTGTGATGTGGCGCATACTGCAAAGCAACACATCGATGAGTTTGTGTCATTGACGATCGAAGGAGATCGACCCGCATGAGCACACCCAGCACGCAGAAGGCCCCGGCCGCGCACTTCCGGTCGGCCGACGAGCGGTCGCTCGATCAACTCCTGGAACTGCAGCGCGCGGCCTTCCTGCGCGACGGCATCCCCGACGCCGCCACCCGCATCGATCGGATCAACCGACTGTCGGCCCTGCTCCTCGACAACGCCGAGGAGATCGCCGAGGCGCTCGACGCCGACTTCGGCACCCGACCGCGCGACCTGTCGATCGCCACCGACGTCGCCGGCTGCATGATCGACCTGGCCCACCAGCGCAAACACGTCGCGCAGTGGATGAAGACCGAGAAGGTCGCGAAGGCGATGGGCGCGGCCGGGTTCTCCCAGCGCATCCGGCACGATCCGCTCGGCGTCGTCGGCATCATGGGTCCCTGGAACTTCCCGTTGCAGCTGACCGTGGTACCGGCCGGCTCGGCGTTCGCGGCCGGCAACCGGGTGATGATGCGCCCGTCGTCGGTGACCGCCCGCACCACCGCGGTGCTCGCGAAGCACGCGCCCGACTACTTCTCGCTCGAGGAGTTCGCGGTCCTCACCGGCGCCCACGGGTCGGGATCGGACTTCGCGAAGCTCAAGGTCGACCACATGTTCTTCACCGGGTCGCCCGGGGTGGGCGCCTCGGTCGCCACCGAGGCGGGCCGCAACCTGGTGCCGGTCACCCTCGAGCTCGGCGGCAAGAACCCGGTCGTGATCGACGTCGACGCCGACATCGAGGACGCGGCCAAGCGTCTCGCCGACGCCCGGATGGTCAACAGCGGTCAGGTCTGCCTGTGCCCCGACTACGCCTTCGTGCCCGAGGCCCACCTGCAGCGTTTCACCGACCTCATCGTCGCGCGGTGGCGCGAGAACTACCCGTCGATCCTGCACAACGATCAGTTCACCTCGACGGTGAACGAGAAGAACTACACCCGCATCGTCGATCTGATCGACGACGCCGTGAGCCTCGGCGCGCAGAAGCGGCAGGTGGTCCCGCCGGGCGAGAAGCTGCCCGACGCCGCCGCCCGCAAGATCCCGCCGACCGTGCTGACCGGTGTCCAGGCAGGCATGAAGATCGAGGAGGACGAGGTCTTCGGGCCCGTGCTGACCCTCTATCCCTACCGCGACCTGTCCGAGGCCGTCAGCCACATCAACGGCCACGGGCATCCGTTGACCATCTACTGGTTCGGCCCCGACAACGAGCGCTACGAGACGTTGCAGCGATCGACGCGTTCGGGATCGGTGAACGGCAACGACTTCGCGCTCAACCTGCTCAGCGCCGAACTCCCGTTCGGCGGTGTCGGTGGCAGCGGGATGGGCAGTTACCACGGCAAATTCGGCTTCGCGACGTTCTCGCACGCCCGCGCGGTCACCCACTCGCGGATGCCCATCAGCTTCGGGCAGCTGATGTCGGCTCCGTTCACCAAGAGCGACACCCGATCGACGAACCTGCAGCTGTCGATGTGGAAGTGGATCACGCGGCGGGCGACGCGCAAGAACCGCTGACCGGCGACGGGCAGGTCGGGCGACCGAGCGCTTGCTAGGGTCGATGCGATCGACCCTCGATCGGGAAGGTGGCCGCCCGTGGCCTCGTCACGACGCGACGAGTTGCTCGCCCTCGCCGGACGTATGTTCGCCGAGCAGGGCCTGCGCACCACCACCGTTCGCGACATCGCCGATGCGGCAGGCATCCTGTCGGGCAGTCTCTATCACCACTTCGACTCCAAGGAGTCGATGGTCGACGAGATCCTGCGGCAGTTCCTCGACGACCTGTTCGCCCGCTATCACGAGATCGTCGACGCCGATCCGCCCGCCGACGAGGCGTTGAAGCAGTTGGTGGTCGCGTCGTTCGAATCGATCGACCGTGACCATCACGCGGTGGCCATCTACCAGGACGAGGCCAAGCGCCTGTCGTCGCTGGAGCGGTTCGGCTACATCGCCGAGCGCAACCGCGAGTTCCGCGGGTTGTGGGAGACGGTTCTCGCCAAAGGTGTTCGGGACGGCACCTTTCGGGCCGACATCGACGTGGAACTGGTCTACCGATTCCTCCGCGACACCGTGTGGGTGGCCGTGCGGTGGTATCGACCGGGCGGGACGATGCCCGCACAGACGGTCGCCGATCAGTACCTCGGGGTCGTCCTGCACGGGCTCGTCCCCCGCTGACCGACCGGTCGATCAGCGGGAGCTCGGCACTACTTCGCGGTGAGCGGGTGGATCTTGAGCGCCCCGAGATGCTCGCCGACCTTGCCCATGGCCGCGGTCAGGTGCGGCGAGGCCATGTGGGCGTCGAGATCGGACTGCGCCTTCCACAGCTCGATGGTGACGAAAGTGCCCGGCTCGGCCTGTGATTCGTACAGGTCGTAGGAGATGCAGCCGGGCTCGTCGCGGGTGGCGGCCGCGAGCTCGGCGAGCGCGTCTCCGACCTCCTTCTCGAATCCGGGCTTGGCCGGGATGGTCGCCACCACATGCAGATCGCTCATCGACAACGCTCCTTTGCGCTCGAGGTCCCGGCGGACGCCGACACCTTCGTCTCGAACGTACCGGTCGCGTGGTCGGCGTCGGGCGTGAGTGGGCTCAGCGCAGGATGCGCATCACCGCGTCGACGACGAGATCGGTGACGGCGTCGGGCCCGCCCCGTTCGTCCGCACCCAGCTCACCGTCCGAGCGGAGCGCGATCACCGACTCGACGAGGCGGAAGGGGACCGCGACCCGGGGGTCGTCGTGGCCGACGATCTCGCCGGCGATCGCCGCGTAGACGTCACGCAGGGCCAGGCGCGCCGACCGGAAGCCCTCGAACCGGTCGCCGCGCACGTCGGGCAGCAGATACAGGGCACCCAGATTCCATCGCGAGGTGGCGAGCTGATCGACGTCGAAGCGGACCAGGTCGGTCATGCGATCGCGGGCGTCGCTGTCGGGATCGAGCGCGAGCGCGAATTCCATGGTGGGGGAGACGGTCTCCTGCAGCAGCGCGGCGAGGATGTCCTCCTTCGTCCCGAAGTGGTGGTAGAGCGACGCCTGGCGTAACCCCACCGCCTCGGCGATCGCCCGGGTCGAGGTACCGGCGAAACCCTGTGTGGTGAACAGTTCTCCGGCTGCGTCGAGGATCTCCTCGCGTGGACTGCCGCCGACGCGACGTTGCGCCACGAGGCGCGGTCGACCGGGGCCGGTGGCGGCGGGTGGACGGATGCTCACGGGCCCGACGTTACTGCGGACTCGGCGTCCGTCGCCGGTGAGCACTCGTTGACACGCTGTTCACAGAGGCGAAACCACCGGAAACCCGGAGCTGGCTACATTTCGATCATCCGATAGAAAACCGCTCCGGTGATGCAGCGGGCCCGACACACAGGAGTGCTGCCATGACCGCTCTCGACCCCCCGACCGCTCTCGACCGAAAGTCCGCCGCGACACGATCCGGTGGCTCCGCGCATTCCTCGGCCGCCGACGCCGAGGCGCTGTCGCAACTCGGTTACACCCAGGAACTCCACCGCGGTATCGGTGGATACGCCGCCTTCGCGTCCGGGTTCTCCTTCGTGTCCATCCTCACCACCGTGTTCGCCCTGTTCGCACTGGGATTCGGACTGGGCGGACCGAGCTTCTTCTTCACCTGGCCGATCGTGTTCGTGTGCCAGTTCTGCGTGTGCCTGGTGTTCGCCGAACTGTCGGGCAAGTTCCCGGTCGCCGGTGCCATCTACCAGTGGTCGCGACGCCTCGCCGGAAACGGGGTGGGCTGGTTTGCCGGCTGGTTCATGCTGATCGGTTACATCGTCAGCGTCGCCGCCCTCGCCATCGCGATGCAGAGCGTGCTCCCGTCGATCTGGTCGGGGTTCCAACTCGTGGGCACCGACACCGCTCTCGCCTCGGTCTCGGGTGCCACGAACGCGATCATCCTGGGCAGCATCACGATTGCGCTCTGCACCGTCATCAGCGCCGTGGGGGTGTCGTTCATGGGGAAGATCACGATCATCGGCGTCACCATCGAGATCATCGGTGTCGTCCTCCTGGTCGTGCTCATGTTCGTCCACTCCGAGCGCACGCCCGCTCAGGCCGTCCTCGACACCGGTGGACACGGGACCGGCCTCGGCTACCTCCCCGGGTTCCTCGCCTCGATGCTGATGGCCGCATACGTCATGTACGGATTCGACTCTGCCGCTGAGCTGTCCGAGGAGACCCGCGACCCGCGCCGCACCGCGCCGAAGGCCATCGTCAACGCATTGCTCGTCTCCTTCATCGGCGGTGGCCTCATGATTCTCGGCGCCCTGATGGCCGCACCGTCGCTCGGAGCTCCCGAACTCTCCGCCGACGGCATCGCCTGGGTGATCACCAGCCAGCTCGATACCTGGATGGGGACAACGCTGTTGACGATCGTCGCGATCGCCATCTTCTCGGCCACCCTCGCCATCCAGGCCTCGGCGTCTCGCGTCATGTTCTCCATGGCCCGTGACAACCGACTCCCGTTCGGATCGTTCCTCGCGAAGGTCAACCCGCGCACCGGGACCCCGGTCAACACCGGCATCGTGGTGAGCGCGCTGGCGATCGCGGTCCTGCTGGTCAACCTCGGCCAGGCCGGGGTGTTCGCCGCCATCACCAGCGTCTCGGTGGTGATCGTCTACATCGCCTACCTCATGGTGACGATCCCCGCGCTGATCCACCGGGTGCGCGGTACCAGCCTCAGCTTCGGACGTCCCGTCTTCGATCTGGGTCGCTGGGGGATCCTCGTCAACGTCATCGCGGTGGTGATGGGCACCCTGCTCATGATCAACATCGCCTGGCCGCGCGCTGAGGTGTACGACCCCGACGGCACGTCGTGGTTCCTGCACTACTTCGCGATCATCTTCGTCGCGCTCACCCTCGTCGTCGGTGCAGCGGCCTACCTGCGGGTACGCAACCTGCCGGGCGCACCGGCCCCGACCGATGCCCTCGTCGGCGCGAAGCGGTCGCGATGAGCGCCCCCACCGCCTCCACCGCCGGGGCCAAAGCCCATGCACGTGCGCAGGAGGGCGCGATCACCGACTCGATGCCGGTGGTGCCGCCCTCACGGTGGCCACGCCTGCCCGGCGGTGTCGCAGCCGACGACATGACCTGGGCCGAGACCGTCCCCGGCGGTCGGTACACCTCCAAGGTCCTCGCCCGCGGCACGCGCGTGCGTCTGCGTGACGTGACCGGCAGCGCGTGCGCGAACCTGTTGCTGTGGCGCGCCGACGCGCCGTGGGAACGACTCAACGTCGCCGACACCGTCAAGGTGCCGTGGCAGGCCTACCTGGGCGAAGGTCACCCGTTGCTCAGTGACCAGGGCCGGGTGCTCGCGACCGTGGTCGCCGACGACTCCGGCCACCACGACGCCCTCTGCGGCACCACGACACTCACGCAGAACCGGACCAAGTACGGCTCGGGGCAGCTGCACTCGCAGAGTCCGGCCGGGCGGGAACTGTTCACCGTCGCTGCCGCGAAACACGGACTCACCCCCGCCGACGTGGCACCGTCGGTGTCGTTCTTCCACGGCGTCGTCGTCGAATCCGACGGGAAGATCACCTCGAAGGGGTCCGCCGGGCTCGACAAGCACGTCGATCTCGTCCTGCACCTGCCGTGCATCGTCGCGATCGCCAACACCGCGCACCCCGTCGACCCGGCGCCCACCTTCGACACCGGCCCGCTCGAGGTGCTCGCCTGGCGTGCCGAGGCCGATCTCGCCGATCTGATCGCCCGCGCCGGTGACACCGACCCCGAATATCGCCGCGCCGTCGCCAATTCCGAGGACACGGCACTCGCCGCGTCGCTCTGACCCCGCATCCCGAACCGAGGAGTTCCCCATGTCCGCCCCCGCTGCCGAGGCTCCCGCTCACGACACCACCGCCGACCAGGCGATGGTCCCCGGCGCCGTCATCACCGATTCCGAGGTCGACCCCCGTGGCCCCTGGTCGCAGGCCGTCGCGGCCGGTGACGTCCTCACCATCGTCGACCTGTACGGCAATCAGGCCGTCGACACCCTGTTCTACGGGATGAAGCCCGATGGCACAGTCGATCCCGCGGCCCGGTACTCGGCGCAGGCGACGATCACCGCGCAGGGCAACGTGTTCCTGACGACCGGCTCGGTGATCCGTGATCAGGAATCGAACCCGCTGATGACCATCGTCGCCGACGAGGTCGGTAACCACGACACCCTCGGCGGTGCCTGCTCGCAGGAGTCGAACACGTTGCGCTACGGCCACCACACGAAGCATCAGCACGCGTGTGTCGAGAACTTCCTCGCCGAAGGGGCCCGGCACGGACTGGGCAAACGCGACATGGTCGGCAACGTGAACTTCTTCATGAACGTCCCGGTCGATCCCGACGGCGCACTGGGCATCGTCGACGGCCTCTCCGCGCCCGGCAAACGCCTCGCGCTGCGCGCCGAGGTCGACACCCTCGTCCTGATCTCGAACTGCCCGCAGATCAACAACCCCTGCAACGGTTTCGATCCCACCGCCGTGCGTGTGATTGTCACCCGACCCGAGGTCGGCTGATGTCGGCCATCATTATCGAGCGCGCGGGTCCGATGACCACCGTGCAGGACTGGCCGGGTCGGATCGGGTACTGGAACGTCGGGGTGCCGCCGTCGGGACCGATGGACGACCTGTCGTTCCGGCTCGCCAACATCGCCGTCGGCAACGCCGAGGGCACACCGGCGTTGGAGGCCACGATGATCGGCCCGACCCTGCGGTTCACCGCTGACGCGACCGTCGCCGTGACCGGGGCCCCGGCGCCGGTCACCCTCGATGGCGAGCCGGTCGCGCAGTGCGCCCCGATCGCCGTCACGGCGGGATCGGTGCTGGCGGTCGGCGCGGTCACCCTCGGCATGCGGGCGTACATCGCCGTCGCCGGAGGGTTCGCCGCACAGGAGTTCCTCGGCAGCGCAGCGACGTTCACCCTCGGCCGCTTCGGCGGCAAGGACGGACGTTCTCTGCGCGACGGCGATCAGCTCACCGTCGCCGATCACGCCCCCGCGGGTGCCGCGCGGCGCATCCAGTACGAGGAGGAACCCGCCATCGGGTCGCGCTGGGAGCTCGCGGTCACCGTCGGTCCGCACAGTGCACCGGAGTTCTTCACCGACGACGACATCGCGACCCTCTACGCGACCGACTACGAGGCGCATTTCAACTCCGACCGCACCGGTATCCGTCTCGTCGGCCCGAAGCCACGATGGGCCCGCGACGACGGGGGAGAGGCGGGCCTGCACCCGTCGAACATCCACGACACCGCCTACTCGGTGGGTGCGCTGGACTTCACCGGCGACACCCCGATCCTGCTGGGTCCCGACGGCCCGAGCCTCGGCGGCTTCGTGTGTCCGGTGACCGTCACCACCGCAGACCGGTGGAAACTGGGGCAGATCGCGCCCGGCAACCGCGTACGGTTCGTCCCGGTCCGGGCCGCCGAGGCCGCCGACCCTCGGGCGATCGGCGAATCCCGGCGCTCGCAGTACATCCCGGTGGTGTCGACCGGGGGCGACGACGACCACGGTGTGCTCACCACCGCCGACACCGTCGACGGCCGATCCACCGTCACCTATCGGCGCAGTGGCGACGACAACGTGCTCGTGGAATACGGCGACATGGCCCTCGATCTCGCGTCGCGTGCGCGGGTACACGCCCTGGCCGAACGCATCGAGCTCGACCGCCCGGCCGGGCTGATCGACCTGACGCCCGGGATCCGTTCGCTGCAGGTCAAATTCGACCCGTCGCGGATCGCACAGCCGACGGTGGTGGACTGGTTGCGCGAGTGCGAGGCCGACCTCCCATCGGTGACCGACCTCGTCGTCCCGAGCCGCACCGTGCACCTGCCGCTGTCGTGGGACGACCCGTCCACACGCGAGGCCACCGAACGCTACATGCACGGCGTGCGGGCCGATGCGCCGTGGTGTCCGTGGAACATCGAGTTCATCCGACGCATGAACGGACTGCCGTCGGTCGACGACGTGCACCGCGTGGTGTTCGACGCCGAGTATCTCGTCCTCGGGCTGGGCGACGTGTATCTCGGTGCGCCGGTCGCGGTCCCGACCGACCCCCGCCACCGCCTGGTAACCACCAAGTACAACCCCGCCCGCACGTGGACCCCGGAGAACGCCGTCGGGATCGGTGGTGCCTACCTGTGCGTCTACGGCATGGAGGGCCCCGGCGGATATCAGTTCGTGGGTCGTACCACCCAGGTGTGGAATCACCGGCATCCGCAGGCGACCGTGGGCTTCGACCCCGAGAACCCCTGGCTGTTGCGGTTCTTCGACCGCATCCGCTGGTGCCCGGTGTCCGCCGACGAACTCCTCGACCTGCGCGCCGACACCGCGGCCGGTCGCGGTCACATACGGATCGACGACGGACGCTTCTCCATCGCCGAACACCAGGCGTTCCTCGACGCGAACGCCGACGACATCGCGGCGTCACGAGGCGCGATGGAGGCGGCGCGTGCGCTCGAGCGCCGCCGGTGGTCCGATGGCGGCGAGGTCTCCGTCGCGCGGGAGCGTGTCGCATGACCGCGGTCGCCGCGCCCGGCCGTATCGCCGGTATCCACGCTGAGATCGAGCGCACCGGCCGCCACGGGGTGTTCATCCACCTCCGACCGGAGCGCGATGTCGAGGCGGAGCTCGCCGCCTCGGTGGCCGCAGGCGGGCCGCTCGCCGGTGTGGTGTTGGCGGTGAAAGACAACGTCGACGTCGCCGGTCTGCCGACCACCGCCGGGTGCCCGTCGTTCGCGAGCATCGCCGAGACGGACGCACCGGCGGTGGCCGCCCTACGGGCCGCGGGTGCGGTCGTGATCGGCAAGACCAACCTCGACCAGTTCGCCACCGGACTCGTCGGGACCCGGAGCCCCTATGGTGCGGTGCGGGATTCGCGCCGTCCCGACCACATCTCCGGCGGGTCCAGTTCGGGGTCGGCCGTCGCGGTGGCACTGGGGTTCGCCGACATCGCGATCGGGACCGACACCGCGGGTTCGGGGCGCGTGCCCGCAGGACTGCAGGGCATCGTCGGTGTGAAGCCGACCCTCGGGGTGGTCTCGACCGAGGGTGTCGTGCCGGCCTGCGCGAGCTACGACTGCGTCACGATCTTCGCGGCCGACCTCGCCACCGCGGACCGCGCGATGGGCGCGATGGCGACAGCCGCCGGACCGCGACCGTTCCCCGCCGACACCACGCTCGCCGCGACCGCAGACCCGGTGATCGCCGTGCCTGCCGATCTGTCTCCCCTCGCCGAGGACTGGCGGGTGGCGTTCGAGCGTTCCGTCGAGAACGTTCGTGCCGCAGGATGTTCGATCCGCGAAATGGACATGACCGACTTCCTGGCCGCGGCCGCGCTTCTCTACGACGGTGCCCTGGTCGCCGAACGCCACGACGCCGTCGGCGCCTTCGTGGACACGGGTGCGCCGGATCTCGATCCCACGGTGGCGGGGATCATCGCTGCGGCGTCACGGTTCTCGGCGACCGATCTGCTCCGTGATCGACGTCGTGTGGCCGAGCTCCGGGACTCGGCGCTGGCGCTTCTCGACGGGGTCGATGCGCTGATGGTCCCCACTGCTCCGGAACACCCGTCGCTCGACGACGTCGCCGCCGATCCGGTCGGGGTCAACTCCCGCATGGGCACCTACACCAACTTCTGCAACCTCTTCGACATGTGCGCCCTGGCCGTCCCCGCCGGCACGGCCGGGTCCGCGCAGTTCGGTGTCACGCTGCTGTCAACGGCCCACCGCGACGCGGTCCTGATCGATCTCGCCCGACGTGTCGCCGGCGCCGACCCCGGTCCGAGCTGGGTCGAGAACGTCGCCGACACCGTCGAACTCGCGGTGTTCGGTGCGCACCTGCGGGGTCAGCCACTCGATCACCAGCTCGTCGGCCGCGGTGCCCGGTGGGCCGGCGACATCACCACAGCACCCGCTTACCGGCTCGTCGCCCTCGACACCACACCACCCAAACCCGGGCTGGTGCGTGACGACGTCGCCGGTCGGGCGATCCGCGGCGAGAAGTGGGTGGTGTCGTCGGCCGCGTTGGGCGTCTTCCTCGCCGAACTGCCGGCGCCGATGCTGCTCGGGTCGATCGAGCTCGCGGACGGGACCGCGATGGTCGGGTTCGGCGCCCAGGCGCAGGCGCTCGCCGAGGGGACCGACCTGACCGTCGACCACTGGCTCGATCGCTGAGACCGGTACCCGCGGTCGACTTTGCTAGCGTGGAAGTCGGTCACCATGACCCTCGGACGAGCGCGCCGTACCCGACCAGCGACAAGACGGTGCTCAGGAGTCCGTCATGGCGTGGTTGGTTCTCATCATCTCCGGTGTCTTCGAGGCGGTCTGGGCGACGGCGCTCGGCAAGTCCGAGGGGTTCAGCCGTCTGACACCGTCGGTGGTCTTCGCGATCGGGCTCGTCGCGAGCATGGCCGGTCTCGCGTTCGCGATGCGCAGCCTCCCCATCGGAACGGCGTACGCGGTGTGGGTGGGTATCGGTGCGGTGCTCACGGTCACCTACGCCATGCTGGCCGGTGACGAGTCGGCGTCGTGGGCGAAGATCGCCTTGCTCACCGTCATCGTGGGAGGTGTTGTCGGACTCAAGGTCCTGCACTGATCTGCCGTCAGCCGACCGCGAACACGTCCAGTTCGACCGTGGTCGGGGTTCGTTCCCCGGTGGCGACGAACAGCGTCTCGGCGAGCCAGGCGTGGGCCGGATGGGCGCTCGACAGGGTCGGCCGGGTGCGGAAGTAGATGCGGTGTGGATCGACCGGCTCGTCGCGCAGCAGAGCGGCGACGTCGGCGGCGCTGCCCACCCGCAGACCGACGTTGTGCACCGAGATGCGTGCACCGTCCTCGGTCTCGAGGACGTACCGCGCGTCGAGTTCGGTCACCCGCTCGGAGCGCAAGTGCTGATGATCGGCGCCTACGGGGAGGACCCGTCCGCGCAACCGCGGCCCGAAGACGGTGCCACCCAGGATCGGCACCACTCGTCGGTGGCCGTGGGGGAGGTCGCCGAGGTCGATCGGCGACCCGACGTCGATCGAGAGGTGCGCGACGAACTCCAGGGCCGGCGCGGACGGCGGTGTCACAGGTCGGTGCGGTCGGCGAATCCCTCGGGCAGTTCCGACGGTCCGACCGAGATCACCGATTCGTCGTCGGCGCCGACGTGCTCGAACAACGTGATGTACGCGAACTCGGGCACCACGTAGATCGGGTAGGTGGGCCCGGCGTCGCGGAACGCCCGCATCTCGTCGAGGTGGTCGTTCTGGAACACCACGGTCTTCGAGCCGGCGTCCTCCACCCACTTCGGGAAGAAGATCGTGCCGTGCAGACGACGTTTCCCCGGCAACACGTTCACCACGACCGAGGTGCCGGTCGGCTCGTTCCAGGAGATCTTGAAGACGTCGTCGTCGAGAGCGACGAGGTCGACCGCCTGGTCTTTCACCCAGCGGCCACCCACCATGCCGGTGTGGATGCGGTAGTCGATGGTGGTGGCGTTCTTCACGTACATCTCGTACTGCCACGAGTTCGCGTAGGTGTAGATGAACCGGTGGCCGACGATGCCGGACAGGTCCTGCATGGGGATGGGGTTCTGGACGGATGTGGTGGTCATGGTGGTAATTTTGTCACAAAATCATTACCTGTGGCAATAGCTCGGCCCGGTGGCTACTGTCTCCTCACCAGGGGAGGTCTGAGTTGCTTAGCAGGGGAGCAGTGACGAACGGCGACGCATCGGCACCCTCGACCGCGCAGATCGCGACCGAACTCGGTCGGGTCATCGGTCCGCTGCGCCGCGCGATCCTGCGGTCCGCCCGATCGGCGGAAGGCCTGCCCGACCTGCCCGACGCCCACATCCAGGTGCTGCGCGCCCTGTCCGAACGGTCACCGCAGACCTCCGGCGAACTCGCCGCGGGCCTCAACCTCGCTCGCCCGACCATCAGCAACGTGCTCCGGGGGATGACGGCCGCCCATCTGGTGACACGACTTCCCGGCGCCGACGACATGCGCCAGGCGTGGATCGCGCCCACCGACCACGCCCGTGATCTGCTGGCGCGCTACGACAGTGCGAGTTCGGTGCTCATCGATGCGGTGTTGTCGGGACTGACCACCGCGCAACTCGCCGCGGTGGCGCAGGCCCTGCCGGTGCTCCACGAGATCGCCATCGGCCTCGCGCACGGCACCGACGACGCGGACTGAATCAGCGGCGTCGCGCGATCATGGCGCGGGGAGTGCCGGAGACGGTGATCTCGCTCGCGCCCACGGCGTCGGACAACTGTTGTCGGAGATCGGTTCTCGTGTCCTCGTCGAGGACGAGCAAGCGCGAGTAGGTGAACACCGAGTCGAGCCATTCCTCCGTCGGCACCGTCTGCGTCATCGGGAACTCCTCGGTGCGGACCTCGAAACCGGCCGAGGTGAACCGGGCCACCACCTCGTCGGTCGCGCGGCGCGCGGCGGTGTCCCCGAGGGGCACCACCCGTTCGATCACCGCGCGGATCCGGGGATCGTCGAACGTTCGCCAACTCGCCTCGTGTGCCAGCAGGGCGACGTGCCCACCGGCGGGCACCATCGCAGCGAGCCGAGGCAGGGCCACCTCGGGGTCGACCCAGTGCCACGATCGTGCGAACACCACGAGGTCGAACTGACGTCCCGCGGGATCCCACTGCTCGAACGTGCCGTCCTCGACCGCAACACCTTTCGCACGGGCGATCGCGGCCATCGCAGCGTCGGGTTCGACGCCGACCACTTCGCATCCCCGCGCGGTGAGCGCGGCGGCGGCCTTGCCGGTGCCGGTCCCGACATCGAGCACCCGCGAACCCAGTTCGGCGACTGCGTCCATCATCGCGGCCGGGAAATCCGGCCGGTGCCGCTCGTAGTTGTCGGCCTCGGCGCCGAAGCTCAGTGCCAGCGCGCGATCGGTGTGCACCGGGCGGGTCGGTCGGGTGGCGGTCGCGACGTAGGCGACACCGGCAACGGTCACCCCGTCGGATCCCACCAGGGCGGCGAGATCATCACGCAGCGAGGCCTTGTCGGAGTCGGACAGCACGATCTGTGCTGAGAACGTGAACACCATGTCGAGCCAGGCGTCGGTGGTGTACTCCGCGCGCACCGGGTAGGTCGTCTCGGTCACGGTGAAACCGCCCGCGGTCAGCGCATCCGACAGCGAGACATCGTCGCTCGAACCGCGCGGTGGCGCGGTGGGGGTGTACCGCTGGTAGACGGCGTCGAACGCCTCGGCCGATGGTGACTCGGGATTCGTCATGTGCCACAGCAGTACGAGGCGTCCACCCGGGTTCAGCAGCGACATCGCCTTGGGCACAGCGACGGTCGAGTCGACCCAGTGCCACGATTGTGCGAACAGGATCAGATCGAACGTCCGACCCGCGGCGTCCCACTGCTCGAACGTGCCCCGCTCGACGCCGATCCCCTTCGCCGCGGCCACCTCTGCCATCGCCGCGTCCGGTTCGAGGGCGAGTACCTCGAGTCCGCGATCGGCGAGCTGCGCCGAGGCGATACCGGTCCCCGCCCCGACATCGAGCACACGCCCACCACCGGCCGCGGCCACGATGTCGTCGATCACCTCATCGGGGTACCGGGGTCGGTGTGCGTCGTAGGCGCGCGCCACGGCACCGAACGAATCGGCGCGATCACGTTGTGCGTACAGGGGATCGGTGTCGGCCACGACGCCCAGCGTAGCCAGCGCGGCGGTGGGGGAGCCGGCCTCGATCAGTCGATTCGGGCGAGTGCGGCGATCCGGTCACGGGCGTCGCCGACGATCGACTGGATCAGTGCCTCGCAGCTCGGGAGGTCGTCGATCATGCCGACCACCTGTCCCGAGGCGAGGACACCCGCGTCGGTGCTGCCGTCGACGAGACCCGCCTTGAGGAGCATCGGGGTGTTGCCGGCCATGATGATCTGCTGCCAGCTGCGCTCGCCGGATCTCCGCATGCTGCGGCCGTCGGTGAGCATCGTGGTCCACTTCATGCCGGTCATCTGCTTGAACTCGTTGGCGTTGCGCGCCGCCGCGACGAGCGCGCTCACGGGGTTGCCGCCTTCGAGTTTCTCCACCAGCGAGGTACGCAGCACGCGGTGCG
The DNA here is from genome assembly GCF_053345315.1 of Williamsia sp. M5A3_1d. NCBI lineage: Bacteria > Bacillati > Actinomycetota > Actinomycetes > Mycobacteriales > Nocardiaceae > Williamsia > Williamsia sp. M5A3_1d. Next base: position 1,108,202 of record NZ_JBKEZX010000001.1, read on the forward strand.
GCATGCCGTCGACCTTCGTGGACACGACGGTGTCGTTCAGCGTGCGCCCCAAGTACTCCTGTTTCACCGAATCCGGCACGGTGCTGTCGGAGGTGAGCAGGAAGCGGGTGCCCATCGCGACACCGGCCGCGCCGTAGGAGAGTGCGGCGGCAAGGCCACGGCCGTCGAAGAACCCGCCCGCAGCGACGACCGGTATCCCGTCAGAACCCAGGGCGTCGAGCACCGACGGCAACAGCAGCGTCGTCGCGACCGGACCGGTGTGGCCACCGCCCTCGCCGCCCTGCACGATGACGGCGTCGGCACCCCAGGAGGCGACCTTCACCGCGTGCTTCGCCGCGCCGATCGACGGGATCACCACGATGCCGTGGTCCTTCAGCTTGGCGATGAGGTCTTTCTTCGGCGCCAACGCGAACGACGCGACGCGCACCTCCTCGCGGATCAGCAGGTCGATCCGCTCGCCCGCGTCGGTGGCGTCGGCGCGGATGTTCACCCCGAACGGTTTGTCGGTCGACGCCTTCGTCTTCTTCACGGCCATCTCGAGCTCGTCGAAGGTCATGGTCGCCGAGGCGAGGATCCCCAGCCCGCCGGCATTCGACGTCGCCGAGGTCAGCGCGGCCCCCGACACCCAGCCCATGCCGGTCTGCACGATCGGGTAGTCGACCCCCACCAGCTCGGTGAAGGCGGTCCGCATCGGTGCCGCGCGGCCGGTCATCGGCTCGCCTCCACCGGCTTGACCTCACGCTCGCGCAGGCCCTTCGGGTCGATCACCGTACGGATCAGGTCGAGTTCGTGTGCATCGGGTTCGCGGGTGACGCCCGCCGCATCGAGGTCGGCGACGTCGAAACCGGTGTTCTCGGCGACCTCGTCGGCGCTGACACCCGGATGCAGCGACAGCGCCCGCATCGTGTGGTCGGGGCCGCCGAAATCGAAGACGCCGAGGTTGGTGACCACGCGGTGGATGTGGAGGAATCGATAGGCCGGGTTGTTCGGGTCGACCTGGCTGTACCCCACCCCCGACACCACGTCGACCTCGCCACCGAACACCCGGGACGAGTGTTTGGCGACCCAGTAGCTCGTGGGGTGGTTCAGGGTGTTGCCGGGAGCCCCACGCACGCCGAACATCTGGCGGGTCGGGTGCTGCAGGGGGCCGAACGCCGACAGGTTCTGGTTGCCGTGGCGGTCGATCTGGTTGGCGCCCATCACCACATGGCGGCGACCCGACGCGACGACGTCGAACACCTTGCGGAACGGCATCCACCCCTCGATGGGGGCCGACCGTCCGACGGCCGGGGTGTCGGCGAAGATCAACGCCTCACCGTCGGTGATCACCAGGTCAGGCTCGGTGGTCAGACGCGCCAGGCGCGCACCGATGAGTGGTGTCGTCGCCATCGGCGAGGCCATGATCTCGCCTGCACCGCTGAAGATCTCGGCACACGCGATCACGCAGATCTCCGCGCGGGTCACCTCGGTCATGCCGTGCCCTCCTGCTCGCTCGCCCAGTCGCGGACACGTGCCTGATAGGTCTCCTCGTCGACGGCGAGGAACCGCTCCGAGAACGCCCGCCATGCGTCCGGGTCACCCGCCGAGGCGGCGTAGAACCGTTGGAAGGCCTCGTCACGGCCGTAGTCGCCGGCGAACGTGAAGTGCGCGCCACCCGGCGCGTGGATGACCCGGTCGACGTTCATCCGGTTGAGCAGCATGCGTTGCAGGGGAACCTCATCGACGAGTTCGGCGGTCTCTACCACCCGATCGACCTCGAGGAGGCGTCGGCGCGCGGCACCACAGAACAGGTCGTCGAAATAGGGGTCGACACCCGTGTAGGCGGCATTGCCGTGCACGTCGCCGATGTCGAGATGTACCAGCGCGACATCGAGTTCGAGGGCGGGCATCGCGATCAACGTCTGGACGCGTCCGTCGGCGTCGGGATACGGCGAGGTGACGGTGCGCAGTTCGTCACCCCAGAAGTCGAGCACCGACGACCCGAGGCCGGCGCGGATCGGCAGGAACGGCAGCCGCGATGCGGCCGCCTCGAGCCCGCACTTCACCATGCCCTCGTCCATCTCGCGGACCTCGATGGCGCCGGTGGTGCGCGCGTGCGCGAACCACGGATCGTAGAACGGCGGTGAGTCCAACGACACGAACCCGTAGTACGCCTTGCTGACCTTGCCTGCCGCGCAGAGCAATCCGAGATCGGGGCCGCCGTAGGTCACCACGGTGAGGTCGGTGGCCTCCGACCGGGCCAGCGCCCGCACCAGGGCCATCGGCTTGCGCCGCGACCCCCATCCGCCGATCCCGATGGTCATGCCGCTGGAGATCTCGGCGACGGCCTCGTCGAGCGAGCAGCTCTTGTCGGTCTGGGTGCGCACCGCCGCGGTCATCCGCGGGCCTTCCCGGTGGTGACGAACGCGTCGCGGTGTTCGTCCGCGACACCGGCGAGGTTGAGTTCGAAGGTGTAGCCCTGCTCGAGGCGGTAACTGGTCTTCACGTCGACGGGATCGATGCCGTTGATGGCCTCCTTCGCGGCACGGATCACCCGCGTGTCCTTCGCGGCGATGAGTCGTGCGACCTCGAGGGCGGCGTCGAGCAGATCGGCTCGCGGCACCACCCGATAGACCGACCCGAAGTGCAGGAGTTGTTGTGCGGTCACGTTCTGCGCGGTGAAGTACAGCGTGCGCATCAGATGCTGGGGGACCAGGCGCGCGAGATGTGTTGCCGCGCCCAGTGCCCCGCGGTCGACCTCAGGGAGCCCGAACACCGCATCGTCGGAGGCGACGATCACATCGGCGTTGCCGACCAGACCGACACCGCCGCCCACACAGAATCCGTTGACCGCCACGATCACCGGTACCGCGCAGTCGTACACCGCACCGAAGGCGTGTGCACAGCCGCGGTTGGCGCCGATGAGGGCGTCGAATCCTTCGGTGGCCTGCATCTCCTTGATGTCCACGCCCGCGTTGAAGCCGCGCCCCTCGGCCCGCAGGATCACCACGTGCGTCGTCGGGTCGGCGCCCGCGGCGAGGATCGCGTCGCCGAGGGCGAACCACGCGGCGCTGGGCAGGGCGTTGACCGGCGGGAAGTCGACCGTGACGGCCACGACGCCCGGCTCGATCGTCGATGTCGTGATCGGCATGTGCGCTCCCACGTCCTCTCTCGCATGCTCGGACTCGGCCGGTGGTTACCAACCAAACACTTGCTTGGTAGCGTAGCAGGCGGTGAGAGCGACGATCGGAGATGAGCGTGGACATCGGACTGGCCGGCAAGGTGGTCGTCGTGACCGGTGGCGTCCGGGGTGTGGGCGCCGGCATCTGCGAGGTGCTCGCGTCGCTGGGGGCCGTCCCGATCGCCTGCGCACGACGCCCGGCCGACGATGCGGGCAGCTCGGTCGAATTCGTCTCGTGCGACGTGCGCGACCCTGACGCCGTCGACGCGATGATGGACCGCATCACCGAACGGCACGGCCGACTCGACGGTGTCGTGAACAACGCGGGAGGTTCACCCTTCGCCCCCGCCGCCGACGCCTCCCCGAATTTCCACCGCAAGATCGTCGAGCTGAACATGTTGGCGCCGTTGGTCGTCGCGCAGGCCGCCTACAGCGTGATGCGCTATCAGGATTCCGGCGGGTCGATCGTCAACGTGTCGAGCATCAGCGGGCATCGCCCGTCACCCGGCACCGCCGGATACGGCGCGGCCAAGGCCGGACTCGACAGCCTCACCGGATCCCTCGCCGTGGAGTGGGCGCCGCGGGTGCGGATCAACTCGGTGATCGCCGGTCCCGTCCACACCGAACTGTCCGCGCTGCACTACGGCGACGACGCGGGCATCGCTGCGGTCGGTGCCACCATCCCCATGGGGCGCATGGCCACCGGCGCCGACGTCGGTCGCGCCGTGGCGTTCCTGCTCTCACCGATGGCCGACTACATCACCGGATCGACCCTCACCGTGCACGGCGGAGGAGAACGCCCCGCGTTCCTCGACGCCGCCACCACCGACAACCGATGGGAACAGACCACACCATGAGCACCATCAACGCCGGCCGCGTGGCCATCGTCACCGGCGCCGGCCGCGGGATCGGCCGCGAACACGCCCTGGCCTTCGCCGCCAGTGGCGCGAAGGTGGTCGTCAACGACATCGGCGCCGGCCTCGATGGCGCCGCCACGGGGGAGTCACCCGCTGAGCAGGTGGTCGCCGAGATCGTCGCCGGCGGTGGTGAGGCCGTGGTGAACGGCGACGACGTCGCCAGTTGGGACGGCGCCGCCCACCTGGTGGCGCAGGCGGTCTCCGAGTTCGGCGCGCTCGACATCCTGGTCAACAACGCCGGCTTCCTGCGCGACAAGATGCTCGTGTCGATGAGCGAGAACGACTTCGACGACGTCATCCGGGTGCATCTCAAAGGGCACTTCGCGATGTTGCGACATGCCGCGGCTTATTGGCGCGAGCAGTCGAAGGCCGGCGCGCAGCGCGAGGCGCGCATCGTCAACACCTCGTCGGGGGCCGGACTCTACGGCTCGGTGGGACAGGGGAACTACGCCGCGGCCAAGGCCGCGATCGCACAGATGACCATCCAGGCCGCCGCCGAACTCGGCGGCTACGGGATCACGGTGAACGCGATCGCGCCGTCGGCACGCACCCGCATGACGACCAGCGCCGGGGAGGCGATGGCCGCCCAGATGGCGCCGCCCGCCGACGGCTCGTTCGACACCATGGACCCGGCCAACGTCTCGCCGCTGGTGGTGTGGCTCGGGTCGCCGGAGTCGCGGGACGTCACCGGTCGCGTGTTCGAGGTGGAGGGCGGAAAGGTGTCGGTCACCGACGGCTGGCAGCGCAGTGCCCTGCGCGACAAGGGTTCGCGGTGGAATCCCGCCGAACTCGGTCCCGTGGTCGCCGAGATCCTCGCCGAGGCGCCGACCCCGTTCCCGGTGTATGGGGCCCGGTGACCCCGCCCTCGGCCACACCGCCTGTGGAGGCGGCCCGCGCCTACATCGAGGCACTCGCGACCCACGATGTCTCGGCGGTGCGTCTCGCCGACGGGTGCCGACGGGTCGAGAACGGCATCCCCACCGGATCGAGCGGGCCCGCGATCATCCGCGACCTCGATCGGGGACGGAAGTACCGGGTGATCCGTCGGGTCGAGATCATCGGCATCGACGAGGTCGAGGGCGGGTCGGTGCAGGCCGAGTTCGTCGTCCACGTCGCCTTCGGCCTCCGCGCCCGCATCCGCGAGCGGTTCGACATCGACCCCGACGGCGACATCGAACGCATCACCGCACGTATCGGGTTCCCTCGCCGGTGATCGTGTCCTGATCGATACCTGGGGCACAGGGTCGCAACTTCGGTCACCTCGCGGGGCCGGCATGCGTATAGATGGAGGGAGACCCAGCCCGGTCGTCGACGAGAGGTGCCCGCCATGACCACATATTCCGAGTACTCCGAGGTCCTCGAAGGGAAATGTCCCTTCGGTGGCAACACGATCGCCGGAGCGGAGACCTCGAAGCCGACGCTGTCCGACTGGTACCCCGACCGCCTGCGCGTGGAGCAGCTCCACACCGACGGCCCGGCCGCGAACCCGTTGCGCGACTTCGACTACGAGGCCGCGTTCTCCGCCATCGACCTCGACGCGCTGAAGTCGGAGATCAAGGCGTTCCTCACCACCTCGGTGTCGTGGTGGCCGTCGGACTACGGCAACTACGGCCCGCAGATGATCCGCATGGCGTGGCACTCGGCCGGCACCTACCGCATCGCCGACGGTCGCGGCGGCGCCGGGCAGGCGCTGCAACGCTTCGCGCCGGTGAGCAGCTGGTGGGACAACGGCAACACCGACAAGTCGCGCCGCCTGCTGTGGCCGATCAAGAAGAAGTACGGCAACGCGCTCTCGTGGGCCGACCTCATGATCCTCGCCGGCAATTGCTCGCTGGAGATCATGGGCTTCCCGACCTACGGGTTCGGCGGCGGTCGCCGCGACGCGTGGGAGGCCGACGACGCCACCTACTGGGGCGCGGAGTGGATCGACAACACGAACCCCTCGTCGTACGACGCGATGGTGCAGCGCGACAGCACGCGCTGGGTCGGTGAGCCCGGCGACGCCGACTACGAACTGAAGAACCCGCTCGCGGCGTCGCACCAGTCGCTGATCTACGTCAACCCCGAGGGCCCGAACCAGGAGGGTGATCCCGCGCTGTCGGCCGTGGACATCCGGATCACGTTCGGCCGCATGGCGATGAACGACGAGGAGACCGTCGCGCTCATCGCCGGTGGCCACGCGTTCGGCAAGAGCCATGGAAAGGTGCCGTCGGAGGAGATCGGCGCACCGCCCGAGATCGCGCCGATGGAGGCGATGGGTCTCGGCTGGCACAACCCGCGCGGTGACGGCAACGCCGAGCACACGATGACCAACGGCATCGAGGGCTCGTGGACGCAGAACCCCACCGCCTGGGACAACTCGTACCTCGAGAACCTCTTCGGATTCGAGTGGGAGAAGACCCAGAGCCCCGCCGGCGCACTGCAGTGGACGCCGGTCGACGCCAATGCCCCGCAGACCCCCGACGCCCACATCGAGGGGAGGACCGAGCCGCTGATGATGATGACGAGCGACATCGCCCTCAAGGTCGACCCGGTGTATCGCGAGATCTGCCAACGGTTCCTGTCCGATTTCGACTACTTCACCGAGCAGTTCTCCAAGGCGTGGTTCAAGCTGACCCACCGCGACATGGGACCGAAGTCGCGCTACCTCGGTCCCGAGGTCCCCGCCGAGGACTTCTCGTGGCAGGACCCGCTGCCCTCCGCCGACGGGCCCGCCCTCGGCGACGCCGACATCGCCACGCTGAAGCAGGCGATCACCGACGCGGGGATCTCCGTCTCCGATCTCACCTACACGGCGTTCTCGTCGGCGGTCACGTTCCGCGTCTCCGACAAGCGCGGCGGCGCGAACGGCGCCCGCCTTGCCCTGGCGCCGCAGAAGGACTGGGCGGTCAACGCCCGCACCGTCGACGTGGTCGCGAAGCTGCGGGACATCAAGGAGTCGAGCGGCACCTCGGTCAGCCTCGCCGACGTCATCGTCCTCGGCGGCGTCGTCGCGGTCGAGAAGGCCGCTGCCGCAGCGGGTGTGACCGTCAGCGTGCCGTTCACCCCGGGACGCGTCGACGCATCCCAGGACCAGACCGATCCCGAGCAGTTCGCCTGGCTCGCACCGGTCGTCGACGGGTTCCGCAACTATGTGCTGCCCGAGTACCACTCGGTGTCGTCGGTGGCACCCGAGCGGATGTTCCTCGATCGTGCGGCCCTGCTTGGCCTGTCGGCGCCGCAGTGGGTGGCGCTGACCGGTGGCCTCCGGGTGCTGGGATGCAACCACGACGGTTCCGCGACCGGCGTGTTCACCGATCGTGTCGGCACGTTGTCCACCGACTTCTTCGATGCGGTGACCAGCATGGACTACGTGTGGACCCCGGCCGACGGGTCCGAGGGCGCCTCTGGGCCGACGGCGTTCACCGTCGACGACCGCGACACCGGTGAGACGCGGTTCCACGCGTCGCGCAACGACCTGCTCTTCGGGTCGAACTCACAGTTGCGTGCGGTGGCCGAGGTCTATGCGGGCAGTGACGGTCTCGAGCGGTTCGTGCACGACTTCGTCGAGGTGTGGGACCTGGTCATGATGTCCGACCGCTACGACGTGGTGAAGGGCTGAGAAGGGTCTAGAGCACGGCGAACAGCACCAGCGCGATCACCGCGAACAGTGCCTGCGTCGTCGCCGCCCGCAGATAGGACAGTCCTGTGGTGAGCAGGACCGAGGCCGCGGCGACGATGCAGGCACAGCAGAACACGACGAGTGCGGTGCCGACGCTGCCGCCGACCGCGATGCCGACGACGATGCCGACAGCCAGGAAGAGGTTGTAGAAGCCCTGGTTGTAGGCCATCGACCGCGTGGCGGCGGCCTCGTCGGCCGAGGCGAGGCCGAATCGCCGGTAGACCGCCGGCCGCGTCCACAACACCGATTCCATCACGAAGACCGCGACGTGCAGGGCGGCGGCGAGGCCTGCGAAGACCGCGGCGGCGACGGGCACGTCAGGCCTGGACGCCGGGTGCCCGCACCACCATGGGGACGCCGGGGAAGTGCGAGGCCATCTCCGACCGCGAGGCGCGCAGAGCGGCTGTGCCGTAACCCTTCTTGCGATGCTCGGGGCGGATCCAGATCCGGACGTTGACCTCGCCGTCGACGAGTTCGCCGAACACGAGACCGATCTTCTCCGACCCCTCGTGGGCCACGAACCACGCGGCCTCCTCGGCGAACATGCGGTCCGACGCCGAGGCGATCTCGTCGTCGAGGACGCCGGCGGGTTTGCCGGAGCCGTCGCCGGCCGCACCGATCTCGGCGGTGCGGGTGGAGAACAGATCCGCGTCGGCCGAGGCATCGAACGGGCGCAGCGTCACCGAGTCGCCGCTCGCCGCGGGACGCTCGGCGAGGGTGAAGGTGAGCTGGCTGTCGAGGTCGTCGAGCTCGGCCTGGTTGGCCCGGCGGGCCTCGACGGTCAACTGCTCGAACGACATTCCCATCACGGCCTCGGCGCCGAGAGGCGACACCGACAGGAGGTCGGCGATGGCGGTCACCGACGCGGCGCGGTCGGGGGCGTCGACGATCGCGTCGAGCACCTCGTGACGACGTTCGAAGGCGGACGACAGGGCGGTGGTGATCTCGCGACGGGTCGCGGCACGGTCATGATCGGTCATGGCGACATCGTAGATCAGCCCCCCGGCCGCCGAGGGGTGTCCTGTCAGGCGGAGACGGCCTTCTCCAGTTCGCTCAGCGAGTCCTCGAGGTGGTGGATCAGCCGCTGCAGGCTCGGCACCGTCTGACGGCATCCGATGATGCCGAAGTCGAGTTGGTCGTCGTTGCTCGTCAACGTGATGTTGAGGGCCTGACCGTCGAGCACGATCGACGCCGGGTAGACGCCGTCGAGGCGAGAACCGTTCCAGTACATACGCTTCTGCGGACCGGGCACGTTGGAGATGATGACGTTGAACGGCGGCCTGGTGAGGCTCACGAACCCCGGCACGGGCGATAGTGCCAGTGCGGACATGTTCACCGCGCTCAGCAGCAGGATCTGCGTCGGGCTCAGTTCCTTCATGAGGCGCTTGGAGGCCTGCACCGACTCGCGGATCGCCATCAGACGATCGATGGGGTCGTCGACATCGGTTGCCAGGGAGGCGATCACCGCGCCGACCGCGTTGCCGCCGCCGTCCCCGGAGTCGCCGGGGCGCAACGACACCGGCACCATCGAGGTCAGTGACTTCTCCGGCAGCTCACCGAGTTCGGTCAGATACCGGCGCAGCGCGCCACTGCACATGGCGAGCACCACGTCGTTGAGGGTGGCGCCGACGGCGTCGCCGACGGCCTTGACCCGCTCGATCTCCCACGATTGCGCGACAAATCGCCGGGCTCCACCGATGGGTGCGTTGAGGATCGTGCGCGGGGCCTCGAACGGAGTGGTGAAGTGGTGGTCGCCGACGGCCTGACGCAACACCTTGAGACCGGCAGGCACCAGGCCCGCCGCGGTGGTCCCCAGCGACACCGCGTCGCCCACGGCCGACACCGCATCGCCGACGAGCGACAACGGGTTGCGTGAACCGCCCCCGGAGGGTTTGGGGCGACGCGCCTTCGGCGTCCACGGCACGCGCAGCTCGGTGTCGTTCGGATCCTCGGTCAGGGTGTTCTGCAGGTTGCGCAGAGCCGAGACGCCGTCGAACAGCGAGTGGTGCACCTTGGTGTAGACCGCGAAGCGTCCGTCCTCGATGCCCTCGACGACGTGCATCTCCCACATGGGGCGGTGGCGGTCGAGCAGTGTCCCGTGCCAGCGCGAGGTCAGCTGGAACAGCTCGCGGATGCGGCCCGGGCGGGGGACCGCGGAGTGACGGATGTGGTAGTCGAAATCGATGGGCTGGTTCTGTGCCCACCACAGGTTGCCGACCGAGCTGACGGGGTCGGCGGGGCGCATCGCGAAGCGTCCGGACACCTCGGTCTGGGCGCGGATGGCGGAGAGCATGTTCATCACGTAGTCGGGCCCGGCGTCGTCGGGCGGGGTGAACAGTTGCAGTCCACCGACGTGCATCGGGTGCTCGCGGGATTCGGCCAGCAAGAACATGGCGTCTGTCGGGGGCATGTAGTTCACCCGTGCCATTGTGGCCGCTCCCCAACGTCGCCGACGTCGTTTCCAGAACGTGTGATCGCAAAACCCGGATGCGGTCGTGTGTATGTCTGTTTTCAGCCCACCGGTTCGCAGATCACCAGTGGGATCGTGCGGTCGGCCCACTCCTGATACTGGTCGACGTCGGCGTAGATCTCGGCGTACCGCGGCCACAGTCGCTCGCGTTCGCCCGCGTCGGCGGTACGCGCGACGTATCGCTTCGTGTCGTTGCGGATCTGGATGGTCACGGCCGGGTCGGCGACGAGATTGAGGTACCACAGCGGGTGGTTCTTCCGGCCGCCCTGCGAGGCGATCAACACCACGGCGTCGCCGTCGCGCAGACACAGCAGCGGCACGGTGCGCTTCTCGCCGGTCTTGCGACCGGTCGTCGTCAGCAGACACACCGGTACCGGTTTGCGGAAGCCGCCGCCGATGCGCCACTTCGCGCCGAGTCGACCGCCGGTCGCCTTGTAGAGGCCGGTGTTCGCCTTCGATCCCCACTTGAGGATCGCCCCCACCGCCGCGGAGTCGAGGGCACCCGGTTTGTCGCGTGAGGTCTTCGGTTCGTCCGACATCATTGGAACATCTTCTCAGATTCGTTCCAGGATGGTTCCCGTGGACAGGGCGCCGCCGGCACACATGGTGATGAGCGCTGTCGCCGAATCGCTGCGCTCGAGTTCGTGCAGCGCGGTGGTGAGCAGGCGTGATCCGGTGCTGCCGACCGGGTGGCCGAGTGCGATGGCCCCACCGTTGACGTTGACGCGGTCCATGTCGGGCTGGTGCACCGACGCCCAACTGAGCAGCACCGAGGCGAACGCCTCGTTCACCTCGAACCGGTCGATGTCGGAAATCGACATCCCCGCCTTCGCGAGGACCTTCTCGGTCGCCTGCACCGGGCCGTCGAGGTGGTAGTACGGCTCGGCGCCGACGAGGACCTGTGCCCGCAGACGGGCGCGCGGGGTGAGACCCAGTGCGCGCGCCTTGCTCTCGTCCATCAGCAGCACCGCGGCGGCGCCGTCGGACACCTGCGACGATGTGCCTGCGGTGTGGATCCCACCGTCGATGACGGGCTTGAGGTTCGCGAGTGATTCCAGGGTGGTGTCGCGCAGACCCTGATCGCGCGTCACGTCCAGCATCTCGCCGGTGAGCTCGCCCGACTTCGCGCGTTCGGGCGCCTTCATCGCGATGACCTCGCGATCGAATCGCCCCTCGTCCCAGGCCTGTCTGGCGAGTCGTTGACTGCGCTCGCCGAGGGCGTCGGTGTCGGCGCGGGTGATGCCGCGGCGGGTCGCGATCCGCTCGGCGGCGGTGAACTGATCGGGCATGTCGATGTCCCACGAGGCGGGGCGGCGTTCACCGGCCCCCTCGAGCATCACGTTGGCGCCCAACGGCACCTGTGACATCGCCTCGATACCGCAGGCGATGCCGACGTCGATGGTGTCGGTGGCGATGAGTCCGGCCACGAGGTGGTTGGCCTGCTGGGCCGATCCGCACTGGCAGTCGACGGTGGTGGCCCCGGTCTGCCACGGCAGTCCGGCGTGCAGCCAGGCGGTGCGGGTGATGTTGTTGCCCTGCGCGCCGACCTGCATCACGCAACCGCCGATGACCTGCTCGACGAGAGCCGGATCGATCTCGGCGCGTTCGATGACACCCCGCTGCGCCGCCCCCAGGATCTCGGCGGCGTGCAGCCCCGACAGCCATCCGGCCCGCTTGCCGATCGGGGTCCGTACTGCCTCGACGATCACCGGCACGCCCATCGCGATCCCTCTTCTCGATTGTCTCGGTCTCAGTTACCTGGAAAAACTAGAACAAGTTTCCATTCCAGTCCATCTCGGTGCCGCGAACCCATGGTCAAGCTGGGCAAACAGTGTTTCAATCACAACTGAAACACGTTCACCCAGCCCTCGAAGAGGTGGTCGCAGTGACCAGCACACAGAATTCCTGTCCGGTGTTCGGCGACGGGTTCGACTTCACCGATCCCGACCTGCTGCAGGGGGGTATCCCGGCCGAGCTGTTCGCGCAGCTGCGCGCCACCGCGCCGGTCTGGTGGAACGCCCAGGCCGACGGCAAGGGCGGCGGGTTCCGCGACGGCGGCTACTGGGTGGTCACCAAGCACGAACACATCCGCGCGATCTCGAAGAACAACGAGCTGTGGTCGGCGAACGACAACGGCGTGATCATCCGCTACGACGACGACATGGATCCCGAACAGCTCGAGATCACCAAGGCGCTGGTCATCAACCACGACCCGCCGGAGCACACGCGTCTGCGCAAGTTGGTGTCGAAGACGTTCACCCCGAAGGCGGTGCACGCGCTGGAGGAGGGACTCGCCGACCGGGCCCGTCAGATCGTCACCGAGGCCGCGGCGAAGGGTGGCGTCGGCGACTTCGTCCACGATGTCGCGGTCGAGTTGCCGCTACAGGCGATCGCCGATCTGCTGGGTGTGCCGCAGGAGGATCGGCAGAAGCTGTTCTCGTGGTCGAACGCGATGATGAACTACGACGACCCCGAGTTCGCCGACGACGGGCAGATCGCGGCCGCGGAGATCCTCGGCTACGCCTACCAGATGGCCGAGGCGCGCAAGGCCTGCCCGATGCACGACATCGTCACCGAACTCGTGCACGCCGACATGGACGGCCTCGCGCTCGACGAGATCGAGTTCGGCTACTTCTTCATCATGTTGACCGTCGCAGGCAACGAGACCACCCGCAACGCCATCTCGCGTGGCATGGACGCGTTTCTCGACCACCCCGACCAGTGGGAGTTGTTCAAACGGGAGCGGCCCACCACGACCGCCGACGAGATCGTCCGCTGGGCCACCCCGGTGAACTGCTTCCAGCGCACCGCACGCCGCGACCTCGAGCTCGGGGGTGTGGCGATCCGCAAGGGCGAGCGTGTCGGGATGTTCTACGGTTCGGCCAACTACGACGAGTCGGTGTTCACCGACCCGTTCAGCTTCGACATCACCCGAGATCCCAACCCGCACGTCGGGTTCGGCGGTCACGGCGCGCACTACTGCGTGGGCGCGAACCTCGCCCGTATGGAGATCAACCTCATCTTCAACGCCATCGCGGACCACATGCCCGACATCACCAAGGTCGCCGATCCGCGTTTCCTGCGCCACGGATGGATCAACGGCATCAAGGAGATGCAGGTCCGCTACGCCTGACCGAACGGTTCCGCGCGACTCGTGCAGAGCCGTGCATACTGTTCGCCATGCGTACCATCAGGTCCCTCGTGAGCGTCCTGCTGGCCATCGTCGGCGTCGCATCCGCGCTGGTCGCCGGTTCGGCGCAGGCCGCCCCGCCGATTTCCACCCAGTCCATCAGCGCGCAGATCCGCGCGGATGCGGCACGTTCCGGGGTGTCGATCGGGGTGTGGGCCCGTGATCTGCGTACCGGACGCGTCATCGCCTCGGTCGACGCCGATCGTCGGTTCCCGGTGCTGTCGATGTCGAAGGTGTACCTCGCCGCCGCCGTCCTCGATGCCGCCCGGCACCGGCGTCTGTCGCTGACCGCGCCGGTGCCCGTGCGTGCGAGCGACATCGTCGCCAACTCGCCGGAGACCGGAAAGCATGTCGGCGGAACCATGACCTATCCCGAGATCGCCGTCGCAGCACTGCAACTGAGCGACAACACCGCGGCCAATCTCATGTTCGCCGCGATCGGCGGGCCGCGTGGGGTGACCGCGTTCGCCCGCAGCGCCGGCGACCCGGCCACGCTGATGGTGCGCACCGAGACCTCGCTCAACACGGCGTTCCCCGGCGACATCCGCGACACCACCGTCCCGCAGGCCTGGGCAACCGGACTGCGGGCGGTGATGGTGGGTGATCGACTCGACCCGCGTGATCGCGCAACGCTGGTGGGATGGATGCGCGGCACCCGCACGTCGGACAGACGATTCCGTGCCGACCTGCCCGTGGGGTGGACGACAGCGGACAAGACCGGGACCGGTGACTACGGCAGCGCGAACGACGCGGGGATCCTCATCGGTCCGGGCGGGCAACGCATCCTGCTCGTCGTGCAGACGCGCAGCGCGCGAGACATCCCCGACGCCACGGCCGCCGACGCGGTGATCGCCCGAGTCGCCGCCCGCGTGGCCCGCGCCGGCTGAGGCGCTACTCGGGCCGCAGCGACTCCATCGTCTTTTGGACCTCCCAGAAGGCGCGCAGGGCAACGAGTTTGCCGGCGGTGTCGGCGCGATAGGTGAACACGCCGCGCGAGGTGGTGACGTGGCCGCCGATGTGGCTCACGATCCGCCCGATGTAGGCGACCTCGTTGCCGCAGATGATCTCCTCGTCGAACTCGAAATCAAGCCTCTCGGTGGTCGCGATCGTCATGTCCCAGAACGCCGAGATGGCGTCGCGGCCGCGGTGACCGGCGCCGTGTTCGTCGAACATCGACGGGCCCACCGGGTCCTCCACCACGGCGTTCTCGGCGAAGTTGTCGAGCCACCCCTGCTTGTCCCGCGCCGCCACCATCTCCCGAGAGATCCGGCCGGCCACCACGGCCGGGTTGTTCTCCCGGTCGATGTCGAGATACGCCGGATTCATGGCTTCTCCGCACCCACCAGCCACATGGAGAAGTACTGCGACCCACCGCCGTAGGCGTGGCCGAAGGCCTTCCGGACGTCGGGGACCTGGTGGTCGCCCGCCTTGCCCTGCACCTGGATCGCGGCCTCGGCGACGCGGATCATGCCCGACGCGCCGATGGGGTTCGACGACAGCACGCCGCCCGAGGTGTTCACCGGCATCCGCCCGCCGAAGTCGGTCTCACCCTTCTCGGTGAGCTTCCATCCCTCGTTCTGCGCGGCGAAGCCGAGGTTCTCCAACCACATCGGCTCGAACCACGAGAAGGGGACGTAGATCTCGGCGGTGTCGACCTCCTCGAGCGGGTCGGTGATCCCCGCGGCCTTCCACAGTGCGGCCGAGGCGTCGCGCCCGGCCTGCGGGCTCACCTGGTTGCGGTGGGCGTAGGAGAGCGGTTCGGTGCGCATCGCCGTGGCGTGGATCCACGCGACCGGCGTGCCTGCCGCGACGGCGTCGTCGGCAGCTTGTTCGTCGCCGATGATCACCGCGCAGGCGCCGTCGGACGAGGGACAGGTCTCGTCGTAGCGGATGGGATCCCACAGCATCTGCGAGGCCATCACCGACTCCATCGTGATGTCGGGCTGATGCAGATGCGCGAGGGGGTTCTTGGCCCCGTTGCGACGATCCTTCGCGGCCACCATCGCCCCGATGTGCTCGGGCGCTCCGGACTGCCGGATGTACGAGCGCACATGCGGTGCGAAGAACCCGCCGGCGCCGGCACCGACGGGCATCGTGAACGGGACCGGGATCGACAACGCCCACATGGCGTTCGATTCCGACTGCTTCTCCCATGCCACGGCCAGCACCCGCCGGTGCACGCCGCTGCTGATCAACGACGATGCGACGACCGCGGTCGAGGCACCCACCGAGCCCGCGGTGTGCACGCGGATGAGTCGCTTGCCGACGGCGCCGAGGTGCTCGGCCATCGCGAGCTCGGGCATCATCGCGCCCTCGAAGAGGTCGGGCGCCTTGCCGACCACGACGGCGTCGATGTCGTCCATCGTGTAACCCGAGTCGGCGAGCGCGGCATCGATGGCCTCGCGGCACATGCCCGCCATGGTGACGTCGTGGCGCTTGGCCACGTAGTTGGTCTGGCCGGTCCCGATGACCGCCGCGCGATTACGCCCCATCAGTTCTCATCTCCGGCGGCAGCGTCGCTGGAGAGCGCGACCACCATGTTCTGTTGCAGCAGTGGACCGCTGGTCGCGTGGGCCAGAGCGGTGTTCGCCTCCCCGGCGAGGATGGCCGAGGCCGCGAAGCCGACACGTTCGAGGCCCGCGGCGAACATCGGGTTCGCGGCCAATGCACCGCCGGAGGGATTGATCCGCACCGAGTCGGGCAGCTTCATGGCACGACGCAAGATGATCTCGGAGTGGGTGAACGGCGCGTAGATCTCGGCGACGTCGACCGCGCGGTGATCGCCCAGTGCGGCATCGGCGGCCAGACGGGTCGACGGGGAATCGGTGAGATCGCGCGCCCCGAAGTTGGGGGAGTCGATCCGATGGTCCCACCCGGTGACCCAGGCCGGGTTCGCGACGAGTTCGCGCGCACGGTCCTCCGACGCCAGGATCACCGCGGCCGCGCCGTCGGTGTATCGCGAGAGATCATGGGCACGAAGCGGATCGGCGACGAGCGGTGCGGCCAGCAGGTCATCGACCGAGGTGCCGGTGGTGCGGGCGGCGACCGCGGCCATGTCGGCCTCGGTCCATGCCCCCGACTCCAGTCCGGCGCGGGCCTGCAGTGCCGCCAACGACCGCGCGTCGGGCCACAGCGGCGCGACGGTGTACGGGTCGGTCTGCAGGGCCAGGGTGAGATCCATGGTGCCGGCGGAGGTCTTGCCGAATCCGTACGCCAGCGCGAGGTCGACCTCACCGGTGGCGATCTTCACCCACGCCTCGTACGCGGCCCACGCGGCGTCCATCTCCACATGCGACTCGTTGATCGGCGGCACCGCGCCGATGGAGTCGATGGCGGAGATGAACGAGAACGCCCGCCCCGCCAGGTAATCCGATGATCCACTGCACCAGAAGTCGATGTCGGTGCGGGAGATGCCGAGTTCGGCGTAGAGCTTGGCGAAACACGGCATCAACATCTCGACACCGTTGGTGGTGCCGAACGTCTGTTCGGTGTGCGGGCTGTGCGCGAAACCGATGATCGCGATCCGGGGCATGTTCACTGGCTCATCTCTCACAGATGGTTCTTGTAGGAGTCGTAGTCCGCGTCGGGTTCCCCGGTCGGACGGAAATGACTGATGTTTCGTAGCGTGTGGTCCCACTCGGATTCGTCGCGCCACACGGCCTGCACCCGCATTCCCATCCGCACCTCATTGGCCTCCACCTCGAGGATGAGATGCAGGAAGCCGATGTCGGCGCCGTCGAGCACCACGTACGCCGCGACGTAGGGCGGCTTGATCTGCTGACCGAGGAAGGGCACGTTCACGATGCAGAAAGTGGTGATGATGCCGGTGTCGGGCAGTTCCACGCGCTCGCCGGCGGCTTCACCGGTTGCCGGGCTCGCCTGTCGCGGAGGGAAGTACACGCCGTCGGCGGCCCGGTTGCCGTAGAGCTTGCCGTTCTTGAGACCTTCGAGGTACCAGCTCTCCTCGACGGTCGCGGTGTGGTCGATCTCGAGGCCGACCGGGGTGATGATCATCCCCGGTGTGGCCGGCCCCTCGCCGGCGTTCGCGGGGGCGTCGGTCGCGGTGTCGCCGAGGACGAACCACGAGATGTCGTCGATGCGTCCGGTGCGCTGATCCGACCACACCGGCACCACCCGCGCGCCGGAGGTGATCTCGTCGGGGGACGACACCCGCACCGCGTGCAGGACGTCGGTGTCGGCGCCGTCGAGGCGGATCAACGCCCACGCGAACGGCTCGGAGAGCGGTTGCCCGGGAAGCGGCTCCGGCTGCCACGACCACGTCGTGATCACCCCGGCCGGGCCCACGGTGACGAACTCGGTCGTCGGTGCGCCACTCGCCGGATCGAACTCGCTCGGCGGGACGATCACGCGACCGTCCGCGGATCTCCCTCCGACGATCTCGCCGGCGAGGAGTCCCTCGGCGAATCTCGTCAACACGGGGCCGAGCGAGCGGGTGTAGTCGAAGCTGTTCTTCAACGGGGCCGAGAGCACCGGTGTCGCCGGTTCGGGCACCTCTGCTCTCGCCGCGGTGACGTAGCCGGGCATGGACTCACTGATGGTCACCAGTGGAGTAGAACAGGTTCTAGAATTGGGCGCAAGGAAGCGCCCTCGCCTCGACAGGAAGACGGTCGCTCATGAAGCTCGGACTGCAACTCGGCTACTGGGGCGCGGGCCCGATCGACAACGCGCCGGAGCTCATCGCCGCGGCCGAGGAATCAGGATTCGACGCGGTGTTCACCGCCGAGTCGTGGGGGTCGGACGCGTTCACCCCGCTCGCATGGTGGGGGAGCGCCACGTCGCGGGTGCGGCTCGGCACCGCCGTCGCGCAGATCGCCGCCCGGCCGCCCACGTCGGTGGCGATGCACGCACTCACCGTCGACCACCTCAGCGGAGGTCGCCACATCCTCGGGCTCGGTGTGTCCGGTCCACAGGTGGTGGAGGGGTGGTACGGCCAGCCGTTCGCGAAACCGCTGGCCCGGACGCGCGAATACGTGCAGGTCATCCGCGATGTCCTGGCGCGCGAGGGCAAGGTCACCAGCGACGGGCCGCACTACCGACTGCCCTACCCCGCCGATGCGCCCGGCTCGACGGGACTCGGCAAACCGCTGAAGCCGATCACGCACCCCCTGCGCAGCGACATCCCCATCTGGCTGGGGGCCGAGGGGCCGAAGAACATCGCGCTGACCGGCGAGATCGCCGACGGATGGCTGGCTATCTACTACACCCCGCGGCTCGCCGACCACTACGAGGAATGCCTCGCCGAGGGTATGGCGCGGCCGGGTGCGCGCCGCACCCGCGACGAGTTCGAGGTCGCGGCAACGGTGCAGGTGGAGATCACCGACGACGTGCCCGCCGCGATCGCCCGCTACAAGCCCAGCACCGCGCTCTACGTCGGCGGGATGGGCGCCGAGGAGCTCAATTTCCACGCCGAGGTCTATCGCCGCATGGGCTACGGCGACGCCGTCGACGAGATCGGCGCGCATTTCCGGGCCGGCCGTAAGGAGGCCGCCGTCGCGGCGGTCCCCGACGAGATGGTGCGCGAGACCATGATCGTCGGCACCGCCGACGAGGTCCGCGCGGAGATCGGTCGGTGGGAATCGGCGGGGGTCTCGATGCTCATGGTGACCGCCCGCTCGGTCGACCTTGTTCGCGAGTTGGGGGCTCTGGTCTACTCTGACCCCGACAGGTAGAACACGTTCTCATTTTGGAGGTCGCAGATGGCGGACAACGAAGCTCCGATCGGTCTGTGGAACATCGCTCGCGCGACGCCCGACGCGGTCGCGCTCATCGACCCCTCGGGCGCCCAGGTCTCCTACGGTGAGCTCGTCTCGCGGGCCAACCGCCTCGCCAACGGGATGCGCGCACACGGTCTGGCGACCGGCGACACCCTCGTGATAGCGATGCCCAACAGCATCGAGACGGTGTGCCTGCAGTTCGCGGCCCTGCAGATCGGGCTCTACCTCGCCCCCGTGAACTGGCACCTCACCGGACCCGAGATCGCGTACATCCTCGGCGACAGCGAGGCCAAGATCTTCATCGCCGACGAGCGCTTCGCCGAGTCCGCGGGCATCGCGGCCCGTGAGGCCGGCATGGCTGCCACCGACCTCTTCTCCCGTGGAGCCATCGACGGTTTCCGTGACCTCGAAGAGCTGGTCGCCGACGTCGACGACTCCGAACCGTCCGACCGGACCACGGGCGCCCCGATGCTCTACACCTCGGGCACCACCGGCAAGCCGAAGGGCGTCCGGCGACCGCTGCCCGGTGTCGCGCCCGAGCAGGCCGCGTTGGGCGGCATCGGTTTCTTCGGTGTGATGGGGCTCGTGCCGCACGACGATCACGTGCACATCTGTGGTTCACCGCTCTACCACACAGCGGTCGTCAACTTCGTGATGATCTCGATCCAGTTGGGCCACACCGTGGTTCTCATGGACAAGTGGGATCCCGAGGAGATGCTGCGACTGATCGACGCCCACCGCGTGACCCACAGCCACATGGTGCCGACCCAGTTCCGTCGCCTGCTCGCACTCCCCGAGGAGGTGCGCGCGAAATACGATGTGTCGTCGCTGCGCAACATGATCCACGGCGCCGCGCCCTGCCCGCGCGAGGTGAAACAGCAGATGCTCGAGTGGTGGGGGCCGGTGGTCACCGAGTACTACGCGGCCACCGAGGGTGGCGGTACGACGATCTTCGGCGACGAGTGGCTCACCCACCCGGGTTCGGTGGGCAAGGCGTGGTCGTACTCCGTCGTGAAGGTCCTCGACGACGACGGCAACGAGGTCCCGCGCGGTGAGAGCGGCCAGGTCTACATGGAGATGAAGGGGTCGACCTTCGAGTATTACAAGGACAAGGAGAAGACCCAGAAGGCCCGTGTGGGCAACATGTTCACCACCGGCGACATCGGATACATGGACGACGAGGGCTTCCTCTACCTCCTCGATCGCAAGAACGACATGATCATCTCCGGTGGGGTCAACATCTACCCGGCCGAGATCGAGGGCGAGCTCGTGGTGCACCCCAAGGTCGCCGACGTGGCGGTCTTCGGTGTGCCGCACAGTGACTGGGGCGAGGAGATCAAAGCTGTCGTGCTGCCGGCCGATGGCGTCGTCGGAGATGATGCGTTGACCGAGGAACTGATGGAGTACGCCCGCGCCCGCCTGGCGAAGTTCAAACTCCCGCGCTCCATCGACTACGTCGACGAGATGCCCCGCGACGACAACGGCAAGCTGTACAAGCGCAAGCTGCGCGATCCCTACTGGGAGAAGGCGGAGCGCGCCATCTGAGGTACGGACGGACGGCGCCCGCAGGAAGCGGCGCAGGCTGGTTCTAGTGAGACCACTCGAAACCACCGCCACCCCGCCGTGTCAGGAAATGCTTGACACGGGCTTCGGGTCCCTGTCAGGATCTCCCTGACGGAAGGGGGGTGTGGTGTCCTACATCGACACGGCCTGTGAGGCCGACATCAGTGATCACGTCCGGACGGTGACCTCGGCGGCTGCCGTGGAGGCCGGCCGCTGTTCCGACGAGGTAATCGGTACCGGACCACTCCCGGGCACCCCGGAGTGGGAGGCCGAACAGTCCACCGCGACACCGGCGGAACGGTCGATCGCCTGGCACCTTCTGAGCCTGCGCATCCAGGTCGCCACCGGACTCGACGGCATCGAGACGGTCGTGGTGCTCCGGATGCAGGGCGCGCCGTGGGCGGCGATAGGCCGCGCGACCGGGATGAGTCGCCAGTCGGCACACGAGCGGTGGGGGACACGCGCCCGCGCGATCCTCGACCCGGTCGGATCGGGCCTCCCCACCATCGTCGCGGACGACGATCCACGATGACAGGTCGTCGTGTCGTAGGTCGAATGATGGGTTCGTGGGCCCTCGCCGTCGTCGCGCTGCTGCTCACGATCGCTTTCGTCGTGGCCCCGTTCTGGCTGACCGGCCGCGGGATACTCGGCGAGGCGGCGTTGTCCCGCAGGGCCGCCGATGATTTCGTCGCGTACTGGCGCGCCGGTGACCCCACTCGCGTCGCAGGGATGCGCGACCTGGTCGACTACTGGATGCGCTTCCACATCGTGAAAGCCGTCGCTGCGGGACTCCTGGTCGCGGTGTCGGCGGTACTGGCGACCCGGATGTGGAGGTCGTTCGTCGACAGCACGGTGGCCGGCGGGCGGCGGCGGCTCGCCGGTGTGGCGGGAACGGCGGTGGCCGCCGGCGGTCTCGGCGCTGCGCTGTTGCTGATGGCCAACGTGCAGGGTGCGATCGCTCCGCTGTCGTCGGCGCTCTCCCTGGTGCCCTCATCGGGCGGTGATCCAGCCCTCCAGCAGGTTCGGGGTCAGGTGGCGCAGCAGCTGCAGGTCGGGGACATCTCGAGCCCCGCGCTGGCCCGTATGGTCAGCGACTTCGGCACCTATCACACCGTCCTGGCGGTGTGCGCCGTCGTGTTGGCTTGTGCTGCTCTGATTCTCGCCGTGACCCTCGCGCGGTCGGCCGTTCGTACCGCACGCTTCGATCGATCAGCGCGTCGCAAGAAGGGTGTCACCAGTGCGGTGTTCGGTGTCGTCGGGATCTGCGTGGTCATCCTGGCGGCAGCCAACATCGGCAACGCGGTAGACCCAGCCCACGCGTTGCTGTTGTTCTACGCCGGGTAGCCGTGATCGCGGTGTTGTGCACAGGCGCATACTGTTTCGTGGCGATTGTCGGTGGGCGCAGGTATGCTCGAACACATGAGCGACGGCGTGCAGGACGCGACAATGGTTGCGCTGCAGTCGTTCCTGTCCTCCCTCGGTGATCTCCCACTCGCTGGGACAGAGGCTTCGGCCGTCGACCAGATCAGTGTTCTCGAAGCCCTGAAGTCGGCGTGCGCTGCGGCGCAGGCGAAGCAGACGATGCGGCTCGAGGAGCTGCGTGTCGAGGCCGAGACCGCCGCGGATGTACCGAAGAATCGACAGGGCCGTGGGTTGGCTTCCGAGGTCGCGTTGGCTCGGAAAGCGTCCGGGTCGTCGGGTGGTCGGTATCTCGGGTTCGCGCGGGCGTTGATGCGCGAGATGCCTTACACCCGCGCCGCTCTGGCGGCTGGCGTGTTGACGGAGTGGCGGGCGACGATCCTGGTGCGCGAGACCGCACACCTCACCCCACGTGACCGTGGTGAGATCGACCGCCGTATCTGCGCTGATCTTTCTGCACTCGACGGTGTGGGTGATCGCGCGTTGGATGCCGAGGTGAAGCGTCTGGCCTACGAACTCGACCCGCAGGCTGTCGTCGACCGCCACGCCCTGGCGAAGTCCGACCGCCGGGTCAGCACTCGTCCCGCACCCGATGGGATGGTGCGACTGTCGGCGTTGCTGCCGCTGACGTCGGGGATCTCGGTGTACGCGACCTTGAAGAAGCACGCCGATGCCACCGTCGGCTGCGATGACCGCACCCATGCCCAGGTCATGGCCGACACCCTGGTCGAGCGGGTCACCGGCACAGCGACCGCGGACGCACTACCCGTCGCGGTGAACCTCGTCCTCTCCGACGAAGTGCTACTCGGGGACAGCACCGCCGCCGCGCACGTCACCGGCTACGGCCCGATCCCTTCCGACGCCGCCCGCGCGATGGTGAACACCGCTCTGGATGCCGAGAGCCGTTCCACGCTGCGAAAGGTCTACGCCGCCCCCACCTCGGGCGCGTTGGTGGCGATGGAGTCCACGGCACGCCTGTTCCCGACCGGATTGAAGACGTTCTTCGACCTGCGCGACCAGACGTGCTGGATCCCGTACTGCGACGCCCCGATCGCCGAATACGACCACGCAGAACCACACGCAAACGGCGGCTCCACCTCAGCAGCCAACGGCGGCGGCATGTGCCTGGCCCACAACCGAGCCAAACAGAACCCCGGCTGGCGGGTCATCAACCGCAACGGCACCGACATCGCCCGCCACACCGCAACAGTCACCACACCCACCGGGCACAGCCATGCCTCCAGAGCACCAGCGCCGCCAGGCCACCACGATCAACCGGTGAGCGCCGTAGAACGACAGCTCCGGGTACTGCTCGACGCCGCTTAGAGAGCGTCGGCGTCGGCCATCTGAGGCGATCGGGCCTGCAGGCTGAGTTCGAATCCGCGGGGCAGCATGGTGAGTCGCTCGTCGACCTCGAGTTCGTAGCCGGGATCGCCGGCGATGTCGAAGCGGTGCAGCAGTGACGCCAGGACCAACACCGACTCGTGGATCGCGAACTGGCGACCGATGCAGGCGCGGGCGCCGGCACCGAAGGGCTTGTAGCTGTGCGCCGGTCGCTTCTTCACGTTGGCGGCGAGGAACCGGTCGGGATCGAACACGTCCGGGTTCTCCCACACCGCGGGGTCCTTGTGGACGAGACCCAGCGACACGACCGCGTAATCCTGCGGCCGCATGCGGTACTTCCCGGCGAGCATGGTGGTCTCGCGTGGGCTGCGGGCGAAGCCCGGAACCGTGGGCCAGATCCGCAGCGATTCGTCGAGTACGCGACGGATGTATCGGAACTTCCCCACCTGTTCGAAGGTGGGCATCGCCTCGGGATCGGACCCGAGGAGTTCATCGGCCTCCGCGCGAGCCCTCGCCAGGCAGTCGGGATTGCGGGCCAGATAGTAGAGCGCGAACGACAGTGCGCCCGAGGTGGTCTCGTGACCGGCGACCAGGAACGTGAGGATCTGGTGCCGGATGTTGACCGGGGACAGCTTCTCACCGGTCTCGGGGTGTGCGACGTTGAGCATGATGCCCAACAGGTCGTGCTGGTCGGTCGACCCGGTGCGGGCGGCGATCAGCTCGTCGAGCATCGAGTCGTTGTAGGCCTGATGGTGGGCGTACCGGCGATCGGCGAGGCGCGCGAGGACCTCGCCACCCGGCACGGCCCGGAACCCACCCTTGCGGCGCCCGTTCTCCAAAGCCTCCACCATCGACCGCACGAAGGGGTGGGTCTCGGCGGAACTGAACGAGCCGAAGTCGTGGCTGAACGCACTGCGGCTCAGCGTCTCCATCGTCAACTTCGTCATGTCCCGCGAGATGTCGACCGGCCCGTCGCCGATCCGTGGCCGCCAGTACTCGAACAGCTCACGCGCGGTCTCGAGCATGATCGGGTGATACGACTGCATGGCCGACTTGGTGAACGCCGGCACCAACAACTCATGGGCCA
Organism: Williamsia sp. M5A3_1d; assembly: GCF_053345315.1. NCBI lineage: Bacteria > Bacillati > Actinomycetota > Actinomycetes > Mycobacteriales > Nocardiaceae > Williamsia > Williamsia sp. M5A3_1d. The sequence goes on from NZ_JBKEZX010000001.1 coordinate 1,132,748, forward strand.
GTTGCCAATTGGGTTCGTCGCTGTGGGCGGTGAACAAACCGTCACCCGCGTAGTCGCGCAACGCCTCCACCGCGGGCGGCAACGCCTTGCCGAAGCGGGTCTCGTCGCACAGCTCGGCGGCGAGTTCGACGTTGCCCACGAAGACGATCTTCTGCCGGAAGATCTGCAGCTCGAAGATCGGCCCGAGGCCGGCAGAGTTCTCCACCATGCTCTGAATCGGTCTACTCGGCCGAAAGCTCAGCAGATCGCCGACGAAGGGGAGTCGCAGTCCCGCGTGCGGGAACTTCTGGCCGGACCAGTTGTTGCGAATTCTCGAAGCCACGATCCGAGAATGCTCCGCTACTGAATCGGTGTCAAGTAAGGACCACTAGGATGTCCCCATGGCGACCCGCACCCGCATGACCCCCGAGCAGCGACGGTCGCAGCTCCTCGACCTCGGGGCCGAGCTGTTCGCGTCGCATCCCTACGACGAGGTCCACATCGAGCGTGTCGCCGAACTGGCCGGTGTGTCGCGCGGATTGCTCTACCACTACTTCCCCAGCAAGCGTGACTTCTTCGTCGCGCTCCTGGCGCGTGAGAACGCCGCGCTGATGAACGAGACGGCCCCCGATGCGAACCTGTCGCCGGCCGAGCAGCTGCGGCGCGGGGTGGAGGCGTTCCTCGAGCACTGCATCGGCCACGAGTTCGGCGTACGCGCGGTGTTCCGCGGAGCGGTCAGCTCCGATCCCGACATCGTCGCGCTCATCGCCGACTCGATCGATCGTCAGGTCGAGCGCATCCTCATCGCGACCGACGCGCCGCAGACGCCGGGCCCGATGCTCGTGCTGGCGTTGCGGAGCTGGATCTACCTGGTGCGCGCCGCGAGCTACGAGATGCTGTCGGACAAGCGTGCATCCCCCGACGACGTGACGCGAATGCTCATGTCGGCGTTCGTCGGCACCATCTCCGGGCTACCGCCGTCGGTGGTGCCGCCGGCGATGGACGCCGTGTTGGGGACGCTCGTCACTCCCCGGTGAACTCGGGGGTGCGCTTCTCGGCGAACGCCTTCGGGCCGATCTTCGCGTCTTTGCTCATGAACACCTGTTTGCCGAGTTCGGCGTCGACGCGGAACGCATCCTCCTCGTGCATGCCCTCGGTGTCGCGGATGGTCTTGAGGATCGCCTGCACGGCGAGCGGACCGTTGGCGGCGATGAGATCGGCGATGGCGAGAGCCTTGTCGAGGGCGGTGCCGTCGGGGACCACGTAGCCGATGAGCCCGTAGTCGAGCGCTTCGGCCGCGGTGATGTGGCGACCGGTGAGCAGGATGTCGGCGGCGATCGTGTACGGGATCTGGCGGACTAGCCGCACGGCGCTGCCGCCGAGTGGGAACAGGCCCCACTTGGCCTCGGAGACACCGAACTTCGCACTCTCCGCGGCGACGCGGATGTCGGTGCCCTGCAGGATCTCGGTACCGCCGGCGATGGCCGGCCCCTCGACCGCGGCGATGAGCGGCTTGGTGAGGCGGCGCCCCTTCAGCAGCGCGGGCATCTTCGTGAGATCCCAGCCGCCGGAGGCGAAACCGTCGCCGGGCGCGCGCTTGTTCATCGCCTTCAGATCGGCGCCGGCGCAGAAGTAGCCTCCGGCGCCGGTGAGGATCGCGGTCCGGATGCTGGGATCGGCATCGACCCGGTCCCAGGCGTCGGCCATGATCTCCATCATCTCGCCCGAGAGCGCGTTGCGGGCCTCGGGGCGGTTCATGGTCACGATGAGGGTGTGACCGCGCTGCTCCACGAGGCAGTGCGCCTGGGCGGTGGTGGGGGTCTCGGGTGTCGACACGGACATTCTCACTTCTTCCCGCAGGCAACATGGGTGATCGGACGCTTGCCCAAAACGGTAACACGTTCTAGTTTTGTGGTCATGGCCTACAACATCGCCGACTTCATCGAGCACGCGGTCGACCTGATGCCCGAACGCACGGCGCTCGAGACCGACGGCGACGCGCGGACCTACGCCCAGCTCGAGGCCGACGCCAACGCCCTCGCGCACCAGCTGCGCGCCCTGGGGATCGCCCCCGGCGACACCGTCGGCGTCTACAGCCGCAACACCCTCGAATGCGTCGAGGCGATGGTCGCGATCTTCAAGGCCCGCGCGGTGATGGTGAACGTCAACTTCCGCTACGTGGAGAGCGAACTGCAGCACATCTTCACCGACTCGTCGATGTCGGTGCTGTTCGTCGAACGGCAGTACCTGCCACGGGTGCGCGCAGTCGCCCCTCACGCGCCTGCCCTGCGACACGTCATCGTCATCGAGGACGGATCCGATGTGCCGCTCGAGGACGGCGACATCGCCTTCGTCGACGCCATCGCGAACAACTCCTCGGATCGCGATTTCGAGGAACGATCGAACGACGACCTCTACATGCTCTACACCGGCGGCACCACCGGCGCGCCCAAGGGCGTTGTGTGGCGCCAGGAGGACGTCTACCGGGTGCTCGGTGGCGGAACCGACTGGTTCTCGGGCCAGACCATCGACGACGAGTGGAAGTTCGCCAACGACGGTGCTGCGGGTGGGCAGCTCGTGCGCTTCCCGATCCCGCCGTTCATCCACGGCGGGTCGCAATGGGCGGTGTTCCAGGCGCTCTACGGCGGCGGCAAGGCCATCATCTACCCCGAGTTCGGCCCGCACCAGACGTGGCAGATCATCGAACGCCACAAGGTCAACGTCGTGTTCATCACCGGAGATGCCATGGGACGCCCCATGATCGACGCGCTCATCGAGACCGATTACGACACCAGCTCGGTCTTCTCGGTCGCGTCGTCGGCCGCATTGTTCTCGCAGAGCGTGAAAGACCAGTTCATCGACAAGTTGCCCAACGCCGTCATCATCGACGCGATCGGTTCCAGCGAGACCGGTTTCGGCGGTCTGGCCCAGGTGACCAAGGGCATGGACCATGCGGGCGGTCCGCGGGTGAAGGCCGACCCGAACACCGTGCTGCTGAGGGAGGCCGACGGTTCGGTGATCCCGGTCGGTGCCGACGAGGTGGGTCTGCTCGCCCGTACCGGCAACATCCCGCTGCGCTACTTCAACGACCCGGTGAAGTCCGACAAGACGTTCAAGGTCTTCGACGGTGTCCGCTACTCGATTCCCGGCGACTACGCGCGCTACGAGTCCGACGGTGCCATCACCATGCTGGGTCGCGGTTCGGTCTCCATCAACTCCGGTGGCGAGAAGATCTTCCCCGAAGAGGTCGAGCAGGCCCTCAAGGCGCACCCCGAGGTGTTCGACACCGTGGTGGTGGGGGTGCCCGATGAGCGTTACGGACAACGTGTCTCGGCTGTCGTCGCGACCCGTGACGGCAGCCGGCCCTCACTGTCGGAACTCAACGAGATCGCGCGGCAGCAGATCGCCGGCTACAAGTGCCCCCGCAGCGTGTGGTTCGTCGACGCCATCAAGCGGTCGCCCGCCGGCAAGCCCGACTACCGCTGGGGCACCGAGATCACCGAATCCCGTTCCGCCGACGAGACGCTCACCGTCGCCTCGGCCCGCTCCTGACCACCCGCCCAGAGAAGAAGGCACACCATGCGCACCGAACTGACCGAACAATTCGGCATCGAGTACCCGATCTTCGGGTTCACCCCGTCCGAGCACGTCGCCGCGGCCATCAGTCGTGCCGGCGGCATGGGCGTGCTCGGCTGCGTGCGGTTCAACGAGGCCGACGAACTGAACCGCGTGCTCGAGTGGATGCACGAGAACACCGACGGCAAGCCGTTCGGGGTCGACATCGTGATGCCCGCGAAGATCCCCACCGAGGGAACGCAGATCGATCTCGATTCGATGATCCCCGACGAACACAGGGCCTTCGTCGAGCGCACCCTCGACGATCTGAAGGTGCCGCGGCTGCCCGGCGAGGAACGCGTCAACGCAGGCGTTCTCGGGTGGTTGCACTCGGTGGCGCGATCACACGTCGACATCGCCATGGAGCACGCCGACCGGTACGGCCAGATCAAACTCATCGCCAACGCACTCGGCTCGCCGCCCAAGGACGTCATCGACAAGTCCCACCAGCACGGGGTGTCGGTGGCCGCGCTGGCGGGCGCGAGAGCCCATGCGCTCCATCACGTCGACGCCGGCGTCGACATCGTGATCGCCCAGGGATACGAGGCCGGCGGACACACCGGCGAGATCACCTCGATCGTGCTGTGGCCCGAGGTCGTCGACGCGGTCGAAGGCCACGCGTCGGTGCTCGCCGCCGGTGGTGTCGGCAGCGGACGGCAGATGGCCGCCGCGCTCGCCTCGGGCGCCCAGGGCGTGTGGATGGGTTCGTACTGGCTGACCGCGGCCGAGTACCGCCTCGGTGCCCACGGCGACGGCCCCACGGTCATCCAGGAGGCGCTGCTCGCGGCGACCTCGCACGACACGGTGCGTCGTCGCATCTACTCGGGCAAGCCCGCACGCCTGCTCAAGACGAAGTGGACCGACGCCTGGGACGCCGCCGATGCGCCCGAGCCGCTGCCGATGCCGCTGCAGAACATCCTCGTCAGCGAGGCCCACGCGCGGATCTCGGCCGCCGACGACGCGAGCGTCGTGGCGATGCCGGCAGGTCAGATCGTGGGGCGGATGAACGCCATCACCCCGGTCGCCGAGCTCATCGACGGGCTCGTGAGCGAGTACGAGGAGACGGTGACGCGCCTGTCGACCACCGTCGCCGAACGCTCACCCGCCTGACGGGCGGTAGCGGCGAGAGCCGCGGTCGAGGGTCCATGTGAACTCGATCGCGGCACCGGCGAGTGCGCGTGTGAGGACCTTGAACGTCGCGGTGCGCGGCAACTCGTCGACGACGCAGACGTGGTGCGGCCACTGCTTGGGTCCGAGATCGGTCTGCGCGGCGAGGAAGTCGGTGAGGTCGTCGGGGTCGAGTGCGTCGCCGACCAGTGACGCCACGATCTCGTCGCCCACCTCGGCGCCGACCCCGTGGACCGCCGCGAGACGGATCCGGGCATATCGCAGCAGGATTCGCTCGATCGGACCGGTAGCGAGGTTCTCACCGTCGACACGCACCCAGTCGCCGAGACGGCCGGCGAAGTGGACGTACCCCGCGGCGTCGACCCAGCCGAGGTCACCCGTGTGGTAGACGCCGCCACGCATCCGCTCGCCCTCGGCGACGGGATTCCCGTAGTAGCCGGTGAACAGTCCGGGGCCTGCGGAGTTGACGATCTCGCCGATCTCACCGATGGCACAGGGACTTCCGGTGTCCGGGTCGACGACGCCGACGGGCGCCACCAGGGGGCCGAGCGCCTCGGGTGGCGTGTCCGGGGTGCGCGCGATCGCGACACCGCCCTCGGTCGACCCGAAACCGTCGACCACCCTCGCCCCGAAACGGCGCTCGAACTCGGTGATGTCGCGCGGCGAGGCCTCGTTGCCATAGACGATGCGCAGCGGGTTGTCGGCGTCGTCGGCCCGCTCGGGGGTGGCGAGGATGAAGTTCAGCGGCCTGCCCACGTAGTTGGCATAGGTGACGCCGTAGCGACGGATGTCGTCGAGGAAGTTGCTCGCCGAGAAGCGGCGTCGCAGCGCGACCGATGCACCCGCGGCCACGGCGACGCTCCAGCCGGCGATGATCCCGTTCGAGTGGAACATCGGCATCGACAGGTACACGACGTCGTCGTGACCCAGCCCGAACCGGTTCGCCAGCATCACACCCGCGCCGGCGAACTTGTGGTGGTCGCAGCGCACCGCCTTCGGTTCGCCGCTGGTCCCCGAGGTGAAGATCAGCATCATGAGGTCCGTGGGCGCGGGCACTCCACAGGGGTGGGTGCCCGGCGTCGGCGTGGCCCGGCGGAGCCGATGTGCCCATGCGGCCGATGCGATGTCGATGACCGGCACCGATGGCCCGAGATCGATGCCGCTCAGCAGGTGAGCGGTGTCGGGGGAGACCATGACGAGTCCGCAGTCCGCGGTGACGATGTCGCGGTGCAAAGCCTCCCCGCGCCGCGTGGTGTTCAGTCCGACGAGGACGAGCCCGTCGATCGCCGCCGCGCAGAGCAGCAGGGAGAACTCGGGCACGTTGTCGAGCAACACCGCCACATGCGGCGGTCGCCCCGGATCGAGACGCGACCGCACTGCGCGCGACCACACTCGTGCCGCAGCGAGATGGGCACGCCACGAGGTGAACTCGCCGTCGAACCAGACGCCTGAGGTCTCCGCATCGGCCAGCGGCTCGAGGAGTTCGGCGATGGTGGACGTGGTCAGGCCGGCTCCGCCGCCAGTACGCGACCGATGCGCCGGAGCGCCGCGGTCGCCGAGCCCAGTGCGAACTCGTTTTGCTTGGCCCGCAGGAAGTAGCGATGCAGCGGGTGGCTGGTGTCGATGCCTACCCCGCCGTGGACGTGGACCGCGGTGTGCGCCACCCGGTGCCCGGCGTCGGCGGCCCAGAATTTCGCGGTGGCGAGCTCGGTCTCGGCGGGGAGTCCCTCGCCGACGAGGTAGGCGGCCTGCACGACCGTCAGTTTCGCCGCGCGCACGTCGATGTAGGCATCGGCGAGCCGCTGCGCGACCGCCTGGAACGATCCGATGGGTCGACCGAACTGGGTTCGCTCCCGGCCGTAGGCGGCGGTCAGATCCAGTGCGCCGGCGACGACGCCGGCCTGTTCGGCGCACTGCGCCAACGTCATCCGGTCGACCAGCGCCACCCCGACATCGCGACGACCGAGGAACGCGTCGTCACCGAGAGCGACGTCGGCGAACTCGACGATCGCCGTCGGTCCGAGACCGGTGCTGCGAGCCGCGCTGATCGTCACACCGCGTGCGTCGGTCGGCACGATCACCGCCACCAGGCCGTCGTCGGTCGATGCGGTCACGATGACCGCCGCCGCGGTCTCGGCGAACGGCACCGACACCTTGCAGCCGTCGAGCACCCACCGGTCGCCGTCGCGGCGGGCCGTGGTCGTCGGGGCCAGGGGATCGTCGGCGAGTTCGTCGTCGATCGCGACGGTCACCACCGTCGTCCCGTCGAGCATGCCGGGCAGCCAGTGACCGGCGATGTTCCCGCCGGCCGCCGCGACCACGGGCAGCGCCGCGATCGCGTGCGGACCGAACGGGACCACGGCGAGGTGTCGACCGAGTTCCTCGGCGACCGCCACGTTCTCGGCCGCTCCGAGCCCGGCGCCGCCGGAGTCCTCGGCCACCTCCAACGCGAGGAGGCCGGCGTCGGCCAGAGCACGCCACAGCTGATCGTCGATCGCGGCGCCGGAGGTCTCGAGGTCGGCGATCCGCTCCGGTGTGGAGATCTTCGCGGCGATGTCGCGCGCGAGTCCGGTGAGGTCGGTGGTGGCCTCGGTGGGTCGGAAATCCATGACGACGCCCTATCGCTTCTGGGGAGGTTGGCCGAGGGCGAGCATCGCGATGATGTCGCGCTGGATCTCGTTGGTGCCGCCGCCGAAGGTGAGGATGAGCGAGGAGCGGTGGTATCGCTCGATCCGTCCCATCAGCGCCGCGCCCGGTGAGCCGCGACGGAGGGTCGCGGCAGGACCGAGGACCTCCATCAGCAGCCGGTAGGCCTCGGTGGCGAACTCGGTGCCGAACACCTTGGTGGCCGAGGCGTCGGCCGGCGAGGGCGAACCCCCCTGCGTCGCTTCCGAGGCGATGTTCCAGTTGATGAGTTTGAGGAACTCCACCTTGGCGTGGACCCGTGCGAGGTTGAGCTGCACCCACTCGGCGTCGATGACCCGCTGACCGTCGGCCCGCTTGGTCTCCTGCGCCCAGCGCCGGGTCTCGAGCAGCGCCTGCTGGATGGGCGCCGCCGAGCACAACGCCACGCGCTCGTGGTTGAGCTGGTTGGTCACCAGCGGCCAGCCGCCCCCCAGCTCGCCGACGAGCGCCGACTTCGGAACGCGCACATCGGAGTAGTAGGTGGCGCTGGTGTCGACCCCGGCCATCGTGTGCACCGGCGTGTAGCCGAAGCCCTCGGCGTCGGTGGGCACGATCAGCATCGAGATGCCCTTGTGCTTGGAGGCCTCGGGGTCGGTGCGACAGGCCAGCCAGATGTAGTCGGCGTACTGGATGAGGCTCGTCCACATCTTCTGGCCGTTGATCACGAACTCGTCGCCGTCGGCGACGGCGGTGGTGCGCAGCGACGCGAGGTCGGTACCGGCTCCGGGCTCGGAGTACCCGATCGAGAAGTGCAGCTCGCCTGCGGCGATGCGGGGGAGGAAGTACGACTTCTGTTCGTCGGTGCCGAAGTTCATGATGGTCGGCGCCACGGAGTTGATGGTCAGGAACGGCACCGGGACACCGGCGATGGCGGCCTCGTCGGTGAAGATGAGCTGGTCCATCATCGGCCGGTTCTGCCCGCCGTACTCGGTGGGCCAGCCCAGCGCGAGCCACCCGTCGGCACCCATCTGGGCCACCACCTCGCGGTAGACATCGCCCTCGCCGACCTCTCCGGAGTCCGAGGCGAGCGCAGCGCGCCGGGCAGGTGTCATCAGTTCGGCGAAGTAGGTCCGCAGTTCACGACGGAGCTCTTCCTGTGCCTCGGTATAGGCGATGCGCATCGGTGCTCCATGAGACGATTGGACTCGGACGTTCCACTGCACCCACCAGCCCTGAGTGTGCGCAGTTCTGTAACACGTTCTAGCGTTTGTCAGCGTAGCGCGTCAACACCGCGCCGTGATCCGAGGAGTCTGAACCATATGCGTATCAAGGCCGATTTCGACCTCTGTGAGTCCAATGCCGTGTGTGTGGGGATGGCACCCGATGTGTTCGACCTCGACGACAACGACTACCTGGTGATTCTTCAGGAAGAGGTTCCCGAGGACCGTCTCGACGAGATGCGCCAGGTGGTCGCCAACTGCCCGAAGGCGGCCCTGTCGATCGAGTGACGTCCCCGCGGCGTCCGCGACCGGCCGACCCGACCGGAGACGCTTGACAATCGGCCGGAATTAGAACAGGTTCTAGCCCGTGGGTGCACTCGAGGGACGCGTAGCTGTTGTCACCGGCGCTGCCGCCGGCCTGGGACGTGCGGAGGCGATCGGCCTCGGCGCGCTCGGCGCCACGGTGATCGTCAACGACCTCGCCGGGGCACTCGACGCCAGCGACGTCGTCGACGAGATCGCGGCGCACGGCAGCAAGGCCGTCGTCGTGGCGGGCGACATCTCCGACTCGACGACCGCGACGGAGATCATGCGTGTCGCCGTCGAGGACAACGGCGCACTCGACATCGTGATGAACAACGCCGGCGTGGTGCGCGATCGGATGCTGTTCAACATGTCCGACGACGACTGGGACCTCGTGATCGCGGTCCACCTCCGCGGACATTTCCTGCTCACCCGCAACGCCGCCGCGCACTGGCGCTCGGCGTCGAAGGCCGCAGGCGCCCCGGTCTTCGGGCGCATCATCAACACCTCGTCGGAGGCCGGGCTGCTCGGCCCCGAGGGACAGGCCAACTACGGCGCGGCCAAGGCGGGGATCACCGCCCTGACGCTGTCGGCGTCGCGTGTGCTCGCGAAGTACGGGCCCACCGCCAACGCCATCTGCCCGCGCGCCCGCACCGCGATGACGGCCGCCGTGTTCGGGGAGGCGCCGGCGGGTGAGATCGACCCGTTGTCGACCGACCACGTGGTCTCCCTCGTCGGCTTCCTGGCGGGCCCCGAGTCGGCGTCGGTGTCGGGTCAGGTGTTCGTCGTCTACGGCCCGAAGGTCACCCTGATGGCCGCGCCGACGGTCGCCGAGACGTTCACCGCGTCGGGTGCGGCGTGGGATCCGGCCGATCTCGCGACCGCAGTCGGACGGTACTTCGACGGCCGCGACCCCGGCGTCACCTTCTCCGCTTCCCAGGCTCTTGCGCAGTGAGCCGGTGAACCGCCCGGGTACCAATTGGACGCATGCTAAGTTCAGCTCGTCGGAGATCGTCGATGGTGATGATGCGGCGATCACTGCAGCTCAGGCCGTTGTCGGCGGCAATCGGAAAACGGTCATGAACGTAACTAGAACACGTTATAGTTGCCGGACCTCAGGCGGAGCGGGGCCGATCCGGGGTACGTCCCGCGGTACACCGTTGTGTGAGGAGAGTCGGTGAACGCACGCCTGGCGGCTCCCTTCGTCGGAGTCGGCGATTTCGTCGCCCTCGCGGTGGCGACCGCCCGCGAGCTGCCGCGGCGACCGTTCCAGACCCGCGAGACGATCGAGCAGTCGTGGGCCATCGCCCGGGTCTCGATGGTGCCGACCGTCCTCGTCGCGATCCCGTTCACCGTCCTCGTCAGCTTCACCCTCAACATCCTGCTGCGCGAGATCGGCGCGCAGGATCTCTCCGGCGCGGGCGCGGCGCTGGGCACCATCACCCAGATCGGCCCCATCGTCACCGTGCTCATCGTGGCCGGCGCGGGTGCGACCGCCATCTGCGCCGACCTCGGTGCCCGCACCATCCGTGAGGAGATCGACGCGCTCAAGGTGCTCGGCATCGACCCGATCCACCGTCTGGTGGTGCCGCGGGTGATCGCCTCCACCGGCGTCGCGGTACTGCTCAACAGCCTGGTCTGCACCATCGGCCTCGGCGGTGGTTTCGTGTTCTCGGTGTACCTGCAGGACGTGAACCCGGGTGCCTTCATCGCCAACCTCACGCTGCTCACCGGGTTCGGCGAACTCGTCATCTCGATGGTGAAGGCCGCCCTGTTCGGACTGTTCGCCGGTCTCGTCGGCTGCTACCGGGGACTGAACGTCAAGGGCGGCGCCAAGGGCGTGGGCGATGCGGTCAACGAGACCGTCGTCTACTCGTTCATGGCGCTGTTCGTGGTCAACGTCGTGGTCACCGCCGTCGGACTGAAGGCGACGGGGTAGCGGCATGGTCCTGGGACACAGCATCTTCGTACGCGCCTCGCGTTCGAGCGCGCGCGCGACCGGCGAGTGGGACCGCATCGGCGACCAGGCGATGTTCTACTTCGACAGCATCGCCGCGATCCCGCGTGCGGTGCGGTTGTACAAGAAGGAGACCCTGCGGCTCATCGCCGAGATCTCCATGGGGACAGGCGCGCTGGCGATGATCGGCGGCACGGTCGTCGTCGTCGGCTTCCTCACGCTGTTCACCGGCGGCACCATCGCGGTGCAGGGCTACAGCTCGCTGTCGAACATCGGTGTCGAGGTGCTCACCGGCTTCTTCTCGGCGTTCATCAACGTGCGCATCGCCGTCCCGGTGATCTCCGGTATCGCGCTCGCCGCCACGATCGGGGCCGGTGCCACCGCACAACTCGGCGCCATGCGTGTCAGCGAGGAGATCGACGCCCTCGAGTCGATGGCGATCTCCTCGATCCCGTACCTGGTGAGCACACGCATCGTCGCGGGCCTGATCGCGATCATCCCGCTGTACGCGCTCGCCTCGGTCGCGTCGTTCCTCGCCAGCCGGTTCGCCACGGTGTTCATCTACGGACAGTCATCGGGGGTCTACGACCACTACTTCTCGACGTTCCTCATACCCTCGGACATCCTGTGGTCGTTCGTGCAGGCGATATGTATGGCTGTGGCGGTCATGATGATCCACACCTACTACGGCTACAACGCCTCCGGCGGCCCGGTCGGCGTCGGGATCGCGGTCGGCAACGCCGTGCGCGCCTCGCTCGTGGTCGTCGTCGTCATCACCCTGCTCCTCTCGCTCGCCATCTACGGCGCCGACGGGAAGTTCAACCTCTCGGGGTAGGCAGATGATGACGACCACACACACCACCCCGGCATCGGGACCCCGCGCATGAGGACCGAACACTCGACGCTGCAGCGCCGCATCGGCGCGCTGGTCCTCGTCACCGCCATCGTCGCGGCGTTCGCGCTCGCGGTCCTGCAGTTCAACAACACCTTCCGGTCGACGTCGGCGGTCACGCTCACCGCCGACCGCGCCGGTCTGGTGATGAACCCCGACGCGAAGGTGCGGCTGCGCGGGGTCACCATCGGACGCGTCACCCGGATCAGCCCGCAGGGCGATCGCGTGCAGCTCGCCCTCGACATCGACACCGACCAGTTGAACAAGGTGCCCGCCAACGTCGAGGCCCAGATCCGTTCCAACACCGTCTTCGGCGCCAAGTCGGTCGATCTCGCCCTGCCGAGCGACCCGTCGCCGGCGCGCCTGCGGGCCGGGTCGACCATCGCCGCCGACCGGGTGCAGGTGGAACTCAACACCGTGTTCGCACGGCTCGTCGACGTGCTGGCGAAGGTGCAGCCGGAGAAACTCAACGCCACCCTCGGTGCCATCGACACGGCACTGTCGGGCAAGGGCGACCAGATCGGGCAGGGACTCGACGACCTGTCGAAGCTCCTGGAACGCACCAACCCGACACTGCCGGAACTGAACCGGACGTTCCGCGCCACCGGCATCGTCACCGACACCTACGCCGACGCGTTCCCCGATCTGTCCCGCCTCATCGACAACCTGACCCGCACCGGCAACACGCTGGCCGACCGGTCGACGAATCTCGATGCGCTGCTGGTGAACACGACCGGTCTCGCCGACACCGTCAACGGCATCGTGGCGCCGAAGAAGGCGACGATCATGACGGCGCTGAGCAACCTCGACCCGGTGTCGCAGCTCCTGGGCTACTACTCGCCGGGACTCGCCTGCTTCCTGCGGGCCACCGACGGTGCCGGCCGCAAGGCGCTGCCCATCTTCGGCGAGACCACCGGCTACCTCTCTCTCAACGCCGGCGTCCTGCCCGGCAAGGAGCCCTACCGCTACCCCGAGGACCTGCCGAAGGTCGGCGTGCAGGGGCCGCCGACCTGTGCGCTGGGGTTGTCCGACATCAACGCCACCGCCCACGCCCCGTTCTACGTCGGCGACACCGCACCCCAGCCGTACCAGCCCCGCACCACACCGAAGGCCGACCCGCGCAAGCTGTTCGAGATCATGTTCGGACCGGTGCCCCGTGGCTGAGTACCGCACCCGCCGCGACCGGATCTTCCGCGCGACCACCATCAAGCTCGGTGTGTTCGCCGTGGTGATGCTGCTCATCTTCGTCGGCCTGGTGGTGGTCTTCAGTCAATACCGCTCGGGGTCGACCAACGGGTACAGCGCCACCTTCTCCAGTGCGTCCCAGATCAAGCCGGGCAGCAAGGTGCGGATCGCGGGTGTCGAGGTGGGCTCGGTCAATGATGTGTCCCTCACCCGCGACAACGCCGCCGAGGTCGACTTCTCGGTCGACCGCCAGTACCGCCTCCCGACGTCGGTGCAGGCGATGATCCGCTACGAGAACCTCACCGGCGACCGATATCTCGAGCTGGGCGAGGGCACCGGCAACCCCACGCAGCTGCTGCCCGACGGCGGCCACATCCCCGAATCGCAGACCGAGCCCGCACTCGATCTCGACAAGCTGCTCGGCGGCTTCAAGCCGCTGTTCAAGACCCTCAAGCCCGCCGAGGTCAACGACCTGTCGGGATCGCTCATCGCGGTGTTCCAGGGGCAGGGGCCCGCGCTGAACCAGCTCCTCGCCAGCACCGCGTCGTTCACCAACACCCTCGCCGACCGTGACCAGTTGATCGGCGAGGTCGTCGACAACCTCAACGCGACGCTCGGCACCATCGACGACGACAAGTCCGGTCTCGACACCTCGCTGGATCGTCTGCAGCAGTTGATCTCCGGGCTGTCGTCGCAACGCGACACCGTCGGCAAGGCGATTACCGACACCTCCCAGCTCACCAACGACCTCGCCGGTCTGCTCGACACGAACCGCCCGAACCTGAAGCGCGTGGTGTCCGAGACCGGTCGGGTGTCCGATCAGGTGCTCTCCGACGAACCGTTCGTCCGGGGGCTGCTGCAACGCTTCCCGGGCGACTTCAAGGCGCTGAGCAATCTGGGTAGTTACGGTGCGTGGCTGCAGATCTGGTTGTGCCGCGTCGACATCTTCTTCACCGGCCCCGACCACAAGGAGATCGTGTACCGGTCGCTCGACAACACCGGTGGCAACGTGAACCCGAGCGGGAGGTGTGCGACCCCACGATGACCACCGTCAGCAAGTTCGACACCCCGCGTTCGCGCGCCCGCATCGGCATCATCGGTGTGGTCGTCACCGCCCTGGTGGTGATCGTCGCCCTCCAGGTCGACAAGCTGCCCTACCTGTCGACGGGCAGCGTCTACACCACCTACTTCGACGACGCCGGCGGCCTGAAGACCGGTGACGTGGTGGTGGTCTCGGGTGTCGACGTGGGCACCGTCTCGGGTATCGGTCTCGCCCCCACCCGCGACGGCACCAAGGCGAAGGTCAGCTTCAGCATGAGCGACACCGTCGCGGTCGGACTCGACAGCCAGGCCTCGATCAAGACCGAGACCGTGCTGGGACGCCGCAATCTCACCATCACCCCGCGCGGGTCGGGCCGCCTCGAGCCCGGTGGCGAGATCCCCAACCGCAACACCGTGGCGCCGTACTCGCTCACCGACGCCCTCGACGACACCACCACCACTCTGGAGCAGACCGATCCCGGACAGCTCAACGACGCGTTGAACACCCTGTCGGCGACGTTCGCCGACACCCCCGGAGAGGTGCGCGGCGCGGTCGACGGCGTCGCGCGGCTGTCGAAGTCCATCAACGACCGCGACGACGCGCTGCGCCAACTGCTCTCGCGCGCAGACAGTGTGACCGGTGTCGTGGCCAAGCGCAGCGGTCAGATCAACGAACTGCTCGTCGACGCGAACGCGTTGCTCGGGGAGCTGCAGACCCGGCGGTTCGCGATCGGCCAACTGCTGCAGGGCATCAAGGACGTCACCGCGGAGGTGAGCGGCTTCATCGCCGACAACAACGCGCAGTTGACGCCCGTGCTCACCAAGCTCGACGGCGTGACGAAGATCCTCACCGACAACCGCGACAACCTCAGCCAGACCCTCGACCGGCTGGGTCCCTACGCCAACGTCCTCGGCGAGGCCGTCTCCAGCGGCCCGTACTTCTCGTCGCTCGTCGGCGTGCCCAGCTTCGGCGACTACACCTCGCTGTTCCTGAACCTGTTGCAGCAGAAGTACCCCGAGGCCGCCAAGGCGCTGGGCTACACAGGACTGTTCCCGCCGAAGCTGTTCCTGCGGCCCGATCAGGAGAGCGATCCCGACCGGTCGGTCCCCGAGGTCGGCTCGCCCCGCGACGGAGGTCCGTCATGACCAGGTTCCTCCCCGGTCGCCGACTCTGGCAGATCGCCATCGCGCTGCTGCTCATCGTCGTCCTCGGCCTCGCCGGGTACATCGGCTACCAGAAGGCGTTCTACAAGAGCTACACCGCGTACTTCACCGAGGTGAACAACCTCTACCCCGGCGATCCCATCAAGGTGCTCGGGGTCGACGTCGGCACCGTCAGCTCCGTGACCCCGCGGTCGGGAGATGTGAAGGTGCGCTTCGACGTCGACCGCGACGTCGACGTCCCGCGCACCGCCTCGGCGGTCATCGTGGCGCAGAGCCTGGTGTCGGGCCGGTTCATCCAGCTCTCGCCGGTCTACGCGGGCGGCCCGCAACTCGCCTCGGGTTCCGACATCCCGATGAACCGGACCGCCGTGCCCATCGAGTGGGACGACATCAAACGTGAACTCACCCAGCTCACCACCGCCGTCGGCCCCAAGGGCGCCGACGAGGGTTCGGTGGCGCGGCTGGTGAACACCGCCGACGCCAACCTCGAGGGCAACGGCACCGCCATCCGGGGATCGGTGGCCCAGCTGTCCGATCTCGCCTCGACGCTGGCGAACAGCCGCGGAGACCTCTTCGCCAGCATCCGCAACCTGCAGACCCTCACCGACGCGCTGTCGAAGAGCCACGAGGACCTGGTGCAGTTCAACGGCCGGATCGCCTCGGTGAGTCAGGTTCTCGCCGACAACACCGCCAACCTCGACGGCGCACTCACCAATCTCGGGTCCGCACTGACCGACCTCAAATCCTTCATCGACACCAACGGGCAGAAACTGAGCGAGTCGGTGGGTCGGCTGTCGGACGCCACATCGGTCCTCGCGAAGAAGGACGAACAGATCCGAGGGCTGCTGCACTCGGCTCCCACGCAGCTGTCGAACTTCTACAACATCTACAACCCGCTCACCGGTTCGCTGTCCGGCGTCTTCGGTCTCGGTCAGTTCGGCAACCTCGTCGACCTGCTGTGCGGCACGTTGGCCGGTAACGACCGCCCCGGCACCTCGCAGGCCGACGTGGCGAAATGTGTCGACGTGCTCGGGCCGATCCTGTCGTCGATCTCCATCAACTATCCTCCCGCGCTGATCAATCCGGTCAGCGGGATCAACGCCCGCCCGAACCAGATCCAGTACCAGAATCAGAGCGTGAAGGCCCGTGCACAGCAGGGCATCGTCGCGCAGGACGCCGCCACGCGTCGTTCCTATGGCGGCAACGTGGGGTTGGCGAACCTGCTGGTCCCGTTCGGGGGCCAGGGATGATGCGGCGCGCGTCGGTGGTGCGGCGTGGTGCGGTGGCGGTGTCGTGTGCCGCCGTTCTCGCGACGTCGGCATGCTCGTTCCAGGGGTTGAACTCGTTGCCGGTCCCGGGGGCCCAGGGCACCGGCGACGGATCGTTCCGCGTGACCGCGTTGATACCCAACGCCGCCAACCTCGTCCAGAACGCGCCCGTGCTGATGAACGACGCCACCGTGGGCAGCGTCGGCACCATCAAGGTCCGCGACTGGAAGGCGCTGGTGACCCTGCGGCTGAACAAGGGCACACGGATCCCGGTCGGGTCACACGTCATGGTCGGGATCACCAGCGTCCTCGGCTCACTGAATCTGCAGGTGGTGCAGCCGGATTCGCCGACCCAGGGATTCATGCGCGACGGCCAGGAGATCCCCACCTCGCAGTGCCCGACCCAGGACAACATCGCCGCACCGACCACTGCGAAGCCGGTCGCCGACATCACCTCGGCGCAGCAGGTCGCGCAGTGCACCTATCCGACGGTCGAGCAGGTGCTCAGCTCGCTGTCGGTGGTGCTCAACGGGGGCGGGCTCTCCCAGATCGGCGACGTGATCCACGAACTCAACGCGACGCTCGCCGGCCGTCAGGACACCATCCGCGAACTCATCCCGCGGTTGACCACCCTGGTGACCGACCTCGATCGCCAGCGCGGCAACATCATCCGCGCGGTGGAGGGACTCGATCGACTCAGCAGTAACTTCAACGCCCAGAGCGACACCATCGACCGGGCTCTGGCCGACGGTCCACGGATCCTCAAGGTGCTCGTCGACCAGCGGGTCCACCTGACCGACACCCTGGCCTCGGTCGGGCGTCTGAGCCGCAACACCGACGACATCCTCAAGGCCAACGGTGACGACCTGACCACGATCGTGAAGAACCTCGTACCGGTGCTCGATCAACTCCAGGCCAGCGGGAAATCCTTGACGCAGTCGTTGAACATCCTCGTCACCTTCCCGTTCGCCGAGTCGGTGATCCCCAAGATCGTCAAGGGCGACTACGTCAACGCGGTCATCAACCTCGACCTCACCAACGGTCGTCTCTCACGCGGCGCGTTCGCGAGCATCGGGGCGGCGGCACCGTCGGCGGTCTACGGACCCGAGGCGGTGCTCGGTACGCCCGCCGGCGCGGCCAAGCGCGGCGCCGACCCTTTCACCGCACCGCTGCGCCCCGATGCGCCTGAGGTCACCGCGGCCCCGGAGGTGAAGGGCCGATGACGATCTCACGGTTCGTCCGCGCACAGCTGATCATCTTCTCGATCATCACGGTGATCTCGCTCGTCGTCGTCGGGTTCTTCTACATCCAGGTACCTGCCATGTTCGGGGTGGGCCGTTACGCGGTCGCCGTCGAACTCCCGAGCACCGGCGGGATCTACCCCAACGCCAACGTCACCTATCGCGGCGTCACCGTCGGCAAGGTGTCGTCGGTGACGCTGACCTCCACCGGGGTGCGCGCCGATCTGTCGATCGACAGCGACCGCAAGATCCCCGCGTCGTCGACCGCCTCGGTGCAGAGCGTGTCGGCGGTCGGTGAGCAGTTCGTGCAGTTCATGCCGAACGGTGATGCGGCGTCCGGGGATTCGCGCAACCTCGTCGATGGGTCGGTGGTCCGCGACGGCCAGGTGCCGACCGAGGTGTCGACGCTGCTCGATCGTTCGAACGCGTTGCTGGCCAAGGTGCAGAGCACCAAGCTGCGACGGGTGCTCGACGAGTCGTTCGACGCCTTCAACGGTTCCGGCGAGGACCTGCAGCGTCTGCTCGACTCGCTGTCGCTGTTCGCCGACGAGGCCAACAAGAACTCCGAGCAGACCGCGAAACTCGTCGAACAGGCCGCGCCGCTGTTGGAGACGCAGACGGCCACCGTCGGTGCGATCCGTCAGTGGACGTCGAACGTCGCCGCGTTCACCGATCAGTTGCGGGCGAACGACCCGCAACTGCGCGACATCCTCGCGAAGGGCCCCGGCGTCACCGATCAGGCACAGCAGCTTTTCGCCTCGATGGACCAGAGCCTGCCGCTGCTGTTCGACAACCTGGCGACCGCTGGCCGCACGCTCGCGGTGTACCTGCCGAACCTGCAGCAGGTGCTCGTGCTCTACCCGCGGTTGATCCAGGCGCTGATCACCGCGATCAACACCGAGGACTCCCGTAAGGGGGCGAACGTCGATTTCGCGCTGGGCTTCCAGGACCCCGGCGTGTGCACGGTCGGCTTCCTGCCCGCCGAGGATCGTCGCCCGGCGTCGACGATGACCTCGCGCGATCTGCCGCCCGGCCTGCTGTGTCGGGTGCCGCAGGACTCGAACCTCGCGGTGCGTGGCAGTCGCAACTTCCCGTGCGTGGAGTTCCCCGGGCGCCGGGCGTCGACCCCGGAGGAGTGCCGGGAGGGCTACAAGCCGCTCGCAGAGAACGTCCCGTTCCCCAAGGGCATCCCCGGCGTCACCGGGCTGCCGAACGGGCAGCTCACGCCGGCGACGCCGTCGTCGTTCGACGGCGCTCCCGCGGTCTACGGCGCGGCGTACGATCCGGGGTCGGGTTCCGCGATCGGTCCCGACGGGAAGACCTACACCGTCGGTGGACTCGGCGCGGGGACATCGTCGCAGGGAGGAAGCGCCACATTGCAGAGCCTCATCACCGGGACCGTGCAGCGATGAGTCACGACGCAGAGCATCCCCGAACCCGACGGCGCGTGCGTAGGCCCGCGGGTCCACCCGTCGGCGGTGCGCCCGGATCGACGATCACCGCTCCGGCGGCGCGTACGACGTCGGCGACCGCGCCGCGTAAGAGCTCGCCCGTCGGCAATCTGCGCAAGTCGTCGCCGGCCGCCCCGGCTGTGGCATCGGGCTCGGCATCGGGAGGGTCGCCGGATCGGTCGGGCGCCGCGCTCGGTTATCGGCAGCGTCGGTCGGCGGTGGCGACGACCCGCAGCAGGATCGACCGGTCTCGACTCGGACTGCTCCTCGCGGGTGGCGTCGGCGCGATCGTCCTCATCGCGTTGGTCGTCGCCTCGACGCTGTTCGCGGTGAACACCTCGTCCATCGACGACGCGTCGGCGCAGCGGGCGCAGTATTCGGCGTTCGCGCGGCAGATGATCGTCAACCTGACCTCGTTGAGCCCCTCCACGATCGACACCGCCACCGACACGTTTGAGAACGACACCAGTGGCAAGGCGCTCCAGCAGCTGCAGGACACCATGCAACAGACGACCGACCTCATCAAGACCCAGGGCGTGAGCACGAAGGGCACGATCCTCTCCGACGCGGTGGTCGACAGTGACGCCGACTCGGCGACCGTGCTGATCGTCTCGGGCTGGACCATGAAGAACCCGCCCCCGGCCCAGGGGTCCGCGGCGGTACCGCCGGTCACCGGCGACGACACGGTGGTGCAGACGTTCCGCTGGAAGGTGGTCGTCACCAAGATCAACGGCGCGATGAAGCTGACCGACATCGAATGGGTGACGTGATGGCGCCTGCAGTGCTGCGGTCGACGCGGGCGAAGATCGTGACCGGGATGATGGTGGTGGCGATCATCGCCGCTGCAGCCGCCACGACGGTGCTGGGTCTTCGGTGGTCGTCGGCCGTCGACGACCGGGATGCCCGCACCTCGGCGCTCGATGCCGGGAAGCGTTACGCGACGGTCATGTTCGGGTTCACGCCGGCTGATGTGGACGCCAATGTCGCGGCCGCGAAGAGCGCTCTGGTCGGCAACGCGCGCACCACCTACGACCAGATCATGGCCGGCAGCGATCTCTCCGCGCAGGTGAAGAAGCAGAAGGTGAACTCGACGGTCTCGATCCAGCAGGCCGGGGTGGTGTCCGCGGACGCCGACCGCGCCGTGGTGCTGATCTTCATGAACCAGTCGGTGGTGCGCGGCGACACTCAGCTCGTGCGAGTCGAGCCCAGCCGGGTGCAGTACTCGATGCGCAAGTCCGGGGAGCGCTGGTTGATCGACGACATCGCCGTCATCACCGATGACTCGCTGCGCGACAAGTTGCACCTCGGCCCGCCGCCGGCCTCGTCGACGACACCGAGCCCGGCGCCCGGGAGCAGCGCTCCCGCACCTGCTCCCTAGGGCGCGGTGACTGCGCCGGTCAGCTGATGCCGACCAGGTCGACCACGAACACCAGCGTCGAGCCGCCGGGGATGGGGCCGGAGTCCGAGGCGCCGTAGCCCAGCGCGGGCGGGATCACGATCTCGCGGCGGCCGCCGATCTTCATGCCCTCGATGCCCTGGGCGAAGCCGGGGACCACACCGCTCAGCGGGAACTCGACGGGTGCGTCGCCGCTCTTCCACGAGGCGTCGAACACCTCGCCGTTCGAGTAGAGGGCGCCGGTGTAGCGCACGTTGACGGTGTCGCCGGAGGCCGCCACCCGGCCGTTGCCGGGCACGAGGTCGGCGATCAGCAGATCAGCCGAGGGGGTCCCGGTACCTGCCGCGATCTTAGCCTCCTTCGAGGTGTCGGTCGCGTTCTCGGTGATGGCCGGGATACCCGCCGACCCGGGGGTGCCGCCGCGGGGTGCCGCGGCCGGGGTCGTCGCCTGGGCGCCGCCGTCGGCGGCCTCGGTGGTGGAGGTGGCCGCGCTGGTCGATGCCGACGCCGGATCCGAGGAGTCGTCGCCACACCCGGCGAGGACGCCCATCGCCACACACGCTGCGAGAACCGAACTCGAGATCGTCACACTTCGCCGCACAGGTATTTCCGTTTCGTCGCCGGATCTAAAGGTCGCCTGCGACGGTAGCGCAGCGAAGCGGTTCAGCTCTCCGGGGTGTAGCCCATCGGCAGGATGATCGACTTGTGCTCGAGGTACGACTCGAGTCCCTCCCGGCCGTTCTCCCGGCCGATGCCGGAGTTCTTGTAGCCACCGAACGGCGACGCCGGATCGATCGCGTACCAGTTGATGCCGAGGGTGCCCGTGCGGATGCGGCCGGCGAGTTCGATGCCGCGTTCCACGTCGGCGGTCCAGATCGCTCCCGCGAGGCCGTATTCGGAGTCGTTGGCGATGTCGACGGCCTCGTCGACGGTGTCGTAGTCGATGATCGACAGCACCGGGCCGAAGATCTCCTCGCGCGCGATGGTCATGTCGTTGGTGACGTCGGTGAACACCGTGGGTGCGAGGAAGTAGCCCGATTCGAGCCCGGCGGGTCGGCCGCCGTCGAGGGCGAGGGTGGCGCCCTGCTCGGTGCCGCTCCGGATGTAGCCCTCGATCTTGTCGCGCTGCTTGGAGGTGATGATCGGGCCCAGCCGCGCCTCGGGGTCGCCCGGCTTGCCCGGGGTCATCGCGGCGGCCGCGGCGACGATGGCGTCGACGATCTCGTCGTGTCGTGAGCGCGGCACCAGGATGCGCGTCTGGGCGACGCATGCCTGTCCGGTGTTGAACAGTCCGTAGAAGGCGAGCATCGGAGCGATCTCGTCGACCTTCACGTCGTCGAGCACGATGGCGGCGGACTTGCCGCCGAGCTCGAGTTGGCAGCGCTTGAGCAGTGCGCCGCACCGCGACCCGATCACGCGGCCGGCCGCGGTGGATCCGGTGAAGGTGATCTTGTCGACCCCCGCGTGCTCGACGAGTGCCTTGCCGGTCTCGACGCCGCCGGTGACCACCGAGAGCACGCCCTCGGGTACGCCGGCCTCGGCGAAGATCTCGATGAGGTAGAGAGCCGAGATCGGTGTCTCGGGTGCGGGTTTGAGGACCACCGAGCAGCCCGCGGCGAGTGCGGGTCCGAGCTTGTTGCACATCAGGAACAGCGGCACGTTCCACGCGGTGATCGCGCCGACGACACCGACGCCCTCGCGTTCGATACGTGTGGTCCCGAACAGGCCGGTGCGGTGCTCCACCCACGGGTATTCGCGGGCGGCCGCGGCGTAGGCGCGCAGCACGCCGGTGCCTGGGAGCTGCTGCAGCATGCCGACGTCGGACGGCATCGCACCCATCTCAGCGGAGACGAGTGCCTGGATCTCCTCGCCACGTTCGTCGATGAGGTCCGCGACGCGGTCGAGCACGTCGGCGCGCTCGGCGGGCGAACGGCGACTCCACACGCCCGAGGAGAAGGCGCGTCGGGCCGCGGTGACCGCGGCGTCGATGTCGACGGCGTCGCCGTCGGGGGCACGACCCACCCTCTCGCCGGTCGCGGGGGAGTACACGTCGAGCGTCGCCGTCGAGTGCGGCGCGGTCCAGGTGCCCCCGATGTAGAGGGTGTCGTGGTCATGCGCGGTGCGGGCGAGGGAATCAGACGGGGCGGTCGCGACGGTGTCGGTCATTGCGGGATGCTCCAGTGCGGTCGAGGGTGGTCCTGCTCACACCGATACTAGAACACGTTCCAGTTTTACGGACCCGCTCAGTCCATCGAATGGCTCAGTCCATCAACTGGAACTGGATGGCGGCGGTCACCGACTCGACCGCCTCGCCGAGCACCGCGATCCGCTCGAGCGGCGAGGGCGCGGCGAGGATCGCGTACCGATCGGCCTGTCCGAGGGGGAGTTGGCCCGCCCATCCGAACGACCGGTCGACATCGCCGTAGACGGTGTCGTCGAACGTGGCATCGGAGCGGCCCGCCGTGCGGACCAGTTCGAACAACGCCCGGATGTTCGCCGCGACCTCGGTGTACTGCGCCTCCAGGCTGGCCGAGTCGCCGACGGTCGTGATCGGCTCGTCGGGGAAGTCCTCGACGATCGCCCTCGGGTACGGATCGTCGGGGAGCCATTCGCGGACGCGGATGCGGTCGGTGCCCACGCAGCGGAGCAGGGCGCGGCCGTCGTCCTTGATGTGGTGTTCGACGATGTTCGCGTCGGTCGCCACCAGGTGGCGTTCGTCGCCGCCGCCGAGTTCGCGACCGCGTTCGATCAGCACCACCCCGAACGAGGGGTCGTCGGCGCGAAGGCACTCGGCGAGCATCTCGCGGTATCGCGGTTCGAAGATCTGCAACGGCAGGATCTCACCAGGCAGCAGCGCCATGCCGAGGGGGAACATCGGCGTCGGCGAACCGGGTGACACTGCCATGCCTCAACGGTAGACCCGTGTGGCGGGGGTCGGCCATGGTCGTCGCGGGCCGGTTGTCGTCCGGAGACGCTCGACTCAGCGGATCATGCGGATCTCGGCGGCGTTCCACCGTTCGAAGATCCCGGTCGTCCCGTCCTCGGTGAAACCGTTCTTGCGGTAGAACGCGATGGCACGCGCGTTGGCGGTGAGGACCCACAGCTGTGCCGGTCGGTCGCCGAGGGCTGCGGCGAGCAGAGTCCTCGCGAGGCCGGTCCCGTGCGTCCTCGCCAGCGTGTAGAAGCCGCGGACCTCGATGTCGCGTACGCGTTCGGCGCGCGGGGGGCCGGTGGTGGCGAATCCGACGATCTCGCCGTCGATCTCGGCGACCTGTGTGGTCACACCGGGGGTGGGGGCGGTGTCGAGAGCCTGCGTCCACAACGCTTCGCGTTCGGCCACATCGAAGGTCGCGACGGTGTCTGCGGCGACGAGGCCCGTGTACGTCTCACGCCACGTGGTGACATGCATCTCGGCCAGTGCAGCGGCATCGGTCGGCGTCGCCGGACGAATGCGGGCCGGCCGCCGATCGTGACGGGTCAGCTCGGCTTGGCGTCGAGCACGACCTCGAATTCGAGCAGGTCGGCGCCACTCGACACCGGGTTCGCGCGCTCGCCGGCGTGGGCCGCGCGGGCGGGTCCACCCGACCACGCCTCGAACGCCTCGTCGGACTCCCACTGGGTCACCACGAAGTAGCGGTCCTCGCCCTTCACCGGGCGCAGCAGCTGGAAACCGAGGAAGCCCGGCGTCCCGTCGACGGTGTGCGCGCGGTTCGCGAACCGCTTCTCGAGCTCGGGTCCGGCACCCTCGGGCACCGATATCGCATTGATCTTCACCACGGCCATGCTCGCTATCGTATCGGGCGTGACAGCCGACGAGCGGTGGGCGGAGACGGGCCTGCGAGATCACGGCTCCGAACTCGGGGCGGATGCCCCCACGATCCTTCTCCTGCACGGACTGATGGGGCGCGGCCGCACCTGGCGACGCCAGATCCCGTGGTTACGTCGGCACGGCCGCGTGTTCACCGTCGACGCGGCGTTCCACACAGGTGCCGACGCCGGGTTCGACATCGACGCCGTGGCCGGCGACGAGATCGCCACTGAGCGGTTCGTCGCCGACGTCGCCGAGACGCTCGTCTGGATCGACCGCGGTCCGGCGGTGCTGATCGGCCACTCGATGGGCGGCCTGCACGCGTGGTGCACCGCCGCGGAGTACCCCGAACTCGTGTCGGCGCTCGTGATCGAGGACATGGCACCGGATTTCCGTGGCCGGACGACCGCGGACTGGACGCCGTGGTTCGCGTCGTGGCCGCAGCGGTTCGCCTCGCAGGCGGCGGCCGACGAGATGTTCGGCCCGGTCGCCGGTCGGTACTTCTACGAGGCCTTCGACGACGGCCGGCTGCACGGCGACATCGAGATCTTCGCCGCCGTCGCGCAGGAGTGGGGCGGTCGTGAGTTCTGGTCGCAGTGGCGAGGAGTCGATGCGCCGGCGCTGCTGATCGAGGCCGAACATGGTGTCACCCCACCGGGCCAGATGGCGGCCATGGCCGAGATCAACCCGCGCGCACAGCATCTGCTCATCCCGAGCGCCGGGCACCTCGCCCACGACGACCGGCCGGGGATGTACCGCGGCGCGGTCGAGGCGTTTCTCTCGGCGATGTTCGACTGAGCAACCCGATCCGGTGGGGTGGCGTCAGTCGGCTTCGCCTGCGAGGCAGAAGCGGCCGTCGGAGGTGGTCTCCATCAGGCCGTCGGCGAGCAGCGAGTCCAGCGCTCGTTCGCGCTGCCCGATGTCGCTGAGCCACACCGCGTCGATGCGGTCGCGCCCGACCGGGCCGTCGGCGGCGCGGAGCTGGTCGAGGATGAGGCCGCGGACCTGACGGTCGGTGCCGGCGAACTTCTGGACCTTGCGCGGGGTGTCGAGCGCGGGTCGCCCGAGTTCCACCCAGAGGCAGTGTGGCAGCGGGCAACTCCCGCATTTCGGGTTGCGGGCGGTGCACACGAGTGCGCCGAGCTCCATCAGCGCCGCCGAGAAGCGCGGCGCCAGCGTGGGATCGCGGGGGAGCAGGGCGGCCGCATCGTTCATGTCCGACCGGGTCGGGTTGCCGGCGTCGCGGCCGTGCAGGGCGCGGGCGATGACACGACGGACGTTGATGTCGACCACCGGTACCGACTGGCCGAACGCGAAACATGCGATCGCGCGCGCGGTGTAGTCGCCGATACCCGGCAGGGTGAGCAGCGTCGTCACGTCGGAGGGGACCACGTCGCCGTGACGCTCGGCGAGCACCGTCGCACAGGCGTGCAGGCGCATCGCCCGCCGCGGGTAGCCGAGTTTGCCCCAGGCGCGCACCACCTCGCCGACACCGGAGGCGGCCATCGCCGACGGCACCGGCCACCGCGCGACCCACTCGAGCCAGATCGGTGTGACGCGCGCGACGGGTGTCTGCTGCAGCATGATCTCGCTCATCAGGATCTGCCAGGGAGTGACTCCCTCTGCGCGCCAGGGCAAATCGCGCTCGTGGTCGTCGAACCACGACAGCAGGCGGCGCGTCACGTCCGAATTCGGCACAATGTCAGGCATGACAACCATGACTCCTGCACAGGCGTGGCGCGAGATGCGCGAAGGCAATGACCGATTTGTCGGTGGTGAACCCAAACATCCCAGTCAGGGTATCGATGACCGGACCCGACTCACCGGCGGGCAGACGCCGAAGGCCGTGTTGTTCGGTTGTTCGGACTCCCGCGTCGCCGCCGAGATCGTGTTCGATCAGGGTCTCGGCGATCTCTTCGTCGTCCGTACCGCCGGACAGGCCATCGATTCCGCCGTCCTCGGGTCGATCGAGTTCGCCGTCGCGGTGCTCAAGGTGTCGCTGATCGCCGTGCTCGGCCACGACAGCTGCGGCGCGGTCGGTGCCACCATCAAGGCCGTCGACGAGGCGCAGATCCCCGGCGGGTACATCCGCGACGTCGTCGAGAAGGTCACGCCCAGCATCCTGGCCGGCCGCAGTGAGGGCCTCACGCGTGTCGACGAGTTCGAGGCGCGTCACGTGCAGGAGACGACCAAGCTCCTCACCGAGCGCAGCCAGATCATCGCCGACGCCGTCGAGGCCGGTGACCTCGCGATCGTCGGCCTCACCTACAGCCTCGCCGAGGGCAAGGCCCATCTGCGCGAATCGGTGGGCGAGATCGACGACCAGCCCGACAGCGATCACGCCCTGGCCAAGGTGTGACGCGACCCGGAGTGACCGACACGCCGCAGCGGGTCGGTCACTCCGGCGCCGCCGCCCGTTAGCGTTGGAGTGTGTTGGAACCGCAGGGCCCGCTGCCACCCGAGATCTACTGGCGTCGGCGCGCGCTCGCGGTCGGTGTGGTGGTCCTCGCGCTGATCGTCGTGATCGGCCTGATCATCTGGGCCTCCGGCGGTTCCGACGAATCCCCCACGAACACCAGCGCGAGCGTGTCGTCCAGCCCGTCGCTGACCTCGGCGCCCTCGAGCGCCGACGCCTCGGAGAGCATCGCCGGCGGGTCGGGCGGCTCCGGTGGTTCCGGATCGGGCGGCAACGGTGTCCCCGGACAGACCCAGGCGTCGGGTTCGGTCGCCTCTGGTGCGGTGCCCGGCACGGCGTCCTCGTCATCGGCTGCACCGACGGCGGTTCCCGCGAGCGGCCTGTGCCCCGACCAGAACATCTCCGCGGTCCTCTACACCGACAAGCCGACCTACACCGTCGGCGACAAGCCGGTCTTCACGATCGTCATCACCAACGCCGGGCTCGCCGAGTGCACCCGTGACGTGGGCAAGGACATGCAGAACGTGACCGTCCGCAGTCTCGACGGCACCCGCTACATCTGGTCGGCGACCGACTGCTCGCCCATCAACACGATCAACAACCAGTTGCTCAAGCCCGCACAGCAGTTCAAGGACACCATCGTGTGGTCGGGCACCACCAGCACCCCGGGCTGCAAGACCCCGCGTCGGGTGGCCGTGGCCGGGCCGTACCAGGCGATCGGGTCGCTGGGGGAGAAGCAGAGCGCCCCCATCACGTTCAACTTCACCGACCCGCCCCGCCAGTAGCGCCTCGGGATCGTGCGGACCGGGTTCTAGTCGAACCGCTCGATGGTGGTCTCGGCGAGGCGCGAAAGC
This sequence comes from Williamsia sp. M5A3_1d, assembly GCF_053345315.1. NCBI lineage: Bacteria > Bacillati > Actinomycetota > Actinomycetes > Mycobacteriales > Nocardiaceae > Williamsia > Williamsia sp. M5A3_1d. Next base: position 1,160,291 of record NZ_JBKEZX010000001.1, read on the forward strand.
CCCTCTCGGATGTGTCGGGCCCAGATCTCGCCGATGCCGTCGATGGCCTGCAGATCCGACGCGCTCGTCGCGAGCAACGACTGCAGCGTCCCGTAGCTGCGCACAAGGCGGTCGAGGTGGGCGAACTGCAGCCCCGAGATGCGTGCCAGCAGCCGATAGCCGCGTGGACTCATCGTGGTGTCCTGCGCGTCGAGGGTGGTCGGGTAGCCGAAGGCGCCGGCGAGCAACGTGGAGTCCAGCAGATCGGTGTCGTCGAGGGCCTCGATCGCCTCGAGCGCCTGACGCACCTCCTCGATGGTCGCGGGCTCGGGGCTCGAATAGTAGTCGCGCACCACGAGTTCGCGCATCGAGTCGTTGTCGCCGACGAGCTCTTCGAGCTGCAGCGACAACTGGCGACCGTTGGCGCCGAGTTCGAGCACGTACTGCTCGATCTCCACCGAGACCCGACGCACCATCTCCATACGCTGTACGGCGGTCATCGCCTCACGCAGCGACACATAGTCCTCGATCTCGGCGCGCGACAACGCCGCCGACACCTCGTCGAGTCGGGTCTTGTAGCGCTGCAACGTCGCCACCGCGAGGTTGGCGCGCGACAGGATCGGGTCGGAACCCTCCACCACGTGTCGGATGCCGCCCACGTAGGCGCTCACGATCGACATCGACGCGCTCACCGAGATCACCGGGTGACCGGTCTGGATCGCGGTGCGTTCGGCGGCGCGATGCCGGGTGCCCGACTCCTCGGTGGGGATCGACGGATCGGGCACCAATTGCACGTTGGCGCGCAGGATCCGGGTGCCGTCGGTCGAGAGCACCACCGCCCCATCCATTTTCGACAGTTCGCGCAACCGGGTGGGGGCGAACTCGACGTCGAGGGCGAAACCGCCGTCGCAGATGCGTTCGACGAGTTCGTCGTACCCCAGCACGATCAGCGCGCCGGTGCGTCCGCGCAGGATGCGTTCGAGCCCGTCGCGCAGACCGGTCCCGGGTGCCACCCGGCCGATCGTGGCGCGCAGGAGATCGCCGTGCGCCGTGTCCGCCATCGCGACAGCCTTTCGTTTCCGGTGTGTGCCGTGCACTAGATTAACTGCGAGTGAGAACAACCTTCGTCGTGCCCGACGATCTGGACGAGGCCCTCCGCGGCGACGGCGTCGTCGCCCCCGGCGACACCATCCCCCCGCACAATCCGATGTGCCACGGCTGCGGACCGCGCTCGCCGCACGGCCTGCACGTGTCGATGACCGCAGGCGAGGGGGTCACCGCCAGCGGCGAGGTGCTGGTGGAACCTCGGTTCGAGGGTGGTCCCGGCGTGATCCACGGCGGCATCCTGGCCACCGTGTTCGACGAGGCGATGGGCCTGTGTCTCATGCTCATGGGCCTCACCGCGGTGACCGTGGTCCTCGATGTCGACTACGCGCGCCCCATCCCCATCGGTACCCGACTGCGCGTCGACGCCCGCGTACTCGGCACCCGACGACGCCAGGTCTACGCCGAGGCGACCGCGACGGTGCTCGACGCCGACGGACCCACCGGGGAACCCGTCGCCGGTGCGCACGGGTTGTTCGTGATCGTCGACCCGCAGGCCCACTTCGGTCCGACGAGGGACCTGGGTCAGAAGGAGGGCTAGAAGGTGTAGCTGTCGACGCTGGTCACGAGCGCCGCGCGCACGGCCTCGTGGAGGTCGGCGACCTCGGTGATCTTGATGCCCTTGGGCAGGTCGGGTGATCCCGCGGGGACGATCGCGTGTCGGAAACCCAGCCGTTTGGCCTCGGCCACCCGCCGTCCCACGCCGGCGACGCGTCGGACCTCGCCGGCGAGACCGACCTCGCCGATCGCGACCGTCGACCGGGGTAGGGCCTTCTTCCGGACGATGGACCCGACGGCGAGCGCCACCGCGAGATCGGCCGCGGGTTCGGTCAACTTCATGCCGCCGACCGTCGCGACGTAGACCTCCACGTCGGACACCTTCACCGCGATCCGTCCCTCGAGGACTGCGAGGATCATCGCGACGCGCTGCGAGTCGAGGCCGCTCACGGCACGCCGTGGTGACCCGTTCTGTGTCGGCGCGACCAACGCCTGCACCTCGCCGACCATGGGCCGCTTGCCGTCCATGGCCACGGTGATCGCGGTGCCCGGCACGTCGGAGTCGCGGTGGTGCAGGAACAGTCCGGACGGGTCCGGCACCTCGTGGATGCCGTCGCCGCGCTGCTCGAAACACCCCACCTCGTCGGATGCGCCGAACCGGTTCTTGATGCCACGCACCATGCGCAGCGACGAGTGTTTGTCGCCCTCGAAGGCGAGCACCACGTCGACGAGGTGCTCCAGCGATCGCGGGCCGGCGACCGCGCCGTCCTTGGTGACGTGACCGACGAGCACGATCGCGATGCCGGTGTTCTTGGCCAGGGACGTGAGTGCCGTGGTGACCGAACGGATCTGCGTGACACCGCCGTTCACGCCGTCGGAACCCGAGGCGACCATCGTCTGCACCGAGTCGACGATCATCAGGGTGGGGGAGACCTGTTCGGCGTGGCCGAGCACGGTGTCGAGGTCGGACTCGGCGGCGAGGAACACCTCGGGATGGACGGCGCCGGTGCGTTCGGCGCGCAGCCGCACCTGCGCGGCGGACTCCTCGCCGGTCACGTAGAGCGATCGCTTGCCCTGCTCGGCCCAGCGCTTCACGGCCTCGAGCAGCAGCGTCGACTTCCCGACGCCGGGTTCGCCTGCGAGCAACACCACCGATCCCGGCACGACACCGGCGCCGAGGACACGGTCGAGTTCACCGATGCCGGTGGGGAAGGCCGCGGCCGCGGTCGGGTCGATCTCGGTGATCCGGCGCGCCGGTGACGACGGGGCGACGGCGGTGGACCCGCGCGCCGAACTCGAGGCGGTCGCGACCTCGTCGATCGACCCCCACTCACCGCAGTCGGGACACCGCCCGACCCATTTCGCGGACTGGTGGCCGCACGACCGGCAGCGGTAGGACGTACGAGGTTTGGCCACCCGGGGAACCCTAGTGGCGGGGTGCGACAGGAGCGGTGGGGACGAATCCTGAGCGGATCAGCCCTCGCCGCCCTCGGCACCCTCGGCGGGCTCGGGGTTGAGCAACTGGTCGGCGCGACGCTGCAGCTCGGAGCCCGCGTCGATCGGCACGCGGACCGTGGTCTTGCCGGCCTGGGCGAAGGTGAACTCCATCGGCACGGTGAGGCCGGGGGAGATCTGCTTGCCGTAGCCGCTCACGGTGACGGTGATGCGGGTCTCGCTGGGATCGGCCGCGTTGGCATCGGGTGCCGACGGGCTGGTCGGTGAGGCCGAGGTGACCGACGACTCGGCGGCCACGAGCAGCTGCGACGGCTGGCCCGCGCGCAGCGACTTCGTGGCCGGGATGTCGGTGGCGCCGGAGAACGAGACGCTCCCGCCGCCGGGCAGCGTGATCGACTCCAGCTTGTCGTCTTTGTACGGGCTGTTGTTCGAGATGAGGAACGCGACCTCGAGCGGGGTGCCGTTGGCGAAGGCCTGCACGCCCTGGTCGGGGAACACGATGTGCACGTCGCGCAGGGCGATGTCACCGAGGGTGGCCGCCGAACCGTTGACCGCGGCCTGCTGGTTGTTGGTCTGCGCGATCTGGCCGGCGCCGCACGCCGAGACACCGAGGGCGAGTGCACCGCCCAGCGCTGCGATCGCCACGGCGCGCGCCGCACGGCGACCGGGGGTGCGAGCGGGGACCTTCGCGGGAGTGAGCACAGACACCGGGTTTCCTCTTCAGCCTGGGACCCTGGCGGGTCGCGCCGATCTTGCACTACGGAGCGTAGTGGCCGCGACCGCTTCGGGCGCGTTCGGGTCGACAAATGATGTCGCCTCGGATGGGGGCGCCGGTGGCCGATGACGGACACTTCGCGGGCGATCATCGCTGGTAGGTCGCTGACCTGCACTGTTGTGTGATGTGCGGAACAGCCCCGTGTTAGACTGGGCAGATCGAAAGGGGCTTGAGACATTGAATTTCAAAGTCGGTGACACCGTTGTATACCCCCATCACGGTGCCGCGAAGGTCGAAGACATCGTCGTCCGCACCATTAAGGGCGAGCAGGTCGAGTACGTCGTCCTGAAGATCGCCGATGGTGACATGACCGTCCAGATCCCGTCCACGAAGCTCGAGTACGTCGGTGTTCGCGACGTCGTCGGGTCGGAGGGTCTGCACAAGGTGTTCGACGTGTTGCGTGCCCCGCACACCGAGGAGCCCACCAACTGGGCCCGCCGGTTCAAGGCGAACCAGGAGAAGCTCATCTCCGGTGACATCATCAAGGTCTCGGAGATCGTGCGTGACCTGTGGCGTCGTGAGCAGGACCGCGGGCTGTCCGCGGGCGAGAAGCGCATGCTGACCCGTGCGCGCCGTGTCCTCGTCGACGAGCTGTCGCTCGCGCAGGGCACCGATCACGCCAAGGCCGATCTCCTGCTCGACGAGGTCTTCGCAGCCGCCTCCTAGGCCGCGGATCCCCCACCCGTGACGACCGTCGCGCTGATCCCGGCTGCGGGATCCGGTACCCGGCTGGGTGCGGGGATGCCCAAGGCCTTCGTCGACCTCGGTGGTCGCACCATCCTCGAACGTTCGGTGGACGGTGTGTTCGCCGCCGGCGTCGACGAGGTCGTGGTGGCCGTCCCGGCCCATCTTCTCGACTCCACCCGCTCGATGCTGCCGCGTGTCCACGTGGTCGTCGGCGGGTCGGTGCGCAGCGACTCGGTGCGTGCCTGCCTCGCCGAGGTCGCTCCGACCGCGTCGGATGTCGTCTTGATCCACGACGCCGCCCGCGCGCTCACCCCGCCCGAGGTGTTCACCCGGGTGATCGACGCGGTGGCCGCGGGTTCGGATGTCGTGGTGCCGGCCGTGCCGGTCACCGACACCCTCAAGCGCGTCGACCCGCAACTGTCCGGTTCCGCCGAGACCGTCGTCGCCACCGTCGACCGCACGCCGCTGCGTGCGGTGCAGACCCCGCAGGGCTTTCGTCCCGAGGCACTGCGCCGCGCCCATGCCGCGGCGGGCGACGCCACCGACGACGCCGGCCTGGCCGAGGCCGCCGGATACACCGTGCACGTGGTGCCCGGTGACCTGATGGCCTTCAAGATCACCACCGCCTGGGATCTGCGGATCGCCCGCATGCTGCTCGAGTCGACAGGAGTCTGAGTAGATGCGTGTGGGGATCGGCACCGACGTCCACCCGATCCAGCCGGGCAAGCCGTGCTGGATGGTGGGCCTGCACTTCCCTGACGACGACGGGTGCGAGGGCCACTCCGACGGCGACGTCGGGGTGCACGCCCTGTGCGACGCCCTGCTCTCCGCGGCGGGGCTCGGTGACCTCGGTGCGGTCTTCGGCACCGGTCGCCCCGAGTGGGACGGCGTCGACGGCTCCACCATGCTCACCCATGTGCGGGGGCTCGTGTCCGACGCGGGGTTCACCGTCGGCAACGCCGCGGTGCAGGTGATCGGCAACCGCCCCAAGATCGGTCCGCGCCGCGAGGCCGCGCAACGGCTGCTGTCGGATCTGGCCGGGGGACCGGTGTCGGTGTCGGCGACCACCACCGACGGACTGGGCCTGACCGGACGCGGCGAAGGTGTCGCCGCGGTCGCCACCGCACTACTGCTCGTCGCCGACTGAGTAGGATCGCACGTCGTGACCCTTCGCCTGTACGACACCGCCGCGCGTGACGTGCGTGAATTCGCGCCGCTGCACGCCGGACAGGCATCGGTGTACCTCTGTGGCGCCACCGTGCAGGGCGTCCCCCACATCGGCCACGTGCGCAGCGGCATCGCGTTCGACATTCTGCGGCGTTGGTTGCTGCACTCCGGCCTCGACGTGCGCTTCGTCCGCAACGTCACCGACATCGACGACAAGATCCTGACCAAGGCCGCCGACGCCGACCGCCCGTGGTGGGAGTGGGCGGCGACCCATGAGCGCGCGTTCTCCTCGGCGTACGACGCGCTCGGTGTGTTGCCGCCGTCGGCCGAACCGCGCGCCACCGGCTTCATCACCCAGATGGTGGAGTACATGGAGCGCCTCATCGCGCGCGGTCATGCCTACGCCTCCGACGGCAACGTGTACTTCGACGTCCGCAGCCTTCCCGAGTACGGCGCGTTGTCGGGTCATCGTCTCGACGACGTCCACCAGGGCGAGAGTGCGGGCACCGGTAAGCGCGACGACCGCGACTTCACCCTGTGGAAGGCCGCGAAGCCCGGCGAGCCGTCGTGGCCCACGCCGTGGGGTCCGGGACGCCCCGGGTGGCATCTCGAGTGTTCGGCGATGGCGACGTCGCTGCTCGGCGGCGAGTTCGACATCCACTGCGGCGGGATGGATCTCATCTTCCCGCACCATGAGAACGAGATCGCCCAGAGTCACGGTGCCGGTGACGGTTTCGCGCGGTACTGGCTGCACAACGGCTGGGTCACCATGGGTGGCGAGAAGATGAGCAAGTCGCTGGGCAACGTGGTCGCCATCCCGGCGATGCTGCAGCGGGTACGACCGGTGGAGCTGCGCTACTACCTCGGCAGTGCGCACTACCGGTCGATGCTGGAGTACTCCGAGGGCGCGTTGAACGAGGCGGCGGCCGGGTACCGTCGTGTCGAATCGTTTGTGCAGCGGGTGGATTCGCGGTTCGGCCCGGTGGTGGTCGGTGAGGTGGGTGCCGAGTTCGCCGCCGCCCTCGACGACGATCTCGGGGTCCCCGCGGCGCTGGCCGTGGTGCACACGACCGTGCGTGCCGGCAACACCGCGCTCGAGGCCGGTGACGCCGACGCCGCGCGGGCGGCCGCGTCGTCGGTGCGCGCGATGATGGGCATCCTCGGGGTCGACCCGCTCGACGAGCGGTGGCACACCGCCGACGACGACTCGCAGGCCATCTCGGCCCTCGACGTGTTGATCCGCGCGGAGCTCGATCGGCGGGCGACGGCGCGCGCGAGCAAGGACTACGCCACCGCGGACGCGGTGCGCGACCGACTCGCGCAGGCCGGGGTCGATGTCACCGACACCCCCGACGGCGCGCAATGGAACCTGAAGGGGCGCAACTGATGGCCGGGAACTCCAAGCGCAAGGGCGCTGTTCGCAAGGACGGTACGAAGAAGGGTCAGGTCGCCGGTTCCGGCGGCAACCGACGGCGCGGCCTGGAGGGTCGTGGCGCGACCCCGAAGGCGGTGGATCGGCCGTATCACGCCGCGCACAAGCGGGCGAAGGCCGCGAGCGCGTCGGCGACGGGTGCCGGTCGTGGGCGGTCGACGGCGGCGAAGCGGCGTGACGAGGAGGGCCCCGAGTACGTGTTGGGCCGCAACCCCGTCGTGGAGTGTCTGCGTGCCGGTGTCCCCGCGACCGCGCTGTACGTGATGATCGGTGGAACGCCCGACGAGCGGGTGTCGGAAGCCGTGAAGATGGCCGGCGACAAGGGGATCGCGATCCTCGAGGCGCAGCGCTCCGAGCTCGACCGCATGAGCACCAACGGGCTCCATCAGGGCATCGCGCTGCAGGTGCCGCCGTATCGCTACACCCACCCGTCCGACCTCATGCAACTCGCGGTCGACAGCGGCACACCGCCGCTGCTGGTGGCGCTGGACAACATCACCGACCCTCGCAACCTCGGTGCGGTGATCCGCTCGGTGGCCGCGTTCGGCGGGCACGGAGTGGTCATCCCGCAGCGCCGCAGCGCGAGCGTGACCGCGGTGGCGTGGCGGACCAGTGCCGGTGCAGCGGCGCGTCTCCCCGTCGCACAGGCCGCGAATCTCACCCGCACGCTGAAGGACTGGGCTGCCGACGGCGCGCAGCTCGTGGGTCTCGACGCCGACGGCGACACCGAACTCGACTCCTACGACGGCACCGGCCCCACGGTCATCGTCGTCGGTTCGGAGGGCAAGGGACTCTCACGCCTCGTCCGTGAGTCGTGTGACTCGATTCTGTCGATCCCGATGGCCGGCCCGGTCGAGAGCCTCAACGCCTCGGTCGCCGCGGGCGTCGTCCTCGCCGAATTCGCCCGTCAGCGTCGCGCCGTCTAGCGCACCGCCGCCCCTCGGCCGCCACGGAACGGTTGTCTTGTTTGTTCGCATGCGTAACACTTCTCGCTAGCGGTACAGGCCCGTACCGCTGGACGCGGAGGTGTATGAGATGCGAACGATCAACAGAGTCGGGTTGGCCGTGGTGACCGCGGCGGTGCTGGGGACCATGGTCGCGTCACCGGCCGTGGCGGCGCCCGGTGACACCGGCTCGTCGTCGGGTGTCACTGCGGACCTGGTGGGAACGAATGGCAGCGAGCCGTTCAGCTGCGTTCTCGCGGTCACCAACCGCGGCCCCGCGATCGCTCGGAACGTCTACGTGCTGACATCGCCGGGTGTCTTCGGACCCGGACCGGTGTCTCTCGGCGACATCGCGCCGGGGCAGACGGCGAAGAAGCTACAGGTCGATTGCGGGATCTTCGGACGGCAGCTCTTCCAGTACGCCGTCTCGTCGACGCTCGACCCGAACCCGGGCAACAACGGCGCGGTCGTCTTCACCCCGAGGTGACGGCAGCTGCCGAATCAGGCGGCGTCCAGCAACGTTCGGAGCTGAAGTTCGATGCGGCTCACGGGTTGATCGTGGTGGCCTGGTGGTGCGGGTGCTCTGGAGGCATGGCTGTGCCCGGTGGGTGAGGTGATGGTGGCGGTGTGTCTGGCGATGTCGGTGCCGTCGTGGGTGATGACCTGCCATCCGGGGTTCTGTTTGGCCCGGTTGTGGGCCAGACACATCCCGCCGCCATTGCCTGCTGAGGTGGCGCCACCGTTGGCGTGGGGGTCGGCGTGGTCGTATTCGGCAATCGGCGCATCGCAGTACGGGATCCGGCATGACTGGTCGCGGAGGTCGAAGAACGTCTTCAATCCGGTCGGGAACAGGCGTGCTGTGGACTCCATCGCCACCAGTGCGCCACTCGATGGCGCGGCGTAGATCTTTCGCAGCGTCGACCGCGTCTCGGCGTCGAGCGCGGTGTTCACCATCGCTCGCGCGGCGTCGGCGGGGATCGGGCCGTACCCGGTGACGTGCGCGGCGGCCGTGCTGCCTCCGAGGAGTACCTCGTCGGAGAGGACGAGGTTCACCGCCACCGGTAGTGCGTCCACGGTCGCGGCGCCGGTGACCCGCTCGACGAGAGCATCCGCCATCACCTGGGCATGCGTGCGGTCATCGCCACCGACGGTCGCATCAGCATGTTTCTTCAACGAGGCGTACACCGAGATCCCCGACGTGAGGGGCAGCAACGCCGACAGCCGCACCATCCCATCCGGTGCGGGCCGGGTGCTGACCCGGCGGTCGGACTTCGCGAGAGTGTGGCGGTCGACGACAGCCTGCGGGTCGAGTTCATAGGCGAGACGCTTCACCTCGGCATCCAACGCGCGATCACCCACACCCTCCAAGGACGAGGTGTCGGCGCAGATCCGTCGGTCGATCTCACCGCGGTCGCGTGGGGTGAGGTGCGCGGTCTCGCGCACCAGGATCGTCGCCCGCCACTCCGTCAGTGCCCCTGATGCCAACGCGGCGCGGGTGTGCGGCATCTCGCGCATCAACGCCCGCGCGAACCCGAGATACCGACCACCCGACGACCCGGACGCCTTCCTGGCGAGCGCGACCTCGGAGGCCAACCCGCGGCCCTGTCGACTCTTCGGCACACCCGCGGCGGTCTCGGCCTCGACACGGAGCTCCTCGAGCCGCATCGTCTCGACCGCCTGCGCCGCAGCACATCCCGCCTTGATCGCCTCGAGAAGAGCAATCCGATCAACGGCCGCGGATTCAGTGATCGCGGCGTCGAGATCGCCGAGGGAGGTCAGGAACGACTGCAGCGCAACCATTGTCGCGTCCTGCGCGGTATCCATGATCCCCCCGAATCGTCTCTCGAACTCATATTCGACTGTACATGCGCGCGCCGACAATCGCCACCTCGGGCAGAGTCACTTCTGTGGAAAGGTGTTACTGCGCAGACGAAGTGACCGGGATATGGCGTGCGATGGTGATGATCTCGGGGCTGGTCGGTGTGATCGGACCCCGATGCCAGTCGCCGAACTGCTGGTCCACGGCGAGCCCTGCACCGGACAGGTGGGAGCCCAATTCCTCTGGCGTCAGGAATCGCAACGTCGAATGCACGGTCTCCTGGCGCGTCCATCGCGACGAGGTGTACGTCTCGTCGAACGTGACGACGCCCGCCTCGACTGTCTTCACCTCGCGCACGACGGTGAGCTCATCGCCAACGCTGTCGGTCACCGTGACTTCGCCATCCCAGTGCTGCCACGGTTCCACGGCGGGATTGCGGGTCTCGAACGCGAAGCGACCATCAGCGCCGAGAGCGGTATGGATGGCGCGCAGCGAGGTGGTCAGGTCGTCGTCCCCCACGAGGGTCTGGAATGCGTGACCGGTCATGGTGATGAGGTCGGCATCGAGGTGAGGGAGATCCTTCGCGGCGCTCTGCCGCCACTCGATGTCGTTGCGGCGCCGTGCGACGGCGAGCATGCCTGGATCAGGATCGATACCGGTGAGATACCCGCGGTGGCCGCGCTCCCGCGCGCGGTGCAGCAGTGCGCCCGTGCCGCAACCGACGTCGACGACACGTTCCGCGCGCATGACGAGGTCGAGGTAGAAGTCGTCGCAGGTGTCCCAGGGGTTGAGCAGGTCGTACCACTGGGCAACCGTCGTCATCCCAGCTCAGCCCTTCGAGCGCTCCGCGTCGCGGAGCTCGTTCTTGCGGACCTTGCCGGTGGAGGTCCGGGGGATGGCGTCGGTGAACTCGATGTCGCGGGGTGCCTTGAACGAGGCGATCAATGACTTGACGTGCGCGGTCAGCTCGGTGGCCTCCACCGAGACCCCCTCGGCGAGAACGACGAACGCCTTCGGGCGCTCACCCCACTTGTCGTCGGCGACTCCGATCACGACGACGTCGGCGACGGCGGGATGACTGGCGAGGGCCTGCTCGACCTCGATGGTGGAGATGTTCTCGCCGCCGGAGATGACGACATCCTTCGCCCGGTCGAGGAGCTGGACATACCCGTCGGCGTGCATCACGCCGAGATCCCCGGAATGGAACCAGCCACCGGCGAACGCCTCGGCGGTCGAGTCGTCGTCGGCGAAATAGCCCTTCATGACACAGTTCCCGCGCATCACGATCTCGCCCATCTCGACACCGTCGGGCTCGACATCGACGAGCGATCCGTCGTCGGCGGCATCGGGGCGCACCACGCGCAGTCGGTCGGCGGTCACCATCCCCACGCCCTGCCGGCTCATCACGACGTTGAGTTCGTCGGAGTCGAGGCCGGCCCATGAATCCTGGGGCTCGCAGATCGAGTAGGGGCCGTAGGTTTCGGTGAGGCCGTAGACGTGCACGAGAGTGGCTCCGAGCGAACGGATCTGGCCGACGACCGTCGGGCTGGGCGGCGCTCCGGCCGTGACGACGGTCAACGGTCCGCCGAGCTGATGGGCCTCGGGTGCGGTCGCCAGGGTCGACAGCACGGTGGGCGCGCCACAGAGGTGGTCGACGCCCTCGGAGTCGATGAGCCGCCAGATGTCGTCGCCCCGCACCGCACGCAGGCAGATGTGTCGACCGGCGACCGCGGTCACCGCCCACGTGGTGCACCAGCCGTTGCAGTGGAACATCGGCAGTGTCCACAGGTAGCGGCTGTCGTGGGCGAACCCCTGGTGCACCACCTCGGCGAGCGCGTTGAGGTAGGCGCCGCGGTGGGTGTACATCACGCCCTTCGGACGTCCAGTGGTGCCCGAGGTGTAGTTGATGGTGATGGTGGCGGTCTCGTCGGCGACCTCCCACGGCAAATGCGGCGCATCGGTACCGCGGGCGAGGAACTCCTCGTATCCGGAATCCAGATCGACGACCTCGTCGACGGCCAGGTCGGCCAGTGGCGCGAGCAGGTCGGATTCGCCGACGAGGATCTTCGCGCCCGAGTGCTCGCAGATGTAGGCGACCTCGTCGGGCGACAGGCGGGTGTTCACCGCGACCAGCACCGCGCCGGCCAACGGGACACCGAAGTGCGCGATCAACAACTCGGCGCGGTTGGTGGCGAGGAACGCCACGCGATCGCCGCGCGCCACGCCCGATGCGAGGATCGCGGCCGCGAGTGACTGTGCAGCGTGGGCGAATTCGGCGTTGGTGAACCGTCGGTCACCGTCGACGATGCCGATCGCCTCGGGGTGTACCTCGGCGGCGCGCTCGAGGAAGCGGAGCGGGGTCAGGGGTGTGTCGAGACCGGCCATCACGTCACTCTAGCGACGGCGACGCCCTCGGCACGCAGGGTTGCCGCGACCGCCCGCGCATGATCGACCGCGCCGGGCGTGTCGCCGTGCAGGCACAGTGTCGCCGCGTCGATCGCGACCACCGTGCCGTCATCGGCGACGACCTCGTGATCGACGACCATCCGCACCGCTCGCGCGCAGATCGCATCGGTGTCGGTGATGACCGATCCCGCCTCCGACCGTGGGACCAACGACCCGTCAGCGCGGTAGGCGCGGTCGGCGAACGCCTCGCCGATCACGTCGACACCCGCTCGCCCCGCGATCGACAGCGAGACCGACCCGGGTAGCCCGAACAGCGGCAGATCACGGTCGAGGGTGACGATCGCATCGACCACCGCCTGTGCCTGCGCCTCGTGCGAGACGATGCTGTTGTACAGCGCACCATGGGGTTTGACGTAGGAGACGACTCCACCGACTGAACGTGCGATGCCGTCGAGGGCCCCGATCTGGTAGATCACGTCGGCGGTGAGATCGGCGGGGGAGATGTCGAGGAAGCGACGCCCGAACCCGACGCGGTCGGGATAGGACACCTGCGCGCCGATCGCGACCCCCGCCGACACCGCTGCCGCGCAGGTCTCGCGCAGCGACGAGGGATCCCCGGCGTGGAAACCGCAGGCGATGTTGGCGCTCGTGACCACCTCGAGCATCGCGCTGTCGTCCCCGAGGCGCCACACCCCGTACCCCTCGCCGAGATCGGCGTTGAGATCGATACGTGTCTGTGTCGATGCCATCGCGCAAGGGTAGCGATTAGTGTCGGGGACATGTCCCACTCCGATACACGCGTGACCACCACCGACGGCGTCGTCGAGGGTGTCGATCACAACGGTCTGCACAGCTGGCGCGGCATCCCCTACGCCGCGCCCCCGATGGGCGATCGGCGCTTCCGGGCACCCGAGCCCGCCACCCCGTGGGAGGGCGTCCGGCTCGCGCACAGCTTCCGCAACGCCGCCCCGCAGGCCCGTCGATACACGACGATCGGGATCAACAAGCACCAGCCGGTCAGCGAGGACTGCCTCACCCTCAACGTGCTGGCCCCGGCCAAGCGATCGGGTCCGCTGCCGGTGATGGTGTTCATCCACGGCGGCGCCTACATCCTCGGCTCGTCGCTGACCTACCGCGGCGACTCGTTGGTCCGCGCGGGTGGCGTGGTCTACGTGTCGATCAACTACCGACTGGGGACCCTCGGCTACCTCGACCTCAGTCAGTTCTCCTCGGACACCCGCACTTTCGACAGCAACCTGGGCCTGCGGGATCAACTCGCCGCACTGCAGTGGGTGCAGCGCAACATCGCCGGTTTCGGCGGTGATCCCGACAACGTCACGATCTTCGGCGAGAGCGCCGGCGGCAACGCGGTCACCACCCTGCTCGCCGTGCCCTCGGCGGCCGGGCTGTTCCACAAGGCGATCGCCGAGAGTTCTGCGCCGGCACTGACGTTGAAGACCGAGTGGGCGACGCAGTTCGCCGCCACGTTCGTCGACATCCTCGCCGAGACCCATGACTACCCGGTTGCTGCGCTGCACACCGCGACCCCCGCCGAGCTGGGCCGCGCAGGTGATCAGCTCTCGCGTCGTGTCTCGAAGATGATCCCCGGCGCCATGCCTTTCGGCCCGACCGTCGACGGCGACCTGCTGCCGATCGACCCGCTCGAGGCGGCCGACCGCGGCGAGACACACGCGGTGCCACTGTTGCTGGGCAGCAACCTCGTGGAGGCGAACCTCTTCGCCAAGGTGTTCCCGGTGCTGCCCACCTCACCCGCGGCGCTCGACAAGGTGCTCGCCGGTGCCGACCCGGACGCACGTGCCGCGATCCTCGACACCTATCCCGACTATCCGGACCCCGCGGCGTGCCGACAGATCATGGCGGACATGATCTTCTGGGCGCCGTCGGTCGCGATCGCCGACGGGCACAGTGCCCATTCGCCGACGTACATGTACCGGTTCGACTACTCCACGCGGATCCTCGACATCGCCGGGTTCGGTGCCACCCACGGCATCGAACTGTTCGGGGTGTTCGGGTTGTTCACCTCACGCATCGGTGGTCTGCTGACCGTGGCCGGCGACCGGCGCTCGGCGCGGCGGGTCACCGCCGAGATGCAGTCGGACTGGGCGTCGTTCGCGGCGACCGGGGCACCCCGATCCGGATGGCGTCGCTACGACACCACCACCCGCGCGGTGAAGGTCATCGACGACCCGAGTCGCATCGAACTCGATCCGCACGCGCAGCGGCGTGAGGCGTGGAGCCGCTACCGCGCGTTCTCAGAGGTCCCACTGGGCGGGGGGGTCCCCAGCCAGGAATGAGAGCATCAGCGGGTTGAACACGTCGGGCGATTCCAGCGGCAGCAGATGTGTGCCGGGCAGGACCGCCAGGCGTGCCGCGGGGAGAGCGGCCGCGACGGCGGCGCTGTGAGCGACGGTGACCTCGTCGCGGTCGCCCTGGGCCACGAGGGTGGGCGTGGTGACCGACGCGAGTGTCGCGAGGTCGATCTCGGGCTCGGCGGCGATCATGTCGATGGTCTTGCGGTAGACGGTCTCGAAATGCTCCGGGCCGTCCGGGGACACCGAATCGTATTCGGCGCGTAGGAAGTTCATTGCGGAGCTGTCGGCGAGCAGTCCGTCGGTGATGCCGTCGGCGACACGACCCGAGCTGTTGTAGTACTGCCCGACGAGGACCATGCGATCGACGAGATCGGGTCTGCGCTGCGCGACCAACAGCGCCACCACCGCGCCGTCGCTCCATCCCACCAGGTGTGCCTTCCGGCCGATCGCGGCCTCGAGGTAGGCGATCGTCTCCTCGGCCATGGCCGAGTAGGTGAAGGCGGCGTCGGTGTCGGGGGAGTGGGCGTGCCCGCATCGCTCGGGTGCATAGACCTTCCATCCCGCCCGGAGGATCTCGGGGATCTGCGCGCCGAACGACGACGCGCCGGCGAACGCGCCGTGCAGCAGCACCACGGGGGTGCCGTCGCCGTCGACGAAGTGCCACACGGGATGACCGGCGACGTCGACGTATTCGCCCCCATCGACCTTTCTGACACCGTCGACCGGTAGGAGGGTGTGCGTATCGTCGGCACCGGACAGGCTGGACATGCGCCCCATGCTCGCAGAGGCGATGCCGCGATCACCGAAACGAGGCTCAATCGATGTCAACTCGACGCCGCCACGCGGCCTGCGTCCTCGTGCTCGGTATCGCGATGGTGGCCGCGGCATGCGCGACCGACAGTGACACCGATGTCGCCGCTCCGGTGTCGTCCTCGAGCGCTGTGCCCGAGGTGATCACCGCCGCACAGCCGCCGCCGGCGCCGCCGTTCATCGATCGGGTGCAGGTGGTGCAACTGCCCTCGGGTACGAGCGTGCAGGTCTACCCGACCGCGTCGGGCCGGGCCGCGCAGGGTGTCGGCGACAACGCGGTGGCCTGGGCCGAGGTGCTCGCCGACGACCCCGGGGCCGACACCCCCGGCATGCGTGCGCAGTTCGACTGTCACTGGACGTTCGCGCGGATCGTCGCGCCCGACAAGCCCAGCTGGAATCTCGAGCCGTGGCGTCCGGTGGTCAGTGCCCGACAGATGATCGACGATCGATGCAACCCTGGTGGCGCCGAGGAGTGAACGCTACTATCTGCGTATGAATGCAGATAAGGGGGTTTGTCGTCGGACACTCGCCGACGACCAGGTCGCCCTGGTGGTCGAGGTGTTCCGGATGCTGTCCGACGCCACGCGCGTGCAGATGCTGTGGGCCCTGGTCGACCGGGAGTGTTCGGTGAACGAACTGTCGGAGAAGGTCGGCAAGCCGGCCCCCTCGGTGAGCCAGCACCTCGCGAAACTGCGCATGGCGCGCCTGGTGCGCACACGCAAGGAGGGCACCTCGGTGTTCTACCGCCTGGAGAACGATCACGTGCGGCAGATGGTGGTCGACGCGGTCTTCAACGCCGAACACGCCGGGCCGGGTACCCCGGGCCACCACCGCCCCGACGCCCACGTCGATGCCCCGATCGCCATAGTCGCATCCGAGAAGACCGGCGGCGCATGAGCGGCGACCGCGTCCACTCCCACCATCAGCATCACGATCACGAACACCACCATGACCATGCCGGTCGGTGGCACTGGCTGACCCACGCGTTCACCCCGCACAGCCACGATTCCGCCGACAAGGTCGACAGCGTCATGGAGTCCAGCGCGCAGGGGATCCGTGCGGTGAAGATCAGCATGGTGGTGCTGCTGGCGACGGCGGTCGCACAGCTCGCCGTGGTCGCGGTGTCGGGATCGGTGGCGCTGCTCGCCGACACCATCCACAACTTCTCCGACGCGCTCACCTCGGTACCCCTGTGGATCGCGTTCGTCCTCGGGCGGCGCGCACCGACCCGGCGCTACACCTACGGCTTCGGCCGCGCAGAGGATCTCGCCGGGTTGTTCGTGGTGCTGATGATCCTCGCGTCGGCCGTGGTCGCCGGGGTCGAGGCGGTGCGGCGGCTCATCGATCCCGCGCCCCTGTCGCATCTGCCGTGGGTTGCCGCGGCCGGCGCCGTCGGGTTCGTCGGCAACGAGATCGTCGCGCGGTATCGCATTACGGTCGGCCGCCGGATCGGGTCGGTCGCCCTGATCGCGGACGGCAAGCATGCGCGCACAGACGGGTTCACGTCGCTGGCCGTTCTCGTCGGCGCCGCCGGTGCGGCCGCCGGCTTCCCGATCGCCGACCCGATCGTGGGGTTGGTGATCACCGCGGCCATCCTCATGGTGCTCGTCGGAGCCGCGCGAGATGTGTTCCGGCGCCTCATGGACGGCGTCGACCCGCACATCGTCGGCTCGGCCGAGGAGGTGTTGGCCTCGGTCCCCGGTGTCGACAGCGTGGCCGGGCTACGGATGCGGTGGGTGGGTCACACCCTGCACGCCGAGGCCGATCTCGATGTCGCACCCGACACCGCGCTCCGTGACGCCCACGCGCTCGCCCACCGCGCCGAACACGCTCTGATCGAGGGCGTTCCGCGCCTGACCACCGCGCAGGTGCACGCGTACCCGGGTCACGACGCCGCCGACGGCACCCTCACGCGCCCAGCGGAGCGGAGCCTGCGGCCACCGAAGAGGCGACAGACGACGTAGATCGCGAACGAGATGGTGGTGACCATCACCGACACAGGCAGATTCGGGGCGAGCGACAGGATCAGTCCACCGACCGCAGCGGTCATGGCGAACAGGGTCGACAGCAGCACCACCGTGGTCGGGGTGGAGGTGACGCGGGTGGCCGCGGCGGCCGGGGTGATGAACAGCGACATCACCAGCAATGCGCCGATGATCTGCACGCCCTGGGCGACACTGGCGCCGAGCAGCACCGCGAACACCAGCGACAGTGAGCGCGTGGGCACCCCCAGCGCCTCGGCGACCGCCGGATCGGTGCTCGCGAACTGCAGCGGCCGGTAGATGACCGCGAGGACGGCGACGACGATGACGGTGGTGACCGCGACCGCGGTCAGTCCGTCGGCGCCGACGCTGACCACCTGTCCGGTCAACAGGGCGAAGCCGGTGCCGGTGCGGCCGTAGGTGGCGATGAACAGCACGCCGAGACCGAGCCCGAACGCCATCACCACGCCGATCACCGAATCGCGTTCGCGCACACGGCTGCCGAGCAGTCCGAAGATCAGCGCGGCGACGATGGAACCCACCACGCCGCCGATGTTGACGCTGACCCCGAGCAGCAGGGCCAGCGCGGCACCGGTGAACGACAATTCCGCGGTGCCGTGGACGGCGAACGACATCTGGCGCGCGACCACCGTCGGTCCGATGAGGCCACCGAGAAGGGCCAGGAGTGCCAACGCCAGCAGCGACTGTTGCACGAAGGGGCGGGCCAAGAGGTCCCCGGCGAGCCCGACGTCGAAGAAGCTGCCCCAGTCGACGGTGCTCACAGCGCCTCGACGCCGTGGCAGGCGGCCTCGTCGGCGCCCACGACGACCAGACGGTCCCGCACCCGCAGCACGTCGACCTTGGTGCGGTACAGCTCGCTGAGCACGGCCGAGTTCATCACCTCGTCGGTGGTGCCGATCCGGAACCGGCCGTCGACGAGGTAGACGACGCGATCGACGTAGGGCAGAACGGGATTGATCTCGTGGGTGACGAACACGACCGCGGTCGCCGCCGCGCGACGTCGCCGATCGATCAACTGCGCGACCCGCGCCTGATTGGCCGGGTCGAGACTGAGCAACGGCTCGTCGCACAGCAGCACGACGGGGTCGCTCGCCAACGCCTGGGCCACCCGCAGTCGTTGCTGCTCACCACCGGAGAGCAGTCCGAGCGGGGCGTCGACGAAGGCGCGGGCATCCACCTGGTCGATCGCGAGATCGACCGCGGCCCTGCGTGTCCGGCGGTTGCGCCACCCGACACCCCACGATCGGCCGTCGACCCCCAGACCCACGAGGTCGCGTCCGCGCAGCGGCACACCTTCGTCGTGCGGGCGCTGCTGGGGCACGTAGCCGATCTTGGACCGGTCGGTCCCGTTACGACCGTCGATGGAGATGCTGCCCGCGTCCAGCCGGTACTGACCCAACAGCGTCCGCAGGAGCGAGGTCTTGCCCGACCCGTTGGGCCCCAGCACCGCGACGAACTCGCCGGGGGCGACGGTGAGGTCGAGATCCGACCACAGCACGCGGTCGCCGAAGCGCAGTCGCGCACCACGGATGTCGATGGCAGGCACGCTGGCGGTGATGGCGATGCTCCGGTGGCGAGAAGGGGTGAGGCAGGGGTGGATCAGCGCGACAGGGCGGCCGCGATCGAATCCACCGTAGCCCTCTGCCAGGCCACGTAGTCGGTGACTCCGGACGGCAACGTCTCGGTCAGCTTCACCACCGGGAGCCCGTCGGAATCGGCGGCCGACAGCAGACGCTTGGTCGTGTCGTCGACAGCCTGGGTGTTGTAGAGCAGCGCCGACACGGACTTGTTGCGCACCAGGTCCTCGGTGGTCGCGACCGCGGCGGCGGGCGGGTCGTTACCCGCCTCGACGGCGTCGGTGAACGACGACGGCGTCGCGTCGACGAGGCCGGCCTCGGCGAGCAGGTACGCCGCGAGCGGTTCGGTCTGGGCGACCTTCGCTCCGGCGTGGGCGGCCTTGATCGAGGCCAACGTGGTCTGCAGGTCGGTGACGTCGTCCTCGAACTTCTTCGCGTTGGAGGCGAAGGCGTCCTTGTCGGCCGGGAACTTCTCGGCCAACGAGTCGGCGATGCTCGAGGCGACGGCCTTCACGACGTCGAAGTCGTAGAAGAAGTGCTCGTTGACCTCGCCGGCGCCGGTGGGCGCGTTCGGGTTCAGCTTCTTGTACGCGTCGTAGGCGCTGATGACCGTGGCGTCGGGGTTCTTCGGCGCCTTCTCCATGTAGGCGTCGTAATCGGCGCCGTTGAGCACCACGACGTCGGCGTCGAACACCTTCGCGGTGTCGCGGGCGGTGGCCTCGAACTCGTGCGGGTCACCGTCGGGGGAGGTGTAGAGCGAGGTGACGCCGGCGTTCTTGCCCGCCACGGCGGAGGCGACCGCGCCCCACACATCGGTGGAGGCGACGACCACCGGTGCCCCGGGGGCGCCCGCCGCCTCGGTGGTGTCGGCCGAACACCCGGCGACCACCGTTGCGGCGATCACCGCCGTTGCCAGCGCCGTGACCCGGGCCGGCACACCACGAAGGGCTCTCGAATTCATCGCACACTCCACTCCTCGACGACTGCGACGCAAATGGTAACCGTTTTCGAAAAGGGGGCCAACTCGCCCATTTGCGGCGAAGGTACCGACGGATTGTTAAAGAGAGCTTGAATAGCTGCCCGGGCGATCGACGGGCGCCGAAGTCTGGCGCCCGGCGCAAACGACGACGCCCGGTGTCGTGAGATGTCACAGCGCGAACGCTGTGGTCTTCGACACCGGGCGTCACCGAGTCCGGTCAGATCACGTGTGCGGCATCAGCGCATCGGGCGGGATGACGCCGAACTTGCCCGCGTTGAAGTCCTCGATCGCGGCGATGACCTCGGACTTGGTGTTCATCACGAACGGGCCGTAGGCGAAGACCGGCTCGCGGATCGGGCGACCGCCGAGCAGCAGCACCTCCATCGCGGGGCGGTTCGAGTCCTGCGTGCCGTCGGCGCTCACGCTGATCCGGTCGCCGGGGCCGAGTACCGCGAGCTGACCGCCCGAGATCGGGTTGCGGAGCGGTCCCACCGTCCCGTCGCCGCTGAGCACGTACACGAGCGCGTTGTAGTCGCGGTTCCAGGGGAGGTTGAGCTGCGCGCCCGGCTCCACCGTGGCGTGCGCCAGGGTGATCGGTGTGCGCGTCGATCCCGGGCCGTGGTGCCCACCGATGTCGCCGGCGATGATCCGCACCAGTGCGCCACCGTCGGACGACGACACGAGCTTCGCCTGCGTGCCCTCGATCGACTGGTAGGCCGGGGTCGTGAACTTGTCGGACCTCGGCAGGTTCACCCACAGCTGGATGCCGTGGAACACGCCGCCGCTGGCCACGAGCTCGGCCGGGGGTGTCTCGATGTGGAGGATGCCCGAGCCCGCGGTCATCCACTGGGTGGCGCCGTCCTCGATCAGTCCGCCACCGCCGTGACTGTCCTGGTGCTCGAACCGACCGTCGATCATGTAGGTGACGGTCTCGAACCCGCGGTGCGGGTGCCAGCTGGTGCCGCGCGGCTCGCCCGGCTCGTAATCGACTTCGCCCATCTGATCCATGTGGATGAACGGGTCGAGATCGGCCTTGCTGACGCCGGCGAAGGCGCGGACGACCGGGAAGCCCTCACCCTCGTAGCCACGGGGGCCGGTGGTCACCGCGCGCACGGGGCGCTCGGTGTCGGACGGCGTGGCCTGCGCCAGGCGGTCCAGGGTCAAAGTGTCTGCGGTGATCGCGGGCATCGTGTCCTCCTCGTCCATGTCGATCCTATGCCCGTGTAACCGGACCGTGGTCCGATTTGTTCCGGCGATACGCTGGGGACATGACGCACTTCCGCACGCGCTCGGCCACCGGCCCCGGTGGCGTCGAGATCGTCTACCGGGTCAGCGCGCCGCCCGCGGAATCGTCCGCCGCCCCCTCGGATCGGGCCATCCCCGCACTGCTCCTCATCCACGGCTGGGCGCAGTCGGCCGCGGCCTGGGGAACAGGCCTTCTTGCCCGTCTCGCCGAGACCCATCGCGTGATCGCCGTCGACCTGCGTGGCCACGGCGCCTCGGAGGTACCCGCGGTCCACGGCGGCGACGCGGTCGGTGCCTCCTATTCTGCCGCCGATTTCGCCGGCGACATCGAGGCCGTGCTGGCGGCCGAGTCGACCACGACGACCGCGGCATTCGACGCGCCGGCCGTCGCCGACGCCGGTGTCGTGCTCGCGGGCTGGTCCTACGGCGGCCTGGTGTCGTGCGACCTCCTCGCCGACCGACTGACGCGCACCGGAGGCGTCGGCGACGTCGTGGGCCTCGTGCTCGTCGGGGCGATCACCTCGATCGGTCGCGGCGCGGCCGGCGGCCGGGTGGGTCCGGCCATGCGGGCGGCCCTGCCCGACGCGTGTTCGGCCGACCCACGGACCGCGATCCGGGCGCTCGGGTCGTTCGGCACCGCGCTCGTCCCGGCCCACCGCCCCGACCTCGGCGCGGTGAGCCAGCACCTGTTCGGCGCCTCCCTCGCCACCGCCCCGAGCGCGCGCGCCGGGCTGTTCGCCCGCACCGCCGACAACGACCCGACGCTGCGCGCGCTGACGATCCCGGTCCTGATCGTCCACGGCACGGCCGACGCCGTCGTGGACGTCTCGGCGGCCCGCCACGCCGCCGACCTCGTCGACGGTGCCCGAGTCGATCTCTGGGACGACGCGGGCCACGCCCCGTTCGTCGAGGACCCCGACCGCTTCGCCGAGTCCGTCCTCTCCTTCACCGGAGCGATCGGCTCCGATGTGGGGGCCACCGCATGAGGCGACCGGAACTGCGTCGTATCGCACTGATCTCGGTGCACACCTCGCCCCTGGCGCAACCCGGCACCGGCGACGCCGGCGGGATGAACGTGTACGTGTGGCAGACCGCGCGCACGCTCGCCCAGCGCGGGATCGACGTCGAGATCTTCACCCGTGCCACGTCGTCGACCGACGCACCGGCGGTGCGCGCGGCCGACGGCGTGCTGGTGCGCAACGTGGTCGCCGGACCGTTCGAGGGACTCGACAAACGCGATCTGCCCACGCAGCTCTGCGCTTTCGCCGCCGGGGTGCTGCGCGCCGAGGCGATGCACCCGCCCGGCCACTACGACCTCGTGCACTCCCACTACTGGTTGTCCGGACAGGTCGGGTGGCTCGCCCGTGACCGCTGGCGCGTGCCGCTGGTGCACACCGCCCACACCCTCGCCGCGGTGAAGAACCTCGCGCTCGCCGCGGGCGACGAACCCGAGCCGATGCTGCGGCAGGTCGGTGAACAGCAGGTCGTGGTCGAGGCCGACCGTCTGGTCGCGAACACCGATGCCGAAGCGCAACAACTGATCTCGATCCACCACGCCGATCCCGACCGGGTCGACGTCGCGACACCCGGCGTCGATCTCACCACCTACCGACCCGGACCGCGTGACGCCGCGCGCGCCGAACTCGGGCTCGACCCGAACGAGGTCATCGTGACGTTCGTCGGTCGGATCCAGCCACTCAAGGCTCCCGACGTGCTCATCCGTGCAGCGGCGCCGATCATCGACCGTGCGCGGGTGTCGGGACGCCGGGTGCGTGTCCTCGTGGTCGGCGGACCGTCGGGCTCGGGGCTCGCCCGGCCCACGGCCCTGATCGATCTCGTCGCCGAGCTGGGTATCGCCGACGCGGTCACGTTCCTCCCGCCGCAACGACCCGAGATGCTCGCGACGGTGTATCGCGCGTCGGATCTCGTTGCCGTGCCCAGCTATTCGGAGAGCTTCGGTCTCGTCGCGATCGAGGCGCAGGCGAGCGGTGTCCCCGTCGTCGCGGCCGACGTGGGTGGACTCGGCGTCGCCGTCGACGACGGCGTCACCGGTCTGCTCGTCGGAGGACACCGCATCGACGACTGGACCGCGGCGATCGACGGCCTGCTCGCCCAGCCGCGTCGCCTGGCCGAGATGGGCGCGGCCGCGGTGGCCCACGCGCAGTGCTTCTCGTGGGACCACACCGCCGACCAGTTGCTCTCCAGCTACCACCGCGCGGTGGCCACCTACGACGGTTCCGTCCCGCGCCCCGAACAGATCCCCACCCCGTCCACCCGTGGAACCAGGCGATGGACACGTCGCCGGTCAGGAGTACGAGCATGAGCCAGCAGTTACGCCCACCGGGCATCGTCGAGCAGTCGGACTCGTTGCAGAAGGCGCTGCGCGAACGCGGGATCACGTTCGCGCTCAAGAACTCCGGCGGCGCCGACACCGAACACCTCCTCATCGAGCTGCCCGGTGAGCGCAAACTCAAGACCAACGTCCTGCTCACCGTGGGCAAGCCCGGTGTGCGGGTGGAGGCGTTCGTGTGTCGTCGACCCGACGAGAACCACGAGGGCGTCTACAAGTTCATGCTCAAGCGCAACCGGCGGATGTACGGCGTGGCCTACACGATCGACAACATCGGCGACATCTACCTCGTCGGGCGGTTCTCGGCCGAGTCGGTGACCTCCGACGAACTCGACCGCGTGTTGGGGCAGGTCCTCGAGGCGGCCGACGGCGACTTCAACACGCTCCTCGAACTCGGCTTCTACACCTCCATCCGGCGCGAATGGGCGTGGCGGGTGTCGCGCGGGGAGTCGTTGAAGAACCTGCTGGCGTTCGAGCACCTCATCGACGAGGAATCGCTGCCGTACATCGCGCCCGAGAAAACCGTCGAACCCGCCGTGGAACGCGCGCAGGCCGCAGAGGGAACCGGTCGCGGCATCTGAGTGAACCCCGCCTCCGTGGGCTGTGGCCGTTGCTAGTCTGGGCGGCAGCTAGCTGTGACGACCGGTGTCACCTACGTCTCCGGTCGTGCCGATCAACGGAGGTTCCATGAGTTTCGCGAGTCCGTTCCCCGCGGTCACCGTCCCCGAGACGACCGTCTACGACTACCTTTTCGGAGGTATCGAGGACTCCGACCTCGACCGTCCCGCACTCATCGACGCCAAGGCCGACTTCACCACCACCTACCGTGAACTCGTCGGCCGTATCGACGCGTTCGCCGGCGCCCTGGCCGCGCGCGGCATCGGTGTCGGCGACGTCGTCGGTCTGCTCTCGCCGAACTCCTCGGCCTTCGCGATCGCCTTCCACGGCATCCTGCGTGCCGGCGCGACCGCCACCACCATCAACGCGCTGTTCACCCCCAACGACATCGCCAAGCAGCTCACCGACGCCAATGCGACCATGCTGGTGACGGTGAGCGTGCTGGCTCCCGGCGCCAAGGAGGCGGCCGAGAAGCTCGGCATCGCCGACGACCATCTGATCGTGCTCGACGGTGAGGGCATCGAGGCGAGCGGCCACCCGAATGCGGCAGATCTGGTGGGGGAGAACAATTCCGCGCCGGAGGTGAGCTTCGACCCGGCCACCCACCTCGCGGTGCTGCCGTACAGCTCGGGGACCACGGCCAACCCCAAAGGCGTGATGCTCACCCATCGCAACCTGGTGTCCAACGTGTGCCAGATCCGTCCGCTGCAGGGCATGACCGCCGACGACGCGATCCTCGCGGTGCTGCCGTTCTTCCACATCTACGGCATGACGGTGCTGCTCAACGCCGCGCTGCACGCCCGCGCGAGCCTCGTCATCATGCCGCGCTTCGATCTCACCGAGTTCCTCGAGAACATCCAGGATCGCAAGTGCACCATGGGCTACATCGCGCCGCCGATCGCCGTCGCGCTGGCCAAGCACCCACTGGTCGACAACTACGATCTGTCGTCGATGCACACCATCATGTCGGGTGCGGCCCCGCTCGACGCCGAGCTCGGACACGCCGTGGAGAAGCGGATCGGTTGCCGCATGGTGCAGGGCTACGGCATGAGCGAGCTCAGCCCGGTCAGCCACGTCATCCCGTTCGACGGCGGACAGTCGTTGCTCGATGGTGAGGACGCGAAGCTCAGCTCCTCGGGCTGGACGGTGCCCAATGCCGAGAGCAAGCTCGTCGATCCCGTCTCCGGCGACGAGATCCCCCTGCCGAGTGAGGGTCTCAGCGACACCGGTGAACTGTGGTTCCGTGGCCCCAACGTGATGGCCGGCTACCTCAACAACGACTCCGCCACCGCGGAGACCATCGACTCCGACGGCTTCCTGCACACCGGCGACCTCGCGCAGGTCGATCCGACGGGCTGCGTGTTCATCGTCGACCGGCTCAAGGAGCTCATCAAGTACAAGGGCTACCAGGTGCCGCCGGCCGAGCTCGAGGCCCTGCTCCTGAGCCACCCCGAGATCGCCGACGCGGCCGTCGTGGGTGTCGTGGACGCGGAGTCGGGGGAGGAGATCCCCAAGGCGTTCGTGGTGCGCCAGAGCGGAACCGAGGTCAGCGCCGAGGCCGTGATGGAGTTCGTCGCAGACAAGGTGGCGCCATACAAGAAGGTGCGTCAGGTCGAGTTCATCGACGAGATCCCGAAGTCGGTGTCGGGCAAGATTCTTCGGAAGGATCTGCGCGCGAAGAGCTGACCCGGGGGATCGCGGTGATCAACGCGACCCCGATGACGGCGGCGATCGCACCGATGACGTAGACCAGCTCGAACGCGGAGCGGCTCGGAACGGTGCGCATCCCGCCGTCGGTGGTGATGGTGACCGTCGACGCGGCCAGCACCGCGATGATCACCGCCGACGCCGTCGAGGTGCCGATCGACCGCATCAGTGAGTTGAGCCCGTTGGCGGCCGCGGTCTCCCCGAGGGGGACCGACGCCATGATGAGTCCGACCATCGCGGCGTACGCGACACCGAGGCCGGCGAAGGTGATGGTCACCCCGATCATCACCTGCCACGGGTGTTGCATCCACACGATGACGAACAGATAGCCCAGTCCCATGACGGTGGTGCCGGCCAGCAGCGTCGCGCGCGCACCGAACGCGACGACCAGTCGCGCCGAGACCGGTGACATCACCAGCATCGCGAAACCGGCCGGCGCGATCCACAATCCGCTCGCCAGCACGGTCTGATCCATCTCGACCTGCATCAGCCACGGCGAAACCAGCAGCATCCCGAGCAGGGTGAACCCGATCAGCACCGACACCAGGTTGGTCACCAGCACCGTCGGGCGGGCGGCGAGGCGCAGGTTGACCAGCGGTGACGGGTGGCGCAACTCGTAAGCGGCCCAGGCGATCAGCGCCACGGCACCGACGACGCCGGTCACCACCGTCTCGGGGTCCGCCCAGCCCCACACGCGTCCCTTGCTGATCACCAGCAGTAGGCACACGAGGCCGACGCCCAGTCCGACGATGCCGACGGAATCGACCCTGCCGGGTGATCGCCGCGGCGACTCGGGGATCTGTGTGAACACCAGCAGCAGTGCGACGGCGGCGAGGGCCGACGACACCCAGAACAGCATGTGCCAGTCGAACTGCTGCGGGATCCACGCCGCAGGCGGCAGCCCGACGGCGCCGCCGAGCCCCAGCGCCGCACCCATTGTCGCGATGGCGCCCGGAACGCGTTCGGCGGGAAGCAGATCACGCAGCAGGCTCACCCCGACGGGTATGACCACGAGGGTCACCCCCTGCAGCGCGCGCCCGACCACGAGCGGCGCCAGGCTGTTCGACAGTGCCGCGATGACCGACCCGACGACCAGTGAGACGAGCGCGACCAGGATCACCCGCCGCTTGCCGAAGAGGTCGGCCAGCCGTCCTCCGGTCGGCAGCGCGACGGCGGCGACGAGCAACGTGGCGGTGATGACCCAGGAGGCGTTGTCGGCACTGGTGTCGAGGTACTCGTCGAGACGACCGACGATCGGCAGCAGGATCACGCTCTGCGAGTACGAGGACACCGCACCGGCGAAGCACAACACCGCGATCATCAGACCCGGACGCGTCCGGCGTTCCACTTCGGCTGCAACTGTCACGCGCACAGCCTGACCGATCGATTGCTCGGTGGCAATCGGGAGGGGTCGATGCAGACGGTCAGCGAGCGGCGGGAGCGGCGTGGCGGCCGTATTCGGCGGTGCCGTCGACCGGCAGCTCGCCGTGGAGGATCTCCTCGGCGATCGACTCGTCGGCTCGGTCCTTGTGTTCGGGCAGGTCGACCGGCGCTGAGCCGGGCAACGCGCTCTTCTTGTCGCCGGGGATCAGCAGGATCAGCGCGGCGGCCACCAGCGACGCGACGGCGCCGATGATGAACACCATCTGGAAGGCCGAGCGATCGGGCACGCTCGTGGGACCGATGTCCACCGTCGAGCTGGCCAGGATCGTGGCGAGCAGCGCGGAGGCGATGGCGGTACCGATCGAGCGCATCAACGAGTTCAGCCCGTTCGCCGACGCGGTCTCGCTGAGCGGGACCGCCGACATGATGAGCGAGGGCATGGCCGAGTACGCGATACCCACACCCGAGCTGGTGACCATCACCGCCAGCGCGACCTGCCACGGCGCGGCGGCGGCCACGATGGCGAGGCCGTACCCGAGGGCGATCACGACGGTGCCGATCATGAGGGTGAACTTCGGACCGATGGTGACGTTGAGGCGCGCGGAGACCGGCGACAGGAACATCATCATCAGGCCGCCGGGGGCCATCCACAGGCCGGCCTCGATGATGCTGCGGCCCATGCCGTAGTCGAGGACGCCGGGGATGTGGGGGAGCTGCAGGAGCTGCGGCGACGCGAGGCTGATGCCCATCAGCGCGAACCCGATGACCACCGAGACGATGTTGGTCAGGGCGACCCGAGGGGTCACCGACACCCGGATGTTGACCATCGGCGAGCTGGTGCGCAGTTCGTAGACGACCCACGCGGCGAACACGATGAGGCCGGCGGCCACGAGTCCGAGGGTGAGGTCGCTGGTCCATCCCCACGACCGGCCCTTGCTGAGCGCGAGCAGCAGACAGACCAGTGCGATGGTGAGACCGACGGCGCCGACGCTGTCGAAGGTGCCGCCCGATCGGGCCGGCGACTCCTGCACGAGAGTGATGACCAGTGCGAACGCGACGGTGCCCAGGGCGGCCGAGGTCCAGAACAGCACGTGCCAGCTGTAGTTCTGCGAGATCCACGCCGCGACCGGCAGGCCGATGGCGCCACCGACGCCGAGCGTGGCGCTCATCGTCGCGATCGCTCCGGCGATCCGGTTGGGGGGCAGCTCGTCGCGCAGGAGGCTGATGCCGACGGGGATGACGCCCATCGCCATGCCCTGCAGGCCACGGCCGATGATGACGGGGATCAGGGAGTCGAACACCGCGCTGATGACCGAACCGATCACCATCAGCGCGATGCTGGCGAGGATCACCGAGCGCTTGCCGAACATGTCGGCCACCCGACCGGCGATCGGCATGACGACCGCGGCGGCGAGCAGGGTCGCGGTGATGACCCACGACGCGTTGTCGGCGGAGGTGTGCAGGTACGTCGGCAACAGGCCGACGATGGGGACCACGAGGGTCTGCATGTAGGAGGCCAGCAGGCCGCCGAAGCACAGCACCGCGATCAGCATCGTCGGGGAGGGCTTACGTGTGGGCTCCAGGCGTGAAGTACTCATTACTTGCATCATGCACGTAGTGGTAGAGCGCAATCAATCCGAAATCGTGTGACGACATCTACATACGGATAAAGCGGACACGCGGGAATATTCGGACGTCGTCGGCATCGGCGCCCTCGCGGTCCGCGGAGGTGTCCGCCCGCGTGTGGGAAACTGCTCGGCATGGCTACCGGAACCCTGATCCTGATGCGGCACGGCGAGAGCGTGTGGAACGAGTCGAACCAGTTCACCGGTTGGGTGGACGTGGCGCTGACCGACAAGGGTCGTGCCGAGGCGAAACGGGCCGGGGAACTGCTCGTCGAGCACGACCTGCTGCCCGACGTCCTCTACACCTCACTGCTGCGGCGCGCGATCGCCACCGCGCAGATCGCGCTCGACGCCGCCGACCGGCACTGGATCCCCGTCGTGCGCGACTGGCGCCTCAACGAACGGCACTACGGCGCGCTGCAGGGTCTCGACAAGGCCGCGACGAAGGATAAGCACGGCGACGAGCAGTTCATGCTGTGGCGTCGCAGCTACGACGTACCGCCGCCGGCGATCGACAAAGACGCCGAGTACAGCCAGAGCGACGATCCGCGTTACGCCGATCTCGACGCGGTGCCGCTGACCGAGTGCCTGAAAGACGTCGTCGAGCGGATGATCCCGTACTTCACCGAGGTCATCGCCGAGGATCTCCGCGCCGGGAAGACCGTGTTGATCGCCGCCCACGGCAACTCGCTGCGCGCGCTGGTCAAGCATCTCGAACAGATCTCCGACGCCGACATCGCCGGGCTCAACATCCCCACCGGGAACCCGCGCCGCTACGACCTCGGCGACGACCTGATGCCGATCGCCGAGGGTGCCTACCTCGATCCCGAGGCCGCCGAGGCCGGGGCTGCCGCGGTCGCCGCCCAGGGGGAGAAGAAGTAGCCACGATCCGTGCATTCGGCGGTATCGTGGGCTATGGCCCACATCACAACCACGTCGTCCGGTGCTGGTGACACGCCACAGGTCCGGTTCGCCCACTCGCCCGCCCAGGAACGCTACGAGGCGTTCGTCCACGATGCCCACGGCAACGACGAACTCGTCGGCTACCTCGACTACCTGAACGAGGTCGACCAGGTGGTCATCACCCACACCGTGATCTTCGACCGCTACACCCACCACGGTTTCGGGGCCGCGCTGGTCCGCCATGTGCTCGACGACCTCGCCCGCACCGGACGCCCGGTGGTGCCGGTGTGTTCGTTCGTCCGCGGTTTCGTGCACGACAACCCCGCGTATGCACCGATGATGGCCTCGGCCTGACGGCGCTTCCCGCCGGAAAGCGAGGGCGGGAGGGCGAAATCACGGTGAACACCGTCCCAACAAGGCCCACCTGGCTTGTTACCTACGGGCGCAGCACGCATTCTTGCGGGGTGTCGCGTTCAGCCAGGAGTGAGCTCGCCGCCCGGCGGGCACGGTGGGTGACATGACCGTTCTCGTGATCGCGATCGCCGTGGTGGCGGTGTGCGTGGCCGCAGGTGTGGGCTGGCGGATCGGCCGGGGCTCGGCGCGGACCGCCGACGCCGTGCGCACCCTGCGCAGCGCGACGAGCAGCGAACCCGAGGCCCTCGTACCCGGCGAGAACGCCGACCTGCGTAACCAGGTCACCGGGCCGGCGGAGCTGCTGGAGCCGGGCACCGAGACCGTCGACGGGCGCATGTCGAAGGCGGCGCTGTTGGCGCTGATCGTGCAGTCCACCGAGACCGGGATCGCGGTCGTCGACGAACACCGCGACGTGGTGCTGTTCAACAAACGCGCCGACGCGCTCGGGCTCGTGCACGACCACCTCCTCGACGACCACGTGTGGCAGGCCGCGCGCACGGTCCTCGAGACCGGCGCCGACTGCGACATCGAGCTGGTCCCCGATCACCCCATCAACGGGTTCGTCTCCACCGGCCGCGCGATCAACCCGCCGGTGGCGGTGCGCTGTGTGATCCGGCTGGTCACCGACGGCAACGAGCGCTACGCCGTGGTCTACGGCGACGACGACTCCGACAACGTGCGCCTCGAGGCGACCCGCCGCGACTTCGTCGCCAATGTGTCGCACGAGCTGAAGACCCCCGTCGGCGCGATCGGCCTGCTGACCGAGGCGCTGCTGGAGTCGCAGGACGACCCCGAGGCCGTGCGCCACTTCGGCGAGCGCGTGATGACCGAGTCGATCCGCATGGGCAACATGGTCAACGAGCTCATCGCCCTGTCGCGGCTGCAGGGTGCCGAGAAGCTGCCCGACGCCGACGATGTCGACGTCGACGACCTCGTCGACGAGGCGATCCACCGCGCACAGGTCGGCGCCGAGGCCGCGAGCATCACGCTCACCACCGACCCGCCGAGCGGTCTCGTGGTCCGCGGCGATCGCACCCTGCTGCTCACCGCGCTCAACAACCTCATCGCCAACGCCATCGCGTACTCGCCGGCCAACTCGCCGGTGTCGGTGAGCCGCCGCGTGGTCCCCGGGGGCCACGACATGGTGGCCATCGCGGTCACCGACCGCGGCATCGGCATCGCGCCGCGCGACCAGGAGCGGGTGTTCGAACGGTTCTTCCGTGTCGACAAGGCCCGGTCGCGCGCCACCGGCGGCACCGGACTCGGACTCGCGATCGTCAAACACGTCGCGGCCAACCACGACGGCACCATCACGCTGTGGAGCAAACCCGGCACCGGCTCGACCTTCACCCTCGCCGTGCCCATGGCCCGCGCCCCGCGTCGGACCGAGCCCCGCACCGACACCACCTCGCACGGCCCCGCCGCCCGCGCACGCAGCGCCCTCAGCCACACCCCGAACCCGTCCACGCGGGTTCTCGAGACAAAGGAATCCCACCGGTGACGCATGTCCTGATTGTCGAAGACGAGGAGTCTTTGGCCGATCCGCTCGCCTTTCTCCTGCGCAAGGAGGGCTTCGAGACCACCGTCGTGAACGACGGCACCCGGGCCATCGGCGAGTTCGAACGCGTGTCGCCCGACATCGTGCTGCTCGACCTCATGCTCCCCGGTGTGTCCGGGACCGAGGTCTGCAAGGCGTTGCGGCAGAGGTCGAGTGTGCCGGTCATCATGGTGACCGCCCGCGACAGCGAGATCGACAAGGTCGTGGGGCTCGAACTCGGCGCCGACGACTACGTCACCAAGCCGTACTCGGCCCGCGAACTCATCGCCCGCATCCGCGCGGTGCTCCGACGCGGTGTCGACACCGGTGACGACCTCGGCATCGACGGCGGCCTGCTCGAGGCCGGCCCGGTGACCATGGACGTCGACCGCCACATCGTGCAGGTCGGTGGGTCGCCGGTCACGTTGCCGCTCAAGGAGTTCGACCTCCTCGAATACCTGCTGCGCAACGCCGGCCGGGTGCTCACCCGCGGTCAGTTGATCGACCGGGTGTGGGGTGCGGACTACGTCGGCGACACCAAGACCCTCGACGTCCACGTCAAGCGCCTGCGCTCGAAGATCGAATCCGATCCGGGCAACCCCGAACACCTCGTCACCGTCCGCGGCCTGGGGTACAAGCTCGAGCCGTAGGACTTGCTGCTGAGATCGTCCCCCTGAGCTGTCGCCGAGGGCATATCGCCGTCGATCACGCCTCACGGGGACGATGTCGGCCGCGCACGCGGTGCCTGTCTGCCCGGGTGATGGCGCGGATGTCGGCGAACACCTCATCCCAGCCGAACATCACGTCCTCATAGGTCAGTCGCAGCTTGAGCCACCGGCCGACGAGTGCCTTGCGGTCACGTCGGCGATCGTTGCGGTACTCGGCCGCCCCGGTGTGGTGGGCGACCGAATCGCATTCGATGAGCAGTCGGCCCACGCGGAGGTCGACCTTCCCGACCCCGCGGATACGCGGCTGGACCCGCACGTCGTAGCCGACGGCCCGTAGCCGCAGACGGACGAGGGTCTCGGTTCCCGACTGCGAGCGAGGGTCGCATCGCGCGAGCAGATCGTTGATCCGAACCGTCGCCTTCGGCAGCAGCGCCCGCAGCTCGTCGGGTGTCGCCGAGCCCGAGTTCAGCGCGGAGTCGCAGACCACCACCCAGTGGTCGTCGGGCAGACAGTCGACCGCACAGTGCAGGGCAACCGGCACGGAGTCGACGGCGTCGGCGAGAGGGAGCGGTCGCCCGGCGCCCTGGCACGAGCCCGCCCGGAGTCCCTTCCCGTATTTGCTGGTCCGCACGTGGAGACCGTCGTGTCCGGGCGGGATCCAGAGTCCATGGAACCGCAGCGCTGACACACATCCGAGCACGCCGCCGGCACGCACCGCGGCGACGACATCGGGATCGGCGACCGTGGTCGCGCACCAGCCGGGCCGCAGCCAAATCAGATCACCGGCCCGGACGGCTCGTCGGATGTCGGCATCGGTGTGGCCCTGTGCGTGAAGCCGGATTCGGGAGTGGACGCCACCGTTCATGCTCGCTTCGACGTCGACGCGGCCGCGACGGTTCCGGCCGACGTGTTGCCGAGATCGTCCCCCTCAGCGGGATCCGGCGGCGATGTGCCCTCGGCGACCGGTCACGGGGACGATCTCGACCACGAACTACTCGGCGTCGAGCTCGACGTACTTGATGTCGGTGTCGCGGCGGGTGGTGGCCGCGGCGGTGGCGGGGTGGATGGCGATGAGGCCGAGGCCGTTGCGACGACGACAGGCCGCGGCGAGTTCGTCGTAGGCGGCCCGGCCGAGCAGCTCGATGAGCTCCGGGGCGTACGACTGCCACACCTGCGTCGCGCCGACGTGGGCGTCGGGTGATCCCGAGCAGTACCACTCCAGGTCTTCGCCGCCCGAACCCCAACCGCGACGGTCGAACTCGGTGATCGTGGTCTTGAGGACCTGGGAGCCGTCGGGGCGGTCGACCCAGGTCTGCTCGCGGCGCACCGGCAGCTGCCAGCACACGTCGGGTTTCACGGTCAACGGTTCGAGTCCCTTACGCAGCGCCATAGCGTGCAGTGCACATCCCGCGCCGCCGGCGAAACCGGGCCGGTTCAGGAAGATGCACGCGCCCTTGTGTTTCCGTGTCTTGATGGCCGGCTCGTCGTCGAGGGTGTCCTCCTCGAGATACCCACGCTTGCCCAGCGGATCCTTGCCGGAACCCTTGCCGTGGAACTGCCAGTCGGCCGGCGTCAGCAGCGACATCCCGTGTTCGAGCCGCTTGCGGTCGTCGTCGTCGGAGAGATACGCCCCGTGGCTGCAACACCCGTCGTTCTCGCGCCCTTCGATGATCCCCTGACACGCGGGCGTCCCGAACACGCACGTCCAGTGCGACAGCAACCAGGTGAGGTCGGCGCTGATGAGATGTTCGGGGTCGGCGGGGTCGTAGAAATCGAACCATTCCCGGGGGAAGTCGAGTTCGACCTCCGGAGCGGGTGTCATCTTGTCGGTGGCTGCCTGCACAACAGTCAACGGTAGACGCACTAGGTTGTACTGCGTGCGCCTAGGAGTTCTCGACGTGGGAAGCAACACCGTCCACCTGTTGGTGGTCGATGCCCATCGCGGTGGGCACCCCACCCCGATGAGTTCCACGAAGTCGACGCTGCGCCTCGCCGAGCAGATCGACGGCTCGGGCCGACTGTCCGACAGCGGTGCTCGCGCGCTGGTCGAGGCGGTCGACGAGTTCACCACCATCGCCCGCACATCGGGATGTGAGCAGGTGATGGCGTTCGCGACGTCGGCGGTACGCGACGCCACCAACTGCGACCGCGTGCTGGCCGAGGTCGCCGCCGCGACCGGTGTCGAAGTGGAGGTCCTCACCGGCGAGGACGAGGCCCGACTGACGTCGCTCGCGGTGCGCCGCTGGTACGGCTGGAGCGCCGGCCGGATCCTGGCCCTCGACATCGGCGGCGGGTCGCTGGAGTTGTCGAACGGAGTCGACGAGGAACCCGACGTCGCGTTGTCGTTGCCGCTGGGCGCCGGCCGCCTCACCCGCGAGTGGCTGACCGAGGACCCGCCCGGAAAACGACGCGTCGCGGTGCTGCGTGATTGGCTCGACGCCGAACTCGCCGGCCCGGCCAAGGCACTCGCCGACGCCGGCGCCCCCGACCTCGCGGTCGGGACCTCGAAGACGTTCCGTTCGTTGGCGCGACTCACCGGGGCGGCGCCGTCGAGCGCGGGGCCGCGCGTCACACGGACCCTCACCAGCAACGGTCTGCGCCAGCTCATCGCCTTCATCTCGAGGATGTCGGTGGGTGACCGCGCCGAACTCGAGGGTGTGAGCGCCGATCGCGCTGGCCAACTCGTCGCGGGTGCGCTGGTGGCCGAGGCGTCGATGCGGGCGTTGTCGGTCGATACCCTCGAGATCTGTCCATGGGCGCTGCGCGAGGGAGTGATCCTGCGCAGGCTCGACGGGGAGCCGATGGCGCCTCTCACCGATCCGCGGGCGCCGGTCTCCCGCGTCGGCACCCGATGACGCCGACACCCCACTCGTGAGAAAGGGCAGTATCTGATGGCAAGAGAACCCGATCCGGATTCGCGCCCGATCTCGGTCGCGGAGATCCTCGCCCGGCGGGCCGAGGCGGATGCCGCCGACACCGCGAGCGGTGGCGACTCCGGCGGTGGCGACTCGGGCGGCGGGCGTCGACGTCGTGGTGGCGCCGGCTCGTTCTCGGTGTCGGAACTGACCGGCGAGCAACCCCGTATCGGCGGCGGTTCAGCGCATTCCGGCAGCTTCGCCGCGATCGACCGCGCGACCGCGTTCGGCGACGTGACCGGCGGCGACGCCGTGCCCGACGACGCCACCCTCGCCCAGGAGTCGTCGTTCGTCCCGTCCCCCGACGACGCCCACATCTCTCCGCCGACGACGCCCCGATACGAACCGCGGTCGAAGCGGTTCCCCCGATCGGAGGCACCGCGCCCGGCCGCCGATCCCGACGCGTTCCCGCGTTCCGAGCCCCCGGTGGGTCGTCCGCCGGTCGCCGACACCGGCCGCTGGGCCGCTCCCGAGTCGTCCCGCCCGACATCGGACCGTCCCGTGCACCCGCCGACCCGCGACCTCAGCGCCGGCGCGGTCCGCGATCGACTCGCCGCGGACGGCGCCACCGCCGAGGAGGCGACCGGGATCATCCCGCGCTACACCGACGCCCCGCTGGTCGCCTGGCCGACGCTGCCCGCCGACTCCGATCTCGACGACCTGTCGCCCGAGGAGCGCGAGCGAGAGTTCGAGCGCTACCGCAACTTCGAGGACGTCCCCGCCGAGGAGCCCGAGCCGCCGGCGAAGACCGGTGGGCTGCGCGGTGCGCTACGTCGCCTGACCGATGCCCGCGCGTCCGCCGACCCCACGCCGAAGGCCGAGCCCGCGGCGGATCCGGTCGCCGAGGCTCCCCGCGATCACCCGTACCGCCACGCGCCCGAACCCGAGCGCGACGACGTCGATCTCGACGAACTCCCGCCCGCGGACCTGCCCTATGACCACATCGAGCCCCGTGCCCTCGTCGAGAACCAGGCGCACGACGACCCCGACACCGAGGTCGTCGATCTCGACCGGGCTCAGCTCGGTGGATACGACACCCCCGCCCCGAGGTCGAACCCGGGCACCTCGGCGTTCGGCCTCAGCGACCGGGTCCGTGAGGAGAAGGCCGACGACTCGACGTCGACGACCTCGACACAGTCGGACCCGTCGGATCAGTCAGATCAGCCGACCGACGGCTCCTCGCCGATGCGGCAGTGGATGATCCTGGGTCTGCAGGTGCTCGCCGGCCTGGTGATCGGGGTCGGGTTGTTCCTGGGCTTCACCGAACTGTGGCGTTGGAACGTCTACTTCGCGTTGGTGCTCAGCGTCGTCGTCATCTTCGGGCTGGTCACGTTCGTGCACGTGGTGCGCCGCAGCCAGGATCTGATCAGCACCCTGCTCGCGCTCGCCGTCGGTCTCGTCGTCACCATCGGACCCCTCGCCCTGCTCGCCTCGGGCAACTGATGGCCGATCGGGGGCCGGTGAAGGTCGACATCCCCATCGGTCTGTCGACCGCGTCGGTCTATCCGCAGAACACCGAGGCCGCGTTCCAGTACGCGAGCGAGCTGGGTTTCGACGGCGTCGAGTTGATGGTGTGGGGCGAACAGGTCAGCCAGGACATCGACCACGTCCACTATCTGTCCGACCGCTACGCCATGCCGGTGCTGTCGGTGCATGCGCCGTGCCTGCTCATCTCGCAGCGGGTGTGGGGTCGCGACCCCATCGCCAAACTCGCACGGTCGGTGACCGCCGCGCAGGACCTCGGCG
Organism: Williamsia sp. M5A3_1d; assembly: GCF_053345315.1. Taxonomy (NCBI): domain Bacteria; kingdom Bacillati; phylum Actinomycetota; class Actinomycetes; order Mycobacteriales; family Nocardiaceae; genus Williamsia; species Williamsia sp. M5A3_1d. The sequence goes on from NZ_JBKEZX010000001.1 coordinate 1,197,370, forward strand.
CCTCGACGGTCGTGGTGCACCCGCCGTTCCGGTGGCAGCGCCGCTACGTGAAGCAGTTCTCGGCGCTGGTCGCCGAGCTCGAGGCCGACAGCGGTGTCGCGGTCGCGGTGGAGAACATGTTCCCCATGCGCGCCGATCGCGTCTTCGGGAAGTACGAGGAGGCGGCGCAGCGGATGCAGCGGCGCGGTGGCCCCGGCGTCAACGTCTCGGCCTTCGGCACCTCGATCGACCCCACCGACGACGGGTTCGCGCACTACACACTGGATCTCTCGCACACCGCGACCGCCGGTGTCGACGCCCTCGCCCTCTTCGAACGCATGGGCTCGAACCTCAACCACCTGCACCTCACCGACGGTGTCGGGGCCGCGGTCGACGAGCACCTCGTGCCCGGCGACGGCAACCAACCCTGCGTCGAGGTGTGCCGTCGGCTCGCCGAGAGCGATTTCGCCGGGGGAGTGGTGCTCGAGGTCACGACGGGCTCGGCGCGCACCAAACCCGAACGCAGTGAGATCCTCGCCCGGTCGCTCGCGTTCGCCCGCGAGCACCTCGCGCGCACCTGATCCCGTACCCGACGAAGGAGACCGCCGGTGAAACGGCTCGCCGACCTACGCCCCAGCGACACCGCGGAGGCATCCGCCGACCGCCGCACCTACCTCATCACCATCGATCCGGTGTTCACCATCGGTAGCAAGGTGCACGGCGGTGCGCTGCAGGCGATCTCGTCGTACGCCGCGCTGCGCGCCTTCGCCGACACCGCGCCGGAGGGAACGGATGTCCCCGCCGACCTGGCCCCGATCGCAGTGGCGAGTGACTTTCTCGGTGCCCCCGACCCGGCCGAGGTGGAGGTCGTGGTGTGGGTGCGCAAACGGGGTCGTCGGATCTCGCTCGTCGAGGTCGAGATCGTGCAGGGTGGCCGCACCCGGGTGTCGTCGTCGATCACCCTCGGCCGGCCCGACACCGCCGACCCGCACTACGTCTCACCGCAGGCGATGACCGAGATGCCCGTCGAACCGCCCGCCGACGTCGTGTGGACGAAGGACTCGGTGATGGCCGACATCGTGCACCTCACCGGTGCCATCGACATGGCCTACGACCCCGCGACCACGCCGATGATCCGCGGTGAGACCGGCGCCCCGATCATGCGTATCTGGGCCCGCCCCACCGGCTCGGATCCCGACGGCCCGTTCGCCGTGCTGTGCGGTGACCTCTCGGCCCCCGTGGTGATGAACCTCGGCCTCCTCGGCTGGGCCCCGACCCTGCAGCTCACCGCGTATCTGCGCCGCGCACCCGCACCGGGTTGGCTGCGGATCGAGTCGTCCACCAGCGAGGTCGGCGCAGGCTGGTTCGAAGAGGACCATCGGGTCATCGACTCCACCGGCGCGCTCATCGTGCAGTCGCGGCAACTCGCGTTGATCCCGGAGGGCGCGCCGTGATCAGCTGGTGTCGGAATCCGTGGGAAGAGGGATGCGAGTGACTCAGCGTGTGGCGATCATCGGCGGCGGCAAGATCGGGGAGGCGCTGCTCGCCGGACTGATCCGATCGGGCCGACCGACCCGCGACCTGGTGGTCGCGGAGAAATCGGACGAACGCAGGGCCGAACTGGTCGAGGAGTACGGCGTGCGGGTGACCGACGTCGCCGACGCCGTCGAGGGTGCCGCGATCGTGGTGCTCGCGATCAAACCCGCCGATGTCGACGCCGTCGTCGCGAAGGTGGCCGCGGTGGAGGACGACGCCGAGGTGGAACGACTCACCGTGACCCTCGTGGCGGGGCTGCCGACGCGACGCTACGAGGACACCTTGCCCGCCGGCGCGCCGGTGGTGCGGGTGATGCCCAACACCCCGATGCTCGTGAACGAGGCGATGTCGGCGGTCGCGCCCGGTCGCTACGCCACCGACGACCACGTCGCGACGGTGGTGGGGTTGCTCGAGTCGGTCGGGCGGGTCGTCGTGGTGGCCGAGAAACAGATGGACGCGGTCACCGCGCTGTCGGGGTCGGGACCGGCGTACGCGTTCCTCATGGCCGAGGCGATGATCGACGCCGGCGTCGGGCTGGGGCTGACCCGTGCCGTCGCCACCGAGCTCGCCGGGCAGACCATCCGCGGCGCCGGGGTGCTGCTCACCGATTCGAAGGTGTCGCCGGTCGACCTGCGCGCGGCGGTCACCTCACCGGCCGGGACCACCGCCGAGGCGATCCGTCAGCTCGAGGCCAACGGCTTCCGGCACGCGTTCTACGAGGCCATGCGGGCCAACGTCGCGGCGAGTGCGTCGATGGCCGCGGCCGACGCGAGGCCCGTCTCGGGTGGTTCCGGATCGGCGACATCGGACATCTCGGACCGCAACTGACCCGGTGGACGCGTTTTTTCGCACGCGCCACGCCGCCGTTTGACCGCGACACGCCGTATATCGGTTCGACAACCGGTCAATCTCAGAATGGTTACCCACTCACGTCGCATCTTTCCCACGCGCCACGCTAAGCTCCCTGGAGCACGTGCGTGTCTGGTGTCCGCGGGAGGGGAAGCCCGCGGCCGCGACGCGTGCACCGGAGGTATGAGAATTTCATGGCGCCTGCAAGTAATGCCGGCGACCGGAACGGCCCCAGTGGGTCACCGGTCACCCCGGCCTCGAGCGGCTCGAGCACTCCCGCCTCTGGCGGCCAACTCAATCCCGCCGGAGGCGGACAGTTGAATGCTGTCGGTTCGGGAACGCAGTTCCTGACCGTCGCCGAGGTGGCCGCGCTGATGCGTGTCTCCAAGATGACCGTGTACCGGCTCGTCCACAGCGGCGAGCTGCCCGCGGTACGTGTCGGGCGCTCGTTCCGGGTGCATGCCAAAGCGGTCCACGACTACCTCGAGACGTCGTACTTCGACGTCGGCTGACGCCACGTTGCACGGGGTCGCCGACCACGAGGCCGGCGCCCCTTCGTCCACGTGGCCCGCATCCGCGCGCGAGGATTTCATCTCTCGCGCCGCGAACGGTAACGTGGACCCTTGTTGTGCTCGACGGCCTCCGAGGCCCCGCGTCTGCGCGGTTCGGGCGCAGGCCCGAACATCCGCAGATAACCGACCGCACTTTCGGTCAGATCGTGAGGTACCCGAGATGGGTTCAGTCATCAAGAAGCGCCGCAAGCGCATGTCGAAGAAGAAGCACCGCAAGCTTCTGCGTCGCACGCGAGTGCAGCGCAGGAAACTCGGTAAGTGATCGACCGAGTTCTCCGATGAGAAACCCGCCGCACGACGGCGGGTTTTCTCATCTCTGCGCCCGTCGCCGGTGATGGCTAGGGTGACCCCATGAGCGACGCCAACGCACGGTCAGATGCACCGAAGGTGGTGTTGGTGACCGGTGCGTCGACCTTCCTCGGCGGCTACCTCACCACCCGCCTCGCCCAGAACCCGTCGATCGAACGGATCCTGGCCGTCGATGCGCGTGTCCCCAGCAAAGACCTGATCCGCCGTATGGGTCGCGCCGAATTCGTGCGTGCCGACATCCGGCGCCCCACCATCGCGAAGGTCATCGAGAACGCGCGCGTCGACACCGTCGTGCACGCGGCGACGTCGGTGATGGACACCGTGGCGCATTCGCCCGCGATCAAGGAACTCAACGTCATCGGTGCGATGCAGGTGTGCGCGGCGTGCCAGCGGGCGCCGTCGGTGCGGCGCCTGGTGCTGCGGTCGACCGGCATGGTCTACGGCTCCAGCGCCGCCGACCCCGCGCATTTCGCCGAGGACAACCGCGCGCGCGTCGAACCGACGACCGGGTACGGCCGCGACCTGCTCGACGTCGAGTCCTACGCCCGCGGCCTGGCCCGCCGGCGGACCGACATCGACGTCACCATCCTGCGTCCGACGGCCATGCTCGGTCCCAAGATCTCGACGCGCATGTCCATCTACTTCTCCTCGCCCATCATCCCGGTCGTCATCGGCTACCAGCCGCGACTGCAGTTCCTGCACGAGGAGGACGCGCTGGCGGCCCTCGAGCACGCCACCCTCCTCGGTCGGCCCGGCACGTTCAACCTCGCCGCCGACGGTGTCGTGACACTGACCCAGGCGATCCGTCGTGCCGGTCGTGTCGAGCTGCCGGTGCCGGCCAACCTGTTGGGGTCGGTGGCGGGGGTGTTCCGCGGGATGCGGGTGGCGACGATGCACGGCGACCAGGCGTCGTATCTCACCTACGGACGCGTCCTCGACACCGCCCGCATGCGCGCGGAGTTGGGGTTCGCGCCGAAGTACTCGAGCCTCGAGACGCTTGACGACTTCATCGCCCGACGCCCGTTGGAACCGGTGGTGTCGGCGGGTGCGTGGCATCGACTCGAGCAGAGGATCGCCGAGACCGCGCGCTCGTTGGTCTGAGGCAGCGTCGATCTGTCGCACCTTCTACACTGGGCGGACGAGGGCACGTGGCGGGGCTGATACGCGTTGTCGGGGGGCAGCGGCGAGAGATTTGCGGAAGGGTGTCGGCACAGTGGTCAAAGGCAACGGCGCATCCGACGCACGGACTGCCAAGGTGATCCAGCTGTACGCGACCCCACCCGATGCGCCCAGTCGTGAACAGGTCCGTCGCCGACACCCCTCGCAGCAGAAGCCCACGGCCCCAACGTCTTCCGAGACGACACCGTCCGACATCATCGCCCCGGTCGAGACCGACGCGACGACCGCCGAGATCACCCCGATCAACGCCGACGTCGTCGCACGCCTCGACGCCTCGGGCCTGCCCGTCGGTCGCACCACCAGCCCACTGTTCAGCCTCACCGGACTGCGGTCCGCGGTCGCCGATTCGGTGATCTCCGGCGCGGGTTACCTGCGCGAGCGACTGACCGGTGACTACGAGGTCGACGACTTCGGCTTCGATCGCCACTTCACCGAAGGTGTGTTCCTGCCCGCGATGCGGGTGCTGTTCGACAAGTGGTTCCGCGTCGAGGTCACCGGCATCGAGAACATCCCCGACGAGGGCGGCGCGCTGCTCGTCGCGAACCACGCGGGCACCATCCCGATCGACGCCCTGATGACATCGGTCGCCGTCCACGATCACCATCCGCGTGCCCGGTTCCTGCGGATGCTGGCCGCCGACCTCGCCTTCGAGTCGCCGTTCGTCGGCCAGCTCGCCCGCCGCACCGGCTCGACCCTGGCGTGCACCGCCGACGCCGAACGCCTCCTGCGCGGCGGTGAGCTGACCGCCGTGTGGCCCGAGGGGTTCAAGGGTGTCGGCAAGCTCTACAAGGACCGGTACAAACTGCAGCGGTTCGGTCGCGGCGGGTTCGTCACCACCGCCCTGCGTGCGGCCGTGCCGATCATCCCGGTGTCGATCGTGGGGTCGGAGGAGATCTACCCGATGCTCAGCGACCTGAAGCCGCTCGCCCGGGTCCTGGGGTTGCCCTACATCCCGGTCACCCCGACGTTCCCGCTGCTCGGCCCGCTCGGCCTGGTGCCGCTGCCCTCGAAGTGGCACATCCACTTCGGCAAGCCCATCGAGACCAGCCACTACGACGAGCAGGCCGCGGAGGACCCCATGGTCGTCTTCGACCTGACCGACCACGTCCGCGAAGAGATCCAGCAGACCCTCTTCCGCATGCTCTCCCGTCGCGGCTCGGTCTACTTCGGCTGACCTGTCCACAACTCGCACCGATGCGCATCGGCGTGTGGATGATCCACGTGCCGCATCCCATCGGTGCTATCTGTGGCGCGGCCACTGATGCCGTCGCGTTGCAACGAGATCCTCGACCGATCTCTTCGTGATCTCCCAGCTGTCCACGACGTCGCTGTAGGTGAAGCGCAGCGGGAGGTACCCCTGACGTATGGCCTCGCGATCCCGGCGGCGGTCCTCGGTGAACTTCTCGATCCCTGAGTGATAGCGCTCTCCGTCGGTCTCGATGATCAAACGATCACCGACGACCAGATCGACCCGCCCCACCCTCGTGATGTGGACCTGTGTCCGCACCCGGATGTTCCGCGACCGCAGCCGGAGTCGCACCATCGTCTCGGTTCCCGACTCGGCGTGCGGATCGCATTTCTCGAGCAGTGCGATCGTACGAGCGGGCGCTCCCTGGAGCACCGCTTCCAGATCCTCGGGTCGTAGCTGTCCCGACGCCAGGATCGAATCGCAGACGACGATGAACCCCTCGTCGTCGAGGCATCGCGCGGCATGGCGCAGGGCGATCGGGATGTCGTCGACCGCGCCGTGTTCGGCCACCGGCCGGCCGTGCTGGGAGCAGTGCCGGCCGAGGCGGTCGCGTCCGGTGTTCGCCCGGGTATGGGTACCTCGGGGCTGCTCGGGCACCCACACCCCGTGCCAGCGAAGCGCCGACACACAGCTCAGAACCCCGCCGCCGGCAACGGCCTCGACCACCCGCGCGTCGGCCGTCGACGCGGCGTACCAGCCACGTCGTAGTCGAATCAGGTCACCGGTTCGCAGGGCGCGACGCACGTCGGCCTGTGTCATCCCCGACCGCTCGAGCTGTTGCCATGTGTACACCCCCGGGTCCCGCATCTCGGGCAGTTTTCCGGACACCGGAGGTGGCGGCCGCGGACCGCAATACCTTGTCCACAGCGTTCACCGTTCAGCACCGAGCTGTGGATAGTCCACGCTCTTCGTTCTATTCGTGCACGTTGTGGACGGCGTGGTCGATCAGTCGCGGAAACGACGGGCCGCGGCGACGGCTCCGCCGCCGGCGGCACCGAGCAGCACCGCGGTGGGCAGGCCGATCTTGGCGGCCTTGCGGGCGGTGCGGTAGTCGCGGATCTCCCAGCCGCGGACGCGGGCGACATCGCGGAGGTCGGCGTCGGGGTTGATCGCGACGGCGGTCCCGCACAGCGACAGCATCGGGACGTCGTTGTGGGAGTCGGAGTACGCCGTGCAGCGCTTGAGGTTGAGACCCTCACGCACCGCGAGTTGACGTACGGCGTGGGCCTTGCCGAGACCGTGCAGGATGTCGCCGACGAGTCGTCCGGTGAACTTCCCGTCGACGCTCTCGGCGACGGTGCCGAGCGCGCCGGTGAGGCCGAGGCGGTCGGCGATGGTCTGGGCGAGTTCGAGCGGGGTGGCCGTCACCAGCCAGACCTGTTGCCCGGCGTCGAGGTGCATCTGCGCCAGCGTGCGGGTGCCCGGCCAGATCTTGTCGGCGATCGTCTCGTCGAAGATCTCCTCGCCGAGTCTGCGCAGTTCCTCCGTCGACCGGCCGGCGATGAAGGCCAGGGCCTTCTCACGACCCGACGCGACGTCGTCGGCGTTCTCGCGGCCGCTGATCCGGAACTTGGCCTGCGCCCAGGCGAATTCGGCCATGTCGCGGTAGGAGAAGTAGTCGCGGGCGGCGAGACCGCGGGCGAAGTGGACGATCGACGCGCCCTGCACGAGGGTGTTGTCGACGTCGAAGAAGGCCGCGGCGGTGAGATCGGGCGGGACGTCGGTGGGGGCACCGGGCTCGTCGTCGTCGTGGACAGGTCCGGCGAGGCGGCCGCGACGTTCGAGGGTGGCGTAGGCGGCCTGCGCGCTGGCCTCTCCGGCGAGGGAGTGCCGGAGTTCGGCGGCGGACTGGCGGAAGCGACCGACCCGACCCGACTGGGTCGAGCGGTTGGCCCGCGAGGAGATCCAGTTGCTGACGGTGCCACCGGGCTCGCGGTCGTCGCCGCCGACCGGATCCGTGGTGGTCACAGGGTCGACGGACTGCTCGGCGGGCACCGGGGGGATCACGTCGGGTTCGTGCTCACCGTCGCCGGTGGGGCCGGTGTGCATCGACCTCTCGGGGTCGGTGTCGCCGGGCGTATCGGTCACCAGATCGCCTCCTGCTCCTCGGCCTCCAAGCCTAGCCTCACCCGCCCACGACACCCCGCTCACCGCACCCCGCGGCCCGGTGCACAATCGGACCCCATGGTGATCACCCTGCTGACCCGCGCGGGTTGCCCGGCCTGTGCCCGTGCGCTCGAGGAGCTGGAGCCGGTGTCGGTGGAGTACGACACGACGCTCGAGATCGTCGACGTCGACACCGCGGCCGCGCACGATCCGGGGTTGCGTGCCGAGTTCGGCGACCGGCTGCCCGTGGTGCTGCTCGACGAGCGTGAACACAGTTACGGCGAGGTGGACATGCCCCGACTACGGGCCGACCTCGACGCCGCGAGGTGAACCAACCCTTCTTTGTGAATGCGTTCACAAGCGGTATACCCTCGCCCCTGTGTCCCATGCCGACGACGACGTGACATCGTCGATCCCCGCTGCCTCCGTGGCGCGGTTGGCTGCCTATCTGCACGTGCTGCGGTCGTTCAGTGAGCACGGTGTCATGGTGGCCTCGAGCGGACAGCTGGCCACCGCCGCAGGTGTGAACCCGGCGATCCTGCGCAAGGACCTCTCCCATGTCGGCGCGAACGGCGTGCGCGGCGTCGGCTACGACGTCGGTCGCCTCACCGCCCGCATCGCTCTGGCGCTGCGCACGTCCGACACCCACAACGTCGCGCTGGCCGGCGCCGGTCACCTCGGACGGGCCCTGCTCGCCCACACCGGACTCGGCCGCGGGTTCCGCGTGGTTGCGATGTTCGACACTGACCCCGACCTCGTGGGCACCACATTCGGTGCCGGGGGCGTTGAGATGATCGTGGCACCGATGACCGAACTGTCCGCCGAATGCGCGGCGAAGAACGTCGACATCGCCGTGGTGGCGACGTCGGAGAAGATCGCGCAGCAGACCTGCGACACCTTCGTGCTGGCCGGCGTTCGACAGATCCTCAACTTCACGACCGTGGCGCTGCACACGCCGCCGTCGGTGCACGTCCGACCCGTCGACCTGGCCCTCGAGCTCCAGGTCCTCGCGTTCAACGCCTCGCGGCGTGATCCGGGGGGCGCAGCCACCCAGAACGCCGTGAGCGGAGCGACCCAGAAAGCAGTGTCAGTGTGAGCATCTTCTTGTTCGGAGTGTCCCACCGCAGCGCGCCGGTCTCGGTGCTCGAACGCCTCGCGGTGTCCGACGGAGATCGGCCCAAGCTGGTCGACCAACTCCTCGACACCCCGCAGATCTCCGAGGTCATGATGGTCTCGACCTGCAACCGGGTGGAGATATACGCCGTCGTCGACGCCTTCCACCCCGCGCTGGAGGCGGTGGGTGCGGTCATCGGCGAGCACTCGGGCATGACCGTGAACGAGATGACGCAGCACGCCTACGTCCGTTACTCCGAGGCCGCCGTCGAGCACCTGTTCACCGTGGCCGCCGGTCTGGATTCCATGGTGGTCGGCGAGCAGCAGATCCTCGGCCAGATCCGCTCGGCCTACGCCAGTGCCGATGAGCATTCCTCGGCCGGCCGCGTCCTGCACGAACTCGCGCAGCAGGCGCTACGCGTCGGCAAGCGGGTGCACACCGAGACCGGCATCGACCGCGCCGGTGCGTCGGTGGTGTCGGTCGCCCTCGACCGCGCCCGTGCGCTGCTCGGCACCCGCGAGACCCCGGGGACCATCGGGTCGGCGGTCGTTCTCGGTGCGGGCGCCATGGGTGCGCTGGCCGCGGCCCACCTCGCCCGCGACGGCGTGCTCGATCTGGCGATCGTCAACCGCACCGCCGAGAAGGCCGATCACCTCGCCGCGAACGTGGCGAAGAACCACGGCGTGCGGGCGACGTCGGTGGCGATGTCCGAGCTGGCCACCGCGGTCGCCGAGGCCGATGTGCTCGTGAGCTGTACCGGCACGGTCGGCTCGCTGGTCAGCGTCGGTGAGGTGCACTCGGCCCTGGCGCGGCGCACACGCACCACCCCGCTCGTGATCTGCGATCTCGGTCTGCCGCGCAACGTCGATCCCGCTGCGGCGAAGCTGCCGCATGTCCACATCGTCGACATCGAGGGGCTCCGCGCCGACGGGGCGACCCAGGCCGCGGCCGCCGACGCCAGCGCCGCCCGTGCGATCGTCGCCGGCGAGCTCGCCGAATACCTCACCCTGCAGCGTCAGGCCGAGGTGACCCCGACCGTCACCGCCCTGCGCCAACGCGCCGCCGAGATGGTGGAGGCCGAGATCATGCGCCTCGAGACCCGGCTGCCCGGGCTCGACGACCCGCAGCGCGACGAGGTCGCCAAGGCCGTGCGACGCGTGGTCGACAAGCTGCTCCACGCACCGACGGTGCGTGTGAAGCAGCTCGCGTCGACCCCCAACGGCGACCACTACGCCGAGGCGCTGCGCGAGCTGTTCGAACTGACTCCCGGTGCAGCAGAATCCGTGTCGGCTCCCGAGACCGGTCTGCCGGTCACGGGGAGTGACCGTTGACCATCAGAATCGGGACGCGTGGATCGCTGTTGGCGACCACGCAGTCGGGGGTCATCCGTGACCAGTTGATCGCGGCGGGCCACGACGCGGAGCTGGTCGTCATCACCACGGCGGGGGACCTGTCGGCCGAGCCGGTGGAGAAGATCGGCGTGGGGGTGTTCACCACCGCCATCCGCAACGCGCTGCACGCGCGCGACATCGACGTCGCCGTGCACTCCTACAAGGACCTGCCCACCGCGGTCGACCCGGTGCTCACCATCGCCGCCGTCCCGCCGCGCGAGGACTCGCGAGATGCGCTGGTCGCATCGGGTGGCCGGGTGCTGGGGGAACTGCCGCCGGGATCGACCGTCGGGACCTCGGCCCCGCGGAGGATCGCGCAGCTTAACGCACTGGGTCTGGGTTTGGAAATCCGCCCCCTACGAGGCAACCTTGACTCTCGGTTGGGCAAAGTCGCCAGCGGCGAACTCGACGCAGTGGTGGTGGCCCGTGCCGGGCTGGTTCGTATCGGTCGTGCCGATGAGGTCACCGAGGCGTTCGACCCGGTCGTGTTGCTTCCGGCACCTGCACAAGGTGCCCTCGCTGTGGAGTGCCGCTCCGACGATGCCGAACTGGTGAGCATTCTCGCCGAGTTGGACGACGCCCCCACACGGGCGGCGGTCGATGCCGAGCGAGCCGTGTTGGCAGCCCTGGAGGCAGGTTGCACGGCCCCGGTCGGAGCGATCGCCGAGGTGGTGGAGTCGCTCGACGACGACGGGCGCATCTTCACCGAGCTGTCGCTGCGCGCGGCGGTCGCTGCGGAGGACGGATCCGATGTGATCCGGTCGTCGCTGGTGGGACCGGTCGAACGCGCTGCCGATCTCGGGCGGGAACTCGCCGTAGAACTGCTGGATCGTGGGGCCGCGGAGGTCATGCGGTCCCAGTAGCCGCCGAACGCAGTTCGCTGTAGTCAACGAACGCAACGGACCCCCGCACGGGTCAGGAGAGCGCACGAATGAGCCGTACGAAGAAGGCCAGTCCGGGTCGGATCCTGTTTGTCGGATCGGGCCCCGGAGATCCGGCACTGCTGACGCTTCGCGCCCGAGACGCCATCGCGTCGGCGAGCACCGTGTTCGTCGATGCCGATGTCCCCGCGGGTGTCACCGCACTCATCGGTGCCGACATCCCGGTGGAGGAATCCCCGGTCGGACACGTCGAGCCCGCACCGGCCGATGCCGCCGCCGACGGTGACGACGCCCCCACCGACACCCCGCCCGCCGTGGATGAGCACGACTCCTCGGTCGCGCGCATCCGACCGGCCCTGGGCGATCCGGGTGAGGTCGCCAAGACCCTGCTCGCCGCCGCGAAGGCCGGCGACGACGTGGTCCGCCTCGTCTCCGGCGACCCGCTGACCACGGATTCTGTGCTGGCCGAGGTCACCGCCGTCGCACGCACATCGGTGGGCTTCGAGATCATCCCCGGCCTCCCGGCCGCCGCCGCGGTGCCGAGCTACGCGGGTATGCCGTTGGGCTCGAGCCACACCGAGGCCGATGTCCGGGGCGAGGTCGACTGGGCCGCGCTCGCGGCCGCACCCGGTCCGCTGGTGCTCCACGCCACCGCAGGTCACCTGGCCGAGACGGCCAGCGCGCTCACCGAGCACGGTGTCGCCGCGCAGACCCCGGTCGCGGTCACCGTCAACGGCACCACCTGCCAGCAGCGCACCATCGAGGCGACACTGGCGACCCTCAACGACAAGGGCGCGGGCCTGCAGGGACCGCTCATCGTCACCGTCGGCAAGGTCGTCGCCCAGCGCGGCAAGCTCAGCTGGTGGGAGTCGCGCGCGCTGTACGGCTGGACCGTGTTGGTGCCGCGCACCAAGGATCAGGCCGGCGACATGAGCGACCGGCTCGTGGTGCACGGCGCGATCCCGATGGAGGTGCCGACCATCGCCGTCGAGCCGCCCCGCAGTCCCGCGCAGATGGAACGCGCGGTCAAGGGTCTCGTCGACGGCCGCTACCAGTGGGTGGTGTTCACCTCCACCAACGCGGTGCGCGCGGTGTGGGAGAAGTTTGCCGAGTTCGGTTTGGACGCACGCGCTTTCAGCGGCGTGAAGATCGCCTGTGTCGGCGAGGCCACCGCGGAGAAGGTGCGCACCTTCGGCATCAACCCCGAACTCATCCCGAGCGGCGAGCAGTCGTCGCTGGGTCTGCTCGACGACTTCCCGCCGTACGACGACGTGTTCGATCCGGTGAACCGGATCCTGTTGCCCCGCGCGGACATCGCGACCGAGACGCTGTCGGAGGGTCTGCGGGATCGCGGCTGGGAGATCGACGATGTCACCGCCTACCGCACCGTGCGGGCGGCACCGCCGCCGGCGACGACCCGCGAGATGATCAAGACCGGCGGGTTCGACGCGGTCTGCTTCACCTCGAGCTCCACCGTCCGCAACCTCGTGGGCATCGCGGGCAAGCCGCACGCGCGCACCATCGTGGCGTGTATCGGGCCCAAGACCGCCGAGACGGCAACGGAATTCGGGCTTCGGGTCGATGTCCAGCCCGAGTCGGCGTCGGTGCCCGACCTCGTCGACGCACTGGCCGAGCACGCCTCGCGTCTGCGCGCCGAGGGTGCCCTACCCCCGCCGCGCAAGAAGGCCCGTCGCTCGCGTTCCTGAACGTAGGGTGAGTCCATGAGCGTTCACCCCTACATCCGGCCCCGTCGGTTGCGCACCGATCCGGCGATGCGTCGGCTCGTGGCCCAGACGTCGTTGGAGCCACGGCATCTCGTGCTGCCGATGTTCGTGGCCGATGGCCTCGGCGAACCGAACCCGATCTCGTCGATGCCCGGCGTGGTGCAGCACACGCTCGACTCGCTGCGCACGGCGGCAGCCGAGGCGATCGCGGCCGGTGTCGGCGGATTGATGCTGTTCGGTGTGCCGCGCAACGAGGACAAGGACGCGATCGGCTCGGGTGCCGACGACCCTGACGGCATCCTCAACCGCGGATTACGCGCACTGCGAGACGAATTCGGTGACGCAACGGTGCTGATGGCCGACACCTGTCTCGACGAGTTCACCGACCACGGCCACTGCGGCGTGCTCGACGATCTCGGCCGCGTCGACAACGACGCCTCCCTCGACCGGTACGTGTCGATGGCGCTCGCCCAGGCGGAGGCGGGTGCGCATCTGCTCGGTCCGAGCGGGATGATGGACGGCCAGGTCGGCGCCATCCGCGACGCGCTCGATGCCGCCGGGCACACCGACACCGGCATTCTCGCCTACACCGCCAAGTACGCGTCGGCGTTCTACGGTCCGTTCCGCGAGGCGGTCGGCTCGACGCTGCAGGGGGACAGGCGGACCTACCAGCAGGATCCGGCGAACCGCGACGAGGCGCTGCGCGAACTCGAACTCGACCTCGCCGAGGGCGCCGACATCGTGATGGTGAAGCCGGCGATGAGCTACCTCGACATCGTGCGCGACGTGGCCAACGCGACCGACGCCCCGGTCGCCGCCTACCAGATCTCGGGCGAGTACTCGATGATCACCGCCGCCGCCGAACGCGGCTGGATCGACCGCGACGCCGCCATCATGGAGTCGCTGACCTCGATCCGTCGGGCCGGCGCCTCGATCGTCCTCACCTACTGGGCCACCGAGGTCGCCCGTCGCCTGGGCTGACCGGTTTCGGCGCCCTGAACTGGGCAGACGTCGCCGCATCTTGGCGGGGCACTACTCTATGTGCCATGTCGTACCCGTCGAATCCGCGGCCGCCGCAGCAGGGGCCGCCGAACCAGGGCACCCATCCGGATCCCGGTCCGGGCAACCCCAAGCCGACGCTGGCCGCGCCGATGGCGATCGGGACCGAGTTGTGGCTGGTGGTGATCGCGGGGCAGGCCATCGCCTACGGCGGTCAGTACTCGGCCGCATCCGACTCGGTGCGGCGCGCGGTGCGCGAGGCGTCGACCGACCAGCCCGATCTCGTCGCGTCGACCGGCCTCATCGTCGGAGCGTTCGTCGGTGTCGGCGTGGTGGTGACGGCGGTGTCGTTGCTGCTGGTGTGGTTGGCGCGGTCGGGGCACAACTGGGCGCGTCTGGTGCTGTCGTTCCTCAGCGGCTTCCTCGTGGTGCAGGCGGTGTTCGCGCTCTTCGGTGACGCGGGTCCCGCCTGGACGACCATCCCTGCGGTGATCAGCGGCGTGGCCGCGCTGGGTGCGGGATACCTGCTGCTGCAGAAGGATTCCGAGAAGTTCTGCCGCGACATGGCGGTCTATCGACGCGGCGGCGCGACCCCCACGCCGTTCCCGCCCGGCTCGTACCCACCGGCCCCGTATCCGCCGACTCAGTACCCGCCCAACCCCTACGCGCCGAATGTGTACCCGCCCGCGCAGGGCCCGTCGAACCAGTACCCGTCGCCACAGGTCCCGTCGCCCCAGTACGACCCGAATCGGTATCAGCCGCCCACGCAGCAGGACCAGGGGTACCAGCCGCCGAGCCCGTACTACGACCCGCACGCCTACGACCCCCGTACCTTCGAGCCCCAGGCCTATCAGCAGGCCCACGACTCGACACCGTCGACACCACCGTCCGATGACCGGTCGTCGGCGCGGCCGGCGACGGGCGAGAACGTGCGGGAGCGTGACCTGTCCGCTCCTGACGAGCGGTCCGGCGGGGCCTCACCCGATGGGGCCTCCCCCGACGGGGAGTCGCGCCGATGAGCGCAGGCGGCGGCGTCGTCCCGCCGATGGCGGTGTGGGCCGCGCGGTTGTGGCTGGCCTCGGCGGTGTTGTTCGGGGCCTCGGCGGTGTGGTTCCTCCTGATCGGCATCGGCAGCGGCAGCGCGTTCGGCATCGGACTCGGCGTCATCAGCATCGCCATCGCCGCGGCGGTCTTCGTCCTGGGGCGCCGGGCCGCGACCCCCGATGCGAGGTGGCGGTCGACGGTGTCGGTGCTGACGCTCGTGGTCACCATGGCCGGGATGCTCGTCGCGGTGCTGTTCTTCGACCCGTTCCTGCTGGTCAGCGGGCTGGTGGGTCTCGTCGGATCGATGATGGCGTATCGCCCCGCGGCGGAGAAGTGGTTCACCGGGGGACCGATCGGTGGCTGACCGGCCCGACCCGCACGACCACACCGCCGACGACCCCGGCGCGGTGCTGTTCCGGGAGAACGGCGGCAGCTGGTGGGTGGTGTCGATCGGGCCGCTGCTCATCGCGGCGGTCGTCGCGGTCGAGGCGACCGGTCCCGGTCAGATCCACTGGCCCGTGCTGTCCATCTTCTTCGTGGTGCTCACCGGCTTCGCGCTCATCCAGGTCTACGCCGCGCGTCAGCACGTCAGCGTGTGTCTCACCGAGACCACCCTGCGCCAGGGCGTGAAGACCATCCCGCTCACCGACATCGAGAAGATCCACCCCGAGAACAACGCCCCCGACCCGAAGGACTGGGAGAGCGCCTCGGCGCTCGGCGAACTGTCGGGCGTGCCGCGCCGGCGTACCGGCATCGGCCTCACCCTCACCTCGGGGAAGCTGACCCAGGCCTGGGCGCGGGATCACCGACGCCTCCGTCAAGAACTGACCGAGGCGCTCCTCGCGGTCCAGATGGGGCTGGGCCCCCGCGGGTCGGCTCAGCCCGACCTCACCAAACGCCGCGACGCCGACGAGCAGGACGAGGACTCATGACCGGGCGCGACCGCCTGGTGGCGGGCATCGCGGTGATCGTGGCACTGATCTTCGTGGCCCTCGCGGTGTGGCTGGCGTTCACCTCGGTCACCTCCAGCGACTACCCGCCGCTCACCGTCGACGACCGCACCGTGGGCGGCCCGTATTCACTGACGACCTACAGCGGCAACCGGATCGGCGGCGCGACAGCGTGCGTACTCGCCGCCGTGATCGCCACCTACGTCGCGGTCACGCGGGCACTGCAGCGTCGGCGCCGCCAGGGCGACGCCGACGCGGTGGCACCTGTCTGAGAGCGGTCAGCCCTTCATCGCCACGGTGAGCAGTGCCTCGGGAACACCGAAGGCGTCGACCAGGGTCTGCGCGTGCGGGCGCAGCTCCTTGCACAGCTCGTTGACTCCACGACGAATCGCCTTGGCGCGCTCCACCGAGACGTGCCGGTGCATGAGGAACCAGTCGAGATCGTCCTCGAGCGCGGAGTAGACGAACAGGTCGCAGACGGTGCCGAGCAGGTCGGCCGCGGCCTTGCTGTCGCAGTTCTCGATGCCCTCGATGAACGCCTCGAGCACCACGCGCTCCATGTGGGCGTGGCCCACCTTCAGCAGGTGGTCCTGGGCGTTGTTGAACACCTCGAACGCGTCGGCGTCTTCGGCCGTTGCCCGACGCAGGCGATTGGCGCAGGTGCGCAACAGGTGATCCTCGCGGTTGCGGAACAGCCGGATCTGCGTGGCGCGGTTGGAGAGCTCGGATTCCTCGGGGTCCTCGCCGGAGGAGTCGAGCAGGGTCTGCACAACCTGACGCGCCGCGGACTTCTCCAGGATGACGTCACGGGCCATGTCGGCGATGAACCGCGCCCAGCCGACGGTGTTGAGTCCGCGGACGTCCTCGGCGTAGGCCGAGAGCAGCTCCTTCGCGACCAGCTGGGTGAGCACGGTGTTGTCGCCCTCGAACGTGGTGAACACGTCGATGTCGCCGCGCATGATCGAGATCTGGTTCTCGTCGAGGTAGCCGTTGCCGCCACAGGCCTCGCGACACACGTTGATCGCGTGCGAGGCATGCCATGTCGTCATCGCCTTCAGTCCGGCGGCCGCGCTCTCCAGCTCGCGCTGGCGGCCGGCCATCGAGTCGTCGCCCTCGGTGTCCTCGGGATTGGCCGTCTGGACCTCGTGCAGTTCCTCCACGACCTCGTTCTGTGCGAACGCCAGCGCGTACGACTTGGCGATGAGCGGCAACAACTTCCGCTGGTGCGCGAGGTAATCCATGATCACGATCTCGCTGTCGGAGTCGGGCGCCTCGAACTGGCGTCGCTCGAGCCCGTAGCGGGTGGCGATGGCCAGTGCCTTGCGACCGGCCGCACCGGCGGTCGCCGCCACCGACACGCGACCACGGATCAACGTGCCCAGCATCGTGAAGAACCGACGGTTCGGGTTGTCGATGGGTGAGTGGTACGTGCCGTCGTCGTCGACGTCGGCGTACTTGTTCAGCAGGTTCTCGCGCGGGATGCGGACGTGGTCGAAGCTGAGTCGACCGTTGTCGACGCCCGCGAGACCACCCTTCGGCCCGTCGTCTTCGATGGTGACGCCCGCCATCGGCTTGTGGTCGGCGTCGCGGATGGGCACCACGAAGCAGTGCACACCGTGGTCCTCGGGCTCCTGGCCCGGACCCGCGGTCACCAACTGCGCGAACACCGTTGCGAGGGTGGCGTGCTGGGCCGCACCGCCGATGTAGTCCTTGGTCGCCGAGGGCGTGGTGGAGTGCACCACGAACTCGTCGGTCTCGCGGTCGTACGTCGCGACGGTCTCCAACGCCTGGACGTTGGAGCCGTGGCCCTTCTCGGTCATGGCGAAGCAGCCGAGGAGGTCGAGGTCGATGAGCGGCTTCACGTACTTGTTGTGATGGCGCTGCGTGCCGAGGTTCTCGATCGCTCCGCCGAACAGCCCCCACTGCACGCCGGCCTTCACCATCAGTGAGAGGTCGGCGTACCCGAGCATCTCGATCGCGGTGATCGACGCACCGACGTCGCCGGTACCGCCGTGCTCGGTCCGGAAACCGGCGGCGGCGAAGTCGAGCTTGCCCAGTTCGCGGATGTGCTCGAACGTCCGGTCGCGCGACTCCTGCATCGTCAGGGTCGGGTCGGGGAGGAGATCGGTGCGATCCATGTTGCGCCGTGCGTACTGACGCGTCTCGCGCCAGCGGCCGTCGAGGGTGTAGCGCAGGTTCTCGACCAGCAGTTCACGATCGGCGTCATCGGCGCCGACCACACTGAGGTTCGGGGTGACTTCTTCGGGTACTGCCGCATCGGTGACTGACATATACCCACGTTACGCAGAGCCGGACCCGCCTTGACGGAAATGATGATCACAGTTGACTGCCGGAATACGACAGCTGTCGGCGTGTCCGATAACAGATGAGTAACGGCGGGTCCGAGGCGGAGGACTCGTTTCCGTCGAACCCGCTGTGCGGGTGCGTGACTGGGCAGAAAAATCTTCGAAGAAGTTCTGGCACTCGATGCGATCGAGTGCTAAATTCGGAGCTGCACAGTGATGGAGGGCTCGTCACCGGGGCGGGCCACGGCGACACAGGAGGTGGGTTGCTGTGCTTCGTTTTGATCCTTTCACCGAGATGGACGCACTCGCCCGCGGTCTGCTCAGCGGTCAGCCGACGGGATCGACGCGGACCCCGAGATTCATGCCGATGGATCTCTGCAAGGTCGATGACCACTTTCTGTTGACTGCCGATCTCCCGGGTGTCGACCCGGGATCGGTCGAGGTCAGCGTCGACAACGGGACACTCACCCTCGCCGCCCAGCGCACCGCGCGCTCCGACGATTCGGTGCAGTGGTTGGCCAATGAGCGATTCTCCGGCACCTACCGACGCCAGCTCAGTCTGGGTGACAACATCGACGCCGCCGGCATCGAGGCCACGTACGAGAACGGGGTCCTCAGCGTCACGATCCCGGTCGCCGAACGCGCCAAGCCGCGCACCATCGAAGTGCGCCAGAAGGATTCGCAGCGCACCATCGAGGCCGAGAAGGTCTCGTAACTGCAGGTCATCTCCGCAGCCGACACCCGTGGACCCGAGGGGTTCACGGGTGTCGCCGTGCGTGGAGCGTTCAGGCGGAGGGTTGCTGGCAGGTGATGCAGTGGATCCCGCCGCCGCGGTCGAACAGCGGTCGTGCGTCGACGGTCACCACCTCGCGGCCCGGATAGACGTCGGCGAGGATTGCTGCCGCCTGCTCATCGTTGGTGTCGCCGAATGCGCAGGCGATCACGCCGCCGTTGACGACGAGATGGTTGATGTAGCTGTGGTCGACGAAACCGCCTGCATCGGTGAGGGTCTGCGGAGCCGGCACCCGCACGATGTCGAGGCGAGAACCCGCGTCGTCGGTCGCGTTCGAGAGGAGTTCGATGATGTCGGCGCTCACGGCGTGATCGGGATGGCCGGGGTCGGTCTGGTCGTGGACCAGAACCGTGCCCGGTGTCGGGAAGGCCGCGACGATGTCGACATGTCCTCGGGTGCCGAAGGTGTCGTTGTCGCGGGTGAGCCCGCGCGGCAACCAGATCGCGGTCGTGGTCCCGATGGTGCGGGTCAGCTCGGCTTCCACCTGCTCGCGTGACCAGCTGGGGTTGCGGCCCTCGCCGCGTTGCACGGTCTCGGTGAGGAGCACCGTCCCGGCGCCGTCGACCTGAATGCCGCCGCCCTCGTTGACCATCGGTGAATCGATGCGCTCTGCGCCGGAGAGTTGCGCGATCAAGGTCGCGATGTGCTGGTCGTTGCCCCACGTCGCCCACTCCGCCGCACCCCACCCGTTGAACACCCAGTCGACGGCACCCAGGCGCCCGTTCTCGTCGAGTACGAAGGTGGGTCCGATGTCGCGGGCCCAGGCGTCGTCGAGTGGGGCCTCGACGAGGGTGATCGCACTCGACAGGTGGCGGCGGGCATGGCCGATCTCGGCGGGGTCGACGATCACCGTCACCGGTTCGAAGTCTGCGACCGCGTGCGCGACCGCCGCCCACGTCGCCCGCGCCTGTTCGCGCTCGGCCTCTGTGTCGCCCAGGGAGTAGCCCTCCACCGGGTACGCCATCCAGACCCGCTCCTGCGCAACGCCTTCAGCAGGCATCCGCCACTTTCTGTCAGCGGCGATCACGGCGTCACCGGCGCCGTCAGCGATGCGTAGGTGTCGGGCCGACGGGTGGCGAGGAACGGGAACAGCGCGAGCCAGTCGCGCCGCTGGTCGAGTTCCAGGTCGGCGACCAGGGTCACCGATTCGTCGCGCGATGCCTGGACCAGGATGCGCCCGAACGGATCACAGATGAACGAGGACCCGTAGAACGTGATCTCACCCTCGTTCCCGTGTCGATTGGGCACCACCATGAACGTCGCGTTGGCGATGGCATTGCCCACGATCACCTGCTGCCACAGCGGGCGGGTGTCGAAATCGGGGAAGTCGGGCTCGGATCCGATCGCCGTCGGGTACACCAGGATCTCCGCGCCCGCCAGCGAATAGCTGCGCGTCACCTCGGCGAACCATTCGTCCCAACAGGTCGGTAATCCGATCGCCGCGTCGAGTCCCGCGGGGCGGTGCACCGGGTAGGGGTCAGCAGCCGGGCCGCCGCGGAAGTAGGTGTCCTCGTAATAGCCCGGGCTGATCGGGATGTGGAGTTTGTGGGTGTGAGCGACGACCTCGCCCTGCGGCGACACCAGGATCGCGGTGTTGAGGCCGAGGCCGTCCGGCTGTGATCCGTCGGCGGGAGCCTGCTGATACAGCGATGCGTGGACGAAGATGTCGTGCTCGCGGGCCATCTCGGCCGCGAAGGCGGCGGTGGGCCCGGTGTGCAGATCCTCCGCTTCGGCTCCCGGGTTGTCGCCGGCGCGTTCGAACGCGGGATAGCGCCGCAGGGTCAGTTCGGGCAGGAACACCGCGCGGGCGCCGGCACGTGCGGCGCCGGCGATCCCGTCGGCGAGCTCGGTCCGCAATTCCTCGGGGTCGGCGTGCCACTGGTGTTGCACCAGCGCAACACGCAACGGATCGCGCGTCGGGGCCTCGTACCGACACGGCGGCGCGAGCACCTCAGGGGCGACGATCGTGCGCATCGTGGTCTCCTCGGGTTTAACGAATGGTGTTCGTTAAACGATAGCCGCAGCTCGCGGGTTCGGCAACAGATGTTCGATCTCCGACTTTGCACCTTTCGGAGCGAAACGAAACGAATGTGAAACACAGCGTGTGCACAATGACGCAAGTTGTTCACAGGGTTCTCGAAGGGTGGGGTGCGTGGCGGGGTACTTGGTTCGGAGGCTGCTGAACTACATCGTCCTGCTGTTCGTGGCGACCTTCCTGACGTACCTGTTGGCGTCGTTGACGTTCGATCCGCTGGCCAACCTCCTCGGACGCAATCCGCCGCCATCGGCCGGGGTGCTCGCTGCCAAACGCGAGGCACTGCACCTCGACGACAATCCGGTGCTGCGCTACTTCCAATGGCTGCGTGACGTCCTCACCGGTGACTTCGGGCAGACCATCGCGGCCGGATCGGTCAACGACGAGCTGTGGCGCCGCATCCTCGTGTCGCTGCGCCTGGTGGTGCTGGGCACCGTGCTCGGCGCGGTCATCGGCACCCTGGTCGGGGCCTACGGTGCGGTTCGGCAGTACAAGATCTTCGATCACATCGCCACCGTCGTGACGTTCGTGCTGTTGAGCATCCCGGTCTTGGTGCTGGCCCCTGTTCTCAAGTACGTGGCGGTCAAGGTGAACCAGTCCACCGGCTCGACCTTCTTCGAGTACACCGGCGAGACGTCGACGACGCTGTCGCCGGGGCTGTGGAACGAGATCATCGACCGCGCACAGCATCTGGTGCTCCCCACCCTTGTCCTGCTGTTGTTCACCTTGGGCAGCTACAGCCGCTACATGCGCAGCTCGATGCTCGACGAACTCAACTCCGACTACATCCGCACCGCGCGTGGCAAGGGGCTGACCCGCGGTCGGGCGATCTTCAAGCACGGTTTCCGTACGGCGTTGATCCCGATGGCGACACTGTTCGCGTTCGGGATGGGTGCGGTCATCACCGGTGCGACGTTCACCGAACGCGTCTTCGGCTGGTACGGCATGGGGGACTGGCTGATCTACGGCATCACCAGTCAGGACGTGAACATCACCATGGCGGTGTCGCTGTTCACGGCGTTGTCGGTGCTGATCTCGGGCATGTTGACCGACATCCTCACCGCGGCACTCGATCCGCGGATCCGCGTCTGATGAACGGCAGTCCGATGATCACGAGTTCGATGCCACCAGTCGAGAGAGGAGCCGGCGATGTCGGTACCCATTCGCCCCGCTGACGGGTCTGTCGGGCCGGTGGGCGACGAAGCGCTCGACACCGTCGACGCCGTCGTTCTCGCTCCGCCGATCAGCCAACGTCGCCTGATCCTGCGTCGCTTTCTCCGTAATCGACTGGCCCTGTTCGGGATCGTGGTGCTCGTCGCAATGTTCCTCGCGGCGTTCCTGCTCCCGTACGTGATCCCGTACGGGTACGAGGAACTCGACGCGTTCGCGCTGAACTCACCACCCACGACAGCGCATTGGTTCGGGACCAATCAGATCGGCCAGGATGTCCTCGCGCAGACGCTGCGTGGTCTGCAGAAGTCGCTCATCATCGGCATCCTGGTGGCCCTCATCTCGACCGTCGTCGCCGGAATCGTCGGGGCGGTCGCCGGCTACTTCGGTGGGTGGCCCGATCGCGGGCTGATGTGGATCGCCGACGTGATGCTGGTGGTGCCGAGCTTCCTCATCATCGCCATCTCGAGCCCCTACTTCCGGGGCAAGAGCTTCATGATCCTCGTCGTGCTGCTGGCTGCCTTCTCGTGGATGATCACCTCCCGCATCGTGCGCGCCCTCACGCGCTCGTTGCGCGAGCGTGAGTTCATCCGGGCGGCGAAGTACATGGGGGCCACCCCGGGCACGATCATCGGCAAGCACATCCTGCCGTCGATGGCGTCGATCCTCATCGTCGACGTCACCCTCAATGTGGGCATCGCGATCATCGGCGAGGCGAGCCTGAGCTACTTCGGGTTCGGGGTGCAGCGACCCGACGTGTCCTTGGGGACGCTCATCGCCGACGGGACCTCGTCCGCGTTGACCTACCCGTGGCTGTTCGGGTTCTGCTGTGGCGCATTGGTCCTGATCGTGCTCGCAGCCAACTTCGTGGGCGACGGTCTCCGCGACGCGTTCGACCCCACCTCGACGAGAGGGCAAGCCCGTGGCTGAGAACACGACGGTCCTCGAGGTCGCCGATCTCGAGGTGACCTTCCCGAGCGAAGAAGGAACGGTGACCGCGGTCCGCGGCCTCGACTACTCGGTGACCCGGGGTGAGGTGCTCGCCATCGTCGGAGAATCCGGATCGGGCAAGTCGGTGTCGTCGCTGGCGGTGATGGGTCTGTTGCCGCCGTCGGCGCGGGTGTCGGGATCGATCGAACTGAACGGACGACAGCTGCTGGGTCTGTCCGACCGTGAGATGTCCACCGAGCGCGGACGCTCGGTCGCCATGATCTCCCAGGATCCGTTGACGGCGCTGACACCGATCTTCCGCGTGGGTGATCAGATCGCCGAGGCCGTCAGAATCCACAACCCGTCGATGTCGCGGTCGGCGGCGCACACCCGTGCCGTCGAACTGCTCGACCTGGTGGGTATCCCCGAGCCGGGAACCCGCGCGCGGTCGTATCCACACGAGTTCTCCGGGGGTATGCGCCAGCGAGTGGTCATCGCGATGGCGATCGCCAACGACCCCGATCTCATCATCGCCGACGAGCCGACGACCGCGCTGGACGTCACCATCCAAGCCCAGATCCTCGAACTGCTGCGCACCGCTCGCGACGTGACCGGTGCCGGCGTCGTGTTCATCACCCACGACCTCGGAGTCGTTGCAGGCGTGGCCGATCGCGTGATGGTGATGTATGCCGGTCGTGCCGTGGAGACTGCGCCGGTCGACGATCTCTATGATCGGCCTTCGATGCCGTACACGATCGGTCTCCTGGGTTCGATACCCCGGCCCGACCGTCCGGCACAGCAACGTCTCGTCCCCATCGAGGGCAATCCGCCCGCGCTGGTCGACCTGCCGGTCGGGTGCCCCTTCGCCCCGCGGTGCCCCGTGCACATCGACGCCTGTGACACCGCCGAGCCGCCGCTGATCAAGGTGGCGGCCGGTCACCGTGCGGCGTGCATCAACGTCGAGGCCGCCACCGCGGGAAGTGCCGCCCAGGTCTTCGGAGTCGAGGTCGACACGCCGCCGGCCGCCGATGGCCAAGCCGCCGAGAATGCGCCCACCTCGGACGTCGTGCTCTCGGTGACCGAGCTGCGCAAGAGTTACCCACTCTTCAAGGGATCGGTGATCCGGCGCCGCACAGGCTCGTTCGAGGCCGTCGGGGGGATCAGCTTCGACCTCCGCGCCGGGCACACCCTCGCGATCGTCGGCGAGTCGGGGTGCGGCAAGTCGACCACGCTGATGCAGATCATGGACTTCACCCGACCGGAGTCCGGATCGATCGCGGTGCGCGGGCAGCACCCCTACGACCTGAGCCGGGCCGCGCAACGCGAACTGCGCGCGCACATCCAGATGGTTTTCCAGGACCCCATGGGTTCGCTCGACCCGCGGATGCCGGTCGGCGAGATCATCGCCGAACCGCTGAAGATCACCGGTGTGCCCGCGGCCGAACGTGCCACGCGCGTGCGGGAGCTCATGGACACCGTGGGTATGCGACCGGCCTTCGCCGACCGCTACCCGACCCAGTTCTCCGGCGGCCAACGCCAACGCATCGGTATCGCACGCGCGCTCGCACTGCGCCCGTCGATCCTCGTGCTCGACGAACCGGTGTCGGCGCTCGACGTCTCGATCCAGGCCGGTGTGCTGAACCTGCTGCAGGACCTGCAGGCCGAACTGGGGCTGGCCTATCTGTTCGTCTCGCACGACCTGTCGGTCGTGCGACACCTCGCCGACGACGTCGCCGTCATGCGCAACGGGGTGTTCGTCGAGAAGGGCCCCACCGAGCAGGTGTTCACCGATCCGCGCGACCCCTACACGCGAGCTCTGCTCGCGGCCATCCCCGTCCCCGATCCCGCCCGACAGCGAGAACGCGTCACCACCGCGGCCGAACTGGCCGAGAAGATATGAGAGGCAACATGATGAGACGTAGGACAATCCGCGCGATCGTGCCCCTGGCTGCCGTGATCGCCACGGCCGGTCTGCTCGCGGGCTGCTCGTCGGGCAACAACGGTGGCGCCACCGGACCCGATTCGTTCAGCGCCGGCGCCCAGATCAACCCACACCCGATCACCGACCTCAAGCAGGGCGGGAACATGAACTACCGGATCGAAGGTGTGATCCCCAACTACAACTATCTCCAGATCGACGGCACCCTAGGCGATCTCAACCGTGTTTACCTGGCCACCATGCCCACGCCCTTCACCGCCGCGGCGGATGCGAGCCTCTCGGTGAACAAGGACTACTTCACCGACATAGTCGAGAGCGAGGTCAACGGCAAGCAGACCATCACCTATGACATCAATCCGAAGGCGAAGTGGAGCACTGGTCGTCCGTTCGATTACCGCGACCTGGTGGCCAATTGGGCCGCACAGAACGGAAAAGACACAACGTACGAGGCATCGTCCACCGCGGGTTACGACCGGATCGAGTCGGTGGTGCGAGGTAGTAGCGATCAGCAGGCGATCGTCACCTTCTCGAAAAAGTTCGGTGACTGGCGGGGTGACTTCTCGCCGTTGCTCCCGCGCGAGAGTGTCGAGAACCCGGATGCGTTCAACAAGGGGGCAGTGACCTCGTTCCCGGCCACGGCGGGACCGTTCCGCATCAAGACCATAGCCCCGGGCGGTAAGCGCATCGTCGTCGAACGCAATCCCGACTGGTGGGGTGAGAACAAGTCCGTGCTCGACACCATCACGTACATCCCACTCGACCAGACCGCTGCCATCGGCGCCCTGCAGAGCGGCGAGATCGATCAGATGGAACTCGGTAGCGACGCCGACTCGTTCAAGACCGCACGGGGGCTCCCCAACGTCCAACTCCGTCAGAGTCTCGGGTATCAGTACCGACACTTCGATTTCAACGGCGCGGCCGGTCGCATCACATCGGACAAGGCTGTGCGGTTGGCGCTGATGAAAGCCATCAACCGCACCTATCTCGCGCAGGCGCAGCTCGGGCAGATCACCTCGAAGCCCGCGGTGCTCGACAACCATGTGTTCGTGAATGGTCAGAAGGGGTATCAGGCCAACAACGGTGACATCACCTTCAACCCGGATGAGGCGAAGAAGGAACTCGACGCGGCCGGCTGGACAATGTCGGGTCAGTTCCGCAAGAAGGATGGCAAGCAACTCGACCTGCGCGACGTCATCCCATCGGGCGCCCCGAACGCCTCACAGGAGGCGCAGATCATGCAGCAGAACCTCAAGGATGTGGGCGTCAACCTGACCATCGACACGGTTCCGTCCGATGACTTCTTCAACAAGTACATCCTGGTCGGCGATTTCGATGTCACCCATTTCACCTGGGAGGGGACTCCTTTCACGTCCAGCTCCGACGGCATCTACCGTCTGACCCCCGGCATCACCCTGCAGAACTACGGGCAGGTCGGTTCGCCGGAGATCAACAACCTGGCCGACACGGCGCTCACCGAGACCGATGACACGAAGCGTCTGGCCGACTACAACGCGCTCGACAAGGCCGTCTGGGCCGAGGGTCACAGCCTCACGTTGTTCCAACGGCCTTCCACCTACGCGGTCACCAAGACCCTGGCCAACTTCGGGGCGCCGGCGTTCGGTGATCAGGACATGTCCAAGGTCGGGTTCCTGAAATAGCGGGACTGCGCTATCCGCTCGGTGTCGCGGCGGCCTGCATGGCCGTCGCGGCATCGACCGTCCCGGTCCTCGGGGCGGTGTCGATCCTGGTTCTCCTGATCGTGCTCGTGGTCACCGCCTTTCGGCTCGGCATCGCGGCCGCGTGCGCGCGGCGGCTCGCACGCGGCGGCGGTGCTCGGGTGACGGTGAAGCGGCTTCGCGTGCAGCACCGCATGCGATCGAGAGGATTGCTCGAGGTGCACGCCGGCGGAACGACCACCCATGTTCCGGTCTACTTCCACACGGGCCTGCTGGCGATCGTGCCGGGAGATGACGCGCGGATCGTTCGCCTGGGTCGCTGGGCGGCATGCGAGATCGGAGACGGCATGGTCGCGCTCCCTGCCGGACGCGAACGCACCAAACGTCCACAGGGAACCGTGCTCGACGCCCCGCGCCTCAACCCTGTCGACCTGCGTGCCCGCAGTGAGCGCTTCGGCTCGATCCGGCGTCGGCTGCTGCTCGATGCCCCTGCCGCGGTCGGAGCCCCGGTGATCGGGCTCCTGTGGGTTCTGGTCGCCGGTGTCGGGGTGATCGGCTTTGTCGCGGTGACGCTTCTCGCGGCGGCAGCGGCCATCTGGGTGTCCGCCATCGGTGGCAGCGATCCGAGCTGAGCCTGATCCGTAGGCTGATTCATGCGGCCATCGGCATACGAGATGTCGGAGCCCCCACCTGCGCCGCGCGCGGCTCACCTGCTTATGGAGGATTCCCATGAAGGCAACACTCATCTACGGCAAAGGCGACATCCGGATCGAGAACGTCCCCGATCCGGAGATCAAGGACCCGACCGACGCGGTGGTGCGAGTCGTACGCTCGTGCATCTGCGGCAGCGATCTGTGGCCCTACGGCTCGAAGAAGCCGTCCGACAAGGGAGCCCGCATCGGACACGAGTTCCTCGGCATCATCGAGGACATCGGTTCCGAGGTGAGTGGACTGGCGAAGGGCGACCTCGTCGTCGCGCCGTTCGTGTGGGCCGACAACACCTGCGACTTCTGCGCCGAGGGGCTGCAGACCTCGTGTCGCCACGGCGGCGGCTGGGGCATGAACGGCGTCGACGGCGGGCAGGGCGAGGCGGTGCGCGTACCGCAGGCGCAGGGCACGCTGGTGAAGCTGCCCGTCGCCGAGGATTCCGCGCTGCTCCCGTCTCTCCTGACACTGTCCGACGTGTTCTCCACCGGCCATCACTGCGCGGTCACCGCGGGCGTCACCGAGGGGAGTGCGGTCACCGTGATCGGCGACGGCGCAGTGGGTCTGTCGGCCGTCCTGGCCGCCAAGCGACTCGGTGCCGAGCAGATCATCCTGATGGGACGGCACACCTCACGCACCGACCTCGGGCGGGAATTCGGGGCCACCGATGTGGTCGCCGAGCGCGGCGACGAGGGCGTCGAAAAGGTCCGCGAACTGACCGACGGCGACGGAACCCGGTACGTGCTCGAGTGTGTCGGCCACGAGTCGGCGATGGACATGGCACTGGGCGCGGTCCGCTCCGGCGGCACGGTCAGCCGCGTCGGCGTCCCGCAGTACGACAAGGTGACCGCGGGCAGCTCGTTCTTCATGAACAACATCACGCTCACCGGCGGAGTCGCGCCCGCTCGCGCCTACATCGAGGAACTGATGCCCGACGTGCTCGACGGAAAGGTCGAGCCCGGGAAGGTCTTCGACGTCAGCATGGGCCTCGACGACGTCCCGACCGGCTACCAGCAGATGGCCGACCGCGAGGCGCTGAAGGTCATCGTCACCCCCTGAGTGTCGGGTGTCCGGGACACGGTTCGGCCGCGGCATAGGCTGACTGCCATGCCGCGCCCGAGCCGACCCCTGCTGTCGGTCGATCTCATCGTCGACGCCGCGCTGCGTGCTGTCGACACCGCGGGTGATTTCACGATGCCGGGCGTCGCCGGGGCCTTGAACGTGCGGCCGTCCTCGCTGTACAACCACGTCGGCGGGCGCGGTGAGATCGTGGAACTCCTACGCGAACGGGCGATGTCGGCCGTGACGGTCGATGCGCCGTCAGAGCTCGAGTGGACCGCCGCGATCACCGTCATCGCGCGGTCGTACCGCGACGCCTACGCGGCACACCCGCGGTTGATCCCGCTGCTGACCGCGCACACCGTCCGATCCCACGCCGCGCTGGCCATGTACGAGTCGTTGGCGCGGACGTTCCGCCGCGGCGGCATGTCGGCGCCACAGACCCTCGACGCGATCACCACCCTCGACGCCTTCGTACTGGGCTCGGCATTGGATCTCGCTGCGCCCGTCGAGGTCTGGTCGGTCGAGGGGACCAGCGCCCCCGATCTCGCCGAGGTCCTCGCGCACGCGAACACGCCCGACCGGGCCGACCGGGCGTTCGAGGCCGGCCTCGCGGCGCTCATCGCGGGATGGTCGGAGCTCGTCGCGCGTCGCTGAGGAGCCCGAGGGTGCGACCTCAGCTGTGGCAGTGACCACCGGGTGACGGGGCGACGTCGAGCGAGGGATTGCGGTCGAAGAACCCGAATGGCTTGAGCCAGAACGAGACGGTGTCGGCGGGCATCACCGGCCAGTCCTCGGGCCGGGTGATGTGGTGGACGCCGAACACGTACCAGAGCACGACATCGGTGTTCTCGATCGGGCGATCGGCCTTCGTCCACGCGCCGAGTCCGGTGTCGCCGGCCGACTGGTTCACGAACTCGCCTGCAGGCCAACGTTCGTCGGCGCTGTTCGGGGTCACCCACAGCGTGTGGCCGATGACCTCGGCGCGCGCGAAGATCGGCGACGCGGGGTCGAACATCGACGGGATGGCGTCGCCGGGGATCAGCTTATAGGCCGGATGCGTGCCCAGGCCGTTGGTGGTGTTGGGGTTGACCACCTTCCACGCCCGCTGGCTCGCCCAGTTCATGTCCTGCTTGCCCTCGGACTCCGTCCGCAGCGGTGTGTTGCGCTGCACCAACGACAGTCCGTACGGGTTGTCGGGGCCCATCGGCTCGGCCTCGGTCTCGCTCATCACCACGGTGTTGTCGGTCCCGTCGACGTCGAGATCGAGTCGCGCGACCAGGAAGTGTTGGTGGAACGGCGCATACGTGCGTTCGTCGACGAGTGTGCCGTGCGGGTGGTCGGCGCCGGGCGCGATCGGGGTGGTCACCATGATCCCGGTGGCGCGCACCTCGCACTGGATGTTGCCGTCCTGGTGGAAACGCCAGTACACGAGGTACTCGTAGTTGGCGACGGTCACGTGGAAGCTGACCGTGAGCCGTCGCACGCGACGCACCTCGGCGCCGGCGTCGTGGTCGACGTGCTTCCACAGGACGGCGTCGTCCTCCTCGTGGATGCAGATGGCGTTGGTGATGGTGTACGGCTCGCCGGCGCTGTCGTGCAGCGTCGCATCGAGGTACCGGATCTCGCCGAGGCAGTCGCACCCCAGTTCCAGCGACGTCGTCATGAACCCCAGGCCCCACTCGCCGATGTCGAAGGCGGTGCGTCGGTAGTGGTCCTCGCAGTGGTCGCGGTAGGGAACCATCATCTCCGCGAACGACATCCGGTGCGCGACCGACCTCTCGCGGTCGCCGTCGCGGTAGCTGACCGTGTGCAGCGTCATGCCCTCGCGGTGGTTGAACCCCACCCGCAGCGACCAGTTCTGCCACTGCAACAGATTGCCGTCGAGGGTGAACGACGGACCGTCGGGCTGCGTGATCTCCAACGGCTTCAGGGGTTCTCGCCGCGATTGCGCCCGGATGCGTTCGGGTATCAGCGACGGGACGTACTCACCCATCACCTCCGGTGGATCGATCGCGCCGCCCGCGCCGTCGAACGAGTCCTCGATACGGAGCAGCTCCATCGTGTTCACGTCGATCACGCAGTGCAGCCCCGACACCGGGTGCGCGTAGGGGTTGGCGCCGGGCTCCGAACGCAGCCATGTGTCCGACCAGCCGAGCCGTCGATCGGCCCACTCCGGCGGCATCACCGCGGCGCCGTAGGTCCAGGTGTCCATGAACACCAGGTCGATGTCGGTGATGCCGCGTCGGGCGAGGGCGGCGATCACATCGGGGTGCGCGCGCAGCACGCGGTCGCACTCCTCGAACTCGTCGACGGTGAAATTGGCCTGCACACCGGGGATGTGTTCGAACGACTCGACTGCGCTGTCGGTGAGCGACACCACCGCCTTGTGGGTCTCGTTGCGGGCGCTGTGGAGCAGGGTGACCAGCGCGCGTCGGGTCGGCACCGTGCCGTCGGCCTCGAACGCGGCGAGTTCGGCTTTCCCCGGCTCGGCCATCTCGATCGAGCAGTACCGCCACCCCGGACCCACACCGTGCGCCTGCGCAAGAATGGCGGTCACCGAACGGAACTCGTCGGTGTCGAGGGGGTCGAGGGGATGACTGATCACGTGGGGTGACTCCTGGAGTGGGAGGGAAAACACGCCTGCGCGGCCGGGTTACGACCGCGCAGGCGGGGATCATGGCGGTCCTAGTCGACCGAGCTCATCACATGTTTGATGCGCGTGTAGTCCTCCACGCCATAGCCGGAGAGGTCTTTGCCGTAGCCGGAGTTCTTGAATCCGCCGTGGGGCATCTCGGCGACCAGCGGGATGTGGCAGTTGATCCAGACGCAACCGAAATCGAGGGCGGCCGACATCCGGTTGGCGGTGGCGTGGTCGGTGGTCCACACGCTCGACGCGAGACCGTAGTCGACGCCGTTGGCGAGGGCGATCGCCTCGGCCTCGTCGGTGAACGACTGCACCGTGACGACCGGGCCGAACGTCTCCGCCTGCACCAGCTTGTCGTCCTGATGCACCCCGGTGATCACCGTCGGTTCGACGAAGAACCCCTTCTCGCCCTTGCGCTTGCCGCCGATGGCGACCGTCGCGTGGGGCGGGACGGAGTCGAGGATGGCGGTGACCTTGCCGAAGTGGTCAAGGTTGTTCAACGGGGGCACCGTGACGTCGGCGGTGTAGGCGACGAGCTTGTCGACGAAGGCGTCGTGGATCGAGGAGTGCACGAGGATGCGCGTGACGGCGGTGCAGTCCTGACCGGCGTTGAAGAAGGCCGCGTCGGCGATGGGGGCGACGGACTTCTCGAGGTCGGCGTCGGCGAACACGACCGCCGGTGCCTTGCCGCCGAGTTCGAGGTGCGCCCGCTTGAGGTTCTTCGCCGCCGCGACCGCGACGGCGATACCGGCCCGCACCGAACCGGTGATCGCGACCAGTCCGGGCGTCGGGTGGCTGACGACGGCCGCTCCGGTCTCACCGTTGCCGAGCACGATGTTGAGCACGCCGTCGGGGAGGATGCTCTTGCTGATCTCGGCGAGGACGAGCGTGCTCTCCGGGGTGGTGTCGCTGGGTTTGAGGACGATGGTGTTGCCCGCGGCCAGCGCGGGACCGATCTTCCACAGCGCCATCATCAGCGGGTAGTTCCACGGGGTGACCTGACCGACCACCCCGATCGGCTCGCGCCGGACGTAGGAGGTGAAGCCCTCCATGTACTCGCCGGCGGCCTTTCCCTCGAGCATGCGGGCAGCGCCGGCGAAGAAGCGGATCTGATCGGCGCCGACGGTGACCTCCTCGTCGGCGATCTGCTGATCGGGCTGGCCCGTGTTGCGTGCCTGCGCGGCGACGATCCGATCGGAGTTGGCCTCGATCGCGTCGGCGAGACGCAGCAGTGCCTTCTGGCGGGTCGAGGGTGTGGTGGTGCCCCACGACGCGAAGGCCGCCTTCGCCGCCGCCATGGCCGCATCCACGTCGGCGGCGCTGGAGATGGGGGAGCGGGCCACGACCGTCTCGTCGATCGGGTTGACCACATCGATGACCTCGGTGCCCGTCGCATCGACGAACTCGCCGTTGATCCAGTTTCGCAGCACGGTCGGTGTGGTCATACGGGTGGTTGCCTCCTCAGGCGACGATGGGTGGCTTGTCGATCAGTGTTTCCCGTGTGAGTGGAGGGGTGCCCCTGACAATCTGTCCATCCGATGCCCTTGCACGTGGACGAAACGGAGTAGCGTCGCGGTATCCGCGCAGTTGAAAGGGGTGATCGGAGTGGCGACGACGGTCGGATGGCTCCTCGATCAACGCGCCCTCGACCTGCGGTCGTGCACCGGGCGCCTCGGGCTCGACCGGCCGATCGACTGCGCGCTCACCTCCGAGCTCGTCGACGCCGCCGACTGGCTGTCGGGCGGAGAGCTGCTGCTGACCACGGGGATGCGGTTACCCGACGATCGTGAGGGTCGCCGGCGCTATCTCGCCAGCCTCGCCGACGCCGGTGTCGCGGCAGTCGGCTTCGGGACCGGGCTGGGCTACGACACCGTGCCCGACGACCTCGTCGACATCGGCACCGATCTCGGACTCCCGGTGCTCGAGGTCCCGCTGCCCATCCCGTTCTCCGCGATCGCGCGCACCCTGCTCGACCGCGTCGCCGACGATCGCTACGCGCAGTTCACCCGAGCCGCCCGCAGCCAGCCGGCGATGACCCGGGCCGTCATCGCCGGTGGTGTCCCGGCGCTCGCCGGCGAGCTCGCGGCGGCGCTCGACCACACCGTGGTGGTGATCGACCGTGACGGCCGTGTGGTGTGCAGTCGTCCAGGTGCGGCCGACCCGGCCGCGATGACGCACGTGCGCCGCGCGATCGGTCCCGATCACTGGCGCTCGGGTGGCGCGGCGTCGGCCGCGGGGGTCACGATCACCGCCGACCACACGATCACCGTGCAGCGCATCAGTTCCGGCGGTGCGGTGGTGGGTCACCTCGCGGTGATCGGCGACCGACCGCTGGGTGATCTGCAGCGCGTCTTGGTGGGGCACGCATCGTCGTTGATCACGTTGCAACACAACGGTGCCGGCGACGTCGCCGCCGAACGGGCGCAGCTGCACTCGGACGTGTTGGGGTTCGCGGTGCGCGGCGACCGGTTGCCGGCCACCGCGGAGACGATGCTGCTCCGGGCCGCCGACGGCGACGGTCACGTGCGGGTGGTCGTCTACGAGTTCCGTTCGGCCGCAGTGGCCGTCGACGCCGTAGGTCGATTGTCCTCGGCGCTCGAGCAGAGGTGGCGCCCGGTCTTCTGCACGAGGGACGGCCGGGAGGTGGTGGTGCTGCTCCGCGGGGACGACGACGCCACGACCGCCGAGCTGTTGGCTGCAGGACTCCGGATGCGCGCCGGCCTCGGCGACCCGGTTCCGTTGTGCGACATCGCCGTGTCGACCGGACAGGCCCGCCAGGCCGCTCGGGCCGCCGTCGACGGGGAGGTGGTCGATCTGGTGGCGACGCGATCGGTGTTGGCGATCGACGAGGTCCAGGATGGCCTGCGCGGACTACACGACATACGGCTGCGCCCACTGCTGGATGTACATGCCGCCGGCGGCGCCGACCTCGTGACCACGCTGCGCCGCTTCCTCGAGGCCAACGGACACTGGGAATCCGCGGCCGCAGCGATCGGCGTGCACCGGCACACGTTGCGACAGAGGGTGTTCCGGATCGAAGGCCTCCTCGGCGTCGACCTCGCCGACGCCCGCACCCGCGCCGAACTCCTGCTCATCCTCCTCAGTGGCGACCGCCCGCTCGGGAAACGTCGCTGATCTTTGTGCGCGGCCGATTTCTCTTCGAGATCGGCTTGTGGATGGATGCGTCGCTGCCGCCCAGTTCTGTCGTACCCGCGCGGTAGTGTGGTGATCGGGGCCGTCGCCCATGCGTTATTCGCCCAGCTGTCAACAGGATTCGGTGGATTTGACCCTTGCGCGGTTCTCCGAACGTCCGTACGATTGAGGTATGACCGGGGGATCAATTCTTGCATTGGCCGACTCACTCATCGACGACCACCGCACACGAGACACCGTCGTCGCCGATGATGACGCCTCGATTATCGCTGCCATTCGCGGCGTCGTGGCCTTGCGGGCGGTGGCCGACGACCTGCTCGCACGATTGACCGCCCAGGCCGACCGTGTCGGCGTCGCCCGACGGTCGGGGATGTCGCTGCGGGAAGTGTTGTGTGCCAATGGAGTCGCACCTGCGGTGGCGTCACGCTTGATCCGCCTCGGGCGTGCCCGCGATGTTTTGCCGGGGGTGGCGCGTCATTCCCGCGATGGTTCGGTGTCGGCTGAACACCTCGACGCCGTCGCGCGCGGTATCGACCACGTCGCGCGCCGCACCGGGGAACCACTCGACTCCGATGTCGTGTCGAGTCTCGAGCGGCGGCTGATCGGGTACGCGATCGCCGGGAAGACACCCGCGGAGGTCGTCGCCGATGCCCGCGCTGCTGCGATCGCCCACACCCCCGCCGAAACGCCGAACGTGCCTGTGGCCGAGGACGCCGCATTGAATGAACTGGCGTGGAAACAATCCGACGACGGCCGGTTGCGGGGTGAATTCGACCTCGACGTCGCCACCGGTGAACGACTCGTCACCGCGTTGGATACTGCGTCGCGGCCGCGCCCTGAACCTGACGGCACCCCCGACCCACGGACCGCCGCTCGCCGGCGGGCCGATGCCTTCGCCCAGATGTTGGAGGCCGCGAGCCGCGGACTGTCGCCCGACGCACTGTCCGGGCCACCGTCCACCGAGATCGTCGTGACTGTTCCACTGGAGAGCGTCGAGTCCCGCGCCCCGGAGCCGGCTCGGTTGACCTGGCTCGGACCGATCTCCGACCTGACGACAAAACTTCTGGCTTGCGACGCGAAGGTTCTCGGGATCGGTGTCGACCTCAACGGAGCACCCATCTCCGTCGCCGCCCAGAAACGGTTGTTCACCGGCAACGCACGCAAAGTCGTCCTCACCCGCGACCAGAGCTGCATCAAATGCGGCGCCCCGGCGTCGTGGTGCGACGTCCACCACATCATCCACTTCGCCGACGGCGGACCGACCACCGTCGACAACGGCTGCCTCCTCTGCCGGTCGTGTCACGTCACGGTCCACACCGCCGGCTGGGACATCGTCATGGGCCACGACCGACACCCCTGGCTCATCCCACCCGCAACCATCGACCCACGCCGCGTACCTCTACCGGCCTACAACAGAAGAACTTTGACGACCGCGGAACCGATCGCCGCATAGCGCCGTCATAGAACCAACGCCCCGCATCGGGACGTTCGAGAACCTTGACAACTCCATAGTGTGAGACCCATGGACCTACAGCTGAGCGGGAAGCGCGCCATCGTCACCGGTGGGAGCAGCGGCATCGGAAAGGCCATCGCGAGGGGATTGGCAGCCGAGGGGGCCGATGTCGTGGTGGCGGCGCGTGAGCCGCAACGGCTGGAGGCGACTGCCGCCGAGTTGACGACCGCGGACGGCGGCCGGGTGTTCGCGATCGTCGTCGACACCGCCGATCAGGGGTCGGTCGATCACCTCGTCGAGCAGGCCGTCGCCGAGCTGGGTGGCGTCGACATCCTCGTGAACAGCGCCGCCACACCGTGGAGCGCAGGCAAGCCGACCGAGTTCGACGCCATCACCGATGACGTGGTGCGCGCCGAGATCGAGATCAAGGTGCTGGGTTACCTACGGACCGCGCGGGCGGTGACACCGCACATGGTGGCGCAGGGGTGGGGTCGCATCATCAACATCAGTGGCCTGGGTGCACGCCAGGCGACGTCGATCGCGCACACCGTCCGCAACGTCAGCGTGTCGGCCCTCACGAAGAACCTCGCCGACGAACTCGGACCGAAGGGGATCAACGTCACCGTGGTCCACCCGGGGCTCACCCGCACCGAGCGACTCATTGAACGCCTCACCGAACGTGCTGCACGCGAACAGGTCTCGATGGCGAGTCTGGAGCAGGAGCTCGCGACCAACTCGATCCGGCGGGTCGTCGACGCACCCGAGGTCGCCGACGTCGTGGCGTTCCTCGCATCGCCACGCAGCATCGCCATCACCGGCGACGCGATCGCGGTCGGTGGGGGTGTCCCCGGGCCCGTCTACTACTGAACTCGCTGCTCCGGGCGGGTCGGGGCAGCGCCGGAGGGGGAGGCGCGGGGGGCCAGGCGGGACACGATGCAGCGCGCCACGTCACGTACGGCCGACCGGTCGTGGGTGTAGTACCAGGCATATCGACGATCGGTGAGGGGCCCGCTGTCGCCGAGGTCGCGGGCGACGATGGTGGCGGCGTAGTTCTGGGTCAGGATCGCGAACGCGAACTGGCCCGGGAAACCGGCGTTCGGGCCGTTCGGCCCG
This sequence comes from Williamsia sp. M5A3_1d, assembly GCF_053345315.1. Taxonomy (NCBI): domain Bacteria; kingdom Bacillati; phylum Actinomycetota; class Actinomycetes; order Mycobacteriales; family Nocardiaceae; genus Williamsia; species Williamsia sp. M5A3_1d. The sequence continues at coordinate 1,234,231 of NZ_JBKEZX010000001.1, forward strand.
CGGACCCCGGGCACGTCGAAGTCGCCGGCCCCGACGACGCCGACGAGGGTGTGCTTGCGGGCGAACTCGGCGTACTGGTGCCCGAACCGGGTCTGGAACGACTCGGCGTTCTGCACCGCGACGACCATGCATCCGGGGGTGATGAGTTCGTCGCCGAGCGAGGTGACCGTGTCGAAGACCCGCATGATGGTCGCGTAGTCGATGATCTGCGGCGGCAGCCGGTCGAGGACGTCGGCCGGGGTCTGCAGGGGCGGTGGGCCCGCCGGGAAGGGTCGGATCATGCGGCCCAGATCGGCGACGGGTCTGCCCGCCGGGGGCTCGCCTGGCCTCCCCAACAGGAACCCCTGCCCGAGCGTCGCCCCGACCGCCCTGGCCGCGGCCATGTCGCTCTCGTCCTCGATGCCCTCGGAGAGGATGTGGGCGCCGGTCGCGGCGGCGTAGTCGATGACGAAGGAAACCGTGTCGGCCGAACCCGGTGCCGTCGGATCGGTGATGATCCGACGGTCGAGCTTCACCACGTCGGGGAGTATCAGCGGGAGAAGTGCCAACGATTCCGGGTTGGGTCCCACGTCGTCGAGGGCGATACCGCAGTCACGTTCGCGCGCCCAGTCGATGGTCGCCAGCACCGCGGCCGGGTTCGCGAGCACGTCACGCTCGGTCAACTCGATGATGATCTGCAGATCGTTGCTGGTGATCTCGCGGAAGCGATCCCCGGGAAAATGCCAGGTCGGAGACGTCCCGAGTGCGGTGGGCTCGACGTTGATGAACACGCTCATCGGCCGGACCAGCTGCTCCCGCAACGACGCGACGACCGCGGCGCGCCGACAGGCCCAGTCGAGTTCGGCGAGGCGCCCCGATCGGCGTGCGAGGTCGAAGAGCTCGAGCGGGGTGACGTCGGGTTCGGCGGGCCAGCGCGACAGGGCCTCGTATCCGACGACCGAACCCGTGGGGAGGTCGACGATGGGCTGGAAAACCGGCTCGACCGGAGACGCGAGGGCGCGCTCGGCGCGCCTGTGGTCGTAGGTCATAGCAGGTCACGCCTGTCTCTAGACGGTCTCCCGAACCCTGTCGATCATCGTTGGCGGAGACCGGTCGCGCAAGAACGTCGACCCCGGAGCGTGTCGGAATCGAGCGATTCACCGACGACCCCCTTCGGCTTCCCCGGCGGGGACGGAGACCGGCCTCACCACGGCGGGTCGGAAAAGTTTGGAACACTGGAGAGGTGACCCCGACCCCTCCCTCGTCCCCCTCCTCGTTCTCGGCACCCACCACCGCTGACTCGACGGCATCGACCGCCCGATCGGCGGAGTTGTTCGCGCGGGCCAGTGGTGTGATCCCGGGTGGCGTGAACTCGCCGGTGCGGGCCTTCTCGTCGGTCGGCGGCACACCGCGGTTCATCACCTCGGCGCAGGGCTGCCGCATGACCGACGCCGACGGCACCACCTACATCGACCTCATCAGCTCGTGGGGCCCGATGATCCTGGGTCACGCCCACCCGACCGTGGTCGAGGCCGTGCAACGTGCCGCGACGACCGGCCTGTCGTTCGGCGCGCCGACCGAAGCCGAGATCGAACTCGCCGAGGAGATCATCGGGCGCGTCGCCCCGGTCGAACGGGTACGACTGGTCAACTCGGGTACCGAGGCGACGATGTCGGCGGTCCGCCTGGCCCGTGGATTCACCGGGCGCACCAAGATCATCAAGTTCGCGGGCTGCTACCACGGCCATGTCGACGCGCTGCTGGCCGACGCGGGCTCGGGCGTCGCGACGCTGGGTCTGCCCACCTCGCCCGGCGTCACCGGCGCCCAGGCCGCCGACACCATCGTCGTGCCCTACAACGACCTCACCGCGGTCGAGGCGGCGTTCGCCGAGAACCCCGACGCCGTCGCCTGTGTGATCACCGAGGCCGCCGCGGGAAACATGGGTGCCATCGCGCCGGCGCCCGGGTTCAACGCCGGACTGAAGGAGCTGACCGCCCGCAACGGAGCGCTGCTGATCGTCGACGAGGTGATGACCGGCTTCCGGGTCAGCCCGTCGGGTTGGTTCGGCATCGACGGCGTCGCCGGCGACCTCTACACCTTCGGCAAGGTCATGAGCGGCGGTCTGCCCGCCGCCGCGTTCGGCGGGCGGGCCGACATCATGGACCACCTGGCGCCGGCCGGGCCGGTCTACCAGGCGGGCACGCTGTCGGGGAACCCCGTCGCCGTCGCCGCCGGACTGGCCACACTGCGCACCGCCGACGCCGCGGTCTACGCCGCGCTCGACGCCAACTCCCACCGGCTCGGCGACCTCATCACCGACGCTCTCACCGCCGCCGGGGTCGGCCACCGCGTGCAATACGCGGCGAACATGGTCAGTGTGTTCTTCACCTCCACCCCCGAGGTGGCGATCACGAACTATGCCGCGGTGCGCAACAGCGAGACCTGGCGGTTTGCGCCGTTCTTCCATGCGCTGCTGGCACGGGGTGTGTACCCGCCGCCGAGCGCGTTCGAGGCGTGGTTTGTGTCCGCAGCGCTCGACGAGGATGCTTTCGGTGTCCTGGCCGACGCGATGCCTGCGGCGGCCGCCGCGGCTGCCGCGGCCACGTCCGGCGAGGAGCTCCACTGATGCAGCGCACCATCGTGCACATGATGCGACACGGCGAGGTGCACAACCCCGACGGCATCCTCTACGGCCGTCTGCCGCATTTCGGGTTGTCGACCACCGGCACCCGACAGGCCGGCCGCGTCGCCGACGAGCTCGCCGACCACGACATCACCGCCGTCTTCGCCTCCCCGCTGCAGCGCGCCCAGGAGACCGCCACCCCCATCGCCGAGCGCCACGGGCTGTCGATCATCACCGACGAGGGCCTCATCGAGGCCGAGAACGTCTTCGAGGGACTGAAGGTGTCGATCGGCGACGGTGCCCTGCGCCGCCCGCGGCACTGGCCGAAGATGCGCGACCCGTTCACGCCGTCGTGGGGTGAGCCCTACATCCAACTCGCCCACCGCATGCTGGCCGTCGCCACCAAGGCCCGCGACGCCGCCCGCGGTCACGAGGCCGTCTGCGTCAGCCACCAGCTGCCCGTCTACACGCTGCGTCGCTTCCTCGAGGGCCAGCGTCTGTGGCACGACCCGCGCCGCCGGCAGTGTTCGCTGGCCTCGCTCACCAGCCTCCTCTACGACGGCGACGCCCTCGTCGACATCGTGTACTCCGAGCCGGCCGGCGCGTCCGACCCACTCGCCACGGGGGCGTGACCCCAGCTGTGAGGACAGGCGCGGTGCTCGCGGCCATCGTGGCGCTGGTGGTGGTCCTCGCCGGCTGCGGTACCGGCGACGACGCCGTCGCCCAGGGCGACACCTTCGAGTTCGTGTCACCGAACGGTCAGACCTCGATCACCTACGACCCGCCGGCGTCACGCAAACGTGTCCAGGAGCTCCGCGGCGAGAACGTCGTCGACAACAGCCCGCTCGCGCTGTCGGACTTCACCGGCGACGTCGTCGTGGTGAACGTCTGGGGCCAGTGGTGCGCGCCGTGTCGTGCCGAGGTCGGCGACCTCGAGCAGACCTTCGAACGGACCCGCAGCCTCGGCGTCGCGTTCCTCGGCATCAACTTCCGCGACAACCAGACCGACGCGCAGGACTACATCGCCAACAACAAGCTCGCCTACCCGTCGATCTTCGACTACCCCGGCCGCACCCTGGTCCGCCTCACCACGCCGACCTCGGTGGTGCCGACGACCGTCGTCCTCGACCGCTATCACCGTGCGGCGGCGGTGTTCCTGCGGACGATCTCCGCCGAGGAACTCGAACCGCTCGTCCGGCGCCTCGCCGCCGAACCCTACGACGGACCGTCGGCGACGCCCTCGGCCTCGACCACCCCGTCGCCCGCCCGGGTGCCGTCGTGAGCACCGTGACGCTGGCCTCGGGTATCGGCGAGACCTTCGCCTCCACCGTCAGCACCGGACCGATCCTCCTCGCGCTCGGCGCCTGCGCGATCGCCGGACTGGTGTCGTTCGCCTCGCCGTGTGTGGTGCCACTGGTGCCGGGCTACCTGTCGTATCTCGCCGGTCTCGTCGGCGCCGAGGCGCCACCGGTGCGCCCGGGCGAACCGAAGTCGACCGGCCGTGCCCGGGTGGCCGGTGCCGCACTGCTGTTCGTGCTCGGGTTCACCGTCGTGTTCGTGCTCGCCACCGCCACGGTCTTCGGCATCACGTCGGCATTCGTGCTCAATCGTGATGTGCTGCAACGCATCGGCGGTGTCGTGACCATCGCGATGGGCCTGGTGTTCATCGGCTTGGTCCCGATGTTGCAGCGCGACGCGCGATTCCATCCCCGGCTGGTGTCGAACCTCGTCGGCGCACCGCTGCTCGGCGCGGTGTTCGCGCTCGGCTGGACGCCGTGCCTGGGGCCCACGCTGGCCGCGGTCATCGCGACCGCCAGCGGCACCGAGGGTTCCACCGCGGTGCGCGGGGTCACCCTGATCATCGCCTACTGCCTCGGGCTGGGCCTGCCCTTCGTGATCCTCGCGTTCGGTTCGGCGAGCGCCCTGCGCGCGGTCGGCTTCATGCGTCGCCACGCCCGCACGATTCAGGTCGTCGGCGGCGTGCTGCTCATCGCGGTCGGCATCGCGCTCGTCACCGGGATGTGGGACTCGTTCGTCACCTGGGTGCGCGACGCGTTCGTCACCAACACGGAGTTGCCGATATGACCGACACCATCGTCCGCGACGCCGGTCCCGCCGCGTCGCCACCGCCACCGGTGTGGAAACGGCGACTCGTGTGGCCCGCCCGCAACCTGTGGCGGTCACTGACGTCGATGCGCACGGCGCTCGCGCTGCTGTTCCTGCTGGCGCTGGCCGCCGTACCCGGTGCGCTGCTGCCGCAGCGTGAACTGAACTCGCAGAAGACCCAGGCCTACATCGACGACCACGGCCTCCCGGCCCGGATCCTCGACCGGCTGCAGTTCTTCGAGGTGTTCTCCAGCGTCTGGTTCACCGCGATCTACGTGCTGCTGTTCATCTCGCTGGTCGGCTGCCTCACGCCGCGCCTCATCGAACACGGCAAGGCCCTGCGCGCGACACCGGTCGCCGCACCCCGCAACTTCACCCGCCTGCCCCGCCACGACCGCCACGAGGTCGACGGCGACGCAGGCGAGATCGCCGACCGCGTGATGGGCAACCTTCGCGGATGGCGACGCACGAAGACCACCCGCACCGTCACCGGCCCCGACGGCGAACAGACCGAGATCATCGAGATCTCCGCCGAGAAGGGCTACCTGCGCGAGTTCGGCAACCTCGTGTTCCACTTCGCGCTGCTCGCGCTGCTGGTGTCGATCGCGGCCGGGAAGATGTGGGGCTACGAGGGCACCCGCATCCTCGTCGCCGACGGCCAGCAGGGCCTGTGCAACACCTCGACCGCGGTGTACGACTCGTTCCGCGGCGGCAACCTCGTCGACGGCACCGACCTCGCGCCGTTCTGCGTGCAGGTCGACGACTTCACCGCCAAGTACCTGCCCAGCGGCCAGGCCGACATGTACTCCGCCCGCGTCGACTACCAGGCCGGTTCCGATCTCGAGAACGACCGCACGAAGTCGGCCACCCTGAAGGTCAACGACCCGCTGCGCGTCGCCGGCGACCGCGTGTACCTCCTCGGTCACGGCTACGCCCCGACGTTCACAGTCACCTTCCCGGGCGGGGAGAAGCGCACCCAGACCGTGCCGTTCACCCCGAACGAGGCCGTCACGCTGCTGTCCTCGGGCGCCGCCCGATTCGACACCCCCGCCGGGCTGTACCCCGACTCCGACGTGCGTCGCAAGAACCAGATCGCCGTCGAGGGCCTGTTCGCCCCGACCGCCCTGTTGACCGGTGCGACCGGCTCGCTGCTGTCGTCGTCGTTCCCCGAGGCGCGCGACCCACAGGTCGCGATCCGCATCTACAAGGGCGACACCGGTCTCGACACCGGGCGCCCGCAGAACGTCTACTCGCTCGACCAGAACCTCATCAACCAGGGACGTCTGCTGCAGAAAGCGCAGGTCAACCTCGCGGTCGGGCAGTCGAGCACCATCGACGACGGCACCACCGTCCGCTTCGACGGGTACCAGCAGTGGGTGTCGCTGCAGGTGAGTCACGACCCCGCGCAGCAGTACGTGCTGATCTCGGCGATCGCGATGCTCGTCGGGCTGCTGGTGTCGCTGCTGATCAAACGACGTCGGGTGTGGGCGCGGATCACACCTGACGGTTCCGCCGCCGCTGACAAACGACATACAGTAGTAGAGATGGCGGGTCTCGCCCGGACCGATCAGGCCGGGTGGGGCGAGGGTTTCGGTGACCTCGTCCGCAGACTCCTCGAGATCGACCCACCCGGCGCACGCACCGCGCGCACCGGCGAAAGGTGACACCTGTGAACATCGACGAGAACCTGTCCCGGTACTCCGATCTGCTCTTCGGCACCACGCTCACGCTGTACGTGCTGGCGATGATCATGTTCCTGGCCGCCCTCGCGTCGTCGCGCACCACGACCGCGGTGCCGGCCGCGGCCGAGGCGAACGTGCTGGTGAAGGCGGGCGGCGGCAACGACGTCCGCATCCCGGCCCAGGCGACCGACATCCGGGTGCCCGGCAAGATCGGTCCGCAGACGCGCACACCGTTCGGTGAGCGCATCGCGAAGATGGCGTTCCCGGTGGTGATCGTCGGCGCGCTGGCCCACGTCGGGTCGATCGTGATCCGCGGCCTGGCGACCGACCGTATGCCCTGGGGCAACATGTACGAGTTCATCAGCCTGTCGTGCGCGGCGGGTGTCGTCGCCGGCATCGTGGTCCTGCGTCGCCCGGAGAACCGACCGCTGCTGTCGTTCGTGCTCGTCCCGGTCGCCCTGCTGATGTTCATCGCGGGCCGCTGGCTCTACACCCAGGCCGCGCCTGTCGTCCCCGCCCTGAAGTCCTACTGGCTCGCCATCCACGTCTCCATCGTGTCGGTGGGCTCGGGGGTGTTCCTGGTCTCCGGTGTCGCCAGCGCGCTGTATCTGATCAAGCTGCGCTACCCCGAGGCCGGGAACGGCATCGGTGGACGCATCCTCGACCGCCTGCCGAGTGCACAGGCACTCGACCGGCTGGCCTACAAGACCGTCGTGTTCGCGTTCCCGCTGTTCGGCCTCGGCGTGATCTGCGGCGCCATCTGGGCCGAGGCGGCCTGGGGACGCTTCTGGGGTTGGGACCCCAAGGAGACGGTCTCGTTCATCGCCTGGATCATCTACGCGGCCTATTTGCACGCCCGCGCGACCGCGGGGTGGCGCAACACCTCGGCGGCATGGATCAACATCGCCGGATTCGTGGCGATGCTGTTCAACCTGTTCATCATCAATCTGGTGGTGTCCGGGCTGCATTCCTACGCCGGCCTGTAGGAGTTCCGCCGCAGCGTCGTGACGGTACGCAGTGCTACCGATAAACAGCGACGCCGGCGACAAACAATGCCAACGAACAATGGTGAGTCGCGGGAATGATCCCGCGACTCACCCTTGTGTTGTGAGAAGACTCAGATGCCGTCGCGCAGGTTCTGCTGGCGCACGACCTTCAGCAATTCGATGATGGTGTCGATGGTCGACACCGACAGCTCACCGTGCCGGAACGCGGCGAGATGGGCACCGGTCTCGGCGGCCATCGCGACGTATTCGCGCTGCTGCTCGACCCGCTTGAGGTCCTCGTCCGGATCGGACAGGAAGTAGGTCACGCTGATCTCGAACGCGCGCGAAATCGCCTCCACCGTACGGAAAGACGGTGTCTTTGCCTTGCCGGTGCGCAGCTGGGAGATGTAGGCGTCGCTCAGCGTGTAACCGAGTCGATTCGCCTTCAGGGCGATCTTCTTCCCGGTGTAGGGAATTCCGTTCTCATCGCGAACGGTGTCGAACAGTTCATTGAGACTCTCGGCAAAAGACCGGGCTGTGTGAACGTCGCTCGTCGTGGTCATTCGTGCTCCCCGATCTAGAGAAGATGACCGACCAGATCACCTTCGCAGCAGATTGAACTCAACTGTGCGGACAAGAACATGTCCGCCTTGCGTCTATTTCTGCTGTGAACTCTACCTTTAGTGGTCGTTCATCAGGTACTACGAGCGCAACACCGCTCAGGAACCCGTCCCGGGGCGCGGATCGTCGGCGTCGGGCGTCGGGGGAGTGGCCGTGTCGTCGCCGGTCGGATCGGTGCCGTTCGGGTCGCGCCGGGGGCTGCGCGGGGCGCGGCGATCGTGGCCGAGATCGAGCAGGAAGTCCGGATCGTCGTCGGGGCCGATGGGGCCGCGTCGAGACGACGTCGGTGCGCTGCGCGTCGTCGTGTCCGGCCCGAACGCCCTCCACACGAGATAGGCGACACCTATCGCGACGACCAGGGCAACGACGACGACCACGAGAAACCTCCACGAACTCTTTGGTGATTCCACGTTACGGGAGTCCGACGAATCGGGCTGTCGGTGCTGGTCGCAGGGCGACGACCGTCGGGCGTGACGACGACCGCGGGCCGACACCCGGGGTGATACCGGGTGCCGGCCCGCGGGCTCGACGAGAGGTGCGGCGAGGTCAGTCGGTCTTGCGGTTGAGCAGGGCCACGACGTCGGCCTCACGGAACCGACGGTGACCGCCAGGGGTGCGGATGGCACCGAGCAGGCCGGAGCTGGCCCAGCGGGCCACGGTCTTGGGGTTGACGTTGAACATCGCCGCGACCTGTCCGGGCGTCAGGGTGTGCTGGCTGGCCACCCGCGGCGTGATCGGCATCGACGACGAGAGGGTGCCCCCGGGCATGGCGTTGAATGCTGCAGACATGTGTCGTTCTCCTCGTACTGGGCCTGTGACCGTCGACCGAGGCCGGCGGTGGTGGGCATCTGATCTGGCTGTGATCGATGAAACGGGTGTTTCGCTGCCCGACAACATGATTACACCGAGAATCAAAGGTGTTCGAACCGTCAGCTGTTGGTAAATCAATGGTAAAAATCGGGCATCGCGGGCGTGGGGCCCTCTCGACGTAGGCTGGCGGGGTGAACGAACGCGATACATCCGCCAGTCAGCCCGGTCCCGCAGGTGCCCCCACGGGCCCGAACCAGCCCGGTGCCGGACGCGGCCTGGCGACGGCTCTGATCCTGTACACCGTTGCGCGCCTTGGGCTTGTCATCGTGTTGGCCGCGCTCATCTACGGCATCGGACACCTCGCCGGGGTCGACGTGCCGATCCTCGTCGCGGCGATCTTCGCGGTCGTGACCGCGCTGCCGCTGGGCATGCTGTTGTTCAAGCGGCTGCGCACCGACGTCAATTCCGCCATCGCCGCGGTCGACGCCGACCGCCGCGCCAAGCGCGACGCGCTGCAGGCACGGTTGCAGGGATCGCAGCGTCCCGACGGTTCCGGCGACCCCCAATCGTGACGCCGGTGGGCCCGCTGGTCGACCACCGGGCGTCACGCGACTGGGTCGATACCGCGATCCGGCTCATCGAGGCCGACGCCACCCGTAGCGCCGACACCCACCTGGTGCGGTTCCCGCTCCCGGAGTGGTCGCGGTTCGTCGGCGCCGACGGTGAACCCACCGCCATCGATCTGTATCTGAAGGACGAGAGCACCCACATCACGGGTTCGCTCAAGCACCGCCTGGCGCGGTCGCTGTTCCTCTACGCGCTGTGCAACGGCTGGATCACCGAGACGACACCGGTCATCGAGGCGTCGTCGGGGTCGACCGCGGTCTCCGAGGCGTACTTCGCGGCCCTGATCGGGGTGCCGTTCGTGGCGGTGATGCCGCGCAGCACCTCCACCGCGAAGGTCGCCCTCATCGAGCGCCAGGGCGGTCGGTGCCACTTCGTCGATTCGCCGTCGGAGGTCTACACCGCCGCTGCCGCCCTCGCCGACGAGCTCGGTGGGCACTTCATCGACCAGTTCACGATGGCCGAGCGGGCCACCGACTGGCGCGGCAACAACAACATCGCCGAGTCGATCTACCAGCAGCTGACCCTCGAGCGACACCCCATCCCGACATGGGTCGTCGTTGGCGCGGGCACCGGCGGCACCTCGGCCACCATCGGCCGCTACATCCGCTACCGGCGCCACCCCACGTGGCTCTGCGTGGTCGATCCGGAGAACTCGGTGTTCCATCCCGCCTACGCCTCCGGCGACGGGTCGGTGACATCAGCGGTCGGGTCGAAGATCGAGGGCATCGGGCGACCGCGCGTGGAGCCGTCGTTCGTGTCGCAGGTGATCGACGCGATGCTGCGGGTCCCCGACGCCGCGTCGGTGGCCACCGCGCGTCTCGTCTCCGAGAACCTCGGCCGCCGCGTCGGCGGGTCGACCGGCACCAACGTGTGGGGCGCCTTCGCCGTCATCGCCGACATGCTCGCCGCGGGTACCGGCGGCAGCGTGGTGACGCTGCTCTGCGACGGCGGCGACCGCTACGGCGACACCTACTTCGACGACGACTGGGTCGCCGGGTGCGGCTGGTCGCTCGACGAACCGCGCGCCGTGCTCGACGAGTTCTGGACCGACGGCCGGTGGACCGCATGAGTGCCGCGCCCGACGCCGTGCACGCTCCGGCGATCGAGGCCACCGACCTCGTGCGCGAGTACCGCATGGGCGAGGAGACCGTCCGCGCCCTCGACGGCCTCACCCTGCGCCTCGACGGCGGCCAGTTCGTGTCAGTGGTGGGTCCCTCGGGTGCGGGCAAGTCGACCCTGCTGCACGTGATCGGGGCCCTCGACGCACCCGACTCCGGGCGCATCGTGGTCTCGGGTTCTGACATCGGGTCGCTCAACGACGACGAGCAGTCCGAGTTCCGCAGGCGCACCATCGGGTTCATCTTCCAGTTCTTCAACCTGGTCCCGACGATGTCGGCGTGGGAGAACGTCGCGCTGCCACGGTTGCTCGACGGGACGTCGCTGCGGAAGTCGAAGGCCGACGCGGTGGCGCTGCTCGACCGCGTGGGGCTCGGCAACCGCGCCGGTCACCGGCCGTCTGAGCTGTCGGGCGGTCAGATGCAGCGCGTCGCGATCGCGCGGTCGCTGATCATGGATCCGCGGATCGTGCTCGCCGACGAGCCGACCGGCAACCTCGACTCGCACACCGGCGCCTCGATCCTCGGGCTGCTGGCCGAACTGGCGCACGACGACTCGGGCCGACTGGTGCTGATGGTCACCCACGACACGAAGGCCGCCGAGTTCGCCGACACCACCGTCACCGTCCGCGACGGGCGGATCGAAGCGTAGATGTCGGGGGACAGGGGGACGCGCTTCCGGTTCGATCCGGTCGCGACGTGGACACGGGTGCGGGTGCTCAACCTGCGCGAGCTGCGCAGCCACCGGCTGCGGGTGATCACCTCGCTGATGGTGATCACGGTGTCGTCGACGCTGCTCGTCGCGGTGCTCGGTACCTACGGGTCGATCACCGCCTCGGTGCGCGAGCTGTCGGCGACGGTGGCCGGGACCGCCGACCTCGACGTCACCTCCGTCGGCGACAGCGGTCTCGACGCATCGCTGGTCTCCGAGATCCGCTCGCAGGTGCCGCAGGCCTCGACCGTCGCGCCGCTGATCCAGGACACCGTCTACCTCGACGCGAAACCGGTCACCGTGCTCGGTGCCGACGTGTCGATCCTCGGTCTCGGCGGCGCGCTGCGCGAGGTGCTCGCCGGTGGCGGATCGGGTGCGGCGCAGGCGCTGTCACCGACCGGCCCCGACGCCTCGACGTCGATCGCCGTCGGGCCCGGACTCGGTCTCACCGCGGGGCAGAAGGTGACGGTCGGCGGCATCGAGGTCACGGTGGCCGGCGTCGTCGACAGCCCGGCGGCCAAGCCGATCAACGGGGGTCGGTTCATCGCGGCGTATCTGCCGCTGGCGCAACGACTCACCGACAAGCAGGGGCGCCTCGACTCGATCCTCATCGGCGCCGCCCCCGGCGTCGACAAGGCCGCGCTGCGCACCTCGATCGACCGTGTGGTCGCCGGACGCGCCGCGGTCAACCGGCCCGACTACCGCGCGGGTCAGGTCGAGACGGCCAGCTCCGTGACCCGTGACTCGACGCTGCTCGTCGCGCTGATCTCGCTGGTGATCGCGGCGTTCCTGGTGTTCAACACGATGAACATGGCCGTCGCGTCGCGGCGACAGATGCTGGCCATGGTCCGCGCGATCGGTGGGCGCCGTGGGCAACTCGTGCGCGACCTCATCGGCGAGGCCGCCCTGTTCGGGTTGGTCGGAGGCCTGATCGGGATCCCGGTCGGGGTGCTCGCCGGCCGGTGGATCATCGGCAGGCTCCCCGAGGTGTCGTCCGACGCCGTCGGCGCGACGGTCGGCTATCACCTGCCCTGGTATGTCGGCCCGATCGCGGTGGTCGCGTGCATCGCGTCGTGCGTGGCGGCGAGTGTGCTCGCCGCGCGGTCGGTGTTCGCGCTGTCGCCGATCGAGGCGATGGTGCCCGGCGAGGTGCTCGCCCGCGACCGCGGCCCGGGGCTGGTGGTGTGGCTCGCCGGCATCGGCGGACTGGGCCTCGTCGGGGCGGGATGGCTGATCGCGCACACCGTGCAGGGTCGGCTCGTGTTCGGTGGCGCCGTGCTCACCAGCATCGGGACCCTGCTCTTCTTCTTCGCGATCACCGGCCCGCTGATCCGTGCGGTGACGGCGTTGGCCGCGCGACTCGGCGGTCCGGGGACGCTCGCCGCGGTCAACACCGAACGCTCCCCGCGCCGCGCCTGGGCGACGCTGATGACGGTCACTGTCGCGGTGTCGGTCGGCGTCGGGACGTCGGGTGCGATGAACGATCTCGTGGGGTCGGTGTCGGGGGCGCTCGACGGTCTCGCCGATCCCGATCTCTACGTCTCGTCGCAGCCGGTGGAGAACATCCCGAGCGGGCCGGTCCTCGACTCGGGTGTCGCCGGCCGCGTCGCCGCGGTGCCCGGTGTCGCCGCGGTCGTCGGCGGGCAGTGGGCGACGGTGAACGTGGGCGAGGCGCGGATCCTCGTCCAGGGTCTCGCGCCGGGCATCCAGGCCCCGTACGTGAAGAAGACGTCGCCGAAGGTGTTGCGTCGGGTGCTCGCCGGCGAGGGTGTCGTGGTGTCGAAGGTGCTCGCGCGGACGCTCAAACTCGGTGTGGGCGACGGGTTCCGGCTCGCGACGCCCACCGGGTTCCACGAGCTGCCGATCCTGCAGACCGTCGACTACGTGACCCTCGACTCCGGTACCGCGGCGATCTCCGATCAGCTTCTCTCGCAATGGTTCCAGCGCCCTGGCAACACGTTCCTGCAGGTGCGGTACGCGCCGGGGGTCGACGGCGCGCAGGTGCGACGCGCGGTGGACGCCGCCGCGCAGACCGACGCCGACCCGTCGCGCCCGGTGTTCGTCTACAGCGGCGCCGAGACGCTCGACGCGACCCGCGCCTCGGTGAAGCAGTCGGGCGCGTTCACCATCGCCATCCAGTGGATCGTTGCGCTGGTCGCGGCGGTCGCCCTGCTCAACACGTTGCTGCTGTCGGTGATCGAGCGGCGCCGCGAACTCGGGGTGCTGCGTGCGATGGGTGCGTCGCGCCGCTTCGTGTCACGGATGGTGCTCGCCGAGGCGGCGTCGATCGCCGCGGTCGGGGCGGTGCTGGGTGTCGCGAGCGGCGAGTTGCTGCACATCGTGAGCGACCGGGTGCTGGGCACCACCACCTCGGTCGACATCGGCTACCACCCGCAGGCCTCCACGATCCTCTACGTCGTCGTCGCGTTCGTGCTCTGCACCGCCGGCGCGTTCCTGCCGGCCGCGCGCGCCGCGCGGATGAACATCAGCGAAGCCGTTCTCGACGAGTAGCGCGAGACCCCCGGAATATCCGTCGTCAATAAATGTTGACAACTCCGTGAGCGTCAACTTAACCTGACACCATGCAGAGCGACGACGTGGACACCGAACAGAACGACACCATCACCACGGCCGCGGCGAGCACAGATCCCGCCCAGGGACTGGCCGCGGTGCGCGCCCTGCGAACCCTGGCCGACCGCCTCGAAGAGGTGCAGGTGGCCAGTGCCCGCGAGCAGGGATGGAGCTGGCAGGCGATCGCGGAAGTACTGCAGATCAGCCGCCAGGCCGTGCATCAGAAGCACTCGGCTCGCGAGAGGGATTGATCCCACCCACACCACACGACTGAAGAGAGACACCATGATGTTCGACCATTTCACCCGCGAGAACAGGCACATCCTGTCCTTCGCCATGGAGGAGGCCGCCGACCTCGGGCACACCCAACTCGGCAACGATCACCTGATCCTCGGGATGCTGTGCAACGCACGCGCCCCGATCTTCACCCGGCTGGCCGCCGAGGGCTTCACGCTCGACGCGGCCCGCGACACCGTCCGCGAGGTGCGCGGCGACGCCGACGACTCCGATGACGCCGACGCGTCACAGGTCGCCGAGGACCGCGAGGCACTCAAGTCCGTCGGCATCGACCTCGACAAGGTCGCCACCGCGATCAAGAACGCCTTCGGCACCGACATCACCGACGGCTGGTCGCAGCGCAGCTCCGACCGCCGCGGACACCGCGGCCGCGGCGGACCGCGCCGCGGCGAGGACTCCGGTCCCCGTGGCCACCGCGGTCACCGACACGGCCACGGCCGTGGCCACGAAGGCCATCCGCACGAATCGTTCGGCCGGCCCGACTTCGGCGGCTTCCCCGGGGGCGAGTTCCCCGGTCGCGGTGTCGGGGGCCCGATGGGCGAGTCCGAGACCGGTGACGGACCGTGGGAGCGCGGCCGCGGACGGCGTGGTCCCCGAGGACGCGGCGGGCCGTTCGGTCGGCCGCGATTCTCGGTCGACGCGAAGGCGGCCATCGCCAACGCCGTCCAGATCGCCCGCGAGACCGGTAGCGACCGGCTCACCGCCGAGCACGTGCTGCTCGGCATCCTGAAGACCGACGACGCACGCTCGCGTGCGCTGATCGACTCGGTCACGACCCCGGAGAAGCTGCGCGACGCCATCAGCGCCGCCGCCTGATCCGTTCGCGATCGACGCTGCGCCCGTGGGTGTTCACCCGCGGGCGCAGTTCGCGTCCGAGAAACCGTTCAGGCGAGGAACAGGGCGATCGCGGTGGCAAGCGCCCACGCCACCATCGCCATCCCGGCCTGCGCGATCGCCGGGATGAGGGCCGGGCCGAGTGCCCCGCCACGGACCGGTGCGTTGGCCCGCCAGGCCAGCGGTGCGGCGATCAACCCGAGCAGCGCCCACGGCGTCGCGATCACGAGCACCAGGGTGAGCACCGACGGCAGTGACACCAACGCCAGGTGTGTTGTGCGGGTGCGGGTGTCGCCGAGGCGCACCGCGAGGGTGTTCTTGCCCGACTCGGTGTCCGACGGGATGTCGCGCAGGTTGTTCGCGACGAGCACCGCGCTCGAGTACGCACCGACGGCGACCGCACAGATCACGCCGACCCAGTCGATCCGCTCGGCCTGCACGAACTGGGTGCCCAGTACCGCGACGAGCCCGAAGAACACGAACACCGCGACCTCGCCGAGGCCGGCGTAGCCGTACGGGTTCTTGCCGCCGGTGTAGAACCACGCGCCGGCGATGCAGACCGCGCCCACCACGATCAGCCACCACGCGCTGGTCAGCGCCAGCACCAGACCGCTCACGCCGGCCACCGCGAACGCTGCGAAGGCGGCGTTGCGCACCGCGACCGCGGGGGCGGCCTTCGACCCGACGAGTCGCATCGGGCCCACCCGGTCGTCGTCGGTGCCGCGGATACCGTCGGAGAAGTCGTTGGCGTAGTTGACCCCGATGATCAGCGACAGCGACACCGCCAGGGCGAGCAGCGCCTTCCACCACACGGCGTCGCCGAGCCAGCCCGCCGCGCCGGTGCCCGCGACCACCGGGGCGATCGCATTCGGGAACGTGCGCGGTCGGGCGCCTTCGAACCACTGCTTCGGCGTTGCCATGTCGGCAATCTTTCCATGACGCGACGCGCCGTCGAGTCGAGACCTCTACACGTGGGTGACGTCGGAGAACTGTCGCGTCGACACGATGCGTCCGCGCCCGAATCGTCCCCCGACATCGGTGAAACGGATGCGCAGCGGCTGCCCGTCGCGCTCGGCGTGGATGTGCAGATGCGGTTCACTGGAGTTGCCCGAGTTGCCGACCTCGCCGAGCCGATCACCGGCGCGCACCTCGTCTCCGGTCGACACCGCCACCGTCCCCGACCGCAGATGTGCGAGCAGGATGTGCTCGTGACCGTTGTCGATGATGACGTTGTTGCCCGCGGGACGTGACGGGTCGAGTACGCCGTCGGGCAGCCCGTCGAACGTGCGGATCACCGTGCCGGCACACGGTGCGACCACGACGGTGCCGAACGCGTGGAAGTCCTCGTTCTCGCCGCCGACAACCCCGTGTCGGGAGCGCCCCGACCATGCGATGCGCACCAGGTCGAGTGCTTCGCGCTGTCGCACCGCCGGCCAGTGGTGGTTGAGGATGCGGCCCTGCCCCTCCACCACACGCCAGCGTCCGTCGCGTAGCGGGAAGATCATGTCGCCGGTCATCGGGGTGGCGACGCCGGTGAACGGCGCGGCCACGGCGGCGGTGACCGCCACGATCGCGAGGACGAGACCACCCCACGCCCGTGGGTCGGTGAACGCGTCGATCAGCGACCCGTCGATCCAGATGCCCCGCACCGCGACCGCGACGGTCCCGAGCGCGGTGATGCCCGCGGCCGGCGACGGTGCCACCGACAGCGACGGGACGAAGAACCGCCACGACGACACCGTGAAGAACACCAGTGTGAGAAGGACTCCCGCCCACACACCCGGCTTCGTCGCGGTCACGCCGACCAGGATGTCGGCGGCCACGATCACGAACCAGATCACGGGCCACACGCGGTCCACCCGACGCGCGAATGCCATCAGACTCCCACCCGTTCGCGTGGCGCCCCGGCGGGCGCGTCCGTCGCCGAAGCGGAAGCGGTTGCGACGGCCTTGCGGTCCGTCGAGGCCCCGAACCGGTTCCGCGCCGCCCGGGTGCCGCGTCGCAGACGGTCGACCAGGGTCTGATAGTCCCTGTCGGTCAACAGCATCGAGTCCGCGCCGATCATGATGAGGCCGAACGCAGCGAGTCCCATGAACACGATGATGCCAAGGTGCATCCCCTCGAGCGAACGGTGACCAGTGTGCGCAGTGCGGCGCGTTTGCTCCAGATGACGAACGGGACGGCGATTTCGCCGACGATGGTGTCGCGACTGTGCCGCACGGTGTCGTCGTCGCCGATGACCCGCGCGGTCTGGGACCGCTACCTCGAGGGGGTCACGTTCGTCGCACCGTGCTGACGCGCCCGTGATGGCCCCCGCGTGCGGGCCACTAGGCTTGACCCCGCCACAGGTCAGGAGGTGTCGATGTCGGTGGACAGCACGGCGCCGGTGACCATCGGGCTCCTCGGGCCGGTCGCGGTCGACAGCGGACACGGCATGGTCGAGATCTCCGGCACCCGCGCGCGGCGACTCCTCGCCGCTCTCGCGTTGGCCCCCGGCAGCGTGCGGTCGACGTCGGTGCTCATCGACCTCGTGTGGGGCGACGACCGCCCCAAGTCGCCGCAGGCCGCGTTGCACACCCAGGTCTCGCGGCTGCGCGGAGCGCTGCCGCCGAGGATGATCGCCGCGGTCTCCGCGGGGTACCGACTCGATCTCGGTGACCACGCCCTCGACCTCGACGAGGCCCGCAGGTTGGTCGCGCTCGCGACGCCGGAATCCCTCGACGCCGCAGCCGATCTCTGGCGCGGGGCACCCGGCGACGACCTGGGCAGCGGGGCCGGTGACGAGCTGGCGGGTCGCCTGCGAACGATCGGCGACGACCTGCGGCGACGACTCGACGAGGCGCGTGCCGGAGCCGCTCTCGCGTCGGGGGACCCCGAGACGGCGCGGCGTATCGCCGCCGCTCTGTGCGACCACGACCCGCTCGACGAACCCGCACACCTGCTGTTGATGCGCGCCCTCGACGCCGCCGGACGCACCGCCGACGCGCTCGCGGTGCACGCCCGAATCCGCCGCGCCCTGTCCGCCGAACTCGGTGTCGATCCCGGCGCCGAGATCGAGGCACTGCATCGCCAGTTGCTCACCCCGGCAGCGGTACCGGTCCCGATGTCGGTGCCGGCGGTCATGGTCCCGCGGCCGTCCGTCTCCCCGCGTGCCGTCGGGTTGCGCTCGGAACCGAATGAACTGCTCGGGCGCGCAGACGACATCGACGCGGTGCTCGCCGCGGTCGATCGGCACCGGGTGGTCACCATCGCCGGTCCCGGCGGCGCAGGCAAGACGCGCATGGTGCACGCCGTCGGCCGACGGATCGCCGAGTCGGGCCGCACGATCTACCTCGTCGAGCTGGCGTCGGTGCGCAACGACGACGACGTCGTCGCGGCCATCGCCGCGTCCCTCGGTGTCGGCGAGTCCGACCTCACCCCGTCGGGTGCACCGCGCATCCCGGTCGGCGACCTGGCCGATCGACTCGCCGACACCCTCGCCGGGCGCAACGCCGTTCTCGCACTGGACAACTGCGAGCAGATCATCGACGGCAGCGCGCAGGTGGTGACCGACCTCATCGGGGCCGTCGCCGACCTCACCGTCCTCACCACCTCGCGAGCGCCGCTGATGGTGCCGGGCGAGGTCATCCACCGGTTGGCGCCGCTGTCGAGCGATGTCGTCGACTCGCCCGCGGTCGAACTGTTCATCGCGCGAGCGCGTGCCGTGCGGTCCGACGTGGCCATCGACCTCGACGTGGTCGCCGAACTGTGCCGTGATCTCGACGGCCTGCCGTTGGCCATCGAACTCGCCGCCGCACGGGTGCGCACCCTCAGCGTGTCCGAGATCGCCCGACTGCTATCGCAGCGCCTCGCCCGTGGTCGACTCAGCCTGTTGCGCACCGCCGATCGCACCGCACCCCGGCGTCACCGGACGCTGCACGCCGTCATCGAGTGGAGTTGGGACCTTCTCGACGACCAGGCGCGTTCAGCGCTGCGGCGTCTGTGTCGCTTCCCGGCCGGGTTCACCGTCGCCGCCGCCGATGTCGTCGTGGCCGGCGGCGCGGGGCTCACCCTCGTCGACGACGTCCTCGAGCAGCTGGTCAACCAGTCCCTGCTGACGGTGACCGAGGTCGACGGTCACATCCGCTACCGCATGCTCGAGATGGTGCGCGAGTTCGGTGAGGAACAACTCGTCGCGTCGGGTGAAGCGGATGAGGTCGATGCGGCGATGATCCGCTGGGCCGTCAGGTGGGCGGAGGACACCCGCGCTCTCTACGACGGGGGTGAGCAGGCGGCGGCGATGGCGACGGTGGTCGCCGACAACGACAACATCGTGTGGATCCTCCGGCGCTGCACCGAGATCGACGTCGCCCAGCGGCCCGCCGACGCGGTGTCGGCCGTGGTCGCGGTGTTCCCGGTGATGTCCTCGGGGTGGGTGGCGCGCGGGCTGCACGTCGAGATCCGCAACTGGGCGCCCCGCATCGTGGGGCTGCTCGGTCATCCGCCGCGCGACCTTCCCGACGACCGACGCGAGCTGTGGCAGGTCGCCCTCCTGATGGTCGCCGGCCACCTCATCATGATCCAGCCCGATCTGCGATTGCTGGCCCGGGCGCGGATCGCGCTGCGTGCCGTCTTCCACCCCGACGAGGTGATGACACTGCCCGCGGATTTCGTGAGCGCGATCCTGTTGTCGCGGAACAAGTACAGCGGGTTGCGCATCCTGATGCGCGGGGCGCGGTCACCGATTCCGCTGGTACGGGCGATCGCGCTGTCGGTCCGGTCGAATGCCCGCGAGAACGTGGGTGACCTCTCCGGTGCGCTGCGCGATTCGCAGGACGCGCAGGCGCTGGCCGTCTACCGGGGTGACCTGTGGATCACCGCGACCGGCGCGATGGAGATCGGCAACATCCACGGGCAGAGCGCGCGCTACGCCGAGGCGGTCGAGAGCTACACCCGCGCGGTGCAACTCCTCACCGAGCTCGGGGCGGTCGACGAGGTCGTCCAGGTCCGGACCTACCTGGCGTGCAGCCTGGTCGGCATCGGGGAGATCGAACGGGGGCGTGCGATCGTCGCCGATCTGTCCGGTGGATGGACGGCCGATCAGCCGCTGCCGGTGGGCAGTGTCGAGGCGGTCGGGACGTTGATGATGGCCACTGCCGAGGTCACCCGCGCGTCCGGTGATGCGGCGACCGCCGGGACGATCGCGGTGCGCGTTCTCGATGAGGTGCTCGACAGCCTGGCGGGGGCGACCGCGGATCCGACGATGCTGCTCGTCCTCAGTTCCGCGGTGACGACGGCGGCGTTGACGGGCAACACCGCCGCAGCGCACGAGCGGCTCCCGATGCTCGGCGACTTCGTGGCCTCACAGTTCGAACCGACCGGTTACCAAGACATCCCGCAGATCGGCGCCTGTGCGGTCGCCTTCGCGACCGCGCTGGTGTGTCACGATGCGCAGCCGGTGACCGCGGCGAGGTTGTATGCGCTCGGTGTCCGTTCGCGCGCCCGGCTCGACTTCCCGATCCTCGACCACGCCGTCACGACGGCCCGGTCCCGCTGCGCGGTCTCGACCGAGGTGTGGGACGAGATCGACACCGAGGTCGGCAGGATGTCCCGACGGAGTGCCGCCGAGACCATCCTGCAGACCATGCGTGCAGCTCTCGCCTAGGCGTTACGCATGTACGCCCGGACGGTGAGCGGCGCGAAGACGGCGACCAGGACAGCCGCGCCGAGGAGCGACCACAGCACGTGGATGCCGATGTGACCGTTGTTGGTCAGTTCCCGTACCGACGTCACCAGATTCGACACCGGGTTGACTTTCACGAACGCCTGTAGCCATCCCGGCATCGTCTCGGGCTGCACGAACGCGTTCGAGACGAAGGTGAGCGGGAACAGGATCATCAGCGAGAAGCCCTGCACCGCAGACGCCTTCTTCACCAGCATGCCCATCAGGGCCCAGATCCAGGACACCGCGAAGCTGCAGACGATGACCAGGACGGTGGCGCCGATGAGTCCCAGCGGGTCGGGACGCCAACCCATCGCGATGCCGACCACGAACGTGATGACCGTGGCGATCAGGTACCGCACGACGTCGGCGAGAAGCGCGCCGGCCAGGGGTGCGGTGCGCGCTATCGGTAGCGACTTGAAGCGGTCGAACACGCCCTTGTTCATGTCCTCGCGTAGTTGGGTCCCGGTGACCACCGACGTGGTGATGACCGACTGGACGAGGATGCCCGGGATGATGATCGGAAGGTATTGCGACACACTGCCGGCGAGTGCTCCGCCGAAGATGTAGGTGAACATCAAGGTGAAGACGATCGGTTGGAACACCACGTCGAACAGTTGCTCGGGGTTGTGGCGGATCTTGAGCATTCCGCGGTACCCCATCGTGAGGGACTGCGCGACGGTGTCGAGGAAGCCGACCGAGTGCGGCACCGATCGGGTGTCGCGGGGATGGACGGCGGGACGGTTAAGGGTCTGGGTGGTCATGCTGCGTCCTCCTCGGACTCGGTGGCGGAACCGGATTCGGCACCGTCGGCGGGCTTGCCGGTGATGGTCATGAAGACCTCGTCGAGGCTGGGTTTGGCGACGGACAGCTCCCGGATGGCGATGTCCGCCGCGACCAGGGCGGTCATCACCTCCGACACCGCATCCGGTCGGGCCAGCGGAACCGTGACGCGCCCCGCCTCGGGACTCAAGGTCCCCTTCTCGCCGGTGACCTGTTCGACGATCTCAAGGGCCGCAGCACAATCGGACGGGGAGATGGGTCGGACCTGCAGGGTGTTGACGCCCACCGAGTCCTTCAACTCGTCGGCGGTGCCGTCGGCGATCACGACCCCGCGGTCGATCACGGCAATCCGATCGGCGAGCTGATCGGCCTCGTCGAGATACTGGGTCGTCAGCAGCACGGTCGATCCCTCGGACACCAGGCGTCGGATCGTCTCCCACATCTGCGCACGTGTCCGCGGGTCGAGGCCGGTGGTCGGCTCGTCGAGGAACAGCAGTGGGGGAGAGGAGATGAGGCTGGCCGCCAGGTCGAGCCGACGCCGCATGCCGCCGGAGAACTCGTTGAGCGGTCGGTTGGCGGCCTCCCCGAGCCCGAACTCCTCGAGAAGATCGCTCGCGATGGTCCGCGTCTGGGCTCGGGACTTACCGAGGAGCCGCGCGAAGATGATGAGGTTCTCGCGCGCGGACAGGTCCTCGTCGACCGAGGCGTACTGCCCGGTGACGCCCACCAGCGACCGGACCGCCACAGGTTCGGCGACCACATCGTGGCCGAAGACGTGCGCCGATCCTGCATCCGGCCTCAGGAGCGTCGCGAGCATTCGGACGGTGGTGGTCTTGCCTGCGCCATTGGGGCCCAGCACGCCGTACACCGATCCGGTGGGTACGACCAGGTCGACACCGTCGACCGCACGTGTGTTGCCGAAGTGCTTCACCAACCCGCGGGCCTCGATGGCCGGCGCGTCGGAACTGTGAGGTGATGTCATGCCCACGACTGTCCACGACAGCTCTGTCGTGACGCTGTCGCGGACTGTCGTGGCCCTCGCGCGCCCGCTGTTCACACTGTGTAGTTGTCAATGTGCGTGCCGCGCCCGATATCGGGGGCGTTGGTTCTATGACGGTGTCATGCGGCGATCGGTTCCACGGTCGTCAATGTTCTTCTGTTGTAGGCGGGTTGTGGTGTGCGGCGTGGGTCGATGGTTGCGGGTGGGATGAGCCAGGGGTGTCGGTCGTGGCCCATGACGATGTCCCAGCCGGTGGTGTGGACCGCGGTATGGCAGGAGCGGCAGAGGAGGCATCCGTTGTCGACGGTGGTGGGTCCGCCGTCGGCGAAGTGGATGATGTGGTGGACGTCGCACCACGATGCCGGGGCACCGCATTTGATGCAGCCCTGGTCGCGGGTGAGGACAACCTTGCGTGCGCTGCCGGTGAACAGTCTCTTTTGTGCGGCGACGGAGACGGGTGCTCCGTTGAGGTCGACACCGATCCCGAGGACTTTCGCGTCGCAGGCCAGGAGCTTGGTGGTGAGGTCGGAGATCGGTCCGAGCCAGGTCAACCGCGCTGGTTCTGCGTAATCGCCACCGTCCAGGGGGATCGTCACGATGAGTTCGGTGGATGGTGGCCCGGACAGTGCGTCGGGCGACAGTCCGCGGCTCGCGGCCTCCAACATCTGGGCGAAGGCATCGGCTCGCCGGCGGTTCGCTGGTCTCGGGTCGGGGGTGCCGTCAGGTTCAGGGCGCGGTCGGGACGCAGTATCCAACGCGGTGATGAGTCGTTCGCCGGTGGCGACGTCGAGGTCGAACTCGCCCCGTAACCGACCGTCAGCGGACTGATTCCACGCCACCTCGTTCAAAGCGGCGTCCTCGGCGACGGGCACGTCCGGCGTTTCGGCGTGGGTGTGGGCGATGGCGACAGCACGTGCGTTGTCGACGATCTCCGCCGGAGTCTTCCCGGCGATCGCGTACCCGATCAACCGCCGCTCCAGGCTCGACACCAGCTCCGAGTCGAGGGGTTCCCCGGTACGGCGCGCGACGTGGTCGATACCACGGGCCACGGCGTCGAGGTGTTCAGCCGACACCGACCCGTCACGGGAATGACGCGCCACCCCCGGCAAAACTTCGCAGGCGCGCCCGAGGCGGATCAATCGTGACGCCACCGCAGGCGCGACTCCATTGGCACACAACAGTTCTCGCAGCGACATCCCCGAACGCCGGGCGACGCCGACACGGTCGGCCTGGGCGGTCAATCGTGCGAGCAGGTCGTCGGCCACCGCCCGCAAGGCCACGACGCCGCGGACGGCGGCCACGATCGCAGCGTCATCGTCGGCGACCACAGTCTGAAGTGTGCCGTAGTCGTCGATCAGTGAGTCGGCCAATGCAGTGAATGATCCCCCGGTCATGACTTAATCGTACATACGTTCGGAGATCGACGCAAGATCAAATTCGCCGAATCCTGTTGCCAGATAGTCGAATAGCGCACGGGCGACGTCCCTGATCACCACGCTACCGCGCGGGTGCGACAGGATCCGGCACCGTGGACACCGTCATCCACAGGCACGACCGCGGGACCTGCCCACTCGATACAGATGAGTGCCCGATCGACGCAGGTAACTGCCCGATCGACGCGATCAACTGCCCGATCGACGCGGAGTGGTGCCCAGTCGGCGGAGGTGCGCGACGGTGGTCGCGACGAGGGTGAGCACGGCCATGGCCATCACGCCGGCGTAGATCTGCAGTGACATGTCGCCCTGGCCCGAGGTGTAACCGTCACCGCCGCTGCGGGATCCGCCCATCCCGCCGCCACCGGGCGGGCGACCCGCGCCCATCTCCGCGCCGGGCCGTGGGCCGCCACCCGGACGCCCACCGCCGCCGCCGCCGGCCTGATCGCCGGTGAGCGAGTCGTAATAGCCGCCGAACGAGGCGATCTGGACGAGTGCCGGGATGATCCAGTACCGCATCGGCAGGTAGAACGCGACGATGACGGTGAGCACCTCGGCCAGGTAGAAGTACCTCTCGTGCATGGCGGGCAGGAGGAACGGGACCACCACCGCAGTCGTCGTGACCGCCAGGAGGATCGCGGTGTCGTCGAGGGTCGGCTTACGCCGCAGCGCGAAGACCATCGCGGCCGCGGTGAGGAGACAGACCACGCCGATACCCGCGTAGGCCACCCAGGTGACGTTGCCGCCCAACGTGATCCACTGATACAGGTTCGGCGCACCCAGTGTCAGCTGCTTGTACGAACCGGTCTGATGGACGTACACGCCCAGCACGTCGCCGATGGGCGCACCGACCAGCAGGGGAGGGATGTCGAACGCCAGCATCACCGCGGGTATCGCGACCAGCGACCTCCACGGGATGAACCGCCGCACCACGAGGAACGCGACCACCGGGAGGAGGAAGACGGCCTGCAACTTGAACGCCAGTGCGAGGCCGATGAACACACAGGCCCACCACGCTCGTCGTCGGAGCAGGAAGTAGACGCCACCGACGGCGAAGGCCGAGTAGATGCTGTCGGCCTGTCCCCAGTACGAGCTGTTCGCGACGACGGTCGGCAGGAACAACACAAGACCGAACACCAGGGCCCGCGGCCAGAACGACGCATATCGCAACCCGACGATGCGGTACGCGAAGAACGCGAGCAGCACGTCGAACGCGATCGAGATCCCCTTGATACCGACCAGCGCCGGGATGTGCAGGTAGGTGAGGATCGCGATCAGATACAGGTAGGGGTAGTTGTAGTCGGCGAACGACTCGGAGAACGCCGCGAACCCGCCGTTGTCGGCGATGTGGGTGTACCAGCGGTCGAGGAACGCGGTGAAGTCCAGACTTCGGTGATCGAGGAACACCAGTCGCAGGCCCACCGCCGCGGCCGCGATGACCACGATCACGCCCGCTCGGACGAGCCGGGAACCGCGATGTCGGGGCACGGCCTCCGTCGTCGGCGCGACGTCGGTGAGGGGCGGCGCGGTCGGTGTGGCGGCACGGCTGGTCATGACGTCCACCGTCACCGACGAGTCTGGGAGCGCGGTGTGGTGTGCCCGGCAGTTCCCTGACCGCGGGCGACTCGTAGTCTGACGTGGTGAGCAAGACAACCGTCGCTGTTGCATTGGGAAGTGGCGGTGCCAGGGGGTACGCCCACATCGGGGTGCTGCAGGTCCTCGCCGAACACGATTACGAGGTCATCGCGATCGCCGGGTCGTCCATGGGTGCGTTGATCGCCGGGCTGCACGCCGCCGATCGACTCGACCAGTACACGTCGTGGGTGCGGGGCCTCAACCAGCTCGACGTCGTGCGGCTGATGGATGTGTCGCTGTCGGCGCCCGGTGTCATCCACGCCGCAAAGATCCTCGACAAGGTGCGCGAGATCCTCGGCGAGGTGCAGATCGAGGACCTCCCGATCCCGTTCACCGCCGTCGCCACCGACCTCACGTCGGGACGACCGAAGTGGTTCCAGAAGGGCCCGGTCGACACCGCGATCCGCGCCTCGATCGCCATCCCCGGTGTCATCACGCCGTACGTCCACAACGGTCGGGTGCTCGTCGACGGCGGCATCCTCGACCCGGTGCCGATCGCACCGCTCGCCGCGGCCGGCGCCGACCTCATCATCGGCGTCGATCTCGGAGCCGACACCGGAGGCATCGACGCCGAGGTCGGCGAGACCCCTGCGCAGGTGTTCCCGGGTGCGATCGATGCGATCCGGCAGGCCGCATCGCCCATCCTCGACCGCGACTTCGTGCGGTCCATCGTCGACCGGTTCGCCGGTGACCCCGGAGCCAACGACGCCGACACCGTCGAGCCGGAGGCCGACTCGTCGGCGCGGCGGCACCCCGAGACCGAGTCGCGCGTCATCACCAGCCCTGCCGACGACGCAGCCGTCCGCAAACTCGGCCGGTTCACGGTGATGGACCGATCGCTCGACATCATGCAGGAGGCGTTGGCGCGCTATCAGCTCGCGGCGTTCCCACCCGATCTGTTGATCGAGGTGCCCCGCACCGCCATCCGCAGCCTCGACTTCCACCGCGCGGGCGAGATGATCGACCTCGGTCGCACCCTGACCGAGCGCGCTCTCGACGATCTGCAGACCCGCCGCTGGTGACCTCGCCGGGGGTCTCGTCGCAGTCGTCGTTCACCTTCCGCCCGGTCACCCGGGCGGACTTCCCGCTCCTCGGTCGATGGCTCGCCACACCCGACGTCGCGCGGTGGTGGAACCAGGAACACGACCCCACGTCGCTCGAAGCGCAGTTCGGGCCCGTCATCGACGGCAGGACGCCCGCCGAGGATCTCGTCGTCCTGGCCGACGACGAACCCGTAGGACTCCTCCAGCGCTGCCGGCTCGCGGACTTCGCCGACTACGTCGCCGAACTCGAATCGGTCATCGGAGTGGTGCCCTCCACGGCGTACTCCATCGACTATCTGCTCGGCGCGACCACACTTCTCGGTCGGGGCATCGGCCCGGCGGTCATCACCGCGGCGTGCACCGACACCTTCGTGCGCTTCCCCGATGCCGATCGCATCGTGGTCCCGGTGGTGGCCGCGAACCGACGTTCGTGGCGGGCACTCGAGAAGGCCGGGTTCCGCATCATCGCGAGCGGGGAGATGACCCCGGACAACCCGATCGACGATGCGGCACATCACATCCTGCAGCTCGATCGACCGACTCAGACGGTTCCCTTCACGCGAGGTGGCGTGCCAGGAACTCCGCCGTCCGAGGACTGCTCGGTGCGGTGAAGATCTGCTCGGGCGGCCCGGATTCCTCGATCGTGCCGTCGGCGAGGAACACGATCCGGTCGGACACCTCACGGGCGAACGTCATCTCGTGGGTGGCCATCACGATCGTCATCCCGTCGGACCGTAGGCCTCGGATCACGTCGAGCACCTCGCCGACGAGCATCGGGTCGAGCGCGGACGTGATCTCGTCGAGCAGCAGCACCCGCGGGTGCATCGCGATGGCGCGGGCGAGCGCAACCCGCTGCTGCTGCCCACCCGACAGTGCGTCCGGGTACGCGTCGGCCTTCTCCGCGAGCCCGACGCGCCGCAGCAGGGCGAGCGCCTCGGCTCGTGCCTCCGCGCGCGACACCCCGAGCGCCCGAACCGGACCGAGGGTGATGTTGGCCAGCACCGACAGGTGCGGGAAGAGGTTGTAGGCCTGGAAGACGATGCCGATCGACCGCCGCACCTCGTCGGCGTCGAAGCGCGGATCGGTGATCTCGCGGTCGTCGAGGAAGATGTCGCCGTCGTCGACCTGTTCGAGCAGGTTCAGGCACCGCAGCAGTGTCGATTTGCCCGACCCCGACGCGCCGATCAGGCACACGACCTCACCCTCGGCGACGTCGAGATCGATGCCGCGGAGCACCTCGTGTCCGCCGAACGACTTGCGGACCGCGTCCGCGCGCAACATCAGATGCCGTTCTCGCGGCGCAGCGACCGCACCGTCAGGTAATCGGTGAGCCGGGCCAGCGGGATGGTCGCGACGATGAAGAAACACGCCGCGACCACATACGGGGTGAACACGAAGTCGCGGCCCGAGATCACCTGCGCCGCACGCAGCGACTCCACGAGTCCGATCGTCGACAGCAGTGCGGTGTCCTTCTGCAGCGACACGAAGTCGTTGAGCAGCGGTGGTGCCACCCGCCGCAACGCCTGCGGCAACACCACGTGCCGCAGTGTCTTCGCGTACGACAGGCCGATCGCGCGACCGCTGGCCCACTGCGACGGATGGACGGACAGGATCCCCGCGCGGATCACCTCGGCGACATAGGCGCCGTAGCTGAGCGTCAGGGCGATCACGCCGAGCCAGAACAGGCTCGTCGGCAGACCGGTCAGTTCCAGTGCCGGCACCCCGAACCCGACGAGCAGCACGATGAGAAGGGTGGGCGTCCCGCGGAAGACGTCGGTGTAGACGACCGCGATCACCTTCACCGGGGCGAGCGCGGGCGCCGGGATCACCCGGATCACCGCGATCAGCAGACCGAGGACGAGCACCGCGACCTCGACGGTGAGGAACAGGCGGATGTTCAGCACGAACGCCGACGCGACGTCGCCGAGGGATCCGACGGCGTCGTCGTAGTCGAAGAACGTCGCGCGCACGCGGTCCCAGCCCGGCGAGGCCAGCACGATCCCGACCAGGGCGCCGAGGACGACGATCGTCGACACCGCGGCGATGCTCGCACGGATCCGGGTGCGGCGCCGTCGGTATCGCTCGCGTTCGAGCTGTCTCGCGCTGCGGGGCGGCGCCTCGGTCACCGGAGTTCGGGAACGCTGGTCGCCTGGGTGAGCCAGCGTTCCTGCAATCGGGTCAACGTGCCGTCCGAGCTCAGGGCGTCGACCGCGGCCGAGACACACGGTGTGAGCGCGCTGCCCTTCGACAGCAGCAACCCGAAGCGTTCCTGTTCACCCTTCGTCGGCTGGAACTCCCCGACGATCTTCGCCCCGGTGAGCTCGGCGGAGGTCAGGTAGTAGGCGGTGGGGAGATCGGCGACGATGGCGTCGACCTGCCGGTTCTGCAGCGCCTGACCGGCCTTCGACGTGTCGTCGTAGACCAGCGGCGCGGTGGTGGGGGCGATCTGGTCGATCGCGGTGAGCGAGGTGGTCGCGATCTGCGCACCGAGCTTCGCGCCCTTGAGGTCCGCGAGCGACGTCGCGCCCGCATACTTCGAACCCGCCAACGTGATGATCGCCTGCGAGGCCGAGTAGTACGGACTCGAGAAGTCGACGGCCTTGGCGCGCTGGTCGGAGATGGAGAACTGGTTGATGTCGAAGTCGAAGTTCTTCTTGCCG
This sequence comes from Williamsia sp. M5A3_1d, assembly GCF_053345315.1. Lineage (NCBI taxonomy): Bacteria > Bacillati > Actinomycetota > Actinomycetes > Mycobacteriales > Nocardiaceae > Williamsia > Williamsia sp. M5A3_1d. Next base: position 1,263,449 of record NZ_JBKEZX010000001.1, read on the forward strand.
GGCTGGATGACCTGGTTGAACCCGGCCTTGACCCAGGTCACCTGGTTCTTCGCGAAGCCGAGCTTGTCGGCGACGGCGTAGGCGACGGCCGACTCGAAGCCCTCACCGTTCGTCGGGGTGTTGTCGACGAACCACGGCGAGTAGGCCGGGTCGTCGGTCGCGACGGTCAGGACGCCGGACTTCGTCAACGCCAGCGAGCCCGGACGGCAGTCGGCCAACGACGTCGACGACGAGGGTGCCGCGGCATCGGAGGAATCCGAGGCGGGGGCGCATGCGGCGGCGGTGACGGCGAGCGCGAGAACGGCGGCCGCGCCCAGCAGGCGGGAGGTGGTGTTCGGGATACGCATCTGATGGATCGTAGAGATGTCCGGCGATTTTGGTGCAACGGCTCTCATCGTCGACGATCGGGGTATGGCTGCACATCCGAGTCCCCACCGACGAGCGACGCGGTGAAGCAGATCCCGCGCGGCATCTGGGTCCTGCTCGCGGCCAACGTGGTCATCGCGCTGGGCTACGGGCTCATCGCGCCCGCCCTGCCCACCTTCGCGCGCAGCTTCGACGTCTCGGTGGCCGCGGCGACGGTGATCGTCTCGGCGTTCGCCATGATGCGGCTCCTGTTCGCCCCGGCCAGCGGCAAGCTGGTGTCGTGGCTGGGGGAGCGCCGCATCTATCTCACCGGCCTGCTCATCGTCGCGGCATCGACCCTCGCCTGCGCCTTCGCCCAGACCTACTGGCAGCTGCTGGTGTTCCGCGGTCTCGGCGGCATCGGGTCGACGATGTTCAGCGTCTCGGCGCTCGCCCTGCTGATCCGTCTCTCACCACCCGACATCCGCGGCCGCGTCTCGGGCTTCTTCAGCGGCGGCTTCCTGCTCGGCAACATCACCGGACCGCTCATCGGCGCCGGGCTCGTGAGCTACGGGTTGCGGCTGCCGTTCGTGGTGTACGCGATCGCGTTGCTGATCGCGTCGGCGGTGGTGGCAACCGCCCTGCGTGACGTGGGCGGTCGACCGGTCGCAGGCGCCGGCCCCGTCGTCGATCCGATGAGTCTGCGGGAGGCCCTGCGCGACAGGACCTATCGGGCCATCCTCGCCTCGAGCTTCACCCAGGGATTCGCGAGCCAGGGCGTACGGGTCGCGCTGGTGCCGCTCTACATCGTCTACGGGCTCGACGAGTCGAGCGCATGGTCGGGTGTGGTGCTCGCCATCTACGCCGCGGGCAACGTCGCGTCGATCCTGCTCGCCGGTCGGCTCTCCGACCGCTACGGCCGCAAACCGATCATGCTGCCGGGCCTGGCGCTGATGTCGGGCGCGACGCTCGTCCTCGGATACAGCGGATCACTGTGGGTCGCCGGCGTGCTGAGCTTCGTGGCGGGCACCGGTTCGGGTCTGTTCGCCCCGACCCACCAGGCCGCGCTGGCCGATCTGCTCGCCGCGCGGGGGCAGGGCGGCACCGCGCTCGCGGCCTTCCAGATGATCTCCGATGTCGGCGCCGTGAGCGGCCCCATCCTCGCCGGGCTGATGGTCGACCACGCCGGCGGCTACGGTCCGGCGTTCGCACTCACCGGTGCGGTCCCGTTGGTGGCGCTGGCGCTGTGGGCACTGGCACGCGAGACCGCGCCCGTCCGCGTGGGTGTCACCGCGTCGGGAGCGCACGCGCCCTGAACGAGCACTACCGTGATCGCATGGAGAACGTGCTGGGGTCCGATTCGGAGGTGGGCAGGCTCCGGACGGTGATGCTGCATCGCCCCGGGGACGAACTGCGTCGCCTCACCCCGCGCAACAGCGACCAGCTGTTGTTCGACGGGCTGCCGTGGGTCGACCGGGCCCAGGAGGAACACGACGGGTTCGCCGAGGTGCTGCGCGAACGCGGGGTCGAGGTGCTGCTGCTCGGCGACCTGCTGGTCGAGACGATCGAGCGCAGCGGAGCCGCCCGGATGCAGGGCATCGCCGCCGCGGTCAGTGCCCGCAGGCTCGGACACCATCTGGCCGAGGAACTCACCGGACACCTACGGACGCTCGCCCCGCACGAACTGGCGTCGGTGCTGACCGCGGGGATGACCTTCGACGAACTCCCGGAGAGTCCGGCCGCGGCGCGCTCGTCGCTCGTCCGCCGCATGCACCACGGGGTCGAGTTCGCCATCGACCCGCTGCCCAATCTCCTGTTCACCCGCGACAGCTCGTTCTGGATCGGTGCGCGGTTCGCCATCACGAGTCTGGCTCTGCCCGCCCGCAGCCGTGAGACCTCGCTGACCGATCTCATCTACGCCCACCACCCCCGCTTCCGCGGGGCCCGGCGAGCCTACGAATCGCACAGCGCGCCGGTCGAGGGCGGCGACGTGCTGCTGCTCGCGCCCGGTGTGGTGGCCGTCGGGGTGGGGGAGCGCACCACCCCGGCCGGCGCGGAGGCCCTGGCGCGCAGCCTCTTCGACGACGGACTGGCGCACACCGTGCTCGCGGTGCCGATCGAACAGCGTCGTGCGTCGATGCACCTCGACACCGTGTGCACCATGGTCGACGTCGACGCGGTGGTGATGTACCCGGCCATCCAGGACACGTTGTCGGCGTTCACCATCCGGCGCACCGGCGGGCGCGGCGAGCACCCGAGCATCACAGGGCCCGCGCCCTTCGTCAGCGCTGCGGCCGACGCCATGGGCATCGAGAAGCTGCGTGTGATCGACACCGGACTCGATGCGGTGACCGCCGAACGCGAGCAGTGGGACGACGGCAACAACACCCTCGCGATCTCGCCGGGGGTCGTGGTGGCCTACGACCGCAACGTCGAGACCAACCGGCGCCTGCGCGATTCCGGTATCGAGGTGCTCACCATCAGTGGCAGCGAACTCGGGTCGGGGCGTGGCGGTCCGCGCTGCATGTCGTGTCCGGTCGCGCGGGATCCGTTGTGACCGTCGAGGAATCGAGCCGATGAAGATCACCATCGACCCCCACTCGGCGGTCCCGCCGTTCGAACAGGTGCGGATGCGGATCATCGAGCTGGTCGGTTCCGGCGATCTGCTGGTGGGCACCCGACTGCCCACGGTGCGCGCGATGGCCGATCAACTGTCGATCGCACCGAACACCGTCGCGCGGGCGTACCGCGAGCTCGAGACGGCCGGCGTCATCGAGACACGCGGTCGCAACGGATCCTTCATCCGCGCGCGCTCGGACTCCGCGACGCAACGTGCCCAACGTCTCACCGTCGCCCATGTCGCGGCCCTGCGTGAACTCGGCATCGACGACACCGCGATCGCATCGATGCTGCGCACAGCGCTGAACACGACCTGAGCAGGCCGGTTGCGCACACCCGGCCGGGGGCGTTCGGCCCCCGGTGTTACGGGTCTGTGTCCATTTCTACGGTTCGTTTGTCTGAACACCCGTTCTGCTGCGACAGTGGGATATGGCTGTTTCGACCGGTATGCACTCTCCCGACGCCCATGGCGACGTCTCGCCGACGGCGACCCACCCCGACTCGACGACCGATCCGCACGGCCGCGACGGTGGCGGGATGCGGGTGGACTTCGTGGTCTTCGGGGTCACCGCGGCGCTGGTCGTGGCGTTCCTCGTGTGGGGCATCGTCGACAAGACGAGCCTGAAGGACGTCACGCGCACGATCCTCGACTGGATCACCGACAACCTCGGCTGGATGTTCATCCTCTCGGCCACCGGGTTCGTGTTGTTCGCGATCTTCCTGGCGGTCAGCAAGTACGGCAAGATCCCGCTCGGCCGCGACGGCGAGAAGCCCGAGTTCCGCACCGTCAGTTGGATCGCGATGATGTTCAGCGCCGGCATGGGCATCGGCCTGATGTTCTACGGCGCCTACGAGCCGCTCACCCACTTCACCACCGCCCCTCCCGGGACCGAGGGCCAGAACGTCGGTGTCGCCATGGCCACCACGATGTTCCACTGGGGCTTCCACCCGTGGGCGATGTACGCCGTCGTCGGACTCGCGATCGCCTACAGCACCTATCGATGCGGTCGCGGTCAGCTGATGAGCGCGGTGTTCGCACCGTTGCTCGGGCACCGCGCGAACGGGTGGGGCGGCAAGGTCATCGACATCCTCGCGATCTTCGCGACCCTGTTCGGCACCGTCGCGTCGCTGGGACTGGGTGCCGCGCAGATCGGTTCGGGTTTCGAGGAGCTCAACTGGGTGGGCGAGAGCGGAAAACTGTTGCTGGTCGGCATCATCGCGGTGTTGACCGCGGCGTTCGTCGCCTCCGCGGTCTCCGGTGTCGCCAAGGGGATCCAGTGGCTGTCGAACATCAACATGGTGCTCGCGATCGTGTTGGCGCTCTTCATCTTCGTCGTCGGCCCCACCGTGTTCATCCTCAACGTCGTCCCGACCTCGCTGGGTAGCTACGCCCGTGAGATCACCGCCGACGCCGCGCGTACCAGCGCCAACACCGACGCCACCGGACAGCAATGGCTGTCGGACTGGACGATCTTCTACTGGGCCTGGTGGGTCTCCTGGACGCCGTTCGTCGGCATGTTCCTCGCGAAGATCAGTCGCGGCCGCACGATCCGTCAGTTCGTGGTGGGCGTGATGGTGGTGCCGTCGACGGTGTCGCTGGTGTGGTTCGCCATCTTCGGCGGTACCGCCATCAGTCAGCAGATGAACGGAAAGGGTCTGGCGGACAGTCCCAACGAGGAGTCTCAGCTGTTCGACATGCTGGGCAACCTGCCGTGGGCGGGTATCGCCTCGGTTCTCGTCATGGTCCTCGTCGCGATCTTCTTCGTCTCCGGCGCCGACTCGGCATCGCTGGTGATGGCGACGCTGTCCGAACGCGGCCGACCCGAACCGTCGAAGGGGACCACCATCTTCTGGGGCGTGCTCACCGGCGCCGTTGCGGCCCTGCTGCTCTGGGTGAGCGGTGACGACGCGCTGCAGGGCATCAAGACGATGGCCATCATCGCCGCGCTGCCGTTCGTGATCGTCATGATCGTGATGTGTGTGTCGCTCTACAAGGACCTACGCCGCGATCCGCTGATCCTCGCCGAGAAGCACCGCAGCGACGGACTCGACGACAAGCTGCGCGTCCACGCCAACACGATCGCCGCGACCGACGACACCAACGACGTGTTGCCGTCCGACGATCTGCCCGTCGACACCTCGCTCGTGCGCGAGGAGAAGGTCTGACGTTATACGGTCGTCTGAGCTGCATCGGCGTTGCGCCGGGCACCGACAGCACGAAGGACGACCATGATCGAGTTCGAGCGGGTCTCGAAGACGTATCCCGACGGGACGGTCGCGGTCGACGGTCTCGATCTGACGGCCCCGAACGGTGAGATCACCGTTCTCGTGGGGCCGTCGGGATGCGGCAAGACCACGACGATGCGGATGGTCAACCGGCTGATCGACCCGACGGAGGGCCGCATCACCCTCGACGGCACCGACACCGCGTCGATCGACGCCGTCACGCTGCGTCGCCGGATCGGGTACGTCATCCAGAACGCCGGGTTGTTCCCGCACCGCACCGTGGTCGACAACGTCGCCGCCCTGCCCCGACTCCTCGGCGGCGGCAAGAAGGCGACCCGCGCCGCGGCGATGGACCTGCTCGAACGCGTCGGCCTCGACGCGACGTTCGCCAAGCGGTACCCGTGGCAGCTCTCCGGTGGTCAACAACAGCGCGTCGGGGTCGCCCGCGCCCTGGCCACCGACCCGCCGTTCCTGCTGATGGACGAGCCGTTCAGCGCCGTCGACCCCATCGTGCGTGCACAACTGCAGGACGAGTTCCTCCGGCTGCAGGCCGACATCTCCAAGACGATCATCCTCGTCACCCACGACATCGACGAGGCGCTGAAGCTCGGTGACCGCGTCGCGGTGCTGCGGCAGGGTGGGCGGCTGGCGCAGGTTGCCACACCCGCCGAACTGCTCGAGGCCCCGGCCGACGAGTTCGTCGCCGACTTCGTCGGCAGCACACGGGGATATCGCTCGCTGGGTTTCCGGTACGGCGACGACGAGCTCGTCCCGCAACCCGAGGCGACAGTGACCGTCGGCGACCCCGTCGGTCAGATCGAGGGCCGCTGGGTGCTGGCGGTCGGCACCGATGACCGACCGATCGGGTGGGTCGACGCCGCGGCGGTCGGGACCCGTGCGGTCGGGTCGCACGACATCAACCTCGCCGGCACGGTGGCGCGCGCCGACAGCCCGCTGCGCGAACTGCTCAACTCGGCGCTGTCCTCCCCGGCAGGCCGCTGCGTGATCGTCGACGCCGACGGCGTCCTGGTCGGTTCGGTGACCGACACCGACGTGCTGGCCGCGATCCGGCGGGCCCGCGCGAGTGAGGGCGCGGCGTGAACGAGATCGTCGACTGGGTCGGCGACAACTACGGACTGGTGTGGTCGCTGACGGTCAGCCACATCTGGTTGACGCTGATCCCCACCGTGATCGGTCTGTTCGTCGCGCTGCCGTTGGGCTGGTGGGCGTATCGCTCACGCCGCAGCTACACCCCGATCGTCGGTGTCGCGGGCCTGTTCTACACCGTCCCGTCGCTGGCGCTGTTCATCTTCCTGCCGCCGATCATCGGCACGAAGATCCTCGATCCCCTCAACGTCGTCATCGCGCTCACGGTCTACACCGTGGCCCTGCTGGTACGCGTCGTCGCCGACGGACTCGCCTCGGTGCCCGTGGAGACCGTCCTCGCCGCACGCGCCATGGGCTACCGGACATGGCAGATCCTCTTCCTGGTGGAGCTGCCGGTGGCGGTGCCGGTGATCAGTGCCGGTCTGCGGGTCGCCGTCGTGTCGAACGTGTCGATCGTGACGCTGGCCGCCCTGCTCGGCATCTCCCAGCTCGGGTCGCTGTTCACCCAGGGACTCCAACTGCAGCTGTACGGCCCGCTGGTGTCGGGCGTGGTGATGTGTGTGGTGCTCGCGGTCATCTTCGACGTCGCGATCCAGGTCGCGAACCGTCTGGCGACCCCGTGGCGTGAACGGGTCGTGACCTCGTGAACGTGCCTGGCTGGTTCGCCGACAGCGCGAACTGGACCGGACCCGACGGCGTGCCGGCGCAGATCGGACACCACCTCGTCTACACCCTGCTCGCACTGGGCATCTCGCTCGTGATCGCCGTGCCGCTGGGGATGTTCGTCGGGTACACCGGGCGCGGTGGGGGATTCGTGGTGGGCTCGGCCAACGCCCTGCGCGCACTGCCGACCCTCGGCGCACTGGTGTTGTTGTTCCTGCTGATCTCCTCGAGTGTCAGCGGTCAGGCGGTGTATCTGATCCCGACGACCGCGGTGCTCGTGGTGCTCGGTGTGCCGCCGATCCTCGCCGGGACCTACGCCGGTATCCAGAACGCAGACCCGGGGGCGGTGGGAGCCGCCCGGGCCATGGGGTACACCCGCGCCCAGATCCTGGTGCGTGTGCAGCTGCCGTGCGCGTTGCCGCTGATGCTGTCCGGGATCCGCAGCGCGACACTCCAGATCGTCTCGACGGCCACCGTCGCGGCCTACGTCGGGTTGCAGGGGCTCGGTCGGTTCATCCTCGACGGTCGCGCCGAGGCCGACTTCACGAAGATGACCGCAGGTGCCCTTCTCGTCGCGGTTCTCGCGATAGCGTTCGAGGTGTTGTTCGCGCTCGTCGGTCGATTCACGATCTCGCCCGGCCTGCGACGTTCCGAGGCCTCGGCAACTCGCGCACGCCCTTCACCGGCGATCCCGGTGCCGGCACCGGGCACCTGAACTCCGCTGCCGCGCACCCGCCCCCGCTCGCATCATCGACGCACCACCACCTCGAGGAGAACCACGATGAAGAAGACCACCCTGATCGCGGCGGCCGTCGCCGCCGCGAGCGTCCTGACCATCTCGGCGTGCGGAGGCGACCCGCTGAACAGCAGCACCGACCAGTCGGGCTCGTCGGGTTCGCAGATCATCATCGGCTCCGCGGATTTCACCGAGAGTCAGCTCGTCGGCGAGATCTACGCGCAGGCCCTGCAGTCGAAGGGTGTCGCGGTGAAGACCCAGTTCAACATCGGTAGCCGCGAGGTCTACTTCACGGCGCTCAAGGACTCGTCGATCGACCTGGTCCCCGAGTACACCGGCGCCCTCCTGAAGTACCTCGACGAGAAGTCGACGGCATCGACCCCGCAGGCGGTCGACGCCGAGCTCACCCAGAAGCTGCCCGAGGGCATCGTCGGTCTCACACCCTCTCCCGCCGAGGACAAGGACGCGATCTGTGTCACGCAGGACACCGCGTCGAAGTACAAGCTGTCCACGGTGTCCGATCTCGCGCCGGTCGCAGGGGAACTCGCGCTTGGTGCCGCACCGGAGTTCCGGACCCGCGTGCAGGGTGTGGTCGGATTGAAGGACACCTATGGCGTCACCTTCAAGAGCTTCGTACCGCTCGACGCGGGCGGCACGCTGACGATGAACGCGCTCACCAGCGGTCAGGTCCAGGCGGCCAACCTCTTCACCACCGACCCGGGTATCGCCAAGAACAAGCTGGTGGCCCTCACCGACGACAAGTCGCTGTTCTCGGCCCAGAACGTGCTGCCCGTCATCAAGAAGTCGAAGCAGACCGACACCGTGACCACCACGCTGAACGCGGTGTCGGCGAAGCTGACCACCGCTGACCTGATCACCCTCAACGGTCAGGCGGCCGACGGCACCAAGCCTGCCGACATCGCCAAGCAGTGGTTGGCGGCCCACCCCGTCTGATCTCCGACGACCACTGGGTCTTTCTGTGCGCGAACGAAACGTGGTACTTTTCGGTACCGGACATTCGCGACAGAAGGAGACCCCGTGATGCCACGCATCAGTCGTACCGCCCAGATCGGCCGCCGCGGTCTGACCGCAGCGATCGCGACCCTCGCCGCCACGGCGGGGGTCGCGATCGGCGTCGCACCCGCAGGTGCCGCACCCGGCACCGGGTCGGCGGCCCTGCTGCCCCCGAACACCGTGGTGTCGCCGCCATCGCTGCTGAACGCGCCGTACGTCGACATCCTCGCCGCGTCGGTCGACTACCGACCGGCCCTCGGGCGCATCGCGGCGACGGTGTACCTGCGCGGCGCCCCGGCCCCGGCCGCACTCGGCGGTCCCGCCTACAGCCTCACCCTCACCGGGAACGACGCCTTCCGCGGACCGTCTGTCGGCGCGAGCGCGGTCGGGGTACCGCCGCGCGGTTCGCTCGGCGTGGACCGCACCGGGCCCGGGCAGCGGATCTCGGTGCCCGTCCGTGTCTCCTACAACGGCGCCTCGGTCATCGTCACCGCCACCGACGACCGCCTCGCGAACCTCCCGCTCACCGCGTTCGAGATCACCGCGACCAGCGCGGGGAACGGGACGGTCACCAGCCCGCTCGGCGTCGACAGGGTCTCGGGCCGGCTCGGCGGCTGACCGGGCGCCGACCGTGTCCGCGTGATGTCGTTCGACGCGGGCGTGCGAACTGCAATACTCCTTCCAGACACGTCCGTCCGGAACTGCCACAGGGGTCTGAAATGCATCGCACTGCTCGTCGTTCCGCCGCACGCCTGTCCGCGCTCGCCCTCGCCGGGCTGGCCGCGGCGACCGGGGCGCTGACCGCCGCCGGCCCCGCCTCGGCGGCGTCGGTCACGGTGCGGTCCCCGATCGAGGCCGTCGTCGGCAGCGTCGACGTCACCTCGGCGACCGTCGACTACGACCGCGCGACGGGCCGTCTCGACATGACGATCGTGGTGCGCACGAAGGCCGGCGTGGGTCGGGGATACGGCCCGAACTACTCGGTGCTGCTCTACGGCCCGCGCAACGTGCGCGGCGGCACGGGCCAGGCCGTGGCGGCGATCTCGGCCATCGGGCGCCCGCTGCTCAAGGGCTTCCCCGTCCGTCCGGGCACCCCTGTGCCGGTCCCGCTGATCGTGAACCCGGTCGGCACCGATCAGGACCAGATCGTCCAGGTGCCGACTCGCATCGTCGGCAACCGCGTCGAGTTCCGCGTCACCGACAACCGGTTGAAGAACCTTCCGCTGCGCTACTTCGACATCCAGACCAGCCTCGACCGCAACTTCGTCGGCGGCGACTTCGCGACCACCGACACCGTCCGCGGACGCCTGCCGAACTGATCCGGGGTCACCGACCCCGACACCGCTGCACCGTCGGCGGTCAGCGCCAGCTGGGCAACCACATCTGCATGTTCCACATGTGCAGTGAGAGTGGCTGACCGGTGAGGATCGGCCACATCCACACGAAGTTCATGATCACCAGGCCGATGTAGATCGATGCGACGATCGCGCCGAGCATGCGGCGTTCCCGTCCGAACGTCGACCATCTCCCGTCGGCTCCGAGCAGGTCGCCGACACACAGCGCGAGGCCCATGATGAGGAACGGCGCCATCGCGGTCGCGTAGAAGAAGTACATCTGGCGGTCGAGGTTGGCGAACCAGGGGAGCCACGCCGCGCCGTACCCCATGATGACCACCGCGTAGCGCCAGTCGCGGCGCAGGATCCACCGCCACAGACCCCACAGCAGCATCGGGAACGCCAGCCACCACATGGCCGGGGTGCCGATCAGCATCTGCACGCGGATGCACTCGCCGCCGCCGCATCGGTCGGGTCCGTTCTGGACGGCGTAGAGCATGGGGCGCAGGCTCATCGGCCAGGTCCACGGCTTGGATTCCCACGGGTGGTGGTTGCCCGCGGAGTTGGTGAGGCCCTCGTGGAACTTCAGGATCCCGGCCTCGTAGTACCAGAGTGATCGGAAGGCGCCGGGCACCCACGCGAAGGGGCCGTCGTAGCCGATGGAGTTGCCGACCTCGTAGCGGTAGACCGACGTCTCGCCGGCGAACCACGGCGCGAAGCTGCCCAGATAGACCATGATCGGCACCGCGCCGAGGCTGAACCCGGCCGGGATCACGTCGCGGCGCAGCGTGCCGATCCAGGGGCGCTGCACGTGGTATGCCCTGCGGTTCGCGACATCGAATCCGACCGAGAGCAGCAGGAAGAACAACACGAAGTAGATGCCCGACCACTTGGTGGCGCATCCGAGACCGAGCAGCACCGCCGCCGCGAACCGCCACCACCGGAAGCCCAGGCGGGGCCCGAACGGCGAGTCGGCCATGCGGCCCTCGATCGACACGCGATGCAGTCGTGCGCGCATCTGATCGCGGTCGGCGACCAGCGCCGCCATCGCGCCGAGCACGAAGAAGATCTGGAAGATGTCGAGCATCCCGACGCGCGACGACACGAACGTCACGCCGTCGACGATCATGAAGACCCCCGCGATCGCGCCGATCAGCGTGGAGCGGGTCACCCGTCGGGTGAGTCGGTAGACGATGAGGACCATGACGATCCCCACCACCGCCGACATGAACCGCCAGCCCAGCGGGGTGTAGCCGAAGAGGCCCTCACCGGCGGCGATCAACCACTTGCCGACCGGCGGGTGCACCACGAGGCCGTAGGCGGGGTTGTCCTCGATCCAGTTGCCGCCGGTGAGCACCTGCCACGCCTGCGGCACGTAGTGCTTCTCGTCGAACACCGGTGTGCCGTTGTCGGTGGGGCTGGTGAGCCCCCAGAACCGGGTGATGGCGGCGATCCCGGTGAGCACCGCGGCGACGATCCACCCGCGCCTGCGGTCGTCGGCGCCGAACACCGGGGCGGGGATCGACGGCCCGGGACGGCGACCGAGATCTTCCGCCGCGCCGCCGTCGTCGGGCGAGCCGTCGTAGCGGTCGACCGCGTCGGTGATCGGAGGCGCGAGGGTCACGTTCTCGATCGTAGGCTGTGCGGTGATGACGACGACGGATGACGCAGCGCACGACGAGTCCGATACCGGACAGACGTCTCGAAACGGGCGCGGTGTGTTGATCCTGGCGGCGACCCCGATGGGCCGGGCGGGTGACGCCTCGCAGCGGTTGCGCGACGCGCTGCACAGCGCCGACGTCGTCGCCGCCGAGGACACCCGCCGGACGCGATCGCTGGCCGCCGCGCTGGGGGTCGAGATCACCGGACGCATCGTCAGCTACTACGACCAGGTGGAGGCGGCGCGTACCCCGGGACTGATCGCCGACATCGACGCCGGACGCACCGTGCTGTTGGTGACCGACGCGGGTATGCCGTCGGTGAGCGATCCGGGGTACCGCCTGGTGCTGGCGTGCGCTCAGGCCGACCTGCCCATCACCTGCCTGCCGGGTCCGTCGGCGGTGACCACGGCGCTGGCGCTCTCGGCGCTGCCGGTGGAACGGTTCTGCTTCGACGGTTTCGCGCCGCGCAAGTCCGGTGCGCGTCGGTCGTGGCTGGCCGAACTCCTCGACCAGCCGCGCACGGTCGTGTTCTTCGAGTCCCCGCACCGTCTCGCCGACTGTCTCGACGACGCCGTCGAGGTGTTGGGTCCCACCCGCCGCGCCGCGGTGTGTCGCGAGTTGACCAAGACCTACGAGGAGGTCCGGCGCGGTCCGCTGGGCGAACTCGCCGAGTGGGCGCGTGCCGGTGTGCGGGGAGAGATCACCGTCGTGATCGAGGGCGCGACACCCGTGGTGGCCGACCTCGAGACCCTCGTCGACGCGGTCGAGGCGCTCGTCGCCGACGGCGCGCGGCTCAAGGACGCCTGCGCCGAGGTCGCCGCACGCGGCGGCGCCGGCAAACGCGAGCTGTACCAGGCGGCGCTGGCCCGTCGCTGATCCGCTCGGTCAGCCCTGTCGGTGTCGCAGGCCGACGATGCTCGCGGCCTTGTCGAGGCATTCCTGCCATTCCCGATCGGGGTCGGAGTCGATGGTGATGCCGCCCCCGACGCCGAGCTGCATCGTGTCGTCCGGGGCGATCTCGAGGGTGCGGATCGCCACGTTGAGGTCGAGATCGCCGTCCGGTGCGACCACACCGATCGCGCCGCAGTAGACGCCGCGGGCGTCGGTCTCCCACCGCCGCAACAGATCCCGCGCGCGGCGCTTGGGTGCCCCGGTGACCGACCCCGGGGGGAACGTCGCGTCGAGCAGATCGCCGGCGCCCACCTCACCGGGCACGCGGGCGGCGACCGTCGAGACGAGATGCCACACCCCGGGCGCGGGGCGGGTCACCAGCAGTTCCGGCACCGTCACCGAGCCGGCGACCGCCACGCGACCCAGGTCGTTGCGGACGAGATCGACGATCATGATGTTCTCGGCGACGTCTTTGACCGAGGTGAGCAGCAGGGCCGGGTCGGACGAGGCTGGGACGGTGCCCTTGATGGGGCTCGAGAGCACCTCCTCGCCGGTGCGCCGCAGGAACGTCTCCGGCGAGAACGACACCACCGAACCCCATGTGCCGGAGAGGAACGCCGCCTTGCGCGGGGCCAGTGCCGCGATACCCGAGCGCGCGACATCGACGGCCGCACCGGTCAGCACGCCGCGGTAGCGGGTGCAGATGCAGGCCTGGTAGATCTCGCCGGCGGTGATCGCGGCCAGGCACGCCCGGACGGCCTCCCGGTGCGGTGCGCGTGCGGGAGCGGTCCACGTGGTCGACCACGGTCGCGGCGGCTCGGCGACCGGCGTGGACTCGAGACATGCGCGAACCCAGTCCGGGCACGACGTCCCGGTGACCGACCGATACGACCAACGGTCGCGGTCGTGGACGAGCACCCCGTCGGCGACACCTCCGACCGTCGCGGGCAGGACCGCCTCGTCTACGCGGTCGGGGAACGACACGTGCCCGAACCACCAGCCGCGCGGCCGATCCGGGGGCGCGACACCCGCGTCGAGGCGGATCGACGGGGCGATCATCGCGGTGTGGCCCAGCCAGTCGCCGATCATCGCGGCGGGTCCGGGCCGACCCGCGCGTCGGGTGGCGGCGTCGAGTCGGCCGAGCACGTCGACCGGATCGGGACCGGGACCGAGGTCCTCGGCCTCGTGGGTCACGTCAGCTCTTGGTGTCGTACCGCGGGAACACCGGTGACGGCGCGGGCAGCGTGACGCCCGCGGCGAGCCGGTCGGTGATGGAGGCGAAGGTGCGTGACCCCGGGTCGACGGCGAGGAGATCGAGGATCTTCCCCGTCGCATCGGGCATGACCGGTTGGGCGAGCAACGCGACGATGCGCACCACCTCGGCACACACCCACAGCACGGTGCCCGCGCGTTCGAGGTCGACCTTGACCAGCTTCCACGGCTCCTGGGCGGAGATGTAGCGATTGGTCTCGGCCAGCACCTCCCACATCGCCTCGAGCGCGAGATGCAGTGCCTGGGCGTCGAACTCGGCCCGCACCCGATCGAGGAGACCGTCGGCGCGCGCGAGCAGGGCCGAATCGTCGTCGGTGAGGGCGCCGGGCGTCGGCACGGTGTGGTCGTAGTTCTTGCCGATCATCGACAGCGACCGCTGCGCCAGGTTGCCGAGTTCGTTGGACAGGTCGGCGTTGATGCGCGCGACGATCGCGTCGTGGCTGTAGGACCCGTCCTGGCCGTAGGAGACCTCGCGCAGCAGGAAGAACCGCAGCGGGTCGAGACCGTACTGCTCGACGAGGGTGTACGGATCGACGACGTTGCCGACCGACTTGGACATCTTCTCGCCCTTGTTGAACAGGAAACCGTGCGCGAAGACCCTTTTCGGCAGTTCGATACCCGCGCTCATCAGGAACGCGGGCCAGTAGACGCAGTGGAACCGCACGATGTCCTTGCCGATGATGTGCAGATCGGCCGGCCAGTACCGCGCGAAGGAGTCGCCGTCGGTGTCCGGGAAGCCCACGCCGGTCAGGTAATTGGTGAGGGCGTCGACCCAGACGTACATGACGTGGTCGGGATCGCCCGGCACCGGTACACCCCAGTCGAACGTGGTGCGCGAGATCGACAGGTCACGCAGGCCGCCGCGCACGAAGCTCGCGACCTCGTTGCGGCGCGTCGCCGGCCCGATGAACTCCGGGTGCGACTCGTAGAGCTCGAGCAGCTTGTCGCCGTAGGCCGACAGGCGGAAGAAGTAACTCGACTCCTCGGTCCACTCCACCGGCGTACCGGTCGCCGTCGCCGTGCGGGTGCCGTCGGGTGCCACGGTCAGTTCGTCGTCGGCGTAGAACGCCTCGTCGCGCACGGAGTACCAGCCGCTGAAGGTGTCGAGGTAGATGTCGCCGTTGTCGGCCATCCGCTGCCAGATGGCCTGCGAGGCGAGGGTGTGATCGTCGTCGGTGGTGCGGATGAACCGGTCGAAGCTGCTCCCGAGCGCGCGCTGCAGGTCACGGAAGGCGCCGGCGTTGCGATCGGCGAGGGCTCGGGTCTCGATGCCCTCGGCCGCCGCGGTCTGCTGCATCTTCTGCCCGTGCTCGTCGGTGCCGGTGAGGAAGAAGACGTCGAACCCGTCGAGCCGCTTGAACCGGGCGATCGCGTCGGCCGAGATGTACTCGTAGGCGTGCCCGATGTGCGGAACGCCGTTCGGGTAGGCGATCGCGGTGGTGATGTAGAACGGTGTCTTCGCTGCCGGTGCCATGGTGTGCCGAGCTTATCGGTCCGTCCGTGGGACCTCAGGCGCGGCGGAAGTTCGCGAACAGCTCGGCGGTGATCTGCGGCCACAGCGGCTCGGGCAGATCGTGTCCCATCCCGTCGATGAGCACCAGCTTCGAGCCCTTCACCGCGTGCGCGATGGCCTTGCCGCCCGCCGGACGCATCAGGCCGTCGGCCCTGCCATGGATGACGACGGTCGGCGCGGTGACCTTGCGGGCGTACCGGCGCAGACTGCCGCTGCCCATCACCGCGGTCATCTGCCGCATCACCCCGGCCGGATAGTGTGACCGGTCGTGATACTCCGTCGCCCTCGCCAGGGCCTCGGCGTCGCTCAGCGGGTAGGCGGGACTGCCGATGGTCTGCATCGCCTTCGCCGACCCGGCGATGTACTGCTCGCGGGTGGCGCCCTTGCCCGGACCGGAGATCAGCGCGAGCAGCTTGCGCGGATCGGGCGGGGGGAGCAGGGCCTGCAGGGTGCTGGAGAACAGGATGGCCAGCGACAGGACCCGCTCGGGGTACTTCCCCCCGACGACCTGCGCGATCATCCCGCCCATCGACGCCCCGACGACGTGGGCGCGTTCGATGCCGAGGTGGTCGAGGACGCCGATGGCGTCGGCGGCCATGTCGGGGACGGTGTAGGGCACCGAGCTGCCGATGCCCAGCTCGGTCTTCACCATCCGCGTGATCATCGACCCGCCGACGCGGACGCCGTCGAGATGGGTCGACAGCCCGATGTCGCGGTTGTCGAAACGGATGACACGGAACCCCTCGGCGGCGAACAGGTCGCAGAATCCCGTCGGCCACATGGTGAGCTGGGCCGACAGGCCCATGATCATGAGCACCGGCGGTGCATCGAGGGGGCCGGTGTCCTCGTAGTAGATGTCGAGGTCGCCGACGCGTGCGGTTCCGGTGCGGGTGTCGTTCCGACTCATCGGAGGAACGCTAGCGGCTCACCGGACCGGTCGCGGGAGCGGCAACCCCTTCGACGCCAGCACCGCGCGCAGGCGGTCGGGGTGATCGGTGATCATGCCGTCGACGCCGAGGTCGATGAAGTGGGCCATCGTGGCCGGGTCGTCGACCGTCCAGGGGATGACCTCGAGGCCGGCGCGGTGGGCGTCGGCGACCATCCGCGCGTCGGGGTAGGGCACGAAGCCGGCGTCGCCGATGGCGCCGTCCTGTGGTGTGCCCTGCACCGGCGAGATGGCGGTGACGCCGGGGATGGCGCGGGCGGTGCGCACGAGGTTGCCGCCGAAGTCGTCGACGTCGAGCCCGCCGAGCCACGGCGAACGCCCGGGTTGTCCGACCTGCAGGAAGTCCCGGTTGGTCAGGGCGATCAGGGGCAGGCGGGGGTCGAGGCGGTTCATGACCCGCAGTGCGCCCCAGTCGAAGCTCTCGATGCTGATCTGGCGGGCGAGACCCGAGCGGGCGATCTCGGTGAAGACCCGTCCCACGAACAGCTCGCGCGGCTGCGTCTGCTCGGGTGACCCGGCCTCGACCTTGGTCTCGATGTTCATCCGCACACCGAACGCCCGGCGCTCGCGGATCAGGTCGAACAACTGGTGCAGTTCGAGGAGTTTTGCGCCGGGGACACGGCGCTGGTTCGGGAACTGCGGCAGCTGCCGATATCCGCAGTCGAGCGTGCGGATCTGCGCGAGGGTGAGGTCGCGGATGTAGGAGCCGACGTACGGGAACTGACGGTCACCGGGTGTGGCGGGCGCGGTGTCGCGACACTTGTCGCCCGAGATCTGGCGATCGTGGGAGATCACCACCCGCAGATCGCGGGTCACCTGGGTGTCGAGTTCGAGGGTCGTGACGCCGAGTCGGAGCGCGGTGTCGAACGCCTCGAGTGTCGATTCGGTCGTCAGCCCGATGCCGCCGCGATGGGCCTGCAGGTCGAAGGTGCGCCCCGGTGTCGGTCGGTCACCGGGACGGGCGTCGGCGGGGCCGGTCGCCGATGTCGCCATGGCGACCGCGACGAGCAGCATCGCGATCGCCGTCGCGCGGTGTCGTCGATGCGAACCGGGGAACCTGGACATGTGCGCCGACGCTAACCGCCTCCGACCAACCCGACGCGAACCGCCGGTGACGATCAGTCAAACGCCGCGGCGTCAGTCGAGGGACTTGCCGTAACAGCGACTCAGCGGACTGCTCGCGTACTCGCCGAAAGCGTCGATCGGGGTGTAGCCGACGGCGATGTACAGCGCGATGGCCTCGGGCTGTCGGATGCCGGTCTCGAGCACGACGGTCGTCATACCGCGGTCGGCGGCGCGTTCCTCCAGGGCGGTGACCAGCCGTGCGGCGATCCCCCGGCGGCGGCCCTCGACCGCGACGAACATCCGCTTGATCTCGCCGCGACCGTCACCGATGTCGCGCAGACCGACGCAACCGACGCCTCGGCCGTCGAGTCGGGCGACGAAGTACTCGGCGCCGGCGACGACCGGGTCGGGGGAGTAGTCGGGATACCGCTCGTTGAGGTCGGCGACGCACGCGGTCAGCAGAGCGACGAGGTCGGTGTCGGTCGGATCGACGAGTCGATCGATCGTCACCGACCCCGTCGTGGCATCAGCGTCATGGACGTCACCAGAGGTCATCGTGAGCCGACGGTACGCGCGCGACTCAGGTCAGCCGCACGTGGTCAGGGGAAGTAGATGACGCCGCCCACGAATCGTTGCAGGAAGGTGTTGTTGCCCAGGCGGATCTCGTCGCTGACCGGGAGACCGACGGCCGAGGTGACACCGCCCTGCGCGCGCCATTTCGAGAGGATGCCGCCCCAGATCTGGTGTGCCCCGGTGTTCGGCGACCAGTAGATGGTGCCGCCCTGGAAGATGTTGACCCGCGCGGGTCCCTGTGCGAACTCGTTGGTGACCGGGTAGCCCAGCGCGCCGTTCTCCCACCTCAGCGACGCCCACTTGCCGCGGATCGCGCCGCTGATCTGATGGGCGCGCCCGTAGTCGACGCCCGCGTTCCAGTAGAACGCGGTGTCCTTCGCGAACACCTGGAAGCGCCCGTTGTTGCGTGCCCGCAGTTCCTCGCTGCGCGGCCCGCCCCACTTCTCGAGTCCGCCGCTCTCGAAATACGCCTGCTCGATCCGGCCGCCCACGTTGACGCCGTCGAGGATCGTGTCGGCCGATGCCGCACCGGCTCCCTGTCCGATGGCCGTCATACCTGCGATCCCCGCGGCGGTCAGGACTGCCGCCACACGCTGCTTCGTCGTCGTTCTCATCGTGAACTCCTCTGTCCTCGCCCTCGGTCGGGATCGGCCGACCACCGCGGCGCGCGAGGGGGGTACTGATGAGTACCATCGCGTGCTTGCTCTCACTATCGGACTGTGTCGGGATGCGTTACAGGCGTCGCGCGCGGCCGATGCCGAGGCCGGACCGCTAGGGGGTGGAACGTAGGCTCGCAGCCATGGTGACCTCCCGATCCTTCGCTCAGGTCGATGTCTTCTCGTCGGGGCCGATCTCCGGGAACCCCGTCGCCGTGGTGCTCGACGCCCGTGGCCTCGACGACGATCAGATGGCCGCGTTCGCGCGATGGACCAACCTCTCGGAGACGACCTTCGTGCTCCCGCCGACCGATGCGGCCGCGGACTATCGGCTGCGGATCTTCACCCCCGGCGGCGAACTCCCGTTCGCCGGCCACCCGACGCTCGGATCGGCGCACGCCTGGCTCGAATCGGGCGGTCGTCCCCGCGAGGACGTGATCGTCCAGGAGTGCGCCGCCGGACTCATCACGATCCGGCGCGACGGCGAGCGGCTCGCGTTCGCCGCGCCACCGCTGCGACGGTCGGGTCCGGTGGATGCCGATGTCCTGGCCGAAATCCGCGCCGCGCTGGGACTCTCGCCCTCCGATGTGGTGGCGTCGAACTGGGTCGAAAACGGTCCCGGATGGATCGGCCTGATGCTCACCTCGGGCGAACGTGTCCTCGAGGTGCAGCCCGACCACGTCGCCCTCGGCGATCACGCGGTCGGGCTCATCGGGGCCCACCGCGGCGCGGGGCACGACGCCGACTACGAGGTGCGCGCCTTCGCTCCGGGCGACGGTGTCACCGAGGACCCCGTGACCGGCAGCCTCAACGCCGGCTTCGCGACCTGGTTGCGTGCCACCGAGGAGATCCCGGCCCATTACGTCGCGGCGCAGGGCACCGCGATGGGTCGCGCCGGGCGGGTCTTCGTCGACGACGACGGCACCGACATTTGGGTCGGTGGGGCCACTGTGTCCACCATCACCGGGACGGTGAAACTGTGAGCCGGTCGAAGCGTCGGGAGGCGCCGCCGGATCCCGAGCCGTTGGGCCCGTTGATCGACGCCCACACCCATCTCGCCGCCTGCGGAGGTCGCGACGCCGAGTCGGTCGCGGGGATCCTCGACCGCGCCGAGGCCGTCGGGGTACGTGGTGTCGTGACGGTGGCCGACGACATGGTCGACGCCCGGTGGGCCGTCGCCGCCGCGGAATGGGACCGCCGTGCCTGGGCCGCGACCGCGCTGCACCCGACCCACGCGGGCGACCTGGACGACGAGACGGCCGCGGAGCTGCGCGCGATGGCCGCACATCCGCGGGTCGTCGCGGTGGGGGAGACGGGTCTCGACTACCACTGGCTCGACAGGTCGGACGACTGTGCGCCGAAATCCGTTCAGCACGAGTCGTTCCGGTGGCACATCGATCTCGCCAAGGAGGTCGGCAAGCCACTGATGATCCACAACCGCGAGGCCGACCGGGATCTGCTCGACGTGCTGGCCGCCGAGGGTGCTCCGGAGACGGTGATCATGCACTGCTTCTCCGGAGACGAGGCGATCGCGCGCGAATGCGTCGAACGCGGGTACGTGCTGAGCTTCTCCGGCACCGTCAGCTTCGCCAACGCGGCGTCGTTGCAGGCCGCCGCACGGGTGGTCCCCGACGAACAACTGTTGGTCGAGACCGACGCGCCGTTCCTCACCCCGCATCCGTTCCGCGGCGCCCCCAACCAGTCCTACGTCCTGCCCTACACCGTGCGCGCGCTCGCCGAGGTCCGCGGCACCGACGCGACCGCACTCGCGGAGCAGCTGACCGCCAACAGCTGCCGGGTGTACGGCCTGGCTTTGCCAACACTCTGACCCGCCGTTATCCTTCTGTGATCCTGCCGAGTCTCGCCGGATACCCGACGTCCCCGACAAGAAACTGACGTGTGTCTTTTTTAGCCAAGATCAACGATTCGAACTCCACCAAGGTCCGCGTCGCCGTTGCCGCCCTGCTCCTCACCCTTCTCGCGGGTGGCGTGATGGGTGTGGTCATGCACAAGACCGTGAAGATCGACGTCGACGGCAAGATCGTCACCGTCGCCACCATGCGTTCGTCGGTCGAGGACGTCCTCGCCGATCAGGGGTACGAACCCACCAGCGGTGACCTCGTCAGCCCGAAGCCCTCGGCCGGTGTCGCCGATGGTCAGACCATCACCTTCCACCGCCTCAAGACCCTCGTGATCGACGTCGACGGCACCAAGCGCGAGGTGAAGACGAACGCGGTCACCGTCGAGCAGGCGCTCGCGCAGCAAAACCTGGCGTCGCCCACCATCGACGTCGAGGCCCCCCGCACCGAGACCCTTCCCGTCGACGGCGCCGCCGTGTCGGTGACGCTGCCCAAGAAGGTCACGCTCGTCGACGCGACGAAGAAGTCGACCCCCGAGGTCGCAGCGAAGACCGTCGGCGAGCTGCTCGCCGACATGGGTGCGCCGCTCGCCGGCGACGACACCGTCGTCCCCGCGGCCGACACCCCGGTCACCGCGAACATGAACATCGCCGTCACCCGGATCCGCACCGAGGACGTGGAGGCCACCGAGCCGCTGACCGCGCCCGACAAGGAGACGCCCGACCCCGAACTGGTCAAGGACAAGCGCGAGGTGAAGGTGCCCGGCAAGCCCGGCACCCAGAAGGTCACCTACTCGGTCACCACGGTCAACGGCAAGGAGACCAAGCGCGTCAAGCTCGGCTCGCAGGAGCTCGAGCAACCGGTCGCCGCGCAGGTCAACGTCGGCACCAAGCCCGGCGCACCGTTCGTCCCGAACGGTTCGGTGTGGGATCAGCTGGTGCAGTGCGAGTCGACCGGCAACTGGGCCATCAACACCGGCAACGGCTTCTACGGTGGCGTGCAGTTCGACCAGAACACCTGGGACCGCTGGGGCGGTCAGGAGTACGCACCGCGCGCCGACCTCGCCACCCGCGAGGAGCAGATCGCCATCGCCGAGAAGACCCTCGCCGCCCAGGGCTGGGGTGCCTGGCCGTCGTGCTCGGCCAAGTTGGGCCTGCGCTGAGCGACACCCCGAACGTCCCCCGGCTGCTCGGACCGGTCCAGATCCGCGCGCTCGCCGCAGAATTCGGGATCCGGCCCACCAAGACGCTCGGCCAGAACTTCGTCCACGACGCCAACACGGTGCGTCGCATCGTGGCCGGCGCCGATGTGGGACCCGATGACGAGGTCCTCGAGGTCGGTCCCGGACTGGGCTCGCTGACGCTGGCATTGCTGGCCGTCGCGGGGGGTGTGACCGCCGTCGAGATCGATCCGGTGCTCGCCGGCGCCCTGCCTCGCACGATCGCCGACCACGCACCCGCGCAGGCCGACCGACTGACCGTTGTCGGTGCCGATGCCCTGACGGTGTCGGCCGCCGATCTCCCGGTGCCGCCGACCGCACTCGTCGCGAACCTGCCCTACAACGTGGCGGTCCCCGTCCTCCTGCACCTGCTGGCCGAACTCCCGCAGATCCGTACCGCGCTGGTGATGGTGCAGCTCGAGGTCGCCGAACGCCTGGCCGCCACCCCCGGGGGCCGCATCTACGGCGTCCCCAGCGTGAAGGCTCGATTCTTCGGCGACGTCCGCCGCGCCGGCACCGTCGGCGCGGGTGTGTTCTGGCCCGAGCCGAAGGTCGAGTCGGGACTCGTCCGCGTCGATCGGCGCGAGATGCCGTGGCCCACCGACTCCGTCACCCGCCGGCGGGTGTTCGCCGTCATCGACGCCGCCTTCGCCCAGCGACGCAAGACCCTGCGTGCCGCGCTGGCCGGCTGGGCCGGGTCGCCCACGGAGGCCGAGCGGCGGTTGCGTGCCGCCGATATCGATCCGACGCTGCGTGGCGAGCGGCTCGACGTCGCCGACTTCGTGCGCCTGGCTGCGGTGTCGGGAAATGCGGTGTCGGGAAATGCCGTGGCGGGCGACCCGCCGGCGGACGACTAGACTGACCAGTCGTGCTGTCTGTCGTCCCCAGGCCCGTGCGCGTACGCGTGCCCGCCAAAATCAACCTCCACCTCGGTGTCGGTGATCTCCGCGACGACGGCTACCACCAACTCGAGACCGTCTTCCAGGCCGTGTCGCTCAGCGACGAGATCACCGTCGCCTCCGCCGACCACCGATCCATCACGGTGATCGGCGACAACGCCCATGCCGTCCCCACCGATCACACGAACCTCGCCTGGACCGCGATCGACGCACTGGCCGCCGCGACCGGCCACACTGGCGAGGTCGCCGTCGAGATCACCAAGGGCATTCCCGTCGCCGGCGGCATGGCCGGCGGCAGCGCCGACGCCGCCGCCGTGCTCGTGGGACTCACCCGGCTGTGGCGCAGCGACATCGACCGCGACGACCTGTCGTCGGTGGCCGCCGGTATCGGCAGCGACGTCCCCTTCGCGCTGCGCGGGGGCACCGCGCTCGGGACCGGCCGTGGCGAACAACTCGTCGACGTGCTCTCGCGCGGCGCGTTCCACTGGGTCATCGCCGTCGCCGGTGGGGGACTGTCGACACCGCAGGTGTACCGCGAACTCGACCACCTCCGCGCCGGTTCGGCGACCGGGGAGCACCGCGCCGGGCCGCCCGACGAGCTCCTGGCCGCGCTGGCCGCCGGGGACCCGCGCCGACTCGCACCGACCCTGTGCAACAACCTGCAACCGGCGGCCCTGTCGCTGATGCCCACACTGCGTCGCACCCTGCGGGCGGGCACCGAGGCCGGGGCGCTCGCCGGCATCGTGTCCGGCTCGGGGCCCACGTGTGCCTTCCTGTGCGACGACGCCGACCACGCTGTCGACGTCGCCGCCGAACTGTCCGGTGCCGGCGTCTGCCGCTCGGTCCGGATCGCGAGCGGTCCGGTCCCGGGGGCGCGAGTGGTACCCGAGGAAACGATCGGAGACGACCGGTGAGCAACCTGGTCAACGCGGAGAAGATCAGCAAGAGTTTCGGGATCACCCCGCTGCTCGATTCGGTGAGTCTCGGTGTGCAGGAGGGCCAACGGATCGGTGTCGTCGGCCTCAACGGCGGCGGCAAGACGACGATGCTCGAGATCCTCGCCGGCATCACCGAACCCGACTCGGGTCGGGTGTCGATCGCCGGCGGTGTTCGCATGGCGACGGTCACCCAGCGCGGCGTGCTGCCACCCGGCTCCACCGTCGGCGACGTGGTCCTCGGGCCGCTCGACGTCGCCGAACACGAGTGGGCCTCCGACGCGCGGGTCCGCGCCGTGCTCGCAGGTATCGGCATCGACCGCCTCGACGGAGGACTCGAACGCAGCGTCGAGGAACTGTCCGGCGGGCAGCGGCGACGGGTCGCGCTGGCCGCGGCGCTCGTGCAGGACCTCGATCTGCTCATCCTCGACGAGCCCACCAACCACCTCGACGTCGAGGGCGTGCAGTGGCTCGCCGACCACGTCGTCAACCGTCGCAGCGCACTCGTGGTGGTCACCCACGACCGCTGGTTCCTGGACACCGTCGCCACCCGCACCTGGGAGGTCGCGCACGGCTCGGTGACGGAATACGAAGGCGGATACAACGACTGGATCTATGCGCGCGCCGAGCGAGGACGCCTCGCCGACGCCGCCGAGGAGCGACGCCGCAACCTCGCCCGCAAGGAACTGGCGTGGCTGCGCCGCGGCCCGCCGGCACGGACCTCGAAGCCCAAGTACCGCATCGAGGCCGCCGAGAAGCTGATCGCCGACGTCCCGCCCGTGCGCGACAGCGTCGCGTTGTCGACGTTCGCCAAGCGCCGCCTCGGACGCGTCGTCATCGAACTCGAGGACGCCACGCTGCGCACCCCGGACGACCGCGTGCTGGTCGAGGACCTCACGTGGCGACTGCAACCCGGCGAGCGCATCGGTCTGGTCGGCATCAACGGTTCCGGCAAGACCACACTGCTGCGAGCGTTGGCCGGTGAGGTGCCGGTCGATCCCGGTCGCCGCAAGGAGGGCACCACGGTGTCCATCGGTTGGCTGCGACAGGAACTCGACGATCTCCCCACCGACATGCGCGTCCTCGAGGCGGTCGAGGACGTCGCCGGACGTATCACGATCGGCGCGGGCACCAAGCAGGAGAAGGAGATCTCGGCGGGTCAGCTCGCCGAACGTCTCGGCTTCTCTCCGGCGCGGCAGCGGACCCCGGTCGGGGATCTCTCCGGTGGCGAGCGTCGTCGGCTGCAGCTCACCCGGGTGCTGATGGCGCAGCCCAACGTCCTGCTGCTCGACGAGCCCACCAACGACCTCGACATCGACACCCTGCAGCAGCTCGAGGACATCCTCGACGGCTGGGCCGGGACGATGGTGGTCATCAGCCACGACCGGTATCTCATCGAGCGGATCTGCGACAGCACCTGGGCGCTCTTCGGCGACGGCGGGTTGACCAATCTGCCCGGCGGCATCGAGTCGTACCTGCAGCGCCGTGCGCGCCAGGGTGACAACGCCACCCCGGTCTCGTCGGTCGCCGGGCGGTCGGATTCGCCTGCTGCGGCACCGATTCGGGACGCCGGCGCCGAGCGCGACGCGCAGAAGACGATGAAGCGACTGGAACGTCAGATCGCGAAATTCGATGCCCGCGAGACCGAGCTGCACGGGCTGCTCGCGGCCGCGGCGACCGACGCCGTCCGACTGCGTGAACTCGACTCCGAACTGACCTCGGTGGTCGCGGAGAAGGAGGCCGCCGAAACCGAGTGGATGGAACTCGCCGAACAGTGGGGCTAGTACGGTACGTGCATGTCCTACATTCGTAGCTCGGTCGCCAACGGTGTCGGCGAGATCGTGCTGGACCGGACCAAGGCCCTGAATGCACTCGATCAGACCATGATCGACGACATGACCGACGTCCTGCGTCGGTGGGCCGACGACGACACCGTCGAGACCGTCCTCGTCACCTCCGGCAGCGAACGGGCCTTCTGCGCCGGTGGAGACATCCGCGCCATCCGCGACAACGCGCTGTCGGGTGACGCGGCCGCGATCACGAAGTACTTCGGGTCGGAATACGAACTCGATCAGCTCATCGCCGAATACCCCAAGCCCTACATCACCCTCATCGACGGGGCCGCGATGGGCGGCGGCCTCGGGATCAGCGTGCACGGCGAGATCCGCGTCGTCACCGAGAAGGCCCTGATGGCCATGCCGGAGACCGCGATCGGCTTCTTCCCCGACATCGGCGCGACCTACTTCCTCCCCCGACTGCCCGCCGGTGTCGGGATGTGGCTCGGCCTCACCGGTGCCCGTGTCACCGGCTCCGACGCCGTGACCCTCGGCCTGGCAACGCATCACGTCCCCCGCGCCCGCCTCGGTGCGGTCGCAGATTCCATCCGGTCGGGTGCCCCCCTGGTCGAAGCACTCGGACTCGGCGTCGATGTCGACGCCGCCCACGACACCGATCTGCCGCTGACCAAGATCGCCGAATACTTCGGCGACAGCTCGGTACCCGGCATCCTCGGCGGTCTCCGAGGAGCGGTGGGCGACGACTGGGCTGCGGAGATGGTGACCCTGATGTCGTCGGCGTCGCCGACCAGTCTCCTGGTGACCGCGCGGCTGATCGAACTCGGCGCGTCGTCGCTTCTCGACGAGTGTTTCGAGCGGGAGCTGCGCGCGGCCGAGAAGATCTGCGCCACCCCCGATTTCGCCGAGGGTGTGCGGGCGGTGCTGGTCGACAAGGACCGCGATCCCCATTTCCGGCCCGCCGAGGTCGACTCCGTCGACACCGGTGAGGTCGCGCGCATCGTCGGCGACTGACCGCTCGGACTACCGGTCGAGCACGAACCAGCCCGACAACGCCGCGGCCGGTGGCGCGACCGTGGTCGTCGGTGGGCCGGTCGGTGGTGCGCCGGCCGGTGGTGACGCCGCAGTCGGTCCCGGGGTGACCGGGGTCGACGATTCGGGCAGACGATCCGCGGAGTCGATGGCGTCGTCCGGTGCGAAGGGATTGGTCTGCACCGACGCTGCCGACGGGCATCGGAAACGTCCCGCCGTGCGTGCCTCGTTCACGCTCGTCATCTGCACCGGGCAGGTCGTCGAGGTGAACGCCGCGCCGTCGGCGACCACCGTGACCTGACCGGTCATGTCGGTGCGCGAGACGAGGTCGGCGAGGGACACCTCGACGATCACGCCGTCGGCGCTGCTGTCGGCGAACACGAACAGCGCACTGTCGAGAGGTGCCACGACGTCGCGATTCCCCCAGCGCGGGAACGTGAAACAGCCATCCGCACTGCTCACGTCGTCGGGGGCGGGTTCGCCGGGCCGCCGTTCCGGCGCGATCGGTGCGGCGATGCGTTGCACGCGGGCGCGCACCTCGCCACGCGAGAACACCAGGCCACCCGGTGCTCGGGTCACCGCGCCGGCGGGCGGTGCTGCGTCACACTCGGCGTCGTCGACACGCGCGTCGACCCGCGCCGCCGAGGAGGTCGACGACCCTGGTCGGTCGCCTGCCGTGATGCCCGAGGTCTGCGCGCCGCAGGCGGTGATCGCGGTCGAGATCCCGACCGCCGTCACCAGCGTGAGCAGCCGCTCAATCCGCCGTGGCGACAAGGGGTTCCAACGTGAGTGTCGGATGCTCTTTCTCGATGTACTGCAGGCGCCATTTGTCGCTGACGAGTGCGAGCATCACGCCGTCGCTGCGTGTGAACACCTCGACACCGCGTTGACGTCCGAGGTCGGCGGCGCTCTCGGCGTCGGTACGGCGCGCCAAGGTGTAGGGAAGATTCTGGATCGAGGTCTCGACGCCGAATTCGCTCTTCATGCGCGCGGTCACGACCTCGAACTGCATCGGTCCGACCGCGGCGAGCACAGGGGAGGCGTCGCCACGGATCTCGTTGCGCAGGACCTGCACCACGCCTTCGGAATCGAGCTGGTCCATCGCCTTGCGGAACTGCTTGTACTTGCCCGCGCTCTCCGCGCGCAACACCGCGAAGTGCTCGGGCGCGAACGACGGGATGGGCGGGAACTCGACCGCCTCGTCGGTGTAGAGGGTGTCACCGGGCGCGAGCGCCATCGCGTTCACCAAGCCGACGACGTCGCCCGGGTAGGCGGTGTCGACCGTGGACCGGTCACGTCCGAAGACGGCCTGTGCGTACTTCGTGGCGAACGGTTTTCCGGTCTGGGCGTGGGTGACCACCATGCCGCGCTCGAACTCGCCGGACACGATCCGCATGTAGGCCAGGCGATCTCGGTGTGACGAGTCCATCCCGGCCTGCACCTTGAACACCACCGCGCTGAACGGATCGGTGACCTCGCGGTCGTGGTGGTCGATGCCCTCGCGGCCCGCGGGCGGAGGGGCGAGTTCGACGAGTGCCTCGAGCAGCTGGCGGACACCGAAATTCAGTGCGGCGGAGGCGAAGATCATGGGCGAGGTCTCGCCGGCGAGGAACAGCTCCTCGTCGTGATCCTGGCCCATCTCCGACAGAAGGTCGCTCTCCTCGACCGCTGCGGTCCACTCATCACCCTCGCGGACGGCCGCGGCCTCGGCGCTGAGCAGTTCCTCGGGGGCGATGGTGGCACCACCGGCGGTGCGGGTGAAGCGGATGTACTCACCGGTGCGTCGGTCGAGGACGCCGCGGAAGTCGCCGGCGATGCCGACCGGGAAGTACAGCGGGGTGGGGGTGAGGCCGATGCGTTCGCTGATCTCGTCGATGAGTTCGAGCGGCGTGCGACCGGGCCGGTCCCATTTGTTGACGACGGTGATGACGGGCACCCCGCGGTGGCGGCAGACCTGGAACAGCTTGAGTGTCTGCGGTTCCAGGCCTTTCGCCGCGTCGATGAGCATGACCGCGGCGTCGACCGCGGTGAGCACCCGATAGGTGTCCTCGGAGAAGTCGGCGTGGCCGGGGGTGTCGACGAGGTTGATCACCGCGACCTCGGTGTCGCCGGTGTCGGGGTCGGAGATGGTGTAGTTGAACTGCAGCGCAGTGGAACTGACCGAGATACCGCGCGCCTTCTCCATCTCCATCCAGTCCGAGACCGTCGACTTGCGGCCGGCCTTGCCGTGGATGGCACCGGCCTCACTGATCATCCGGGCGTGCAGCGCGAGCGCCTCGGTCATCGTGGATTTACCCGCGTCGGGGTGGGAGATGATGGCGAAGGTACGCCGCCGCGCGACCTCTCGGGCAACGGTGTCGGGGCTGGCACTCACCGCCGCAAGGTTACGCGACACCGCTGGTCAGACGAAAATTGCTCATCCGTAGCAGTGTTTCCCGCTGAGCGGGAAACACTGCTACCGATCCGATGAGGGGAACCCGCCGTCGCGGGTACGCGTCGGAAGTGATGTGCAACCCGCGATCCGTCGAATCCTCGCCCATCAGGATGGTGTCATCACCCGTCGAGCCGCCCTCGAAGCAGGCTTGAGCAGTTCGGCGATCGGGCGGTTGATCGACTCCGACACCTGGTCGCGTGCGGGAAACGGGGTCTACGTCGCGACCGACCGGCCGTTCGGCGACCGTGCGCGCGCGTGCGTGTGGCATGTGCCCGCGTCGGCGCCGACGCGGTGCTCGCCGGGATGGCCGCGGCGTGGTGGCACGGTGTGGGTGAGCGCGCGCCCGGCACGGTTGCGGTCATCGCGCCGCGAGGTCGCAACGGCCGCCGGCTCTCGGGCGTCCTCGTGACCCACCGAGACCTCGACGAACGCGACATCGTCGTCCGCTCCGAGCTGGCGGTGGCGGCCCTGCCGTTGGCCGTTCTGGAGGCGGCGTCGAACGAGGGCGCCCTGGCGGTCCTGGACCAGGCGTTGCTGCGGGGTCGCGTGTCGATGAAACAGTTGCACGATGCGCACGCCCGCTACCCCGGCAGGCGCGGAGCCGCATCGACGCGGCGCATCCTCGCAGCCGCAGCATCGGGGGCACGGTCAGAGGCAGAACGGATCCTGGTCGCGTTGTTGCGCCGATCCGATATCCGCGGGTGGCGTGCGAACCGCGAGAGGGGCGGCCATCTCGTCGATCTCGTCTTCGACGCTGCCCGCGTTGTCGTCGAGGTCGACGGCATGGCCTTTCACACCGACGCCGAGACTTTTCAACGCGACCGACGGCGTCAAAACGAGCTCATCAACGCTGGATGGGCAGTCTTGCGGTTCACGTGGACCGACGTGACGACACGCCCCGGCTATGTGGTGGCGACCATCCGCCGGGCCCTTGAACGCGGACGTAGCGATGTTTCCCGTTGAGCGGGAAACATCGCTACCGATGCCGTCAGAGGCTGGTGATCTTCGGGGCCGGGGGAAGGGTGACGACCTGGCCGGCGTAGGTGAGACCTGAACCGAAGCCGAGGAGCAGCGCGGTCTGGCCGCCCTTGGCCTTGCCGGTCGCGAGCATCTCCTCCATCGCGAGGGGGATCGAGGCGGCCGAGGTGTTGCCGGTGTTCTCGATGTCGTTGGCCATCGCGACGTGGTCGCCGAACCCGAGGTTTTTCTTCATCAACTCGTTGATGCGGGCGTTGGCCTGGTGGGGCACGAACACCTCGATGTCATCGACCGAGACACCGGCGTCGGTGAGCGTCGACGACAACGCCTTGGGGAGGGTGATCGCGGCCCAGCGGAACACCTTCGACCCCTGCATCGTCACCACCATCCGGTTGACCGGATCGGTCTCGGGATCGAGCGCCTGGTGCTCCTCGGCGCGGTCCATGTACTCGATGATGTCGTAGCTCTGCCCGATGGCCTCGGCGTTCTCACCGTCGCTGCCCCACACCGTCGGGGAGATGCCGTTCTCCTCGCTGGGGCCGACGACGACCGCGCCGGCACCGTCACCGAAGATGAAGGCGGTATTGCGATCGGTGGGGTCGAGGACGATCGACAGGGTCTCGACGCAGATCAGCAGGACGTACTCGCTCGAGCCGGCGCGCACCATGTCGGCCGCCATGCCCAGTCCGTAGCCGAATCCGCTACAGCCCGAGGCAAGATCGACCGCCGCGACACCGTTGATACCGAGGTCGTAGGCGATCTGCGGCGCACCGTGCGGGATCTTGGTCTTCCAGCTCAGCGTCGCCAGGAGCACCGCTCCGATCTTCTCCTTCGGGATACCGGAGTTGGCGATCGCGCGTTCACCGGCGGCCACGGCCATCGACCGGGCCGTCTCGTCGCCGCTGATGTAGCGACGGTTGCGGATGCCGCTGCGCCCGAAGATCCACTCGTCGGAGGAGTCGAGGGTCTCGCAGACCTCGTCGTTGCTCACCAGTCGGGTCGGGCGGTAGGCGCCGATGCCCAGCATGGCGACGTTCTCGCGGCCTTTGTTGGCCTTGATGGCGGTCACGGTGATCTCCTCATGAGGTAGATGGCGCGGGGCGGTTCACCACGCGTGGACGGTGTTCTGGGCGTCGTCGAGCGTCGAGGTGATCAGCAGTTCGATCGCGTCGACACCGTTGCCGATCATCAGGTCGACCTCGGTGCGCTGCGCGCTCGCGAAGGGCTTGAGTACGAAATCGGCCGGGTCCTGGCGCCCGGGGGGACGCCCGATCCCCAGACGCACCCGCAGGTAGTCACGGGTTCCCAGCGCCGAGGAGATGGACCGGAGTCCGTTGTGGCCACCCTCGCCGCCGCCACGTTTGAGGCGCACCAGACCGAAGTCGATGTCGAGTTCGTCGTGGGCGACGATGACGTCGGTCGGGTCGATCGAGAAGAAGGACGCGAGCGGACCGACCTGGCGTCCGGTCTCGTTCATGAACACCCGAGGGCGTGCGATGAGGACAGACGATCCGGCCACCGACACCGTGGCGACGTCGGCGCCGGATCGTTTGTGGAGCTTGAAACGTTCGCCGGCCCCGGCGACCATCGCGTCGACGACCATCGCACCGATGTTGTGGCGCGTGGCTGCGTAGCGAGGTCCCGGGTTGCCGGGGCCGACGACGAGTCGCACTCAGTCGTCGGAGGAGTCGCCCTCGGACGCGGACTCGTCGCCCTCGCCCTCGGCGGATTCCTCGACGCCCTCGGATTCCTCGTCGCCCTCGGCGTCGGGCAGCAGATCCTGGTCGAGCTCGGCCTCGAGGTCCTCCTCGGTCGGCGCCTCGTTGACGGCCACGATGAGGATCTCGGGATCGGTGATGAGGGTGACGCCGTCGGGCAGCTCGAGGTCGGCGGCGGTGACGGTGAGTCCGATCGCGGCCTCCTCCACCGAGACGACGATCTGCTCGGGGATGGCCATGACGTCGGCCTCGATCTCGACGGTGTTGAGGTCCTGGATGACCAGGGTGCCCGGCTGGGGATCACCCTCGACGACCACGGTGACCTCGACGGTGACCTTCTCGCCACGCTTGATCACTAGGAGGTCGGCGTGCTCGATGTAGTTGCGCACGGGGTGCACGTCGACCTGCTTGGTCAGTGCGAGCTGCTTGGTGCCCTCGATGTCGAGCTCGATGACGGCGTTGGTGCCGTTGTTACGCAGGATGGCCGCGAACTCCAGCGAGGGGAGCGCGAGGTGCTGCGGGTCGGTGCCACGGCCGTAGAGCACGGCGGGGACGTTGCCGGCACGACGCGCACGACGGGCCGCGCCCTTGCCGCGCTCGGTGCGGGTGGTGACGGTCAACGGGTTCGCCTGGTTGGCCTGTGTAGCCATGAGATCTCCTGAAATGGTGGGGCTTCGGGTCGGTCGCGGCACTCGGCGGCGGGCATCGACCTCCACATCAGGTGCGGCAGGCGTTGGTCCTCGCCGATAACGGTGGGCGCTTGCGCACCCACCCTCGCCGGACAACGTCGGCAACGATAGCCCAGCGCGCAGCGCCGTGTCACATCTGTGAGCTGGGGAACGACGGCATTCTCACGGGTTCGTCTCAGGCATTGTTCGCCGTCCCGTCACGTCGAGTTGGCGTCGGTGTCGTGCGTCACGCGGAGTATGGGTTCTCCGTACCGAACCCGACGTTCAACCGACCGCACCGAGGAGGCCGCATCGTGAGTGTCTCCGCGCACCACTGCCTCCTGTGGTCGGCCGAGGACGTCGCCGTGCGCTTCCTCGAGTCGCTGGCGGTCGGTGACGCCGAGATCGCCGAGCATCTCCTCGCACCCGACGTCGACTACCGCTGCGGCTTCCTGTGGTCGCGTCAGGGTCGGTCCGATGTCACACGAATGCTCAACCGGATGGTCGGGGCGTCACGCGGCTTCGACGTCGCCATCGCCTCGATCGACCTCGAACCCGGCGGGGACGAGACGACGGGGGACCGGATCGACGTCGTGCGGACGGTACGTACCGACCACGTGGTCTACGGCCGGGTGCGCGTGCAGCTGTCCGTGCGCGGGCGGGCCGAGATCCGCGCAGGGAAGATCGTGGCCTGGCACGACGACGTCGACAGGTGGCATCTCGCGACGGCGATGCTCCGCGGCCTGTGTGGGGCGGTGGTCCCGTCGATGCGTCCCCACCTTCCGCCGCACTGAGATCGGGGACTTCGCCGAGCGGGCCCCGGTGGTTCAGACGATCTCGTCGAGCCGATCGAGTGGCCGGGCGAGCCGGGTGCCGCGGGCGGTCACCACGAAGGGCCGTTCGATGAGACGCGGGTGGGCGGCCATCGCGTCGAGGAGCTCGTCATCGGACGCCTCGGCGAGACCGAGTTCGGCGAACAGCGGTTCCCGGCGACGAACCGCGGCAGCCACCTCGATGCCTGCGTCGGCGATGAGTGTGGCCAGCTCGGCGCGGGTCGGCGGGGTGTCGAGGTAGCGCACGATCGTCGGCTCCACACCCGCCTCGCGCAGCCGGTCGAGGGCCTTGCGCGAGGTCGAGCACTTCGGGTTGTGGAAGATCGTGGCGTCTGTGTTCGAGGAGTCGGAGCCCATCGTGGCGATCAGGCGTGACCGTCGAACAGGCTTGTCACCGAACCGTTCTCGAACACCTGCTGGATGGTCTGGGCCAGCAGCGGGGCGATCGAGAGCACGGTGAGGGTCTCGAACTGCTTGTCCGGGGTGATCGGCAGGGTGTCGGTGGCGATGACCTCGCGTGCGCCGCACGAGGCGAGTCGCTCGGCCGCCGGATGCGAGAACACGCCGTGCGTGGTGGCGATGATGACGTCACCGGCGCCGGCGTCCTTGAGGACCCGGACCGCGCCGGCGATGGTGCCACCGGTGTCGATCATGTCGTCGATGAGCACGCACAGGCGGCCCTCCACGTCACCGACCACGCGGTTGGACTTGACCTGGTTGGGCACCAACGGATCTCGCGTCTTGTGGATGAACGCGAGCGGCGCGCCGTTGAACGAGTCGGCCCACTTCTCGGCGACGCGCACACGACCGGAGTCGGGCGACACCACCGTCACGTTGTCGGTGCCGTACTTGGTACGCACGTACTCGGCCAGCTGGCCCTGCGCGTGCATGTGATCGACGGGGCCGTCGAAGAAGCCCTGGATCTGATCGGTGTGCAGGTCGACGGTGATGATGCGGTCGGCGCCCGCGGTCTTGAGCAGGTCGGCGACGAGGCGGGCCGAGATGGGCTCGCGTCCGCGGTGCTTCTTGTCCTGGCGGGCGTACGGGTAGAACGGCAGGATCGCGGTGATGCGCTTGGCCGATCCGCGCTTGAGGGCGTCGATCATGATCAGCTGTTCCATCAGCCAGGTGTTCAGCGGAGCGGGGTGGCTCTGCAACACGAAGGCGTCGGAGCCGCGGACCGAGTCCTCGAACCGGACGAAGATCTCGCCGTTGGCGAAGTCGCGCGCGGTCTGCGGGGTGACCTCGACGCCGAGTTCCTTCGCGACGGCCTCCGCGAGCTCCGGGTGGGCGCGACCGGAGAAGAGCATGAGGTTCTTCTGATTGTCCGTGGTCCAGTTCACTTCTCGTCCATCTCTGTCGATTTCGCCGGATCGGCGGGGTCGCCGGTGACACCGACGGCCTCCGTCGCACGGCGGGCTGCCTGCGCGGACGGGGTGTCGGGACGCTTGTCGGCGACCCACCCCTCGATGTTGCGTTGACGCCCACCCGAGACCGCCAGTGCACCCGGGGGGACATCTTGCCTGAGCACGGTACCGGCACCGGTGTACGCGCCGTCACCCACGGTCACCGGTGCCACGAACATGTTGTCCGAGCCGGTGCGGCAGTACGAACCGACGGTGGTCCTGCTCTTGGAGACGCCGTCGTAGTTCACGAACACGCTCGACGCGCCGATGTTGCTGTGCTCACCGATGGTCGCGTCGCCGACGTAGGTCAGGTGCGGCACCTTCGAGCCCTCGCCGATCGTGGCGTTCTTCGTCTCGACGAAGGTCCCGATCTTGCCGTCGGCGCCCAGATGCGTCCCGGGTCGCAGGTACGCGAACGGGCCCACCTGGGCGCCGGCACCGATCACCGACTCGCTGGCGTGGGTCCGGATGACCGCGGCACCGTCGCCGATCTCGACGTCGGTGAGGGTGGTGTCGGGTCCGACCACGGCGTGTTCGCCGACCACGGTGCGACCGTGAAGCTGGGTGCCGGGCAGCAGGGCGGCGTCTGCCTCCACGCGGACGTCGATGTCGACCCACGTGGTGGAGGGGTCGACCACGGTCACGCCGCCGAGCATGAGATCGACGAGGATCCGTCGGTTGAGCTCGGCGCCCAGCACGCTGAGCTGCAGCCGGTCGTTGCAGCCGGCGACGAGGGCGGCATCGTCGATGTGGTTGGCGTGCACCGTCTTCCCCATGCTCCGGGCGACGGCGACGACATCGGTCAGGTACACCTCGTTCTGCGCGTTCTGCGTTCCCAGCCGACCGAGCGCTGCGCGCAGGGTCGCCGAGTCGAAGGCGTAGACACCGGAGTTCACCTCGGTGATCAGCTTCTGCTGCGGAGTCGCGTCGGCCTGCTCGACGATCTCGGTGACCTCACCGTCCTGTGTGCGCAACACCCGGCCGTAGCCCGTCGGATCGGGGGCGGTCGAGGTCATCAACGTCACGTGCGAGCCGGTCGCGACATGGTGGTCGCGCAGCTCACGCAGCGCGGCGCCGGTGAGCAGTGGGACGTCGGCGGCGGTGACGACGACGATGCCCTCGAAGTCGTCGGGCAGTCCGGTCAGGCCCGCCCGCACCGCGCCACCGGTGCCGTCCTGGGTCTCCTGCACCGCGGTCGAGATCGGCCGACCGATCGTGTCGGAGACCTCCGCACACGCCGCGGTGACCCGTTCACGCTCGTGGCCGACCACGACGACGAGGTGATCCGGGTCGAGACCCGCGGCGGCGTGGATCGAGTGGGCGAGCAGGGTGCGTCCGCAGATGCGGTGCAACACCTTCGGCACCGACGATTTCATACGGGTGCCCGCGCCCGCGGCGAGGATGAGGACGGCGGTCGGAACCGTCTGATCCGCGGGTCCGAGGTCGGTGTTCAGGGCGGTCATGGAACTCCTGTTGTCACTGCCTCGGGATATGGAACGGGTGCGATCCTACGCACTGGTAGAACTTACGAAGGCCACAGGAGTCCGTGACCGTCGGAGAACCGGACGGCGTCGACTCCGCGTCGGGGCGACCCGGGGAAGAGGTAACGGTGAGCGATCGTCGGACAGCAATAGTCACAGGTGCAGGACGCGGGATCGGAGCCGCGATCGCCACGCGGCTCGCCCAGGACGGCCTGGCCGTCGCGGTGCTCGACCTCACCGA
Source organism: Williamsia sp. M5A3_1d (assembly GCF_053345315.1). Taxonomy (NCBI): domain Bacteria; kingdom Bacillati; phylum Actinomycetota; class Actinomycetes; order Mycobacteriales; family Nocardiaceae; genus Williamsia; species Williamsia sp. M5A3_1d. The sequence continues at coordinate 1,299,566 of NZ_JBKEZX010000001.1, forward strand.
GGAATCGTGCGCAGGCACCGTCTCGGCGATCACCGAGGCCGGCGGATCGGCCATCGCGGTCGGTGCCGATGTCTCCGACGAGGCCTCGGTCGCCGCGGCCGTCGACAAGGTCGCCGCCGAACTCGGCGCGCCGACCGTGCTGGTCAACAACGCCGGCATCCTGCGCGACAACCTGCTGTTCAAGATGTCGGTCGACGACTGGGACGCCGTGCTCGGCGTGCATCTGCGCGGTGCCTTCCTCATGACCCGCGCGGTCCAGAAGCACATGGTCGACGCCGGATGGGGTCGCGTGGTCAACCTCTCGAGCACCTCGGCACTCGGCAACCGCGGCCAGGCGAACTACTCGGCGGCCAAGGCGGGGATGCAGGGCTTCACCAAGACCCTCGCCATCGAGCTCGGCAAGTTCGGCGTCACCGCCAACGCGATCGCCCCCGGGTTCATCCAGACCGACATGACGAAGGCCACCGCCGAGCGCGTCGGGATGGAGTGGGAGGACTTCGTCAAGGCCAACGCCGAGTCCATCCCGGTCAAGCGCGGCGGCGTGCCCGAGGACATCGCCCACACCGCCTCGTTCTTCGCCAGCGAGGGTGCCGGGTTCGTCTCCGGCCAGGTCATCTACGTCGCGGGCGGCCCGCGCGACTGACATGCAACAATCGTCGCGGCACGTCTGACGTGCCGGTCCCCCATGGTGTAATCGGCAACACTTCTGATTTTGGTTCAGGCATTCCAGGTTCGAGTCCTGGTGGGGGAGCCACCACATGTCACAGTGGGGGAGCCTTTGTCTTCTCACACCGCGTGCATGAAACTCTTCTGCTCGCGGCGGCCGGTGAAGCGCCACGCGTCGTCGATGCGGGCGAAGGTGTCGTGGTACCAGACCCCGACGAGCAGCATCTGCTGCTTCTCGCCGCCCGCGAGGACCATCGGGTTGAAGCACATGGTGGTCGCCGAGGCGGTGTCGCCCGACAGCGCGATCGAGTGGTTGCCGTTGAGGTGCTGGTAGTCGGAGAACAGGGCCAGGTTCTCGCGGAGCCACGGCACCACCTGCGCCGCGGTTCCCACCGCACCGCCGACCGCGGAGTAGTCGATCACCGCGTCGGGCGTGAACAACTCGCGCAGACGGTCGAAGTCGCGGGTGTCGACGGCTGTCGCATAGTCGGTGATGAGCGCGGTGATCTCCATGCGGTCGGAGATCTCGGAGAGGTCCATCATGGCTCGAAAATAGTGCGATCGACCCTGCCGCGGACCGGAGATGGGAAGATCGTGGGCAAGCGATCGACGCGGATCCCCACGATCGGCGCGCGCACGGGTGGGGGTGAAGACATGGCAGTCGACAGACCGGCCGATGCCGAGAAGGAGGTCCGCGCGGCGCCGCGCACCCGCATGACCGGCCCGCAGCGACGTCTTCAACTCATCGAGGTCGCGCGCGGACTGTTCGCCGAACGGGGCTTCGAGGGCACCTCGGTGGAGGAGATCGCCCAGCGTGCCGCGGTGTCGAAACCCGTTGTCTACGAACACTTCGGCGGCAAGGAAGGTCTCTACGCCGTCATCGTGGACCGTGAGATGGAGACGCTGCTGGAGATGGTGACGCTCTCGCTCACCACCAATCGGTCGCGACAACGGGTGGAGAGCGTTGCGCTGGCGCTGCTGACCTACATGGAGGACCGTACCGACGGCTTCCGGATCCTGGTGCACGGCAGCCACGGTGGTGGCGCCGACGCCAAGTACTCGAGCCTGCTCAACGACGCCATCAGCCAGGTCGAGCACCTTCTCGCCGGCGACTTCGAGCGCCGCGGGTTCGACGCGGGGCTCGCGCCGCTCTACGCTCAGGCCCTGGTCGGCATGGTCTCGGTGACCGCCCAGTGGTGGCTCGACGTCCGCGAACCCGCGAAGGAGGTCGTCGCGGCGCATCTGGTGAACCTCTGCTGGAACGGGTTGACCAACCTCGAGATCTCGCCGGAACTCGCCGATTCAGCGCATGCCTCGACCGCGTCGGACGACGCCGCTCCCGAGAAGTCGGGACCCGACGCCGTCGAGAACTGATCAGTCCAGCGACACACTGCGTTTGGATAGACCCATCCAGAAGCCTTCGATCACCTGATCGGGGATCTGGCCGGGGTCGTCGCTCGCGCCGAGCGTGACGAACAGCGGTGCGAAGTGCTCGATGGTGGGGTGCGCGTAGGGCATCCCGGGTGCGCGGTTGCGGAAGTCGACGAGCCCGTCGACATCGCCGGTGGCGAACCGCTCCGCGGTCCACGCGTCGAACTCCTGCGACCAGCCCGGGGCGACCGCGTCGGGCCGCGGGTCGGTGAGGAACGGCAGGCCGTGGGTGGTGAATCCGGACCCGAGGATGAGGACGCCCTCGTCGCGCAGTTCGCGCAGGCGGCGGCCGAGTCCGATGAGCGCCGTCGGGTCGAGGGTGGGCAGGGAGATCTGGACGACGGGGATGTCGGCGTCGGGGTACATCACGGTCAGCGGGATGAACGCGCCGTGGTCGAGGCGGCGTTGGGCGTCGTGATGGATGGCCATCGGGTCGGGCATCATCGCCGCCACGCGGTCGGCGAGTTCGGTCGCGCCGGGCGGGGCGTAGGTGATGTCGTAGAACCGCTGCTCGAAACCCCAGAAGTCGTAGGTGAGGGGTGTGCGGGGATCGGTGGAGCCGATGGTGAGCGGCGCCGATTCCCAGTGCGCGGACACCACCAGGATGGCGGTCGGCCGAGGCAGATCGCCGGCGAGCGCCCGCAGTTCCCCGACCCAGCGGTCGTCGTCGAGTAGCGGGGGCGCACCGTGGCTGATGAACAGTGACGGGGTGCGGACGGGGCTCACGATCGTCATGAGAGTGAAAACGGACCGGAGTCCGATTCTGTTCCCGGGACGGTGTACTGCAACACCGCGCAGTCGATCCATCGGCCGTGTTTGTGTCCGATGCTCTGCAGGACACCGGTCTGCACGAATCCGAACCGTTGGTGCAATCGGATCGAGACGTCGGACGAGATGATCGAGATCACCGCCACCACCCGCCGCACCGACGACGGGTCGAGGTCGGAGAGCAACGCCTCGAGCAACGTCGAACCCAAGCGGCGACCTGTCGCATCGGGACGCAGATAGATCGAGTCCTCGGCGGTCCAGTCGAACGCGCGCTTGGTGCGGAAATCGCCGAGATAGGCATACCCCAGCACCACCTCGCCACCGGAGTCGTCGGGCGCGACGGCGACGATGAACGGCCGCCCTCTCGCGGTGATCGCGGCGACGCGTCCCTCCCAGTCGGCGGTGGTGGGGGATTCGTAGTCGAAGGTGATGACCGAGTTCTCGACGTAGTGCTGATAGATCGCGGCGATCTGGGGGCAGTCGGCCGCCGTCGCGGTGCGGACGGTGACGCTCATGCCGACAGGTCCGATCCGGTCAGCGCGACCGCGGTCTCCCAGAAACGCTCGGCCAGAACGGGATCGGCGGCCTGTGTCGACCGTCCGACGAGCGTGGGCGCCCCGCGCATCCCGAGGAGTCCGTCGGGGCCGACGAAGCTGCCCGACGGGATGGGCATGGCCGCGGCGTACAGGCTGCACGCAGCACCGGCCACCGCGGTGTTCGCGATCGTGTTGCCGAGCCACGTCACCAGCGCATCGAGGGCGGCGACACGGGTCACCCCGGTCATCTCGGTGGCCGCCCAGCCCGGATGGGCCATCGCGGTCGTCACCTCCGATCGCGCTGCCCGCAGTCGGCGGTCGAGGGCCAGCATCCACAGCGCCTGGGCCAGTTTTGACTGCGCGTAGGCATGGGCCCCGGAGAACGCGCGACGCTCGAAGTGCAGATCGGCGAAGTCGACCCGACCGGCCTTGTGCACGGTGGAGTTGATGGCCACGATCCGTCCGCGGATGCGGTCGGCGAGGAGGTTGGTGAGGACGAACGGTCCGAGGGCGTTCGTCGCGAGCGCCGCCTCGAAACCCTCTGCGGTCGTGACCCGGGACGTGGGCAACACGCCAGCATTGTGGACGAGGATGTCGATCTCGCCGACCGCATCGGCGAACCGTTCCATCGAATCCCGGTCGGTCAGGTCGAGGGTGGCCGCAGTACTCGGGCCGCCCAGCGACCGGGCGACCGCATCGGCGGCGTCGTGATCGCGCCCGGCGACGATCACCGTCGCCCCGGCGGCAGCCGCCCCCCGGGCGGTTGCGACACCGAGCCCACGGGTCGCCCCGGTGACGACCATGGTGACGCCGTCGAGACGGGGGAGTCGCGCTGCGGTCCAGGTCATGGCGTCACGATACGACGCCCGGTGTCGCGCGGCCGCACACGCCGTCGCCACGCAGCGCGTCAGTAGAGCATGCGCCGGTAGTTCTCCTCGGCGTAGTGCTGCTCGAGTTCGGCGAGTCCCGGGCTCGCCATCACCGCATGGCTGATCTCGGCGACACTCGGCAGGTCGTCGGGGTGCCAGGTGTCGGTGTCCCACAGGTGCGACCGCATGAACGCCTTCGCGCAGTGGAAGAACGTCTCGTCGACGCTGATCTCCAACGCCAGGATCGGACGGTGTCCGGAGACGACCATGTCGTCGAAATAGTCGGCGTCGGAGACGATGCGGGCGGTGCCGTTGATGCGCAGGGTGTCCCCGCGACCGGGTACCACGAACAGGGTCCCGACGTGCGGATCGGTCAGCACGTTGAGATAGCCGTCGACCCGCTTGTTGCCGGGCCGTTCGGGGATCGCGATCGTGGTGTCGTCGAGGACACGGACGAATCCGGGTGGGTCGCCCTTCGGGGACACATCGACGGAGCCGCCGGCACCGGTCGTCGACACCACGACGAACGGCGACTGCGCGATCCACTCGCGGTGGGTGTCGGTGAGTCGGTCGCGCACCTTGGTGGCGACACGGTCGTTCGGATGCCCCACGATGGACCGCAGCTGTTCGACGGTCGTCACGGTGTGGACGTTCGCTGTGTGATCGTTCGCCGTCGGATCGTTCTGAGGGGGATGCACGTCACCATCCTCACCCGCCGAGGACCGCCTGCGGAACCCCGACGAATACCATCGTGGAGTGGCATCTCCTCCCTCGTCTGTCGATGCGCGCCCCGCCGATCTGCCCCCTGCCGGTGTGAGCGTCGACCCGCTCGCCGGACTCGCCGCCGTCGCATGTGGCGATTCGGCGATCGCCGGCATCCGCGCGCTGCGCGGCCGTCGAACACTCGACATCACCGGCCCCGACGCGGCCCGACCCTTCGTGCTCGCCGCGGCGGCGCAGGCGGGAGACGACCCGGCCGTGCCGACGGGCCCGCTGCTGGTGGTGTCGGCCAACGGTCGCGAGGCCGACGATCTCACCACCGAGCTCCGGCAGATGATCGGTGACTCGGTCGCGCAGTTCCCGTCGTGGGAGACACTGCCCCACGAACGGCTCTCGCCCAGCGCCGACACCGTCGGTGCCCGGCTCCAGGTCCTGCACCGCCTCGCCCATCCCACCGACGCCGCCTATGGGCCACCGCTCACGGTGGTGGTGACCACCGTGCGCTCGCTGGTGCAACCCATGGCGCCCGGCGTGGGCGACACCGACCCCATCACCCTGCGCGAGGGCGCGGAGTTCGACTTCGACGCACTGCTCGCGCGCCTGGTGGAACTGGCCTACGAACGGGTCGACATGGTCGGCAAGCGCGGCGAGTTCGCGGTGCGCGGCGGCATCCTCGACGTGTTCCCCACGACCTCGGATCTCCCGGTGCGCGTGGAGTTCTGGGGCGACGAGATCACCGAACAGCGAGCGTTCTCGGTGGCCGATCAGCGCAGCCAACCGGAGATCGACGCCTCGGTGGTGCACGTGCACCCGTGTCGTGAACTGATCCTCACCGACGCCGTGCGGGCACGCGCCGCGGAACTGATCGACACCGAGGGCACCGACCGTTCACTCACCGAGATGTTGACGAAGCTCTCGGAGGGCATGCCGGCCGAGGGGATGGAGGCGCTCATCCCGGTCCTCGTGGGTGGGCAGATGCAGCTGCTCACCGAGGTGATGCCCGAGGGCACCCATGTGCTGGTCCTCGACCCGGAGAAGGTGCGCACCCGCGCCGCCGATCTCGCGAAGACCGGCGCGGAGTTCCTCGAGGCGTCGTGGACGGCGGCGTCGATGGGTGGCGACGCGCCGCTCGACTCCAGCGCGGGCGACGGCAACGGTCTGGGCGGAATCGACCTGCAGGCCAGCAGCTATCGGCCCCTGTCCGAAGTCGAGGAGACCACCGTCGCCGCGGGTCGACCGTGGTGGACGATGAGTCCGCTGGAGACCTCACCAGATGCCGACGACGAGACGACCGTCCGCCTGGACCTCGCGGCCGGCCCCGCCCCCCGAGGATCGGAGAACGAGCTCGCGACGACCTTCGCGTCGTTGCGGGCGCACGTGACCACCGGTGGACGGGCGACGATCGTCGTCGCCGGACGGGGGACCGCTCAGCGCTACCTGGAACGTCTCGGCGAGGCCGAGGTCCCCGCGGCGCTCGGCGAGCCCGGGTCGACACCGGAACCCGGTGTCGTGTCCATCCTCTGCGGCACGCTGCGGCACGGGTTGGTCTGTCCCGACGCCGGACTGGTCATCGTCTCCGAGGCCGATCTCACCGGTTCGCGCGTCGCCGGGGCCCGGGAGGGCAAACGACTCCCGGCCAAGCGCCGCAACCAGGTCGACCCACTGGCGCTGACCGCAGGCGACATGGTCGTCCACGACCAGCACGGCATCGGCAAGTTCGTCGAGATGATCGAGCGCACCGTCGCCGGCGCCCGCCGCGAGTACCTGGTGATCGAATACGCGCCCAGCAAGCGTGGCCACCCCGGCGACCGTCTGTTCGTGCCGATGGACTCCCTCGATCAGCTCTCCCGCTACGTCGGTGGCGAGCAACCGTCGCTGTCGAAGCTCGGTGGGTCGGACTGGCAGAACACCAAACGCAAGGCACGCAAGGCCGTTCGCGAGATCGCCGGCGAGCTCGTCGCGCTGTACGCCGCACGTCACGCCGCGCCGGGCCACGCGTTCGCCCCTGACACCCCGTGGCAGACCGAGATGGAGGACGCCTTCGGGTTCACCGAGACCGTCGACCAGATGACGGTGATCGGAGAGGTCAAGTCCGACATGGAGAAGGCGGTCCCGATGGACCGCGTCATCGTCGGCGACGTCGGCTACGGCAAGACCGAGATCGCGGTCCGGGCGGCGTTCAAGGCGGTCCAGGACGGCAAGCAGGTCGCCGTGCTGGTCCCGACGACCATTCTGGCGCAACAACATCTGCAGACCTTCACCGAACGGATGGCGGGGTTCCCGGTGACCATCCGCGGCCTGTCGCGGTTCACCGACGCCAAGGAGTCGCGCGAGATCATCGACTCGATGGCCGAGGGTGGCGTCGACATCGTCGTCGGCACACATCGTCTGCTGCAGACCGCGGTCCGCTGGAAGGACCTCGGACTCGTGATCGTCGACGAGGAACAGCGATTCGGTGTCGAACACAAGGAACACATCAAGGCGCTACGGACCCACGTCGACGTGCTGACCATGTCGGCGACACCGATCCCGCGCACCCTGGAGATGTCGATGGCGGGCATCCGCGAGATGTCGACCATCCTCACCCCGCCCGAGGAACGCCACCCGGTGCTCACCTACGTCGGCGCCTATCAGCCCAAGCAGGTCGCCGCGGCGATCAGGCGGGAACTGCTGCGCGACGGCCAGGTGTTCTTCGTGCACAACCGCGTGAGCTCGATCGACAAAGCCGCCAAGAACATCTCCGACATGATTCCCGAGGCCAGGGTCGTGGTCGCGCACGGACAGATGGGCGAGGAACAGCTCGAGCGCACCGTCGCCGGGTTTTGGAACCGCGAGTTCGACGTGCTGGTCTGCACCACGATCATCGAGACCGGTCTCGACATCTCCAACGCCAACACCCTGATCGTCGACCGCGCCGAGGCGCTCGGTCTCTCGCAGCTCCACCAGCTGCGCGGCCGCGTGGGCCGTAGCCGTGAACGTGGGTACGCCTACCTGCTCTACAGCCCGGAGAAGCCCCTCACCGAGACCGCCTACGACCGGCTCGCCACCATCGCGCAGAACAACGAACTCGGCGCCGGTATGGCGGTCGCGCTCAAGGACCTCGAACTGCGTGGAGCGGGAAACGTGTTGGGAGCCGAACAGTCCGGACACGTCGCCGGCGTCGGGTTCGACCTCTACGTGCGGCTCGTCGGCGAGGCCGTGGAGGCGTATCGGGCCGCCGCCGACGGCAAGCCGATCGTGTCGGAGGAGAACCGCGAGGTCCGCATCGATCTGCCCGTCGACGCCCACATCCCGGCCGACTACGTCGACTCCGATCGCCTTCGACTGGAGGCCTATCGCAAACTCGCCGCGGCACTCGACGAATCGGACATCACCTCGATCGTGGACGAACTCCTCGACCGTTACGGTCCGCTGCCCGCCGAGGTGTCGAGACTGGTGTCGGTGGCGAAATTGCGGCTGCTGGCGCGGGAACTCGGCGTCACCGAGATCGGGATGGCCGGCACGCAGGTCAAGATCGCGCCGGTGGCGCTGCTCGACAGCCAACAGATCCGGATCAAGCGCATCTACCCGGGATCGTCGTACCGGGCCACCACTTCTGTTCTCACCCTGCCGGTTCCGCGTACCGCGGGGGTCGGCAGTGCCCGTGTGCGCGACGTCGAACTGATCCAGGTCGTCGCCGACGTGCTGCTGGTGGTCCACGGATCCGACCCGGGCTCGCGGGACATGCGCGGTCCCACGATCACCGACGACCACGCGGTGTCGTGACCGACCCCGCACCCCGCAGCGGTGAGGCGTTGCTCGATGCCGTCGAGCTGATGGATCGCCTGCGCCGCACCGGTCCGTGGGAGGCGGCGCAGACCCACGACTCGCTGCGCCGTTACCTGCTCGAGGAGACCTACGAGCTGCTCGACGCCATCTCCGGGGGCAGTCGCGCCGACCTGCTCGAAGAACTCGCCGACATCCTGCTGCAGGTGCTGTTCCACGCGCGGATCGCCGCCGACGATCCCGCGGAACCGTTCGACATCGACGACGTCGCCCGTGCCTTCACCTCGAAGATCTCCTCGCGCACAGCGGGGGTGCTGGCGGGGGAGACCGACCTCGAGACGCAGTTGCGTCAGTGGGAGGAGAGCAAGGCCGCCGAGAAGGCCCGCGACTCCGTGCTCGACGGGGTGGCGACGTCGCAGCCCGCTCTGGCGTTGACCCAGAAGGTGATCGAGCGCCTCGACGCGACCGGTTTCCCGCGTGACCTGATCCCCGAGTCGCTGTTGACCATCCACTTCGCGACCCACCTCGCGGGCGATCCCGAGGCGAGTCTCGAGGACCGCCAACGCAGCCGGGTCGTGGAGTTCATGGAGCGGGTTCGTGTGGTCGAGACGGCGTTACGGTCGGGCGGGATAACCGCACCCGAACCCGACGACTGGCGTCGCGAGTTCGTGACGGGCGACTGAGAACTGTTCGCAGGTCACTCGTCGGTCGTCGGGGGATCCAGCAGGAGGATGTCGTCGGCGGGCAGGCGCAGGGGGACCTCGGTGAACCGCTCGGCGTGATGCGGGTAGGCGGCTCGGATCCACACCGCGTTGTCGTCGAGCTGGGTCATCGCTACCCGCCGCCACCGCCAATCCGATTGCGGCCGAGTGAAATCGGTGTCCCGGGTGATCGGGATCGGCGCACGTGCCCAACACGGGGCGGTCAGCGACGCGAGCCCTCGCGCAGCCAGCACCTCGGCGGCGTCGGCGATGTCGATGCCGGCGGCGACCACCTGGCCGACCGGGTTGACCGCATCGACGACGTCGTCGTCGGGATGGTTCGAGATGGTCCAGCCGATGATCTCGCCGTCGGACGATCGACGGACCGGAAGTCGGCTCCGCCAGCGGTCGATGTCCACGACTCCCACGGTACCGATCTCCTGGGCTCGAGAAGACACCGTGGAGGCTAGCTCGCATCCGTAGCAGACAGTGTCGCTGAGCGATACGAACTGCTACCGATCAGGTGAAGAGGTGCTGTCCCCACCACTCGCCGGGCTTGAGTCCGGGCGGGCAGGCGAAGAGCGCGCTGCCGTTGTGTGTCAGGTACTCCATCATCGCGTCCTTGGAGGCGAGCTGGCGCTGCATGGGGACGAACTGGGCGCCGGGATCGCGACAGTAGGCGATGAAGAACAGCCCGGCGTCGAGGTGACCGAAGCCGTCGGATCCGTCGGTGAAGTTGTAACCGCGCCGCAGGATCTGGATGCCGTTCAGATTGTCCGGATGGGCCAGTCGCACATGGGCGTTGCGGGCGATGGTCGGTCCGTCGGAGGTGGCGACCGCGAAGTTCGGGGCGTCGTTCTCGTGGGTCATGCCCAGTGGGGCGCCGACGCCCTTGGTGCGTCCCACGATGGCCTCCTGCTCGAACAGGTTCGCCCGGTCCCAGGGCTCGATGTCCATGCGGATTCGGCGCGCGACGAGGTAGCTGCCGCCGGTCATCCACTGTGCGGGTGCCGGGTTGTCGGCGGGATCGACCCACAACCAGCGGTCGAGGACATCGGTCTGTTCCGCGCGGATGTTCGCGGTGCCGTCCTTGAACCCGAACATGTTCCGCGGGGTCTGCTGGTTCGCGGTGGTCGTGGAGGTGCGACCGAAACCGAGCTGCGACCACCGGACACTCACCACACCGAAACCGAGACGTGCGAGGTTGCGGATGGCGTGCACGGCGACCTGCGGGTCGTTGGCACATGCCTGCACGCAGATGTCGCCGTGGCTGCGTGACGGTTCGATCGCGTCCTTGGCGAAACCCGGGAGATCCTTCAGTGCAGCGGGTTTGCGGTCGCCGATGCCGAAGCGATCGCCGCGGGTGGGATCCGATGCGCTGGGGCCGAACAGCCCCGGGCCGAAACCGATGGTCAACGTCAGCGACGACGCCTCGAGTCCCAGCGCCTCGCCGGTGTCGGCGGGCGGGTTGTACTCGCCGTGGTCGACGGCACCGCCGTCGACGGTCTCCTGGCCCTTGGTCATCCGCTCGGCCGCGGCGGTCCACCGCTTGAGCATGTCGATCAGCTCGTCGCGGGAATCGGTGATCACGTCGAACGAGGCGAAGTGGAGTCGGTCCTGCGCCTCGGTGATGATGCCGGCCTGCCGGGTACCGCGGAACGCCACCACATCCGATGACGACGAGTCGCTCTCGGCGAGACGGGCGCCGGTCACGCCTGCGGCCGCCGCGACCACCACGCCCGCACCCGTCGCCCCGAACAGCGTGCGTCGGGAGAACCGCCGAGACGACGTCGGTGGCTGGGGGGCGGGGGAGGCGGGTTCGGTCACTGACCCAGCACCAACCCCGGGACCTGGCTCAGCGACTGCGACAGTGCATCGATCTGGTCCGACAACGACTTCCGCTTCTCGGCGGGGACGGTGTCGTAGGAGACGTACCCGTCGCCGGAGCGGAACGAGTTGATGTCGTTGCGGATCGTCTGGAACTGGGCGGTGATCTTGTCCATCAACGCCGGGTTCTTCGCCGAGATGACGGGCTGCAGATCGGCGATGAGCGTCTCCGAGCCGTCGATGTTCGCGGCGAAATCGAAGAGGTCGGTGTGGGAGTAGCGATCTTCCTCGCCGCCGACCTTGGTGGCCGCGATCTCGTCGACGAGCGCCTGCGGTCCCTTCACGAACGACTGTGTCTCGAAGGTGAAGTCGGGCTTGGCGACCTCGGTCACCAGACGTCCCACATCGGTGTTCAGCTGCGCGGCGACCTTGTCGATCTCGGGCTTGGTGTCGGTCTTCTGTGCGTTCGCGAGATCCGCGGCGGCGACGTCGCTGCCCTGCTCGCCGACATCGGACTGCTTCGGCGGCCAGAGGAAACGCTCGAGACGATGGAAACCGGTGAACGGCTCGCTGCCGTCGGCGGTGTCGTCCCAGCGCATGTCGATCGCGGGGTCGAGGTCGGGGAACGACTCGGCGACGGGCTCGATGCGCTCGTAGAAGGTGCGGGTGAGTCCGAACTGGGCGCGGGCGGCGTCGAGGTCGCCGGCGATGATCGCGTCGGTGAACGACTTCGTCTGCGCCTGCAGACCGCTGAGTTGGCCCCGCACGTAGGTGAGATAGGTCTGCTTCGCGGACTCGACGCTGGCCGGTGCCTGCGAGCGTTCCTTCTTCTCACCGGAGACGGTGAGGTCCTTGCGGATGCCGTCGCCGACCATGCCCGGCTTGCACGCGACCTGGTAGGTGGCGGGGTCGACGATCTCGACGGTGAGTCGGCCGGTGAGGCCGGGGCCGATGTTCTCGACCTCGCCGAGCACGCGGTTGTTGTTGCCGTAGACGTAGAACTCGGTGACCTTGTCGCCGTTGTTGTTCACGGTGAAGTCGACGTTGCCGGTCTGCGCGTCCGACGTCGACAGGTCGCACGAGGTGTCGGTGGAGGTGACGGCGATCGTCTTCTCCGACGACGTCGCCTTCTCGGTGCAGGCGACGAGGAGCAGTGGTGTCGCCAACACCGCGCATGCGGCGGTGGTCTTCTTGAGCCTGGATGTCACCGGGTTCCCTTTCAGCATCCGGCTCACGCCGGGGTCTCGATACGTGCGGTGGGTGCGGCGGCCGTGGTCTGGCCGGTGCTGCGACGCGGGCGGAAGAACAGGGTCATCACGACGGCGAGGTAGACGACCCACGCGACGACCTGGAGCACCGAGGGCTCCGGGGTGAAGTTGAAGATGCCTCCGAGAAGCGTTCCGTACCAGGACGACTGGTCGTACACCGAGGAGATGTCGAATGCGCGGTCGTTCAGTCCGGGCAGCCAGCCGACGGTCTGTACGGCATGGATCCCGTAGGCCAGGATCCCGGCCGCGACCACGATGAGGAATGCGCCGGTGTAGGTGAAGAACTTCTGCAGGTTGATCTTCACGGTGCCGAAATAGAGGCCGATGGTGATGCCGACCGCGATGAGCACGCCGATGAGCAGCCCCACCAGCGGCCAACTGCTGCCGGAGGTGTTCTCGGCGTAGCCGACCATCAGCAGTGCGGTCTCGATGCCCTCGCGGCCGACGGCGAGGAACGCCAACGCCAGCACGGCGGGCGCGCCGAGTTCGAGGGCGCGGCCCATCCCGGCTTTGAGATCACCCGAGATGTGCGCGGCGGCACCGCGCATCCACAGCACCATGAGGGTGACGATCACGACCGCGACGAGTGAGGCGACCCCGGCCACCGCCTCGGCGGCGAGTCCGGAGATGGTGGACGTGCCGTAGTGGATGCCCGCGAAGACCGCGAACACCATCGCCACGGCGGCCGCGACGCCGATCCACACCCACCGCAGCGCATCGCGCCGGTCGGATTTGACAAGGAACGCGACCAGGATCATCACGACGATGCCGGTCTCGAGCCCCTCGCGCACGCCGATCAGTCCACTACCGAACAACTGGGTCACCACGGAGGGGGAATTCATTCGGCGCGATCCTTCGGGGCTGGGTGACCGCAACGGCGAGCTTAGGCTTCGCAACGTTCGGTAAGGCTAACTTGTGGAGAGTACCCCGCCCGGCGTGGGAACGATAAATGATCCCGGGCAGTTGAGATCCTGAACCGATGAACGGAAAGGGGATCGACGTGCGCACGTCTCGACGGCGCGGTGTGGCCGCGGCCGTGCTGGCGACCGCGGTGGCACTCACCGCGACGGCCTGCATCGATCTCCCGGGACGCACATCGGCGCCGATCCCCGAGGGTGTCCCACCCGGCCCGGGTGCGGCCGTGCCCTATCTCGACATCAACGCCCCCGGGCGTACGGCCGATCGTCTCGAGGCCTGGGCGCGACCCATCGCCTCCTCGACCGGCATCCCGCTGACCTCGATGGAGGCCTACGGCAACGCTGCGGAGATCCAACGGCAGCAGCACCCCGAATGTGGTCTGGCCTGGACGACTCTGGCGGGGGTGGCCGGGGTGGAGAGCAAGCACGGCACCTATCGCGGATCCCGGGTGGCGGCCAATGGCGACGTCCGTCCGCCGATCCGTGGGGTGCTGCTCGACGGGACCGCGGGCAACGCGAAGATCGCCGACACCGACGGCGGCACGCTGGACGGCGACAGCACCCTCGACCGGGCGATGGGGCCGTTCCAGTTCATCCCCGAGACGTGGAAGCGCTACGGCGTCGATGCGAACGGCGACGGTGTGGCCAGCCCGGACAACATCGACGACGCCGCATTGTCGGCGGCGCGGTACCTGTGCGTCTCCGGCGGAGACCTGACCACTCCGCAGGGCTGGGAGAAGGCGGTCATGGTCTACAACAACTCGATGAAGTACGTGCTCGACGTCCGCGATCACGCCAATGCCTACTCGGTGGACGTCGCCTTCTAGCCACCCGTGCGGACGTCGGTTGCAGGGTCGGTCGCCGGTGCGGGCGAGTCAGACGCCGGTCGACGGGGTCGTTGGCATTAGTCTTTGAGCCGAACATGGCGTTCGGCGACCGGCACCCGGTCTCGCCGACGCCGTCGAGCGACGACGAAGGGGCGCCACGTGGCCACGATCGATCAGGTGGGAGCGCGAGAGATCCTCGACTCCCGGGGGAATCCGACCGTCGAGGTCGAGGTGGTCCTCGACGACGGGACCTTCACCCGCGCCGCGGTGCCCTCGGGCGCCTCCACCGGTGAGCACGAGGCCGTCGAACTCCGCGACGGCGGCGATCGCTACGGCGGCAAGGGTGTCACCAAGGCCGTCGAGTCCGTCCTGGGCGAGATCGCCCCCGCCGTCATCGGTATCGAGGCCGACGATCAGCGCGTCGTCGATCAGGCCCTGCTCGATCTCGACGGCACGGCCGACAAGTCGCGCCTCGGCGCCAACGCCCTGCTCGGTGTGTCGCTCGCGGTCGCCAAGGGTGCCGCCGAATCGGCCGGCCTCCCGCTGTTCCGCTACGTCGGTGGCCCGAACGCCCACATCCTCCCGGTGCCGATGATGAACATCATCAACGGAGGCGCGCACGCCGACAGCGGTGTCGACGTGCAGGAGTTCATGATCGCCCCCGTCGGCGCGCCGACGTTCAAGGAGGCGCTCCGCTGGGGCGCCGAGGTCTACCACGCGCTGAAGTCGGTGCTGAAGGACAAGGGCCTGTCGACCGGTCTGGGTGACGAGGGCGGCTTCGCCCCCGACCTCGCCGGCACCAAGGCCGCGCTCGACCTCATCGTCGAGGCCATCGGCAAGACCGGTTTGACCCCCGGCCGCGACATCGCGCTCGCGCTCGATGTCGCCGCGACCGAGTTCTACACCGCGGGAACCGGTTACGCCTTCGAGAAGGAGACCAAGTCGGCCGCCGAGATGTCGGCCTTCTACGCCGAGCTCGTCGCGTCGTACCCGCTCGTCTCCATCGAGGACCCGCTCGACGAGAACGACTGGGACGGATGGGTGTCGCTGACGGAGTCCATCGGCGACAAGGTGCAGCTGGTCGGCGACGACCTGTTCGTGACCAATCCCGAACGCCTCGAGGACGGCATCAACAAGGGTGCCGCGAACGCGTTGCTGGTGAAGGTGAACCAGATCGGCACGCTCACCGAGACCCTCGATGCCGTCGCGCTCGCCCACAACAACGGCTACAAGACGATGATGAGCCACCGGTCGGGCGAGACCGAGGACACCACCATCGCCGACCTCGCCGTGGCGTGCAGCTGCGGCCAGATCAAGACCGGTGCACCGGCGCGCAGCGAGCGCGTTGCGAAGTACAACCAGCTTCTCCGCATCGAGGAGGGCCTGGGCGACGCCGCCCGCTACGCAGGCGATCTGGCGTTCCCGCGCTTCTCGTTCGAGGGCTGAGCAGGAGGACCCGGACCGTGACGGCGTACGACCGATGACAGGGCGCAACGATCGACGGGGGCGGGGGCGCGGTTCTGCGCGCCCCACCCCGACACGTCGTGCCGACGGTCGTCGCGCCGGCGGCTCGCGCTCGGATCGGGCGCGCGTCGAGTCGCGTCGCGCCGAGATCTCGGATCCCCTCGACACCGCGGCGTCGATCGACGACGACATCGACGAGGCGACCGCCACCCCTGTGGGTCGCGACGTCGGTTCCACGGTCGCCGCCGATCGCCCACGTCGACGTCTCGTGCGCGGCATGAGTCCAAAACGTGCCGTGATCCTCGCGATGGTGGTCAGCGTGGTCGCGTTGACACTCGCGGTGCCGCTGCGGACCTATTTCTCGCAGCAGTCGGAAGCCGACCAGCTCGCCGGCGCCAACTCCTCGCTGCGGACCGAGGTCTCCGAACTGCAGTCGAAGGTCGACGAGCAGAGCGATCCCGCATACATCCAGGCCCAGGCCCGCGATCGGCTGCAGTTCGTGATGCCCGGTGACAAAGCCGTCGTGATGCAGTTCCCGATACCGCCCGCGAAATCCGACGAGGAGAAGCGGGCCGAGCGCTTGGCCGGAAACGCCTGGTACACCAATCTCCTGGATTCGGTGTCCACGCCGGCGCAACGGTGAGGACAGCCCGGGAGTGACCGACCAGGCCCACCATCAGCCTTCGCCGGAGGATCTGGCCGCGGTCGCCGAGCAGCTCGGTCGCGAGCCGCGCGGCGTGCTCGAGATCAGCTACCGCACCCCCGACGGTGCGCCGGCGGTGGTCAAGACCGCGCCACGGCTCCCCGACGGCACGCCGTTCCCCACGTTGTTCTATCTGACCGATCCGCGGCTGACCGCCGAGGCGAGTCGACTGGAATCGGCCGGGGTGATGCGGTCGATGTCGCAGCGGCTGCTCACCGACGCCGCGCTCGCGGCCCGGTATCGCGAGGCTCACCTCGCGTACCTCGCCGAACGCGACGAGATCGAGTCGCTGGGAACCGATTTCACCGGTGGCGGTATGCCCGACCGTGTGAAATGCCTGCACGTGCTCATCGCGCACTCGCTGGCCAAGGGGCCGGGGGCGAACCCGCTCGGTGACGAGGCGGTGGCGCTCGCAGCCGAATCATCGCTGCGCGGAACGGCGTTGCCTGCCGACTGGCCCCGGGCCGCAGATTTCCCCGACCTGGATGTGGAGGGTTTGTCATGAGCACCGTCGCCGCCGTCGACTGCGGGACCAACTCGATCCGACTGTTGATCGCCACCGACGGCGACGACACAGCAGGCGCTGGGGGACTGGTCGATGTCCACCGCGAGATGCGGGTGGTGCGGCTCGGCGAGGGTGTCGATGCCACGGGCGAGTTCACGACCGGAGCCCTCGCACGTACCCGGGCGGCGTTGGCCGACTACGTGGCGGTGATGGAGGCGTACGACGTCACGGCGGTGCGGATGGTCGCCACCTCGGCGACCCGCGACGCAGGCAACCGGGACGAGTTCTTCGCCATGACCCGCGATCTTCTCGGCCGGGTGTCCGACGGTGCGGTGGCCGAGGTCATCACCGGCGACGAGGAGGCGCGGCTGTCGTTCGCCGGCGCAGTCGGCGAGTTCGACCCGGCGCAGGGCCCGTTCGTGGTGACCGATCTCGGCGGTGGCTCGACCGAGGTGGTTTTGGGTGAGGCCGGTACCGGGGTGTCGGGGGCGTTTTCGACGAACATCGGGTGCGTGCGGCTCACCGAACGGGTGCTGCACTCCGATCCGCCGACCGCCGACGAGATCACGCGAGCCCGCGATGTCGCGGCCACGGAACTCGCGCGCGCCTTCGCCGTGGTGCCGGTGGAACAGGCGCGCACCTGGGTGGGGGTGGCAGGCACGATGACGACACTTGCGGCGCTCGCGCTCGGACTACAGACCTACGACGCCGAGCGGATCCACCGGTCACGGATTCCGCTCACCGATCTGGTGGGTGTGTGCGAGCGACTGGTCTCGATGACCCGCGCCGACCGCGCCGCGCTGGGGCCGATGCACCCGGGCCGTGTCGACGTGATCGGCGGGGGCTCGCTGGTGACGCTGGAACTCGCGCGGGTGCTCGCCGATCGTGCGGGTGTCACCGAACTCGTGGTGAGTGAGCACGACATCCTCGACGGGATCGCGCTCTCGATCTCCTGACGACCGCGGAGTGGGTGTCAGGCGGGCGAGCGCAGCGAGATGTTGTTGCAGGCCTCGCACACGCTCTCGGGGATGACGCCGCGGCGCTGCAGGAAGCCGAAGATGATGCATCCCAGGCAGATCCCGGCCGCCGACTCGAGTAGTGCGGCGATCACGACGAGTCCGACCGTGATCTGGGCGGCCAGGCCGAATCCGAGCAGACTCAGGACGAGGGCGACGCCGGTGATGGTGAGTCCGATCGCCTGGGCGAAGCGCTTGGGCGGGCCGGGGACCATCTTGGTGAGGCCGAGTCGGGGCACGATCACGCGGACCGAGAGCTGTCCGAACGGGGACAGGGTGGGACCGGAGATCACACGGAGCAGGAATCCGGCCGCGAGCACGGCGTAGAGCACCGGGTGGTCGACCGCGATCGTCACGATGGCCAGCACCACCACCAGCGCCGCCGTGGATCGCGCGGCGTACTCGTTGACCGGGTTCGGGAACGTCAACGCGGCGGGACGCCGGCGCGCGGTGGGGACAGTCTGGTTCGACACGACGCCGACAGTAATGCGACTGCCCACGCCGGGCAATCGTTGGCGCCACGCTGAGCCGATGTCCGGCGGTGGGAATGAATGCGGGCAGTGTCAGACGGTCGCCGGTTCGGCGTCCTCGCTCTCGATTGCCGCCAGGTGTTCCTTCACCACGTCGAGACGGGGGAGCAGCGCCGCTGATGCCGCGGCCAGAGCGTAGCCGATGATCGGGACGAACGCGGCGAGACTCAGGGCGTGCAGCAGCTCGGGCTGGCTGTAGCGGCCCGCGGCATCGAAGAAGATGACGCCGGTGACCGCGACGCCGAGTGCGCCACCCACCTGCTGGAACGTGCCGAGGACACCGGAGGCCGCGCCGGAGTCACGGGTGTCGACCGTGGCCAGGGCGATGTCGAGCAGGGGCACCAGCATCACGGTGAGCCCGATCCCGGCGATCGCCATCGGGATCACCGAGTCCCACGCCGAGTACGAGGTGCCCTCGCTGCGCAACACCTGGATGGTCCAGGCGGTGCCGATCGTGATGAGCACCCCGCCGACCGCGGGGAGGATCCGGCCGAGCCTGGAGACGAGCGCGGCCGCGACACCGGCGGCGAGCATCGCCCCGAGACTGAACGGCAGGGTGAGTGCACCGGATGCGATGGCGGAGAACCCGAGACCGGTCTGGACGTAGAGGGCGAGGATGAGGAAGAACGAGGTGATCGAACCCTGGAACAGGAACTGGATCGCGATGCCACCGGTGAACCCGCGGTCGGTGAACAGTCGCAGCGGCATCATGGCGCCGTCGGCGTCGTGACGGCGTTCGTTGAGGACGAAGAGCAACAGCGCGACCGGTGACAGCGCCATCAGTACGAACGACCACGCGGGCCACCCGAGCTGACGACCCTCGACCAACGGGTAGACGAGCAGCAGGATGCCTCCGACGGCGAGGAGCACGCCCAGCGGATCGAGCGGGGATGGACGCTCCGACTTGGTGTTCGGGACGAAGGCGATCGCGGCGACGGCGATGATGACGCCGACGGGGACGTTGATGAAGAAGATGGCCCGCCACCCGCCGCCGAACGGGTTGCTGGTGACCAACCACCCGCCGAGCACGGGGCCGATCACCGCGGCCAGTGCGGTGATGACGCCGATGATCGCGAAGATGGGCGCCCGCTCGCGCGGCTTGTACAACGCCTGGACGCTGGCGAGCACCTGCGGGACCATCAGCCCCGCGAACAGACCCTGCCCGACCCGGGAGCCGACGAGGGTCTCGCCGTTCTGGGCGAGCGAGGCGGTGAGGGACGCGAGGGTGAAGCCCGCGATGCCGAGCAGGAAGATCCGTTGACGGCCGTATCGGTCGCCGAGTCGGCCGGCGGTGATGAGCACGCCGGCGAACGCCAAGACGTAGCCACCGATGAGCCACTCGAGTTGCGACGGAGATGCATCGAGGTCGTCGCGGATGGCGGGCAGGGCGACGTTCACGATGGTGACGTCCATCAGATCCATGAACATCGCGAAGGTGAGGACCGCGATGGCCAGTCCGCGCAACCGGGTCATCGCCCGGGTCCGATCAGGTCTGTGTTCACCCGCAGAGGGTACCGAGCAGGTCGGACAATTGCCCGGTCAGTTCTTCTCGCGCTTGGCCCAGAACTCGCGACCGGGATGGTCCTCGGGGTCGATGGGCGAGTCGATCTCGGGCAGGTCGCCCTCGTCGATCTCGGCCTTCTTGGCCGACTCGCGCATCTCGACACCGTCGGCGACGAGATCCCCGATCTCCCGGGTGATCTCGACGACGGCGCCGGTGATGATGGTGGCTATACGGCCGACGTGGGTGGCGGTGGATTCGACGGCGGTCTGCAGCAGGTCCTTGTTGCGTTCGAACCGTCCGACCATGTCACCGCCTCCTCACGTCGTCCCTCTGACGTGCGCCCTCAGGCCACGTCCTTCTTCTCGCGGTCGACCTTAACACTGAACTCGACGTCGTCGGAGACCATCGAATTGGGCAGCGACAGCTTCGCGATCTTCTTCCAGGTCGACCCGATCTGGTGGCTGAAAGATCCTGTGTTGTAGGGCAATCCGTACTTCTCGCAGATCGCCTGCACCTCGGGTGCCATCTCGGGGTAGCGGTTGGCCGGGATGTCGGGGAACAGGTGGTGCTCGATCTGGTGCGAGAGGTTCCCGCTCATGATGTGGAAGAGCGGGCTACCGGTGATGTTGGCCGAGCCGAGCATCTGCCGCAGGTACCACTGCCCCTTGGTCTCGTTCTCGCATTCCTCGGGGGTGAACGTCTGCACCCCCGACGGGAAGTGCCCGCAGAAGATGATGGAGAACGTCCACAGGTTGCGGATCAGGTTGGCGCTCACGTTGCCGGCGAGCGTCAGCGGGAACAGCGGACCGGTCAGTGCCGGGTAGACAACGTAGTCCTTGACGACCTGCTTGCCCGCCTTGCGCCACATGCCCTTGACCAGACCCTTGATGTCGGTCCACTTGCGCTTGCCGGCCACGATGTTCTCGACCTCGAGATCGTGGAGCATGACGCCCCACTCGAAGCCGACCATGAGTGCGGTCGCGTAGGCGAGGTTGCCGAGGTAGTAGGGGTTCCACTTCTGGTCACGGTCCATGCGGAGGATGCCGTAGCCGATGTCGCGGTCCTCACCGAGGATGTTGGTGAAGGTGTGGTGCATGTAGTTGTGGCTGTGCCGCCACTGGTCCGACGGGCACACCGTGTCCCACTCGAACTCGCGCGAGTTCAGCGACGGCTCACGCATCCAGTCGTACTGGCCGTGCATGACGTTGTGGCCGATCTCCATGTTGTCGAGGATCTTCGACACGCTCAGCGCGGCGACGCCGGCGATCCAGGCCGGGGGGAACCAGCCGAGGTAGGCCAGGCCGCGACCGGCGACCTCGAATCCACGCTGCGCCTTGATGATCTTGTAGATGTACTCGCGGTCGCGCTCGCCGAGGTCGGCGACGATCCGCGCGCGCAGCTCGTCGAGGTCGCGTCCGAGTTCCTCGACCTGCTCGTAGCTCAGCACCAACTGGTTCGGGTCGTTGACCTCGGTGTCCGAGGTGTCGTTCTCGATGTGTGTGGGCAGTTGCATGATCGTCATTGCTGTCGTCCTCTCTCAGATGTCGATCTCGACGTCGCCGACCGGCGCGGAGATACAGAGTTGGATGTGCTTGTCGGATTCGGTGTCTGTCTCGCCGGTGAGCACGTTGCGCGTGCATCCCGACTTCTTCGGTGCGGTGCAGGAGAAGCAGATCCCCATGCGGCAACCGAACTCCGGGGTGAGCCCCGCGGCCTCGGCCTGTTCGAGAATGGTGCGGCCGTCGTTGTCGGCCTCGGTCTTCGACGACGCGAAGCGCAGCGTGCCGCTCACCGGCTCGTCGGGATCGGGGGCGAACGATGCCGGCGCGGTGAACGCCTCGCTGTGTACCCGATCCCCCTGGCCGCGTGCGTCGAAGAACTCGCGCACCGCGTCCATCAGTCCCGCGGGCCCGCAAACGAACACCTCGGCGTCGTCGAGGTCGGGCACCAGGTCGGTCAGGTGCTCGTCGGCGAAATGACCGCTGTGCCGCGCACCGTCCACCGACTCGCGGGTGTGGATGGTGTGCACCGCGACCGTGTCGTGGAGGCGGTCGAGGTCGATGAGCTCGTCGCCGTAGGCGACGTCATCGTGCGTGGCGGCGTAGTGGATGAACGTCACCCGGCCGGTGTGTCGCTCGGCGACGAGCGTGCGCAGCATCGAGAGAACAGGTGTGATCCCACTTCCGCCGCTGATGAACACCGCGTTGCGCGGACGCTGCTCGGGGAGCACGAAGTCACCGGTGGCGGGGGTGAGACCGACCACGTCGCCGATCTTCGCGTGATCCCGGAGATGCTTGGAGACGAAGCCGTCGTCGTGGGCGGTGATGGTGAGCTCCACCCGACCCTCACGACCACTCTCGGCGTTGGCCGGTGAGAAGCACCGGGTGTGCCGTACGCCGTTGATGACGGTGCTCAGCTGGATGTACTGACCTGCGCGGAAGCCGGTCCACTGCCGCGTGGGAGCCAGCACGAGGGTGACGGCCCGCGGGGTGGGACGGCGAACCTCCACGACCTTCGCGCGCAGATCGCTCCACGTGATCATCGGGTCGACGAGTTCGAGATACCGGTCGACGGGGTGGGGCGCGAGGGCGGCTTCGACTACGGAGCCGATCAACGCGGGGAAGCGTTCGAACATCGATGCCTCCAGGTGGTGTGGAATGGTGGCTGGGAACGGCCCGCCGAAAAGTTTCGGTGAACACTTGTGCACTGACAGTGTGCCACTCCGCGGTACCCACCGGTCAAGGGCGCGCCTCTGTAACGGCCATCACAAACGGGCTTCTGCCTACACTCGACGGGTGTCGCGGCCCAGAGATCACTCTTCGTCGCGGGCGTCCGCCACATCTCGGACGTCCGCCGGAGCGCGCTCGGCTGGCACCCGCTCGAGCGGTCGTGCCGCCGCGGTCGACGCCTCCGAGAGCCGCTCGGCGCGTAAGGGACGTACGCGGTCGGCCCTGCTGGACGAGACGCTGGCCCTCGTCGCCGATCGCAGTTTCGCGAGCCTGAGCCTCCGTGAGGTGGCCAAGGCGGCCGGGATCGTGCCCACCGCCTTCTATCGCCACTTCGCCTCGATGGAAGACCTCGGGGTGACGCTCGTCGAGGACTCGATGCGCGTGCTGCGGACCATGTTGCGCGAGGGGCGACGCGATCTCGCCGCCCGCGACGCGGTCCCGACCGCGCAGAGTTCGCTGGCCATCCTGGTGCAGCAGGTACGCGACAACGAGGCCCAGTTCCGCTTCCTGGTCCGCGAACAACACGGCGGGGTGGCCGAGATCCGGCGTGCCATCGACACCGAGCTCCGGTTGTTCGTGAAGGAACTCGCGATCGATCTGTCCCGTGTTCCCGAGATGGCCCGATGGGGCGCCGAGGATCTCGAACTCGCCGCCGATCTCATCGTGAACGTGATGCTGCACGCCGTCGCCGAGCTGCTCGAGACCGATCGCCGCGACCCGATAGCCGACCGCGAACTGTTCGAGCGCACGCAGCGCAAGCTGATCATGGTCATCCTCGGCATGCGTTCCTGGCGCACCGACGGGAACTGAGAGACGGCAGTTCGCGGGCTGATCACCTTAGGATCAGCAATCATGACCAGCGACGTGCCCGAGCCGCCCCGGCGTCCCGACCCGTCGCGCGGAGCGCTGATCGCGGTCGCGATCCTCGCCGTCGCCTTCGTGATCGCTCTCGCGGCGGTCATCGGTTACGTGGTGCTGGGACGGTCGAGCACCGCCGGGACCTTTCCCACAGGCGCACCCGCCACCTCGGTCACCACCACCACAACGGCGTCGGACGGTTCATCGCAGGCCGCGTCATCGGCGCCGTCGTCCACTGGGTCCTCCTCGTCGCGGCCATCGAGGTCGGCGCCCTCCCGCTCGCCGGACACCACGGTGGCAGGGGCGCCCGGGGCATCCACGCCCTGTCCGGTCCGCTACGCGCGCACCGGCCTGTATCGGGCGTCGTCGGTGGGGAGCTCGGCGACGAGCTGTGGTTTCGCCGAGGAGGTACGGATCGCCTACGCCCGCAGCGGTCGGCCCGGGCAGCTGCCCCGACCCGTGTCCGCGACGAGTCCCGAGACCGGCGAGACCATTCGGATGATGTGCGCGGCAGAGGGCCCGACGGTCACCTGCACCGGCGGCGACGACGCGGTCGTCTACCTCTACTGAGTGTCGGCACGTTCGGCGGGGACTTTCGGCACGTTCGGCGGGGACTTTCGGCACGTTCGGCGGGGACTTTCGGCACGTTCGGCGGGTGGTGCCGATGACCCGCCGAGCGTGCCGAAAAGTCGCGTCGACTGTGCCGTGCCGGTCACGTCAGCAATCGTTCGGGACCGTCGACGGCGGGGTGTCACCCGGCCCTCTGCGTTCCGCTCGGGCGATGAGCGCGGGTAGGCCGTCAGAGAGTATCGGCGAGTGCGAGATGAAGCTGACGCATCCGCCCTGGTGGAAGCCGCCGACGATCCCGATGACCGACCTCTTCACCAGCCACGGCGAGCCGCTGGTGCCGTCGACGAGTCCGCGGCACGTGATGGTCGGCGCCCCGCGGACCACCCGCGTCGACCCGCGGCATCCGACCGGCGAGTCCCCGCTGCCGGCGCCGTACCCGATCACCCGGACCCCGACCCCGTCACGGAACGGCGCGAGGCCGTACCCGCGACCCGTGGTGGCCTCGAGTGAGCGTCGATGCTTGCCGGGCGGTGGTTCGACGCGCAGTACCGCGAAGTCGTGGTTGTCGTCCTGGCCCGAGATCCATGCCGGGTCGAGGTAGATCGCCGTGACCGTCCACATCCCGAAGGGTTCTCGGCCCGCGGCGTATCCGGGTGCCACGTGCAGTGGTGCGGTGATCGCCGAGACGCAGTGCGCGGCGGTCAGCATCAGGTCGCCGGTGGTGGAGTGGATCGACTCGGCGGTGCAGGTGTGCCGGTCGGTGTCGCCCACGAACACCGCGGCGATGCGTCGATTGGGGGCGAGGTCGGTCGAGGTCGATGTGACCGAACCACCCACGAGGAGCGCGACGGCGATGATCGCCACGGCGATCACGATGCGTCGCATGCCGCCATGCTAGAGACTCCGCCGCGTCCACCGCGGTGGTGCGCGAACGGTGACCGAGAAGTCTGAATTCGGTGAACGGCGAGCGTCGGGACGAGACCTGACTGTTCATGAGCGCGGCTTATGTTCTCGGCCATGATCAGTCACCGTCTGCGCGCCCTGCTCATCTCCGCGTCACTGGCCACCTCGCTCGCGACTGCCACCGCAACCGCTCACGCCGACGCGAACGCCGTTCCCGACTACGAGGTCAAGCTCGACTTCCTCGCCTCGGCGATCGACGGTTCGGGTGTGCCGACGTCGGCGGTCCGGTCGGCGTTCGGACTGTCGTCGACCGCATCGACGCGCTCGTATGAGTACTTCGACACCGGGTCGCGCGCACTGAAGGGCCAGGGATGGAGCGTGCGGCTGCGCCACAAGAGCGGCAAAGACCTCGAACTGAACTACAAGAAGCGCTTCGACGTGACGAACGGCGACGTGAACGCCGCACTCACCACAGCGAATTCGGCCGGATTCGATTCCTCCGACACGAACTACGACGCGCAGGTCGACTGGGGCTACTCCCAGGAGGAGCTCAGTTTCAGCAACGACAAGTCGTCGAGCGCCTCGAAGTACTCCGGGACCACACTGCCCGCCGAGTCGACCGCGAGATCGCTGCTGGTGTCGAACATCCCGGGCAAGCTCGACGACACCACGGCGAAGAACTGGGGGACCGACCGGCTCTTGGAGTCCTCGGCCCACGGACCGGTGACCACGAAGGTCTACAGCGGGTCGTGGCAGGGCATCCAACCCGGCATCGAAGTGCTGACGGTTCCTGCGGCGTCGGGATCGGGATCGCAGACGGTGATCGAGTTCTCGTTCACCGTCTCCACCGAGTCGCAGGCGTCGAGCCTACGGTCGCAGGCGATCTCCATCGCCGACGGCCACGGGTGGCTTTACCACGGCGACATCCTCAAGACCGACCTCATCCTCGACCGGCTCTGACGGCCCCGACCGGGGTGCGCCCGACGATCAGTCCAGCGCCCACTTCACGTTCACCGAGACACTCACCGTCTGCTGACCGGGTTCGATGGGCACCGCGAGGCTCTGTGCGCTGCGGGCGGAGTCGGCGGTCGGCGACTGCTCCTGCCCACTGACGTTCTCGCTGATGGACAGCACCTTGCCGAGGTCGCTGCCGGAGAGCTTCGCGTACTCCTGGGCGCGGGTCTTCGCGTCGGCGAACGCGCGGGACCTGGCGTCGGACAGCAGCTTCGAGTTGTCGTCGACCCGGAACGACACCCCGGACAGACGGGCCGCGTTGCCGCCCGCGGCGACGGCGTCGCCGAGAACGGTGGAGGCCTTCGCCAGGTCGCGGACCGTGACGCGCAGGGTGTTCGTCGCCTGGTAGCCGGAGATGGCGTTGGTCCCACCGGGCAGGGCGCCGGCGTACTGCGGGGTGATCGACACCTGCTGGGTCTGCACGTCGGCCCGGGCGACACCCGCCGACACCACGGCGTTCGTGACGGTGGTGATCGCTGCGTTGGAGGCCTCGATCGCGGCGGTCACGTCGCCGGCCTGGGTCTCGACGCCGATCTGCGCGGTCAGCGTGTCGGGTGCACCCTCGACCTCCCCGACACCGCTCACGGTGACCGCGGGCGGACCGTCGGTCGAGGAGGTGGATGCGGGCGAGTCGCTGCCGCATGCGGCGGTCAGACCGATGGCGAGCACGGCGGCGGCACCGGCGACGACCCGACGACGCGATCCATGTGTATGCACCCGCTCAGTGTCCCCGATGTCGTGAACGCCGACCCTCGAACTCGACGATCTGTCCGTTGCGCCGACGACCGATCTCTTTACGGGACTGGCGGTACCGTATATCTTCAGTGGATGACTCGAACTCGTGGCCGTCCACGTTCTGCGGCCGTTGATTCCGCCGTCGGCGATGCGGTGGCGTCGGCGCTGGCCGATCGTGGATACGGGGCCATGACGGTCGACGTCGTCGCTCGGAGCGCGGGCGTGGCGAAGTCGGCGATCTATCGACGGTGGCCGTCGAAAGCCGAGATGGTGTTCGCGCTGGTCATCCACGGGCCCGGAATCAGCGCACCCGCCGACCAGGGAAATCTCCGCGACGACGTCGTCGCTCTGGTCGAGCGGATCGCCGACGTTCTCGGCGCGCCGGCGGTCCGGGGGGCTCTGCCGGAGTTGCTGGCCGATCTACGGTCTGATCCTGCTGCGGCTGAGCGCTTTCGCGTCTCGATGATCGAACCCGAGCGCGCGCTGGTCGCCGCGGTGATCGATCGTGCGCGCGACCGAGGCGAACTGAGGGACGGTATCGATCCGCTCGATGTCCACGCCCTCGTACTCGGAATGTTGTTCGCGTGGATCTACCTCATCGACGATCGGTCGATGAGTGAACTGACCGTCCGGACCGTCCGGTCGCTCACTGCATATCTGGAGAAGTGAACGCACGATGACAACCGCACTGCAACAGCTCATCCCCGTCTATCACTTCCGAGAGACACACCGCCGACATGTGTCAGCGCCGCCGCACGAGGTCTGGTCTGCTCTCACCGGACTGACCTCAGATCAGCTACGGACGACCGCCGCGCTCATGGCACTCCGCCACCCCGGCGCCACCGCCGTGCGCGGACGGAACCTCTTCACGAACGGTCCCGTCCGGATGCTCGCGGTCGATGAGCCACGGAGCGCGACAGGCGCGGCGATCATGAAGCCCTGGCAGCCCCGACCGCCACGACACGACGTCGAGTCGCTCGAGGAGTTCACGGCTTTCGACGAGCCCGGCTGGACCAAAGTGCTCACCGACTTCCGCCTCGTGGAGAACAACGGCACGACAACGCTGTTCACCGAAACTCGGGGGTACTCCACCGACCCGGTGTCGACACGGCTATTCGCGGTCTACTGGACGCTGATCCGGTGGGCCAGTGGATTGGTTCGACGCGACATGCTGGCCGCCGTCGCGCGCGCGGCCGAACGGTCGGCGCGTGAGAGGAGCTGATCGCGGCCGCGGCGATCAGCGCAGCTGGTCGACCGAGGCCCCGCGACCGGCGCGCGCGGTGAACGCGGTCGGCACAGGTCCGCCCGCGTTCTGCACGGCAGCCATCACCGACGCGATCAGGGTGTCAACGCGCGCGGTCTCGACGAGGGCGATCACGCACCCGCCGAAACCGCCGCCGGTCATCCGGGCGCCGAGCGCACCGACCGATCGGGCGGTCGACGCGATCAGATCGATTCCGGGAGTGGTGATCTCGAAGTCGTCGCGCATGGAGGCGTGCGAAGCATCCATCAACTCACCGAACGCGGCGAGGTCGCCGTCACGCAGGTGGGCGCAGGCGAGCAGGACGCGGGCGTTCTCGGTCAGCACGTGGCGTGCTCGTCGGCGGTCGACATCGTCGCGCACCGCGGACAGCACGTCGTCGGGATCTCCCGGGGCCACCGCGCGCAGATTCGGCAGTCCGAGATCGGCGGCGGCCCGCTCACACGACTCCCGACGAGCGGCGTATTCGCCACCGGCGTGTCCGTGGGTGATGTGCGAATCGATGACGACGAGGGTCACGCCCGCGGTCGTCGGATCGAACGGGACCGGATCCACCGTCAGCGAATCGAAATCGATCAGCAGTGCCCGGTCGGCCTCGCCGTGCAGCGAGGCCAACTGATCGAGCAGTCCGGTCGGGGCACCCACGAAATCGTTCTCCGCGCGCTGGGCGATGCGAGCCCAGGTGAGTCGATCCGGCACCCCGGTGTCCGCGGTGAAGGCGCCGATGAGCGAACACTGCAGCGCAGCCGACGAACTGAGTCCTGCCCCCACGGGCACGTCGCTGACGATGCGCAGGCGTCCGCCCGTCACCGGCCGACCCTCGACGCCCAACGACCACGCCACGCCGGCGACGTAGGCGGCCCACCCGTCGACCTCGCCGGGCGCCACCCCGACCGGGATCGTCAGGTGTCCGTGACCGTCGGCGTCGACCACCAGTCGGCCGGAGGTGTTGGGGGAGTAGTGGATCCCGGTGCGCGCGGTGAGGGCGATGGGGAGCGCGAAACCCTGGTTGTAGTCGGTGTGTTCACCGAGCAGGTTCACCCGTCCGGGCGCCGACGCGATCACGGTCATGCGCCGGCCTCGGCGATCACGTCACGAAGGCGCTGCGCCACCGACTCGGGGGTCACGTCGGTGATGAAGGCGTCCATCGCCGACTCCGACCCGGCGAGGAACTTCAGTTTGGTCGCCGAACGCCGCACCGACATCAACTCGATGTGCAGGTACCCCTCGGCCTGCGCCGGATCCGACGAGTACTGGTGCACCGCAGCGATGTACGGCAGCGGTGTCGGGTACAGGCTGTCGAAGGTGCGCAGGATCTGCAGGTAGGTGTCGGTGAGGGCGTCGAGTTCGGCGTCGTCGAGTTCGGTGAGGTCGCGGACGCGACGGTGCGGGTAGATGTGCACCTCCACCGGCCAGCGTGCGGCGAACGGCACGAACGCGGTCATGTGCTCCGAACGGGAGACGATGCGGGTCCCGTCGGAGATCTCGGAGGTGAGGATGTCGTCGAACAGGTTGCGGTCGTGCGCGGTTCGATGGCGTACGGCCTGGTCGAGCATCGACCGGGTTCGCGGCGTGAGGTAGGGGTAGGCGTAGATCTGGCCGTGCGGGTGGGTCAGCGTGACGCCGATGTCCTCACCGCGGTTCTCGAAACAGAACACCTCGGCGACCCCGGGTGACGCCGAGAGCGCGGCGGTCCGACTCCGCCAGGCGTCGACCACCAGCCGCGCGTGCGCGTGGTCGAGCGATGCGAACGAGGCCTGGTGATCGCTCGAGAAGCAGATCACCTCGCATCGGCCGTGTCCCACTGCGGCCACGGGGTTCTCGGTCGTCTCGGCGGGTAGTGCGAAGGTCGAATCGGGTACTGCCCCGGAGAGACTGGGGAACCGGTTCTCGAACACGGCGACGTCGTAGTCGTGGGCTGGCACCTCGCTGTCGGTCCCGGTCGGCGAGGGGCACAACGGACACTGGTCGGCCGGTGGCTTGTAGGTGCGGTCCTGGCGCAGGGCGGCGATCGCCACCCAGTGACCGGTGGCCCGGTCGTAGCGGATCTCCGACTCGAGGCCGTCGCGTGCGGGGAGCGGTCGTAGATCGGCGACGGGACGCGGGTCGCGCCCGGGGAGGCTGAAGAACAGCAGATCACGGCCGTCGGCGAGGTGGGTGACGGCATCGGCGGAGCGGATCGCGACGTCGCTCATGAGGCGTCACGTGTGTCGGCAACGCGGACGTCGTCGATGACGTCGGCGAGATCGTCGCGTGCAGCCGCGGGCAGCCCGTCGTCGACGACGAGGGTGTCGATGCGGTCGAGTGTGGCGATCACGTGCGCACCCACCTCCTGGTACTTGGTGTGGTCGGCGACCACCACGAGGCGGTGGCCGATGTCGATGAGTCGCCGGTTGGTCTGCGCCTCGGCCATGTTCGGGGTGGTGAGCCCGGCGTCGCGATCGAGACCGTGGACGCCGAGGATGCTGAGATCCACCCGGAACGCCGCCAGCGCCGCCTCGGCGATCGGGCCGACCAGGGCGTTCGACGGGGTGCGCGAGCCGCCGGTGAGGTAGACCTCCGGGCCGCGTCCGGGACGGTTGTGTGGATCGGTCAGTTCCTGGAACACCGAGATCGAGTTGGTGACCACGGTGATCGACGATCGCTCGTGCAGTCGGCGGGCCACCTCGAGCGTCGTCGTACCCGCACTGATCGCGAGCGTCATCCCGTCGTCGATCACGTCCATCGTCGCCACCGCGATCGACTGCTTCTCGCTGCGCTGTTGTGCTGCTTTGGTTTCCGACCACGGCTCCTCGCCGCGATTGGTGCGGGCGACCGCGCCACCGTGCACCTTGTGCAGTGCCGCGCCGCTGGCCAGGGCGTCGAGATCGCGTCGCACGGTCATCTCCGACACACCGAGCTCGTCGGCGAGCGCACTCACCCGCACGGTGCCCTCGCGTTCGAGCACGTCGAGGATCCGTCGACGTCGCTGCGCTGCGAGCATCCGGTCTCCCTCGGTCGGCGAACAGACCCGAACAGTATCAAACATGGCGATTGTTGCTATTTGTTTGGAAATGTGTGAGGTTGTTGGACGAAGTGACCTGGCTCACGCAGCCGGTGTTCGTGCATCGAAGGAGCTGTCGAATGAACGTCGCCTCGGACTCCGTGCTCCGGCTCAACGCCGGCGCAGTGGATTACGTGCTGATCGCGCTGTATTTCGTGTTCGTCCTCGGGATCGGCTACATGGCGCGCAGCCAGATCTCCTCGAGTCTGGACTTCTTCCTCTCCGGTCGACGGCTCCCGGCGTGGGTCACCGGAATCGCCTTCGTCTCGGCCAATCTCGGCGCGGTCGAGATCATGGGCATGTCGGCCAACGGCGCCCAGATCGGACTGGCGACCATGCACTACTACTGGATCGGCGCCATCCCGGCGATGCTGTTCCTCGGCGTCGTGATGATGCCCTTCTACTACGGCTCGAAGGTGCGCAGCGTCCCCGAGTTCATGCGACGGCGCTTCGGCACCGGTGCCCACCTCGTGAACGCGATCAGCTTCGCCGTCGCCCAGGTCCTCATCGCCGGCGTCAACCTGTATCTACTGGCCACCATCGTCAACGTCATCCTCGGGTGGAGCCAGTGGGTGTCGCTGATCGTCGCGGCCGCGATCGTGTTGACGTACACCGCACTCGGCGGACTCTCGGCGGCAATCTACAACGAGGTGCTGCAGTTCTTCGTCATCCTCGCCGCGCTGGTGCCGCTCACCGTGTTCGGGCTCATCAAGGTGGGCGGGTGGAACGGTCTGAAGGAAAAGATCGTCGACACCACCACCGACGGCAAGGTCACCGCGAGCATCGGCGAGCAGATGTCTTCGTGGCCCGGTAATGCGTTGAGCGGCTTCGACAGCCCCGTGTGGTCGGTCATCGGCATCGTGTTCGGACTCGGGTTCGTGTTGTCGTTCGGGTACTGGACCACCAACTTCGTCGAGGTGCAGCGCGCGATGGCGTCGAACTCGATGTCGGCGTCACGGCGCGCACCCATCATCGGCGCCATCCCCAAGATGTTCATCCCGTTCGTGGTGGTGATCCCCGGCATGATCTGTGCTGCGGTGATCGGCGACATGATCTCGCTCAAGAGCGGACCCAATGCCGCTGACGTGACCTACAACGACGCGATGCTGCTGATGATCCGCGACATCCTGCCCAACGGTCTGTTGGGCGTGGCCGTGGCCGGCCTCCTCGCCTCGTTCATGGCCGGTATGGCGGCGAACATCTCGGCGTTCAACACCGTCTTCAGCTACGACATCTGGCAGCAGTACATCGTGAAGAACAAGCCCGACGGCTACTACATCACCGTGGGTCGTCTTGCGACCGTCGGTGCAACGGTGCTCGCCATCTTCACCGCGCTCATCGCGTCGGGCTACTCCAACCTGATGGACTACCTGCAGACCCTGTTCGGGTTCTTCAACGCCCCGCTCTTCGCGACCTTCCTGCTCGGCATGTTCTGGAAACGGATGACGCCCACCGCGGGATGGATGGGGTTGGTGGCCGGAACGCTCTCGGCGGTGTTCGTCTTCGTGCTGTCGGAGACCGGCGTCATCGACCTGCCCGGCCAGGGCATGCCGTTCGTGGCCGCATCGGCGGCCTTCGTCGTCGACATCGTGGTCAGCGTCGTGGTGAGTTCCATGACCGCGGCGAAGCCGGTGAAGGAACTCGTCGGGTTGGTGTACTCGGAGACCCCGGCGTCGCACTTCACCGACCCGGCCGACGCCGGCGACCCGTGGTTCCGGCGACCGGTCCCGCTCGCGGGCGTCGCACTGGTGATGGTGATCGCCCTCAACATCGCCTTCCACTGACCTCGACCGGCGTCTCGACACTCCTGGAGGAGCACACCATGATCACCACGCAACCCCATCCGAGCACCAGCCGGAAGATGCGAATCCTCGCCCGGCTCTTCGACATACGCATGATCATCGCGTTGCTGATCGGCATCTACGGCATCGTGCTGGTCGTCGCCGGCATCATCCCCGGCGCTCTCGGTGTGAGTTCGCACCAACCCGGCGACGCCAACACCGTCGACCTCGAGGCCGGCACCCGGGCCAACCTGTGGGTCGGTCTCATCATGGTCGCCGTCGCCGCGATCTTCGCCGTGTGGGCGGTGGCGCGGCCGCTGCCGGTGGACGACAAGCCCGCCGACGTCGCCACCGACAGCTCGGCGTCGGATCACACCGAGAGCTGAACCCCCGCCGGAGCCGCCGCCATCCGACTGCGGCACACCGCGAGGATCGCCACTGCGGCGAGGGCGTACACGGTGTAACTCACCAGATACAGCATCAGATCGGCTGTGGTGGAACCGTACCCGGCGGTGAACGCCCGCCAGGAGTACGTCAGCAGCATTCCCGCCGCGGCGGCGAACACGTGCGTCGTATCCCATCCCGGGCGGCGCGACCACGTGGCGATCGCGACGAGCAGCGTGGCGATCGCGCCGGCCATGACGAGGCGTGCCGCAGTGGTCGGCGCATGCATGGCGAGATGAAACGCGCCCGCGCACACCATCGTCACGGCGAACACGACACCCGCCCGGGGTGCCCGGTTGGTCGACGACCCACCGCGGGCCGGTGTTGCGTGCGGCCGTAGCGCGACGACGACGAGGACCGCGGCGATGGCGACGCAGACGATCAGCTGCGGCGCCGAGGCGAGGAAATGTCCATAGGCCGGATAGTTGGTGCCGAACACGACGGCCGCGCCCACCCCGGTGATCGCGACGACGGCACGCAGCGCGCGCCCGCTCAGCCACGGTTCGGTGCGGCGCCCCGGCAGCGCGGTCTCCATGAGTGCGATCGGTGTGGCGACACTCCAGCCCACGTGGAGCGCGAGAACGAAGATCGTCCACGGCACCCCGATCCCGAGAGCGGCGACATGACCCCGATCGAGGAGCCGCTGATCGGCGTAGTCCGGGTTGAAGAGCGACATCGTGAGCAGCCCCTCCTCGACGATCGCGAACGCCAGACCCAGCAGGAGGATGGACCTCCAGCCGAGTCCGCGGCGGCGGACGACCTCGCGGATCAGCAGAACGCCTCCGCCGTACCAGAGGCTCAACGGGATCAGCAGTGGGAGCATGACGATGGGGAAGTCGCCGAGGAAGAACTCGGCGACCAACGGTGCCAGGAGATACAGACCCACGGCGGGGCTGTGGAGCGGCGAGCGGAGGAAGTTTCTCATGCTCACCACCGTTGCCTCTGCAGTAGTGACCGACCAGTGACAGCTGTCATGGATGGACACGGGCAGATGTCACCACGCGATCGGCTCGCCGACGACACGACAGACGACGAAGGGACGCGCATGACCACGGTTGCATTGCTCGGCACAGGCTTGATGGGGGCGGGGATGGCCCGCAGCATGTTGCGGCACGGACTCGACGTCGTCGTGTGGAACCGCAGCGCAGACAAGGCGGCGCCGCTCGCCGAGGTCGGCGCGGTGGTGGCCGATGACCCCGAATCGGCCGTACGTGATGCTGACATCGTGGTGACGATGCTCTTCGACGCCGATTCGGTCGCCGAGATCGCCGAGCGGGTGCTCCCGTCCTTCGGCGACGACGTCCCGTGGGTGCAGACCTCCACCGTGGGGCTCGACGGTGTCCGCCGCCTCGCCGCGCTGGCCGAGGAGTACGAGGTGCCCTTCGTCGACGCCCCGGTGCTGGGCACCCGGAAGCCCGCCGAGAACGGCTCGCTGACCGTGCTCGCAGGCGGGCCCGAGGACATCCGCGACACGGTGAAACCGGTGTTCGACGCGATCGGCGCCAAGACCGTGTGGGTCGGCACCGAGGCCGGTGACGGCCACCGGCTGAAACTGGTCGCGAACTCGTGGGTGCTGTCGGTGACCACGGCGACCGCTCAGGCCGTCGGCCTCGCCCAGCACCTCGGGCTCGATCCCCGTCAGTTCCTCGGATCCATCAAGGGCGGCCCCCTCGACTGTGGTTACGCACAACTCAAAGGTGAGGCGATGATCACGGGCGAGCTCGAGGCCTCGTTCGGCCTCGACGGCGCGCACAAGGACGCCGGGCTGATCGCCGACGCGATGGACGGAAGCGACATGAACTCGCAGGTCATGCGGGCAATCGGGGAACGCTTCGAGGCCGCCTCCGACGCCGGCCACGGTGGCGACGACATGGCCGCGGTGATCCACGGATTCGGTTGAGCGGTGCCGTCGAGACGTGACCGACCCACGGAATAGGGGGCTCGGGGGAGAAGTTGGACGCTATGTTCAGTACCGGCGGATCCTTCGATCCGTCGGTCACACACTTCGACACCCGAGGAGGAACCATGGCGCCCCGAGCAACGAGGACCACCGGTTCTGGAACCGACGACGACGTCCGCGAACGCCGGGCCCGACTGACCAAGGCGTCACGGTGGGGCGGGGTGCTCTGGGTCGCCTTCATGCTGGGGTCGGCAGCCCTCGCGCTGGGGATCGCGGGTATCGCGACCAAGCATGACGTGCTCGCGCCGATCGCGCTGGCGGCATGGGTGATCCTCTACGGCGTGGCGATCTACGCGCTGCGAGCGGGCGCTCGGGCCCGCGGCGACCGCACCCTGCAGGAGCACATCGCCCGCGTGCGCCGCACCAAGTACCTGCGCGAGTACCCGCATTCGGAGCCGTCGCAGGATCGGTGAACGATCCCGCTGATCCCTCCGCTCGTCAGTCGGTGAAGGTGATGCGGACCGAGATCGGATCGCTCTGCAGTGCGCGGAACCCGGCGGCATTGAGCGACGCCAGGATCGGGTTGGGCGAGAACGTCCGGATGCGGGCCGAGACATCGTCGTCACGTCGGAAGTGCGCCTCACCGCTCCTCCAGGTCGACCCCTGCATGATCCGCACCCTCGGATCCGATGCGATGTTGCGCCCCCAGCCCGAACGCTCTCCGTGCTGACTGATGACCCACGCGCCGGTGGCGTCGAACGACGCGGCGACGGGAACCCGCCTGCGCAGACCCGTCGTACGGCCGGTGGTCTCCAGTTCAGTGGCCAGGTCTGTCCGGACCCCGAGTTTCCGCAACGCCAGGACGGCGGGGTTCGCGACGTACCGGCCGATCAGACGCTCACGTCGGAACTTGCGCAGTGCCGCACTGCGATCGGCCTTCGTGTGATCAGCGGTGGCGGGATCAGCCTTCGTGGGATCAGCCGCTGCCGACACCGCCCGCTTGCTCCGAAACGCGTCGACGCCGTTGCGTTTGATCGTGGTGACCGCCGTCTTGCGTAGCGGCCGTTGCGGATCCGGGTCGCGATCGGCACCCATGGCGTGCAGCTGATCGGTGTGCCACTGCAGATCGAGAGCACCCTCGATCGACTTCACGCTCGGCGATGTGCGCAGTCGTGCCGGCAGACGGAGCGACAGGTCGGCGGAATCGAGCACCGGTGTGCGCCCCGAGATGACGTCGTCGGCGGCGTCGGGGACCACCGCGGTCGGTCGCCCGAGGCCGACGACATCGCAGTCGTTCGAGGCGATGGCCTCCGACATCGCTGTCTCGCTGCGGAATCCGCCGGTGACGGCGATCGGTGTCGACGGCGCGGCCGCGCGCACGGTGGCCGCGTACTCCAGGAAGTACGCCTCGCGCGCACGGGTGCTCGCCGACGCGGTGGTGGGTTTGCCCATCATCGCCGGCGATTCGTAACTGCCGCCGCTGATCTCGATGAGATCGATCGATTCACGCGAGAGCATCTCGACGACGGCGCGCGACTCGTCCTCGGTGAAACCGCCGCGCTGGAAGTCTGCGGAATTCAGTTTCACGCCGACCGCGAAACCCGGCGCGACGGCCGCTCTCACCGCGCGGACCACCTCGATGAGGAAGCGGGCGCGATCGTCGATGTCGCCGCCCCAGACGTCGGTGCGCAGGTTCGACAGCGGGGAGAGGAACTGGGAGACGAGGTATCCGTGCGCGGCGTGGATCTGCACCCCGTCGAAACCGGAGGCCTCGGCGACCGTGGCCGCCGTGGCGAATCGCGCCACGATGTCGCGGATCTCGGCGTCGGTGAGTTCCCGCGGTGCGGGGATCCCGGGGATCGTGACCCCGACCGCCGACGGCGCGACAGTACGGCCGTCGGTGGTGATCGGATTGCCCTGCCGTCCCGGGTGATTGAGCTGCATCCAGATCGGTGAGCCGCCGTCCTTGGCGGTCTTCGCCCAGCGGGTCAGTGCGTCGGCGTCGCGGTCGTCTTCGATCACGACGTTGCCGGGCTCACCGAGGAAGCGGCGATCGACCATCACGTTGCCGGTCACGAGGAGTCCGTAGCCGCCGGCGCCCCAGCGTGCGTAGAGCCGTTCGAGCCGCACGTCGGGGGAGTGGTCGTCGGTGCCGAGGCCCTCGCTGAGCGCCGATTTCATGATCCGGTTCGGCAACACCTGCCCGCAGGGCAGGGTCAATGGGCTCGAGAGCGACACGGTGCTGGATGTCATGGCGACGACGGTAGTACACCGATCGGTATATAGCAATGACGGTTGTCGAACCCGTCAGTAGGCGTCACCGGTGCGCCAGGCCATCTCCTGCAGGGTGAGCGAGTTGCCGTCGGGGTCGGCGAAGCCCGCGTAGCGCACGCCGCCGCCCACGTCGACGATCTCGCCGATGTCGACGCCGCGACCGGCGAGTTCGTTACGCGCAGCCTCGATGTCGTTAACCACCAGGTGTAGTGCTTTGACCGTTCCGGGCGCCATCTCGTCGTAGGCCGGGATTCCCTCACCCATCCCGATCGAGCACGCCGAGCCCGGGGGAGTCACCTGCACCACGCGGACGCCGGGTGCCGGCGACACGTCGACGTCGGGGTTGCACCCGAGGGTCTCGACGTAGAAGGTCTTCGCCCGGTCCACGTCGGACACCGGGACGACCACGAGTTCGAGCTTCATCTGCATCGCGTGATCATCGCAGGTGCATCAGACGATGCGCAGGCCCTCGGGTAGTCGTTCCTCGTCGCGCCAGAACGCGTCGTCGGCGAAGCGCGCGAACAGATCCGGCGGCAGCAGGGTCTCGCGGGTGGACGGCCGCACGGTCCGGCCGACCGTGTGCAGTCCGGGAGTGCCGGCACGACGGTCGAACTCGGTGACGTCGTAGTCGATGCCGTCGAAGTGGTGCTCGAACGGCTCCTCGTCGATGAAGTCGTAGATCGCCCGCAGGGTCGCTGCGGGATTGGTGGTCAGCGATTCATAGCGGACGAGTATCAGACGGTCGCGCTGTGCGCCGAAACATGCCTGCTTCAAGGCGTCGAACGGACCGCCGACCATGCCGTCCTGTGCAGCCACGGCGTTGGCGCGGGTGTAGACCGTCCCGCCTGCGCTGTAGTCGAAGATCGACGACGGGCTGAACACGTTGCGTTGCACCAGCCTTTCGATGCTGTCGATCACCCAAGGGAGGTCGCGGACGCAGGCGATGACCTTCGCGTCGGGGAACAGGTGCGCGATCGCAGGCATCGACGCGCACCAGGCCCGGTTGGTGTCGAACACGACCTCGGCGTCGGTGTCGGCGTAGAAGCTGTCGAACAGGCCACGCAGCACCCGTTCGCGCCGCGCGTCGTCGATGAACACCGAGTACTCGTTGCGGGCGCTCATCTGACCGAGCAGCGCACCGAACAGACCCGCCAGGGGACCGGACATACCGGCCTCGAACCGGGGGTTCTGACGCAGCAACGCCGACAGCAGGGTGGAGCCGGACCGCGGCAGGCCGGAGATGAAGTGCGTGGCCTGCCGCGTCGAGGTCGACCTGGGGAGGTCGGCGGTCACCTCCGGGAGAACCCGACGGCACCGTTGGCGCCGTCGGGTCCCGGCGGTGTCCCCCCGCCACCCGAGCCGCCGAACCCGAGCTCACCGGTCTCGCCGACCGAGCCCTTCACCCCGGCGGGCCCGTCCTTGGCGCGATCGGGATCGAGCGCGAAGACGTGGCCGTGTCCGCCGAGGCCTGCTGCGCCGCCGTTGCCACTGCTCGACCCGTTGCCGCCCTTGCCGCCGGCTCCGCCCGGGCCGAACTCGGAGGCCCCGCCGACCCCGCCGAATCCACCCTGCCCACCG
This sequence comes from Williamsia sp. M5A3_1d, assembly GCF_053345315.1. Lineage (NCBI taxonomy): Bacteria > Bacillati > Actinomycetota > Actinomycetes > Mycobacteriales > Nocardiaceae > Williamsia > Williamsia sp. M5A3_1d. The sequence goes on from NZ_JBKEZX010000001.1 coordinate 1,338,673, forward strand.
GCCCCGCCGGTTCCGCCGTCACCACCCTCACCGCCGGTGCCCGACGACGTGCCGAAGGCACCGCCATACCCGCCGGTTCCGCCGTTGCCACCGTTGCCCGCGGCGCCGCCGAAGTTGCCGTTGCCACCGGCGCCGCCCGCACCCGCGGGGCCGACGACCGCGGAACCGCCGGTGCCACCCGTGCCGCCCTGACCGCCTGCGCCACCGACGCCACCGTCGCCGCCCTGGCCGGTCCCGAAACCCGCCGAACTGTAGTGCGGTGCGCCGTTACCCGCGTTGCCGCCGCGTCCGCCGGTACCGGCCAATCCGCCGATCCCGCCCGCACCGCCGAAGCCGGTACCGAGAGCTGCGCCGCCGGTGCCGCCGGCGCCACCCTTCGATCCCGCGCCACCCGCGCCGCCGTCGGCACCTGACCCTGAGAACTCGCTGCTGCGTCCCCCGGTCTCGCCGGCGCCACCGACGCCGCCTGAGGCACCGGACCCGCCGGCGCCTCCCGCTCCGCCGGTCCCGGCGCCCATGGTCATGCCACCGGCACCGCCTTGTCCGGCCGATCCGCCTGCGCCACCGGCGCCGCCCTTGCCGCCGTAACCGCCGTTGGTGTCGTAGACCCCGAAGTCGGCGCCGCCGACCCCTCCGATGCCACCGGCCGCACCCGCACCGGCTGCGCCGCCGAGGCCGCCGGCTCCGCCTTCGCCCGAACCGAGTGCCGCTCCGCCGACACCGCCGGTTCCCCCGGAACCTCCGCGCCCGCCGGCGCCACCGACGCCGGCGTTTCCTGCCTTGGGATTGGAGCCGATCGGGTTGCCTTCGGGCAGCGGCTGCGAGCCGTTCTGTCCGCCTGCGCCGCCGTTGCCGCCGAGTCCGCCGGCGCCGCCTGCCCCGGCGTTGCCGCCCTGGCCGCCGTCGCCCGATCCCTGGGCCGCGCCGCCGGCGCCGCCTGCGCCACCCGCTCCGCCCTGCGTGCCGGTTGCGGCTGCACCGCCCTGCTGGCCGCTCTGGAAAGGGCCTCCCGACTTGCCGTTGCCGCCCCAACCGCCGTTGCCGCCCGCCGCGCCGATGCCCCCGGCGCCGCCGGCCCCGCCGTTGCCGGAGATCGACCCGCCGAGACCACCCGCGCCGCCGGCCCCGCCGTTGCCGCCGACGGCACCGGTCGTCCCGTTCCCGCCCGTGCCACTCGCCGCGCTCTGGCCGTTGGCGCCGATCCGGCCGTTGCCACCGTTTCCGCCGGCGCCACCGTTGCCGACCGCGCCGCCGTTGCCACCCTGACCGCCGTCGAAACCGTCCCTGCCGACGGCGCCGTTGGTCCCGTTGGCCCCGCCGAGCAGAGCGGTGCCACCGTTGCCGCCGCGACCGCCGTTGCCGCCGCTCGTCACCGCCGCACCGGTGCTCCCGGTCGCGCCGGTCGAACCACCGGCGATGCCGCCGGCCGCGCCGCCGACGCCGCCGACTCCCGCAGTGCCGGGGTTGCCACCGTTGCCGCCGTTTCCGGCGGCGTGATCGAAGAAGTAGCTCGCACCGTCGCCGCCGTCGCCCGGTGTGCCGGCGTCGCCGCCGGATCCACCCGCGCCGCCGTTGCCGTCGGTGCCCGCGGAACCCGTTCCGCCGGTGGCGACACCGCCTGCGGCTCCACCTGCGCCACCCGCGCCGCCGGCACCACCGTTGCCACCGTTCTGGCCGGTGCCGCCGTTCCCGGACACGATCGCCCCGTCCAGCCCGGTCGCTCCCGCGCCTCCGTTGCCGCCCCGTCCGCCGACACCGCCGCGACCACCGTCGCCGCCGTCACCCGAGATCGACCCGCCGAGCCCACCGGCCCCGCCCGCGCCGCCCGCGACACCCGCGGTGCCGTTGCCCGCGAGGCGGACCAGGAGCTGACCGGCCGTGCCGTCGGTTCCCGCGGTGCCGCCGCCACCGTTGCCGCCCGCACCGCCGTTGCCCCGGTTGCCACCGTTGCCGCCGCGTCCACCGTTGCCGGGTGTCGCACCCGGCGCGAGCGGGGAGAAGCCGTCGCCGCCGGTGCCGCCGTTGCCGCCGCCGGTGACGGGCGTTCCTGCCACACCGTCGGTTCCCGCCATCGTGGCCGCGTGACGTCCGCCCCCGGCGCCGCCACGGGCAGCGGCTCCGGCCGTACCGGTGTTCCCACCGTTGCCACCCGATCCGCCGTTCGGTGTCGTGCTGTTGCCCACCGCGCCGTTTCCACCCGAACCGGCGGACCCCGCGTCGCCACCGGTTCCGGCGTTGCCGCCGCGGCCATCTGCACCGGCGACCCCGAGGATCGAGCCGCCGCCCGCGCCGCCGACGCCACCTGCGCCGGCCGCGCCGCCGTCACCACCGTTGCCGCCGTCCTGGCCGTTCCCACCCGCTGTCGTCGCAAACGCGCCGTCGACACCGTTGCCCCCGCGCCCGCCGTCGGCACCGGCACCGCCCGCGCCACCGGCGCCGCCGCCACCGAACAGGAGTCCGCCGTTGCCGCCGGCACCACCTGCCCCGCCTGCGCCGCCCGCGGTGCCGCTGGTGCCCGAGGTACCGGTGGCGGAACCGTTGGTGCCGCTCGATCCTCGCGTTCCGGCCGCACCCGCGCCGCCGATACCACCGGTTCCGAGCAGCAATCCGGCGTTGCCGCCCCTGCCACCGGCACCGCTGTTGATGCCGGCCTCACCGGCGCCACCGGCGCCGCCGTTGCCGATGAACCCGACGCCTCCGCCGTTCCCGCCGCGGAATCCGTTGCCGCCGATACCGAACAGCAGTCCACCGTTTCCGCCGGTGCACGAGGTGCTGGCGGTGCACGTGGCGTCGGTGAAGCTGTACCCGGTGCCGATCAGAAGGCCGGCGTTCGGACGAGCGGCCGTCCCGTTGCTGATGAACAGCGAGACGATGTATCCGACGAGTGCGCCCGGATCGCCTGGTGCCATAGCTGTTTCGGGTTCAGCGAGTGCGGGCGCGACGAGTGCGGGACCGATGCCATAGGTGTAGATCGACCGTGACAGGCCGGGTCCCGCGGGCGCCGAGAACGCCACCGACGGCTGGCTGGCTGACAGCAACGCCGCCGGTGCCCTGGTCGCGCTCGCGGGAGGTGCGGTCGACGTCGCCGGTGTGACCGGGCGCGTCGTGCTCGGCGGGGTCGGTTCGGCGACCACCGGCGGGGCGGGGGTCGCTCCCGCGCCGGGCACGGTCCCGGTCAGCGGCGTGGAGGCATGTGTGCCGGCCTCGCCGTCACCACCGCCGGTGGAGGGCGTCGATGCGCCCGAGTCCACGGGGACGGTGGGAGTGATGGCCGGCGTCGACGGCGTGGCCGACTGTCCGGTCGGCGGCGGGGTGGTCGAATCCGACGGGGACCCCTGCGTCGGCGACATCGGCCCGGGGGTCTCGGCGGTGGTGGTCGAGGTGCCGCTGTTCGAGGTGTCGGTGTTCGAGGTGTTGGGGGTCGCGGTGCCGGTGGACGGCGCCACCTTCTCCGACGCCGCGCCACCGGTCGACGGCGACGTGGTCGCCCCGCCGTCTGCGGGTGCGGTCTCGGCCGCAGCGATACCGGCGCCCACCATGAGAGCGGCACCCAGCCCGACGGTGACGGCTCCGGCGCTCACCCAACTCGCCGCCGGGATCACCCGGTGATCCGCGCGGGTGCGCAACTGCGTGTTCTGACGATTCTTGCGGTGCTTGCCGGCCACGGGACTCCCTGGAGAATGCACGCTCACCCGGCGGGACGAGCTGCACCGCAGGTCCGAGTCGCGCGTAACTGCGTGAACGTAACCGACCCTCTGCGGCACACCGGTCGATCTCCGATGGCATGGGGATATTGCAGTAGTCAGGGCCGTCGAATGCAGTAGTGGACACGTGTCGTGCCGTATTCGACGTCCTGGCACATCCGGTGCGGCGGTGTCCTCACCCAGGCGAAAGAGTTGCTGGCACCATGCATTCCGGCCGTGTGCGACACGGCCGATCGGGGGCCTATTCGCTCTCGACCAGAGCGCGTAACCCTGCGCGGCCGGTGACCCCGGCCTTCCGTGCCGCGCGGTAGATGTGGCTTTCCACGGTGCGGATGGACAGAGACATCGACTCTGCGATCTGCCGATTCGACATGTCGCGCGCGACGAGTCCGACGATCTGTCGTTCGGTGCGGCTCAGTGGGGGTCTGGCGCCTGTGGCGATGGTCGACAGGGCCGGACTGATCGCGCCGCCGCATTCGACGGCGAGTCGTCGCGCTCGCGCCGACGCGCTGTCGCCGTCGGCGTCTCGCCCCCGGCGTCGATGCGAGGCCGACGCGTGCGCCGCGGCGTCGGCGGCGGCCAGTCGGTCGCCCATCGTCTCGAGGTCGTCGGATGCCGCGAGCAGACCGGTGGCGTCGTCGTCGGCGAGCGCGCCGGCGTAACGGGCGGCCGCGAGGGCACGCGGCGTGCCGATGCTGGTGGCGAGCTCGTCGAGGCGTTCGACGACCGTCACGTCGTCGAACTGGACAGAGATCTGCAGGCAACAGATCTCGCGGACCGGTTGGTTCAGGGCGCGTGCGGTGGCAGCCGCCTCCGCCGCCGCGGCGCGGGCATCGTCGAGGCGGAGGGTCACCGCGGCGATCCAGGCCTCCGCCATCAACTCCGACGAGTCGTAGTACTGATACGCGGGATGCCGCAGTTCACGCGCGGTGTCGAGGGCGCGCGCAGCGCCCTCGACGTCTCCGGTCCGCGCGAGCGCCTGAGCCCGCAGCAGGTGGAATCGAGCGAAGCTGTGGACGGTGAGAAAACCGCGTTCGGCCCAGTCGGTGGCAACGAACCGGGCCGGGAGATGTCGGAGCGCTGCGGTCAGATCACCCGCGGCGTAGTGGGCCATCCCGAGGATCTGTTCGGCGACAGGGCGCATCGCCGCCGCGCGGCTGTACCGGCTGCGGTGGAACCGGGTGGCCACCTCGACGGCATCGAGTACCCGGCCCGACATCGCGAGTCCGGAGGCGTAGATCTCGGTGACCGGACCCCGCAGGTGTGCGCCCTGCTCCGATGCCGCGATGGCGTGTGACGCGCGTGCCGCCGCCGAGACGACGCGGTCGGTCTGTCCGAACTCGCTGTGCGCCATGCACTCGGTCAGGCCCACCATCGCGCCGCCGAACGAATCGAGTGCACCGGTGTCGACGTCGGTGAGGATGTCGAGCGCGGCGTCGGCGCGCCCGGCCAGTGCGTACTGGACAGCCCGGAACACCAGCAGCTGTTGGCGCCGTTCGCCGGTCTCGACGCGCAGGGCGTCGTCGACGATCCGCGTGGCCTCCTGCGGTGCCCGCAGGGTCCACAGTGAATTGGAGGCGCGCATCACCACGTCGTTGATGAAGCCCGACCCGACGTCGCCCACCGCGGGGGCGTGCGCGAGGACGGCGTCGGCGGATTCGCCCTCGCTCATCATGAACAGCGACAACGCCCGTGAGACGTAGGCCCCGTCGCCGCTGCCCGCCTCGGCGGCCGCGGCGAACAGTCGGTCGGCGATGTCGAAGTCCAGCATCGAGTTCGCCGCGGTGGCGGCCGCGAGCAGGAGTTCTCGGTCCGGGGCGAGGTCGGAGTCGATCCACAACAGTCCACGCTTCACCAGCGTTGCGGCACTGCGGCTCTCACCCATCGAGGTGGCGACCTGGCCTCGAAGTCGTCGCAGCTTCGCCGATCCGCACCGTTCGCGGCGGATCTCGGCGAGCAGCGGGTGTCCCACGAACACGAGGCCGTCGGCCATCCGGATCAGCCCGCGTTGCTCGGCCTCTTCGAGCGCCGACTGTTCGGTGAGTGCTGTGACGCAGCGTGATTCGACGGGCTCGGAGACGGCCACGAGATCGACGATGTCGCGAACCGTCTCGTCCAGGGCCCCGATGTGGGTGTCGACGAGCTCTGCCAACGACCCGCGCACCTCGATGCGACCCTCCCAACGGAGCATGCCGTCGGCGACACGGAGGTTCCCGGCATCGGCCTCCTGGTCGGCGAGCTGCCGCACGTAGAGCATGTTGCCCTGCGCCAGCTCGGCGAACCGTTGCCCGCAGTGCCGGTCCGGTGGCGCGCCGAAGGCGGACTCCAGCGCTGCGTCGACGGCCTCCGACGACAGGACGTCCACCTCGCGCCGAACCACCCGCCGTTCCTTCCAGAGCGCGGTGATCGCCGCCGGAGCACGTTCGCCGGAGCGCACCGTCACCAACACGGTGACCCCACAGTTGACGAGGTGCTCCACCACCAGTGCCGACAGATCGTCGAGCAGGTGTGCGTCATCGACGACGAGCAGGAGCCGGTGGGCTGCGACGGTGGCGATCACGGCTTCAGCGACCCGCCGCACAAGCGCCGCGGGGGTGGTCGCGCGGTCGTCGGTCCATCGCGCGAACGCACCCAGTGGCACGCCGTGACTCGTGCTGGTCGCCGAGACGGTGCGTACGCTCCATCCGTCGGTGCCGGCGCGTCGGGCGACCTCCCGGGCGAGGCAGGATTTCCCGACCCCGGCAGCGCCGAACAACACGATCCCTCGGACGTCTACCCGCTCGAGTACCTCACGGACCGCGGAGATCTCGCTCTCGCGTCCGACCACGGCCCAGTCTTGTGCCATGACCCCTCGTCGACTGTCGCCGTCGCCGATCGGCGACGGCTTCGTTTCCTCGACAGTAGATGAGCTGTCGTTGATCCCGCGGCGCACGTGGCAAATGCACCAGGCGTTGGGGGAGATGTGGCGATGTTGTGCCCCCAGTCGGACTCGAACCGACACTGGGCGGATTTTAAGTCCGCTGCCTCTGCCAATTGGGCTATAGGGGCCGTTGCTGTGGGTAACCACCTGTTTTCTGACACACAGCATCTCATCGACGCGCAGCGGGAATCGCGACAGGTCGGACAGTTGCTTGTGAACTACACCGAACGCCCCGAAACGGTCGACGGCCCGGGGGCTGCTGTGTCAGGGTTGGGTCGTTCGTGAGCGGTCGGCCGCGGGGTTCCGACACATCTTGACTTCGATCGTCGAGAGCGACACCATTCACCCCACCACTCGTACATACGAACAGTTGGAACGCTGACATCTGATGACGCGCATCGACATGGCCACCGACCTCGACTGCTCCGCCGAGCAGGCGTGGAAGCTGCTGACCGATCCGAACCAGAAGAACACGTGGTCGCCGGTGCTGACCACCGTGGAGGACCCCGGCGGCGACGATCGGATGGACCGGCCCGGTGCGATGCGCGAGGTCAATCTCGGCACCCCGGTGTGGAACACGGTGCACGAGGTCGTCACCGTGGCCGACGAGCCGCATCGCTTCGACTACGTCGTCTACAAGAGCCCCGCCCTGCTGCGTAATTACCACTGCCGCATCGACATCGACCCCACGGACGACGGGTGCGCCGTCCGCTACACCGTCGACGTCGACTTCGTCTCGAAGTTCGGGGCCCTCGTGGAACCGGGCGTCCGACGCGGACTCGAACGATCCCTCGCCGGCCTGTCGGCCCAGTCGAAGTTGCTTCCGGCGACATCCGATCGAGGCCGCCCCTCCTCGCGACGACGCCCGCGCCGCTCGACGGCGATGCTGCTGCGCCCCGAGGCCGGGCGGCAACTCGAGCATCAGCGACACCTCGCGGGCGAACTCGCCGCCGAGGGCGATCCCAAGTACTGGTTCGCCCGGATGGTCGAGCTGACCACCGAGGAGTTCCTGCGGCTCATCGACACCGATGCGTTCGCCGAACCGGAGTGGGCGCTGCGCCTGCTGGCGGCGATCCACCGTCGGCATGTGTCGGTGCTGCACAGCTATCGCACCAACGGTCCGGTGCCGCCGCGGTGGCGCGAGGCGTGGGGTGCGTGCGACGAGATCGGGGACGGGCGCAGGTTCCGACACATGGCGGCCGGGGTGGTCTCTGCCGCCCAGGCCCACATGCACGAGGACATGCACCGCGCGTTGGCCGAGGTGTACGACGCCCACTACCGGGATACCCGTCACTACAAGGAGTTCCGGCCCGATTACCTGCGGATGGCGCCGATGTACGGCGCTGCGCTCGACCGTCTCGTCGCCGACGTCCCCGCCCCGTTGATGCCGCGACTGTTCCGACTGACCCGCACGGTGGCGCCGGAACTGCGCGACGCCCTGCTTCGGCGGTTCTACTACGACATCGAGCGCGACCGGATGCTGGCCTTCGAACGGGGCTACCACCTCACGCGCGACGGCGTCGCCCGCCGCTGACTCGCGCCCGGCGGCGCTCTCAGCCTCGGCTGCTACGTTGACGAATCCGCACCACGGACCCACATCTCTTCGCCGGAGGCCATCAGCGTGCTCGCCCGTTCGACCCGTCGGGTGACGGCCGCACCCCGTGTCGTGCTCGCGATAGCGGTCGTCTTCGTCGCCATCTGCGGCGTGCTGGGTGTCGGCGTCGCATCGCACCTGTCGGCGGGCGGGTACAGCGATCCGGCCTCGGAGTCGGCCCGTGCAGATCAGATTCTGGAACAGGCGTTCGGTCGCGGCGGACTCCAGGTGATCATCGCCCTGCGGATGCCCGCCGACGGCGACATCGGCTCGGACGCCACGGCCACCAACCTCGCCGGTGACATCACGAAATCCCTCTCCGCCGATTCCTTTGTGCAGCAACCGATCGTGTCGCTGTGGCAGAACCCGGACTTCGGTGCCTCGTTGCGCAGTACCGACGGCCGCACCGGACTGATCGTCTTCTCGGTGCTGGGCGGCGAACGCGACGGTGCGCGCCACGCCCAGGAGATCGCCGACCGTTTCCGCGACACCTCCGGCATCACCGTCACCGTGGGCGGTGAGGCGCTGGCCTACCGGCAGGTCAACGACCAGACCTCCCGCGACCTCGCCATCGCCGAGGCGATCGCCATCCCCATCAGCTTCGCGCTGCTGGTTCTCGTGTTCGGCGGGCTGGTCGCGGCGGCCATCCCCATCGCGATCGGCATCGTGTCGATCATCGGGACGGCCGCCATCCTGCGGGTGCTGACGTCGTTCACCGACGTGTCGGTGTTCGCGCTCAACATGGCCACGGCTCTGGGTCTCGCGCTCGCGATCGACTACACGCTGCTGATCATCACCCGCTACCGCGAGGAGATCGGCAACGGGTTCGACCGCCCGCAAGCCCTGCTGCGCACCATGATGACCGCCGGTCGCACGGTGATCTTCTCCGCGATCACCGTGGCGCTGGCGCTGTCGGCCATGGCGATCTTCCCCATGTACTTCCTGCGCTCGTTCGCCTACGCCGGTCTCGGGGTGATCCCGCTCGCCGCGATCGCCGCCCTCGTCCTCACCCCGGCCATCCTCACGATGCTCGGCGACCGTGTCGACGCCGGCGACGTCCGCCGCCCCTTGAGACGGTTGCTCCGGCGGCCCCCGCCGACACCGGGTACCCCCGAGACGTCGATCTTCTACCGCACCACGCACTTCGTGTTCGGTCGCGCGGTCGCGACCGGACTGATCATCACCGCGCTCCTGCTGCTCCTCGGCGCGCCGTTCCTCGGCATCAAGCTCGGCTTCCCCGACGAACGCGTGCTGCCGTCGTCGGCATCGACCTATCAGGTGGGCCAACAGCTGCGCACGGCGTTCCAGACCAACGCCTCGTCCACGGTCACCGCCGTGCTGCCGCGGGTGGGAACCGATGCCGCGGCGAACGCGTCGATCGAGACCTACGCGGCGCGACTGTCACAGGTCGCCGACGTCGAGTCGGTGACCACCGCGGCCGCGACCTATGTCGACAACCGCAAGGACGGTTCCGGCGACCCGGGGGCGAGCGGATCGGCCGGCCAGTTCCTCACCGTCTCCACCGCGCTCGACCCGTTCTCCTCGGCGGGCACCCGACAACTCGATGCGTTGCGCGCGGTGCCGCGACCCGCCGACACCCCCGTGCTGTTCACCGGTCTCGCGCAGCAGAACGTCGACAACGTCGCCGCGATCGTCGATCGACTGCCGCTGGTGCTGGGTGTCATCGCGATCACGACGGTGCTGCTGCTGTTCATGCTCACCGGCTCGATCCTGCTGCCGCTGAAGGCCCTGGTGCTCAACGTGCTCTCGCTGAGCGCGACCTTCGGTGCGATGGTGTGGATCTTCCAGGACGGCCACCTCGGCGGCCTCGGGACGACGGTCACCGGAACCCTCGCGGCGACGATGCCGGTGGTGATGTTCTGCATCGCCTTCGGGCTGTCGATGGACTACGAGGTGTTCCTGCTGTCGCGGATCAGGGAGGAGTGGTTGCGCACCGGCCGCGCCACCCGGGCCGACAGTGAGACCGCCGTCGCATACGGGCTCGCTCGCACCGGCCGGGTCGTCACGGCCGCCGCGGTGCTGATGGCGATCGTGTTCGCGGGCATCGTGGCCTCGCAGGTGTCGTTCATGCGCATGTTCGGCCTCGGACTGATGATCGCCGTCCTCGTCGACGCGACTCTGGTCCGCATGCTGCTGCTGCCGGCGATCATGAAGCTCGCCGGTCGGGCCAACTGGTGGGCACCGGCACCGCTACGTCGCCTGCACGACCGGTTCGGTCTCGCCGAACCCGGGCTCCCCGCGCCGCCGCGTCCGACGGGGGACCCCGGGGAAGCGACATCCCGTCGCGGCGGCGTCACCCGGTCCGCGGCCCGCCCGCCCGCCGCCCGGGGCGCGCGGACCCCGACGTCCACATCTCGGATCCGCGCGGCACGGCCCACGGCGTCCCGGGTTTCTGCGACAAAGGTCAAGAGGAAGTAAAGTCGATCCGGAACTCACCGACGACCTCGGTCGTTGAACGGGTGAGTCGCTCGACCAGACGGTCACAGGCGACGGACGACAGACGAATCGAAGGGACCAGACGGTGCGAGAAAGTAGCAATCCGGTGATGCGGGGTGTCCTCCGCGACAACCAGAAGGCGGGTGGCTATGCCGGGTTCGGGACCGGGATGGCCGGTGCCGGCCAGGGAGCCATGTTCGGCCAGCCCGGCCAGCCCCAGCAGGTCGACCCCTACGCCCGCCCCGGGCAGCCGGTCGGTGCCCGCTCACTGACCATCGACGACGTCGTCACCAAGACCGCCAGCACCCTCGGTGTGCTGATCGTGTCGGCGATCATCTCCTACTTCCTCGTGCACCAGAACGAGGGCCTGGCGATGCCGCTGCTGCTGATCGGCGCGCTCGGTGGCCTCGCGCTCGTCCTGGTCGCGACCTTCGGTCGCAAGCAGGACAACCCCGCGATCGTGCTGTCCTACGCGGTCCTCGAGGGTCTGTTCGTCGGTGCGATCTCGTTCGTGTTCGCCAACTACGCGGTCAGCGGCATCTCCGCGGGCGTGCTCATCGGTCAGGCCGTCCTCGGCACGTTCGGCGTCTTCGCGGGCATGCTCGTCGTCTACAAGACGGGCGCCATCCGCGTCACCCCGCGCTTCACCCGCATGCTGTTCGCCGCGATGATGGGCGTCATCGTCCTCATCCTCGGCAACCTGGTCGTCGGGTTCTTCAACGGCGGATCGGGCCTGGGTCTCTACGACGGTGGCCCGTTGGCCATCATCTTCTCGCTGGTCTGCATCGGCCTGGCGGCGTTCAGCTTCCTCGTCGACTTCGACTCGGCCGACCGCCTCATCCGCGCGGGCGCACCGGAGAAGGCGGCCTGGGGCATCGCCCTCGGACTCACCGTCACCCTGGTGTGGCTGTACGTCGAGATCCTGCGACTGCTTAGCTACTTCAACTCCGACTAGTCACCGGCTGACGAAGAACCCCGCACCTCCTCGAGAGGGGGTGCGGGGTTCTTTGCGTCGGAGGAGCGTTCAGCTCAGGCGCTCGAGCACCATCGCCATGCCCTGACCGCCACCGACACACATCGACTCGATACCGAAGGTCTTGTCGTGCGTGCGCAGGTTGTTGATCAGCGTGGTGGTGATGCGGGCACCGGTCATGCCGAACGGGTGGCCCAGGGCGATGGCCCCACCGGAGACGTTGAGCTTGTCGTGGTCGATGCCGAGTTCGGCGGCCGAGCCCAGCACCTGGATCGCGAAGGCCTCGTTGATCTCCACGAGGTCGATGTCGGAGATCGACTTCCCGGCGATCTTCAGCACCTTGCGGATCGCCTCGATGGGGCCGAGACCCATGATCTCCGGCGACAGACCGGTGGCCGCGGTGGCGACGATGCGCGCGAGGGGCGTGAGGCCCAACTCCTTGGCCTTGGTGTCACTCATGATGACCAGCGCCGCGGCGCCGTCGTTGAGCGGACACGCGTTGCCGGCGGTGATGGTGCCGTCGGGACGGAAGACGGGCTTGAGCTGCGACACCTTCTCGTAGCTGGTGCCCGCGCGCGGGCCGTCGTCGGTGGAGACGACGGTGCCGTCGGGCAGGGTGATCGGGTCGATCTCACGCTCGAAGAAGCCCGCGTTGATCGCGGCCTCGGCGCGGTTCTGACTCTGGACGCCCCAGCGGTCCTGGTCCTCACGCGAGATGCCGGTCAGCGTCGCCACGTTCTCGGCGGTCTGGCCCATCGGGATGTAGACGTCGGGGATCAGGCCGGATGCACGCGGGTCGGTCCACGCGGGGCCGCCGCCCTGTGCGGCCGTGGCGGTGCGGGCCTGGGCCTCTTCGTAGATCGGGTTCTTGCTGTTCGGCCACCCGTCGGAGTTGCCGAGGGTTCCGTAGCTCGAGACGCTCTCCACACCGGCGGAGATGAACACATCACCCTCGCCGGCCTTGATGGCGTGCAACGCCATCCGGGTGGTCTGCAGCGACGACGAGCAGTAGCGGTTGACCGTCACACCGGGCACGGAGTCGAGGCCGAGCTGTACGGCGACGACACGGGCGATGTTGAAACCGCCGGCACCGCCGGGCTGACCGATCCCGAGATGGATGTCCTCGACGTCGGCGCGGTCGAGCTCGGGCACCTTGCCCAGGGCGACCTCGATCATCTGTGCCGCCATGTCGTCGGGACGCAGGTCCTTGAGCGATCCCTTGACCGCCCGTCCGATGGGCGAGCGCGCGGTGGAGACGATGACGGCTTCGGGCATGACGAGGCTCCTCGGGAGTTCGTGGGTGGTGCGTGGGCGGATCGGACGTTACGCCATCGAGAGGGGCACCGAGCTAACGCTCGGCCAACGCCACCTCGGCCCGCCTGCGACGCAGCCGGACCGGCCATCCCAGCCGTCGGCGCAACCGCACGACGAGGCGGTTGTTCTCCGCGAACTCCGAGACCTCGGGCGGGTCGGGCAGTGGCCCCGCGCCCCATTCGCCGATCGCCGCGAGCACCTCGGGAAGCATCGTCTGTGCCGCGAGGAGGTACCCGGCCGCCGACGGGTGGTAATTGTCGGCGGAGAACATCCGCTCCGGGGCGGCGAGGAACTCCTTGGCCAGCAGGTCGGCGAGGGGGACCGGGCGGCCTCCGGCGGCGCGCACCTCGTGCTCCTGCGCGGCCGCGAGTCGGAAACCCCACTGCCGCAGCACCGATCGCAGCGGCTGCGGGATCGCCGTGACGGCACCGAGATCGGGGCAGGTGCCCACGATGACGTGCGCGTCGACCTCGCGTAGCCGCCGCACCGCCGAGCCGAGTCGTCGCGCGGCGGGGCCGGGTCGGTTGCGGGCGGTGATGTCATTGGCGCCGACGAGGATCACCGCGACGTCGGGTGGCGCGCCGGCGATCAACATGGCGTCGACCTGTCCCGACAGCCCGCGCGAGGTGGCACCGACGATCGCCTTCGTGCTCAACCGCACGCGCAGACCGCTCTCGCGACACAGCATCCGCGTGAGGACCACCCCGGGTGTCTCGTCGGCGACGTCGGCGCCGAGTCCGGCGGCGGTCGAGTCGCCGAACACCATCAGGTGCAGGTCGAACTCGCTGCGCGGTGTGATGCGTTGCGGACCGGATCCGTCGGGGAGATAGAGGCCGTCGCCGTTGGGCGCGTTGTCGGTGCGATGGGGGATCACCGACCGCGCCGTACGGGCCTGACCGGTGAGAAACGAGTACACCGCCCACCCGGCGCCGGCGGTGCCCGCCGTCGCGGCCACCGTCGCGGTGACATCGCGGACCATTCGCCGCCGGGTTGCAGGCACACGGCCAGCGTATCGGTCGGCGACGAACGAACCGGGGTGCAGGGCGGGGGCTCGCCGGATGGAGGGCATCGCCTGCGACACCTCGCGCGCGGGTCTGGAACGATGGAGTCATGCGCATCGCCAATCACGTCGTCGACCTGGTCGGCGGCACCCCGCTGGTCAAGGTGAACTCGGTCGTCAGCCCCGGATCGGGGCTTGTCGCGGCCAAGGTCGAATACCTCAACCCCGGTGGGTCGTCCAAGGACCGCATCGCGGTCAAGATGGTCGACGCGGCCGAGGCCTCCGGTGAGCTCAAGCCCGGCGGCACGATCGTCGAGCCCACCTCGGGCAACACCGGCGTCGGCCTCGCGCTCGTCGCCCAGCAGCGCGGATACCACTGCGTCTTCGTGTGCCCCGACAAGGTCGGTGAGGACAAGCGCAACGTGCTCAAGGCCTACGGCGCCGAGGTCGTCGTGTGCCCGACCGCGGTCGCCCCCGACAACCCCGACAGCTACTACAGCGTCTCCGACCGCCTCGTGCGCGAGATCGACGGCGCGTGGAAGCCCAACCAGTACTCCAACCCCGCCGGCCCGCAGAGCCACTACGAGACCACCGGACCGGAGATCTGGGCCGACACCGACGGGAAGATCACCCACTTCGTCGCCGGCGTCGGCACCGGCGGCACCATCACCGGCACCGGTCGCTACCTCAAGGAGATGTCCGATGGTCGCGTGAAGATCATCGGCGCCGACCCCGAGGGTTCGGTCTACTCCGGCGGCACCGGACGCCCGTATCTCGTCGAGGGTGTCGGCGAGGACTTCTGGCCCAGCGCCTACGACCCCTCGATCCCCGACGAGATCATCGCCGTCTCCGACGCCGACTCGTTCGACATGACGCGCCGCCTCGCCCGCGAGGAGGGTCTGCTCGTCGGCGGATCCTGCGGCATGGCGATGGTCGCGGCGCTGAAGGTGGCCGAGCGCGAGGGCCCCGACGCGGTCGTCGTGGTGCTGCTGCCCGACGGCGGTCGCGGCTACATGGCCAAGATCTTCAACGACAGGTGGATGAGCAGCTACGGATTCCTGCGCACCTCGCTCGACGGCAAGGACAAGGGGGACCCGTCGGTCGGCGACGTGTTGCGCGGCAAGTCCGGTGCCCTGCCCGACTTCGTCCACACCCACCCGGCCGAGACCCTGCGCGACGCGATCGAGATCCTGCGCGAGTTCGAGGTGTCGCAGATGCCGGTCGTCGGGGCCGAGCCGCCGATCATGGCCGGCGAGGTCGCTGGTGCGGTCACCGAACGCGAGCTGCTGAGCGCGGTGTTCGAGGGGCGCGCGAGCCTGGCCGACCCGGTGTCGTCGTTCATGGGTGAACCGTTCCCACTGATCGGCGCGGGCGAACCGGTGTCGGCGGCGACCAAGGCGCTCGGTGAGTCCGACGCGCTGATGGTCGTCGAGGACGGCAAGCCGATCGGCGTCATCACCCGACACGACCTGCTGGCCTTCGTCAGCTCCTCACCCCGGATCGGAACATCGTCATGAGTGAACAACGCAGCCGTGTCGACGCGAGTCGGTGGCAGGGATTCGGCACCAAGGCGATCCACGCCGGCTACGAACCGGACCCGCTGACCGGGGCGGTCAACCCCCCGATCTACGCCAGCTCCACCTTCGCCCAGGACGGCGTCGGCGGGATGCGCGGCGGATTCGAGTACGCGCGCACCGGCAACCCCACGCGGCAGGCACTCGAGGGCAACCTCGCGGCGATCGAGAGCGGTTCGTACGGAAGGGGTTTCGCCTCCGGCATGGCGGCCACCGACGCCCTGTTGCGCGCGACGCTGCGTCCCGGTGACCACCTGGTGATCCCGAACGACGCCTACGGCGGGACGTTTCGTCTGATCGACAAGGTGTTCACCCAGTGGGGCATCAACTATTCGGTGGCACCGGTCTCCGACATCGATGCGGTGCGCGCGGCCATCACCCCCGCGACCAAGCTGGTGTGGGTCGAGACGCCCACCAACCCGTTGCTCAACATCGGTGACATCGAGGCGATCGCAGGTGTCGCACACGAGGCCGGCGCGAAACTCGTCGTCGACAACACCTTCGCCTCGCCGTACCTGCAGCAGCCGCTCACGCTCGGCGCCGACGTGGTGCTGCACTCGACCACCAAGTATCTCGGCGGGCACTCCGACGTCGTCGGCGGTGCGCTGGTCACCGACGACGAGCAGCTCGACACCGATCTGGCGTTCCTGCAGAACGGTGCCGGTGCGGTCCCCGGGCCGTTCGACGCCTACCTGACCCTGCGCGGCATCAAGACCCTCGCGGTGCGGATGGACCGCCACAGCGACAACGCCGAGAAGATCGTCGAGTACCTGCAGTCGCACCCGAAGATCGAGAAGGTGCTCTACCCGGGCCTCGAGTCGCACCCGAACCACGCTGTCGCGGCAAGGCAGATGAAGCGCTTCGGCGGCATGATCTCGGTGCTGGTCGCCGGGGGAGCCCCGGCGGCACAGGACTTCTGCGCCCGCACCGAGGTGTTCACCCTCGCCGAGTCGCTGGGCGGGATCGAGTCCCTCATCGAGCACCCCGCGGCCATGACGCACGCGTCCACGGAGGGCTCGCTGCTGGAGGTCCCGGCGAATCTGGTCCGCCTGTCGGTCGGTATCGAGGACATCGCCGACCTCCTCGGTGACGTGGAGAACGCGTTGAGCTGAGCGCAAACGCCCCTGGAACCTGAGAAAATGCTTAACATCGGCAGGTGGAATACCGGCTTCTCGGGCATATGGACGTGCGTGCGGGTGCGCGCGACGTAGTCCTGGGCGGGCGCAAACAGCGGGCTGTCCTGGCGGTGTTGTTGCTCAACGCCGGCTCCACGGTCGACATCGACCGACTCGTGGATGCGATCTGGGACGACGACCCGCCCGCGAAACCGGTGACGTCGGTGCGCGCCTACGTCGCCAACCTCCGTCGTGCCATGGACACCGCCGTCGAACACTCCTCGGCCGCGATCATCACCGACGCCGCCGGTTATCGCGTGGAGATCGCGCCCGGCGAACTCGATGTCGTCACCTTCGACGACCTCACCGCCCGGGGGCGCCACGCGCTCACCGTCGGCGACGCCGGTCTCGCCGAACAGATCCTCGCCTCGGCGCTCGCCCTGTGGCGCGGACCGCCCCTGCTCGACTTCGCCGGCCGGTCGTTCGCCGATGCCGCTGTGCACCGGCTCACCGCGCTGCGGACGACGGCGGCAGAGGGACTGTTCGAAGCCGGCCTGGCCCTCGGCCGCGACGCCGAGCTCATCCCGGGACTCCAGGACCAGGTGCGGATCGACCCGCTGCACGAGCGGCTCTGGGGGCAGCTCATGGTCGCGCTCTACCGCTCCGGTCGCCGTGCGGAGGCGTTGGCGACCTACGCGAGGGCCCGCGACGTCCTCCACACCGATCTCGGTGTAGCGCCGGGCGCGGCCCTCGAACAGCTGCGTCGTGAGATCGCCCGCGAATCCGGCGATCTCGACCATCACCCCCGGCGTCTGGACGTCGGGACCGTGGAGATCGACACCGCCGCCCACCACCGCCTGGTCGCATGTGACCGCGAGATCGAACTCCTCGGTGACGCGGTCACGACCACGGCGCGGGGTCGCGGGACGATCGCGGTGATCCGCGGTGATTCGGGCACCGGGAAGTCGTCGCTGGCCGCGGTCGTCGTCGACGACGCCGCCGAACGCGGGTTCGGCTTCGCGTGGGCCGGGCACACCGGTGCGCTCCGCGAGCCGCCGATGTGGACCTGGGTGCACGTCATCCGACGACTGGCCGAGACCGCCTCGGCGACGATGGCCGACCGGGCGCGAGCACTCGCACCGGAGGTCTTCGCCACCGCCGCGGTGCGTCGATCCCCGGCCGGGACGGCCGTCGCCCCCGATTCCCGATTCGAGGACGCCGGTCAACTCGTCGAGGTCATCGCGCTGCTCGTCTCCGATCGACCGACCCTGGTGGTCCTCGACGATTTCCATCACGCCGAGAAGGCGACCCGCGAGGTGCTCGAACTACTCGCGCCGCGCCTCCGGGAGATACCGCTGCTGGTGGTGGTCACGTGGCAGGACGCGGGGGCCGATCGACCATTGCGTCCCAAAGCGTTTCACCGCCTGCTCAGCCGCTCGGACACCCTCACGATCGGCCTCGGTCCGCTCGACGTCGACGGTGTGCGCGAACTCGTCACCGCCGAGACCCGTGTGCGCGCGCACCCCGATCTCATCGACGCGATCCACGCCCGGACCGCCGGGAACCCGTTCCACGTGCGCGAACTCGCCCGATTGCTCCACGCCGGCGGCCATCTCGACGCCGACACCCGCGAGATCCCCGATTCCGCACCGCCCGACGCGGTTGCCGGGGTGGTCCGACGTCGTCTCGCGGCACTCCCGCGACGCACCCGCCACGCGATCGGTGTCGGTGGGCTCATCGGTGCATCCTTCGAGGCGGCGGTGCTCGCGGAGGTGCTCGAGACCGATGACACCGACCTGCGTGCACGTCTCGCACCCGCATGCCGGGCCGGGGTCCTCGTCGCCGGCGACGAAGCGCCGTACCGATACTGGTTCGCCCACAACGTGATCCAGCTCGTCGCCGCGGACGGGTTGTCGTTCGGCGAGCGGGATCGAGCCCACGCACGCATCGCGGGGTCGTACGCCACGCGGGCGCAGGTCGGCGGATACGAGCAGGCGATGGCCGCCGCCGACCACGCCTGGCGCGCGGGCGCCCACCTCGAACCCGCTGTCGCCGGGGCGCTGATCGAGGGCGCGTTGCGCGGTGCGGTGTCGCGGGCGGAGTACCTCGACATCGCCGAGCTCACCGAACGGGCGGTGACGATGCTCGAGCGCCTGCCCGACGACGACACCCGCCACGAGCGTGCGGCGCGGTTCTGGATGCAACGCGCGTCGGTCCTCGCGGTGTTGACCGGACACAACGCCCTCGAGACCGAGGAGGCGTTGGCCAGGGTGTTCCGCGCCGGTGCCGCGATGACCTCCGCTGCCGAGTTCACCTCGGCGGTGGCGCTGCGGTGCGCGATGTTGGTGGGGACCGCCGGATACCGAGAGGCCGCGGTGCTGGGCGAGAAGCTGATCGACAGGTTCACCGCCGACGGGGAACCGGCGGCCGGTGCGGCGGGCTACTACGTGCGGGCCGTCGCGGCCTTGATGAGCGGTGACCCCGACGGTGCCATCGTCGCGGTGGAGACGCTGCAGGCCGCGGTCCCACCGATCGCCCCCGCCGACAACCTCCTGCTGCTCGACATCCGTGCTCTCGGTGTCGCCGCGCTGGCGCACGCCGTTCGCGGCGACCACGGGATGGGTCGGGCCGTGGCGCGCACCGGGATGGAATTCGCCCGATCCCGGTCCAACGGTTTCGCCGAGGCGATCCTGTCGGTCAACCGGCTGCAGGTCAGCGCCTACTGCGGCGTGGTCACGGGGACGGCGGAGGAGTCCGCGGCACTGGTCGACACGCTGACCGCGGTCGGCGCGGTTGACCTGCTGGGGTCGGCGCGGCTGATCGGCGCGTGGGCCCGCGGTCTCGAACGCGACGGCCCCGACACCACCGGGGAGGCGCGGGATGCGTTGGCGCTGCACACCTCCGGCGGCATGGTCGTCTTCCTGCCGCTGTACCTGCAGCTGCTGTCGGAGATCGAGCAGGCGCACGGACATCTCGACGACGCCCTCGCCAGCGCGCACCGCGCCGCGATGACGGCGCGCGCACACGGCGAGAGGGCCTGGGAGACGAGGCCGGCCGTGCGCAGGATGCTGCACACGGCCGACGCCCGCCTCATCGGTGACACCGGGTCGAGCGCCGGGCTCACTGGCTGATGGTCGCCCCGTCGATCGCCTTGGCCGCGGCACCGAGGATCTCGGCCTGCGCCTGATCGCTCGTACCGTTGAGCTGCAGGATGTACGTCGCACCGGCACCGGGGATGATCACGGTCTTCTGGGCGCTGAGTGCCTCGGTGCCCTCCAGGTCGTAGGTGGCGGCGATCTCGTACGCGGGGTACCCCGACAGTGTCGTGGTGCGTTCGTCGAACACGGAGGCGCCCTTGAGGTTCTTGATCTCGCCGGGCGCGGCCTCGATCAACGCCTGCGCGTCGACATCGCCCTCGAGCTTCGACAGCAACGCGATGAAGTTCGGCTGGTACGACGCCTGCGAGGCGTCGGGGCCGGTGTATTCGATGGCGGCGTAGGCATAGTCGGGGGTCTTGTCACCCGCTGTCGCCCACCCCTCCGGCATCGGCAGGTCGATGGTGGGTGCGCCCTCGGCTCCCGGCTTGAGCGGTGTCTCCACGATGTTGTTCTGCTTGATGTAGTCGGCGATGGTGAAGTTCGTTCCGCTGGCGTCGATGTCGCGGGGTACCAGCGCGCCGGTGGACGGACTCGACGACGCCGTGGAGGCGGCCGACGACGTCGCCGACGAGGTGGAAGGGGAGCTGCTGTCGGAGGAGTCGCTGCTGCATCCGGCCAGCGCGAGAGCCGCGGTGGCGCAGGTGGTGACGGCGAGGAGGCGAACGGTGCTGTGATTCATGGCGGCACCGTAGCGACGCCCGATTGGAGATCGATTGGATCGCGTGCAGTTCGACATCCATCCTTTCCCCAACGTCGCCGGGGTTGGGTCGCCGCCATGACGTCCATGCGCCGCCGCTCACGTGTCCCCGTCTCGGTGCTCGCGGTCCTGACGACCGCGACCATGATCTGCGCGGTGGGGTGTTCCTCGGGCGAAGCCCCTCCCCGCGGCGCAGGGTCGTCGAGTGCGGCGGCACCATCGGTGCCCATCGAGGGTGACGCCTCCGATCCGGTCAACGGCCAGGTCGCCACCGCGATCTCGCGGGTGCAGCGGTACTGGGGAACCGAGTTCCCGGCGCTCTACGACCGCCCGTACACGCCGGTGTCGGGTGGCTTCTACGGCGTCGACCCGGACACCGGACCGCTGCCGCCCTGCGCCGAGAGTGCATCCGACATCGCAGGCAACGCGTTCTACTGCGCCACCGAGGACGTGGTGGCCTGGGATGCGACCGGCCTGCTCCGGCGACTGCGGGAGACCTACGGAGACTTCGTCATCCCGATCGTGATCGCCCACGAGTGGGGGCACGCGGTGCAGGCCCGTGCCGGGTTCGAGGGCGCAACGATCACCCGCGAGATCCAGGCGGACTGTTTCGCCGGTGCCTGGAGTCGTCACGCCATCGACAGCCGCGAGTACCCGATCAGTGCCGCCGACCTCGATCGGGCGCTCGCGGGATTCCTCGAACTGCGCGACGAGCCCGGTACGGCGGCGACCGACTCCTCCGCCCACGGCAGTGGTTTCGACCGCGTGAACGCCTTCCAGAACGGCTACGAGAAAGGCCTCGCCACGTGCGCGGCGTACCGCGACGGATCACCCGCCGTGATCGAGTTGCCGTTCCGCAGCGAGGCGGACGCGGCCGGGGGCGGCGACGCCCCCTACGCCGACATCATCGCCGGCGTGCCCGTCGATCTGGAGGACTACTGGTCGAAGCTGTATCCCGAACTGGCGGATGCCCCGTGGGTCCCGGTGCGGCGCGTGGTCCCCTTCGCCCCGGGTTCGGCACCCACATGCGGGAACAGCCCGACCGAGGGGTTCCTGCTGTTCTACTGTGTGCCCGACGATTACGTCGCCTTCGACAGCACCGACGCGATGCCCACCTTCTACCGAGAGGGCGGCGATTTCGCGGTCGCGGTCCTGTTGGCCACCCAGTGGGGTATCGCCGCGCTGTCGAGGCTCGGCGACGACTCCGACGAGAAGACGAGTTCGCAGCGGGCCGATTGCCTCGCCGGCGCCTGGACGGCCAGCGTGTTGCTGGGCAACCGGCCGTCGTCGAGTGCGTACTCGCTGTCCCCGGGCGACCTCGACGAGGCCATCGCGGCGCTGTTGCTGTTCCGCGGAGACGGTGACGCCGACCGCCAGGGCACCGGGTTCGTGCGTGTCGAGGCCTATCGCAGCGGTGTCATCGACGGCGCGCGGGCCTGTCTGCCCTGAGTCGCCGGACCGCGGCGTCGGCGCGCGGCGCGGAGGCGGTGCGGGGGCTACCGTCGGGTCCATGGTGATCAGCTCTGCGCAGATCGACGAGGCGGTGGCGATGCTGGCGCCGGTCATGCGGCGCACCCCGATGGTGGCGTCGCGCGCCCTGTCGGACATGTGCGGGGCCGACGTCTGGCTCAAGTGCGAGAACCTGCAACGCACAGGGTCGTTCAAGCCGCGCGGTGCCTACCGGCGGATCGCCGGTCTCACCGACGCCGAACGTGCGCGGGGTGTGGTCGCGGCGAGCGCGGGCAATCATGCGCAGGGGGTGGCGTGGTCGGCGACGACGCTGGGCATCGCCTCCCGGGTGTACATGCCGACGGGCGCGTCGTTGCCGAAGGTGACCGCGACCCGCGCCTACGGGGCCGAGGTGGTGCTCGAGGGCGAGATCATCGACGAGAGTCTGGTTGCGGCGCAGGCGTTCTCCGACGAGACCGGCGCGGTCCTGATCCATCCGTTCGACCACGCCGACATCGTCGCCGGCCAGGCCACGGTCGGGGTGGAGATCATGGAGCAGATGCCCGACGTGGGCACCGTGGTGGTGCCGCTGGGTGGCGGGGGGCTCCTCGCCGGGGTGGCGGCGGCGATCAAGGCCGTGCGGCCGCAGATCCGTGTCGTCGGGGTACAGGCGGCGGCCGCCGCGGCGTGGCCGGGGTCGATCGCGGCGGGCACACCCACACGCGTGGCGGAGATGAACACCATGGCCGACGGCATCGCGGTCGCGATGCCCGGCTCGGTCACCTTCGCCCACGTCGAGTCGCTCGTGGACGAGATCGTCACCGTGGGAGAGGATCTCATCAGCCGTGCGGTCCTGCTGATGCTCGAACGCGCGAAGTTGTTGGTCGAGCCCGGCGGCGCGGTGGCGGTCGCGGCACTGATGGAACCGGGTGCGCTGAGGCTGCCCGGTCCGGTGTGCGCGGTGCTCTCCGGAGGCAACGTCGACCCGTTGCTGCTGTCGCATCTCACGACGCACGGTCTGCAGGCGGCAGGCCGCTATCTCACGGTCGCGGTCACCGTGCCCGATCGGCCGGGCGGCCTCGCGATGCTGCTGGAGACCCTTCGTGATTCCGGGGCCAGCGTCGTCGACGTCATACACTCCCGCGTCGCGGGCGAACTACGCCTCGGCGAGGTGCAGGTGACGGTCAGTCTCGAGACCCGCGGACCGGACCACCAGACCGCGGTGCGTGCGGCGTTGCGCGCGGCGGGATTCTTCGACTGATCGAACAGGGCCGTCACGCCGCGAGGGCGAGGGTGTGTGCGTCGGTGTCGTGCGTCGGGTCGATGACGAGATCGATGGAGCCGAAGCACGCTCGCGCCGTGGCGAGGAGGGCGTTGCGGGCGGTGGGGTCGCGGTGGTCTCCGACGATGGCGGCGGCGCGCGCGGACCCGTATCCGCGGACGGCCTCGAGCAGCATCGCGACGTCGGTACCGATCACCACCACGCGACATCCTCGGCGGAGCATCAGTTGCGCGAGGTCGACCGCGAGGTGGTCAGGTGTGGCGTCGGTGGGGACGAGGAGGAGCACTGTGGTGGTCATGTCTCCAGCACACCCGGCGAGTGTGAGGAAACTCTGTCGCCGCGATGAGGAGTCGGCCTCGATGTGGTCTCACGCGGCCTCGGCCGACCCGGCGGAGGTCACCATCACGTCGTCGGTGCGCCACGGGCCGACCGTGATCACACGGCCCGGGTCGGCGACGAGTGTCACCGGGCCGAGGCGACGCTCGACGCGGCGGAACATGTCTCCGAGCATCGTGGGGTCGTCGAGGTCGACGACCATCGCCGGCGACGGGGTGCCGGCGACCAGACCGACGAGTTGGGTGATCCGCGGGCCGGCGACCGCGACGTGATGGCCGGCGCCGATCAGGTCGCGCGCGAGATCTGCGCCGGTGCGGTCGGCCACGGCGACGACGATGACGTCGAGCGGGCCGGGGAGTGAGGTTCGTGCGGACGCCATGGGTGCGTTCCTCTCGTGGGGGTCGTGTGCCTCCCACGACACGGCACGAGCCTGTGCCGAACCTGGCCGCGCACTGTCAACCGGGCGGGAGTCCGCGACCGGGCAGCGCCCGACGACCGCGCCGACGACGACAGCCCGCGTCCGGGGGGACGCGGGCTGTCGGGTCGATCGGGATCAGGAGTGGTACGGCTCCGCGCTGACGAGCGTCACCTTCACCACGGCGCCACTGGGCACCGAGTACTCGCGGGTCTCGCCGACCTCGGCGTCGATGAGCGCGCCGCCGAGCGGCGACACCGGGGAGTACACCTCGAGCGACGAGTCGCCGGCGCCCTCCTCGCGGGTGGCGATGAGGAACGTCTCGGTGTCGTTCTCGTCGCCGTCGTAGTAGACCTTCACGACCGAACCCGGCAGCGCGACGCCCGACTTGGTGGGTGTCTCGCCGACCTTCGCGTTGTTCAGCAGCTCCTGGAGCTGGCGGATGCGGGCCTCCTGCTGACCCTGCTCCTCGCGCGCGGCGTGGTAGCCGCCGTTCTCCTTGAGATCGCCCTCTTCGCGACGCTCGTTGATCTCCGCGGCGATGACGGGGCGATTGGCGATCAGGCCGTCGAGTTCGTTCTTGAGCCGATCATGGGACTCCTGCGTCAGCCAGGTCACCTGTGTGTCGGTCATGGAAGTCACTCCTGTCGAATCTTCTCCGCCCGCGATTCGGGCCGCGCGGTGTGCCCGAACTCCTGCAGGCACCTGCAAATGCAGCAACACGGCCCCTCGTTGGGACCGTGCGTCGTTCGATCTTACCAGGTCTGCCCCGGTGAGAGCCCACACCGACGCTGCTCAGCCTGCTGCGTCGATCCGCGTGAGCGCCTCCTGGTAGCTGGGCTCGGCCTTCTTCAGTCGGCCCACGACGGCGTAGGTGATCGGCATGACGACGATCTCGACGAGGGTCTTCCACACGAAGCCGATGACGGTGTAGTTGACGAAGTCCTGCCAGGTGGAGATGCCCAGCGCCGATGCCGCGATGGAGCAGAAGACGAGGGTGTCGAAGAACTCGCCGACGATGGTGGAGCTGATGAGTCGCGCCCACAGACGGCGTTCGCCGCTGCGCTCCTTCATCTTCACCATCACGTACGAGTTGAGGAACTCGCCGACGAGATAGCCCGACAGTCCGGCGAGCAGGAATTGGGGCACCACTCCGGCCACGGTCTCGAAGGCCTGCTGGCCGTCGTAGAAATCGGCGGCGGGTAGATGGATGGTCAGCCAGAAACAGCCCGAGGCGAGCAGGAGCACACCGAACCCGCTGTAGATGACCCTGCGCATGGCGCGGAAGCCGTAGACCTCGCTGATGACGTCGCCGAGGACGTACGCGAGAGGGAAGAGGTAGAACGCGCCGTCGGTGACGAGTCCGTCGACCTTCAGTGGGCCGAGGTCGAAACTCAGCGACGGGAAGAGCAGTACGCCCTTCGTGCCGGTGATGTTGCTGATGATCATGACGCCGACGAACAGGGCGACGAGGATCGGGAAGTAGGGACTGGTGAGCGAGGCGAAGGCCGGTGTCGCCGGGCGTGAGGCCCGCTGATCGGGATCAGTGTGCGAAACCGGCCGCCCAGACTTGGCGGTGGTCATGGTGGCCAAGTATGCCGCCCGTCTGATCAGTCGGGCGCCTCGCACTGGTCGAGGAACTCCTGCGGAAGCGTCCCCTCGAGCACCACCCGCGAGCCGTCCCACCGGAACGTCACCTCGGTCCCCCCGCCGGGGTCGGCGGTCGAGGGGTGCGGCCCGTGGAAGTAGCCGTAGTGGACATCGACGTGGTCGCGCCCGGACCCCCGCACCCACGCGAGGCTCGCGTTGCAGCGGATACCGGTGCCCAGCCACCGACCGTCGGGTCCGAACAGGAGGAGTTGGTCGGCCGAGGAGGCTGTGCCGTGCTCGGTGGTCAGTTCCGCCCACGACAGCGAGTTGCACGACGACATACTCCTGATTGTCTGGCCGCCCACTTCCAGTCGAACTTCGTCGACGGCGGCGCGATCCGGGAACTGGCGGCCGAGATCTTCGCCGCGGCATCGGGATACGGGCCGCATGGGGTCTCGGCGGCAGTGGTGACAGGGGCCGCGTCCGGTGTCTCGGGCTGGGGTGGTGCCGTCACCTCGGTGGCGGTATCGGTGTCTGCCCCGGCGACCGGTGTTGATGGGGCCGCGGTGACCGTGCGGGTGACGGTGGGGGCGGTCGGTGTCGCTCGCGGTGTCTCCGACGAGCATCCGGCGGCGGCGAGCGTGGTCAGGCAGGCGCTGACCGCAACGGTGATGCGGAGAGGCGTGCGCATGTCAGCACTCCCCGCGGGTGACCTCGTAGGGGAGTGTCCCTTCCATGACCACGCGCGACCCGTTCCAGCGGAAGGTCGCGTACGCGCGGCCCGATGCACCGGCGTTCGACTCGTTCTCGTTGCGGAGGTATCGGTAGGTGACGTTGACGAAGTCGGGCCCCGATCCGGTCACCTCCTGGAAGGCGACGTTGCACTTGATGCCTGTGCCGACGAAGCGGCCCGCGGGACCGAAGAGCAGCAGTTGGTCCGGCGACGAACCCGTTCCGCGGTCGGTGTCGAGGACCACGTACGACAGGGAGTTGCAGGAGTTGAAGTTCGCGCGGGTCGGTACCCACGAGACACCCGGCAGGGGTGGGGCGATCTTCGCGATCGCCGCGTCGATCTGCTGAGAGTTGCCGCCGACGGGCCCGCAGGAGCGGGTGAGGGGCGCGGTCGCGGCGCCGGCATCGGAATCCCCGCCTGATCCCGCCCCTGGTGCCGGGTCCTGAGCGGTGTCGTCCACCTCGGTCGCGGGTGCGTCCACCGAGGTGGTCGTGCTCACCGATGGAGCGGTGACGGTCACCGTCGACGGCGACGAGGTGGTCGCGTCGTCGGAACCACAGGCGGCGAGCGAGGTAACTGCGCAGAGTCCTAAAACGGTTGTCGCGGTGCGTGTCACGATTCTCATGGTCAACATTCCTGTCGGGTGGGTTCGGGTTCTCCGGTCGGCGTGCATCGCACGCGTCAGCATTTCCCCTGGGTGAACTCGGACGGCAGTGTCCCCTCCATGACGATGCGAGATCCGTTCCAGCGGAAATCCACGTTCGCGACTCCGACGGGGTTCTGAGTCGTGGACTGGAGCGGGTCCGAGGGATCGGGGTAGCGGTAGGTCACATGGATGGCGTCGTTCGCGGGGAGCGACACGTACTCCTGATAGCGCGTCTGGCAACGGATTCCGGTACCGAGGAACCGTCCGTCGTGGTAGATCAGCAGCTGCCGGGGTGCTGCGACCGGGGCCGCGGAGGCGAGTACCTCGACCCAGCTCAGTCCGGCGCACGGGTTGCCTCCGACCTGGCTCACCCGCCACGTCGGAGACGTACTCGGCGGTGCGATCGCGCGCATGTCCGCCGACACGGTCGACGGCACACCGGAGGCGGGGTCGCAGGTCGATGCGGTCTGCGCGCCGTCGGCGGGGCCCGCGCCATCCGCATTCGAGCCGTTCGCATTCGAGCCGACCGGGTTCGAACCGCCGGAATCGGCAGTCCCACCGGTGGTGTCGACACCGGATCCACCTGCCTTCGCCTGCGGCGTGGGGGATGAGGTCGTGGTCGCGGTGACCGTCACGGTCGAGGTCGAGGTGCCGGGCGAGTCGCCACAGGCGGCGAGCAGCGTGCCTGCCGCCACGGCGACGGCGACGCCACAGGTGAGTCGCCGTGCGCGAGACATCGTCTGATCACGGAGTCGAGGTGCGGTCATGTCAGCACTTCCCCTCGGTGAAGGCGTACGGCAGCGTGCCGTCCATCACGATGCGAGAACCGTTCCAGCGGAACGTGACATCGGCCTTGCCCACACCGCCCTGCGAGCGCTGCTGCTCAGGGTTGCTCTCGTCGATGTAGGTGTACTGGACGGTGATGGCGTCCGGTGACGTCGCGAGAACGTATTGCCCACGCGGTGCTTCGCATCTGATCCCGGTGCCCTGGAAGTGGCCGTTGTGAAAGATCAGCAACTGGTGCTCGCGAACCGGTGCGAGTGCGCCGGCCCGATCGAGTTCGATCCAGCTCAGTCCGCGGCACCATGCGCCGCCGGCGTTGTAGGCGTGCCAGGAACCGTTGTGGTCGGGCTGCGGGATGCGCGCGCTGTCGCGTGCGGCCGCCGCGGCGGTCCCGATGTTCGGCGCGCAGTCCGTGCTGTCGTCGGAGCCCGTGGCACCCGACCCGCCGGCACTGTCGCCACCGCCGGCCGCGGGGACGACCGCGGTCACCGTGGTGGTCGAGGGGAGTGGGGTGGTGACCGGCGCGACGTCGGAGGAGTCGGCGGCGACCGTCGCCGTCGCGGTGCGGTCGCGCGTGGGGAACGACACATCGTCTGTGCCGCAGCCGGCGAGGACGCCGACCGCGCACGCGCTGAGGCTCAGAAGGACGACGGAACGGGGAAACGAGGGGAGGGCGATTCTCATGGCGGGGTCTCTGCTCTCTGCCGGGACGTGTTGCCCGGTATCTCGCAGTACCATCGCACTTCGTTAGCGCAGAGAACCGACTGATATCAACTCGTTACCTACACCGCGCCCGACCGGTGTCGGGGGAGTCAGTCGGTGGGTGGGCGCAGATACGCAGGAACCGTCTGTGAGCAGCCGAAGACCTCGCCGATGGCCGGTGGCGCCGATGTCCGGACCCGTGACACGACGCCGGACTGCTGCGCGTCGCCCGGGGCGACGAGGACCTCGCGTCGCCCGACCTCGGATCCGTCTCGCGCGCGTGCGCGGACCACGCAGGCGACCGGCTCACGCGGGTTGCTGCGGGTGACGGTGAACTGGACGTCGATGGTGGTGGCGTCGACGATGTCGTAACCGGTCGCCTCGCCCGACACCGGCGGATCGGCGAACTTCTTGTAGCCGACGTAGGCGACGGTGAGACCTGCTGCCACCACCACGATCGACAGGATGATCAGCCAGCGGCGTCGGGCGCTCACCGGACGCTCGGTGGGATACCGGCCGGGGGGCGG
Organism: Williamsia sp. M5A3_1d; assembly: GCF_053345315.1. Taxonomy (NCBI): domain Bacteria; kingdom Bacillati; phylum Actinomycetota; class Actinomycetes; order Mycobacteriales; family Nocardiaceae; genus Williamsia; species Williamsia sp. M5A3_1d. Next base: position 1,367,642 of record NZ_JBKEZX010000001.1, read on the forward strand.
TGTCAGGCCGGTGGTCATGGTCCATACCTACCACGAGTGCGACGATGCCCCGGATCGACATCGGTGGGGTGATCAGGGGCGCGCGGGCCGTCGAGTCCTCCCGGTGGGAGAATCGGTGCAGCGAGCGGCGACGGGCCCGAGGTCGGGCCGATCAGCGGCGAGCGATGACGAGCGGTGTCGAAAGAAGTGAGGACGAGTGCAGTGAGTGGCCTTCGGTTGATGGCGGTGCACGCGCACCCCGACGACGAGTCGAGCAAGGGTGCGGCGACCATGGCCAAGTACGCCTCGGAGGGCCACGACGTACTGGTGGTGACCCTGACCGGCGGTGAACGTGGCGACATCCTGAACCCGGCGATGGATCTGCCGGGCATCAAGGAGCGCATGCCCGAGGTCCGCAAGGAGGAGATGGCCAAGGCCGCCGCGGCGCTGGGTGTCGACCAGACGTGGCTGGGTTACGTCGATTCCGGTCTGCCCGAAGGTGATCCGCTGCCGCCGCTCCCGGAGGGATGTTTCGCGCTCGTCCCCCTCGAGGAGTCGACCGAGGCCCTGGTGCGCGTGGTCCGTGACTTCCGTCCGCACGTGATGATCACCTACGACGAGCGCGGTGGATACCCGCACCCCGATCACATCCGATGCCACGAGGTCTCGATGGCCGCGTACGAGGCGGCGGGCGATCCCGAGCGCTTCCCCGACGCGGGTGATCCCTGGACGGTGTCGAAGATCTACTACACGCACGGTTTCATCCGCGATCGGATGATCCGGTTCTCCGATGAGTTCGACAAGAACGGCCAGGACAACCCCTACAAGGAGTGGCTCGCGAACTGGGATCCCAGTCGTGGCGACCTCATGGGTCGGGTCACGACACAGATCACCTGTGGCGACTTCTTCACCGCGCGCGACGAGGCCTTGCGTGCCCACGCGACCCAGATCGACCCGAACGGGGTGTTCTTCGCCGTGCCGATGGAGTGGCAACAGCGGCTGTGGCCCACCGAGGAGTTCGAACTCGCGAAGACGCGGGTGACGACGGCCATCCCCGAGACCGACCTGTTCGCCGGCCTCGACGCGGTTGCGGACCAGTCGTGAACAGCGCCCTCGTCCTCGCGGGCGCGCACGTGACCACCGTGTTGGCGCGCGACGCCGACGGACCCGAGTTCGGCAAGGCGTCGCCGTTGGGTCTGTTGCTCGTGCTCCTGCTGCTGGTGGGCACGGTGTTCCTGATCCGCTCCATGAACAAGCGGCTGCGCAAGCTGCCGACCAGCTTCTCCCGAGACCAGCCCGAACCCGATCAGGCCGCGGACGACGGAACCGATCCCGGCAGCGTGGGCAACGACACCGGCCCCGCGCGGGGCCGCGACGAGTAGTCGCGACGACGCACGAGGCCGGGTGGGTCGGACCCGATCGATCAGGACAGCGTGAAGGCCGGGTTCGGCTTCACGGTGAGGTTGTTGATCGTGCAGTTCCCGGACAGCGACTGATTGGTCGAGGTCAGGGTGTTGGTGAGGTTGTCGAACGAGCCCGCGAGGGTGGCCGGGCCGCAGTTGCTGCTCAGCACCGAGAACGCGACACCGGAGACCTGACCGGTGGTCGCGCTGGTGGGTGTCAGGGTCCACGGGAGGCCCTTGATCACGGGAACACCGCACAGGAAGTTGCTGCCGCTGACCTTGGCGCCGGTGATCGAGGCGGCGCTGCCGTCGGCGTTCACCGTTCCGGTCAGGGTGATGTTGCAGTTGACGGGCACGCCGAACGACGCGTCCGAGGTGACCGAGATCGTGCCCGGGGCGGTGAAGGCGGTGTTCGCGGGGGAGATCGTCGCGGCACCGGCCACTCCGGCTCCCAAGGTCACGCCGACGACGGCGACTGCGGCGGCGACGGTGGCGAGGGAGCGCGAGCGGACGGTGGTGGTGAACCTCATGGGGGTGTCCTTCGGGTGAGGGTGGGGTCGAGCGGGCGATCGTGACGTCGATCACTCGAAATGGGACGTTAGGCTCACGAACTTCTTGATTCGCATCCTTCCGAACAGGTCTGTGAGAAACCACAACCTGCCCGATTTGTCGTGGTGATGTCGGGCTCGTGTACCTTCGGTGGCGTGATCACCACCGGCTGCGCCTATCGCTGGCGTTTTATCGAGGCTCCGGGTGGAGCCGTCGATGGAGCGCGTCGCGTGACGTAACCGTCGAACCCCTACCCCGGAGCCCCGAGCAGTGACCGACACGGTCGCTGCTTTTTTGTTTGTCGGCGCCGGAGCGGGATCGCAACGTGTGCCGTTGTAGAAGAGAGGCACGCCATGACCACCGAACTCACCGAGATGCCCGCCGAGTCGACATCGGACCGACGGATCCGTGCCTTCCGGCCGATCCCGTCGCCACACTCCCTGCTGACCGAACTCCCCCTCACCGATCGCCGCGCGCGGCAGGTCGCCGCCGACCGGGCCGAGATCGCCGACATCCTCGCCGGCACCGACGACCGCCTGCTGGTGGTGGTCGGACCGTGTTCGGTCCACGACCCGGTGGCCGCGCTGGACTACGCCCGGCGACTCGCCGCAGTGGCCGACGCCCACGCCTCGCGACTGAAGATCGTGATGCGTGTGTACTTCGAGAAACCGCGCACCACGGTCGGGTGGAAGGGACTCATCAACGACCCCGCCATGGACGGCAGCTTCGACATCGAGCGCGGGCTCCGCACCGCGCGCGCCCTGCTGCTCGACGTGATCGACCTCGGTCTGCCGGTGGGATGTGAGTTCCTCGAACCCACCAGCCCCCAGTACATCGCCGACACCGTGTCATGGGGTGCCATCGGGGCCCGCACCACCGAGTCGCAGGTGCACCGACAACTCGCGTCGGGCCTGTCGATGCCGATCGGGTTCAAGAACGGCACCGACGGAGACGTACAGGCGGCGGTCGACGGTGTGAACGCCGCTGCGGCGCAGCACGTCTTCTTCGGCGTCGACGATCAGGGCCAGGCGGCGGTCGTGGAGACCGCGGGCAACACCGACTGCCACGTCATTCTCCGCGGCGGTCGATCGGGGACCAACCACGACATCGACTCGGTGCGGGCCGCGGCGGCGGTCCTGTCGGCGGCCGGCAACCCGCCGCGTCTGATGATCGACTGCTCGCACGCCAACTCCGGAAAGGACCACCGCCGTCAGGCCGAGGTGGGCACCGAGGTCGCGGCGATGATCGCGCATGGCGCACACGAGGTCTCGGGGATCATGCTGGAGAGCTTCCTCGTCGCCGGTGCGCAATCGCTCGACCACCGGACACCGGGCGAGCCCCTCGTCTACGGGCAGTCGGTGACCGACAAGTGCATGGACTTCGCCACCACCGTCGACGTGATCGAGTCACTCGCCGCGGCGGTCGCGACCAGATCGGCGAGCGCGGCGATGTCGGCCTGAAACCTGTGCTCCGGGGGCGTGGCGAAGCCGACGACAATGCCCCCGGACGGCAGTGGACCCGCGTCGGGATGACGGAAACCGTCGAGTCCGGCGACGGAGAACCCCCGCTCGGTGGCCAGCCGGAGGACCCGCCGCTCGGTGGACGGTGACACCGACAGCACGGCGTGCAACCCGGCCGACACCCCTGACACCTCGATCCCGCGGGCCCGCATGGCGGCGGTGAGGGCGTCACGTCGCGCTCGGTAGTGCGACCGGCTACGCCGCACGTGTCGGTCGTAGGCGCCCGACTCGATCATGTCGCCGAACACCATCTGATCGACGATGCTGGCCGTTGCCTCACGAGGCCCTTTCGCCCGCACGACCTCGGCGAGTAGCCGGTCGGGCACCACGATCCACCCGATGCGGACCGCCGGCGACAGCGACTTGCCGGCCGAGCCGAGGTAGATCACCTCGTCGGGTGCGAGACCCTGCATCGCGCCGACCGGCTCGCGGTCGTAACGCAGTTCGCCGTCGTAGTCGTCCTCGACGACGACTCCGCCGTGCTCGCGCGCCCAGTCGACGAGCTGAGCCCGGCGAACCGGATCGAGTGCGTGACCGGTCGGGTACTGGTGGCTCGGGGTCACGACGACGTCGGTAGCCGCCGAGCCCGCGAGCTCGGTGACGTCGAGACCACCGGAGTCGATGGTGATCGGCGTGACACGGGTGCCGCCACGTTCGATCATCTCGCGGTGAAACGGTAGGCCGTGGCTCTCCACGCCGACGGTGTCGCCGAACACGCTGCGTGAGAGCAGTTCCAGGGATTGTGAGACCGACGTCGTGAGCACGATGTGGTGCTCGTCGGTGCGGAGGCCCCGCACGCGGCCGAGATACCCCGCCAGCGCGCGTCGTGTTGGGAGGTGTCCCCGTGGGTCGCCGATGCCGAACGCGGAGTGCGGTGCGGTGTCGAGCGCGCGACGGGTGCTGCGGATCCAGTCCGCGCGCGGGAACAACGCCGGCTGGGGTTGGCCCAGGCGGAAATCGTGTGCGGGAACCGGCGTCTCGTCGGGACGCGCGCGTGGTGGGGACGCGACATGGGACAGATCGGCCACGCGGGTGGCCGACCCGACCCGCGCCACCAGCCACCCCTCGGCGATCAGCTCCTGATAGACACCGGCGACGGTCCCGCGCGCCATGTGCAGATCGGCGGCGAGCGAGCGATACGGCGGGAGCGTGCTGCCCGGGAGTAGGCGGCCGTCGGTGATCGCGGACCGGAGAGCTGTCGCCAGAGCCCTACGTCGCCCGCGTGAACCCGGAACGGACTCGACGTGCAGCAGCAGGTCGGCGCCCAGCCGTCCCGCCAGATCGGCCCACGAGTTCGTCATCGAATTGCACTCTATCGGGCGTCAATCGGGCTCTAGCGTTGTTCGCATGACCACCGACACCCTCTCCACGCCCGCCCAGCGACTGACCGTCCCATCGACCAATCCGAGGGTCCACAAGGCGCTCGTCGCTCTGCAGATGGCGGCGGCGGCCGACGTCGACGCCCCGCTCGCCGAGCTGATCAAGATCCGGGCCTCACAGATCAACGGCTGCGCCTACTGCCTCCACATGCACTTCTCCGACGCGACGGCGATGGGCATGTCCGACTCGAAGCTGCACATGGTCGCGGTGTGGCGAGAGGCGCCGAACTTCTTCACGGCGGCGGAGAAGGCCGTGCTCGAGTTCACCGAGGCCGTCACACGACTCGGCGAACACGGCGTTCCCGACGACGTCTTCACCCGCCTCGCCGAGCACTTCGACGACTATCGCATCGGCCAGCTGCTCGCCACGGTCATCATGATCAACGCGTGGAACCGGATCGCCGTGACCAGTCGCTACCCCGCGGGCGCCGACGAACGCACAGCCTGAGAACTCGCCCTCAGCCGACGGTGACATGAGCGGCGTCAGCCGACGGTGACATGCGCGGCCTCAGCCGACGGTGACATGGGCGGCCTCAGCCGACGGTGACATGGGCGGCCTCAGCCGACGGTGACATGAGCGGCCTCAGCCGACGGTGAACACCACGAGCCACACCGCGATGTAGTGCACGGTCGCCGCGATGACGGTGGCCGCATGGAAGAACTCGTGATGGCCGAAGGTCGACGGCCAGGGGTCGGGCCACTGGATCGCATAGAGAACCGCGCCCACGCTGTAGAACACGCCGCCGACGGCCAGGAGGACGACCACCGCGACCCCGGTGCGGTCGAGCAGCTGGGGGAGTACCGCGACGATGGTCCACCCCAGCAGCAGATAGAGCGGCACCCCGACCCAACGAGGCGCGCGCGGCCACAGCATCTTCAGCGTCACCCCGGCCGCGGCCCCCGACCAGACCACCGCCAGCACGATCCACTTCGTCGGCGACGGCAGGCCGAGCACGCAGAACGGCGTATAGCTGCCGGCGATGAAGATGAAGATCATCGAGTGATCGGCGCGCTTCATCCAGATGCGGGCGCGGGCGGTCGACCAGTTCACGCGGTGGTAGGTGGCGCTGACCCCGAAGACGCCGCACACGGTGAGTGCATAGAGCCCGCACGCCGCGGCGGCGACCGGACCCACCAACGCCCATGACACCGAGACGAGGGTCGCGCCGGTGACGATCGCGACGAAACCGGAGTAGAGGTGGATCCACCCCCGCATCCGAGGCCGCAGGTCGGCGAGCACCGACAACTCGGCGACGTCGTGGGCGCGGACACTCGTCGGGTCATGCCCGGGAAAGAGTCCTGCCGGAGGTCGATCCGTCGAGAAGTGCTCGGTCACCGTGCTGCCGCCTTCCGTCGGGGTGATCGTACGGCGTGAAACCTACGGTAACGTAGGTTGCCCGCTTCGTGCCTCGGGTGACACCCAGAAAGGGCGAGTAGTCTTCCGTTCCGTGAAGGCGACCCGTGTTGACCCCGACGTCATGGGTCCGCTGTCGTGAGATTGATCCCGACCGGCGTCCGCGGACCGATGTACCGGATCTACGAGAGCCGGCTCGTCCAGCTGATGGACACCGAGCGGCTCCCGCGGCACATCGCGATCATCTGCGACGGCAACCGGCGGTGGGCTCGTGAGGCAGGCTTCGAGGACGTCAGCCACGGTCACCGGGTGGGTGCGCAGAAGATCGCCGAGATGCTGCGCTGGTGTTCGGAACTGTCCATCGAGACCGTCACCATCTACCTTCTCTCCACCGAGAACCTCCAGCGAGCCTCCGACGAACTCGAGGCCCTGATGGAGATCGTGCCCGACATCGTCGAGGAGATCGCGACGCCCGACGAGCAGTGGCGCGTCCGGATCGTGGGTACGCTCGACCAACTGCCCGAGCCGGTGGCCCGCCGGTTGAAGACCGCTCAGGAGCGCACCACCGACCGCACCGGCATGCACGTCAACGTCGCCGTCGGCTACGGCGGTCGCCAAGAGATCGTCGACGCGGTCCGGTCGCTGCTGCACGATCGCGTGGACGAGGGTGCCGGCGTCGACGACCTGCTCGACGCGGTGACCGTCGAGGCGATCGACGCACACCTCTACACCAAGGGACAGCCCGACCCCGACCTCGTGATCCGCACGTCCGGGGAGCAGCGTCTCTCGGGATTCCTGCTGTGGCAGAGCGCGTACTCCGAGATCTGGTTCACCGACGCCTACTGGCCCGAATTCCGGCGGGTGGATTTCCTTCGCGCACTGCGCGATTACGCCGCCCGCAGTCGTCGCTTCGGACGCTGACCCACCGATGGCGGCCGAGCGGTCGAGATCTGAGGATCCGTGGGCGGATCAGATCTTGCGCAGCCGAACCCGATTGATCGAGTGGTCGGCGTCCTTGCGGAGCACGAGAGTCGCACGCGGTCGGCTCGGCAGGATGTTCTGCACCAGGTTCGGCAGATTGATGCCATGCCAGATGTCGCGGGCCGCCTGCGTCGCGGCGGCGTCGGTCAGCGACGAGTACGCGTGAAAGTGTGAGTTCGGGTCGGCGAACGCGGTCGATCGCATCGCGAGGAAGCGGTGCACGTACCAGTCCTCGATGTCCTCGATGCGGGCGTCGACGTAGACCGAGAAGTCGAACAGATCCGACACCATGAGCCGCTGCCCGGTCTGCAGGACGTTGAGCCCCTCGAGGATGAGGATGTCGGGTTGGCGCACATGGTGCTTGGCGTTCTTGACGATGTCGTAGGTGAGGTGGGAGTACACCGGCGCACCCACGTCGGCGGCCCCCGACTTCACCTCGGTCACGAAGCGCAGCAACGCACGTCGGTCGTAGGACTCGGGAAACCCCTTGCGGTGCATGATCCCGCGGCGTTCGAGCTCGTGGGTGGGGTAGAGGAACCCGTCGGTGGTGACCAGATCGACCCGCGGGTGGGCATCCCACCGCGACAGCAGCGCCTGCAGGACGCGGGCGGTGGTCGACTTGCCCACGGCCACACTGCCCGCCACGCCGATCACGAACGGCACCTGTCGCTCGGGCTGGCTCTCCCCGAGGAAGGTCGACGTCGCCGCGAACAGGCGTTGCCGCGCCGCCACCTGCAGGTGGATCAGTCGCGAGAGGGGCAGGTAGACATCGGCGACCTCGGAGAGATCGATCTGCTCGCCGAGACCGCGGTGGCTGCGGAGCTCCTCCTCGTTCATCGCGAGCGGCACCGACTGACGCAGCTGCCGCCACTGGGCGCGGTCCAGCTCGATGTACGGGCTGGGTTCGGTCACGCGAGACACGCCACCCCTGACCGTCGCAGGCACATCCGGGATCGCGCGGTGGCCGGCGATGTCGCCTCACGAGGAGGCCTGCAGAGGAGTCGCTCGATCCCGAGTACGCGCGGCATGGGGTCAAGTGTCGCGAACGTGACGACGAACCGACACCCCGGGGTGGCCCGGTAGCGTTGACCGCATGGATGACGCAGGCGATTCCGAGTCTCTGATCACCGACTACCTGCGCGTGGGCCTGGCCTTCGACCGCCTCGAGGAGGGCTTCGTCGACGCCTACACCGGCGACCCCCGGCTGCGGGCGGAGTCGCTGCGCGACGCCGCCCCCGACCCCGCGACACTCGCGCGTCGGGTCCGGGACCTGCGCGCCGACGCGGAGGCCTCCGACCTGCCCCCCGCCCGGCGCGACTTCGTCGTCTCGCACCTGCGGGCGATGGAGTGCTCGGCGCGACGATTCGCCGGTGAGGAGATCGGGTTCGTCGAGGAGGTGTCGCACTACTTCGACGTCGACATCGACATGGGTGACCCGGACACCTATCGGGCGGCCCACGCGGCGCTCAACGAGGTGCTGGCCGGACGCGGCGACCTCGCCGACCGCTACGCCGCGCACCGCTCCACCGATGAGATCCCCGCCGACCGACTCGACGACTGCGTCTCGGCCTTCAGTTCAGCTCTGCGGGAACGGGTTCGGGTCGATCATCCGCTGCCCGACTCTGAGGTGGTCGAGTTCGAGGTGGTGGGCGACAAGCCGTGGTCGGGCTTCAACTACTACCTCGGCGACTACCGCTCGAAGGTCGCGATCAACTCCGACCTCACCCAGCACATGGCGTCCCTGCCGCACCTCATCGCCCACGAGGCCTATCCGGGACACCACACCGAACACTGCCGGAAGGAACAGCTCCTCGTCGGGTCGGGACAACGTGAACAGACCATCTTCCTGGTCAACACCCCGCAGTGCCTGATGGCCGAGGGCCTCGCCGACCACGCGCTCACCGCGACCATCGGCCCCGACTGGGGCCTGTGGGCGCAGGAGATCTACGCCGATCTCGGTCTGCGGTTCAACGGTGAGCGGGCGCAGCGCATCGCGACCGCGACCGGTGGTCTGCTCGGTGTCCGACAGGATGCCGCGCTGCTGCTGCACGACCGTGGTCGTGACAGCGACACCGTCGCGCAGTACCTGCAGACCTGGCTGCTCGCGTCGCCCGCCCGGGCGCGTCAGATGCTGCGTTTCCTCTCGTCGCCGCTGTGGCGGGCCTACATCAGCACCTACGTCGAGGGCTACCGACTGCTCGCGCGGTGGCTCGAGCACGGATCGGCCGTGAGATCGGGAGAGCGGACGTCGGTGGTCGAGCGCTCGGCCCGGTTCGGTCGTCTGCTCGACGAGCCGCTGACCCCGGCGGCCCTGCGGACCGAATTGGCGCAATAGACTGGGCTCATGACCGTCCACGATGTGACCACCGCGTCCCTGGCCGAACTCGACCCCGACGTCGCCGCGGCGATGAACGGTGAGCTCAGTCGTCAACGCGACACCCTCGAGATGATCGCATCGGAGAACTTCGTGCCGCGCGCGGTGCTGCAGGCCCAGGGCAGCGTGCTGACCAACAAGTACGCCGAGGGATATCCCGGGCGTCGCTACTACGGCGGCTGCGAGTACGTCGACGTGGTGGAGGACATCGCCCGCGACCGCGCGAAGTCGCTGTTCGGCGCCGAGTTCGCGAATGTGCAGCCGCACTCGGGCGCCTCGGCCAACGCCGCGGTCCTGATGGCCCTGATGGAGCCCGGCGAGAAGCTCCTCGGCCTCGACCTCGCCCACGGTGGCCACCTCACCCACGGGATGCGCCTGAACTTCTCAGGCAAGCTCTACGACATCTCGACCTACGGCGTGGACGAGAAGACCTTCCGCATCGACATGGACGAGGTCCGGTCGATCGCGCTCGCGAACAAGCCCAAGGTCATCGTCGCCGGGTGGTCGGCCTACCCGCGGACGCTCGACTTCGCGGCGTTCCGCTCCATCGCCGACGAGGTCGGTGCGCTGCTCTGGGTCGACATGGCCCACTTCGCCGGACTCGTCGCCGCCGGTGTCCATCCGTCGCCGGTGCCCTACGCCGACGTGGTGTCGACCACCGTCCACAAGACCCTCGGCGGACCGCGGTCGGGTCTCATCCTCGCCAAGAAGGAGTGGGCCAAGAAGCTCAACTCCGCGGTGTTCCCCGGCCAGCAGGGCGGACCGCTGATGCATGCGGTCGCCGCGAAGGCCGTCACCTTCAAGATCGCCGCCACCGAGGAGTTCGCCGAGCGGCAGCGTCGCACCCTCGACGGCGCGCGCATCCTCGCCGACCGACTCACCGGCGCCGACGTCTCCGGTGCGGGGGTGTCGGTGTTGACCGGCGGCACCGATGTCCACCTCGTGCTCGCCGACCTCCGCAACAGCGAACTCGACGGCCAGCAGGCCGAGGATCTGCTGCACCAGGTCGGGATCACCGTCAACCGCAACGCCGTCCCGTTCGACCCCCGGCCGCCGATGGTGACGTCGGGACTGCGCATCGGAACACCTGCGCTCGCCACCCGCGGCTTCGGTACCGAGCAGTTCACCGAGGTCGCCGACATCATCGGCACCGCGCTCGCCGCGGGCACCGACGCCGACGTCACGGCGCTGCGCAGCCGGGTGTCGCAGCTGGCGCTGGATTTCCCGCTCTACGACGGGCTGGAGGAGTGGGGGATGCTCAGCACCCCCGCGCGCGTCTAGAAGACGGGGTTCGTTTCCTTCTCGCACGAGCAGTCACTATCCTGACCAGCGTGACTTCAATCGCCGACGACGAACTGATCATGGTCCTGGAGAAGGCGCTGCCTGAGATCGCCGAGGACCACGAACGCAATTCGATCACGTGGAACCCGCACGACCTCGTGCCGTGGGACGAGGGCCGCAACTTCTCGTTCCTCGGCGGCGACGACTGGGAGCCCGGCGAGTCGACGATGTCCGACGAGGTCCGTGCGGCGGTCCTCGCGCTGCTCATGACCAAGGAGAACCTGCCGTCGTTCCACCGGGTGCTGGGTATCCACTTCCCGCCGTTCTCGGAGTGGCGTGCGTTGGTCGGTCGGTGGACCGCGGAGGACAACCGGCACTCCATCGCGCTGCGTGACCACCTGGTGGTGACCCGCCAGATCGATCCCGAGCGTGCCGAGGCGCTGCGCCTGTCGCACGTCACGCAGGGCTACCAGCAGAACCCCGAGTCGCGCGCGATGTCGCCGGCCTACGTCCTCGCCACGATGGCCGTGCACGAGAACCAGAGCGTCGCGTTCGCCACCCGCCTGGCCGAGAAGGTCGAGAGCGAGAGCCTCGCCGGGATCCTGCGCAACGTCGCCAAGGACGACGAGGTGCAGGCATCGACCTTCGCCGCGTTCCTCAACGCGACGCTCAACGCCCAGCCCGACGCCACCGTCACCGCGGTTGCCGCCGCGCTCGACAACGCCGTGCCGATCGGCGCCGACATCGCCGGCTTCGAGGCCGAGCAGGCGCTCATCGCGGACTACGGCGACGAGTCGGTTCTGGTCGGTGTCGCGAAGACCCTCGTCGAGCAGCTCGGCCTGCGTTCGCTCGACGGGTTGTCCGAAGAGGCCGAGGCCGCCCGTCAGAAGCTCCTCACCCGCGCCGACAGCTGAGCTCGTCGGTCGGCCGCGGTCAGGCCGACACCTCGGCGCGTGCCTGTCCGGCCGGGATCGTGACCGTGGCGCGGCGGTGCAGTGTGGTGTTCGGGTCGGCGATCGAGTCGGCGACCCGGAACTCGGCCTCCCACGTCGTCCGCGTGACGCGGTTCAGCACGTAGCCTCGCTGGGCGTTGCCGAACCTCACATGCGGTGATGCCGCCTTGAGCGACTTGTCGGAGGCGTCACTGTCGGCGCCGTCCTTGCCCGACGCGATCGAGGTCCCCGCGAGTTCGATTCCCACCGTGATGGATTCGCGGGTGTACGTTGAACGCAGGTCGGAGACCACGTTGCGGTGGATGTCACCGACGATCGACACGAGGTTGCCGACGCCCCGCTGCCGCGCCCCGTCGAGGATCCGGGCCCGCGAAGCCTCGTACCCGCTCCAACCGTCCATGCTCACCACCCGCCGCCCGTCGACCTGCCGCGCGAGGTCGGCGATGGTCGTCTGGTGGGCGAGCACGTTCCATCGGCGTCCGCTGTTCCCGAGGCCGTCGAGGATCCACTTCTCCTGCCGCGCACCGGTGATGGTGCGACGCGGGTCGGCGGTCTGCGAGTCCTGCGGGGAATCGTTGTCGCCGTTGACCTGATCGCTGCGGTACTGGCGGGTGTCGAGGACGTTGAACCGTGCGAGATCGCCGAAATCGAAACGGCGGTAGGCCTGTACGTCGGCACCCCGGGGTCGCTGGGCCGCACGTACCGGGGTGTTCTCCCACCACGCCTTCATGGCGCCCGCGCGGCGGAGGAGGAACTGGGGGATCGGTGCGTTGTCCTCCGAGATCGGGCCCGCCCAGTTGTTCTCCACCTCGTGATCGTCGAACACGGTGATGAAGGGACTGGCCCGATGTGCCTGCTGCAGTTGGGGATCGAGCTTGTACAACGCGTAACGGTCGCGGTAGTCGTCGAGGGACATCATCTCGCGGGCGCACGATTCGGGCAGTGCCACCGAGGTGCGGCGACCGCTGCCGACGATGCCCTTCTCGTAGACATAGTCACCCAGGTGGAACACGACGTCGGGTGCCGCCGCGGCCATGTCGGCGAAGGCGTTGAAGTAGCCGTCGCCCCACGACTGGCACGAGGCCCACGCGAACGTCAGTGCTGCGAGCGGGGATCCGGCTGCCGGTGCGGTTCGGGTGCGACCGACGTCGGAGACGTGTCCGTCGGCACGGAATCGGTAGAAGTAGTCGCGTGCGGGCGCCAGTCCGCGGACGTCGATGTGCACGCTGTGTCCGTCGGCCGCGGTCGCCAGGGCCACGCCACGGCGCAGCACCGAACGCATCGCCTCGTCGCCGGCCAGCTCCCACTCGACGAGCACCGGACGCTGTCCCATCCCGCCGCCACGGGCCAGGGGATCGGCGGCCAGTCGTGTCCACAGCACCACGCCGTCGGGCAGCGGGTCGCCCGATGCCACACCCAGGGTGAAGAGGTGGTCGCCGCGCGAGGGGGACAGGCCGATCGGCGCGGCGTCGGCGACGAGGCCGGGGGTGAAGGCCAGCGCGCCGGCGACACCGGTCCAGGTGAGGAACCGGCGCCGGGAGACGCCGGCGTGCAGGGTCTTGTCGGGGCCGACGGCGATGTTCGTGGCGTCGCGTGCAGACGGGGACAGACGGTTGCTCATGCGTACAAGCCGACCAGGTTGCCCTGGACCGTTCGCGTCCTGCGTCCGACGCGTCGGTGACCGGCACGTGAAGTTCGACCGCACCCCTCCGGGGGGCGTGAACGGCGGCCGAACAGCGCCCCACGGCGCGTTACGCGTTGTTCACGAACACGCGGTCGGTGCGCCGCGAAACTCGGCTGCGTCGGGCGTACGTTCAGCAGTGACGGATCGCGGGGAAGCGGTTCGTCCGGGAGGTTCTATTCGTGGTTTTCCTCACACACCGCGAGGGGACCGGCCCCGGTCTCTGTACCGGCCCGGTCCTGTCGAAACTGCTTGCGCGGGAGCCGCGTCGGCCGAGGAGCCCAACGTGTCCACACGCACCTATGTCCTTGACACCTCCGTGCTGCTGTCCGACCCGTGGGCGGTGACGCGATTCGCCGAGCATCGCGTCGTCCTTCCCCTGGTGGTGATCAGCGAGCTGGAGGGCAAACGGCATCACCACGAGCTGGGATGGTTTGCGCGCGAGGCGTTGCGGATGCTCGACGATCTCAGGCTCGAGCACGGCCGCCTCGATCTGCCGGTGCCCATCGGTGACGAGGACGGCACCGTGCAGGTGGAGCTCAACCACACCGACCCGGCCGTGCTGCCCGCAGGGTTCCGCACCGACACCAACGATTCCCGAATCCTCGCCTGTGCGTTGAACCTGCGCGCCGAGGGCAAGGATGTCGTGCTGGTCTCCAAGGACACCCCGCTGCGGGTCAAGGCCGGCGCCGTCGGTCTCGCCGCCGACGAGTACCACGCACAGGACGTCGTGGTCTCGGGATGGTCGGGGATGGCCGAGGTGGAGGTCGACTCCGGCGACATCGACAGGCTCTTCGCCGAGGGTGTCACCGACATCGACGCCGCGCGGGAGATGCCGTGCCACACCGGGGTTCGACTCCTCGGCGGCTCCTCGAGCGCGCTGGGTCGGGTCAACGCCGACAAACAGGTACAGCTCGTACGCGGCGAACGCGAGGCGTTCGGACTGCGTGGACGTTCGGCCGAACAGCGTGTCGCGCTCGACCTGTTGCTCGACGAGAGCGTGGGGATCGTGTCGCTCGGCGGCAAGGCGGGTACCGGCAAGTCGGCGCTCGCCCTGTGCGCGGGACTCGAGGCGGTGCTCGAACGACGCACCCATCGCAAGGTGGTCGTGTTCCGTCCGCTGTATGCCGTCGGTGGACAGCAGCTGGGGTACCTGCCCGGCAGCGAGGCCGACAAGATGGGTCCCTGGGCGCAGGCGGTGTTCGACACCCTCGAGGGGTTGGCCTCGACCGAGGTGATCGAGGAGGTGCTCAGCCGCGGCATGCTCGAGGTGCTGCCACTGACCCACATCCGCGGCCGGTCGCTGCACGACTCGTTCGTGATCGTCGACGAGGCGCAGTCGCTGGAACGTAACGTCCTGCTGACGGTGTTGTCGCGCTTGGGATCCGGCTCTCGGGTGGTGTTGACCCACGACGTCGCCCAGCGCGACAATCTCCGGGTCGGCCGTCACGACGGTGTCGCGGCGGTGATCGAGAAGCTCAAGGGGCATCCGCTCTTCGCGCACATCACCCTCACCCGCTCGGAGCGATCGCCCATCGCGGCGCTCGTCACCGAGATGCTGGAGGAGTTCGCGCCGGGAGCCTGAGCGCCGGAAGCGGAGCGAGCGGGCTCGCGGCAATCAGCGAGCGGGCGAAGGTGTGACAGTCGCGCCGGGAGCCTGAGCGCGGGAAGCGTGTAAGCCAACTCACACGCCGGTCGGTGACCGTATATCTGCTGTGTTGTGACCGTGCGGATATCGAATACCGGCCGGCGTGCTCGCATACTTCTCTGGTGTCTGAGTTACGTATGTGGTCAATGTTGCGCATGAGGTCCGTCCTCACCGCGCTGTCCCTGTCGGTTCTCCTGGTCGCCGGTGGCGCCCTGGGAGCCGCGTCCGCCTCTGCCGACCCCGTGGTCGCCGGTCCGGTCGACTTCCCGTCGACCACGCAGATGATCACCGTCACGGTGGCCAAGCGATCGGACACCACCGGGACCTTGACCGCCTACGACAAGGTCGACGGCGTGTGGCGTCCGATCATCGGTCCGGTGAAGGCCTTCGTCGGCTCCATGGGCATCGGTGTCCCCAAGGACGACGTGCCGCGTACCCCCGAGGGCACCTTCGCCTTCGACCAGGCCTTCGGGCGCCAGGCGAACCCGGGTACGAAGATGCCGTACTTCCAGGCCGACACCCAGGACTGGTGGGACGAGTTCCCCTCGTCGCCGACCTACAACACCCACGTCCGACAGGTCGCCAGCCCCGGCGGCGACAGCGAGAACCTCTACACCAGCGGCCCGGTGTACGACTACGCGGTGAACATCGCGCACAACCCGCAGCGTCGTCCCGGCTATGCGTCGGGGATCTTCCTGCACGTCACCGACGGCAGTCCCACGCAGGGTTGTGTCGCGATCGACCGGGCGTCCATGGTCTCGGTCCTCAAGTGGCTCGACCCCGCCCGCGACCCGGTGATCGACATCGGCGTCGTCGGCGCAGCGCAGACGACATAGAGGACATAGCCGGTCATGCGGTCGAACGACTGTTCTCGATGCGCGGAATGTGCACAACCGATGCAAGAATGACCGCATGCAACGGTCTTCTTTGCGGGTCTTCATCGTCGGTGTGGTCTCCGCAATCGCTCTCGCGCTCTTCTCGGTGCCCTCGGCCTCGGCCGCTCCGCTGGTCCCCGCGGCCGGTTACGGCTTCACCGAGGGCGCGCTGATCACCACGTTGTCCCAGCAGGACATCGATCGTGAGCTGAACACCGTCGCGCAGACCAACGCGAGTTGGTTCCGGGTGCTGATCGACCGCAGCACCATCGAGAAGAGTCCCGGAGTCTACGACTGGTCGGGCACCGACCGTGTCGTGAACGCGGCTCGCTCGCGTGGACTGCGGGTCATCGGCCTGATCGCCTTCACCCCCTTCTTCCAGGGCGGCGGGATCCTGCGTACCGCGCCGCCGGCGCGCGCCTCCGACTTCTCCGACTTCGTCGGCAAGGCCGTGCAGCGCTACCGCGGGAGTTCGAACACGTGGGAGATCTGGAACGAGCCGAACCTGCCCGCGTTCTTCGGTCTCGTGGCGAACAAGCCGCAGCGGTACACCGAACTCCTGCGCGCGAGCTACCCGGTGATCAAGCGGATCCAGCCGCAGTCCACCGTGATCGCCGCGGGCCTGAGCCGCATCTCCGGCACCGACTCGCCGCCGCAGTTCATCGCCGACATGTACAAGGCCGGCGCGCGTCCGTTCTTCGACGCCGCCGCGCTGCACCCGTATGTGTTCCCCAACGGGATCGCGAACGCCCCCGACAACGCCATCTCCGACGTGGCCCGGGTGCGCGCCCTCATGGTCGCCAACGGTGATGCCAACAAGAAGATCTGGTTCACCGAGATCGGCGCCCCCAGCAACGGACCGGGTAGGGGTGGCAACACCCCCGAGCAGCAGCGCGACCAGATTCGCGACCTGTTGGCCTTCATCGCACGTCTGCCCTATGCGGGACCGGCGATCATCTACAGCATCCGTGACTTCTCCAGCGACCCGCGCACACTCGGCGATCGGGAGACCCGCTTCGGGGCGTTGCTGACCCAGGACTACAAGCTCAAGCCGACGTACTTCCTGCTCAAGAAGTAGTCACCCGCGACCGAAACAGCCTCCCGCGACCATCTCGATGGTCGCGGGAGGCTGTGTCATTCGCGGGAGTGGAGCGGTCTACCGCTCGTGGTCGAGGTTGGCCATCTTGAGCACGTCGAGGCGGGCGTCGAGTTCGGCCTCGGAGAGCTTGTCGCCGATGAGACCGCGGTCGATCACGGTCTCGCGGATGGTCTTGCCCTCCTTGAGGGCCTGCTTCGCGACGGCGGCCGCCTCCTCGTAACCGATGGCCGAGTTGAGCGGCGTCACGATCGACGGCGAGCTCTCGGCGAGGGTCTTGAGGCGGTCGGTGTTGGCCTCGAGGCCGCTGATGCAGCGATCGGCGAACAGGCGGGACACGTTGGCCAGCAGCTTGAGTGACTCCAGCACGTTGCGCGCCATCATCGGGATGTAGACGTTGAGCTCGAAGGCGCCGTTGCCGCCACCCCAGGTGACGGCGGCGTCGTTGCCGATGACCTGCGCGGCGACCTGCGTGACCGCCTCGGGCAGAACGGGATTGACCTTGCCGGGCATGATCGAACTGCCGGGCTGCAGATCGGGCAGGCGGATCTCACCGAGACCGGTCAGCGGGCCCGAACCCATCCAGCGCACATCGTTGGCGATCTTCGTCAGCGACACCGCGATGGTCTTCAGCACACCGGACAGCTCGACGAGTCCGTCGCGCGCGGCCTGCGCCTCGAAGTTGTCCTTGGCCAGGCTCAGCTGCTCGACGCCGGTGCGCGACACCAGGTCTGCGACGACCTTCGTGCCGAAACCAGCCGGCGCGTTGAGGCCGGTGCCGACGGCGGTGCCACCGATGGGCAGTTCGCCGACACGCACCAGCGACGCCTCGACACGCTCGATGCCCGCCTCGATCTGACGGGCGTAGCCACCGAACTCCTGGCCGAGCGTCACCGGGACGGCGTCCATCAGGTGGGTGCGGCCGGACTTGACGACCTCACGCCACTCCGACGCCTTGCCGGAAAGTGACTCGTGCAGGTGCTTCAGCGCCGGGATCAGATCCGTCGCAGCGGCTTCCGTGGCGGCGACATGCGTCGCGGTGGGGAAGGTGTCGTTCGACGACTGCGACATGTTGACGTGGTCGTTGGGGTGCACCTCGACCCCGTTGCTCTTGGCGATCGAGGCGATGACCTCGTTGGCGTTCATGTTCGAGCTGGTGCCCGAACCGGTCTGGAACACGTCGATGGGGAACTGGTCGTCGTGGGCGCCCTCGGCGATCTCGGTGGCCGCGGCGATGATCGCGTCGGCCTTCTGCGCGTCGAGCAGATCGAGGTCCTTGTTCACCTGCGCGCACGCGGCCTTGAGCAGTCCCATCGCGCGGATCTGGGTGCGCTCGAGCGGGCGGTGCGAGATCGGGAAGTTCTCGACCGCGCGCTGGGTCTGGGCCCGCCACAGGGCGGCCGCGGGAACGCGTACCTCGCCCATCGTGTCGTGTTCGATGCGGTATTCGGTGGCGTCGTTGCTCATATCGGAAACCCTAACGGGCCGCCGCCGCCCGCGCCGCGACAGCCCTGGCCACGGCGGCAGCGGTCAGTCGCCGGGGCCGAGGTCGACCGAGGCGAACTCGCGCAGCTTCGCCAACTGGTGCACGCCCTCGATGTGGCGGATGGTGCCCGACTTCGACCGCATGACCAACGACCGGGTGGTGGCGCCGTTGCGGCGGTAAGTGACACCGCGAAGCATGTCGCCGTTGGTGACGCCGGTGGCACAGAAGAACATGTTCTCGCCGCTCACGAGGTCGTCGGTCTTGAGCACGCGACCGAGATCGTGTCCGGCGTCGATGGCCTTCTGCTTCTCCTCGTCGTCGCGCGGCCACAGGCGGGCCTGGATCTCGCCGCCCATGCACTTCATCGACACCGCGGTGATGATGCCCTCCGGCGTTCCACCGATGCCCATCAGCATGTCGACCGAGCTGTACTCGCCGGCCGCGGCGATGGCACCGGCCACGTCGCCGTCGGAGATGAGTCGCACCTTGGCGCCGGCCGCGCGGATCTCACCGATCAGGTCCGCGTGGCGGGGACGGTCGAGCACGACGACGGTCACGTCACCGACCTCGATGCCCTTCGCGTCGGCGACGGCGCGCACGTTCCACTCGACGGGCTTGGTGATGTCGATCGACCCGGCGGCCTCGGGACCGACGGCGATCTTCTCCATGTAGAACACCGCCGACGGGTCGAACATGGTGCCGCGCTCGGAGACCGCGATGACGGCGATCGAGTTGGGACGGCCCTCGGCCATCAGGGTGGTGCCGTCGATCGGGTCGACGGCGACGTCGACCTCGGGGCCCGCGCCGTTGCCGACCTCCTCGCCGTTGTAGAGCATGGGCGCCTCGTCCTTCTCGCCCTCGCCGATGACCACGACGCCACGCATCGACACCGTCGACAGCAGTTCGCGCATCGCGTCGACCGCGGCCTTGTCGCCACCGTTCTTGTCGCCGCGACCCACCCACCGGCCTGCGGCCAGCGCCGCGGCCTCGGTCACACGCACCAGTTCCATGGCCAGGTTGCGGTCCGGGGCCTGCGGGGTACGGGTGGGGGTGGACATCTACGGCCTCCTGCGGTCGTCTGGTGTGGTGGGCTAATCCTGTCACGAGGGGGTGGATACTGGTCTCGTGGCTGCCAAACCCCGGATCCTCACCGATCACAAGGACATGATCTGGTCGCTGATACCGCTCATAGCGATCTGCGCGATCATCGCGGTCGTCTCCGGCAACTGCTCGGTGGGTCTCACCGGCGGTGCGAGCGACGACAAGACGCCCGCCTACGACGTGCGCGCCGGCCTCACCGCGAACGCCGCGTCGCTGCCGTTCCCGGTGCGTCTGCCCGATACGCCGCAGGGGTGGAAGCCGAACACCGGCAGCACCGCAGGCATCGACTCCACCTCGGTGAGCAACACCGGATACATCACCACCGACGGTGCGTACATGCAGCTCAGCCAGACCAACGCCCCCGAGGACTCGCTGGTGGGCTACCTGTCACCCGGCCAGGCCCTGGGTCGCGGCACCATCGTGGTCGGTGAGAAGCAGTGGGTGCAGTACCGCACCGACAACGACCGATCGATCTGGGTCGCGAACCTCGGCGACGTCCGGATCGGGCTCTACAGCAAGGGCGGCGACGGGGACTTCACGACGATGGCCATGGCCGTGCTGTCCGCACCCGTCGTCCCGCGCACCGCGCTGCCCGTACCGACGGGCTGAACCACCTCGGCGGGCGACACTCAGTCGTCGAGGTCGTCGTCGTCCTCGAGATCACCGTCGGCGGTGTCGGCGTCCACATCGCCCAGGGCGGTCTCTATCCGTTCACGCGCACCTTCGAGATGTTCCTCACACCGACGCGCCAACGCCTCGCCGCGCTCCCACAACGTCAGGGACGCATCGAGATCGAGGCCACCCTGCTCGAGGGTGCGCACCACACCGATCAACTCGTCGCGCGCCTGCTCGTAGCCCAGCGACTCGATCGCCCCCTCCGCGTCGTCATCGGTCGCGGTGTCGGGCTTTCCGGTGGCCATGGTCAGCGGTCCTCACGTCGGGTGATGGGTTTGTCTGCGGCCTGCATGACCGCGGCGCGCATGGCGCCGTCGGCCACGCGGACCCGGATCTGCGACCCGATGGGCATGTCGTCGACCGAGCCGACCACGTGCGGGGGTTCGTCGCCGGAGATGCGTTGCACCACCGCATAACCGCGGGCGAGTGTCTGTGCAGGTCCCAGCGTGGCCACCCGTGACGACAGGTTCTCGATCCGCTGTTCCTCATAACCCACGAAGCGCGCGACCTCGCGACGCAGTTCCCCACGGGCGCGCTCGATGCCGGCCTCGCGCTCGTCGATCATGCGCAGAGGATCGGCGAGTACCGGTCGTGCGCGCAGGCCGGCCAGACCGTGTTGTTCCCGCGACACCCAGTTCCGAAGGGCTCCGGCACATCTCGTGCGCAGTTCAGCCAACAGGGCCAGCTCCGCGGCGACGTCGGGGACCACGCGTTTGGCCGCGTCGGTCGGGGTGGCGGCGCGCAGATCGGCCACCAGATCGAGCAGCGGGTGGTCGGGTTCGTGGCCGATCGCGGAGACGATCGGCGTGCGGGCCTGCGACACCGCGCGGCACAGGGCCTCGTCGGAGAACGGCAACAGATCCTCCACCGAGCCGCCACCGCGGGCGATGACGATGACCGACACCGACGGATCGGCGTCGAGGTCGGCGAGTGCCCTCAGGATCGCCGGGACGGCCGTCGGTCCCTGAACCGGCGTGTTGCGCACCATCATCCGCACCGACGGCCAACGCCCCTGGGCCACGCTCACCACGTCGCGCTCGGCCGCACTCGCCCGACCGGTGATCACACCCACGCCGTGCGGGAGGAAGGGGAGCGGTCGCTTGAGTCGTTGTTCGAACAGTCCCTCGGCGGCCAGCAGGCGTCGCAGACGCTCGATACGTGCGAGGAGTTCCCCGATGCCGACGGGACGGATCTCGGTGACCCGCAACGAGATCGTCGCCCGGCCGGCGTAGAAGCTGGGCCGTCCGGCCATGATGACGCGGGCACCCTCGGTCAGCGGCACCTCGCAGCGGTCGATCACCGTCGGCGAGCACGTGATGGTCAGCGAGATGTCGGCCGACGGGTCGCGCAGTTGCAGGAACGCCGTCTTCGTCCCCGGCCGCAGGCTGATCTGGGTGATCTGACCTTCCACCCACACCTGCCCGAGACGGTGGATCCAGTCGCCGATCTTGGCGTTGAGGGTCCGTACCGGCCACGGCGCCTCCGGTGTGGACTTGCCCGGCGCGGTCACCGTGTGCAGGAGCAGGTTCGAGGAACGGCGAGGGTGGCGTCCACGCGGATCACTTCGCCGATGCGGCGGTGATCCGGTTGTCGAGCATCGTCTGGAACGGGGCACGCCCACGGTGGCCGCGCTCGTAGTCGGCGAGCGCCTTCAGATCGTCGAGGTCGACCGAACGGATCTTCGCGCGCAGCTGGGCCAGGGTGAGGGTGTCGTAGTCGAGGAACTCGACGATCTCGGGGGCATCGGCCGCCGGGGCGGCGGGCGAGGACTCGACATCGGACTGCAGCACGGTCTCCGGGGCCGAGCTGTACAGCGCGAACCGTCCCTTGCCGGTGGTGCCCGCGTCGTCGTCGGATGCGGCCGGGGCCTTCGGGGCGGCCTTCTTCGCGGGCGCTTTCTTGGCCGGTGCCTTCTTCGCCGGGGCCTTGGCCGCCGCCTTCTTCGCCGGGGCCTTCTTCGCCGGGGCCTTCTTCACCGGCGGGGTGGGCTCTACCGTCTCGGCCTGGTGCTCGGGCATGTCGGCCGGGGTGACCGTCGCGGCACCCGGCGCCGCCGAGATGGGGGTCACGGTCGCGCGACCGTCCTTCTCGTCCCCGTCCTTCTCGGGTTCCGACGAGGAGTCGGCGTCCCGGGAGGCACCCGCACTTCGATCGTCGCCCTGATCATCGCCGTCATCGGCGGCGGGGGAGCGGTCGACGCGCGTCGGACGCGGGTCCACGAACGCGTCGTCGTCGTCGAAGGTCGCCCACTCGGGCTTCTCCTCGGCGCGATGGAAGAGGGTGTCGAACACCTCGTCGCCCTTGATGGCGAGCTCGGCGATGTTCTGCTGCATCCGCATGGCGGCCTGCACCGTGGAACTAACGGCGGTCATGGGCAGCGTGACCGCGGTGGTGGGAAGCTTTTTCGTCTCCTCGATCGCGGTCACTATCAGACCGGTGACCACTCGAGCCGCAAACGGTGGGCGAAACATGGCTCAACTCTGCCTCATCACCGCGGCCGTGACCACTGACGGGGTGGTCGAGGTGCGGTGCGCATCGGCTCCGCCGGAGCCCCGGCGCCCGGGAGGGGCCGTAGGCTGGCGGGTATGACGACCACTGCCGAGCCCACCAAGAGAGTGCTGCTGGCCGAGCCGCGCGGTTACTGCGCCGGCGTGGACCGCGCCATCGAGACCGTCGAGCGGGCACTCGAGAAGCACGGGGCGCCCGTGTACGTCCGCAAGGAGATCGTCCACAACCGCCACGTGGTCGAGACCCTGACCGAGAAGGGCGTCGTGTTCGTGGAGGAGACCGACGAGGTGCCCGAGGGTGCGCTCGTGGTGTTCTCGGCCCACGGTGTGTCCCCGGCGGTCCACGCCTCGGCCGCGGAACGCAACCTGCGGACCATCGATGCCGCGTGCCCGCTGGTCACCAAGGTCCACCAGGAGGCCAAGCGGTTCGCCCGCGACGACTTCGACATCCTGCTCATCGGCCACGAAGGTCACGAGGAGGTCGAGGGCACCGCGGGCGAGGCCCCCGAGCACATCCAGCTCGTCGACGGTCCCGAGAGCGTCGAGGGCGTCACCGTGCGCGACGAGTCGAAGGTGATCTGGCTGTCGCAGACCACGCTGTCGGTCGACGAGACCATGGAGACGGTGCACAAACTGCGCGAGCGTTTCCCGCAGCTGCAGGATCCGCCCAGCGACGACATCTGCTACGCCACCCAGAACCGTCAGGTGGCGGTCAAGGCGATGGCGCCGCAGTGCGATCTGGTGATCGTCGTGGGGTCGACCAACTCCTCGAACTCGGTCCGGCTGGTCGAGGTGGCGCTGCAGGCGGGCGCCACCGCCTCCCACCTCGTCGACTACGCCCGTGACGTCGACCTCGCGTGGCTCGAGGGAGTGCAGACCGTCGGCGTGACGTCGGGCGCCTCGGTCCCCGAGGTGCTGGTCCGCGGAGTCCTCGACCTGCTCGCCGAGCACGGGTACGCCGACATCGAGACGGTCACCACCGCCAACGAGACGCTCACCTTCGCACTGCCGCGCGAACTGCGACCGGCCCGCAGCGCGGGCTGAGGGCAGCGGTGTCGGGGGACGCCCACGAACGAACCCGGGACCGGGATGACCGCCACACGACGACGGTCGAGCGGTCGACCGTCGTCGATGTCGCCTACGCGCGCCTCGAGGTGGGTGGCCGCCCCGGGATGCGGGTCGGCACGCTCATCGAGTCGATCGACAGCGATCACGTCCTGCTCCACGGCGCACGGCGACGGATCGGGGACGCCTGGGCACAGGCGATCGGTGATGTCCTCGGGCCGCATCTGCCGGAGTCGCTGACGATCGCCCACCCGACCACGTGGGGGAGTCGCCGCGTCGGGATCGTGATCGACGCGGCGCGCACCGTCGTCGAGCGCGCCGGAACCTCGACCCGCGTGCACGCCACGCCACGTGCCGTCCTCGTGGCGGCGACCCACCTCGAGCCATCGGCGCGGGTCTGCGTGGTCGCCGAGAGTCATGACGGCCGCCTCGATGTCCACCGCGTCGGTCGCGACGACGACGGATGGCGGGTGACGCGGACCGACGTCCTCGACCATCCCGGCGACCCCGCGGTCGTCGGCGACCTGGTCGACGACACCGTCGAGGCGATCCTCGTCGACGGGGACCACCGCGACCGCCTCGCCGCGGCGATCCACCTGTTCGAGGACGCGACCCCGACCGGCCGTGTCGCCGCGGTGGAACGCGCGCTGGTCCATCGGTTCGGTGGGGAGGTGCTCCCGTCGAGCCCGCCGCCGCGACCACCCGACACCGCCGGCGTCCACCGGCCGAGGCGTCGCACCCTCGTGGCCGGTGCGGTCGCCGTGGTGGCGGCGGTCGCCGCGATCGTCGCGGGAACGGTGGCCTTCGGTGGATCCGACGACGACTCGACCTCGGCGACCGCGGAGCCGGCGACGTCGGTCCGCGCCGACGTGGGGCGGGTGTCGATGGTGGTGCCCGTCGACTGGCGCCGCTCGAGCGACGCCGTCGACGACACCGGTGCCATCCCTTTCACCACGTTTGCCGCGCGCACCGACGACCGGCGGATCATCGTCGTGCAGAACGCGGTGCGGATCGACTCGACCCCGACCACGGTCGCGACCAGCCTCCGCAACCGATTGCGGCAGAGCGGCGGCGACACGGTGTCGGAGTTCTCGCCGGTCACCCGTTACGCCGACCGCGACGTGATCAGCTACCGGGAGACTCCCGGGTCGGGCGCCGCGATCCGGTGGTACGTGATGGTCTCGTCGGCGCTGCAGGTCAGCGTCGGATGCCAGCCCGGCACCCGAGGCGAGTCGATCGACGACGCCTGTGCCGCCGCGGTCGGCTCGGTCACCATCGCGCCGCTGCGCTGAGGCGGCATCGGTCCAGGTGAGGCGCCCATCGAGGCGTTTTGACCGGCCCGGGGCGACCCCGTACTCTGAACCGCTGGTGCGCGGCACCCCGCAACGCGGGGCGAACCGGGTCCCCGGGTCCCCACTGGTCGCCGGGAATCACCCCGCCGTCGCATCCGACCAGCTCCACACCAACGGAATGGAACACCTGTGTCCACCTACACCCCGAAGGCCGGTGACATCACGCACGCGTGGCACGTCATCGACGCCACCGACGTGGTGCTCGGCCGGCTCGCCGTGCAGACCGCACATCTGCTGCGCGGCAAGCACAAGCCGACCTACGCCCCGCACATGGACGGCGGCGACTTCGTCGTCATCATCAACGCCGAGAAGATCGTGCTGACCAGCAACAAGGCCGATCGCAAGCTCAACTACCGGCACTCGGGCTTCCCCGGTGGCCTCACCTCGCGCACCACCACACAGCTGCTCGAGACCCATCCCGAGCGCGTGATCGAGAAGGCCGTCAACGGGATGCTCCCCAAGACCAAGCTGGGCCGGGCGATGTTCGGCAAGCTCAAGGTCTACGCCGGCCCCGACCACCCCCACGCGGCACAGCGTCCCGCTCCCTTCGAGATCAAGCAGGTGTCCCAGTGACCGAGCCCCAAGCCACCGAGAACACCATCGGCGATGCCGTCGCCGGTGAGTACACCCCGGTCGACGTGGCCGCGGCCGAGGTCGCGACCGACGACTACGTGGTCGACGAGGCCACCGGCACCGAGGCCCTCGACGACAGCCCGGCACCGGCGCCCATCCACCTCGACCGTCCGATCCAGACCGTCGGTCGCCGCAAGGAGGCCGTCGTCCGTGTGCGGATGGCCCCCGGCTCCGGCCAGTTCACGCTGAACGGCCGCACCCTGGAGGCGTACTTCCCCAACAAGGTGCACCAGCAGCTGATCAAGGCCCCGCTGGTCATCGTCGAGCGCACCGAGTCCTTCGACGTCCACGCCAAGCTCGTCGGCGGCGGACCGTCCGGACAGGCCGGCGCGCTGCGTCTGGCGATCGCCCGCGCCCTCATCGAGGTCGCCCCCGACGATCGTCCCGCGCTCAAGAAGGCCGGGTTCCTCACCCGTGACCCCCGCGCGGTGGAGCGCAAGAAGTACGGCCTCAAGAAGGCCCGCAAGGCATCGCAGTACTCCAAGCGTTGATCTCGGCGCCTGTGCGCTGATCACCGCCTGCACCGAGCAGGTGTTCAGGATCCTCTGGACACCTGCTCGAGTGCTTTCTGCGACACCTCTTCTCCCGATCGAACAGGGGCACCCCATGGGACGACTCTTCGGCACCGACGGCGTACGCGGCCTCGCCAACGCCGATCTCACACCCGAACTCGCCGTGAGCGTGGCCCGTGCGGCCGCGAGCGTGCTGGCCGCACCGGCCGACGAGCCCGCCGACCGTCCCCTCGCGGTCGTCGGACGTGATCCGCGCGCCTCCGGTGAGATGCTCGAGGCCGCCGTGTGCGCCGGGCTCGCCGCCGCAGGGGTCGATGCGCTCCGCATCGGTGTGCTGCCCACACCCGCAGTCGCGTTCCTCACCGACCATCACCGCGCCGCGTTCGGCGTGATGATCTCGGCATCGCACAATCCCATGCCCGACAACGGCATCAAGCTCTTCGCCGCCGGCGGCCACAAGCTCGCCGACGACCTCGAGGAACGCATCGAGGCGGTGATCGCCGAACCGGCGGACGCAGTGACACGACCGGTGGGCGCGAACATCGGTCGAATCCTCGACGCCCGCGACGCCGCACGCCCCTACCTCGACCACCTGGCGAAGGCGGTGCCGTCGGCGCTCGACGGCATCACCGTCGTGGTCGACTGTGCCCACGGCGCAGCGAGTCTCACTGCCCCGGCCGCCTACCGCGCGGCCGGTGCCACGGTCATCGCCCTCAACGCCGAGCCCGACGGCCTCAACATCAACGACGGCTGCGGGTCGACCCACCTCGACGTGATCCGCAAGGCCGTCATCGAGCACGGTGCCGACATCGGTCTCGCCCACGACGGCGACGCCGATCGCTGTCTCGCCGTCGACGCGACCGGCGACGTGGTCGACGGCGACGCCATCCTCGCGGTGCTCGCGGTGGCGATGAAAGAGGCGAACACGTTGGCGCACAACACCCTTGTCGCCACCGTGATGAGCAACCTGGGGTTGCACATCGCGATGCGGTCGGCCGACATCGATCTGCGCACCACCGCTGTCGGCGACCGCTACGTGCTGGAGGAACTCCGCTCGGGTTCGTTCGCCCTGGGCGGTGAGCAGTCCGGGCACGTGGTGCTCCCGTCGTTCGCGACCACGGGCGACGGCATCCTCACCGGACTGATGGTGATGGCGCGGATGGCCGAGACCGGTCGTGATCTGGCCGACCTGGCGTCGGTGATCACCACGTTGCCGCAGATCCTCATCAACGTCCCCGTCGCCGACAAGGACGCCGTCGCCGGTGCGGCATCGGTGCGCGAGGCGGTGCGCACCGCCGGCGACGAACTCGGCGATTCCGGGCGGGTGCTGCTGCGTCCGTCGGGAACCGAGCAACTCGTCCGCGTGATGGTCGAGGCCGGCACCGCACACGAGGCCGACAGCATCGCCCGGCGGATCGCCGACGTCGTCGGGTCGGTCGGTCGATGACAGAACCGACGGTCGGTCGATGACCGGGATGATGGTCGGTCGGTGACCGGGCAGCCCGCGGCGGTGCTCTTCGATTTCTCGGGCACCCTGTTCCGCTTCACCGAGCGGGCGGAGTGGTTCGCCGAGCTGCACGACGAGGACGGCGCGCCGATCGACGGGCACCTGCAGGCCGAACTGATCCGTCGCATGACCGCCCCCACCGGCGTCCCCGCCGAACTCGACGACGAGATGCGCGCGGCCTGGCTGCGTCGCGATCTCGATCCGGCTCTGCACCGGGCGGCCTACCTCGCGGTGCTGCGCGCATCGGGGCTCGCTGTGCCCGGTCACGCCGAATCCCTGTACGAGCGGGTCCTCGCACCGGAGTCGTGGGATCCCTACCCCGACACGGTGTCGGCGCTGACGCTCCTGGCCGACCGCGACATCGCCGTCGGGATCGTCAGCAACATCGCGTTCGACCTGCGCGCGGTGTTCGCGCTCCACGGCGTCGACCACCTCATCGACGTGTGGGCGTTGTCGCACGAGGTCGGGATCACCAAGCCCGACGTGGGCATCTTCCGGTTCGCGACCGATCGCCTCGACGTCGACCCCGCGCAGACACTGATGATCGGCGACAGCGAGGAGGCCGACGGCGGTGCGCGCGGTGTCGGGTGCTCGTTCGCCCTGGTCGAGCCGCTACCGGTGGACGACCGTCCGCATGCGCTTCTCGACGCACTCGAGGCGTCGCACATCGTCTGACGCGCTCGTCCGACCGATCTCGTCCGTTCAGGGGAACCCATCGGGCCCGTTCGGCGTCCTATCATCGTCGAACGAACAAGCGGCGGCAGAGCAGGCACTGGGGGACGGCGGACATGGACGAGTCATTGCGGATCGACGTCGGCGGAGTCGTGGAGCTGGCCGACGAGATGCACCGGGTCACCGGGTCGCTCACCGCCGCCGCCCGGGTCGTCGACGCGCCCGCGTTCGGCGCCCGATCGGTCGGGGCCGCCTACGCCGACCACGCCGAGGCCTACGTGGTGGGCATGGCCGCGCTGCACGGCGAGATTGTGGCGATGCGCGCGTCGACCGAACGCCTCGCCCACGGATCACGCACGGCGGCTTCCGTTCTCACCGACGTCGACACCGGCGCGGGCCGCCGGATCGGTACGGCCGGACCGCCATGACCACCGCCCGGTTCATGGACAGTCGCGTCGACACGCTGCGTCCCGCCGCGACCGCCGGGCTGCACTGGTTCGCCGCCGTCCGCCCCATCGCCCTCGCCGTGGGAATCCCGGTCCCGTCCGACGC
The DNA here is from genome assembly GCF_053345315.1 of Williamsia sp. M5A3_1d. Classification (NCBI taxonomy): domain Bacteria; kingdom Bacillati; phylum Actinomycetota; class Actinomycetes; order Mycobacteriales; family Nocardiaceae; genus Williamsia; species Williamsia sp. M5A3_1d. Next base: position 1,396,777 of record NZ_JBKEZX010000001.1, read on the forward strand.
CGACCTCGCCGCCCGGTTCGGTGTGACCGAGGGCATCGACGTGTCGGCGCTCGTGCGGGACGCGTCGAGCCTGCGGTCGGCCGTCGCGGTCGCGGATGAGGCCACCCGGACCGTCGACGCCGTCGGCGACCGGTTGCCATCGGTGTGGACCGGCGTGGCGTCCGACGCCGCGGGCCGCGCACTCGACCAACATGTCGCGCGGGCCGACGACGCGATCGAACAGATGCGTGACATCGCCACCACCGTCGACGCCACGGCCGCAGCGCTGTCGAAGGTGCTCGTGGCCAAGTACCTCTCCATCGCCGCCATCGCGACCGATCTCGTCGCGGGTCGTCCGATGACCGGGATCACCCTCGCCGATGCCGAGGAGAATCGCGATGCGATCGCATCCGACATCGCCGCGAAGACAGCGCTCTTCCGCGCCGCGGTCGACGTGGCCGACACCGCGGTCGGCGAGATCCTGACCGTGCTCGCCGCGTCGTTCGAGGGGCTGCGGGCCCGGCCGCCGTACCCGGACGGTCTCACGGTGACGGCAGGTCGACCCCGTTCCCACCGCGACGACACCCGTGCCCGACCGCCGCGCACCGAGCCACAGCGCACCGACATGGCGGTCGCGCCGCCCGCCGGCGGGTCCGTGTCGCGATCAGCACCGCGGACCGCCGACCACGCCGGCGGGGGTCAGACGGCTCGGGTCGCCGAGCCCGCCCTCTCGTCGGCCGGGACGGCCCGCGCGGCACCGATGGGCGGTGTCGACCCGGTACCGCTGGTGTCGGCGCTGGCCCAGGCCGCGGTGGCGTCGGCATCAGCGGTGGGGATGGCCGCCGTCGGCGGTGTCGGCGCCGTCCTGAACCTCGCCGTCGAGGCGCTCGGCGGTCCGCAGGATCACGGTCACGGGGGACTCGTGCCCGACGCCTCCACGCAATCGGGACCGACGCTGTCGTTGAACCTCGACCTCGATCTCGATCACGAGCGGGACCGCGATCCCGGTGAACCGGATCGTCCGCGCGACGTCGTGCCCGACGACGTGCGGCCGAGGACCGCAGAACCGACCGGCGCGGACGACCGCACTCCGCCGGATACGGCGACACCCGCGCCGACGCCTGCCCCGACATCACCTGTGCCGGCACCGCCTCCGGTGGCGCCGAATGCCGGTGTCGACGACAACGCCGATGTCGCACCGCGTCCCGAGGCCCCGGCGCAGACCGATCCGGTCGTCGCGCCCGGCCCCGGGAGCGGATCGGGAGACCGACCGGACCGCGTCGACGAGCCGGCCGCCGACACGAACCGTTCGCCGCAGGCGAGTCCCGACCCCGGAGACGACGGTGGCCTGGCACTGGCCGGTGACCGGTGAGGCCCGCCGATCAGATCGAGGAGATCCTGCGGTCGGCGACCGCGACACTGGAACGCGAACGAACCCGGCACGATCGCGCGTCGCTCACGGCCGCGCAGGCGTGGCGCGAACCGCCGCCTCCCGACGCCGGTGCCGCGGATGACGATCCCGCCGACGACCGGACCGACCGCGATCGGGACGGTCGTGACCGTGACACGAATGATCGGGGCGGGAACAGCGCGGACGTACGCCGTCGACGGCCGATCCTGGGCTCCGGAGGGCGGTGACGGAGGCCCGGGTGTCCCCGGGTCCGGGCGGTCAGCTGCGCAGCAGCCGCGTGATCGGGTCGGTGGTGTCGATCTCGACGTCGGCGGGATCGACCGTCTGGAGCTTGCCGATCTCGACGGAGGGATCGGCGAAATCGGAGTAGGTGGAATCGCCGATCGCGGTCTTGCCGCGAGCCGCGGTGCCACCGAGATGCGCGAGCAGGAACCCGGTGAGCATCGCCCGGGTCGCCTTCTGGGTCTTCGCGTGGTCCGAGCCGTCACCCAGGCGTTTGCGAACGCTGAACCCCTCGGCGAGACCACGGTTGCTCGATTTCGGGACCGTGCGCAGTGCGACCTGGTCGCCCTGGAGTGCGTTACGCAGTGCGAGCGCGTTGGACGTCATGCCGTCGAGGTCCTTCGGCGCCGCGAGGATCAGCGCCGGTACCCGGGCGCGGTGTGCGGCGGGCAACACCGCCGGCCCGGTCGGCGCGGGGAACAGAGCGGCCAACGCCCGCGCCCGCTGCGAGTCGCCGGCGGCGAGGACGGCGGCCGACGCGCCGAGACCGTGTCCGGCCAGTGCGAGCCGCTCGGGGTGCACGGTGATCGCGCCGGAGCCCAGACGGACGCTGGAGATGATCTGCAGCGTGGTCTCGAGGTCGACGGCGAGCGCCCGGTCCGAGGCCAGGGGACCGCGCTCGGTGTCGGGAACGGCCACCACGATGCCCCACGAGGCGAGGTGCTCGAGGGTGTCGCGGTACTGCCTGCTGTGGGTGAGCCACCCGTGACCGAACGCCACGCCGGGGAGATCGTTGCCCGATTCGGGTGTGTAGACGAGGCCCGGGAGGCCGACGATGGCCATGTCGCCCCGCAGCACACGGTGCGGTCCGCGTCGGGACAGCTGCGCAAACAACTTCTTCACCGAGGTCACGGCTCGACCCTATGACACCCGGGGTGCCGGGTGTGCCGCCCGACCCCCGGTAACCTGTGTCGAATGTGCGGAATCGTCGGATACGTGGGTCACCGGGACGCCCTGGAGATCGTCGTGGAGGCCCTGCGCCGGATGGAGTACCGCGGATACGACTCCGCGGGCGTCGCGATTCTCGACGGAGCCGGTCACACCGCGGTCGAGAAGAAGGCCGGTCGGCTCGAGAACCTCGACAAGCAGCTCGCGACCGTGGGACGCGAGGCGTTCGCGGGCACCAGCGGGATGGGTCACACGCGGTGGGCGACCCACGGGCGGCCCACCGACCGCAACGCCCACCCACATGTGAGCCGCGACGGGCGGTTCGCGGTGGTCCACAACGGGATCATCGAGAACTACGCCGCGCTACGCGCCGAGGTGGAGTCGGCCGGCATCGAGTTCAGCTCCGACACCGACACCGAGACCGCGGTCCACATGCTTGACCTCGAGTACGCCGACGGCCCGAACGCGGGTGACTTCGTCGCCTCGGCCTACGCCGTCCTCGGTCGCCTCGAAGGCGCGTTCACCCTGGTCTTCACCCATTCCGATCACCCGGGCATTATCGTCGCCGCTCGTCGGTCGACCCCGCTGGTGGTCGGTGTCGGGGTGAACGAGATGTTCGTCGGGTCCGATGTCGCGGCCTTCATCGAGCACACCCGCGACGCCGTCGAACTCGGACACGATCAGGTGGTCGTCATCACCGCCGACAGCTACACCATCACCGACTTCGCGGGCGTCGAGCAGCAGGGCACCCCGTTCCACATCGACTGGGATCTCGCCGCCGCCGAGAAGGGCGGCCACGACTTCTTCATGCTCAAGGAGATCGCCGAGCAGCCGCAGGCGCTCGCCGACACCCTCGTCGGCCACTTCGAGAACGGCCGCATCGTTCTCGACGAGCAGCGCATCACCGACCAGGATCTGCGCGACATCGACAAGATCTTCGTCGTCGCGTGCGGCACCGCGTATCACGCGGGCATGTTGGCCAAGTACGCCATCGAGCACTGGACCCGCCTGCCCGTGGAGGTCGAACTGGCCAGCGAGTTCCGCTACCGCGACCCGGTGCTCGACCGCTCCACGTTGGTGGTCGCCATCTCGCAGTCGGGGGAGACCGCGGACACCCTCGAGGCGGTCCGGCACGCCAAGGAGCAGAAGGCGCGGGTGTTGGCCATCTGCAACACCAACGGTGCGCAGATCCCGCGGGAGTCCGACGCCGTGCTCTACACCCACGCCGGACCGGAGATCGGTGTCGCGTCGACGAAGTGCTTTCTCGCCCAGATCGCCGCGGCGTACCTCGTCGGACTGGCGCTCGCCCAGGCGCGGGGCACCAAGTACCCCGACGAGGTCGCACGCGAGTTCCGTGAGCTCGAGCAGATGCCGCTCGCCGTGGAGAGGGTGCTCGAGACCGTCGAACCCGTTCGCGCGCTGGCCCGTTCGCTCGTCGACGCGCGCACCGTGCTGTTCCTCGGCCGTCACGTCGGCTACCCGGTGGCGCTCGAGGGAGCACTCAAACTCAAGGAACTGGCGTACATGCACGCCGAGGGCTTCGCCGCCGGCGAACTCAAGCACGGCCCCATCGCGCTCATCGAGGACGGGCTGCCGGTCATCATCGTGATGCCGTCGCCCAGTGGCCGCCCGCTGCTGCACTCGAAGATGGTCAGCAACATCCGCGAGATCCAGGCGCGCGGTGCCCGCACCATCGTCATCGCCGAGGAGGGGGATGTCGCCGTGTCCGGGTTCGCCGATCACCTCATCGAGATCCCGGTGACCTCGACCCTTCTGCAGCCGCTCGTCTCCACCGTGCCGCTGCAGGTGTTCGCGGCCGCGGTCGCGCAGGCGCGCGGGTATGACGTCGACAAGCCGAGGAACCTCGCCAAATCGGTCACGGTGGAGTAGCTGGTGTGATCGGCTTTCACACCGCCGACGAGATCCGGGCGGCCGAGCAGGCGACCGGCGACCTGTTGGCCTCGGGTGTGCTGATGCGCCGCGCCGCAACCGGACTCGCGCGCGTGGTCCTCGCCGAACTCCGCCGCCGACGGGGCGCGGTGTACGGGGCGCGGGTGGCACTGATCGTCGGGGCCGGCGACAACGGGGGCGACGCGCTGTACGCGGGTGCGCTGGTGCGTGCCCGGGGTGTGGCCGTCGACGCCGTGCTCATCGTTCCCGACCGCGCGCATCCCGGCGGCCTGGCCGCGCTGCGTCGAGCGGGGGGTCGTGTCGTGTCGACGGCATCGGGGGACCACGACCTCGTCGTCGACGGTGTCGTCGGAATCGGGGGATCGGGTCCGCTGCGCCCGGCCGCCGCCGCGGCGTTCGAGCACGTCACCGCACCGATCATCGCCGTCGACATCCCGTCGGGTGTCGACGCCGACACCGGCGAGGTTCACGACCCGTCGGTCCGCGCCGAGGTGACCGTCACCTTCGGTACCCGTCGCCGAGCCCACGCGCTGGCGGCCCACCGGTGTGGTCGCATCGAGTGCATCGACATCGGCATCGAGCTCCCCGCAGCGCATCTCGTCGCCCTCGACGACGCCGAGATCGGTGGGGGGTTGCCGGTTCCCGGCCCCGCCGACGACAAGTACACCCAAGGCGTGACCGGGGTCGTCGCCGGATCCGATCGTTTCCCCGGTGCCGCCGTCCTGTGCACGGGTGCCGCGGTCGCCGCCACGTCGGGAATGGTCCGCTACGCCGGATCCGCTGCCTCCCAGGTGGTGTCACGACACCCCGAGATCGTCGCGTCCATGGTGCGTGAGGCCGACGATCTCGGTGATGTCGGACGTGTGCAGGCCTGGGTCATCGGCCCCGGCGCCGGGACCGACGCGCGCGCCGCCGATCTCGTGCACGCCGTGCTCGACACCGACCTTCCCGTCCTCCTCGACGCCGACGCCATCACGGTGGTCTCCGAACACCGGTCATGGGTCACCGACCGCACCGCGCCGACCCTGGTGACGCCGCACGCGGGGGAGTTCGCCCGGCTCGCCGAACATCCGGTGGGTGCTGATCGCGTGGATGCGGTCACCGGACTCGCGGCCGACCTCGGCGCAACGGTGCTGCTCAAGGGCCGCGCGACCCTCGTCGCCGATGCCGTGGGCCCGACACTGGTCAACGACGCGGGATCGTCGTGGGCGGCGACCGCCGGTGCCGGAGACGTGTTGTCGGGCATCGCCGGTGCGCTGTTGGCGGCCGGGCTCACCCCGCGGCTGGCCGCCGCGTCGGCGGCCCGCGTCCACGCCCGGGCGGCCGAGCTGGCTGCGCTGGGCGACGCCGACCACGATGAGGGCACACGCGAAGGCAGGCGGGGGGCACCGATCGGCGCATCGGATCTGCTGGCCGCGGTGCGGCCTGCGATCCGCGCTCTTCGCGGCGCCGGGGCCGGGCACCGATGACCGAGGTCACCGCGATACCCACGCCGGCGCTCGAGGCCGTGATCGATCTCGACGCGATCGCCCACAACGTGAGCGTGTTGCGGGAGCGCGCGGGTAGCGACGTGATGGCGGTCGTCAAGGCCGACGGATACGGGCACGGTGCGGTGGAGGTCGGGCGCGCCGCGGTGGCCGCGGGCGCCCGCGCACTCGGTGTCGCGACGGTGGGGGAGGCGCTCGCCCTGCGCGCCGGCGGTGTCACCGCACCGATCCTGGCGTGGCTGCACTCCTCGGCGACCGATTTCGCGGCTGCCGTCGCCGCCGACCTCGACATCGCCGTCTCCTCGACCGCGCAGCTCGATGCCGTGGTGGCCGCGGCACGTTCGCTCGGCGACACCGCGACGGTGTCGATCAAGATCGACACCGGTCTCGCCCGCAACGGTGTCGGCCCGGCCGGGTGGCCCGACCTGCGCGACGCCGTCGCGACGGCCGTCGCCGAGGAATCGATCGTGCTCAGCGGCATGATGTGTCACCTCGCGCACGGCGACACCCCCGGCCACCCGCTCAACGACTCCCAGGCCGAGCGACTCGACGCCTGTGTCGCCGAGATGCGCCGCAGCGGGGTGACACCGCGGACGGTGCACATCTCCAACTCCGCTGCGGCACTGACACGCCCGGATCTCTCCCGCGACATGGTCCGACCGGGGATCGCGGTGTACGGGCTCTCCCCGCTTCCCCACGAGTTCGACGATCTGCCGCTGATCCCGGCGATGACGCTGACGGCCGAGGTGGTGATGGTGAAGGCCGTCGCGGCGGGACAGGGCGTGTCGTACGCCCACACCTGGACCGCTCCGCGCGACACCACGCTGGGCCTGCTCCCCGCCGGATATGCCGACGGTGTGCCACGCCTGCTGTCGAATCGACTGCGGGTGCGCATCGGCGACCGGACCTACCCGGGAGTCGGACGGGTGTGCATGGACCAGATGGTGGTCGACCTCGGTGCCGACACCCCTGTGCGCGAGGGAGATCGGGCCGAGCTGTTCGGCACCGGGGCACGAGGAGGACCGACCGCCACCGAATGGGCCGACACCATCGGCACCATCGACTACGAGATCGTGAGCGGCATACGGGGGCGGACGGTGCGACGGCATCGTGGCGGACCCCGCGACAATCGGGTGTGAGACCGATCGGACAGAGGAGGAGTCGGACATGAGTGGAGATCAACGCCCCCAGCGTCTCGGGATCCTCGCCGGTGCCGCCGGCGTCGCGGCGCTCGGTGTGGTCACCGTCGGCGGGGTGGTCCGCAACCTGACGGGCCGGCCGTCCCGCCGCGCCGACCCGCATGCCGAGGAGGACTTCCGCAGCATCTACTCCGACCACGCGAGCTTCGTGACCGCCGACGACGGGGTCCCGCTCGCCGTTCGCGAGGTGGGCCCGGCCGACGCGCCCGTGACCGTCGTCTTCTCCCATGGCTTCACGATGCGACTGACCAGCTGGCACTTCCAGCGGCGACGTCTCGAGGCGGTGTGGGGCGACCGTGTGCGCCTGGTGTTCTTCGACCACCGGGGGCACGGGAAGTCGGGCGCGGCACCCGCCCACACCGCGACCATCACCCAGCTCGGCGCCGACATCGCCGCGGTGATCCGCGCCGTGGTCCCCGACGGACCGGTCGTCCTCGTCGGGCACTCGATGGGCGCGATGGCCATCATGGGACTCGCCACCCGGCGCCCGGAGCTGTTCTCCGACAGGATCATCGGTGTCGGTCTCATCGCCACCGCCGCGAAGGGCATCACCGAGGCCGGCCTCGGGCAGGGTCTGCAGAACCCCCTGGTCGACGCGTTCCGCTACTCGGTACGGACCGCGCCGCGCGCGGTGCAGGCCGGGCGCGGGGTGACCCGCGTGATCATGTCGCCCATGTTCACCGCGGCGGCGTTCGGGTCGACGTTCCACTCGCCGGCGACGAGCGCATTCGTCTCGTCGATGATCCAGAGCACCCCGATCGACACCGTCGTCAACTTCCTCCGCTCGCTCGAGAGCCACGACGAGACCGACGCGCTCCCGGTCCTGGGTCGTGTGCCCACGATGGTCGCCTGCGGATACGAGGACAAGCTCACCCCGCTGCCGAACTCGGTGGACCTGCACGCCTCGCTGCCCGGCAGCGAACTCGTCGGCGTCCCCGACTGCGGACACCTCGTGCTGCTCGAACAGCCCGACGTCATCACCGACGCGATCGAGCGACTCGTCCAACGCAGCGTGGCGCGATGACCATCGACGAGACCCGGACCGCGGCGACGGTGCTCGACACCGAGCGCCTCGGGGCCGAGTTGGCCGGCGGGTTGGCCGCCGGTGACCTGGTGATCCTCGACGGGCCGTTGGGCGCCGGCAAGACCGCGCTGACCCGGGGCATCGGTGCCGGGCTCGGCGTGCAGGGCCGCATCACCTCCCCGACGTTCGTGATCGCCCGTGTGCACCCGCCCGGGACACCCGACGGCGTCGGGCTCGTGCACGTCGACGCCTACCGGCTGGGCACCACCGGTTCCGACGTCCGCGCCGATCTCGACGCCCTCGACCTCGACACCGAACTCGACACGGCCGTGGTCGTCGTCGAGTGGGGCGCCGGTGTGGCCGAACGACTCACCGATCGTCATCTGCTCGTGCGCCTGCACCGGGCGCCGGAGTCCGATGAGCGTTCGATCACCTGGGGTTGGCGCGCGTCGACCGACCTCGCCTAGGCTCGACGATCGTGCTGGTCCTGGCCATCGACACCTCGACACCCACGGTGACCACCGGGGTCGCCGAGGTGACGACGCGGCAGGGCGTGGAGGTGCGCGCCGAGCGGACCCTGTCCACACCGCGTGGCCACGCCGAGGTCCTCACCACGCTGATCCTCGAATGCCTCGCCGAGGCCGGGGCGGCACGGTCGGATCTCGATGCGGTGGTCGTCGGATGCGGGCCGGGACCGTTCACCGGCCTGCGCGTGGGGATGGCGACAGCAGCCGCCTTCGCCGACGCGCTCGCCATCCCGCTGCACGGGGTGTGCTCGCTGGACGCGATCGCATCCGACGCCCGCACGGGACGGGTGCTCGTCGTGACCGACGCACGGCGCCGGGAGGTCTACTGGGCGCTCTACGGCGACCGGCGCCGCATCGCGGGCCCGGCCGTCGACACCCCGACCGGCCTCATCGACCGACTGCGTGGCGAGGAGGGGGTGGACGTCATCGTCGGATCCCCGGAGCACACCCGAATGTTCGGTGAGCAGGTCGACGATGCGATCACCTCACCGACCACCGCGGGCCTCGCGAGCGTGGCCCGCCCTGCGATGGAGTCCGGTGCCGACCCCGAACCCGTCGTCCCGCTGTACCTGCGGCGCCCCGATGCCGTCGCCACCGCGGATCGCGGCCGATGATCGGGCCGCTGGCACCCGCCGACGCCGCACGCTGCGCCGAGTTGGAGCGGGCGATCTTCCCCGACGAGTCACCGTGGCCGGTCGAAGCGTTCACCGCCGAGATCGCCTCACCGCACAACCGCTACTTCGCCGCTCGCGACATAGACGGGGAGACGCTCATCGGATACGCGGGGATCTCGCTGCTGGGGAGGGTCGGGACGTTCGAGTGTGAGATCCACACCATCGCCGTCGACCCTGCCCACCGCGGAGCCGGCCACGGGCGCGCGTTGATGGCGGTCATGCTCGAGGTCGCGGACTCGCATGCGGCGCAGGTGTTCCTGGAGGTCCGCACCGACAACGACGTCGCCATCGACATGTATCGGCGCCACGGTTTCGAACGGATGGGCCTGCGCAAGCGCTACTACCAACCCAGTGGCGCCGACGCGTACACGATGCGGCGGCCCGCGGTCACCCGCGCCGACACCGGGTCCCGACAGGAGGGCGGCGACCGGTGATCGTCATGGGCATCGAGAGTTCGTGCGACGAGACCGGTGTCGGCATCGTGCGATGGAACGACGACGCAACGACGACACTGCTCGCCGACGAGGTGGCCTCCAGCGTCGACGAACACGCGCGCTTCGGCGGTGTGGTCCCCGAGATCGCCTCGCGCGCCCACCTCGAGGCGATCGTCCCGACCATGACCCGTGCCCGTGAGGCCGCCGGTGTCGACCGCCCGGACGCGATCGCGGTGACGATCGGTCCGGGTCTGGCGGGCGCACTCCTGGTCGGTGTCGCCGCGGCGAAAGCCTATGCCGCGGCGTGGGACATCCCGCTCTACGCGGTGAACCACCTCGGCGGGCACGTGGCCGTCGACACCCTCGAACACGGTCCGATGCCGCAGTGTGTGGCGCTGTTGGTGTCGGGTGGACACACCCACCTGTTGAGGGTCGACGATCTCGGTGCGCCGATCGTCGAGTTGGGCACCACCGTCGACGACGCGGCGGGTGAGGCCTTCGACAAGGTGGCCCGCCTGCTCGGTCTCGGGTATCCCGGCGGTCCCGCGCTCGATGCCGCAGCGGCACAGGGGGATCCGACCGCGATCCGGTTCCCGCGCGGTATGACCGGTCCGCGCGACGCCCGGTACGACTTCTCGTTCAGCGGGGTCAAGACCGCGGTCGCCCGCTTCGTGGAGAAGTGCGAACGTGCCGGAGACCCGGTGCCGCTGGCCGATGTCGCCGCGTCGTTCCAGGAGTCGGTGGCCGATGTGCTCAGCCTCAAGGCCATGCGTGCGTGTGAGGACGCGGGTGTCGACACACTCGTCCTCGGCGGCGGGGCCACCGCGAACTCTCGCATCCGGTCGTTGACCGCGCAGCGATGCGCGGACGCGGGTGTGACACTGCGGATCCCGCGGCCGCGACTGTGCACCGACAACGGGGTGATGATCGCGACATTGGGTGCGCACGTGATCGCCGGTGGCGCGCCGGCCTCGCCGTTGACGGTGGCCACCGACCCGGGGATGTCGGTTCAGATCAGCGCGTACTGACCTGCGCGCCGGCGTCGACCGGTGCGGCGGCGGCCGCGAAATCGTTAACGCCGCACAATGATTCGGTGTCGGCGTCGACGGTGGCGGCACGCAGGATCGCGCGTTGCACGGGTCGCGCCCGCTCGTAGAGATCTCGTCCGGCCGCGGTCAGCGCGGTGAACACCGAACGACGGTCGTTCTCACACATGGTCCGCTGCGCGAGGCCGTTCTTCTCCAGCCCCGCGACCAGGCGTGACAACGCGCTCTGGCTGAGGTGTACCTGACCGGCGAGCTCGCTCATCCGCAGTGAACAGTCCGGTTGTGCGGCAAGCAGTTCGAGCACCTCGAACTCACTGCCGCTGATCTGGTGACTCGCCTCGAGGGTGCGGTCGATCTCGCAGTGCAGACGGTGATAGCGGACGGTCAGCCGATGCCACGCCGCGGCGAGGGCGTCCTCGTCACACGAGGCGCCCGCGGAGGGTGTGTGCACGTCGTCGGACATGGCGTGATGCTACCAGATGTCGTCGCATTATTTGCAGTCAGATTATTTGTAGACACATTCAATGCAATTGCATATGGTTCTCCGCATGACACGTCACTCATCGGTCACAGCCACCGACGACCCGGCCGACGTCGGGTCACGAGCAGAGGGGAGAGCGCAGGCAGGAGAGGTGCACCAGGAGAGCGGTGCGCACGCGGAGGTGACATCGGCGCGGGGGTGGGCGACGGCGACGTGGGTTCTGCTCGTCGTCCTCGCCGGCGCACTGTTCCTCGACGGTCTCGACATCTCCATGGTGGGCGTGGCGCTGCCGTCCATGGGTGCCGACCTCGGCATGGACCAGTCGCACCTGCAGTGGATCGTCAGCGGATACGTGCTGGGCTACGGTGGATTCCTGCTGCTGGGAGGACGGGCGAGCGACCTCTTCGGTCGCCGCCGGGTCTTCCTGGCCGCCTTGGCGGTGTTCGGGGTCGCGTCGATCGTGAGCGCAGTGGTGCAGATCGACGCAGCGATCATCGCGCTGCGTTTCGTGAAGGGTGTGGCCGCGGCGTTCACCGTCCCGGCGGGGCTGTCGATCATCACGACGACGTTCGCCGAGGGCCCGGCCCGCAACCGGGCGCTGAGCATCTACACCGTGTGTGGTGCCAGCGGCTTCTCGTTGGGACTCGTGTTCGGCGGATTGCTCACCGAGGTGTCGTGGCAGGCGACCCTGCTGTTCCCCGGGCCTGTCGCCGCACTGCTGTTCCTCGCCGGCGTGAAGGTGATCCCCCGTACCGCACGCCCGGCGATCACCTGGTCACACCTCGACGTCGGTGGGGCCCTCACGAGCACCGGCGCTCTGCTCGTGCTCGTCTACGCCGTGGTCGCCGCACCCGAGGCGGGGTGGACCGCGCCCTCGACGATCGGCCTCTTCGTCGCCGCGGCGGCGTTCGGCGTCGCGTTCGTGCTGATCGAGGCGCGCCACCGCAACCCGCTCCTGAGGCTGGGCATCCTGCGTTCGCTGACCCTGGTGCACGCCAACGTGTCGGCGGCGGTGATGTTCGGCAGTTACGTGGCCTTCCAGTTCCTCGTCACCCTCTACCTCCAGGACACGTTGGGGTGGTCGCCGATCGCGATGGCGCTCGGATTCCTGCCCGCCGGTCTGCTGGTGGTGGCCAGCGCGCTGCGGATGGACCGCGTGCTCGACCGGGTCGGCACGCCGATCCTCATCGCGGTCGGGCTCACCGCGTTCGTCGGCGGTTACCTGCTGTTCCTGCGCGCGGAGCCGGGGATGGGATACCTCGACTTCCTGCTGCCCACCATCGTCCTGCTGGGCATCGGGTTCGCGCTGTGCTTCCCCTCGGTCAACGCCCAGGCGACCACCGGGGTGTCCGACGACGAGCAGGGTCTGGCGTCGGGACTGGTGAACACCAGCATCCAGGTCGGCGGTGCGGTGATGCTCGCGGTCGTCACGGCCATCGTGACCAGCGCCCAGGCCGGTGGCGCGACGGGCTCCGGGCTCCCCGCGGGGATGTCGTCGGCGATCATCCTGATCTCGGTGTTGTCGGTGCTCGGTGTCGTCGGGAGCCTCGTCGTGATCGCTCTGCGGCGACGCCGGGCGCCGACCGGGCCGCTGGCACTCCCGGGTACTTGAGTGCTGGCACTCGCATGTATAGAGTGCCAGGTGGCACCGAGTGAGGTCCCGGCTCCCGCGACGACGGAACCGAGCAAGGCGCCGTAATCATCTGACATCAGCAATCGGGTACGGACCTCCGAGTCCGGCCCAGTACCCCGAAAGTGGAGGGCTCACATCGTGGCGAGCGTGAACATCAAGCCCCTCGAGGACAAGATCCTCGTCCAGGCCAACGAGGCCGAGACGACGACCGCCTCCGGTCTGGTCATCCCCGACACGGCCAAGGAGAAGCCCCAGGAGGGCACCGTCATCGCCGTGGGCGAGGGACGCGTGACCGAGCAGGGCAACCGGGTGCCGGTCGACGTCAAAGAGGGCGACACCGTCATCTACAGCAAGTACGGCGGCACCGAGATCAAGTACTCCGGCGAGGAGTACCTGATCCTCTCGGCACGCGACGTGCTGGCGGTCATCTCCAAGTAGTCGTCACCCAACCGGCCCCGCCGCCGTCATACGGCAGCGGTCCGGTGACGTCCCCGCCCCGGGCGCTCCCTCACGGGGGCGACCGGGGCGGGCTCGTCTGTTCGTCGTCCCCCGAACTCCTCAACTCCGGGTGACCCCGGCACCCTCACCACCCACCACCTCTCAGGAGTGCAGCCACACATGGCAAAAGACATCGAATTCAGCGACGCGGCGCGTCGTTCCCTCGAACGCGGCGTCGACAAGCTCGCCGACACGGTCAAGGTGACGTTGGGGCCCCGCGGTCGCCACGTCGTGCTCGCCAAGGCCTTCGGCGGACCCACCGTCACCAACGACGGTGTGACCATCGCCCGCGAGATCGACCTCTCCGATCCGTTCGAGGACCTCGGCGCGCAGCTGGTGAAGTCGGTCGCGACGAAGACCAACGACGTCGCCGGTGACGGCACCACCACGGCCACCGTGCTCGCCCAGGCCATCATCAAGTCCGGTCTGCGCAACGTGGCCGCGGGCGCCAACCCCATCGCGCTCGGCTCGGGCATCTCGAAGGCCGCCGACGCGATCTCCGAGGCGCTGCTCGCCGCGGCCACCCCGGTCGAGGGTGCCGGCGCGATCGCGCAGGTCGCGACGGTCTCCTCGCGTGACCCCGAGATCGGCGAGATGGTCGGCAAGGCCATGACCGAGGTCGGCGTCGACGGCGTCGTCACCGTCGAGGAGAGCTCGGGTCTGAACACCGACCTCGAGGTGACCGAGGGCGTGCAGTTCGACAAGGGCTACCTCTCGCCCTATTTCGTCACCGACGTCGACAGCCAGGAGGCCGTCCTCGAGGATGCCCGCGTGCTGCTGTACCGCGACAAGATCACCTCGCTCCCCGAGTTCCTCCCGCTGCTGGAGAAGGTCGCCGAGGCCGGCAAGCCGCTGCTGATCATTGCCGAGGACATCGAGGGCGAACCGCTCTCGACGCTCGTCGTGAACTCGATCCGCAAGACCATCCATGCCGTCGCGGTGAAGGCGCCGTTCTTCGGTGACCGGCGCAAGGCGTTCCTCGAGGACCTCGCGATCGTCACCGACGGCACCGTGATCAGCTCCGACATCGGGCTGTCGCTCGCCGAAGCCGGTCTGGATCTGCTCGGCACGGTGCGCCGCGTGGTGGTCACCAAGGACTCGACCACCATCGTCGACGGAGCCGGTACCGCCGAGGCCATCACCAACCGGTCCGAGCAGCTGCGCCGCGAGATCGAGGCCAGTGACTCCGACTGGGACCGTGAGAAGCTCGCCGAGCGCCTGGCCAAGCTCTCCGGTGGTGTCGCGGTGATCCGTGTCGGCGCGGCCACCGAGACCGCGCTCAAGGAGCGCAAGCACCGCGTGGAGGACGCGGTCGCCGCGGCGAAGGCCGCGGTCGAGGAGGGCATCATCCCCGGCGGTGGCTCGGCCATCGTCCAGGCCTCGGCGGCCCTCGACGACCTCGAGGCCACCCTGTCGGGTGACGAGGCGCTCGGTGTCGCCGTGGTCCGTACGGCCGTGCGTGCGCCGCTGCACTGGATCGCCACCAACGCCGGTGTCGACGGCTCGGTGGTCACCGCCACCGTCGCGGCCGCGGAGAAGGGACACGGCTTCAACGCCGCGACCCTCACCTACGGCGACCTGCTGGCCGAGGGCATCGTCGACCCGGTCAAGGTGACCCGGTCGGCCATCGTCAACGCCGCATCGGTGGCGCGCATGGTGCTCACCACCGAGAGCGCGATCATCGAGAAGCAGGCCGGTGCCGATGAGCACGCCGGCCACGGTCACGGACACAGCCACTGACCCGGCGGACGTGATCGACCGGTAGACGGTACGACGAAGGGCACCCGGGAGAACCCGGGTGCCCTTCGTCGTGTGTGTCGTGGGTGGGGACGATCAGCCCGCCATGCGACGACCCACGCCGCGCTTCATGAGGATGCCGCGCTCGCTCTCCGACAGACCGCCCCAGATCCCGTAGGGCTCGGCGACGGCGAGTGCGTGCTCACGGCACTGCGCGATGACCGGGCACTGGTGGCACAGTTCCTTCGCCCGACGTTCGCGGTGTGCCCGTGCCCGGCCGCGCTCACCGTCGGGATGGAAGAACATCGACGAGTCGACTCCGCGGCACAGGCCTTTCATCTGCCAGTCCCAGATGTCTGCGTTCGGTCCGGGAAGGTGGTTTGGCTGAGGCAATGTGGAGCTCCTTGTACGTGCCGATTTCGGCGTGAACTGGTTGGGTGAAGCAGTTCTCCGGAGTCGAGTACGACGTTGTCCCCGCCCGACTCGCTCAACGTAGGCGACGGTCGGAAAACCAGTCAACAAGCCTGCACGGCTGAGCAAAACCCTGGTGGGACACCGGATGTTAAGGAGATGTTGCGGCGCTGCCCGGTCTGATTCGAGGCCACATCGGGCGTCGCGACGAGCCTGGAACAGGTGTGAACGGCCACGCCACAGGGCACTTCGAGCCGCGCCGGTCGACGGTGTCGGCGGGTGCCGGGATGTCCGAGGGTGCCCGATCGGGTCCGGGTGGTTAACGTCGTCGACATCCACGAGTGACCTCGGGGTGACACCCGGGCCCGAATCGCTCGGTCACGGCCAGGTTAACTTTTCGCTAAATCGGGGTTCGGATGCCCGGGAGGGGGCTCGCAGCTGTGATCGAGATCGCTTTCGGAGCCCGTCTCGACGTCGACATCGACGCCGCACTCGGAGCCGACGCCGTCGTGACCGGCCACGACAGATGGCTCAGGGCGGTCGCGCTGGGCGCGTGCGGTCACTACGCACGCGCCCTAACAGAACTGCAGCGGTTGCGCGCAGCGACGCCGCCGGGGCCGCACTTGTCGGCGCTGCTCTCGTTGGGCGCCTCGACGCAGGCGTCGCATCTGCGCCAGTGTGGCCGCCACGCGGACGCTCGTCGCCTCGACGGTGACGCCGTGGCGCTCGCCCTCGCGGCGCCACCGGGACCCGTGGCGACCTCGGCGACCGTCGACGCCCTCGTGGGGTTGGCCGCCGATCATCTCGGGCTCGCCGCCTTCGACGTCGCGGAGCGACTCCTCGATCGCGCGGCGGAGCGACTCCTCGATCGTGGCGAGCAGCGACTCCCGGGAGACGCGGGGGAGGGCGCGCGACTGTGGGGGTGGGTGCACGGAGACCGGCTCGGGCTGCGCGCCGCGTGGGTGCGGACCGAGTTGTGTCTGTATCGCGGTGATCCGGAGGGTGCCCGGCGAGCCGCCGACACCGCGCTCGCCGCGGCGCGGGGGTGCCCCTCGGAGCGGCACGTGGTGAAGACCGACGTCATCGAGGCGGCGACGCGCGCGATGTGCTCCGACATCGACGGGGCGGTGGCGCTGGCCACCGCCTGCGTGGAGCGCGCCGAGCGTCTGGGGCTCGATCCGCTGCGCTGGGCGTCGGCGGCGCTGCTGGTGGGCCTGTCGCCGCACCTGGACCAGCGCACTTCGCGCTGGGCGGAGGATCAGGAGGACAGCGCCCGTCGGGTGGTGAACGCGCGCGGCGGGCAGCTGGGGTCGACCCGATAGGTGCGGATGTGTCCGGTGGGATGACAGGACACCGGTGGTGACGGGAAACTGCTCGCTAAGCTGACTACCGATCTGGTGCTCGATGCGTCAGCTCTTCTCGGCGTCCGCCCGGTCTGCCCGATCTTCCCGCCCGACTTTTCCGCCCACCCGAACTCCGACGCATGTAACGCAGGGACCTCACTCGACGATGATTCTCACAGGTGATGAGTTGGATCGAGCTGTTGCCGCCGCAGGGCGGGGCAGTCGGTCTGCTCTCTCCGATGTTCTCGAGAGTGTTCGACCCCTCGTCGTGCGGTATTGCCGGGCGAGGGTGGGGGCAGGCGAACGGCACACGCTGTCCGCCGACGATGTGGCGCAGGAGGTCTGTATGGCCGTGATGACCGCGCTGCCCAGGTATACCGACCAGGGGCGGCCGTTCATGGCCTTCGTGTACGGCATCGCCGCACACAAGGTGGCCGACGCGCATCGTGGTGCCGCGCGGATCAAGTCCGATCCGTTCGAGACCATCCCCGAGACGATGGATGTCGACGACGGGCCCGAACAGGCGGCTCTGAACGCCGATGCGAGCAGGCGGATGGATCGCCTGTTGAGCCGGTTGCCGGAGAAGCAGCGCGAGATCCTCGTGTTGCGCCTGGTGGTGGGACTGTCGGCCGAGGAGACCGCGGATGCGGTCGGGAGTACGCCCGGTGCGGTGCGTGTTGCACAGCATCGAGCCCTGAACAAGTTGAAGAACGAGATGACGAGAGCAGGTGAGGGACGATGAACGACGACGATCGCACGTCGCCCTTCGGTCACGGTTCGTCCCGCCGTGACGGCTCTGGTCGGTGGGAAACCGTGAACACGAATGGCAGGAACGCACAGGACGGCGGCGACGGGGTGACGGTCGACATGGAGGCCGTCCGCGCCGACGATCGACTACTCGACGCGCTGGCTCGCGATCAGATGCCGGGCGACTTCGGCGCCGACGCGGCCGATCAGCAGCTCGCCTCGCTGCTGTCGGGCTGGCGGCACGAGATCGATGCCGCACCCATGCCCTCGCGACCGTCGGTCGACGAGATCGAGGCGGAGATCGCCCGTGGTGCCCGGATGGACTCGCGGAAGACGGCCATGCGCCGCATGCGTGTCGTCGCCGGCGCGGCCTCGGTCGCACTGGTGGCGTTCGGCGCGGTCACCGTCCTGGCCCAGAACTCCAACCCGGGCGATCCGCTCTGGGGTGTGAAGCAGGCGATGTTCGGCTCCGAGGCGAGTGCGACCGTGGCCTCGGCCGATGCACAGTCGAACCTCGAGCAGGCCGAGCAGGCGCTGTCGTCCGGCGACAAGCGTCGTGCCGCGGAGCTGCTGGTGGAGGCGCAGAAGAAGGTCGGCGACATGTCCGGCGACGACTCGCGGCAGCGGATGCAGGACTGGACCCAGCGCCTGGCCGAGCAGGTCGGCCCGATCCCCGACAACCCCTTGACGTCGATCACGAACCTGCCGTCGGTCTCGGGGATCCCGCCGATCCAGTTGCCGACCGACATCCTCTCGTCTATCCCGACGTTGCCGACGTCGATCCCCGATCCGCGGACGCTGCTGCGTCTGCCGATGCCCCCGACCACGACGCCGCAGACCCCGCCGAGCACCACGCAGGCGCCGGTCACGACGACGACGGTCCCGGCACTGCCGAAGACACCGGCGTCGAGCGCGACGAATGGTTCGACCGGGAACTGAGTCCCGCGACCGTTCTCGGTCACGCCCGAAGGCGGGTCAGTCGTCGTCGGTGTGCATGACCGCGTCGGCGTATCCGCGGCAGTAGTCCCACGTCACGTACGCCTCGGGCGACGGATCGACGGCGGGTTCGTGCGGGCGGACGGTGCCCTCCACGAGGAGCTGCAGCAGGTTCGCGCGCAGCATGTCCCAGTCGTGGTAGTGGTCGAGCTGACAGTCGTCGCAGACGACGACGAGACCTCGGACGCCGCGGCGGGCCAGCAGGGCCTCGTACACGGCGAGATCGGCGAGATCTTCCTCGACCGCGAGGCGTTCCTCGGGGTCGAGCGGTTGCGCCGGTTCCACCGAATCCAGGGCGGCGCAGGGGTCGCTCGGATCGTCGGCGAAGGGATCCGGGGGCAGGCCCGGCGGGAGGTGGTCGCGCACACGGCCACCGTAGTCAGCGACACGTGTCGGGCGCCACCTCAGTACTCTCCGAGATCGCAATTGTCGCCACGGTCCGCATGTGCCGCCGAGCCGATCCTGGTCACGGGGGCCGGCCCGAGGCTTATACGATGGGGTGACACGTCGGCACCCCACGGCAGCGTCGTCCCACGGAGCGGACGTCGTGCGAGCGCCATCCGCGCGCGGCGAGAGTTCGGCGCGGACGGGCGAGCCGGAATCCGACGAACCATCGAGAGGTTGATCTGACGATGACCCCACCCACCGACCACCAGGCCTCCCTCGACACCACGCCCAGCACCCCCGCCGTGCGTACCGGCGGCGACGACCCCGGCAAGGTCGCGATGATGGGCCTCACCTTCGACGACGTGCTGCTGTTGCCGGCCGCGTCCGACGTGATCCCCAGCGAGGTCGACACGTCCTCGCAGGTGACCCGCGAGATCCGACTGAAGGTGCCGCTCGTCAGCTCGGCGATGGACACCGTCACGGAGTCACGCATGGCCATCGCCATGGCGCGGGCCGGCGGCATGGGCGTGCTGCACCGCAACCTGTCCATCGACGACCAGGCGGGTCAGGTCGAGACGGTGAAGCGGTCCGAGGCCGGGATGGTCACCGACCCGGTCACCTGCAGCCCGACGAACACCCTCGCCGAGGTCGACGCGATGTGTGCGCGGTTCCGGATCTCCGGGTTGCCGGTCACCGACGACGACGACAACCTGCTGGGCATCATCACCAACCGCGACATGCGGTTCGAGGTCGACCAGAGTCGGCCGGTCTCGGAGGTGATGACGAAGGCTCCGCTGATCACCGCCCAGGAGGGCGTGTCGGCCGAGGCCGCGTTGGGTCTGCTGCGACGCAACAAGCTCGAGAAGCTGCCCATCGTGGACGGCAACGGCAAGCTCACCGGTCTCATCACGGTGAAGGATTTCGTGAAGACCGAGCAGCACCCCGACGCCACGAAGGACTCCGACGGACGCCTGCTCGTCGGCGCCGCCATCGGTACCGGCGATCAGCAGTGGGCCCGCGCCATGGCGCTCACCGACGCCGGGGCCGACGTGATCATCGTCGACACCGCGCACGCCCACAATCGACTCGTCCTCGACATGGTGGCCAAGCTCAAGGCCGAGGTCGGCAACCGCGTGCAGATCGTCGGCGGCAACGTCGCGACCCGCGAGGCCGCCCAGGCGCTCGTCGACGCGGGCGCCGACGCGGTCAAGGTCGGCGTGGGGCCCGGCTCCATCTGCACCACCCGCGTCGTCGCCGGTGTGGGTGCGCCGCAGATCACCGCGGTGATGGAGGCGGTGGCGGTGTGCAAGCGCGCCGGTGTCCCGGTGATCGCCGACGGTGGCCTGCAGTTCTCCGGCGACATCGCCAAGGCGCTGGCCGCCGGGGCGTCGACGGTCATGCTCGGCTCGCTGCTGGCGGGCACCGCCGAGGCGCCCGGCGAACTGATCCTGGTCAACGGCAAGCAGTTCAAGAGCTACCGCGGCATGGGTTCGCTCGGGGCGATGCAGGGCCGAGGTGAGAAGAAGTCGTTCTCCAAGGACCGCTACTTCCAGGACGACGTGCTGGCCGAGGAGAAGCTGGTGCCCGAGGGCATCGAGGGTCGGGTGCCGTTCCGCGGTCCGCTCACCCAGGTCATCCACCAGCTGCGCGGCGGGCTGCGCGCGGCGATGGGCTACACCGGCTCGGCGACCATCGAGCATCTGCAGGAGGCCCGCTTCGTGCAGATCACCGCGGCCGGGCTCAAAGAGAGCCACCCGCACGACATCACCATGACGGTCGAGGCACCGAACTACTATTCGCGCTGATCGCCTCGATGACGGGGTGTCGCCGGTACTCGGCGACACCGGTGTGGGCGCGGCTTACAACGGAAAGGTGCACCGGTGCGTGACCTGGTGGACATCGGCATGGGCAGAACGGCCCGGCAGACCTTCGAACTCGACGACATCAACATCGTCCCGTCGCGGCGGACGCGCTCGTCGAGCGAGGTGTCGACGGCGTGGCAGCTCGACGCCTACCGTTTCGACACCCCGATCCTGACCCATCCGACCGATGCGCTGGTGTCGCCGGAGTCGGCGATCGAACTCGGTCGACTCGGGGCGCTCGGCGTCCTCAACGGTGAGGGTCTGTGGGCCCGCCACCGCGACGTGGAGGCGAAGATCGCCGAGGTGATCGCCATCGCGGCTGACGAGGTCGATCCGTCGGCCGCCATCCGTCGCCTGCAGGAACTGCACGCCGCCCCGCTCGACACCGGGTTGCTGGGGGAGAACGTCGCCCGTGTGCGCGAGGCCGGTGTCACCACCGCGGTGCGCGTCAGTCCGCAGCGCGCGCAGGAGATCACGCCGACGCTCGTCGCGGCAGGGGTCGACCTGCTGGTCATCCACGGCACGATCATCTCCGCCGAGCACGTGTCGCACGACGGTCGCGAACCGCTCAACCTGAAGACGTTCATCAGTGAACTCGACATCCCCGTGGTCGCCGGTGGCGTCCACGACCACCGTACCGCGCTGCACCTGATGCGGACGGGCGCGGCCGGCGTGATCGTCGGATACGGCTCGGCCGAGGGTTCGACCACCACCGGTGAGGTGTTGGGTATCGGCGTGCCGATGGCCACGGCGATCGCCGATGCCGCCGCCGCACGTCGCGAGTACCTCGACGAGACCGGTGGTCGCTATGTCCATGTGATCGCCGACGGTGACATCCACACCTCGGGGCATCTCGCCAAGGCGATCGCGTGCGGCGCCGACGCCGCCATGCTGGGCACCCCGCTCGCCGCCGCCGCGGAGGCACCCGGTCAGGGCTGGTTCTGGACCGCGGCGGCCGCGCACCCGTCGCTCCCGCGCGGCGCCCTGCTGCAGGTGGCCCTCGGCGACGAGCGTCCCGGCCTCGACGAGGTGCTGCACGGTCCGTCGTCGGAGCCGTTCGGCCAGCTCAACGTCGTCGGTGGTCTGCGCCGGTCGATGGCCAAGGCGGGCTACTCCGATCTCAAGGAGTTCCAGAAGGTCGGTCTCACCGCGCATTCGTGACGCGGGTGCGGGCGGATCGAACCAACCGCAGTATCTGACAACGAGTGTTGTACGATAGGACGTGCGTCACAGCGGCCAGTCCGTTTCCGGTGACGCGTCAACACGACCTGTCGCGAGGTGACGCAATGCCCACACCCGGTTCGCACGACTACGACGTCCTGATCATCGGATCGGGGTTCGGCGGCAGTGTGAGCGCGTTGCGCCTCGTCGAGAAGGGGTATCGCGTCGGCGTGGTCGAGGCCGGGCGTCGATTCGAGGACACCGACCACGCCAAGACCAGTTGGCGCCTCAACAAGTTCGTGTGGGCGCCCAAGCTCGGTCTCTTCGGCATCCAGCGCATCCACTTGCTGCGTGACGTGATGGTGCTCGCCGGCGCCGGTGTCGGCGGCGGGTCGCTGAACTACGCCAACACCCTCTACAAGCCGCCGACGCCGTTCTTCACCGATCCGCAGTGGGGCCACATCACCGACTGGGACGACGAACTCGGGTCCCACTACGACCAGGCCCGTCGCATGCTCGGCGTGGTCACCAACCCCACGTTCACCAACTCCGACCGGGTCATGAAGGACCTGGCCGAGGAGATGGGTGTGAGCGAGACCTTCGGTCCCACCCCCGTCGGAGTGTTCTTCGGCGAGAAGACCGGCGGCGCAGGCACACCCGGCGAGACCGTCCCCGACCCCTACTTCGGTGGCGCCGGCCCGGCCCGTACCGCCTGCACCGAGTGCGGGTCGTGCATGACCGGGTGCCGCGTCGGCGCGAAGAACACCCTGCTGAAGAACTACCTAGGCCTGGCCGAGCGCAACGGCGCCGAGATCCTCGACCGCACCACCGTCACCGGGCTGCACCCGCACGCCGACGGCTCGTGGTCGGTCGACACCGAGCGCACCGGCACCTGGACCCGCCTCGGTGCACATCGGCGCACCCTGACCGCCGGTCAGGTGATCGTGGCCGCCGGCACCTACAACACCCAGAAGCTGCTGCACCTGGCCAAGGACGACGGCTCGCTGCCGCAGCTGTCCGACGCGCTGGGCGACCTCACCCGCACCAACTCCGAATCGATCCTCGGTGCCATGCGCAGCAAGGTCGATCCGAGCGACGACTTCTCCGAGGGTGTCGCGATCACCTCGTCGATCCACCCGGCGTCCGACACCCACATCGAGCCGTGTCGGTACGGCAAGGGATCGAACGCGATGGGGCTGTTGCAGACGATGCTCACCGACGGTGAGCCCGGCCGGAACCGTTTCCTCAAGTTCCTCGACGAGGTACGCAAGAACCCGTTCGCGCTGCTGCAGCTGATCAACGTCCGGAACTGGTCGCAGCGCACCGTCATCCTGCTGGTGATGCAGAACAAGAACAACTCGCTGACGACGTTCGTCCAGCGGTTCGGGCCGTTCCGCTTCGTCAACAGTCGCCAGGGCCACGGCGAGCCCAACCCGACGTGGATCCCCAAGGGCAACGAGGCGGCGCAGCGCGTCGCGGCGAAACTCGGGGGACTGGCCGGGGGTACCTGGGGTGACGTGTTCAACATGCCGATGACCGCGCATTACCTCGGCGGATGCGTGATCTCGGATTCGCCGTCGACCGGTGTCATCGACCCCTACCACCGCGTGTGGAACTACCCGACGCTGCACATCACCGACGGTGCGTCGATCAGCGCCAATCTGGGCGTGAACCCGTCGCTGTCGATCACCGCGCAGGCCGAACGCGCGATGTCGTTCTGGCCCAACAAGAACGAGGCCGACACCCGTCCGTCGCAGGCGCAGCCCTACCGCCGTCTCGAGGCCGTCGCCCCGCAGGCGCCGGTGGTGCCCGCCAGTGCCCCGGGCGCGCTGCGGCTGCCCATCGTGGCCATCACCTCCGGCGGCGCGACACCGCGATCCGACGAGGCGTTGCTGCCCACCGCGCAGGTCAGCCGCGACGGGGTCAGCGCCTAGACTGAGCGGCGTGACCGCACCCGAACACTCGAGCCCGGCCGCTTCGTCGCCCGTCGAATCGGCCGCCCCCCGCCCCGTTCTCGTAGTCGACTTCGGCGCGCAGTACGCGCAGCTCATCGCACGACGGGTCCGCGAGGCGCGTGTCTACTCCGAGGTGATCGCGCACTCGGCGTCGATCGAGGAGATCAAGGCCAAAAACCCGGTGGCGCTGGTCCTCTCGGGCGGCCCCGCCTCGGTGTACGCCGACGACGCGCCCGGTCTCGACCCCGCGGTCCTCGACCTCGACATCCCCGTGTTCGGGATCTGCTACGGCTATCAGGCCATGGCCAACGAACTCGGCGGCGTGGTGGCCAACACCGGCGGCCGTGAGTTCGGCCGCACCACCCTGTCGCTGTCGGGTGAGTCGGTGTTGCACGCCGGGTTGCCCGAGACCCAGCCGGTGTGGATGAGCCACAACGACGCGGTGCAGGAGCCCCCGGCCGGCTTCACCGTCACCGCCTCGACGCCCGGTGCGCCGGTCGCGGCGTTCGAGAACCTCGAACGACGGATGGCCGGTGTGCAGTACCACCCCGAGGTCATGCACACCCCGCACGGCCAGCAGGTGCTCACCCGCTTCCTCTACGAGGTCGCCGGTCTCGAGCCCAGCTGGACCGCGGCCAACATCGCCGACGCCCTCGTCGAGCAGGTGCGTAGCCAGGTCGGCGAGACCGGTCTCGCGCTGTGCGGCCTGTCCGGCGGTGTCGACTCCGCGGTGGCCGCGGCGCTGGTGCAGAAGGCCATCGGGGATCGGCTCACGTGCGTGTTCGTCGACCACGGACTGCTGCGCGCCGGCGAACGCGAACAGGTGCAGAAGGACTTCGTCGCCGCGACCGGTGCCCGCCTCGTCACCGTCGACGCCGAAGAGACGTTCCTGCGCGAACTCGCCGGCCAGAGCGATCCCGAGACCAAGCGCAAGATCATCGGTCGCCAGTTCATCCGGTCGTTCGAGGGTGCCGTGGCCGAAGTCGTGGGCGACGCCGAGGGAACCGTGGACTTCCTGGTGCAGGGGACGCTGTATCCCGACGTCGTCGAGTCCGGTGGCGGCAGCGGTACCGCGAACATCAAGAGCCACCACAACGTCGGCGGACTGCCCGAGGACCTCGAGTTCTCTCTGGTCGAACCGCTGCGTCTGCTGTTCAAGGACGAGGTGCGCGCGGTCGGCCGTGAACTGGGCCTGCCCGAGGAGATCGTTGCGCGCCAACCGTTCCCGGGTCCCGGGCTGGCGATCCGGATCGTCGGTGAGGTCACCGCCGAACGCCTCGACATCCTGCGTGCCGCCGATCTCATCGCGCGCGAGGAGCTCACCGCGGCCGGGCTCGACGACACCATCTGGCAATGCCCCGTGGTGCTGCTCGCCGACGTCCGCAGCGTCGGTGTGCAGGGCGACGGACGTACCTACGGACACCCGATCGTGCTGCGTCCGGTGTCGAGTGAGGACGCCATGACCGCCGACTGGACCCGTGTGCCCTACGAGACCCTCGAACTCATCTCCACCCGCATCACCAACGAGGTCGCCGAGGTCAACCGCGTCGTCCTCGACGTCACCAGCAAGCCCCCGGGCACCATCGAGTGGGAGTAGCGCCCCGCTCGGGTACGTGACCAGCGCAGGTGGGCATGTGTTCACCGCAGGTGGGCACGTGCCGATCGTGTGGCCGCGTCAGTGCTTCCGTCCGTTGACCCCGCCGACGATGATCAGCACCGCCCCGAGGACCACGGCCACCCCGACCCCGGCCCATCCGAGCACGGCGATGTCGGTGAACTCGGGCGATCCGACGAGTCCCCAGACGGCGATCGCGAGACCGACGACCCCGACGAGCGCCTGAGCGGGCCGCAGGCTCCGGTCGTCATCCACGATCCACCGTGACCTGTCCGAGGACGTTCGAGACGTCCAGTCGCAGAATCGGACCCGAGGTGCCGTCGTCACCGCCGTCGATGCCGGTCGGGCACTTCGCCTCACCCACGATCACGCGACACCGCGTATCGAGGTTCATGCCCTTCGGGGCGATGATCCGGGTCTCGCCGACGCCGCCGCGGACCCGCACCGACCGATCGGCGGTGAGCGTCACCGACCGGAGGTCGAGCGTTGCCTGACCGACCGAGTGGTCGTACTGCGCAGCGATGTCGCTCTCGGCCAACGGTCTCCACTCACGCTGTCCCACTCCACCTCCCGGCAGGAGATCGCCGCTCGACAGCAGCGAACCGCCGACCACGCCGACCGCGAGGATCACCGCGACCCCGACGAGGCCCGAGCCGCGTCGCGACACCACCCCGGCGAGCAGGCCGGCACACACCACGGCGAGCGCCAGGGCCATGATCCGCACCGGGGTGAGGGCGGAGACGCCGGCGAACGCCGCGGTCGTCGCTGCCGCAGCGATCAGCAGGGCGACACCCAGCGTGATCGGGGTGAGAGCCGAGCGGGGCCGACGTGGTGCGGGCGGATGGATCGGGGCGGGATCGGAGGGTTCGGGCAGATCCCACGCGAAAGGTGCGGCCCCCAGGGGATCCCAGGCGGGCGGGGTCCGCCGCATCTCTGCCGTCGGATCGGCCTCGGAACCAGCGTCCGCGGGTGCCGACCCACCCTTCGTGAGGTCGACGGGGCCGGCGGCCGCGGAATCGGCGGCCGCGGAATCGGTCCAGGCGCGCGGCGTCCAGCGGGTGAAGGTCTCGGTCGCCGCCAGTGTCGTGGCGCCGACGGTGTCGGCCGAGGTGCCGGGCAGGGGATCGGGGTGTCGCTGATGGAGCAGCCACCACGCGATGAGCATCAGCACGGCACCGAGCAGGCCGCCCGATCCCCAGGCCACGTTGGGGCCGAACGAGGTGGCGGCGACGACCACGATCGCGAGCACCACGACCGGCGGTGACAGGTGCGGTCCGCGCCCGTCGTGGCCGTGGCGCAGGTGCCCGCGGCGACCACGTGCGGCGCGGTACCGATCGCGGTGTTCGCGTCGCGACCGCCCGTCGGTGACACCGTCGGACGGGAAGGTGACCCACGCGGCGATGTAGAGGAAGACCCCGCTGCCGCCGAACAGGGTGGCGACGACGAAGGCGACCTTCACCAGCGTCGGATCGACGCGGTAGCGCCGCGCGACACCG
Organism: Williamsia sp. M5A3_1d; assembly: GCF_053345315.1. Lineage (NCBI taxonomy): Bacteria > Bacillati > Actinomycetota > Actinomycetes > Mycobacteriales > Nocardiaceae > Williamsia > Williamsia sp. M5A3_1d. The sequence continues at coordinate 1,423,961 of NZ_JBKEZX010000001.1, forward strand.
CCGCACACGCCGGCGACGGTGCGATCGCCGCCGGTGCGGACGGGCCGTGTGTCCCACATCCGGCGCAGCGTCGCGGAACTGATCGCACTCGGATCGAGGGTGCCCGTGTTCCGGTTCGGATTCTCCGTGTTCATGTCGACCATCCTGGTTCGCCATACCGGTCACACACCATCGGTGTTCACCCTGAATCGGCCCCCGATTCGTCGCCACCGCTCAGGGTCGTCCCTGATGTGGCATGCGTGCCGGACGTGTCACCATGTAGGCGTGGACGGGCAGCCAGGGCAGCGCGCGCACGACACCGTGCAGCCGGCGGGTGCGCCCGGCCGTGTGCTGCGTCGTGGCGGGGGCCGGATCATCGGCGGTGTCGCCGGCGGTGTCGCCGACCACCTCGGTGTCGACGTGGTGGTCGTGCGGATCGTGTTCGTCGTGCTCAGCGCCCTGGCAGGGGCCGGGGTGTGCGCCTACGGACTGCTGTGGTTCTTCTGCCCACCGGGCACCGACACGCGGCCACCCTCGCGCGGTGAACGGGCTCAGGGATACGGCCTCGCGCTCGTCGGTCTGGCCGCCCTGGTGGTCGTGGGGTTCGCGGCCTCGGGGACGCCCGCGGAGTACCTGGTGCCGCTGGTGGTGGTCGCGGTCGGCGCGAGCCTGGTGTGGCGCGAATTCGACACCGGCCACGGCGGTACGCGCAACCGGGTGATGACGTGGACCCGCGTCGCCGGCGGCGGCGTGCTGGTGATCGGTGGACTCGCGGTCGCGGTGCTCGCCACCAACCGGTCGTTCGGCGGATTGGGCACCACCCTGTTGGCCGTGGGCGCGACCCTGCTCGGTGTGGTGTTGCTGACCGTGCCGCTGTGGGTGCGGTTGCTGCGGACCGTCGATGCCGAACGCGCCGCCCGGATCCGCGCCGCCGAACGCGACGAGATCGCCACGCACCTCCACGATTCGGTGCTGCAGACCCTCGCGTTGATCCAGAAACAGGCCGATCGACCCGAGGAGGTCGCGCGACTCGCGCGCGGGCAGGAGCGCGAACTGCGGCGGTGGCTGTTCGGCGAGACCGAACGCGCCGGCACCTCGTTGGCCGCCGCGGTGAAGCTGATGGCCGGCGACGTCGAGGACGCCTACGGCATCGAGGTCGACGTGGTGACCGTCGGCGACCTCACCTGGACGCACGGATCGCCCCGAGCCGACGGCGGCGACATCAAGCGGTGGGCGGCGCTCGTGGCGGCGACCCGGGAGGCGTTGATCAACGCGGCCAAGCACTCCGGCGAGCACAAGGTGGACGTGTTCGCCGAGGTCTCCGCCGACGCGGTCGAGGCCTTTGTACGCGACCGCGGGCGCGGCTTCGATCCCGACGAGGTCCCCGCCGACCGCCAGGGACTGACGAAGTCGATCCGCGGACGCATCGAGCGCCACGGTGGCACGGTGGTCATCAAGTCCGCGGTCGGTAGGGGAACCGAAGTCGTGATGTCGATGCCGCGCGATCACGACGCATCCGAGGCGGCGACCGACGGCGTGCACACCGTGTCCGCCGAGAGCGGGGAGAACCGATGACCGATGCCACGACGACGTGCCGGGTGTTCCTGGTCGACGACCACGCCGTGTTCCGATCCGGTGTGCGTGCCGAACTCGCGTCGGCGAGTGGTATCAGCATCGTGGGGGAGGCGGGGACGGTGGCCGACGCCGTGGCCGGGATCGTCGAGGCCACACCGGATGTCGTGCTGCTCGACGTCCACATGCCCGACGGCGGAGGGGTGGCCGTCGTCCGCGGCGTCGCCGATTCGCGAATCGCACAACCGCCGGTGTTCCTGGCGCTCAGCGTGTCCGACGCCGCCGAGGACGTCATCGCCACCATCCGCGCCGGCGCACGCGGTTACGTCACCAAGACCATCGCCGGCACCGAGCTCGCCGACGCCGTGCGCCGTGTCGCCGATGGTGACGCGGTGTTCAGCCCCCGCCTGGCGGGGTTCGTGCTCGATTCCTTCACCGGCCGTTCGCCCATGCCCGAACCACACCTCGATCCCGAGTTGGACTCCCTCACCCCGCGGGAACTCGAGGTGCTGCGCCTGCTCGCCCGCGGATACACCTATCGCGAGATCGCCGATGACCTGTTCATCTCGGTCAAGACGGTGGAGACCCATGCCTCGAATGTATTGCGCAAGACCCAACAGTCGAATCGCAACGCGCTGACCCGATGGGCGGCGAACCGCCACATCCGTTGACACGGAAGCGACTCGGTGTGACCGCGGGCACGTAGCGACCCCACAGCAATCGCGGCGGTGACCGCACAGATCGGGCTCCTACCTTCACTGGTGTCGGCAAGAGATGCCGACACGAGACAAGGAGTCAGACATGGCATTCGCACAGCAGAACCCCACCGCCAACCGCACCACCCCGAAGCGTCGTCAGCGCACGTGGGATCCGCGTAACCGTCGGTGGATCTGGATCTGGCGCTGAGGTACCCCCGGCAGATCACACCACGACACCTTCTGGGGCCCGCGACCACCGCGGGCCCCAGAGATGTGTCGTGCCCCGAATTCACCCCGCCTCGACGACAACGGGAGACCCCATGACCTTCACCGCCGCACTGCGCCGATTCGGGCCCCTGTTGCGTCCCGACCGCGCCGCGATCGGACTGGCCGCGCTCTTCCTGTCGGTGGCTGCCGCGTGCGAGATCGCCGCAGTGTTCTTCCTCTCCGACCTGATCGACTCCGCCCTGAGTGCGGATTCCACCGCCGACTTCGTCGAGTCGGCCGTCATCTGGCTGATCGTCACCGTCGCCGCCGCCGTGGCCGGCTACCTCGGTCTGCTCACCGCGGTCAGCACCTCCGAACGCTTCGTGCTGGTACTGCGCACGAAGCTCTACGCGCACGTGCAGCGACTGAGCCCACGTACGCACCGGCGCATCGGGATCGGCGATCTCGTCGCCCGCCACACCGGCGACATCGAGGCCGTCGAGCACATGACCGCGTCAGGATTGCTGCAACTCGCGATCGGGCTCGCCCATGTCGTGGGCCTGCTGGGGGTCGCGTTCGTCATGAGCTGGCAGGTGTCGACCGTCGCCCTCGTGGCCATCCCTGTCCTCGCGGCGGCGGCGTCGATCTTCGGTCGCTCGCAGACCACGGCCACACGCGCCGAACGGGTGGCCACCGCCGACATCGGTGTCGCGGTCCACGAGAGCCTCGCCGGCGTCGAGACGACGGTCGCCTACAACCAGCAGGACCGCGAGCAGCGCGTGCTGGCCGGTCACGGGCGTTCGTGGCTGCGGGCCCGCATGTCCCAGACCCGCGTGGAGGCGGGTTTCGGCGCTGTCATGAGCGTCGGCCAGGTGCTCACGATGCTCGGCATCACCGTCGTCGGTGCGTGGCAGGTCCGGACCGGCGACCTGAGTGTCGGCGGTCTCGTCGCTCTCACCGGCTACCTCGGGTACCTCTATCCGAAGGTCCAGGAGATCGCCGAGATCCGACTCGCGATCGCCTCGTCGGTGGTCAGTGCCGAGCGTGTCGCCGAGATCCTCGACACACCGCCCTCGACCGTCGATGCCTGCGACGCCGCCGCGCTGCCCGCTGTACGTCCCTGCCTCGAGTTGTCGCACGTCGCCTTCGGTTTCGACCGGCCGCTGCTCACCGATGCGACCCTGTCCGTGCGGCCGGGAGCGATCGTCGCGCTCGTCGGGGCCAGCGGATCCGGGAAATCGACACTGGCGGGACTGATCACGCGCCTCGAACGCCCCGACCGCGGAACGATCAGGATCGACGGACACGACATCGACGGCGCCACGGCGCGGTCGATCCGCGAGCGGGTCACCCTGTTGCCCCAGCAGGTGGTGATACGCACCGGCACCATCGCCGACAACATCGCATTCGGCCGGCCGGACGCGACCCCGGAACAGATCGCCGACGCCGCCCGCGCGGCCGACGCCCACGGGTTCATCACGATGATGCCGAACGGCTATCAGACGGTGGTGACCGACGGTGGTCTCCAACTCTCTGGCGGTCAACGTCAGCGGATCGCCATGGCACGCGCGCTGATCCGCGACACTCCGGTACTCGTCCTCGACGAACCGACGACCGGTCTCGACGCCGAGTCGGTTCGCCGGGTCATCGCACCGATCCGTCGATGCGCGACGGGACGGGCCACCCTGATCATCACCCACGACCGTCGCCTCGCGGCCCTGGCCGACGAGGTGATCGAACTGCGTGACGGGGTCACGCGACGTGTCGATCAGAGGGCGACGATGACGATGGCGAGCACCGCCATGAGCAGCACCACCACGGCGACGCCTATCAGAGCCGGTGAGATGGGGACGACCGGATCGGACGTCGGTGTAGTGGGCGCGTCCGCCGGGGGCGGTCCGGGCGGAGTGGTTCCCGGAGCTGTTGCGGAAGAAAGTATCTCGCCGGTGCGCTCACTTCGGGGCCGGATCGTCTCGCCCGTGGGCTGACCCGCCGGACGCGCGGTGGCGGGCGGCGACGGTGCGTGCGAGGTCGTCGTGCGCACGCGGGCCGCTGGCAGTCCGGTCTCGGTGCGGGGCGCGCTGCGCGAACTGCGTGTCGTCGACCGTCCGCCGAGTCCCCAGATGGGTATCGCGCTGTCGCTGCGGGGCAGCGGCGAGGCGAGCACCGCCGACGGGTTGCCGCCGGGGCCGGCGGCCACGGCGGCGAGCAGATCGCGAGCGCGGGCCATCGTCGGTCGGTTGCCCGGGCTCGGTTCGAGCATGGCCAGCAGTGCCGGCGTCAGATCGCCCGCGCGCACAGGCGGGTTGATCTCGCCGCGAGCGACGCGGTGCAGGAGTTTCAACGAGTCCTCGTCGACACCGAACGGCGGCTCGCCCTCCACCATGGTGAACACGGTCGCGCCCAGCGAATAGACGTCGGAGGCCTCGGTGGGCTCCGCCCCACGGGCCACCTCGGGTGCGAAATAGGCAGGGGTACCGGTGATCACGCCGGTGTCGGGCCCGGCCGCCTCGTCCTTCGCGCGGGAGATGCCGAAGTCGGAGATCTTCACCGTCCCGGCGTCGCGGCCGGTGTTGGCGATCAGGATGTTGCCGGGCTTGATGTCGCGGTGGACGATGCCGTCGCGGTGTGCGGTCGCCATCGCCGAGGCGACCTGCGCCCCGATCTGCGCCGCGTGGAGTGTCGACAAGGTGCCGGTGGTGTGCAGGATCTGCGCGACACTGCGTGAGGGGAGGTACTCCATCACCAGCCACGGCTCACCGCCGTCGACGGCGATGTCGTGCATGGCGATCGCGTTGCGGTGGGCCAGACGTGCGGCCATCCGACCCTCACGCAGTGCGCGGGTGCGCACGTCGTCGGCGGACTCCTCGGTGAGGCCCTCGGTCGAGACCACCTGTTTGACGGCGACCTCACGGTCGAGCAGCTGATCGCGCGCCAACCACACCGCACCCATGCCGCCGCCACCCAGCTTCGACCGCAGCCGATACCGGCCGGCGACGAGCGAGCCGGGGCCCCGGATCTCCCGGGGTGTACGTGGAGCGGTCACGAGAATTGAGGTTAGTGGACGAACTGTGTGCCCGTGCGGATGTACACCCTGACCGGCACCGGCGTCGTTCCTCAGCGGGCGATCACATGCGAGGCCGTGACCGCGGTGAGCTTGTCGGGGTTGCGGACGACATATACGCCGGTGATGGTCGCGCCGCGCGTCTCGAGCACGAACACCGAGTCGACATCGCCGGCGGAGGTGATGATCACCGCCGGCGACCCGTTGTAGCGGGCCGGCTCGAACGCGGGTTCGTCGATGCCGCGCCGGGCGATGCCGACGAGGAAGCGGCTGACGGCGTCGGCGCCGCGGATCGGTCGACGGGCCGCGAGAACCTTGCCGCCACCATCGGAGATCAGCACCGCGTCGGGGGCCAGCATGTCCATCAGGCCCTGCACGTCGCCGGTGACGGCGGCGGTGAGGAACGCCGTGGTCACCTCCTCCAGCGCACCGCCGTCGGCGTCGAACCGCCGCCGACGTGACTGCACGTGTGACCGCGCCCGGTGCGACATCTGACGCACCGCGTCGACCGAACGTCCCACGGCGGCGGCGATCTCGGCGTGGGAGAACCCGAACACCTCCCGCAGCACGAACACGGCCCGTTCGTCGGGACCGAGGGTCTCGAGGACGACCATCATCGCCATCGACACCGACTCGCTCAGCACCACATCGGCTTCGGGGTCGGTGTCGGTGCACCGCAGCGGCTCGGGCAACCACGGACCGACGTAGTCCTCGCGTCGCCGCGACGCCGAACGCAGCGCGTTCAACGACTGGCGCGTGACGATCGCCGCGAGGTAGGACCGGTCGGTGGCGACCGTGTCGAGATCGACCTCGGCCCAGCGCAGGTAGCTCTCCTGCAGGACGTCGTCGGCGTCGGTGGTCGAGCCGGTGATCTCGTAGGCGATGGTGAACAGCAGCGGTCGCAGCGCGGTGAAGACCTCCGCGTGATCCCGCCCCGCACCCGTCACCGTCGGGGTCCCCGTGGCCAGGAGTACGAACCGCCCTTGCGTCCCTCGGTGGAGATCCATCGCACCGTCATCCGGCACACCTGCTCTTTCACGATCCCTCCGGCGCGTCCACCGACGTGAACGGGTCGCGGTCGGTCCGAACGGTCGGTGAGCACGACGGTGCCGGCGTCACGACCGAGGCCGATGCACTGTGCGGCGAAACCCTGGTCGACGCGCCGCGTTGGTGTGTCGGCGAGCAGCGCGGTCACCGTGTCGGCGGCCTGTGCCCCCAGCGGAAGGGCGGCCTGGCAGCTCATCCGCAGGTTCACACCGTCGACGACCACGGCGTCCCCGGCCCCGACGATCCGCGGGTCGGACACGCTCCGCAGGCGGTCATCGACACGCAGTCGCCCGGAGTCGTCGGTGGCCAGTCCGCAGTCGCGCGCGAGTGCGGGAACGCCGAATCCCGTTGTCCAGATGGTGATGTCGGCGGTGAGCGTGCGTCCGTCGGCGAGGGTGACCTTGCTCTCGGCGACCTCGCTCACCGTGACGCCGTCGACGATCTCGACCCCGAGACGTCGCAGGCGCCGCGCCACCGAGCGTGCCCCGGTCGTACCGGCCGTGGGGACCAGACCGCCGCCGGCGACCACCGCGACCGAACCGCGCGGTCGCGTCTGACCCATCTCGGCGGCCACCTCGACACCGGTCAGGCCGCCGCCGACCACCACGATTGTCGCGTCGTCGGGTGAACCGGCCAGGCGGGTGGCGAGCCGCCGGGCCTGATCGACGTCGCCCACCCGGTGGGCGAACTCCTCGACACCCGGCACCGACGACTTGCCCGCCCCGCTGCCGACGGCGTAGATCAACGCGTCGTAGTGCAGTGACCGCTCGTCGTCGAGGAGAACGCCGCGGCCCCGCGGGTCGATTCGTGTGACGGCGGCTTGGGTGCGTGCGATCTCCGGATGCAGCAGGGTCGCGAAATCGAGTGTGGCGGAGCCGGTGCCCGCGGCGAGCTGGTGGAGTCGGATGCGTTCGACGAAGTGCGGGTGCGGGTCGATCAGGGTGACCTGCGCGGCGCCGGTCGCCTGCAGTCGGTTGGCGGCCATGCATCCTGCATAGCCGGCCCCGATGACGATCACGTGATGGGCGGTCATGGTCTTTCCTCCGACGGTCGATGGCGACAGTGTGTCCTGCCGTCACCTCTCATGACACCGACCGGGCAGAGAACGTGACACCGGATCGTCTACAGGGTGTTGTCGAACCGGGTGCGCGCGGCCACCCATCGATGCAGCACGTCGTCGGACGGCACCACCTCGTCGTCGCGCGCACGGGTGTCGGCGCCACGGATCTCCTCGTGCAGGTGTTCCATGGTGGCGTCGAGGCGGTGTGCGGTCTCGGCCGCCTCGGCGAGTTCGTCGAGCAGACCGGTGGGCACCACCGTGTCGTATTTGTAGTAGATCTTGTGCTCCAGGCTGGCCCAGAAATCCATCGCGATGGTGCGGATCTGGAGCTCCACGGTGACGGTGACCACCCGGTCGCTCATGTTGACCGGTATCGCCAGCAGTGCGTGCAGGCTGCGGTAGCCGTTGGGTTTGGGGTGGGCGATGTAGTCGCGGATCTCGATCACCGTCACGTCGTCCTGGCGGGTCAGCATGTCGAGTACGCGATAGACGTCGGACAGGAACGAGGTGGTGACCCGGACCCCGGCGATGTCGGTGATGGCCGCGCGGATGCCGTCGAAGGTGGGCGGGCACTTCTTGCGCCCGATCTTGTCGAGGATGCTGTCCGGGGATTTCAGTCGCGACGACAGGTTCTCGATCGGGTTGTAGTCGTGCAGGTGGGTGAGTTCGTCGCGCAGGATGGCGATCTTCGTGTGCACGGTATCGATGCCGAACTTGTACTCCATCATGAAGCGCGCGAAGTCATCTCGCAGCTGCCGCATGTCCGCGTGCCCCACCCCGTCGGGAAGCAGCTCGGTGGGCAGCAGGTCGGGCAGCCGTGGGTTGACTGCGGTGATGTCCGATTCGGTCACGCCACGACTGTACGTTTCACGCCGCGGTCGTCGGTCGCCTCAGTCCTCGGTGCGCACATGCGCTCGCTCGCCCTGCCTGCCGAACAGCATCAGCACCTCGGCCGGCCCGCGGTCGGTGGTGCCGATCCAGTGCGGCGTGTGGGTGTCGAACTCGGCTGCTTCGCCGGGTGCGAGTTCGAGGTCGCGGTCGCCGAGGACGAGGCGTACGTGTCCGTCGAGCACGTAGAGCCATTCGTATCCCTCGTGCGATCCGGTGGTCACGCGGTCACCGGCGCGCGCGGTCGGGATCACCACCTTGTAGGCCTGCAACCCACCGGCGCGGCGGGTCAGGGGTAGGTAGGTGCGGCCGTGTCGGTCGATGGGCCGCAGCGTGATCCGCGGATCACCGGTCTCGGGTGCACCCACGAGATCGTCGAGGGCGACGCGGTACTCACGGGCGAGGGGGAGCAGTTGCTCGAGCGTCGGCCTGCGCTGACCGGACTCCAGTCGCGAGAGCGTGCTGACCGAGATGCCCGTGGAGTCGGAGACCTCCGTCAGGGTGGCCTCGCGCCGGGTGCGCAGCGCGCGCAGCCGCGGTCCGACGGCGGCGAGCACGGAGTCGGTGTCGGTGATCGGATCGGCCATGCCCTCAGTTTGCCAGATCGGCAAGAATGTTTGCCACATTCGTGACGGCGGTTGCACTGTGGTCTCCACAACCGACGACCGGAGGAGAACGTGATGGACGAGATGGTGGATGTGGCCGTGATCGGCGGGGGGCCGGCAGGTCTGGCGGCGGGGGTGACCGCGAGCCGGTCACGGCGATCGGTGGTGGTGATCGATGCCGGGTCGCCGCGCAACGCCACCGCCGCCGGCGCGCACAACGTCCTGACCCGGGAAGGGATCTCACCCGTCGAGTTGGGGGCGCTGGGACGTGCCGAGGTGGAGCACTACGGCGGTGTGGTGCTCGGCGGGACCGTGGTGCGCGTCGACGGCGACGTCGGGGACTTCACGGTGGTCCTCGACGACGGACGGGTGGTGCGGGCGCGGCGGATCGTGGTCGCCGCGGGCGTGACCGACGATCTGCCCGACATCCCGGGCCTGCGCGACCGCTGGGGGCGTGATGTCCTGCACTGCCCGTTCTGTCATGGGTGGGAGGTGCGTGATCAGTCGATCGTCGTCATCGCGACCGGTGCGACGTCGGCGCACCAGGCACACATGTTCCGGCAGTTGAGCGACCGCGTGACCATCGCACGCAACACCGCACCCGAGTTCGACGCCGAGACCCTCGAGCAGCTCGCGGCCCGCGACATCGACATCGTCGACGGGGCGGTCGCGGGGATGGTGGTGGCCGACGACCGGCTGGTCGGGGTGCGGCTGGTGTCGGGTGAGGTGATCGACTGCGACGCGGCCGTCGTCGCGACCACGGGGCGCGTGTCCGGTGCGGTGGTGGAGTCGCTCGGCCTGGTGGTGTCGGAGGTCCGCTTCGGTGACCACCTGATGGCCACGGCCGTCGACACCGACCCGATGGGCGCCACCTCGGTCCCCGGCGTCTTCGCCGCGGGCAACGTGGCCGACGCCCGCGCGACGGTGATCGCCTCGGCCGCGGCGGGGGTGAACGTCGCGATGGGCGTGCACGCGAGCCTCATGGCCGACGACATCGCCGCCGCGCTCGCGGCGCATCGAGAACGGTCCGGCGCGGCGGTCTGAGACATCCGGCCCGGTCGGCGGACGACCGATTGACGGTTGTCGGTGGCCACACCTACGATCAGAATCGAAAACCTGTTCGAACGGTCGTGAGTGTTCGCACCTTCCCTGCGCACACCTTCCCCGCGACTCCCATGAGGTGTTGAGGCTCGAGGTGTTGAGGATGGTGCGATGACGTCTGTAGACGTGAGGGAAGCCGACAAGCGGGTCGCGGACACGCTGGCGGAATTGCGCAAGAAGCTCGCCACGGTCTCGTCGACCAAGGCGAAACCCGTTGTCCCGCAGAACCAGAGAACGGTCACGGTCGCCGCCTCGGAGCAGGTCGACAAGGAGTTGCTGCCGATCCCGGCCCCGCTGGCGCAGATCATGCCCGGTGGGGGTCTCGCGCGGGGATCGGTGGTCGCGGTCGACGGCGCGCGGTCGGTGTTGGTCGCGATCATCGCCGAGATCACCGCCTCGGGCGGATACGTGGCGGTGATCGGCCTGCCCCACCTGAGCCTGCACGCGGTGCAGGAGATGGGTGGCGACCTGTCGCATGTCGCGGTGGTGGCCGGGCAGGACAATCCGGTGTTCGATCCCGTGGAGGTGGCCGCGGTGCTGCTCGACGGACTCGACCTGGTGGTGGTCGGCCTCGGTGGGGTGTCGGTGCCGCCGTCACGTGCGCGGGCGGTGATGGCCCGGGCGCGGGCGAAGGGGTCGACGCTGATGGTGACCGACGGGCGGTGGTCGGGTGTGCAGGCGACGCTCACCGCCCAGGTCGCCGATTACCGACATCTGCCGTTCCGGGCGTCCGGGCACGGTCGGATCTCGGGGTTGTCGTTGTCGGTGCAGGCGCGTGGTCGCGGGACGCGGGTGACCGAGACCCGGATCGATGTGGTGCACGCCGACGACAGGGTCCGGCTGGTCGCCGCACGACCGGTCGGTGCGGTCGCCGACACCGCGCCGGTCACCGCCACCGCTGGGCTCACGATCGCCGTGGCGAACTGATGTCGGGCGAACCCATGGGAAGGCCCCGACGCACCCTGGCGCTGTGGTGTCCGGACTGGCCCGCGGTGGCCGCCGCGGCCGACGCCGACATCTCGCCGGACGAACCGGTCGCGGTGATCTCGGCCAACCGTGTGGTCACCTGTTCGGCGACCGCGCGGGCGGCCGGGGTGCGCCGCGGGATGCGCAAACGGGAGTCGCAGGCGCGCTGTCCGGCCCTGCACGTGGTGACCGCCGACCCCGGTCGTGACGGGCGGCTCTTCGAACCGCTGGTGGCTGCGGTGGCCGAGGTGATCCCCGTCGTGGAGGTGTTGCGACCGGGTCTCATGCTGCTGCCCGCCGCCGGCGCGGCCCGCTACTTCGGGGGTGAGGAGGTGGCGGCGGAGAAACTGATCGACGTCGTCTCGGCCTGCGGGGCGGAGTCGTTCACCGGCATCGCCGACGAATTGTTCACCGCCGTGGTGGCCGCGCGGCACGGGCAGATCGTGCCCACCGGTGGCGACGTCGACTTCCTCTCCCCGCTGTCGATCGCCGAACTCGGTGCCGAGCCCAGCCTGTGCGGCGACGACCGGGAACACCTGATCGATCTGCTGTGGCGGTTGGGTGTGCGCACGATGGGCGCGTTCGCGGCGTTGTCGGTGACCGACGTCGCGACACGTTTCGGCGCCGACGCCGTCGTCGCCCACCGGGCCACCCGCGCCGAGGCCGGCCGGTCGGCGTCGGGCCGGCTGCCGGGCACCGACGTCGTCATCGACCACGAATGCGATCCGCCCATCGACCGGGTCGACGCGGCGGCGTTCGTCGGTCGCAGACTGGCCGACGAACTGCACCGGGCGTTGATGGCGGCGTCGGTGGCCTGCACCCGGCTCACCGTCCACGCCTCCACCACCGGTGGACAGCATTCGTCACGCACCTGGCGGTGTGCCGAGCCGTTGACCCCGGAGGCCACCGCCGACCGCATCCGTTGGCAGCTCGACGGATGGCTCAGCGGCAAGGACTCGGGCAACCGCCCGGACTCACCGATCTCCCGTCTGCGACTGGAGCCGGTGGAACTCGTCGACTCCGGCGCCCTGCAGTTCGGTTTCCGTGGGGCGGGGATCCCCGGCGGCGACGGCGAGGTGGCCGACCGGGCCCGGCGGGCACTGGTGCGTGTGCAGGGTCTCCTCGGCGGTGAGGCCGTCCGTGTACCGGTGCGCAGCGGCGGACGTGGTGTGGCCGAACGGATCACGCTCATCCCGCTGGGGGACGAGCTCACCCCGGCGTCTGATCCCGACGCCCCCTGGCCGGGCCGGATCCCCGAACCGGCGCCGTCGGTGGTGCTCAGCGCCCCGGTGACGGTGCGCGACTGCAACGACGACCCCGTACAGGTCACCTGTCGCGGGATGTTCAGCGCCGAACCGACCACGGTCACCTGGGGATCGCGGAGCTGGGACCTGCTCTGGTGGGCCGGTCCGTGGCCTGCCGACGAACGCTGGTGGGCCGCCCCCGGCGAACGGGTCGGCACCCATGCGAGAGCGCAGGTGCTGCTGAACGATTCGCGTGCCCTGCTGCTGCGTTACCAGCAGCAGGGGTGGACGGTCGAGGGTGTCTACGAGTGACCCGCGGTGCGCGCCCTACGAGGCGGTCGGGTCGTTCATGGTGCCCAGGAACACCGGCAGACCCGTTGCGGTGTCGACGATCTGGTAGACGAACGCGCGGTCGGCGGTGAACGTCGCCGCCGGCGGCTGTGGCATGCCGGTGACCATCGTCATCCCCGTGGCCGCTGCGGCGATCGTGCCCCGCTCGCCCACGGTGATCACCCCGGTCTGCGCCGCATTGCTCACCGTGGCCCCCGGTGCGATGCCGTCGAGGTCGCCCGGGCTGAACATCTGCCTGACCCCCAGTCCACGGAGCACCGGCGCCAGGTCGACCGTTGCCCCGGTCTTCCACCGCGGCAACGTCACCTCGACAGTCGGTGTCGGGGTCGCCGCGCGCAACGCCTTCGACACCGAGGCCAGCACGTCGTCGGTCAGCAACGCCTTCGACGTGGAGCCCGACGCCGGCAGGATGACCTGCATCGCCAGACCTGCTCCGGCGTAGGGGAGTTCGGCCGCGGTCCAACCGGGTCCGCTCGCCAGACGGGTCGGGAGGATCCCGCCCATCAGCGGCGCCGACACCACACGACCCGACGCCGTGGTGAACGGCTCGTCGCTCGTGGCGTCGGGGGTGAACGGCGATGCCCACGCGGCCGCCAGATACACCGTGGTCACCACGGCCAGGTCGGTGGTGGGATCTGCGGGTGCGGGTGCGCGGGTGATCTGCCCGCCGGTGTTCACCGTCACCCACTCGTTCATCGCCTCCCGCGCCTCGGCGGTACCGAAATCGAGTGGGTAGACGCCCGCGTCGAAGTAGCGGGCCAGTCGATCGAGATAGGCGGCACGCGGAGGTCGCGACCGGGGCACGAACACCCCGGCCGCCTGGCGGTACACCGGCGGCGACGGTGGGTTGTTCACATCGACTGTGCCCGGATCGCCGCCGATCGCGCCGAGTTGGCCGAGCAGCGCGGCGATCGCCTGCGGCCGGTCGGTGCCGAGGAGTCGGTCCAGCTCGTCGGCCGTGGCCCCGGTGGCGCCCGCCCGGACCATCCCGATCGCGGTCGCGGCGCTCCACGGCGAGACGACGGTGTTCGGTGATCCGCTCGTAGGGCGCGCCGACGCCATGGCGACGCCCAGGCGTCGAACCCCGTCCACCAACGACTCGGTGGCGGCTCGCTCGGTGTCGATGCCGATCTGTGCGAATGTCACGCTCGGTGCCCTACTCAGTTGTGCCGTGTCGGGTGGCGCCGCCTCGGTGGCACACCCGCTGAACACCAGGACCGTAGCCACGACCACCGACACCACCGCACGCCGTCGACGGCCGACGGACTTCACGAGTTCGCACCCCTGGCGAGCAGCGGCCACCGCCCGACCTCGACCCCGTCGGTCTCCACGACGAGATCGTCGACGAGGTTGACGGTGATGCACACGTGGTTCGGGACAACCCGCACGACCGACCCGGCGTCGGGGAGCGGCCCCTCGCCGACCACGGTCGCGTGGTGCTCCGACAGAGCGATGACGCGCGCGCCCGGGAGGTCGGGGAGCAGCCCGAAACCCGATACCCAGTCTGGCTTCTCGGTGCCGAGGATCTTGCTCCCGCAGTCGAGAACGGCACGCCCCGGCTCGCGGCGGACGACTGTTGCGGCCACCGACAACGACACGTCGTCGACGCCCGCACGACCCAGGGCCACCTGTTGGGCGTCGTTGAACGGGTAGACCCCCGGACGGACCTCGGTCAGCACATCCGGGTGCGCGAACTCGACCGTCGGTGTCGAACCGCCGCTGCGGACCGTCGGGTCGACCCCCATCGCCGCGAGCGCGTCGGCGGCGTCGGTGATCGCGCGGGCTTCCTGATGCGCTGCGCCCTCCCGGCCGGTGGGGGAGTAACCGTGGCCCGGGAACGTGAACACGCCCACCACCCGCAGTCCGTGCGCAACGGCGTGGGCGGCAACGGTTCCGGCGTCCCGCGGGAATGCGCCGGTGCGGTGCTGACCGCTGTCGACCTCGACGAGCACCTCGACCGACTCGCGGGCATCTCCGAGCGCCTGTGCCATCGCGACCGCGCCGGCGACCGAGTCGACCGCCACCCGCACCGAGGCGTCGCGCGCCACCGACTGCAACCGCGCGGCCTTCGATGCGGTCAGCCACAGCGGGTAGGCGATGAACAGGTCGGTGAAGCCGGCCGCGGCGAACGCCTGCGCCTCACCGATCGTCGCCACCGTCAGTCCGGTTGCACCCGAGGCAATTTGTCGGCGCGCGATGTCGGCGCTCTTGTGCGTCTTGGCGTGCGGGCGGAGCGCGATTCCCTGCGATGCGACCCGTCGCGCCATGACCGAGATGTTCGCGTCGAGGATGTCGGTGTCGACGCGGACGTATGGGGTGTCGGCGGTCGGGGGTCGGGTCAGCATCACCGTGGACTCTACGACCAGCCTGCGCCGACGCCACGACACCTCAGCTGGTTGTTTCTGATCGGTGACGATCGTCCCGACGTTGTTCCCTTCGCCCGGTACTTACGCGTACCGTGACCTTCACGCGATCGGACATCCGGACGTGACCGGCCACGGAAGGTGAACAGCATGCGCATACCCCGCGTTCTCGGGACGACGTTCGCCGCGATGCTGCTCGCGGCGGCGAGCACGGTGGGGGCCGTCGGTGTCGCCCACGCCGATCCGATCGAGCCCGTGTCCCGACTGATCAGTGCCGGTGTCCCCGCCGACGTCGCGGTTCTCGCGCCCTTCGCGACACCCGTCGCCGCCGGCGACACCGTCCGGCTCAGCTCCGGTGGATTCCCGGGGATCGGTGTCGACGCGGTCATCGACCACCAGCGCAAGACCATCACCGTCATCCAGCGCTGGCTGGACTACCAGCCGTCGCGACTGTCGGTGGGGTGGGTGAACCTCGCCAACGGCCGGTCGGGTCTGTCGAAGTTCACCCGCACGCTTCCCGGGAAAGTGCCCGGGACGTCGTACCCGTCACTCGACCGCGCCGCGCTGTTGCCCACCGGAGGGGGGCCGGTGGCGATCGTGGTGTTCGGGGAGGTCCCCGGGACCGTCGCCCTGATCGGACTGTCGTCGGAGGCCTACGGGTACCTCACACCCCTCGTTCGGCTGCTGCAGGTCTAGATCACCGCAGCGGCGCGCGGCGGGTGTGGCGCCGGTTACTCTGACGTCATGTTCAAACGATCCTTGATGGCCATCCTGTGCGGCGTGATCGCCGCGGTCGGCCTGTCGGCGACCACCACGTTCACCGCTGCCTCGGCCGCGCCCTGTGCCAACGTCGAGGTGCTCTTCGCCCGCGGCACCGCCGAGCCCGCGCCCCCCGTCGGACTCACCGGTCTGTCGTTCGGTCAGGCGCTGCGTGGCGCGTTGCCCGGCAAGTCGGTCGTGGTCCGCGGGGTCGACTACCCGGCGAGCGCCAACTTCCGCGACCGGATCGGTCTCGCGCAGACGGTGATCAACGGCGTGAAGGCCACCCAGAACCGCATCACCTTCCTCGCCCGCACCTGCCCGCAGACCCGCATCGTCCTCGGTGGGTACTCCCAGGGTGCCGTCGTGGCGGGCTACGCGGTCGCCCCTCGGGTCACGCTTCCCGCGCAGTACCGCGGCTCCGCGCCCGCGCCGCTGCCGGCGTCGGTGGCCCGCAACGTCGCCGCCGTCGTGCTGTTCGCGCCGCCGAGCGCCCGGTTCCTTCGCGACGCCCAGGCGCCCGCGATCGAGGTGGGTCCGCTGTACCGGGGCAAGACGCTCCGTTACTGCATCGCCGGTGACACCATCTGCAACGGCGCACCGCTGGGGCAGCCCAACGGCCTGCACGTGCTGTACGCGGTGAACGGCGACACGGTGAACGCTGCCGGTCGCGTCGCCGCCCGTATCTGACACGCACTCTGTGCAGTCACGGTTCCTCGCAGACGGCGCGGTGATCCGGTCGGCGCAACCCGGTGACGAGGCGGGGTTGCTGGCTGCGATCAGGGCGCTCGCGGAGTACGAACGCGAGCCCGACGCGGTCGACAACACCACCGACGCGCTCACCGTGACACTTTTCGGCGACGCCCCGAAGGTGTTTGCGCACATCGCCGAACGCGAGGGTCGCGTCGTCGGTGTCGCGATCTGGTTTGTCACCTACTCGACGTGGACCGGCCACCACGGCATCTGGCTCGAGGACCTGTTCGTGTACGAGTCCGAGCGCGGACGCGGGTACGGGATCGCGCTGCTCGTGTCACTCGCCGCGGTGTGTGTCGACCGTGGGTACACGCGACTGGAGTGGACCGTCCTCGACTGGAACGAGCCCAGCATCGCCTTCTATCGATCGCTGGGCGCGCGCCCCATGGACGAATGGACCACGCAGCGTCTGGTCGGCGACGACCTCGCCTCCCTCGCAGCGCACTGATATTGGTCGACGGGTCTCCGCCGCGCCGGACTGGGTCGATCGCACTCACGCTCCACCTTCTGAACGACGCTCCGCTTGCAAGCGGAGCGTGGCTCGGGAAGTGGAGCGTGAAGGCAGACCGGACCCGCTCGAAAATGTGTTCGATTCTCGGTACAGTCGGGTGTGGGCTGGAACGAGGGCCCGCCCACGTGGGCGGAGATGGAGCGGGTGCTGTCCGGGCGCCCGAACCAGGGTGGTCGACCGGGTGACACCTTCCCCGGGGACGGCAGCGACAGTCCCGCGTGGTCGCGCAAACGCGAACCGTTCCGAGCCGACGACATCGAGCGCGGGCGGACATCCACCCCGTACGCCGAACTGCACGCACACACCTCGTACAGCTTCCTCGACGGCGCGAGTTCCCCCGAGGAGATGGTCACCGAGGCCCACCGTCTCGGACTCTCGGCGCTCGCGGTCACCGATCACGACGGGTTCTACGGAGTCGTCCGGTTCGCCGAGGCCGCCCGCGAATGGCGCATGCCGACGGTCTTCGGGGCCGAGTTGTCGCTGCAGCACGACGCCGCACGCACCGGTGTCGCCGACCCCGGCGGAACGCACCTGTTGGTGCTGGCCCGCGGGCAGGACGGGTACCGCCGGTTGTCGCGACAGATGGCGGCCGCGCACATGGCCGCGGGCGAGAAGGGTTTGCTGCGTCACGACATCGACACCCTCGCCGCCGCGGCCGACGATTCCTGGCTGATCCTCACCGGGTGCCGTAAAGGTGCCGTGCGGCAGGCGTTGTCGGCACACGGTCCCGACGCCGCCGCAACCGAGCTGCGAGCGCTCGTCGACCGGTTCGGCCGCGACAACGTCGTCGTCGAACTGTCCACCGGCGCGCTGCCCACCGACGACGAACGCAACGCGGCACTCGCGACGCTCGCCGCCTCCCACGGGCTGCACACGGTGGCGACCACCGGAGCCCACTTCGCCGCGCCGAACCGGCGACGTCTGGCCATGGCCCTCGCCGCGGTGCGCGCCAGGTCGAGTCTCGACGAGATCGCCGGCTGGCTCGGCCCCCTCGGGGGAGCGCACCTGCGAAGCGGTGACGAGATGGCCACCCTGCTCGCCGCACACCCCGAGGCCATCGACAACTCTGCACAGTTCGGCATCGACTGCGCCTTCGAACTGCGTCTGATCGCGCCGGAACTGCCGCCGTTCGACGTACCCGACGGGTACACCGAGAAGACGTGGTTACGCGAGCTGACGATGCGCGGTGCCGCCGACCGCTACGGCCCGCCCGCGTCGCACCCGAAGGCCTACCGGCAGATCGAACACGAACTCGCGGTGATCGATTCGCTGAACTTCCCGGGGTACTTCCTGGTGGTCCACGACATCGTCGACTTCTGCAAACGCTCCGACATCCTGTGTCAGGGGCGGGGCAGCGCCGCCAACTCCGCGGTGTGTTTCGCACTCGGTGTCACCAACGTCGACCCGGTGCGCAACAGTCTGCTGTTCGAACGCTTCCTGTCGCCCGAACGCGACGGCCCGCCCGACATCGACGTCGACATCGAATCCGACCGGCGCGAGGAGGCCATCCAGCACGTCTACACCAAGTACGGACGCGAATACAGCGCTCAGGTCGCGAACGTGATCACCTACCGCGGCCGGTCGTCGGTGCGGGACATGGCTCGCGCACTGGGGTATTCGATCGGACAGCAGGACGCGTGGAGCAAACAGGTGAGCCGGTGGGGGCGCACCGTGGACGAGGACGAGAACCCCCCAGATGAGAAGTCACCGGCCGACATCCCCGACGATGTCCTCGATCTGGCCGGGCAGGTGTCGGGCATGCCGCGTCATCTCGGGATCCACTCCGGCGGCATGGTGATCTGCGACCGACCCATCGCCGATGTGTGCCCCACCGAATGGGCGCGGATGCCCGGCCGCAGTGTGCTGCAGTGGGACAAGGACGACTGTGCAGCCATCGGTCTGGTCAAGTTCGACCTCCTCGGGCTGGGCATGCTCTCCGCGCTGCACTACGCGATCGATCTCGTCGCCGAACACAAGGGAATCCACGTCGATCTCGCGCGCATCGACCTGGGGGAGAAGGCCGTCTACGACATGCTCTGTGCCGCAGACTCGGTCGGGGTGTTCCAGGTGGAGTCGCGTGCACAGATGGCCACGCTGCCCCGGTTGAAGCCCCGCGAGTTCTACGACCTCGTGGTCGAGGTGGCGCTCATCCGCCCCGGCCCGATCCAGGGTGGATCGGTGCACCCCTACATCCGGCGGCGCAACGGACTCGAGGTGACCGGGTACGAACACCCGTCCATGCGTGCGGCGCTCGAACGCACCCTCGGGGTGCCGCTGTTCCAGGAGCAGTTGATGCAACTCGCCGTCGACGTCGCCGGCTTCGACGCCGCCGAGGCCGACCAGCTGCGGCGCGCGATGGGATCGAAGCGGTCGCCGGAGAAGATGCAGAAGTTGAAGGAACGCTTCTACTCCGGCATGGAGGAGACCCACGGGATCACCGGCGAGATCGCCGACCGAGTGTTCGAGAAGATGGCCGCGTTCGCCAACTTCGGCTTCCCCGAGAGTCATTCGCAGAGTTTCGCGGCGCTGGTCTTCTACTCGTCGTGGTTCAAGTACCACCACCCCGCGGCGTTCTGCGCCGCCCTGCTGCGCGCGCAGCCGATGGGTTTCTACTCGCCGCAGTCACTGGTCGCCGACGCGCGCAGGCATGGTGTCGCCGTCCACGGCCCCGACATCAACATCTCGCTGGCCCACGCGAATCTCGAGAACAGCGGTCTCGACGTACGGATGGGGCTGGGGTCGGTACGGCACATCGGCGACGAGGTGGCGCAGGTCATCGTCGACCGACGCCGTGCCGACGGCGCCTACCGCAACCCGGCCGACCTGGCCCGGCGCGCCGAACTCGGTGAGAGGCAACTCGAGGCGCTGGCGACCGCGGGTGCGTTCGACTGTTTCGGCGGCAGCCGACGCCAGGCGTTGTGGGACGCCGGCGCGGCCGCGTTCGAACGGGCTGACCAACTCGCGCTCGAGGCGTCGCTGACCGCGCCGACACTGCCCGGTCTCACCGATGTGGAGACCGCCGCCGCCGACGCCTGGGCCACCGGGGTGACCCCGAACGTCTATCCCACCCAGTTCCTGCGGCCCCGGCTGACCGCGATGGGTGTCGTCGCGGCCGACGGCCTGCTCGCCGTGCCCGACGGGTCCCGGGTCGTCGTCGCCGGGGCCGTCACCCATCGGCAACGTCCGGCCACCGCGTCGGGCGTCACCTTCATCAACCTCGAGGACGAGACCGGCATGGTGAACGTGGTCTGTTCGGTGGGGCTGTGGAAGCGCTACCGTCGCCTCGCCCAGAACGCCACGGCACTGGTCATCCGCGGCACGGTCCAGAACGCTGAGGGCGCGGTCACCGTGGTCGCCGAACACCTGGAGAAGATGGACCTCAAGGTCGGCACCCGATCCCGCGACTGGCGGTAGGGCGTGCGAGCGCCGCTACACGGCGCCGTCGAAGCCGTTCTGACGCCAGGCCTCGTACATCACGATGCTCGCGGCGTTGGCGAGGTTGAGCGATCGACGACCGGCCAGCATCGGGATCCGCAGGCGTTCGGTGACGTGTGGGTCGGCGAGCACCTCATCGGAGAGGCCGGTCGGCTCGGGGCCGAACAGCAGGACGTCGCCGGGCCGGTAGTCGACCGCGGTGTGGAACTTCTCGGCGTGCGCGGTGAACGCGTAGACGCGTTCGGGCGCGAGGGCCGCCCAGGCGGCGGCGAGATCACGGTGCACCGTCACCGACGCCATCTCGTGGTAATCGAGGCCCGCCCGCTTCACCTTCGCCGCATCGAGCTCGAAGCCGAGTGGTTCCACGAGATGCAGTTCGCACCCGGTGTTGGCCGCCAGCCGGATGGCGTTGCCGGTATTGGGGGGTATGCGAGGTTCATGGAACAAAATGCGGAACACAAGCGTCTACTGTGCCTGAGCACCTGTCGAGCACGACGGGGCAGGGCAGACCCGCACGGCGATGGTCACGAGACGAACTGGGTGGGACATGCGGGACACGGTGCGCACCACATCCGGGATCGTGTGGCGCTACATACGGTCGGCACCGGGCACCTACCTCTGGTTGGCCGTCCTGTTCGTCACCACCGTGATCGCCCACCGCGTGGCCCCCGACCAGCTCACCCACATCCTCCAGAACCGCTCCACCAACCTCCGACACCTGCTCCACAATCCGCTGCCGAGCCTGTTCCGCAGCGCCTTCTGGATCGACGGAAACGGCTGGTTCCTCTACGCGATCGTGTTCTCCGCCATCCACGCACCGGTCGAACGCTGGCTCGGGACGGCGCGATGGGTGGCGATCGTCGTCATCGCCCACGTCACCGCGACCTACGTCAGCCAGGGGATCCTGCTGTGGGCCATCGACAGCGGTCGCGCACCGCAGAGCGATCTCGCCGTCATCGACATCGGGGTCAGCTACGGACTCGCCGGGGTGGCCGGGATCCTCGTCTATCGGATCGCTCGCCGTTGGCGCTGGGTCTACGGCGGTGCCCTCGCCGTCGTCTGCCTCACCCCGATCGTGTGGCCGCTGGTGCACGGCACCCACTTCACGTTCACCGACATCGGTCACCTGTGTGCCGCGATCGTCGGACTGGCCTGCTACCCGATCACCCGGATCGGACGGCGGCGCACGCCACTCGTCGGCGATCTCCCACCGGTGTCGCCGCATCTCGTCGAGCACATGACGACCGAGCCCGCCCTGCCGCCGGTGTCGCCCCACCTGCTCGAACGCATGCCGGCACCCGCGGTCACGCCTCCGGCCAGGCGGCGGATCACCTCGGCGATGCAGGAGAGGCTTCGTCGACCACTTCTTCGACGAGGTGGATCCGTCGAGCCGGAGGCGGTCGGGTGAGAGTTCGATGACGACACCGACGGCGACCACGGCCACGCCGTAGAGCACCGGCAACGCGACGGTCTGCGGGCAGCCTGAACGCAGCTGCATCCCGCCGATCGGGGACACTGGTGGCGTGACGGCGACAGCACTCGACGGCAAGGCCACCCGCGACGAGATCTTCGTCGATCTCGCGGCGCGTGTGACGAAGCTCCGCGAGGCCGGGATCACCCCGGGCCTCGGCACGGTCCTCGTGGGCGACGACCCCGGATCGCAGGCCTACGTCCGCGGCAAACACTCCGACTGCGCGAAGGTCGGCATCGCGTCCCTGCGCCGGGATCTGCCCGCCGACACCACCACCGAACAGCTCAACGCCGTCATCGACGAACTCAACGCCGATCCGGCCTGCACGGGCTACATCGTCCAGTTGCCGTTGCCACCGCAGCTCGACGACAACGCCGCCCTCGAACGCATCGATCCCGGCAAGGACGCCGACGGCCTGCACCCGATCAACCTCGGACGCCTCGTGTTGGGCACCGACGCCGCACTGCCCTGCACCCCTCGGGGCGTGGTGCACCTGCTGCGTCGCTACGACATCCCGATCGCCGGCGCGCGCGTCGTGGTGGTCGGGCGCGGGGTCACGATCGGTCGCCCCATCGGGCTGCTCCTCACCCGTCGCAGCGAGAACGCCACGGTCACGCTGTGCCACACCGGGACCACCGACCTCGCCGCCGAGGTCTCACGCGCCGACATCGTGGTCGCCGCGGCCGGTGTGCCGCATCTGATCACCGCCGACATGGTGAAACCCGGTGCGGCGGTGCTCGATGTCGGGGTGAGTCGCACCGACGCCGGTCTCGTCGGCGACGTCGCGCCCGACGTCTGGGAGGTGGCCGGTCACATCTCTCCCAACCCCGGCGGTGTCGGACCGCTGACCCGCGCTTTTCTGCTGGTCAACGTGGTCGAGCGCGCCGAGGCCCTGCTGCGGCAACGCTCGTCGTGACCGGTCGCCGACGATGAGCATCCACGGGACCGGTCGGTCGGTCGACGACGTCCGTCGCGCGCGCCGTCGGCGGTCGATCCTGGTGCAGATCCCGTTCGCGATCGTGCTGGCGTTCGTGGCGGTGGCCCTGATCTTCCTCATCCTCGACCGGTGGCGACGTGGGGCTTTCGTCTTCGGGGGCGGGGCACTGGTGGCGGCCCTCCTGCGAGCCCTGCTGCCGACCTCCCGTGTGGGATTACTGCAGGTGAGAGGTCGTTTCGTCGACGTGGTGGCGATGGCGATCGCCGGTGGCGCGATCATCTGGTTGGCCGCCTCGATCGACGCCCTGGGGACCGGTATCGATCAATAGTCGGTCGCTTTCGGGCGGGTCCATTGACTATTCTCGTGGGCGATGACGGCCACCTCTGCGACCGATCCGCGGCCGCCGATCACCACTCTGGGAGTGTCGGCGGGCGGGGGCATGACCCATTGCGCCCTGGTGACGGTCGACGATCATGAGCGGCTCGTGGTCGATTCGCGGGTCATCGAGGTCGACCACACCGACCGACTCGACCGCGCCGGCCGGGTGAATGCCGGTATCGATCTGATGCTGGGCAGCGCGGCGTCGGCCGGTCTGTCGGTCGCCTCCATCGGCGTCGCGTCGCGTGACTCCGGGCGTCGTGGGGGACTGGCCTCGCGTGGTTCGGGTCCGCGGCGACAGATCCACCTGCTCGGCGACGCCGAATCAGTCGCCCATGCCCTTGTCGAATCGGGTGAGATCGCCGCCCATGACGAGATCGTCCTGCTCGACTGTGGTGACACGGGTGTGACGATCTCGCGGCTCGACCCGTCGACAGGGCGGCTGACCGGCACCGTGCGGTCGACGGTGATGTCGGGCCACGCGATCGATTCCGCCCTCGCCGATCTCGTCGGTGACGAACTGTCCTTGACCACGCGCACGTCACGCCGGGTCCTCGTCGGCGCCTGCCGAACGGCGAAGGAGGAACTCGCCGAACAGGATTCGACAACGATCGTCGTGCGTGGCCGACCGCTCGCGGTGACCGCGGACATGGTGTCCGAGGTGACCGAACCGCTGGCCGAGCTGCTCGCTGACGTGCTCGTCGACTACGTTCGTGCGCAGTCGATCCCGGTGACCACGCCGGTGGTGCTGGTCGGCGGGGTCGCGAACATCGCCGTGGTGCGTTCTGTTCTCGAACGTTCCACATCGGCCCCGGTCGTCGTCGCACCGACACCGGATCTCCTGGGCGCCATCGGGGCCGCGCTGCTCGCACGCCCCAACCGTTCGTCGGCGCTGCGACTGGCCTTCATCGGCGGTCGCGGTCACCGCGACTGGTGGTCGGCGGTACCGCTGGCGATCGTGGGCTGCTTCATCGCGGTCGCGATGCTCGCGGTCTATGCCTTCACGGCCGCCCTCGACGGATCGTCCGCGCCGGTGCGCGACGTGGAGGTCACCGCCTCGACGGCGGCACGTGCCGACGTGCCCACGGCGGGTCGTCCCGACACCGCGACCCCGGTCGTCGTGACGACCTCGCCCGCGCGTGGGACAGCTGAGGAACAGGCGTCCACCCGTGAGACCGTCGCACCGCCGACCGTGACGGCCGACCTGCCCACGACGACGACATCGCCCACACTGGGGTATCCGAACGGCGGGGTGGAACGACGCCAGGAGCGCCCCTGGGCGACCACCGAGTTGCCGACACCGGAGGACACCTCGGGCCCGACATCGACCATCAGTGCCACCAGTCCGCCGCTGACCCCGGATGTGCCCTCGGGTTCGGTTCCGCTGACCTCGCCGCCGCTGTTGTCGCCGGTGCCGCTTGATCCCGGGTCGCTCACGCCGTACCCGTTCATCCCGATCCCGGCACCGCGCGCCACCCCGGCGCCCGGGTCGGTCACACCGACGGTGACGCCCGCACCCTGACGCGGCCGCACGCGGGGTTGCCGGTGGCGTTCAGCCGCGGGCGAGTTCCATCGTCCGCTTGAGCAGGTCGGCGATCGCGTCGAACTCGGTGAGGAAGCCGTCGTGTCCGCTGTCGGACTGGATGACGTGCAGTCCGCCGACGCAACCGGGCATCAGGTCGGCGATCTCGGCCTGGGTTCGCAAGGGGTACAGCCGGTCCGACGAGATCCCGCCGACGATCACCGGCACGTCGCAACTGCGCAACGCGGCCTCGGTGCCCCCGCGGTTGCGTCCAACGTCGTGGTGGTTGAGCACCTCGCTGAGCACCACGTAGCTGCCGGGGTCGAACCGGGCGGCGAGCTTGTCGGCCTGGTGTTCGAGGTAGCTCTGCACGGCATAGCGGCCACCTTCGAGCGGGATCTCTTCTCCCTGTGCATCATTGGTGAAACGCTGATCGAGTTCGATCTCCGACCGGTAGGTCATGTGGGCGATTCGACGGGCGATGCCGAGTCCGGCGACGGGGCGCGTCCCGGTGCCGTGGTAGTCGCCGCCCTGCCAGTTCGGGTCGGAGGTGACGGCCGCGATCTGGGTGGTCTGGGTGCCGATCTGATCGGCTGTGGCCCGCGGACCGACGGCCAACACGAGTCCGCTGCGGACCCGATCGGGATAGCCGATCAGCCACTCGAGCGATCGCGCACCACCCATCGAACCACCGAGAACCGCCGCCACGGAACGAATGTCGAGCGCATCCATCAGGGCGACCTCGGCGCGCACCTGGTCGAGCACGGTGATGTGGGGGAAGCGCGAACCCCAGGGCGCACCGTCGGGACCCGGCGACGACGGGCCGGTCGACCCGCCGCAACCGCCCAAAACATTGGCCGAGATCACGCACCACTCGTCGGTGTCGACCGCGCAGCCGGGGCCGATGAGGCCGTCCCACCAACCGGGCAACGGGTGGCCGGGACCGGGGGCGCCGACCACGTGGGAGTCGCCGGTGAGCGCATGCAGCGTCAACACGACGTTGTCGCGGGTCGGCGACAACGTGCCCCAGCGTTGGAACGCCAGGGTCACGTCGTCGATCCGGCCACCGTTGTCGAGCTCCACCGAACCCACGGACGCGTGGATCAACGCCCCGTCGCCGACGGTCTCCCAATCGGGCGGTGCGGAGACCTCACCTGCGGCAGTGGGCGTCCGGGATTCGGTGGTCACGATCAGTTCGCCGCCCGGAATCCTGTCTCGAGGTCGGCGATGATGTCGTCGATCCCCTCGATACCGACCGCCAGACGCACCAGTCCCGGGGCCACACCGGCTGCGAGCTGCTCCTCGGGAGTCAGCTGCGAGTGCGTGGTCGACGCCGGGTGGATGACCAGCGAGCGGACGTCGCCGATGTTGGCGACATGGCTGTGCAGCGTCAACGCGTCGACGAAGCGCTTGCCCGCGTCCACGCCACCGGTGATCTCGAACGCCACGATGGCGCCCTGACCCTTGGGGGCGAGCTGCTGGCCGCGCTCGTACCACCGCGATGACTGCAGGCCGGCGTAGGCCACCGACTCGACCTGGCTGTGACCCTCGAGGAACTGCGCGACCTTCTGTGCGTTCTCGACATGCCGCTCGATGCGCAGGCTCAGGGTCTCGATGCCCTGCGAGATGAGGAACGCATTGAACGGCGAGATGGCCGCGCCGGTGTCACGCAACCACTGCACGCGGGCCTTGAGCGCGAAGGCCGGGGCGCCGAGGTCGGCGAAGACCGCACCGTGGTAGCTCGCGTCGGGTGTGGTGAACCCGGGGAACAGGTCGACGCCGTCGCGCTGACCCCGCCAGTCGAACGTCCCGCCGTCGACGATGACGCCGCCGACCGCGGTGCCGTGACCACCGAGGTACTTGGTCGCGGAGTGCACGACTATGTCGGCGCCGTGCTGGAGCGGCTGGATCAGGTAGGGGGTGGCGACGGTGTTGTCGACGATGAGCGGGATCCCGTTCTCGTGAGCGACGCCGGAGATGCCGGGGAGGTCGAGGATCTCGTTGTTGGGGTTCGAGATCGTCTCGCCGTAGAACGCCCGGGTGTTGGGCTTGACCGCGGCCCGCCACGAGTCGAGGTCCTCCGGATCGTCCACGAAGGTGACCTCGATACCGAACTTCGGCAGCGTGTAGTGGAAGAGGTTGTAGGTGCCGCCGTAGAGCCGCGGGCTGGAGACGACATGTCCGCCGGTCTCGACGATGTTCAAGATCGCGTACGTCTCCGCGGCCTGCCCCGAGGCGACCAGCAGCGCCGCGACGCCGCCCTCCAGTGCCGCGATGCGCTGCTCGACGGCATCCTGCGTCGGATTCATGATGCGGGTGTAGATGTTGCCCGGCTCCGCGAGTCCGAAGAGGTCGGCGGCGTGCTGGGTGTCACGGAAGGTGTACGACGTGGTCTGGTAGATCGGCAGCGCGCGTGCCGATGTGGCCGCATCTGCGGTCTGGCCGGCGTGGATCTGCTTGGTCTCGAAGGTCCAGTTGAGGGTGGGGTCCTCGGACTCGAGGGTGCCGTCGTAGGGGAGGTCAGACATGGGGTACAGCTCTCTTTCGGTCGGCGGGCGGCAGTGCCCTGTGGGGTCCGACCATCGGACCCGCGCTTGCTGCGGAGCGTCGCCGTCGGCGAACACCCACAACCTGGTCTTTCACCCGGAGCACCCCACCGCGGTTGGAGGGTTGCCGATCAGCGAGCCGGGGCTTGGCGCTGATACTCATGACCTGGCGTCAAGGATATAACATCGCCGATTTCGTCCCGAAAGGATCCCGCGCACGCAGATTCGAAAGAATCGCCCTCGCGTGTGGTGGGTCTGGAATCTTTTCCCGACCTCATGACGTTGAGATGCCCTGTGTGCGGCGAGCGATCGTCGCCGTCGGCGCCCACCGGTGTGCGCCTCCCGAGTCCTGTTGCGAGAGGTTGCCTCATGTCCGTGTCCACCACCGCCCGCCGCAACGCGATCCTCGCGCTCGCACTGGGCGGCTTCGGTATCGGCACGACCGAGTTCGTGTCGATGGGTCTGCTGCCCAGCATCGCCGACTCGCTGCAGATCTCCGAGCCGACCGCGGGCCACGTCATCTCCGCGTACGCACTCGGCGTCGTCGTCGGCGCACCCCTGATCGCGGCGGCCACCGCGCGGATGTCGCGGCGTGCCCTGCTGATCACGCTGATGCTGGCGTTCACGGTCGGCAACGCCGCGACCGTGATCGCACCGACCTACGGCACCCTGATGGCCGCCCGCTTCGTCGCAGGCCTCCCGCACGGCGCCTACTTCGGCGT
Source organism: Williamsia sp. M5A3_1d (assembly GCF_053345315.1). Taxonomy (NCBI): domain Bacteria; kingdom Bacillati; phylum Actinomycetota; class Actinomycetes; order Mycobacteriales; family Nocardiaceae; genus Williamsia; species Williamsia sp. M5A3_1d. The sequence continues at coordinate 1,452,140 of NZ_JBKEZX010000001.1, forward strand.
CGCCGCGCTCGTCGCCGCACACCTCGCGGGGCCGGGCAGCCGGGCCAAGGCGGTCGGTCAGGTGATGCTGGGACTCAGCGTCGCCAACGTCGTCGGTGTCCCCGCCGCCACCTGGCTCGGTGAGGCGTTCGGATGGCGCACCGCCTTCGGTGTGGTCGTCGTCATCGGGCTCGCCACCATCGCGTCGCTGGTGCGGTACCTCCCGACGCTGACCGGTATGACCGCGAGCAACCCGGTCACCGAGCTCGGCGCCCTGGCCCGTCCACAGGTGTGGTTCACCCTGCTCATCGGCGTCGTCGGTTTCGGCGGCATGTTCGCGTTCTACACCTACATCCACACCACCCTCACCGATGTCTCCGGTCTGCCCGGCGGTCTCGTCCCGTTCGCGCTGATGCTGTTCGGCATCGGCATGGTGGTCGGCAACATCGTCGGCGGCGCACTCGCCGATCGGTCGGTGATCGGCACGATGTTCGCAGGACTCGTGGCCATCCTGGCCAGCCTCGTGGTGTTCGCCGTGGTGGCCGGGACCGTGTGGGCCGCGCTGCCGCTGGTGTTCGCGGTCGGCGTGACGGGTTCGGCGCTCGTCCCCGCGCTGCAGACGCGTCTGATGGACGTCGCCGACGACGCGCAGACCCTCGCCGCCGCGTTGAACCACTCGGCGCTCAACATCGCCAACGCCGGCGGTGCGTGGCTCGGCGGACTGGTGATCAGCGCCGGGTACGGCTACCGGGCCCCGTCGCTGCTCGGTGCGGCCCTCGCCGCGGCCGGTCTCGTGGTGCTCGGTGTGACGCTGGTGGCGCAGCGCCGCTCCGACCGTGTGGTGTCCCATGACACCCACGTCGATCGCGGCGACGACCACGCCGACACGAAGCCGGTTGCGGCGCAGGAGATCACCGCCGTCCATTGATGTCGGGACCCCTCGTTACACTCGCCGCGTGTCCCTCACCATCACCTCGGTCAACGTCAACGGCATCCGTGCCGCGGTCAAGGAGCGCAACCCCGACAACCCGGGGATCCTGCCCTGGTTGGGTGCGCCCACGGGGCGGCGGTTCGTCCTCCTGCAGGAGATCCGCGCGAGCCGCGAGCAGGCCGAGGCGGCGTTGGCGCCGGCGCTCGCGGACGGATGGTCGCTGTCGATGACGGAGTCGTCGGTGAAGGGCCACGCGGGTGTCGGGGTCCTCGGTACCGTCGCCCCCGACGCCGTCCGCGTGGGCTTCGGCAGCGAGGAGTTCGACGCCACGGGTCGCTATCTCGAGGTCGACGTTAACGCCGACGCCGACTTCCCGGCCCTGACCCTGGGATCGCTGTATCTGCCCAAGGGGGCCTCGGACGGACCGAAGCGGGATGAGAAGTTCCGCTTCCTCGACGAGTTCGGTGCCCACCTCGACACGCTGGCCCGGCGCCGTCGCGGCGTGGTCGTCGGCGGTGACTGGAACATCGCGCACACCGAGCGCGACTTGAAGGCCTGGAAGACCAATCAGCGCAGTCCCGGGTTCCTGCCCGAGGAGCGCGCGTGGGTCGGCGGACTGCTCGACCGATCGTGGGTCGACGTGACGCGCGAGCTCGTCGGCGACGAGCCCGGCCCGTATTCGTGGTGGTCGTGGCGGGGCAAGGCGTTCGACAACGACTCGGGCTGGCGGATCGACTACCACCTCGCCAACCCGGTGCTGGCGCGCCGGGCGGTCGACACCCGTGTCGAGCGTGCCGACGCCTACGACCGACGCTGGTCCGACCACGCACCGGTCACCGTCGAATTCGGTTGAGGCCGGATGAAACAATGCCCCTCATGAGCAGCACCGCACGCGTCCTCTCCGGTATCCAGCCGACCAGCGACTCCTTCCACCTCGGCAACTACCTGGGTGCGGTGCGGCAGTGGGTGGCGTTGCAGGATGAGTTCGAGGCGTTCTACTTCATCCCGGACATGCACGCGATCACCGCTCCGCACGACCCGGCGGCCCTGCGGGAGCGCACGCTGCTCAGCGTCGCGCAGATGCTCGCCGTCGGTGTCGATCCGGAACGGTCCACCGTCTACGTCCAGTCCCATGTGCCCGAGATCGCCCAGCTCACGTGGATCCTGTCGTGCATCACCGGCTTCGGTGAGGCCAACCGCATGACGCAGTTCAAGGACAAGTCGGCCAAGCAGGGCACCGACAGTGCCGGTGTGGGCCTGTTCACCTACCCGATCCTGATGGCGGCCGACATCCTCGCCTTCCAGGTCGACCGGGTGCCCGTCGGTGAGGACCAGCGCCAGCACCTCGAACTCACCCGAAACCTGGCGCAGCGCTTCAACTCCCGCTTCGGTGAGACGTTCACGGTGCCCGAGGCGCACATCGTCGCCGAGACCGCGAAGATCTACGACCTGCAGAATCCGACGGCGAAGATGAGCAAATCCGCCGACTCCGACGCCGGGCTCATCAACCTGCTCGACGACCCCAAGCGTTCGGCGAAGAAGGTGCGGTCGGCGGTCACCGACAACGAGCGCGAGATCCGCCTCGACTGGGAGGACAAACCCGGCGTCAGCAACCTGTTGAGCATCCAGTCGGCACTGACCGGCACCCCGATCGACGACCTGGTGTCGGGATACGTGGGCAAGGGGTACGGCGACCTCAAGGTCGACACCGCCACCGTGTTGGCCGACTTCGTGTCACCGCTGCGTGGACGCGTCGACGAACTGATGTCCGACCGCGCCGAACTCGACGCGATCCTCGCCCGCGGCGCCGACCGTGCGCGTGAGGTCGCCGCGCAGACGCTGGCGAGTGCCTATGACAAGGTGGGGTTCCTGCCGCGAAGATGATGCGTGCACGACCGTAGTCGACGAGCGGAGTGACCATGGCCGACACCGACGAGACACCGACCGAGAAGGGACCGTCGCGCCTCGAACAGTTGCGGGCGCGGTACCCCTGGCTCAACCATCTGGTGCGGGCGGGTGGTCGCTACCAGGACTCCAAGGGCGACTTCTTCGCCGCCGGCGCGACCTACTTCAGCATCCTGGCGCTGTTCCCGCTCCTCATGATCGGTTTCGCCGCAGCGGGATTCGTCTTCGCCGCCAGTCCCGGGCTCCTCGACGACGCGAAGACCAAGATCGCCGACTCGGTGCAGGGCGACATGGGCAACCAGCTGCAGGACCTCATGGATCAGGCGATCAGCTCCCGGGCGTCGATCGGCGTCATCGGGCTCGTGCTCGCGCTGTACTCGGGTCTGGGGTGGATGGCCAACCTGCGCAACGCGCTGACCATGCAGTGGGGAGCCGAGCCACCCGCGTCGACCTTCGTCAAGACCAAGATCGGCGACCTCGGTGCGCTGCTGGGACTGTTCGTCGCACTGGTGGTGTCGTTCGGACTGTCGGCGATCGCGGGCAGCGGACTGACGACGACGATCCTCGAGTTCGTCGGGCTCGATCACGTGCCCGGTGTGTTCCTCGTCGTGCGTGCGCTGTCGATCGTGGTGTCGTTGCTCGCCTCGACCCTGCTGTTCACCTGGGTCATCGCCCGGCTGCCGAGGATCGCACTTCCGTACCGCAACGCCGTGAAGGCCGGACTGCTCACCGCGGTGATCTTCGAGATCTTCAAGTTCATCGCGACCTTCTACCTGAAGAGCGTCACCAGCGGTCCGGCCGGAGCCACCTTCGGGCCCATCATCGGGATCATGGTGTTCGCGTTCTTCACTACGCGCATCATCCTTTTCGCGACCGCGTGGGCCGCGACCGATCCGGTGAACGCCCAGTACCAGACCGCCGAGGTCCCCGATCCGGTGACGATCGCACCCGTCGTCGCGGTCCGTCCCGAGCCGTCGGTGGTGTCGCTCGCGGCGACGGCGCTCACGGGTGCGGTGGCCGCGGTCGGATACGAGCGACTGCGCGCGCGACGACGCCGTCGATGACGGTTCAGCGTGACCGGCGATTGACCTTCATCGCCGTGTAGACCAGTCCTACGATCACCACGAGCCCGATGCCGCCGAACAGCAGTCGGTCGGTCCACGGCGAGCCGCCCGGGCCGTCATCGGACGAGGGGTAGGCGACGGCGCCGCTGTGGCCGTCTCCCGACGACGACCGGCCCGTCGAGGGGTCCGATGTCGCATCGGAGGTGCTCTCGTCGACGAGCCGTCCGACCGACTGGCCATTCGAAATGCCGAACCCGTGGTCGAGGAGTCCCTTCGCCTGATCCCAGTAGGAGTCATCGACCTCGTTGAGGCCGTACATCTGCACCACGATCAGGGTGCGACCGGACCGCTCGACCGCGCCGACGAAGGTCTTCCGCGCGTCGTCGGTGTAGCCCGTCTTCCCGCCGATGATGCCGGGATAGCCGTCGAGGAGCAGTCGGTTCTGGGTCTGCATCATGTAGCCCGGATGCGGTTTGTCGTTCGGCACGTCGGCGAGTGGCGGGTAACCCGGGAACGGCGCGTTCACATGCGAGATGAGGTCGCGGAACGTCGAGTTCTTCAGCGCCGCCCGGAAGATCAGTGCGAGGTCGTAGGGGGAGGTGCTCATGCCGGGGGCGTCGAGTCCCGAGGGCGACGCCGCGCGGGTGTCCTCGGCTCCGAGCCGGTGCGCCATCTCGTTCATCTTCCCGACCGCGACCTCGTAGCCGCCGAGTTCGCGGGCCAGGGCATTCGCGCAGTCGTTGCCCGAGACCATCAGCAGCCCCTGGAGCAGTTGGCGCACGGTGTAGCGGCCGTCGGGTCCGATGCCGGCCGAATCGCCCTCCATGCTGTAGTCGGCACGGGTGCCGGTCACGGTGGTGTCGAGATCGAGTTCGTCGAGGGCGACCAGCGCCAGCAGAGTCTTGATGGTGCTCGCCGGGCGGTATCGACCGTGCGGGTCCTTCGCGGCGAGTACGGCGCCGTTGCCGGCGTCGGCGACCAGCCAGCCGGCCGAGGTGATCCCGCGGGGTATCGATGCGGCGTCACCCGCGGTGACGACCCCGCATGCGCCGAGCTCCCCGCCGCCGACGGGAGGGTCCGGCACCGGCAGCGCGGCCGGAGGCACCTGGCCCGAGGGCGGTACCTCCGAGGAGTCGACGGCCGCAGCCGGCGACGTGCGGTACGGGCAGTTCTCGGTGTTGGGTGTGCTCGGCGCGCCCGCGGTCGGCGTCGGGACCACGGGGTCGGCCGAGGCCGGGGCGCCGAACGTGCCGCACACGACCACCAGGGCGACGGCCGACACCGACGCGGCGAGGAATCGGGACGATCGTGAGAGGACTGACATCGAGGTCGAAAGTACCCCGACGAGCGTCAGGCCCCGAGGAACTCCGCGGCGCGTGCGCCCCACCGGCGGACGTGGTCGGGTTCGGTGGCGATCTCGAGCGTCGCGTCCGGCAGCAGTTCGGCCAGCCGTTGCGCGGTGCTGACCGGGTGTCCGGCGTCGGTGTCCCAGGGCAGCAGCAGCGTGGGGTGCGTGATGCCCGTGACGCTGTCGACGTCGGGCATATCGGACTGCGCCGCGCCCCGGAGCACCGAGGGGAGGAGTGAGGGGTCGACGGCGGGTGGGCGTGGTTCGGTCGACCATCCACCCGCGGTGATGATCGGTGGCGGCGGCATCGCCGAGACCATCGCGAAGAGGGCGTCGAGGCCCTGTGTCTCGATGAGGGTGGCGGTGTCGAGATAGCCCGTCGAGTGTCCGGCGCGGGTCTCCCAGGCGGTCGGGGTGAGCGACAGTACGAGCCGTCGGAAGCGGTGGGGGGCCCGGAGGACGGCCCAGAGGATGGTCGCCGACCCCATCGAGGCGCCGATCGCGTCGACCGGCTCCTCGGGGGACACCGTGTCGATGACGGCCAGGAGGTCGTCGGCGAGGTTGCTCCAGACGTAGTCGGTCGGGACCGCCCGCCCGGTCGATGCGCCGTGACCGCGGGCGTCGAAACGCACGAGGTTGCGGTCGTCGCCGTCGACGGGTGTCCAGTCAAAGATGCCGCTCTCGTCGTCGAACTGTCGGCTGGAGGACAGGCCGTGGGCGTAGACGGCGATCGGTCGCGTCCCCGTCGGGGTGTCGACGGCGAGATCAGCACCGTCGCGCGGGATTCGGAGGTCGGTCACGGGGCAGACCTTAGGCCTAGACCGAAACTGTACGGATGTCGGGAACCCTTTTCGGGCTCGGGAACAATCTGCGATGGGGATGGCGTTACATCACCCGACGGGCCCGATTCACTGCCCCGGGTACCACCCCATCAGCCGCCACGAGCGGCCTTCTGCCGAGAGGCGCAATGGCGGGTCCGTCCTCCGCGTGGCCGTCCACCCCCGATCGGGGTGGGCGGCCCGCTGTGTGTCGGGGGCCGGTCGGATCTTCCCGGTGAACCGCTCAGATTTTGCTGTAGGCCTCGGTGAGGACGCTGCGCAGGATCGACTCGATCTCGTCGAATTCGCGCTGTCCGCAGATGAGCGGCGGTGCCAACTGCACCACGGGATCGCCGCGGTCGTCGGCGCGGCAGTACAACCCGGCCTCGAACAATGCGTGCGACAGGAATCCGCGCAGCACGCGCTCGGACTCGTCGGCGGTGAACGTCTCTTTCGTCGCCTGGTCCTTCACCAGTTCGATCCCGTAGAAGTACCCCTCACCGCGGACGTCACCGACGATCGGCAGGTCCTTCAACCGCTCGAGGGTCGAGCGGAACGCACCGGCGTTGTTCTTCACGTTGTCGGTGATCCCTTCGCGCTCGAAGATGTCGAGGTTGGCCAGGGCCACTGCCGCCGAGACGGGATGCCCGCCGAAGGTGTAGCCGTGGGCGAAGGAGGTGACGCCGTCGTCGAAGGGCTCGAAGAGGCGGTCGCTGGCGATCATCGCGCCGATGGGCGAGTACCCCGAGGTCATGCCCTTGGCGCACGTGATGATGTCGGGCACGTAGCCGAAGTCGTCGCACGCGAACATCGAGCCGATGCGGCCGAAGGCGCAGATGACCTCGTCGGACACCAGCAACACGTCGTACTCGTCGCAGATCTCCCGTACCCGCTCGAAGTAGCCCGGCGGCGGCGGGAAGCAGCCGCCCGCGTTCTGCACGGGCTCGAGGAATACCGCCGCGACGGTGTCGGGGCCCTCGAACTCGATGGCCTCGGCGATACGGTCGGCGGCCCAGCGCCCGAACGCCTTCGGGTCGTCGGCGTGTTCGGTGGCGCGGTAGAAGTTGGTGTTGGGCACGCGGAACGCGCCGGGGGTCAGCGGCTCGAAGTCCTGCTTCATCGCCGGGATGCCGGTGATGGCCAGGGCTCCCTGCGGGGTGCCGTGGTACGCGACGGCGCGGGAGATCACCTTGTGCTTGTACGGCTTGCCTGTGAGCTTGAAGTACTTCTTCGCCAACTTCCACGCGCTCTCGACCGCCTCGCCGCCGCCGGTGGTGAAGAAGACGCGGTTGAGGTCACCGGGGGCGTGGTGGGCGAGCCGTTCGGCGAGCTCGATCGCCGGCGGCGTCGCGTAGGACCAGAGCGGGAAGAACCCCAGTGTCTGCGCCTGATTCGCGGCGGCTCGCGCGAGCTCCTCGCGTCCGTGGCCCACCTGCACGACGAACAGACCCGACAGGCCGTCGATGTAGCTGCGTCCCCGGTCGTCGAAGATGCGGTGTCCCTCGCCGCGGGTGATCACCGGGGGAGTGATGTGTTCGCCGTGGCGGGCGAAGTGGCCCCAGAGGTGTCGGGCGCTCCGGACGCCGAGGTCGGTTCCGGCCGCATCGGAGTCGGAACCGACGGGAAGTGGTGTCGTTGTCATCGGGTACCCCAGTTGTATTGCTGTTTGACGAGTTTCAGGTAGACGAGCGTCTCGGTCGCGGTCACCCCGGGTTGGGTGCGCACCTTCTGGTTCAGCAGTTCGAGCAGGCCGTCGTCGTCCTCGCAGACCACCTCGATCATGATGTCGAAGCTGCCTGCGGTGAGGACGACGTAGTCGATCTCGGGAATCTCGGCGAGGTTGTTCGCCAGTGCCACCGAGTCACCTGTGCAGCGGATCCCGATCATGGCCTGGCGGGCGAACCCCACCTGCAACGGGTCGGTCACCGCGACGATCTGCAGAACGCCACTGTCGCTGAGCTTCTGGACACGGTTGCGAACCGCTGCCTCCGACAGTCCGATCGACTTGCCCACCGAGGCGTACGAGCGGCGTCCGTCGGTCTGCAACGCTTCGATGATCTGCCTGGAGATGTGATCGAGGTCTTTGGCCACCGCGCCATCGTGACGGATTCCGCAGATTCACGCAACAAAAATCGCTGATCCGGTGGCTCGAGAGTCCGTTTGATGGCGGATTCCGTCGTCAATCGCCTACCATGATGCCCATGCCGTCAACTCTTCCCGCCGGATGGATGTCCGGGCGGGACTTCGTCGCCGCCGGCCCCCTGCACACGATCGTCGACCCGGCGACCGACCTGCCCGTCGCGCAGATGGCGCTGGCGACCGCCGCCGATGTCGACACCGCCGTCGCGGTGGCCCGTGCCGCCCTCCCCGGGTGGTCGGGCGCCACCCCGGCACAACGCAGTGCGGTGCTGCGCGATCTCGCCGACATCCTCGAGCGCGAATCCGATGCCCTGGCGGCACAGGAGGTCGCGCAGACCGGGAAAACGATCCGCCTGGCCGCCGAGTTCGACCTGCCGGGCGCGGTCGACAACACCCATTTCTTCGCCGGTCTCGCCCGCGCGCTCGAGGGAAAGGCGGCCGCGGAGTACTCCGGCGACCACACGTCCTCGATACGTCGCGAGGCCGTCGGCGTCGTCGCGTCCATCACGCCGTGGAACTACCCGCTGGGCATGGCGGTCTGGAAGGTGATGCCTGCGTTGGCCGCCGGATGCACCGTCGTCCTCAAACCGGCCGAACTCACACCGCTCACCACCCTGTCCCTCGCGCGCCTGGCCACCGAGGCCGGCGTGCCCGACGGGGTGTTGAACGTCCTCACCGGGAACGGGGCCGAGGTGGGCGAGGCGCTCGCCGGCCACCGCGGGGTGGACGTGGTCACCTTCACCGGCTCGACCGGTGTCGGACGGCGCGTGATGGCCGCCGCGGCCGCGCGGGGCACGCGTGTGCAGCTCGAGCTCGGCGGTAAGGCGCCGTTCCTCGTGTTCGACGACGCCGACCTCACCGCCGCCGTCCATGGGGCGGTCGCCGGGGCGCTCATCAACTCCGGACAGGACTGCACCGCGGCCACCCGCGCCATCGTCGCCCGGCCCCTGTACGACGACTTCGTGAGCGGCGTCGGTGCGTTGATGTCGCAGGTGCGCATGGGTGACCCCACCGACCCCGCCACCGACATGGGTCCCCTCGTCTCGCGCGCACACCGCGACAAGGTGGCCGGGATGGTCTCGCGCGCAGCATCGTCGGGCATCCGTGTGGTCACCGGAGGAATCCTGCCGTCCGGTCCGGGCGCCTACTACCCGCCGACCCTGCTCGCCGATGTCGGTGAGGACGCCGAGGTGTACCGCGACGAGGTGTTCGGTCCGGTGCTGACCGTCAGTGCCTTCGACGACGACGACGACGGCATCCGACGCGCCAACGACACCGACTACGGCCTCGCGGCCTCGGCCTGGACACGCGACGTCTACCGCGCGCAGCGCGCCGCGCGGGACATCCGCGCGGGATGCGTGTGGATCAACGACCACATCCCCATCGTGAGCGAGATGCCGCACGGCGGTGTCGGCGCATCGGGATTCGGCAAAGACATGTCGGCCTACTCCCTCGATGAGTACCTCTCGATCAAGCACGTGATGAGTGACATCACCGGGGTGGCCCGCAAACCCTGGCACCGGACGATATTCGCGTCGACGGAGGAAGCGTGACCGTACCCGCCTGGGTCGAGGAACCGACCGAGCGCGGCCGTCGGATGATCGCCGACGCCGTACGCCGACCGTTCTGGCTCGACCGTCCCGAACGCCCCGAGGCGCGTCCCGCGCTGCGCGGGGACCGTCGGTGCGACCTGCTCGTCATCGGCGCCGGGTTCACCGGACTGTGGGCCGCGGTACAGGCCATCGAAGCCGACCCCGATCGACAGGTGATCCTCGTCGACCGCGACCGGGTGGCCGAGCAGGCGTCGGGGCGCAACGGCGGGTTCTGTTCGGCCAGCATCACCCACGGGCTGTCCAACGGCATGTCGCGCTTCGCCGAGGAGCTGCCGACGCTGCTGCGCATGGGCGACGAGACACTCGACGAGATCGAGAAGGCGGTGCACCGCCTCGGGATCGAGGCCGACCTCGAACGGACCGGCGAACTCGACATCGCCAACTTCGACTGGCAGGTCGACTCGGTGCGTGCCGGGGTCGACGAGGCCGTCGCGCTGGGACGCGCCACCACCTTCCACGACACCGAGGACGCCCGGGCCAAGGTGCGATCGCCGATGGTGGCCGCCGCTGCTCACGACCCGGCCGTCATCATGCTCGACCCGGCCCGACTCGCGTGGGGGCTCGCCGCCGCCGCGGAACGCCTCGGAGTGGTGATCTGCGAGAACACCGAGATCACCGGTCTGCGTCGGCGTGGTCGAGGCGTCCACGCGGAATCGCCTCGGGGATCGGTGACGGCGAACAAGGTCATCGTGGCCACAGCCGCCGCCCGGCCCCTGCGGCGGTGGGACCGGTGGGAGACGGTCCCGGTGTGGGATTACGTACTGATGACCGCGCCGCTCACCGACGCCCAACTCGCGTCGATCGGGTGGGGCGGGCGAGAGGGATTGGCCGACGGCGGCAACCGCTTCCACTACTTCCGACTCACCACCGACAACCGGATCCTCTTCGGCGGATGGGATGCCGTCTACCGGTACGGATCCGATCGCGACGACCGCCACAGCACCGACGACCACGAATTCGCCATCCTGGCCGAACACCTCGTCCAGATGTTCCCGCACCTCGAGGGGATCGCGATCACCCATGCCTGGGGCGGTGCCATCGACACCAGCTCACGGTTCTGCGCCTACTGGCACACCAGCATCCGCGGACGCGTGGTGTCGGTGCTGGGATTCACCGGATTGGGCGTCGGCGCATCGCATTTCGGTGCGCGCACCGCGCTCGACCTCGTCGACGGGCTCGACACCGAACGCACCCGCCTGACCATGGTGCGCACCCGACCCATCCCGTTCCCGCCCGAGCCGTTGCGCTGGATCGGGATCACGATCACCCGCCGGCAGTTCGCCCGCGCCGATCGCTCGCAGGGCCGCCGCGGGATCTGGCTACGCACTATGGACAGGATCGGACTGGGTTTCGACAGTTGATCGCTCCGCGATCGGTTTCGACAGCTGATCGCCCCGGCGCAGAACACGGCTCGCGTACGTTTGACGGGGTATCTCGTTTCTCGACCGGAGGATCCACTCATGACCGATCAGACCAGTACCACCGTGGAGCGTCTCATCGACGCATCCGCGAAGGACGTCTTCGACATCCTCTCCAACCCCAAGCGCCACGTCGAACTCGACGGCTCGGGTTTCGTTCGCGGCGACGAGAACGGCGAACGGATCAGCGCCGTGGGCGACGTGTTCACCATGAACATGGATGGTCCGCACATGGGTGGCGAATACAAGACCGACAACCATGTCAGCGGCTTCGCCAAGGACAAGCTGATCGCGTGGAAGACCGCGCCCGCCGGCAACGAGCCACCCGGGTGGGAGTGGCTGTGGGAGCTCGAATCCCAGGGCCCCGACTCCACCCTCGTTCGACTCACCTACGACTGGTCGAAGGTGACCGACAAGAAGCTCCTCGAGCAGATCGGCTTCCCCCTCGTCAGCGAGGGTGAGCTCGAGGAGAGCCTCGGCCGCCTGGCCGCCGCGACCACCGGATAGTCGCCGCGGCCCGGGGCGCAGGGAGTCAGTCGGCGGCCTTCGGCACCACGATCATCGGCGCGGTGGTGTCCCGAAGGATCCGCGACGCCGTCGAGCCGAGGAACGCGCGGCTGGGCGGACCCAGCCGTGCCGAGCCGACCGCGACGACATCGCCCTCACCCCAGCGCAATCCGTCGAGGGCGTCGGAGAGGGTGTCGCCGTCGGCGACCACCGACTCCACCGCGAGGGTCGACGGTGCGCGCCGTGTGGCCTCGTCGAGGATGTCGGTGGCTGCCGCGATGTGGCGGGCACGGGTCTCCACCGAGGTCTCGGAGTCCAGATCGCCGGCGTCGTCGAGAGACACCAGCGACACCAGCCGCATCGACAGGCCCGCCTCCTCGGCCAGGGAGAGCGCGAACGGGAGTGGGTTGTCGCTGCGACTCGTCGTCGGTACCGCGACGGTGATGGAGTCGAGGGTGACCTCGTCCCGCTCGGCGTATCCGCGGGGTGCCAGGGCCACCGGCAGTGGAGACCAGTGCACGAGCTCGGTGCTGATGGAGCCGAGGGTGTGCCTGCCCAACAGACCGTCGCGTGTCCCGCCGACCACGATCATCCGCGCGCCGGAGGCGTCCGCGAAGTCGATCAACCCCTCGGTGAACGACTCCGCGACCGGTGTGTGGATCTCCACCTCGACGTCGTCGGGGACGAGTTCGGCCCCCGCCGCCACCCATTCGCGGGCGCGTCGGATCAACATGTCCTGGTAGGCGGCGCGACCCGGTGTGCCGTCGGGCTCCTCCGACCGCACCACGCACACGAGGTCGATCCGGGCGCCGATGGCGCGCGCGAGGGCGACGGCCAGTGCGACACCGTCGTCGCCCGACGCGGTGGCCAGATAGCCGACGGTGATGCATGTCGTCGCCGTGGTGTCGACGGAGTGCGTTGCGTCAGTAGACATCGGGGACCTTCACCTCGGTGCCGGCGTTGAGGGAGCGTCCGCTGAAGAATTCGCGGCCACCCGCGACGCACAGCAACATCAACGGGATACCGAGAACCAGCATCCCGACGCCCAGGATGAACACCCCGCCGATCCCGCCGAACGATGTCGACCCGTAGTCGGGCTTGATCATGTCGATGGAGCTCTGCACGAACGCCCACGTCATGGCGAGTGCGCCGAGCAGCGGGAGGAGCCCCCGCATCAGGAAGTTCCGCAGCGAGGTGAACAGGGTCCGTCGGAAGTACCAGACGCAGGCGTAGGCGGTGATGCCGTAGTAGAAGGCGACCGCCAGCCCCAACGACGACACCGAGTCGCCGAGTGTGTCCTCGCTGGCCAGGGCGAGCACCAGGTAGAAGAACAGGGCGGCGCCACCCATGACCGCGGTGCCAAACGCCGGTGTCATGTACTTCGGGTGGATGCGCGCGAAGCGTCGGGGGAGCGCCTGGTAGACCGCCATCGACAGCGTGCCGCGCGCGGTGGGCAGGATCGTCGACTGTGTCGACGACAACGCCGAGATCGACACCGTCAGGAGCAGCAGTGACGACATGACCACTCCCGCAACGGGATCGCCGAGGATGGTGAGGACGTCGTCGGCGTTGTCGGGATTGTTGAGGCCGATGCCCGTCTCGCCGAAGCCGGCGAACGACTGCACGGCGTAGGCGACCAACACGTAGGTGCACACCAGGATCAACGTCGTCAGGACGGCCGCGCGGCCGGGGGTCTTCGTCGAGTCCTTCGTCTCCTCGCCCACGGCGAGACAGGCGTCCCAGCCCCAGTAGATGAAGATGCACAGGATGATCGCGGCCGCCAGCTGTGAGGAGGTCACCCCGCTCGGCCACAGCCAGTCCCAGCTCGGTGAGATCGCCTGCGGGCCGGCCTTGTCGAAGCCGACCTTGACCAGCGCGATGACGCTGGCCACGATCAGCACGCCGAACTGCACCGCGATCAAGATGTTCTGCATCCGCTCGCTGATGAGGATCCCGCGGATGCTGACCCAGGTCATCGCGATGATGAAGAAGCAGCCGACGCCTACCTTCACGAGAAGGTTGTCGGCCAGCGATTCGAGGCCCAGGAACTTGAAGAGGTAGATCGCGGCGATCTCGGCGACGTTGGCCAACACGATGATCGCCGACACCGCCAGACCCCAGCCACCCATCCACCCGATCCACGGGCCGAAGGCCTTCGTGGCCCAGGTGAAGGTGGTGCCACAGTCGGGTGTGTCCTCGCCGAGTTCCCGGTAGGCGAAGGCGATGAGCAGCATCGGGATGAAGGCGAGCACGAACATGGCCGGAGCCTTCGTGCCGACCTCGGCGACCACGTAGCCCAGGGTCGCGGCGAGGCTGTACGCCGGCGCCACGGCGGACAGTCCGATGACGACATTGCCGACGAGCCCCAGCGAACCGGCGCGCAGGCCCTTGTCGGACGCGGGGGCCGGGAGCATGGGCGACGGCTTCGATACTGCCATGGGGGCACAGTACGGTTTCGGTCGTGATCACGCGCGACAACGACGGAATAGTTTTCTGTGCGGTAACACAACGACTGATTCAGTCGTCTCACGAACGATGAGCAACGATTCCGTCCGGTCGAATCCGGCGCGGCTACTGTCTATGGGTGATCGATGCACTCGTCGAATGGCTGCTCGACCTCCCCCCGTGGGTCGCGTTGGGCATGGCCTTCCTGTTCCCCGCCCTCGAGGCGTCGGTCTTCGTCGGGGTGGTGGTGCCCGGGGAGATCGCGGTCCTCATCGCCGGTGTCATCGCCAACGGTGGCCGGCTCGAGCTCTGGGAAGTCCTCGTCGCCGCCACCGCCGGCGCGATCATCGGTGACTTCATCGGTTTCGAGGTGGGTCGCCGGTGGGGCGCCACCCTGCTCGCAAAGCTGCCCGAACGACTCGTGAAACCCGAGCACGTGGAGCGCGGTCGGGAGGCGTTGCGCAAGCGCGGTGCGATCGCCGTCCTGTTCGGTCGGTGGATCGCGGCACTGCGGGCGCTGATCCCGGGGTTGGCGGGGATGAGTGAGGTCCGGCTGCGGACCTTTGTGATCGCCAACGCCATCGGCGGGACCATCTGGGCCTGCGTGGTCGGCTCGCTCGGGTACATCGCAGGCAAGTCCTACAAGACGGTCGAGAAAGACCTCGGGTACACCTCGTACATCTTCATCGCGCTGTTCGTCGTCGCGGCGGCCGCGCTGTACGTCCGGCATCGGGTGCGGGCTCGCCGCGCCGCGCGGTCGGGTGTGCAGCCGACCGATCAGTCGAAGAGTATGACCTGACGGATCGCGGTCCCGTCGGCGAGCGCATCCATCGCCGAGTTGATGTCGCTCAGGCGGATTCGCGACGAGATCAATTTCTCCACCGGTAGCCGGCCTTCGCGCCACAGTTGCTCGTACACCGGGATGTCACGGGCCGGAACCGCCGAACCGAGGTAGCTGCCGACGATGGTGCGCGCGCCGGCGACGAGTCCGAGGGGCGCGATCGACGACCGCGCGTCGGGCGACGGCAGGCCCACGGTGACGGTGATCCCGCCGGGCGCAGTCGCCGCGACCGCCGTCTCGAACGCCTTCGCGTTGCCCGCCGCCTCGATGACGATCGGCGCGGTGATGCCCCGCTCGGCGACCTCGGCGGGGGAGTAGACCGCGGCCGCACCGGCCTCGGTCGCGGCGGCGAGCTTCTCGGGAAGGGAGTCGACGGCGATCACGTCGCCGGTCTCGAGTGACAGCGCGGTCAACACCGCGGCCATGCCGACGCCGCCGAGTCCGACCACCATCACCGACTGCCCGGGCTCGGGTCTGCCCGCGTTGATCACCGCGCCACCGCCGGTCAACACCGCGCACCCGAGGACCGCCGCGATCTCGGCGGGGACGTCGGCCCCGACGACGACGGCGGATCGACGGTCGACCACTGCGTGCGTGGCGAATCCGGACACACCGAGGTGGTGGTGCACCGTGGCCGCGGGGTCGTCCGGGTCGTGCAGCCGTCGGTCGCCCTCGAGGAGGGTGCCCGCGTTGTTCGCCGCAGAGCCGGGGCCGCACGGCAGTCGACCGTCGGTCGCGCATTCCGCGCATCCGCCGCAGCGTGGCAGGAACGCCATCACCACGCGGTCGCCGATCGCGACGTCGTCGACACCCTCACCGAGCGATTCCACGATGCCCGCCGCCTCGTGGCCCAGCGCCATCGGCAGCGGACGCAGGCGGTTGCCGTCGACGACCGACAGATCCGAGTGGCAGACGCCGGCCGCCTCGATGCGCACACCGATCTCGCCGGGACCGGGCTCGTCGAGATCGAGTTCGCGGACGACCATCGGGGTCGAGTCGGTGTAGGGCCGCGATCGGCCCGACTCCACCAGAACCGCTGCGTCGATCTTCATCGGTCGTCCTCGTCTCGTGCGTCGCTGTCGGGTGCGGTTGTGCGTGCACTGATGTCTGCGGTGGACAGCAGTGCGCGGATGTCGTCGGGGATGGGCACCGGTCGCCGGCTGGTGGTGTCGACGTAGACGTGGACCCAGCGGCCGCGGGCGGCGATCGTCGGCGCGGCACCGTCGGTGTCGGTCGGCCCGGCGAACAGTCCCAGGTCGTAGGTCACGCTCGACGAGCCCAGGCGCGACACCGCGATGGTGACGGTGACCGGTTCCGGGAACGCCACCGACGCGAAATACCGACATCCCGATTCCACGACCACACCCTGGGCGCTCGACGCCGTCGGGTCCACGCCCGTCGACTCGATGATCCAGGCGTTGATCGCGGTGTCGAAGAGTTGGTAGTAGACGGCGTTGTTGAGGTGGCCGTACATGTCGTTGTCGGCCCACCGCGTCGTCATCGGTCGTGCCACCGGGAAGTGCTCGAGTCCGGGTCGGTCGTCGCTCGTCACGTTCGGCGCCTCCTCGCTGTCCGACCGGGTCGGCGACCCCGGGGTGATCGGGGTCGATTTCCACGCCGTCACCGGTGATGGGACCATGTGCGGTGATGAATCCGCCACCGACACCCGCCACCGATCTCGAGCCCGAGGATATCGGTTCCCGGATCGACCCCGTCCTCGCCCGTAGTTGGCTGCTGGTCAACGGCATCGCCGCCGACCGATTCCAGGCCGCGTCGCACTCGCGCGCCGACATCGTCGTGCTCGACATCGAGGACGCCGTCGCCCCGAAGGACAAGGTCGCCGCACGCGACAACGTCGTGGCGTGGCTCGAGGCCGGCAACCGCGACTGGGTGCGGGTCAACGGGTTCGGCACCCAGTGGTGGGAGGCCGATCTCGCGGCGCTGCACGGTGTGGGTGACAACCTCGGCGGGGTGATGCTCGCGATGGTCGAGTCGGTCGACCACGTCACCGAGACCGCCAAGAAGCTGCCGGGCATCCCGATCGTCGCGTTGGTCGAGACGGCCCGCGGTCTCGAACGGATCGGTGAGATCGCCTCGGCGAAGGGCACGTTCCGCCTCGCTTTCGGCATCGGTGATTTTCGCCGCGACACCGGGTTCGGCGAGCAACCGGCGACACTCGCCTACGCGCGTTCGCGTTTCACGATCGCGGCGAAGGCGGCGCACCTGCCGAGCGCCATCGACGGCCCCACCGTTGGATCGTCGGCATTGAAGCTCAGCGAGGCCACCGCCGTCAGCCGCGAGTTCGGGATGACCGGGAAGATCTGTCTGAGCCCCGATCAGTGCGCGTCGGTCAACGAGGGACTGTCGCCGTCGCAGGAGGAGATCGCTTGGGCGCGTGAGTTCTTCAGCGAGTTCGAGCGCGACGGCGGCGAGATCCGCAACGGTTCGGATCTGCCGCGTATCGCCCGTGCGACCAAGATCATCGACCTCGCGCGGTCGTACGGCATCGAGGTGCACGCCGAGTACGACGACCCCGATCACGCTCCCGCGCCCTCGGACACCTACCACTACTGAGACGTCCGCGCGGTAGGCAATCCCGACCGGTCAGCCGATGTCGATCACCGCGGTGTCCCCGGCCGCGACGGTGACGACGATCGGCGCGTTCGCGTCGGCGAGGCGCCGGCCCGTCCACACGTCGGTGGCGGCTCCGTGCGCGTCGAGGCCGGCCCGGTCGATCGTGACGGTGTGCGCGACCGGCGAGGGGTTGGTGACGGAGACGACCACCGAGCCGTCGGCCATCTGTCGTCGTCGCGTCCAGCCGTCGGCCGACACCGCTCGTGCGGGTGCACCGGCGTCCTGATCGATGGCCAGGATCCCCGACGTGGCCAACAGCGCCCGGGTTCGCGTGTCCATCCGGGTCATGTCGTTGCCGGCGATCAAGGGCGACCCCGCCATGGACCACAGGGCGAGATGCGAACGTTGCTGTGCTGCGGTGAGTTCGGTGCCCACACCGATCTCGAGCATGTCGAGGTCGAGCCACCGGCCGGCACGCACATCGGCCGACGCGCTCGCCGACACCCCGGCGATGTCGAGGACCCCCTGATACCCGTTCGGTCCGTTGCCGCTGCGCCACTGCGCGCTGATGTCGTTGGTGAGTCGTGTCATCGTCGCGACACCACCCCAGTCGTGGGCCGCTCCGGGCACCGAGGTCGCGTCGGCGTCGGTGGGCAGCACGATCCCGCTGTTGGGGTTGATGCTGTAGACCATCGGCCGTCCGGTTGCGCGGATCGCGTCGCGCATGGCCACGAAGGCGTCGCGCTGATCGTTCGTATCGGATTCCGGCGAACACCAGTCGTACTTCACGTAGTCGACGCCCCACGACGCGAACGTCGCGGCGTCGGTCGACTCGTGGCCGCGGCTGCCCGTGGCGCCGGGATACGTTCCCGACAACTGCGCGCAGGTGCGATCGGTCGCGCCGGCGTAGATCCCGAACCGGAGTCCGCGCGCGTGCAGATAGGCCCCGAGGGCGGCCATACCCGACGGGAACCGCGCCGACGACGCCGTCAACCGGCCCTGTGCGTCGCGCGTCGGGTTGTACCAGCAGTCGTCGACGACGACGTAGCGGTAGCCCGCGGCGGCGAGTCCTGACGACACCAGAGCATCGGCCTGAGCGCGGATCGTCGCCTCGTCGATGTCACACCCGAAGGTGTTCCAGCTGTTCCAGCCCATCGGAGGTGTGGCCGCGACGCCCGCGATGGCGGGAGCCGTGCCGCCGAGGTCGTGGGGGAGTGCGGCCGCGCACCCGGACAGCAAGGTCGCCGTCACCGCGAACGCCGAGACGGCGCGACGAGTGCGGTGGGTGGTCATCGCCTGCGAGTGTAGGAAGCCGACCTGGCAACCGACTGCGGTGCGACTGTGCGGCCTCTTATAGCGTGATCATGTCCACCGCGGACGGGGCGACGTAGACGAGGGGTGTGCGTGTTCAAACGGCTCGACGCCCTGCAGCGCCGAAACCGCGGTGTGGGTTTCGTCTTCGCGGTCATCTACAAGTTCGTCGACGATCAGGGCGGCTATCTGGCGGCACTGGTCACGTACTACGCCTTTCTGTCGCTGTTCCCGTTGCTGCTGCTCTCGACGACCATCCTCGGTTTCGTCCTCGCGGGGGATCCGGGGCTCCAGGAGCGGCTGCTCAACTCGGCGCTGGGTGAGTTCCCCATCATCGGTGACCAGCTCGGTGAGCCACGCCGTCTCGGCGGCGGTTCGACCGGCGTGATCATCGGTGTGATCGGCGCCCTCTACGGTGCGTCGGGTATCGGGCAGGCCACGCAGAACGCCATGAACACGGTGTGGGCGGTGCCGCGCAACAGTCGCCCCAACCCGTTCCTGGCCCGCGTCCGCAGTGTGCGCCTGCTGCTGGTGTTGGTCGTCGCTCTGGCCGGCACCACGACGTTGTCGTTGCTGGGCAACATCTTCGACTCGCTCGGGTCGGTGTGGACCGCGGTCTCCATGGTCGCGGCCGTGGTCATCAACGCGGTGGTGTTCGCCTACGGGTACCGCATCGGGACCTCGCGCGACCTGACGATGCGGCAGGTGCTCCCGGGTGCGACGGTGATGGCGGTGGTGTGGCAGCTCCTGCAGACGTTCGGCGCCTATTACGTGGAGCGGGTGGTCCGCAACGCCAGCGCCACCAACAGTGTCTTCGCGGTGGTGCTGGGCCTCATGGCCTTTCTCTACCTCACCGCGATCTCGGTGGTGTTCACCGCCGAGATCAACAGCGTGCGCGTCGATCGGCTCTACCCGCGCGCCCTGCTGACCCCGTTCACCGACGACGTCGTGCTCACCCGCGGTGATCGCCGCGCCTACACCAACCAGGCCAAGGCGCAGCGCGCCAAGGGTTTCGAGCAGATCGACGTCACGTTCGACAAGCGGACGAGAACCGAGACCGATGACGGCGATTCGGCGTGACGTCGGGAACGGTCGACGCGTCGAACCGACGCCGGAGACACGAGATCCCGGTCGACCTGATCGGTCGCCGGGATCTCGTGAGCGTCGAGAGGTCTAGCGCGAGAACATCAGCGCGCGCTTGACTTCCTGGATCGCCTGGGTGACCTGGATGCCGCGGGGGCATGCGTCGGTGCAGTTGAAGGTGGTGCGGCAACGCCACACGCCGTCGACGTCGTTGAGGATGTCGAGACGCTCGGCGGCGCCCTCGTCGCGGCTGTCGAAGATGAACCGGTGTGCATTGACGATGGCGGCGGGACCGAAGTAGCTGCCCTCGTTCCAGAACACCGGGCAGCTCGTGGTGCAGCACGCACACAGGATGCACTTGGTGGTGTCGTCGAACCGGGCGCGATCGGTCTGGCTCTGGATCCGTTCACGGGTGGGCTCGTTGCCGCTGGTCATCAGGAACGGCTTCACGGCGCGGTAGGCGTCGAAGAACGGCTCCATGTCGACGATGAGGTCCTTCTCGACCGGCAGGCCACGGATCGGCTCGACGGTGATGGTGACCTCTTTGCCCTCCTTGAAGGCGCCGTCGGAGTCTGTCGGCAGCATGTCCTTCATCAGGAGCTTGCAGGCCAACCGGTTCACGCCGTTGATCCGCATCGCGTCGCTGCCGCAGACACCGTGGGCGCAGCTCCGACGGAACGTCAGCGTCCCGTCGAGGTAGCCCTTCACGTACAGCAGCAGGTTGAGCATGCGGTCGGTCGGCAGTGCCGGCACGCGAAAGCTCTCCCAGCCGTGCGCATCCGGGTTCTCCGGATCGAAGCGGGCGATCTTCAAGGTCACCATCGTCGCCTCGTCGGGGACAGGTGGCAACGGCGGATCGTCGGACGCGGGGGTCTTCGAGACCTCGGGTGCGATGGTCATCAGTACTTGCGCTCCATCGGTTCGTAGCGGGTCTGCACCACGGGCTTCCAGCCCAGCTCGATGTCGGAGAGCAGCTCGGTGCCCTTCTTGTAGGCCATCGTGTGGCGCATGTAGTTGGTGTCGTCGCGATCGGGGTAGTCCTCGCGGGCGTGACCGCCGCGCGACTCCTTGCGGTTGAGCGCACCGACGACGGTGACCTCGGCCATCTCCAGCAGGAAACCGAGCTCGATGGCCTCGAGCAGGTCACTGTTGTAGCGGGTGCCCTTGTCGTGCACCCGGATGTGGTTGTACCGCTCCTTGAGACCGTGGATGTCGGTCATCGCCTGCTTCAGCGTCTCCTCGGTGCGGAACACCGATGCGTTGGCGTCCATCGACGCCTGCAGCTCGGTGCGGATGTCGGCGACACGCTCGTGACCGTGCTCGGACAGCACCAGCTCGAGCCAGTTGTCGACCATCGAGGTGGGGTTCTCCGGCAGCGCGACGAACTCGGCGTTCTCGGCGTACTCCGAGGCGTAGATGCCCGCGCGGCGTCCGAACACGTTGATGTCGAGCAGCGAGTTGGTGCCCAGGCGGTTGGCGCCGTGCACCGACACGCACGCACACTCACCGGCGGCGTAGAGACCCTTCACCACGGTGTCGGGGTCGGAGAGGACCTCGCCGCGGATGTTGGTCGGGATGCCGCCCATCGCGTAGTGACACGTCGGGAACACCGGCACGTATTCGGTGACCGGGTCGACACCGAGGTAGGTACGGGCGAACTCGGTGATGTCGGGGAGCTTCTCCTCGAGCACCTCGGCACCGAGATGGGTCACGTCGATGTAGACGTAGTCCTTGTTCGGTCCGGCACCGCGGCCCTCGAGGACCTCGAGGACCATCGACCGCGCGACGATGTCGCGGGGCGCGAGGTCCTTGATGGTGGGGGCGTAGCGCTCCATGAACCGCTCGCCGTCGGCGTTGCGGAGGATGCCGCCCTCACCGCGGACGGCCTCGGAGATGAGGATGCCCAGACCCGCGAGGCCTGTCGGGTGGAACTGGTGGAACTCCATGTCCTCCAGCGGCAGGCCCTTGCGGAAGACGATGCCCATGCCGTCACCGGTGAGGGTGTGGGCGTTCGACGTCGTCTTGTACATGCGGCCGGAACCGCCGGTGGCGAGGATGACCGACTTCGCGTGGAAGACGTGGATCTCTCCGGTGGCCAGCTCGTAGGCGACGACGCCGGTGGCGACCTGCTCGCCGGCCTCGTTCTCCGACAGGCACAGGTCGAGTGCGTAGAACTCGTTGAAGAACTCGACATCGTTCTTGACGCAGTTCTGGTACAGCGTCTGCAGGATCATGTGGCCGGTGCGGTCGGCGGCGTAGCAGGACCGACGGACCGGGCTCTTGCCGTGGTCACGGGTGTGCCCACCGAAGCGGCGCTGGTCGATCTTGCCCTCGGGGGTGCGGTTGAACGGCAGCCCCATCTTCTCGAGATCGAGGACGGCGTCGATCGCCTCCTTGCACATGATCTCCACCGCGTCCTGGTCGGCGATGTAGTCGCCGCCCTTGACGGTGTCGAACGTGTGCCACTCCCAGTTGTCCTCCTCGACGTTGGCCAGCGCGGCACACATGCCGCCCTGAGCCGCGCCGGTATGGCTACGGGTGGGGTAGAGCTTGGTGAGCACGGCGGTCCGCGCGCGCGGTCCGGCCTCGATGGCTGCGCGCATACCCGCGCCACCTGCGCCGACGATCAGGACGTCGTAGCGATGTTCCTGCATGATGTGTTCCCCTCTGGGACCGATGGCTGGTGGGTGGAGAGCGGGCTGCTAGACCGAGCTCGCGTCGAAGGTCAGGATCGCGTAGGTGCCGAGTCCGACGGTCAGGATCATCGACAGCGCGAGGACCACGTTCAGCCAGAAGCGGGTGGAGTCCTTACGCGAGTAGTCGGCGATCACGGTGCGCACGCCGTTGCCGCCGTGCAGCTGGGCGAGCCACAGCATGCTGAGGTCCCAGATCTGCCAGAACGGCTGGCTCCACCGCTGCGCGACGAACGAGGCGTCGATGCGGTGGACGCCGCTGTCGAGCGTCAACATGATCGTCATGTGACCGAGCGTGAGGAAGATCAGCGCGATACCCGAGAAGCGCATGAACAGCCATGCGTTCTTCTCGAAGTTGCCGCTCTTCGGGCGCCGCGGCGAACGCGGGTTGTCGAGGCTGGCGGGGCGGTCGTGAGCGGTACCGACCGTCTTGGCGAGCTTGGGTGCTTCTGAGGTGGTCATCGGTGTCCTCCCCTCCTATGCGTGATCGATCAGGATCGCGAGCAGCCGGACGGCGGCGGCGGCGAAGACGACGAAGAAGATGCCGAGGATCGTCCAGAGCATCTGACGCTGGTAGCGCGGACCCTTCGACCAGAAGTCGACCAGGATGATCCGCACGCCGTTGAGCGCGTGGTAGAGCACGCAGGCGACGAGCCCGATCTCCATGAGGCCGATGATCGGCGACTTGTAGGTGTCGATGATCTGCGTGTACGTGTCCGGGTTGACCCGGATCATCGCGGTGTCCAGGACATGGACGAAGAGGAAGAAGAAGATCGAGACGCCGGTGATGCGGTGCAGGACCCAGGACCACATGCCAGGATCGCCTCGGTACAGGGAGCGGCGGCGGATCGGGTCCGGCGCTACCTCGGTCTGAGTACTCATTGAACGGCCTCCAACATCGGCGGTGGATGCGATGAACCCGGCGTGCTCCGGCTCGATCGTCGACCTACCTCATCGACTTTAAACCTAAGCTGACGGCGGTAAGAATCGGTATGAGTCCAAGCGCGAACGGCGATGTTCGTGAATAAGGCTTGCCTTACTTGAATTTCGGCGTCGGGAGTCGTCCCGGACGCCGCGCGAAGGCCGGACGGGGAGGGCCCACGGTGACCGCCGAAATCGACTGGAACCTGTTGCGTACGAAGGCGAAAGACGTCATGCACACGGCGTACGCGCCCTATTCGGACTACCCGGTCGGGGCAGCCGCACTCACGTCCGACGGACGTTTCGTCGTCGGATGCAATGTGGAGAATGTCTCATACGGTCTCGGCATCTGCGCGGAGTGTTCCCTGGCCGCGGACCTGCACCGGACCGGTGGCGGTCGTCTGAGAGCCGTCAGCGTGGTCGATCGGCGCGGTCAGATCCTCATGCCCTGCGGTCGCTGCCGGCAGATCCTGCTCGAGCACGGCGGGGGCGATCTCCTCGTCGACCACCGCGCGGGACCTCGTCCGTTGGCCACCTTGCTGCCCGACGCGTTCGGCCCCGACGACCTGTCGGCCGGCCGCGCGACCGACCCGGCGACGGAGTCATGACGGTCCCCGACGCGGTGACTGTGATCGCGGCCAAACGTGACGGGCGCTCCCTGACCGACGAGCAGATCGACTGGGTCGTCGACGCCTTCACGACGGGCGCGGTCGCCGACGAGCAGATGTCGGCGCTCGCGATGGCGATCCTCCTGCGCGGGATGGACCGCCGCGAGGTCGCGCGGTGGACCGCGGCGATGATCGCCTCGGGCGACCGGATGGACTTCTCGGGTCTGAGGCGGGGCGATCGCACCGTGCCGACCGTGGACAAGCATTCGACCGGGGGTGTGGGGGACAAGATCACCCTCCCGCTGGCGCCGTTGGTCGCCTCCTACGGCGTGGCGGTGCCGCAGCTGTCCGGCCGGGGTCTCGGTCACACCGGCGGCACCCTCGACAAGCTCGAGGCGATACCCGGCTGGCGGGCGGACCTCACCACCGAGGAGATGATGACCCAGCTGCGCGACGTCGGCGCCGTCGTCTGCGCGGCGGGTGCGGGTCTCGCGCCGGCCGACAAGAAGCTCTACGCGTTGCGAGACGTCACGGGCACCGTCGAGTCGATCCCTCTGATCGCCTCGTCGATCATGAGCAAGAAGATCGCCGAGGGCACCGGCGCCCTGGTCCTCGACGTGAAGGTCGGCACCGGTGCGTTCATGAAGACCCTCGACGATGCCCGGGAGCTCGCACAGACCATGGTCGCGCTCGGCGCCGACTCGGGTGTTGCGACGGTGGCCCTGCTGACGGCCATGTCGACTCCGCTGGGACGGACCGCAGGGAACGCTCTCGAGGTCGAGGAGTCGCTGGAGGTGCTCGCCGGCGGTGGACCGGCGGATGTCGTCGAGCTGACCGTCACCCTCGCGCGGGAGATGCTCGCGGCGGCCGGAGTCGACGCCGATCCCGCAGAACACCTGGGCAACGGGCGGGCGATGGACAGCTGGCGGTCGATGATCGCGGCGCAGGGCGGCGATCCCGACGCCCCGCTGCCGATCGCTCAGCACACCGAGGACGTGCGCGCCGTCGACGACGGCGTCGTGACACGGCTCGACGCGATGGCCGTCGGGCTGGCCGCCTGGCGCCTCGGGGCCGGTCGCGCACGCCAGGGTGCGCCCGTGCAGGCCGAGGCCGGGGTGCGCTGGCACGTGGTACCCGGTGATCGTGTCCGGCGCGGCCAACCGATCATGACCTTGGCGACGCAGACCCCCGAGCGTCTCGACGCCGCACGCGCCGCCCTCGTCGACGCCGTCGACATCGATCCCGCGGGCACCGACGACAGCGATGCGATGTCGGCCACGATCGGCGGGCCCCTGATCATCGAGCGGGTTACCGTCGGGTCATGACCGCCGCCGCAGACCCGTCGTCCCCGTCCACCCCCGCCGCGTTGGATCTGTCGTCGGTGGCGCTCGCCCCGAAGGTGTTGTTGCACGACCATCTCGACGGCGGTCTGCGCCCGGCCACGGTCCTCGAACTCGCCCACGAGGTCGGCTACACCGAGCTGCCCGCCGACGACGCCGACGGACTCGCCCGTTGGTTCCGTGAGTCCGCCGACAGTGGGTCGCTGGTGCGTTACCTCGAGACCTTCACCCACACGGTCGCGGTGATGCAGACCGCCCCGGCACTGCGGCGCGTGGCTCGCGAGTGCGCGCTCGACCTCGCTGTGGACGGCGTCGTCTACGCCGAGATCCGTTTCGCCCCCGAGCAGCACCTGACCACAGGATTGAGCCTCGACGAGGTGGTCGAGGCCGTCCTCGACGGATTCGCCGAGGGCGCCGCGCAGGCGACCGAGGCCGGTCGCCGCATCGAGGTCCGCTGCCTCGTCACCGCCATGCGTCACGCCGCGCGCTCGCGGGAGATCGCCGAACTGGCCGTGCGGTTCCGCGACCGCGGCGTGGTCGGTTTCGACATCGCCGGCGCCGAGGCCGGCTATCCGCCGAGTCGACACCTCGACGCCTTCGAGTACATGCGCGCCAACAATGCGCCGTTCACGATCCACGCGGGCGAGGCCTTCGGCCTGCCCTCCATCCACGAGGCGATCAGCTTCTGCGGCACGGATCGGCTGGGACACGGCGTGCGGGTGATCGATGACATCACGCTGCCCACCGGTACCGATCTGGCCGCCCACGAGTTCGCCGACGCGGAACTGGGCGTCATCGCGAACTACGTGCGTGACAAGCGCATCCCACTGGAATTGTGCCCGAGCTCGAACGTGCAGACCGGCGCGGTGGCGAGTATCGCCGAGCACCCGTTCAACGTGCTGGCGCGTCTGCGATTCCGCGTGACGGTCAACACCGACAACCGACTGATGAGCGACACGTCGATGAGCAAGGAGTTCATCACGCTGCACAACCAGTTCGGTTACGGCTGGGCCGATTTCGAGCGCTTCACCGTCAACGCGATGAAGTCGGCGTTCGTGCACTTCGACGAGCGTCTCGCGCTCATCGACGATGTGATCAAGCCCGGCTACGCGGTGCTGATCGGCTGACCGACCCCGAGGACGGGACCGGTCACTTCACGGTGAGACGGTCCTCGAGTTCGTGCACCAGTGCGCGCCAGGCCTCGGACTCGTTGTCGAACGGCCCGCTGGGTGCCAGGCGCTTCGGGTCGGGATTGATCGCGTAGCTGACGAACCACCCGAGCGGGGTGGTCGAGCCGAGTGCCTCGGACACCGAGTCGTCGTCGGCGAAGTCGGCTGCGTCGGTGAGCAGTTCGACGGCGAGCTCGAGCTGCTTGCGATCGATCCGGCGTGGTCCGTCGCTGATGTCCTCGGCGAGGCCGGGGAGCACGTAGACGTTCTCGTCGAAGACATCGACCTCGAGTGATCCGTCGGTGGCGGCCACCTGGATCTCCGGATACGTGCTCACCTCCGACAGCTCGTGGTCGTCGTTGTCGGCGAGGTAGCGCACCAGCGCGCGCTCGGACGTGAAGACGTAGATCGATCCGTCCTTGCCCAGGAAGATCGGGTCGTCACCGAGGTAGCAGCGCAGCGTGACGTACTCCGAGGCGTCGGTGACGATGCGGATCGGGTCGATGCCCACCCCGGCCCAGAAGTCGTCCTCGAGATCGTCATCGTCCTCGTCGACCTCTGCGGCAGCGGCGTGGCGGCCGCGCGACGGTGACTCGTCGGAATCCTCACCGGGCGCGACGATCTCGACATCGTCGTCCTCGCCGGGTTCGTCCTCGTCCTCGGCGCTCGCCGCCGCCTCGAGCTCGGCTTCGGCGACCGACACCGCCGACGGGTCGACATCCGGTGTCGAGATCACGTCGTCGATGGCGTCGACGACGTCGTCCCAGTGCTTGTCGATGAGGCCGCCGATGCGCCCCCACAGCTCCTGGCCTTCCTTGCCGATGAAGTTGCGCGTGCCGGTGGTGACCGCACCCAGGATCGGGTTGCCGTTGAAGAACTTCGTGACGGTGGTGAGTTCACAGACCTCACCGATGATGCGCACGATCTCGAGGACGTCCTCGAGTTCGGCGATCACCTCGGGCGAGGGATCCTCGGACGCGAGTTCGGGGACTCCGATCAGGTCGTAGGACTTGTCCTCGGCGGGCACCAGCTCTTCCGCCTGCAGGCCGACCACGGTCTCCCAGGCGGGGTGTTCGACGAGATCGTTGTCGTCGTTGGTGCGGATGAACGCCACGAGGTGGGCGACATCGCCGAATCCGTAGAGGTCCTCGTCGAGCCCGAGGAAGGCCTCCCACTCGTCATCACCCTCACGCCACCGAGGCGCCCACAGGGTGAAGGCGTTCCCGTCGGTCAATCCGAGTTCGATCGGTACGATGTCTCCGGCCATGGGAACGAAGCCTAGCCACCGATTCTGATGAGTGACCACGTGCCCTGGTGAACATCGCGTGTGCGTCGTGTTCGCGCCGGATGCCCGATCACCGCGGGCGGTAGAAGCCCTCGAAGGTCTGATCGAGGTTCGTGGTGCGTATGGGTGACAGCCCGACCGGATCGCCGGCCTCGATCATCTGGCCGTTCCCGACGATCATCGCGACGTGCCCCGACCAGACGGCGAGATCACCCGGTAACAGCTCGGATCGATCCACGCGGAACCCCGCCGTGTCCTGGTCCTGGGCCAGCCGAGGCAGCTCGACCCCGGCCTGGCGGTAGGCGTACTGGGTCAGAGCGCTGCAGTCCAGTCCGCGACCCGGTGTGGTGCCACCCCAGCTGTACGGGACCCCACGCTGACCGAGCGCTGCCCGAACGGCGGTGGCGGCGCGCTGGTTCGGGGCCCACGCCACCGACCCGTCGGGCAGCGTGACGGGCACCGCGCCGGGCGTGGGTGGACGACCGGCGGGAGCGGTCGGATGGATGTCGCCGGCCGATGCCGATCGCGTGGAGGCGCCGGACGCGGCGCCGGGACGGCCGGCCTTTCCCGAGGGTCGCACCGACGGTCGTCCGGGGGAGTTGCCCACCTGTTTCATCAGTGCGGTGAGGTCGGGCGTCGACGCCGGAGCGGGGTGCCGTCCGAGGCGTTGCGCGCGCCGGGCCAGCCCGGCGAGGCGATCGTGGGTGCGCCGCACCACCGCGAGTGCGCGCTGGAGGTGCTGCACGGCGACCGGGATCAGCGCGGCGACACCGTTCGGTGTGTACACCGACGGTCCGAGGGCGTCGGCCGCGCTGACGAAGGAGTCGAGGACGGTCCGTAGCTCCCGGGCGGCCGCGGCGACCTCGGCGCGGCCCTCGTCGATGAGGTCGGCGGCGTCGGCACTGTCGTCGGCGAGTTGCCTGCCGTGGCGCCGGTGCGCCCCGATCGTCTGCTCGGCCGCATCGGCCGCTGGTGACCGCCACTGCGGCAACGCCTTCTGTGTGGCCCCCTCCAGTTCGCGCGACGACCGCTCGAGACGGCAGCAGCAGTCGCGCAGTTCCGTCGCGGGATCGGCGCCGGGGATGTCACCGGTGCCCACCGACGCCAACAGGGTGCGAATCGGTGTGGCCAGGAGATCGATCGGGCTCGTCATGCGAGGGTGCCGCCGATGGATTGTGCCGAATCGGCATCGGTGCTCAGGTAGGTCACCCGCGTCGCCTCGACGGCCGCGGCCATCAGTGCGAGCCGACGGCCGTGATCGGCCACCGATGTCGTGTGCCGGGTGGCCGTGTCGCGAACGGCCTCGAGGAACTCGGCCCCGATGGGGCCGACGGTGACGGCGAGCGGCGCCATCGCGGCGACCGCGGCGTGGGGCGCGACGACCGACGCGGCGAGCGCGCTGACGGTCTGGTGTAACTGCGACAGTGCATCCGGGGTGACCGATAGGGAGTTCATGCCCACTACGACGCGGTGATGGCGCGGGCGGTTCCCGCGGATCTCTGGTCGTCCGGTTCCCGGTGGACCTCGGTTCGTGAGTGCGACGGCTCTAGGATCGCCCCATGGACGTGACGGTCGTCGACCACCCACTGGCCCGAGCTCGACTCACCACCCTGCGTGATCGACGCACCGACAACGCGTCGTTCCGCGGGGCGCTCGCCGACCTCACCCAGATGCTGATCTACGAGGCACTGGCGTCGGCCGAGGTCGCCGACGTGCCGATCACGACGCCGGTCGCCGACACGGTGGGTACTCGGCTGGCCAACCCGCCGCTCCTGGTACCGGTGCTGCGGGCCGGGTTGGGCATGGTGGAGCAGGCCCACGCGATGGTGCCCGAATCGAACGTCGGCTTCGTCGGGATCGCCCGTGACGAGACGACGCATCAGCCGGTCCCGTACCTGGAGTCACTACCCGCGGATCTCTCGCAGACCCCGGTGTTCGTCCTCGACCCCATGTTGGCGACCGGCGGCTCGATGCTGCATACGATCGACCTGTTGCGCCAGCGTGGCGCGGTCGACGTGACCGCGGTGTGTGTCGTCGCCGCCCCCGAAGGCGTTGCCACACTGGAGGAGTCGGGGCACCCGATCAGGCTGATCACCGCGGCTGTCGACGACGGCCTCAACTCCGACGCCTACATCGTCCCCGGCCTAGGCGACGCCGGCGACCGTCAGTTCGGTCCGCGCTGACCCGGTGAGGTGGCCGACCATCGTCCGTCGGTGCGGCGCAGCTCGACCGGATGCGCGAAACACTCGGTGATCGTCGCCGAGGTCAGGGAATCCTCGACCGGCCCCTGCACCACGCTTCGGCCGTCGCGCAGCAGCAGCGCATGCGACGTCGACGTCGGGAGGTCCTCGAGGTGGTGGGTGACCAGGATGCTCGCGAGATCGGTGACCTGGGAACGGAGTTGATCGATCCCGGCGAGGAGCTGCTCGCGGGCGGCGAGATCGAGGCCGGTGGCCGGTTCGTCGAGCAGCAGCAGCGACGGTTGCGCCATGAGGGCACGGGCGACGAGGGTGCGTCCCCGCTCGCCCTGACTCATCGTGGTCCAGCGCAGTTCGTGTCGGTCCGCCATGCCCAGGATGGCGAGCAGGTCGTCGGCGCGCTCGTGGTCGGCGGGGGTGTAGGTGCGCCGGTGATCGAGCTCGGGGGTGTTGGTCAGGCCGGTGAGCACCACGTCGTGTACCGGCAGCGGCACGTCGAGACGGTGCCGTGGGTCGACATGGCCGATGTGGGTCCGCAACTCTCGCATGTCGACACGCCCGAGTCGCGCCCCGAGCACGTCCACCGTGCCGCGGGTGGGGTGCCCGAACGCGCCCAGGATGTGCAGCAGCGTCGACTTGCCCGCGCCGTTCGGTCCGAGCAGCGCCCAGTGTTCACCGGCGTGGACCTCGAGCGATATGTCGTGCAACAGGAAACGTCCGCCGCGGACCACGTCGACACCCGACACCGCGACGACCGGACCGCTCACCGGGGATCACCCAGTTCTCGCGCGGCCAGCCGCAGATCGGTGAGCAGGGCGTCGGCGCGACGCTTGTCGTCGCCGAGGCGTGCCGGGCCACCCGCTGCGACGACGACCTCGAGGTAGAACTTGACCTTCGGCTCGGTGCCCGACGGTCGGACGATGACACGGATGTCGTGGTCGTCGGCATGGCCGGTGAGTTCGACGGCATCGGTGCGCAGATGATCGGCGCGCGTGGCGTAGTCGGTCCGGGCGACGGTGACGTCGCACAGCGTCGTCGGGGGGCGCGTGCGCAGCCGGGACATGATGGCCGTGATCTCGTCCGCGCTGTCGGCGCGGATCGAGACCTGGCCGGTGCGATGGACGCCGTGTCGTGTGAACACCTCGTCGAGGGCCGCACCGAAATCCGTTCCGGCGCTGCGTCGCTCGTGTGCGATCACCGCGAGCGCGATCGCTGCGCCGATACCGTCCTTGTCGCGTACGGCGTCGGGATCGACGCAGTGACCGATCGCCTCCTCGTAGGCGTATCGCAGGCCCTCGCCGGCGCGGACCAGCCACTTGAACCCGGTGAGGGTGCGGGTGTGGCGCGCGCCCGCGGCGTCGGCGATCCGGCTGAGCAGGGTGCTCGAGACGATGGTCGTCGCCACCAGAGGTGTGCCGTCCCCGGCGTCGGTCGACGAATGTCGTGACAGTGCCTCGGTCGCGAGCAGGGCGCCCGTCTCGTCGCCGGTCAGCATCCGCCACGCACCGTCGACGACGGCGCCGACAGCACACCGATCCGCGTCGGGATCGAGAGCGATGGCGATGTCGGCGTCGACACGGCGGGCAAGGCCCAGCACCAGGTCGGCCGCACCGGGCTCCTCGGGGTTCGGGAAGGCGACGGTGGGGAAGTCGGGATCGGGGGCGAACTGTTCCTCGACGACCATGACGTCGGTGATGCCCGCGCCGGCCAACGCGCGCAGCGCGAGATCACCTCCGACCCCGTGCATCGGCGTCAACGCCACGCGCAGAGTCGATGTGCGGTAACCGTGTCGGTCATGCAGCCGCGACAGGTAGTCCGCGATCGCGTCGACGGTGCGCGGGTCGTCCACCGACGCCGCGGCGGTGGGCGTCATCAGCGCACCGACGTCGATTCTCGCGATGCGTGCCTCGATCTCGGCGTCGACCGGCGGGATGATCTGCGCACCTGCATCCATCGGTCCGCCGCCGAGATAGACCTTGTACCCGTTGTCGGCGGGCGGGTTGTGCGACGCGGTGATCATCACCCCGGCGACCGCGGCACACCGACGGGTGGTGAACGCTACGACAGGGGTGGGAACCGGTGTCGGAAAGGCGATGACGTCGAAGCCGTGCCGGCGCAGCACGCCCGCGGCGTCGGCGGCGAAGGCATGTGACCCGTGGCGCGCGTCGTGCCCCACCACGACCACACCTCCGGCGTGACCGGCGTCGTTCAGCCATCCCGCGAGGGCGGTGGTGGTCTGGATGACGACGAGTCGGTTCATCCCGTCGGGACCGCCGCGCACCGGTCCGCGCAGTCCGGCGGTCCCGAAATGCAGACGGTCGGCGAAGCGCTGTGACAGCGACGTCGCGTCGAGGGCGGCGAGTTCGGCACGGGTCACCGGGTCGGGATCGGCCGCGATCCACTTCCTCACGTCCGCCGGATGCGTCGAGGTCACAATCGTTCGATGACCTGCGCCAGCAGGACGCCCATCTCGCCGGCCGAGCGACGACCGACGTCGAGGACCTCGGTGTGGTCGAGTGGCTCACCGGTGATACCCGCGGCGAGGTTCGTGACCAATGACATGCCCAGTACCTCCATGCCTGCGGCGCGGGCGGCGATGGTCTCGTGCACGGTCGACATGCCGACGAGGTCGGCGCCCATGGTGCGCAGCATCCGGATCTCGGCGGGGGTCTCGTAGTGCGGGCCGGGCAGCCCCGCGTACACACCGTCGGCGAGGTCGCCGCGCACGCCACGGGCGATCTCGCGCAGCCGAGGCGAGTACGCGTCGACGAGGTCGACGAATTGCGCACCCGCCAGTGGTGATCTCGCGGTCAAGTTCAGGTGATCGCTGATCAGCACCGGTTGCCCGACCGACATGTCGGCGCGCAGCCCGCCCGCGGCGTTGGTGAGCACGACCGTCCCGGCCCCGGTGGCGGCAGCGGTCCGCACCGCGTGCACCACGCGGGCCGGCGGATTGCCCTCGTACGCGTGGGTGCGTCCGAGCAGGACGAGCACCGAACGGGAACCGATCCGCACCGAGTGGACGAGGCCTGAGTGCCCGGCTGCGCTCGGTGTCGTGAAACCCGGCAGGTCGGCCATGGCGAGGGTCGCGACGGGGGAGCCGAGGGCGTCGGCCGCCGGGGCCCATCCCGAACCCAGGACGACCGCCACGTCGTGTGTGGCCGCGCCGGTGTGTTCGCCGATCACCGCGGCTGCCGCGTTCGCTGCGGCCGTGGGGTCCACGGTCGGGTCGTGGTCGCCGACGGGGTCGCCGGACGCGTGTCCGCTGCTCATGGGTCGAGGGTAGATCGGCACCGACCGCGGTGCGGCGGGAGGATATGGTCATGCGATGCCGTATCTGACCCGCACCGATGACATCTGGGAGCTCTACCTGGGTGCCGAGGGATCCGAACTGGATCCGGACAACCCGGAGAACCGGTTCGCCGGCCCGTGGATCGCGCAGATGAACGACCTGCTCGACACCGTCGAGAACGACGGGACCGGGGCGCTGGTGATCACCGCCACCGGGAAGTTCTTCAGCAACGGGCTCGAGATCGCCGAGGTCGCCGATCCGACGAAGCTCGGCGGCTACATCGACAGTGTCCATGGCATCTACGCGCGAGTGCTGACGCTGCCCGTCGCCACCGTGGCCGCGATCAACGGCCACGCGTTCGGTGCCGGCGCGATGCTCGCGGTGTGCGCCGACCACCGCATCATGCGCACCGAGCGCGGGTACTGGTCGCTGCCCGAGGTGGCGCTGGGGATGCCCTTCCCACTCGGGATGGCGTCACTGCTGCACGAACGGTTGCCCGAGTCGGTCCGCACCGAGGCGATGACGACGGGCCGTCGTTACGGCGGGTCGGAGTCTGCGCAGCTCGGGATCGTCGAGGAGGCCGTCGAGGTCGAGGAGTTGCTCGCCCGGGCCCGGGCCGTCGCCACCGAACGCACAGCCTTTGCCGGCGCCAACCTCGTCGCCATCAAGAAGGGGATGCGTCGGGCGCTGCTCGCCGACCTCGCGCCGCAGACGTCGTGATGGATCTCGTCGACGCCTGGCTCGCCGCGCACGAGAACGAGATGATCGGGTGGCGGCGGGATCTGCACGCGCATCCCGAACTGTCCCGCCAGGAACACCGCACCACCGAGTTCGTGATGGCCGAGCTGACCGGCGTCGGTCTGCGGCCTCAGCGGTTGCCGTTGGGCACCGGTGTCGTCTGCGACCTCGGTCCGGCCGGGCCCCGGATCGCCCTCCGCGCCGACATGGATGCCCTGCCGATCGCCGAACGCACAGGACTGCCGTTCACCTCCACCATCGACGGTGTCTCCCATTCCTGTGGCCACGACGCCCACACCGCGATCCTCGTCGCGGTCGCAAAGATCCTCGCGGCCGCCGGTGATCTGCCGGTCGGCGTGCGTCTGGTGTTCCAGGCCGCAGAGGAGGTGATGCCCGGTGGCGCACGCGATGCCGTCGAAGCCGGTGTCACCCAGGGCATCTCACGTTTCTTCGCCCTGCACTGCGACCCGAAGCTCGAGGTCGGCAAGGTGGGGCTGCGCGTCGGGCCCATCACCTCCGCCGCCGACCACATCGATCTGCAGCTGCACTCGCCCGGTGGCCACACCTCGCGGCCCCACCTCACCGGCGATCTGGTGCACGCGATGGGAACGGTCATCACCGGCCTGCCCGCGGTGCTGTCGCGACGGATCGATCCGCGCACCGGGACGGTCATGGTGTGGGGGTCGGCCCATGCGGGCAACGCCGCCAACGCCATCCCGCAGGAGGGACGTCTCCGCGGCACGGTCCGCACCGGCGATCACGCGACGTGGGCACTGCTCGAACCGCTGGTGACCGAGGTCATCACGGGTCTCCTCACCCCGCTCGGGGTACGCCACGAGCTGAACTATCACCGCGGCGTGCCGCCGGTGGTCAACGATCCCGAGGCCACCGAGATGTTGCGGCGCAGCGCCGACGCCGTGGGTCCCGACACCGTCGCCGACACCGCACAATCCGGTGGCGGTGAGGACTTCTCGTGGTACCTCGAGCACGTGCCGGGGTCGATGGGACGTCTCGGCGTCTGGAGCGGGGTCGGCGCACAGGTGGATCTACACCAGCCGAACTTCGATCTCGACGAGCGCGCCCTAGCCGTCGGTGTGCGGACACTGGCCGGACTCGTTCTCGGCGCTCCGGCTGCCTGATCCCGCGCGCAGCGACCCGATCGGTGCTCGTTCGCCGTCGCGGCCGGTCCATGTCGCCACGCCGGCGATCACCGCCGGGCGAGCCCTCGAGGTGTTCCGCCGAGTGGGGTCACGTTGCTCGACAGCCACACGTGGTCGGCGTGTCGATCATGCACGGCCTCGAATTCGATGTGTTCGATCGATCCGTTGACATGGCGTATCCGGAGGTCACGACCGATCCGTGAGAGCGCATCGTGCCACTGTTGCGGGAGTTCACTGTTGGTGATGGAGACTCCGGAGTCCGGAGTCCATACGCCGGTCATCACCACGTCGGTCTCGTCGAAAAGCCTTGATGTACTGCGCATCTCACCTCCATATCGGAGATCGCCTGTGGACGCCTGGCTGTCGGTGGCCGGTCACCTGACGGAGGCCACGACGGTCTCATCGAGATCGATGATCACGGCCAGTTCGTTGCCGACCTCGGCGGCCACGCGACCTGCGTCGCCGTCGCGTGGACGAGAACAGCGCCGGCGAGGGCACCGACTCAGGTGTTGAAGCTCTCCCCGGGGCCGGGACCGACGTTGCGGGCGTCGCGGACGCGCAGGGCGTGGACGTAGTCGGCGGGTGCGCCGGCGATCTCGGCGGCCTCCGCCATCACCCCCAGGTACCGCGCCGAGGGCAGCCCTCCCTCGAAGGCGTCGAGCACGTACAGCCAGGCGAGCACGGCGCCGTCGGCGGTGTCGATGCGTGCGCGGATCTTGCGGTGGATCCCGAGCTCGGATCCCTCCCAGCTGTCGAGGGAGCTCTCGTCCTCGGGCGTGACGTCGTAGAGGACGACGAACACGCGCGCGTCGGGATCGGACTTGTCCTCGGTGACCGTCGCGAGAGCGCCCTCCCAGCCGATGTCGCCGCCACCGAAGGTGAGCCGCCACCCGTTGAGCCAGCCGGTGCCGGCCATGGGGGAGTGCGGGGCGCGTTCCATCATCTGGTCCGGATGCATGTTCGACCCGTACGCGGCGTAAATCGGCACGGCGAAAGCCTAGATGGTCCCCTCCGCACGGGACAGGGCGCGGTCGGCGAAGTCGTCACGGATCGAACCGTGGTGCCCTATCGACTAGGTTCTGGGGCAGGCGGGAAAAGCCCGACGTTGCGGACAGCGTCGGTTCTAGATGCAGGAGTGATGCACACGTGACGACCATCGCGATCATCGGCGGCGGACCGGCCGGATACGAAGCGGCCCTGGTGGCCGCGGCGTACGGCGCCGAGGTCACGGTGATCGACGCCGACGGCATCGGCGGTGCGTGCGTGCTGTGGGATTGCGTCCCGTCGAAGACCTTCATCGCCTCGACCGGTATCCGCACCGAGGTGCGGCGAGCGGTCGACCTCGGTATCAACCTCCAACACGACGACGCCGTCGTCTCCCTCCCGCAGATCCACCAGCGGGTACGTGACCTGGCCTACGCGCAGTCCGCCGACATCCGGTCGCGACTGCTCAGCGAGGGCGTGACGGTGATCGCCGGACGCGGCAGGCTCGGCGACGCCGAGACCGGCATGTCGACCCACACCGTGATCGTCACCCCGGTCGGCGCAGATGAGACGGGCGAGGACGGCCCTGCCGACGGTGCCGAGCAGACCATCTCCGCCGACGTGGTCCTCATCGCGACCGGGGCCTCACCGCGCGTGCTGCCCTCGGCCCAGCCCGACGGCGAGCGCATCCTCACCTGGCGCCAGCTCTACGACCTCGAGGAACTGCCCGAACACCTCGTGGTCGTCGGGTCCGGGGTGACCGGGGCCGAGTTCGTGCACGCCTACACCGAGCTCGGCGTACAGGTGACGCTGGTCTCCAGCCGCGACCGGGTGCTGCCCGGTGAGGACGAGGACGCGGCGCTGGTCCTCGAGGACGTTCTCGCCGAACGCGGCGTCACGCTCATCAAGCACGCGCGCGCCGATGCGGTGAAGCGCACCGACGACGGTGTCGACGTCCACCTCGCCGACGGCCGGGTGATCAGCGGATCGCACGTCCTGATGACGGTCGGGTCGGTGCCCAACACCGAGAACCTCGGGCTCGACAAGGTCGGGGTCGAACTCTCGCCCGGCGGTTACCTGTCGGTCGACCGGGTGTCCCGCACCGGCGCGTCGGGTGTTTACGCGGCCGGCGACTGCACCGGACTGCTGCCCCTGGCCTCGGTCGCCGCGATGCAGGGACGTATCGCGATGTACCACGCGCTCGGCGAGGGTGTCGTGCCGATCAAGCTGAAGACCGTGGCGTCCGCCATCTTCACGCGCCCCGAGATCGCGACCGTCGGCGTGACCCAGCAGGCCATCGACGACGGCGAGTATCCCGCCCGGACGGTGATGTTGCCACTCGCGACCAACCCGCGCGCGAAGATGAGTGGCCTGCGTCGTGGGTTCGTGAAGATCTTCTGTCGACCTGCGACCGGTGTCGTGATCGGTGGTGTCGTGGTGGCGCCCAACGCATCCGAGCTCATCCTCCCCATCGCGCTCGCCGTGCAGAACAAGTTGCCCGTCAACGATCTCGCGCAGACGTTCTCGGTGTATCCCTCACTCACCGGTTCGGTGACCGAGGCGGCGCGACAGCTGATCCGCCACGACGACCTCGACTGACGCAGATTCCGCATGGTGGGAAATGTGTTCCATTTTCTGGCGAGGTGAGCGTACCGTCGTCGACGGGACATCCCCACCCCTTCAAGGTGACCACACGCATCACCGACTCTTCTCGCCCCTGTCGGAGTGCGCCGTGTCTTCCCCCTCCTCCATCGCTACACCGTCTGTCCACCCGTCGCGTTCGGCTGCCGCCGTGCCCGGATCGGCCATCCGCGACCTGCTGCGGCTCACCGAATCGCCTGGCGTGCTCAGCATGGCCGGCGGACTGCCCGCGACCGAGCTGATCCCTGCCGAACGGATCGCCCACGCCACCGCCGCCGCACTCGGCCAGCGAGATCTTCTGCAGTACACCGCAAGTGCCGGTTTGCGCCGCACCCGCGAGTCGATTGCACGCCAGGAGGCCGTGAACGCCGATCAGGTTCTCGTCACCCATGGTTCCCAGCAGGCGCTCTCGCTCCTCGCCCTGGCTCTCGTCGACCCGGGAGACGTGGTCGTCGTCGACGACCCGGTGTACGTGGGCGCCATGCAGGTCTTCGCGTCGGTCGGCGCCGATCTCCGTGGCCTACCGCTGACCGACGGCGGTGTCGATGTGGAACTGCTCGCGAGGTGGTGTGCCGACGGGCTGCGACCGACGATCGTGCACACCGTCACCGCATTTCACAATCCCGCGGGCGTGAGCGCGGATTCGGACCGTCGCCGCGCGCTCGCCGAACTGGCCGACCGTTACGGGTTCTGGGTCATCGACGACGATCCGTACAGCCGCCTCCGTTTCCGTGGTGTCGCGCCCCCGCCGACACGCACCTTCGGCGACCGGGTGATCACCCTCGGCTCGGCGTCGAAGATCCTTGCGCCCGCATTGCGCGTCGGGTGGCTGATCGCGCCGCAGGAGGTGGTGACCCTCGTCGAACGTCTCCGGCAGAGCGCGGACCTGTGCGGTTCGGCCCTGTGTCAGGGCGTGGTCGGCGACCTGCTCGACGACACGGACTGGTTGGCCGGACACACCGCCAGGGTCGCTCGGGCCTACGGCGAACGCGCGCACGCCCTGGTCACGGCTCTCGACGACGCCTTCGGCGACGCGATCGAGGTGTCGCGGCCCGACGGCGGCATGTTCTGCTGGGCGCGATTGCCCGGTGTCGACACCGGGAGCCTGCTCGACCGGGCGGTCGACCATGGTGTGGCATTCGTTCCGGGACAGGCATTCTCGGTGCACCGCCGCCTCTCCGACCGGCTCCGCCTGAGTTTCGCGACGCTGTCGAGCGAGGAGCTGTACACCGCCGCGAGCCGTCTGCACGCCGTGGTGACCGCTGGTTAGAGTGAGGTGCCCGCTCGCCGGATCATCTCGTCAGGAGCACACATGCCCGCAGTTCTCGTCACCGGAGCCGGTCGCGGAATCGGCCTCGCCACCACCGAGCGCCTCGCCGCTGCGGGATGGCAGGTGTACGCGGGAGCCCGGTCGGACGCCCACCGCGCGGCGCTCGGCGAGATCGCGAACGTGCACCCCGTCCGCCTCGATGTCACCGATCCCGGCGATGTCGCAGGACTCGCCGAGGCATTGCCGGACCGGCTCGACGCCGTGGTGAACAACGCGGGCATCGTGGTGCAGGGACCGGTGGAGGGTGTCCCGCCCGCGGACATCAGTCGACAGCTCGACGTGAACGTCACGGGCCAGATCGCCGTGACGCAGGCGGTGCTGCCGCTGCTGCGCGCGACCAGGGGCCGGATCGTCTTCATCTCCTCGGTCAGCGGCCGCGTCACCACGCCGGGCACCGGTGTCTACAGCGCGTCGAAGTACGCACTGGAATCACTCGCCGACGCGCTGCGCATCGAGCTGCGCCCGTGGAAGATCGGGGTGTCGCTGGTGGAACCGGGGACCACACGCACCGACATCTGGACCGGGATCCTCGACGACTTCGATGCGATGGAGGCGGGTCTGTCCGACGAGCACCGTCGCCTCTATGCCCAGCAGAACGCCGGGATGCGGCGTCTGCTCCCGCGGCTGCAGAAGGCTGCCGTGCCGCCGGAGAAGGTCGCCGTCGCCGTCGAGAAGGCCCTCACCGACAAGCGGCCGAAGGCCCGCTACCTGTGCGACACCCCCAGCCGCGTGCAGGTCGCCCTCAGCGGGCTGTCCCCGACCAGGGTGAACGACCTCGTCTTGTCCGTCGCGACGCGCAAGCGCTGAAGTCGCGGCAGATCAGCCGACGGGCCAGGTGGTCCCGGTCTCCGATTCGGCGCGATCCCAGAGGCGGGCGGCGAGTGCGTAGTCACTGGCGTGCGCGGTGCGTCCGGCCAGTGTGGGTCCGCCCTTGAGTCCGAGGCGACTGTCGATGCCGACGTAGCTGCCAGGCGGGATCGGTTCGGTCATGCAGTAGAGCGTGGGCGCCGCGCCGGCGTCGGTGTCGTTGGCCAGGGTCTTCGCGATCGTCTGTGTGACGGTGTGGAACACCGACATCAACGGTGCGTCGGAGACGTTCGACAGGTTCGACGCGACCCATCCCGGGTGGGTGAGGGCGGTGGTGACCGCCGAGCCGGATTCCCGCAGTCGACGGTCGAGTTCGAGACCCCATAGCATGACGGCGAGTTTCGATCGCCCGTAGGCGCCCATGGGGTTCCAGCGCGCATCGCTCAGGTGCAGATCGTCGAGATCGAGGGTCGCGAACTTGTGGGCGTCGGACCCGACGTTGATGATCTGTGCTCGTACGCGCGGCGCCACCAGGTTGGTGAGCGCGAACGGGCCGAGGAAGTTCGTCCCGATGGACATCTCGAACCCGTCGGTGGTCTTCTCGCGCTTCTGCGCGACGAGGCCGGCGTTGTTGATCAGCACGTCGACGTCGTCGGTGAGCCGATCGGCGAACGCACGCACCGACGCGAGATCCGACAGATCGACGTGGGAGACCTCGGTCGACCCACCCATCTGTGCGGCGCGCTTCTCGCCGAGCTCGACGTTGCGCACGGCGAGGATGACGTGGGCGCCGGCCCGGGCGAGTGAGTGCGCGGTGGCGAGGCCGATCCCGTTCGTGGCCCCGGTGACGATCACCCGCTGTCCGCTCCGGTCGCCTAGTCGTGCCGGTGTCCACTGCTGATCGTTGGCCATGCGATCCACCCTAGAGGCGGATGTCCCCCGGGAGTCAGCTCGCCCAGGGCCCGACCCCGCCGACCTTGTCGATGCGGATGCGCGTGATGTAGCCGGGAGGCGCGTCGGGCGGCGGGAACGCGGTCCCGGGCGGGGCGAGTGTCGCGGCGAGTTCCGTCAGCAGTTCGGGTGCCCCGCCCTCGAGGATGTCCGCGGTGCCGCTGATCGAGAGGTAGGGCGTCATCATCGATCCCGGGTCGGACCCGAGGATGGTCAGCGCGACCCGTCCGTCGCGACGGATGTTGCGCACCTTGCGGTACACGCCGAGGTGGGCGGTGTGCAGTTCGTCGCCGTCCGGCGTGCGCCGCAACGCCACCCACACCAGCGAGACCTGCGGGCTTCCGTCGGGGTCGATCGTCACCAGCGTCGCATCAGCGCCTGCGCCGATCAGGGCGCGAGCCGATTCGGGGAGTTCCATGCCTGGGTCAACGCCTGGGTGGCGGGTCCATTCCGGGACGCTCCCTCGCCGCTCAGGTCTGGCACGTCGTGCAGTGATAGAGCACGCGGTCGGTGTCGGAGAAACCGTCGGGCTCGCCGAGGAAGTCGCGGCTCACCGGCGTGCCGCACCGGAAGCACGGCCGCCCGCCGCGCCCGTAGACCCAGTACCGCCTGCCGTTGACGGTGACCCCGGTGGTCGTGCGGACACGGTTGGTGCGATTGGCCTGCAGGAGCCGGTGGCAGAGATCGACCATCGCGGGGACGTCGACGTCGGCGACCGGACGTCGCGGATCGATGCCCTGCAGGAAACACGCCTCACAGCGGAAGACGTTGCCGACACCGGCCATGAGGTGCTGGTCGAGCAGAGCCAACCCGATGGGCCGTGCCGGGTCGGAGGAGATCATCTCGACGGCGCGGTCGGCGTCCCACCCCGGACCGAGCAGGTCGGGGCCGAGGTAGGCCAGTGCGGCGTCGGGTGAGGCCAGCATCTCGCACGTGCCCAGGTCGAATCCGACGGCCTCCGCGGAATCGGTGCGGAGCACCAACCGGGCGGTGAACGCCGGCTTGCGCCACCGGGTTCCGATGCGGTGCACGTGCCACGCGCCCTCCATCTTCAGGTGCGAATGGATCGCGAGGTCGTCGCCGACGTCGATGAGCAGGTGCTTGCCGACCGAACGCACCGACTCGACGGTACGTCCGGCGAGGTCGACCGTGGCGTACCGCGGCACGCGGAACTGTGAGTACGCCAGCGTCTTTCCCTCGAAGGCACGCCTGATGCGTGCCGCCGCCTGATAGACGGTGTCACCCTCGGGCACCTCAGCGCGCCATGTGTCGCAGCCGGATCCCGCGGGGGGTGGCGGTGAAACCGGATTCGACGAAGGCCGCGGCGATCTCGGTGCCGTGCACCGCCTCGCCGTCGACCCGCTCGATCTGCAACTTGCTGACGCGCCCGGACCGCACCACCTCGGCCAGGGCGGCCGCGGCGGGCGCCACGCGGTCCGCGGTGGCGTCGAACGTGAGAACGGTCTTCCCGCCGCGTTCGACGAACAACGTGAGGTGGCCGTCGACGATCACCACCAGCGCCCCGGGTTTGCGCCCGGGGCGGTGCCCTTCGGATTCCGGCCAGCCCAGCGCGGCGCCGAACGGATTGGCCGGGTCGGTCGCCGCGAGCACGACGGCGACCGGGGGTCCCGACCGGTTCTCGGTGGCGTCGACGGAATGCTTGCGGAGGGCATCGACGGTGCCTACCGCCGCGAACTGCGCGCCGCCCAGGCCGTCGATGTAATAGCCGCGGCGGACCTTGCCGCTGTCCTCGAAACCGCTCAGCGCCTTGTAGACCCGCGCGAAACCGCCGGGCACCTCTTCGCCCGTCACCGACCCCTTCGTGACGACCCCGTAGCGTTCGAGCAGCTGCTCACAGGTGCCGTGGACCGCGACCGTGGCGTCGTCGATGCGCCCGGGCAGGGCGAACCATCGGCCGGCCACCGTGGGTGGGGTCGCACGGGTGCCGAGCTGGTTCTCGGTGAGGTAGCGCGTGGTGAGGCGGTGGGCCCGCAGCCGCGGCGCGCGGCCGCGACTGCGGTGCGCCGGGTTGCCGCGGGGCGCGCTGCCGACGCGACGCGGGCTCAGCAGGGCCCGCACCGCCCCGAACGAATCGGTGCTGACGTGTCCGGCCCACACCAGGTCCCACAGCGATCGCTCGACGTCGTCATCCGTCGGTGTGTTCACCGCCTGCGGTGGATCCGCCTGAGGTGGTCCGGTCGGGGTGGCGTCGGCGGGCCTCTCGACCGCCGCCGCGGGAACCGTGGCGAGCTGGCGGAACTGGTAGGCCCCGCCGCGGGCGAGTGTCTCGATGATGGCCTCGTGGGTGGCGCTGGTGTCGATGTCGACGGGTTCGGGAAGGGTGACCGGCGCGAGGTCGGTGGGGTGCAGGCTGATCCAGCCGTCGGAGGTGCCGAGCCGGCCGTGACCGGCCCACGCGATCTCGCCGGAGGCGAACAACTCGTCGAGCATCGCCGGTTGGTAGTCGACGACCCGGCTGGGCAGCACCAGTGATTCCAGGGCCGAGGCGGGGATCGGCAGC
Organism: Williamsia sp. M5A3_1d; assembly: GCF_053345315.1. NCBI lineage: Bacteria > Bacillati > Actinomycetota > Actinomycetes > Mycobacteriales > Nocardiaceae > Williamsia > Williamsia sp. M5A3_1d. The sequence goes on from NZ_JBKEZX010000001.1 coordinate 1,495,754, forward strand.
CCGGCCAGCTGGTCGACGGCCGTCGCGACACCGTCGATACCGCGTAGGCGGGATTGTGCGGTCGGGTCGACGTGCTGCCAGTCGATGAGGAAGCGCGCGAACGCATCGACCGACACCGGGGCGATCTCGGCTCTGCTGGCGGCCAGCGAGCCGCGGCGGATCTGGGCCAACACATCGGTGTTGCACCACTGCTGCGAGTCGCCTCCGGTGCCCGCGGGCTCGGGGCGGAAGTCGCCCTCGATGACTCGGCGGGCGACGGCGAGCCGGGCCAGGGTGTCGCGGACCACGGCGACGGGCAGGCCGGTCGCCGCGCTCGCCTCGGCGACGGTGAACGGAGCGTGGGTGCGGGCGTAGCGGGCGACGATGTCACCGACCGGGTCGTCGACGGGCTCGGTGAACACGGCCGGGATACCCAGCGGCGCAGGGATTCCCAAGGCGTCGCGCAGACGAGCGGTGTCCTCGACGGCCGCCCACAGCACACGCCCACCGTGGTTGACCGAGATGATGCGCCCGGTGGTCTGCAGCGTCGCCAGCAGTGGTGTCGGGTCGGGGGGTGTGCGGACCCCGTCGGACCCGGTGTCGTCGGTGTCGGGTTCGGCCGTCGGATCGGAGAAACGGTCGGCGATCTCGGCGTCGGTGAGCGGTCCGAGCCACCGCAGCAGATCGGCGATGCCCTCGATGTCGTGAGCACGTCGATCGGGATGTGTGCGTTGCAGTTTGGCCTCGACGTCGGCGATGACGCCGGGGTCGAGCAGCTCGCGCAGGTCGACACGTCCGAGCAGCTGCGCCAACAGGGCGGTGTCGAGCGAGAGCGCCGCGGCCCGCCGCTCGGCCAGTGGGGCGTCGTCGGCGTACATGAACGCGCCGACGTAACCGAACAACAGCGATGCCGCCAGCGGTGACGGCGTGGTCGTCTCGGTCTCGACGATGCGGATGGTGCGGGAGGAGATGCCGGTGAGGAGTTCGGTCAGTGCGGGCAGGTCGTAGACGTCCTGCAGGCACTCACGCAGGGTCTCGAGGATGATCGGGAACTGCGGGTACCGCGCTGCGACCTGAAGGAGGGCGGCGCTGCGCTGGCGCTGCTGCCACAACGGTGCGCGGCGGCCGGGGTTGCGACGGGGCAGCAGCAGAGCGCGCGCCGCGCATTCGCGGAATCGACTGGCGAACAACGATGATCCGCCGAGCTCGTCGGTCACGAGTTGCTCGACCTCGTCGGGGTCGACGGTGAAGATCGCGGTGCCCGGCGGCTCGTCGTCGGTGTCGGGTAGTCGCACGATGATGCCGTCGTCGGATGCGGTGACCACGCCGTCGAGACCGAGACGCTCGCGCAGGCGTGCCCCGATGGCACTCGCCCATGGCGCGTGTACCCGTAAGCCGTAGGGGGAGTGCAGGATCACCCGCCAGTCGCCGAGCTCGTCACGAAAGCGCTCGATGACGAGGGTCTTGTCGGTGGGGAGGTACCCGGTCGCGTCCTTCTGTTCGGCGATCAGCGTCGCGAGGTTGTCGCGGGCGTAGGTGGTGAGCCCCAGATCGCGTGCGCGCTCGTCGAGGGCGCTCGAGGAGGCGACCGTCAGCCCGTCGGAGCCCTCGCCGCGTGCGCCGACACCGCCGAGTCCCTGACCGATCTCGCCGACGAACTTGCCGATGGCCGCGCCGAGTTCGCTCGGGCGACCCACGGCGTCACCGATCCAGAACGGCAACCGACCCGGTGACCCCGCGGCGGGGGAGACCAGCACCCGGTCGTGGGTGATGTCCTCGATCCGCCAGCTCGATGCACCGAGGGCGAAGATGTCGCCGACGCGGGACTCGTAGACCATCTCCTCGTCGAGTTCGCCGACGCGGGTGCCCTTCTCGCCGACCATGAAGACCCCGAACAACCCGCGGTCGGGGATGGAGCCACCGGAGGTGACGGCCAGACGTTGGGCGCCGGGCCGGCCGGTGATGGTGCCGGCGTCGCGGTCCCAGACCACGCGGGGACGTAGTTCGGCGAACTCGTCGGAGGGGTAGCGCCCGGCGAGCAGGTCGAGGGTGGCGTCGTAGGCCGAGCGGGGGAGTGTCGCGTACGGCGCGGCCCGTCGCACGGTCGAGTACCACTGTTCGACGTCGAGTTCGTCGACGGCGGATGCCGCCACCGTCTGCTGGGCGAGGATGTCGAGGGGGTTGGCGGGTACCCGGATCTCCTCGATGAGGCCGTCTCTCATCCGCGACACGGCGACGGTCGCGTGGATGAGATCGGCGCGGTGTTTCGGGAACAGCACCCCGCGGCTGATCTCGCCGACCTGGTGGCCCGCACGACCGATCCGCTGCAGTCCGCTGGCGACCGACGGTGGTGTCTCGACCTGGATGACGAGATCGACCGCACCCATGTCTATGCCCAGTTCCAGCGAGCTCGTGGCCACGACGCAGCGTAGGCGACCGGCCTTGAGGTCGTCCTCGATGAGGGCGCGTTGCTCCTTGCTGACCGAACCGTGGTGGGCGCGGGCGAGCACGGGGTCGGCACCCTGACTCGCACCGCTGCCCATCACGTACGCCGGCGCGCCCCCGGGGACGGCGTCGTTGGGTTCCTGTTCGCCGGCCGCCCCGGTGCGCTCGGCGTGGATCTCGTTGAGGCGGGCGGTCAATCGCTCCGACAGACGGCGGGAGTTGGCGAAGACGATCGTCGACCGGTTCTTCTCGACGAGGTCGACGATGCTCGACTCGACGAACGGCCACAACGACCCCGCCGTGGGGGCTGCCTCGTCGTCGAACTCGTCGGGCCCCGGTGGCGCCGGGATGTTGGCCATGTCGGGGACGGGGACGTCGACGGTGAGGTCGAAGGTCTTCGCGGCGGGCGGCGAGACGATGGTGCAGGGCGCCGAACCGGCCAGGAAGCCGGCCACCCGTTCGGCGGGCCGCACCGTGGCCGACAGCCCGATCCGTTGCGCGGGTGTCGTGAGGAGGTCGTCGAGGCGCTCCAACGACAGCGCCAGGTGCGTGCCGCGCTTGGTGCTCGCCACCGCGTGCACCTCGTCGATGATCACCGTGTGCACCGACGTCAGCGTCTCGCGCGCCGACGAGGTGAGCATGAGGAACAGCGACTCGGGCGTGGTGATGAGGATGTCGGGCGGGGTCTTGAGGAGCAGGCGACGTTGCGCGGTGGGGGTGTCACCGGATCGGACGCCGACGGTGATCTCGGGGACCGGCAGACCCAGGGCCGCCGCCGAGCGCGTGATGCCCGCCAACGGCGCGCGCAGGTTGCGCTCGACATCGACCGCGAGCGCCTTGAGCGGCGAGATGTACAGAACACTGGTCTGTCGTTTCGCCGGCGCGTCCTTTGTGGGCCTCGTGGACGCGGCGGACTTGGTCGACGCGGTGGGTTTGGTCGACGTGGCCGGCTGTGCGGGCGTGGCGGGCTCACGGGCGAGCCGGTCCAGCGCCCACAGGAACGCCGAGAGCGTCTTGCCCGAACCGGTGGGCGCGACGACGAGGGTGTGCGATCCGTCGGCGATCGCGGTCCACGCCCCCGACTGGGCGGGCGTGGGTTCGCGGAAGGCGCCGGTGAACCAGTCACGGGTCGGTGCGCTGAAGCGTTCCAGCACGTCGACATCCGTGGAGGTGGTCATCGGTCCATGATCCACCACGGGTACGACAGTCGTCCTCCGCCGTGGTCGTTCCCGCCGTCGTCGACGATCAGCGGCACGACACCCGCAGCCATCGTTGTTGACCAGCAGCGATCGCCGCCCATACAGTTCACCCAGCCGAGCACACGGAGAATCCGGTGACATTCCGGAACGGTCGCGCCACTGTGTGGTCCCCTGCAGGTCAGGGGGCGTCAGTCAGATATCCGATGCCCGGTCATCCCATCCACACCACGCGGGACGCGTCATCCCGCGAGAGGAGATCCATGTCCACCACATCCGTCGCCACCCGTAGGGCCTCGGGCCCGCTGGTCCTCGACACCCCCGACGTCTCGGTGATCGACACCGCGCTGTGGCTCACCGCCACCACCGCGATCGCCGCGCTGGCCTACTACTTCCTCGGTTACGACCAGGGAGCGGTCTCGGTCTTCGGCGCCGACACCCACGTCCACGAGTTCGTGCACGACGCACGTCACTTCCTCGGCTTCCCCTGCCACTGAGCGGGGCAGGCCATGGAGAAGAAATTCATCGGCGCCGGCCTGATCTCGGGTCTCGTCGCCGGGTTGTTCGCGTTCGTGTTCGCCCGCATCTTCATCGAACCCCAGGTCGCGAAGGCCATCGACTACGAGTCAGGTCGCAGCCACGCCGAGGAGATGCTCGCCGGCGAGCACGGTGCCCACGAGCACGGTGAGGTCTTCACGCGGTCGGTGCAGGAGAACATCGGGGCCGGTGTCGGCTCGATCGTCTTCGGTCTGGCCATGGGCGCGATCTTCGCGGTCGTGTTCACGGTGCTGTGGGCCTACGTCGGCCGCCGGTACCCGCTGGTGGATCCGCGTGTGGTCGCCGGGTTGCTGGCGTTGGGTGGTTTCGTCGCGGTGTATCTCGTGCCGTTCGGGAAGTATCCGGCGAATCCGCCTGCGGTCGGCGACGACGACACCATCGGTGCGCGTAGCGGCTCGTACCTCACCATGACCCTGGTGTCTCTCGCCGTCGCGATCGCCGCGGTGGTGCTGGCGTTCTGGTTGCTGCCGCGCATCGGTGGTCTCTACGCGATCATCGTGTCGGCGGTCGGCTACCTCGCCATCGTCGGCGTCGCGATGGCGGTGCTGCCGAGTTTCGACGAGGTGCCCACCGCGCTGCGCTCGCCCGACGGCACGATCGCGTTCCCGGGCTTCCCCGGTGACGTGGTCGGGACGTTCCGGTTCTACTCGATCGCGAACCAGATGATCCTGTGGGCGGTGTTGGGGCTGGTGTTCGCGGTGGTCCTCACCCGTCTCGCCCGTCGGTCCACGGATGCGCAGAGCACCCGGCCCGACTCCGCGCAGGTCCGCTGACCATCAGGCTCGTCGCAGCCGCTCGCTCCGCACCGAATCGCGCTCTGCGGTTCGGTGCGGAGTCGTGTGATCTCGACGATCGGGGTCGGCGGGACGCACGTGCGGTGGGTGAGGCGATCGGTGAACGCCCCGCCGTGGTGCTCAGCGGCCCCGAGGCGTCGGTGGTGGAGACCGCGCAGGCCCTGGGCGACCGCGTGGCCGTCGTCGAGGAGCTGCGATCCATCGACCTCGGCTCGTGGACGGGCCGCGCTCCCGACGAGATCGCGACCGATGCGCTCGCTCTCTGGTTCTCCGACGTCACCAGTGCGCCGCACGGAGGCGAGAGTGTCGCGGACTTCGTCGCGCGCGTGGCCGCGTGGATCGCACCCCGGATCGGACCCACCGACGGATCTCCGCCCGCACCGCTCGTTGTCGTCGTGGCCAAGCCGGTCGTGCAGGCCGTCGTCGCCCACCTGGGGACGGCCGGGGTCGCGGGATACTTCTCGGTCGACATCCGGCCCGCCTCGGTACACACCATCGCCGAACGGACACCACTCGTCCGAGGGTTGTAGACATCCGCGGATGTAACTGTCACTCTGGTGAGCGGAACTGAAACAGAATTCATTTTTTGTGTCGTCGACGGCACGAGGAGGAGTGGGCATGTACGAGTGGTCCGACGAGGATCTGATGATCCGCGATGCACTTCGGGGCTTCATCGACAAGGAGGTGCGCCCGCACCTCGACGAACTCGAGACCGGCGTGCTGCCGCCCTACGACATCGCGCGCAAGCTCTACACCACCTTCGGTGTCGACCAGATGGCCCGCGAGGGACTCGAGCGGGAACTCGAGTCCGAGGCGACGGGGGATGCCAAGCCCGGCGCCGTCAGCGGCGGGATGGGCGACAGCACCTTCATGCTGCTCAACACCGAGCTCGCAGGTGTCAGCCTCGGCATCATCGCGTCGCTGGGTGTCTGCCAGTTGACCGTCGGCACGATCCGCTCGAAAGGCACGCTGGCGCAGAAGAAGCGCTGGCTCCCGGAACTGGTCACCCTGGAGAAGATCGGCGCCTGGGCCATCACCGAACCCGATTCCGGCTCCGACGCCCTCGGTGGCATGAAGACGACGGTCAAGCGCGACGGCGACGACTACATCCTCAAGGGCCAGAAGACCTTCATCACCAACGGTCCCTACGCCGACACCATCGTCGTGTTCGCCAAGCTCGACGAGGGCGACGGCAAGCCCATCCGTGACCGCAAGGTCCTGTCGTTCGTGCTCGACAAGGGCATGGAAGGTCTCACGCAGGGCAAGCCGTTCAAGAAGATGGGCATGATGAGTTCGCCGACCGGTGAACTGTTCTTCGACAACGTGCGCGTGTCGCCCGACCGTCTGCTCGGCGAGACCGAGGACACCGGTGCGGACACCCGCGGCGGCGAGGGCGCCAAGGCCGGGTTCACCATGGAGCGTGTCGGGATCGCCGCGCTGTCGCTGGGCATCATCAACGAGTGCCTGCGGCTCTCGGTCGACTACGCCCGCAACCGCACCCTGTGGGGCAAGAACATCGGGCAGTTCCAACTGATCCAGCTCAAGCTCGCCGAGATGGAGATCGCACGGATCAACGTGCAGAACATGATCTTCAGCGCGCTCGAGCGCGGCAAGGACAAAAAGTCGATCAGCCTGTCGGAGGCGTCGGCGATGAAGCTGTACTCCTCGAAGGCGGCGACCGACGTCGCGATGGAGGCCGTGCAGCTCTTCGGCGGCAACGGCTACATGGCCGAGTACCGCGTGGAGCAGCTGGCCCGTGATGCGAAGTCGCTCATGATCTACGCCGGCAGCAACGAGATCCAGGTGACCCACGTCGCCAAGGGTCTGCTCGCCGCGAAGTAGTCGCACGGGACCGGATCGCACCCGAGACGGAAGACGACCGCCGAACCCTCAGGGTCCGGCGGTCGTCGTCTTCGTACGGGTCGGGCGGTCAGGCGCCGATGGCGCGGCCGAGCTGCGGCCACGACCGATGCAACTCGTCCTCCCAGTAGCCCCACGAGTGGGTGCCGGTGCCCGGGAAGTGGAACGTGGCCGGGATCTTCAACTGGGCGAGGCGAGTCCGCAGCTGCTGGGTGCAGCCGTCGGTCGCGGCCTCGATCGGGCCTCCGAGGATGATCTGCGAGGCAAGGTCGTTGCCGGGGCGCACACCGGCCGGGTTCTCGTACTTGCCGGGGATGCCGCTGCCCGCGGAGACGTACAGGCTGGTGCCCCGCAGCTTCGCGGCGTTGAGGACGGCGTCGTGGTCACGCCACCCCTGGCCGCTGTACGGACCCCACATGTTGGTGGCGGTGGTCCCGCCACGGGTCTCCACCACGAGACGGACGTAGGCCTGGCCGAGCGGGGTCGACGTGGCCGCGCAACCGCTGTACGAGCCGACCGCCTTGAAGACGCCGGGATGCTCGATGGCCAGGTCGAGCACCGCAGAACCCGACGACGAGATGCCGGCGATGGCGTTGCGGCCGCTGGTCGCGAAGGCCTTGTCGAACACCTGCGGGAGCTCGGTGCCGAGGAACGTCGACCATTTGTTGCGGCCCAGCACCGGATCGTCGCGCTGCCAGTCGGTGTAGTAGCTGTAGGCGCCCGAGTTGGGGGTGACGACGTAGGCGTTCTTGTCGGAGAAGAACTTCACGACGTCGGTCTGGCGCTCCCACGTGGCGGCGTCCTCGCCGCCACCGGCGCCGTTGAGGAGATACAGCGTCGGACGGGCGACGGAGCGGTCGCGGGGCAGGATCACCGAGAGCGGGATGACCCTGTTCATCGCGGCGGAGCGCACCTCGATGTTGAGCTGACGGTCGTTGACCGGGGTCACCGTGACCAGCGAGGAACCGTCGGTGGAGGTCACACCGGGTGCGGGCAGGGTGGGCGCCGCCGATGCCGCCGGGACGGCGAGTGGGGTGAGCGCGACGGCCACGGACGCAGCGACGGTCAACAGGCGCGAGCGCAGGCGCGGGACCGCAATCCGGTGAGACAAGTGTCGTACCTTTCGACGTGAATGACCCTGATCATAGGGTGCGGCGAGCGATCGGCGACACCACCTGATCGATCTGTCGCGCGCGGGGGGTCGCTCGTCGGCCGGTCACACCTGTGGGGGCGACACCGTGAGGTCGAGGGCGCCCTCGGCGAAACGCGTCACCGCGGCGAGACCCACCGACAGCGCCTCGCGCGCCCCGACGCGGTGCGCGGTGTGCACGGTGGCACGGTCGCCCGGTGGTCGGGGATCGCGGACGAGGCCGATCAGGGCGATGAGCTCTCCGGTGGTGGGTTCGCAGACCGCCCACACGAACCGGGTCTCCTGCGACCACCACGTCTGCACGTCGCGCACGAACCGGGCGGCCGATTCGCCGTCGGTGCCATCGCCCGCCCACAGCAGCCCGGTCTCGGCGAGCGCGGGGACGTCGCTGACGCGATCGTCGTCCCGTAGCCCACGCAGATACCAGGCGCCTGCGTTGATCTCGACGGTCTCCATGGCGTCGCGTCAGACCTCGCCGGTCGCGGCGGGGTGTCGCGCTACTTGATCTCGAGCAGGACGGTGCCCTGGGTGACCGCGGAGCCCGGCTCGACCGACAGGCCGGTCACGACACCGTCCTTGTGGGCGGTGACCGGGTTCTCCATCTTCATCGCCTCGAGGACCACGACGAGCTCACCGGCGGTGACCTCCTGGCCCTCGGTGACGGCGACCTTGACGACGGTGCCCTGCATGGGTGCAGCGATCGCGTCGCCCGACACCGCGACGTTGCCGCCCTTCGTGCGGGTGCGTGCCTTCGGCTTCTTGCGGATCGCGCCGCCGTTGCCCGAACCGCCCGAGCCCGCGAGTGCGAGATCGCCGGGCAGGGAGACCTCCACGCGGCGGCCGCCGACCTCGACGATCACGTTCTGGCGGGGGGTGGCCTCGTCGTCGTCGATGGGCTGGCCACCGGTGTACGGCTCGATCGGGTTGTCCCAGTCGGTCTCGATCCACTTGGTGTAGACCTCGAAGCCCTCGCCGTCACCGATGAACGCCGGGTTCGACACGATGTGGCGGTGGAACGGCAGGACCGTCGCGAGACCTTCGACCTGGAACTCCTCGAGAGCGCGACGTGACCGCTCGAGCGCCTGATCGCGGGTCTCGCCGGTGACGATGAGCTTGGCGAGCATCGAGTCGAAACCGCCGCCGATGACGTCGCCCTGCACCACGCCGGAGTCGACGCGGACACCGGGGCCCGTCGGCTCCTTGTAGACCGAGATGGGTCCGGGGGCCGGCAGGAAGCCACGACCGGCGTCCTCGCCGTTGATGCGGAACTCGAAGGAGTGTCCGCGCGGGGTCGGGTCCTCCTTGATCGTGAGTTCTTCGCCCGCGGCGATGCGGAACTGCTGTCGCACCAGGTCGATTCCCGAGGTCTCCTCGGTGACCGGGTGCTCGACCTGCAGGCGGGTGTTCACCTCGAGGAACGAGACGAGACCGTCGGAGCCGACGAGGAACTCCACGGTGCCGGCCCCGTAGTAGCCGGCCTCACGGCAGATCGCCTTGGCCGAGGAGTGGATCTTGGCGCGCTGCTCGTCGGTCAGGAACGGCGCGGGGGCTTCCTCGACGAGCTTCTGGAACCGGCGCTGCAGCGAGCAGTCGCGGGTGCCCGCGACGACCACGTTGCCGTGTTGGTCGGCGATGACCTGGGCCTCGACGTGACGGGCCTTGTCGAGGTATCGCTCGACGAAACACTCACCGCGACCGAACGCGGCGACGGCCTCACGCGTGGCGGAGTCGAACAGTTCGGGGATCTCGGCGATCGTGTATGCGACCTTCATGCCGCGGCCGCCGCCACCGAACGCAGCCTTGATCGCCACCGGTACGCCGTGTTCCTCGGCGAACGCGACGATCTCCGAGGCGTCTTTGACCGGGTCCTTGGTGCCCGGGGCCATGGGGGCGTTCGCCTTGAGCGCGATGTGGCGGGCGGTGACCTTGTCACCGAGGTCGCGGATCGACTGCGGTGACGGGCCGATCCAGGTGATGCCGGCGTCGATGACGGCCTGGGCGAACTCGGCGTTCTCGGACAGGAAGCCGTAGCCGGGGTGGATGGCGTCGGCGCCGGACTTCGCGGCTGCGTCGAGGATCTTGTCGAACACCAGGTACGACTCGGCCGAGGTCTGACCACCCAGCGCGAAGGCCTCGTCGGCGAGCTTCACGAACTGCGCGTCGGCGTCGGGTTCGGCGTAGACCGCGACACTTCCCAGCCCGGCATCACGCGCTGCGCGGATCACGCGGACAGCGATCTCGCCCCGGTTGGCGACGAGGACTTTGCTGATCACCGAGCTGGCATGACTGGGCACTGGTTCTCCTGTTGCGTACTGGGCGTCGTCGTGTGGGCGTCTGCAGAGGCTTCCTGGCGGACCCCGAAGAGCACCCTAACGCACCGAGCGATTGATCGGTCCTGTCAGTCCTCGCGTTGCGCGAAGGTACTTCGATCACCGACTTCACGGACCACCCGGCCGAACTCGATGAGGAACCGGCTCACGTCGGAATGTGTGCGGCCCAGCGCGGGGAACCGCGCCGAGATGCGCACACCCGACGGTGTCCGGTTGACCCAGATGAAGACCTCGTCGTCGGCGTAGCTGTGCGACCGCAGGACCCGCGCCGCGCCGGCGTCGGCCGCGGCGGCGTTGGGTGCGTGACGGGTGTCGATGAAGGAGATGACGAACTTCGGGTCGCCGGCGTAGCCGAGCAGTTCGGCCACACGCAGGAACGGCAGTCCTGCGGCGGTGCGGGTGCCGCGGAGTTCGGCGGTGGCCCTGGTGACCAACTGGTCGAAGGCGACGACGCCGGAGGTGTCGAGGCGCAGCGGGGTCGTCGACACGAACCATCCCAGTGCCCCCAGCCAGCGTCCCTCGTCCCGGGTGTGGCGCGGGGTGATCGCGCGGAACACGTCGCCGCCGCCGCATCCGCGGTAGGCGATCGCGAGCGCGGCCAGGATCCCGGCGAAGAGGTTCCCGCCCGCCGCCGAGCAGACCGCGGTGAAACGGTTGGCCTCGTCGTCGTCGAGCAGGTCCATCGTGACCGACGACTGCGGTGGACCGGTGGCGTCGCCCGGGTCCTCGGTCGACACCGCACCCGGCTCGGGCCCGGTACGCCGCTGCGCCGAGACCTCGAATCGGGGCATCTCGTCGTCGTTGTCGGCGAGGTAGTCGCGCCACGCCGCGACCGCGGGGTGGTCGGCGTCGGCCTCGTCGGCCACGCGACGCTCGTTCGCGCTGAAGTCGACGTAGCTGCCGACGGGTGCGAGTCGGTCCGCACGCCTCTCACGGGCGGCGTGATAGAGCTCGATCAGTTCGTGCTGGGCGAGGATGAGGGAGTAGCCGTCCAGCAGCGAGTGGTCGCCGGCGAACAGCAGGGTGAAGGTCTTCTCCCGCGCGACCGTCGCGAAGAGGTAGGCGGGCCACTGTAGGGGTGCGGTGGCCCGGTCGAAGGCGCCGGCGAGCTGATCGAGCAGCGGACCCGCCTCGCTGTACCAGCCGACACGACCCATCTTCAGCACCACCGACCCCGGCGGGGTCGACAACCGTTGCATCCCCGTGTGTTTGACCACCACATGGCTGCGCAACACCTCGTGGCGGTCGATCCACCGGGTGAGTGCGGCGCGGATCGCCGGCACCGACATCGGCTCGTCGAACTCGATGGCGAGGCCCAGCCACGACTCGCGGCCACCCTCGCGGTGGGTGCGCCAGCGGTACTCCAGGGCCGAGCGGAGGTGGAGTTCGTGGTTGTGGGAGGTGGGTCGGGGATCGGCATGCCAGTGGGCGAACCCGCCGGGGGTCTGCGCGGACCACTCGACGAGTCCGCCGGGTTCCACCGGCTGGTCCATCATCTGCGTGAACTTCACTCCGGCGGCGCCCCGTCACTCAGGCGGGATCGACCGCGGACCGGGGGACATCGGTCTGCGCTGCGACCTGGCTCTTGATCCGGGCCAGCATCCCGGCCATACCGCGCAGGCGCAGCGGGCTGACCACGGTGTCGAGGTGCAGGTCGGTGTAGAAGTCGCCGGGCACCGCGACGATGTCGGACGCCGCCGCCCCGTCGAGACCCTGGTGCAGGATCGACGCGAACCCGCGTGTGGTCGGCGCCTCGCGGGGCGCACTGAAGTACAGGCGCACGGCGCCGGCGTCGGAGGCGTCGACGGACAGGAACACCGGCGACTGGCACTCCGGCACCGGTTCCATCGCCTCGGTCTGCAGATGCTCCGGCAGGGCGGGCAACTCGTTCGCGAACTCCAGCAGGAGGGTGACGCGGTCGGACTCGGCGAGCGCGCCGAAATCGTCGACGATCTCGGCGAGCGCGGCGGGCAGCGTCACCGGGTTCCGGGTTCGGGGCCGGTCACGATCGGCGCCCGGACCGCGTTGCCCCACTCCGTCCACGAACCGTCGTAGTTGCGGACACGGGTGAACCCGAGCAGATGGGTCAGCACGAACCAGGTGTGCGAGGATCGCTCGCCGATACGGCAGTAGGCGATGGTCGGTGCATCGGGTGCGAACTCGCCGTAGATCTCCTCGAGCTCGGCGCGACTGCGGAACCGTCCGTCGGGTGCCGCCGCCTTGGCCCACGGGATCGACACCGCGGTCGGGATGTGTCCCCCGCGCAGCGCACCCTCCTGCGGGTACTCCGGCATGTGGGTGCGTTCGCCGGTGTACTCCTGCGGCGAACGGACATCGATGAGAGGTTCGGTGCCCAGCACGTCGCGCACCTGGTCGGCGAACGCGCGGATGGTCGTGTCGTCACGCGCGACGACGGGGTAGTCCGACCGGGGCAGGTCGGGCACGTCGAAGCTGGTCTCGCGGTCCTCGGCGAACCAGGCCTGACGTCCACCGTCGAGCAGACGCACGTCGGCGTGACCGAACAGGGTGAACACCCACAGTGCGTAGGCCGCCCACCAGTTGCTCTTGTCGCCGTAGACGACGATGGTGTCGTCGCGCCGGATGCCCTTGCTGCGCATGAGCTCGGCGAACTGCTCGCCGTCGATGTAGTCGCGCGTCACCGGGTCGTTGAGATGCAGGTGCCAGTCGATCTTCTGCGCGGTGGGGATGTGTCCGATGTCGTAGAGCAACACGTCCTCGTCGGACTCCACCACCTTGAGGCCCTCGGTCCCGATATGGGCGCTGAGCCATTCGGTGCTCACCAGCCGTTCGGGGTGGGCATAGGCGGCGAAGCCGGGATGGGGATCGGTGGGGACTGTCACTGCGAGGCTCCCGCGGTCTAGAAGATGATCGAGCGCTGCTTGACGACGAGCCTAGTGGTCGACGCAGTCGGTCGTCACACGCCCGCGAGGCGAGTCGCCCGCCACGGCCGACGCATGTCGTCCGACACCGTCCAGGAAGGCCGCCATCGTCGTCCTCGCGACGGCGGTGTCGGGGTACCGGGTGCGCAGCGCGAGTCCGCCCCCGGTGCGGGAGATCCAGAACTGGGCGTCGTCGGCGGTCGTCACGTTGGAGATGTGGGTCGCGTCGACGGCGTCGTGTGCGTGCGCGCCGGGCAGTCGGCGGTAGTCGACGTAGGAGACCATGAAGATGTCGGTGCGACCCGCTCGAAGACCGCCGATGGCCTCGAGCACCCGGGGGAGCGGGACCTCCCCGAGTGCGACGGCCTCGCGAACGGCCGGTCCGGCCCGGGCGATCGTCGCGGGCAGGTCGGCGTCGACGGTGATCGTGACCGGCGCGTTGGTGGTGAACCAGCCGACCGCGTTCTCCCATCGGCGGGAGCGGCGGGTGTGCATGGGGAACAGCACGGGCATCTCGGCGGACCCGCCGAGGTCTCGCACCGCGTGCGCCATCGCGGCGAGGAGCCCGGCGTACACACTCGATCCCGCGTCGGCACACGCCTCGGCGAAGTCCGCGGTGTCGCGCGGCCCGAGCAGTTCACGGACGTCGACGGCCTGGCGGGCACGGTCACCCGGTGACAGTCCGAGGTCGAGCGGGAACTCGGGGGGTCGGCGATCGTGGCGGGCGAAGAACTCCGTCCACCGCCGCATGGCGGGGTGCCGTGAGAAGTCGCGCGTGTCGTCGGCCTCGTCGGCGCAGTGGTCGACGAAGCTCGCCGCGGGCGGCAGGACGCGAGGGTCGAACGCGCCCGGTTCGGCCCGGTATCCCTCGTAGAGACGGGCGAGGTCGTCGACGACGATGGCCATCGAGTACGCGTCGACGTGCGCGTGGTCGAACCCGCAGACGATCGTGGAGCGGTCTCGACGGTCGATGGCGGCGAGGTGGCAGCCGGGGTCACCGAACGGGGTGCAGTCGTGGCGCAATCCCTCCCAGAGGGCGTCGCGCACCGCGGCGGTGGTGGTCAGCGATCTCGGTGCGGACGCGATGAGCTGCAGGGCGGCGGGGTCGTGCAGGTGGCGGACGATGCTTCCGCCGGTGCGGACGAATCCGCTGTGCAGGGTGCCGTGACGGGTGATGAGGGCGAGGAAGGCGCGCTCGATGGCCTTGAGGTCGACCGACCCGTCGACGTCGAACGAGGCCGCGAGCCAGGTGCTCTCCCCGTTCGGATCGGCTGCTGCCGTGGCGAGGTGATGGCTCTGGTTGAACGACGGGGGTACGGCCGAGACCACGGCGGTGCTCGCCGTCGCGTCGACCGTCCACGCGACGAGCGTCCCCGGGGCGGGCGCGAACCGGTCAATCGTGGTGACGCGCAAGCGATGACCTCTTCACGCGTGCGTCGGGACCGTCGGCGATCACATGGTCGCCGGAGGAGACGATGTCGGCGAAGATCTCCCGGATCCGCCGGTGGTGGGTGGCGAGCACGGTCGTCGCCCGCGGGGTGTCGGGGATCTGCGAACCCAGATACAGGCTGCGGTCGTCCCGGTTGAACCACATCGAGGCATTCGCGGTCCGCCCCTCGCCCGTCGACTGCATCCCGCGGTCGTAGGCAGGCGTCCCCGCCATCGGGAAACGGCGGAAATCGATGTACGACAGCAGCTGTGGTGTGACCAGGACGCGTTCGGGAGCGGCCCCGGCGGCGAGCATCGCGGTGATCACCGCCGGGACCGGGACCTCGGAGCAGGCGGCGCCACGTTCGCAGGCCGCATGCGCCGTACCGACGAGCTCGGTGAAGGTGCGCGCGGTGTCGACCGCGAACGCGACGGGCGCGAACCGGCAGAACCATCCCTGGGTCAGCATGACGTCGGCCAGCGTCCGGTCGGCCAGGGCGGTGATGGTGAAATAGTCGTCGACACCGGCGAGTTCGCGATCGACCATGGCGAGCACAGCGGTGATGCCGCCGATCATCCGTGCACCGTGGGCGCGGCAGATGCGTTCGAACTCGTCGGCACCTGCTGCGTCGAGGACGTCGAACTTCACCGGCCGCACCGGTGCACTCTCCCCGTCGGCCAGGCCGAGATCGATCGGGAACCTCGGCATGCCACCCCCGGTGGGGGCGGCGGCCGAACACCAGGCCTGCACCTCGGGGGAGTCGGGCGTGAATCGAGCGGCACGTTCCCGCTCGGCGACGGCATAGGCGACCGCCGAGCCGGTGGGGGCGGCGGTGAACGGTCCCACCTCGGTCCCGTCGCGTTCGGAGTAGTAGAGGTCGGCGACCTCGGCCAGCGACATCGCCTGCGACACGCCGTCACTGAGGGCGTGGTCGCACCCGATGAAGAGGGTGAAGTCGTGCGGGCGCACCACCACCCCGACGGCGAACCCGGGCCAGTGCAGGGCGGTCGCCTCGCGCTCGAAGCGTGTCGTGGCGTGGTCGCGGAAACGGTTCGTGTCCTCCACGCCGGTCAGATAGCCGTAGTCGTCGACCTCGCCGACGCGATCGATCCGGAAGTCGACGTCATCGGTGTCGACCAGGTGGCGGGTGACCGCGCCGTGGGACACGTCGAACCAGCACCGCAACCCGTCGTGACGGGTGGTGAAGCGCCGCAGCGCGCGGACGAGCGCCGGGGCGTCGAAGTCGCCGTCCACCTCGGTGGTGGCGGTGAGGTAGGCGGAGTGTTGATCCCCGCGTTCGGCGGCGGCGTGGGTTCCGCGGAGATGGTTCTCCTGGAGGAACGAGGCGGGCGTGGGATGCGCCGGGGCGCAGGCGGCCGCCGCCAGGGAGTCCGCGGTGGCCCGCACCTCCATCAGCGTCCCTCGGCCCGGGTTCCAGTGCGCGAGCATGTCGATGATCACCTTGTGATCACCCCGCTGCCGAGACGTCGGTCGCGTCGATGATGTCGTGGCGGTGATCGCATTCGGCGGGTGATGCCAGCACGGCGTTCAGGCGGTGCAGGAGTGCATGCACGTTCTCGGTCGCGACACGGTTGCCGGGGAATCGCGCCGACACCGAGATGCCCTTCGGGGAGCGGACGATCCACAGATAGACCTCGTCGTCGGAGTCCGCGGCGCCACGCAGTGTGCGCGCCCCCCAGCGCGACCAGTGCGTCGACTCCGGGACGTACCGCGCATCGATGTAGGACACGACGAAACGGGGATTGGCGTCGATACCCGTGATCTCGGCGATCCGTGGAAACGGATACTGCGCCAACGACTTGCGGTCGGCGATGGCGGCGCCGGTGGCTGCGAGGCAGTCCTCGAGGGTCTGTGCGCCGGCCAGATCGATCTCGATGGGGACGACGCCGACGAACCATCCGATCGACGACGTGTATCGCCTGTCGGTACGCGTGTGCATGGGCATGGCGAACCGGATTGTCTCCGTACCCGACATCGAGCGCACCGCCACCGCGAGCGCCGCGAGCACCGCGGTCTGCATCGAATGCCCGCAGGCACGCGCCCACCGATTGATGTCGTCGGCCTGATCCGCCGAGAGCACCCAGGACGACATCCCGCTCTGGTTGGCTCGGCGGGTGACGACACCCGTGGTGACCGAATCGTCGGTGACCGGCAAGGGGAAGCCCGGGAACCGGTTGCCCTCGGTCGACAGGAACGCCTCCCATGTCCGTACCGCGTCATGATGTGGGTGCAGGTCGGCCCCGCGTCGGCGATCCTGCACGCTGAAGTCGACGTGGCTGCCGACCGGCGCGGGTGGCGTCGGCGTACCCGACAGTTCGGCGGCGTAGAGCCCCTGGATCTCACCGATCGCCAACAGCATCGAGTACGCGTCCATCACCGAGTGGTCGGCACCGAAGACGAGCAGGAACTCGCTGTCGCCGATCTCGCCGGCGTCGTCGACCTCGGTGGAGGTCTCGTGGTCGGCGCGCGTGATCGTCGCGACCACGCAGTGTGGCCATCGCAGCGGCGACAGCGTCTCGAACCGTTCGAGGAGGTGGCGGTGTACACCGGTGCCGCTCGACAGGGTGCCGACGACGTTCTCGACGACCTCCACGTCGAGATGCGTGCCACGCCGGCGCAACGACGGCCCGTCGGTATCGTCGCATCGTTGCACGGTGGTGCGGAACACCTCATGGGTGCGCATCCAGGTCGTCAGCGCACGCCCGAGTGCGGACCGGTCGTGACGGTGGGGGACCACGAAGACCGCGCCGAGCCACGACCCGGGATGCCCGTCGTCGTCGCGCGCGCTCCGTGCGACGCTGCCGCGCGTGCAGTACTCCTCGTGCAGATGACTCAGCGGCCGCGGATCGTCGCTCCACACGTCGCCGTCGTGGTCGTGGTCGACCAGTCGCGGCACCCACTCGATCACCTCCCCCGCCGGAAGGGGGTAATCGGCCAGTTCGGTGAATTCCACTGTCACCTTTCGGTATTCGCGAAACGCGAGGTGGTCGGGAATCGGTTCGACACGTTCGCGCGTCGGCGGGCGAAGGACCCCGATCCGTCTCGTGTGGACATCCCGGGGAGGTCGATGGGGCAAGTGTAGGGCGGCCCGTGAAGATTGTTCACTCGAGTAACCAGTGTGCTTGCTCACTGGCCGGCCCGGTGATGACGGGCGCCACCCCGCGTGCGTGCCGAGGTGTGAAAAGTGCAGTACCGCAGCGAGATTTGTCATCGCAGATCAGCGGTACGCCCGTACCACACATGTCGACGATGTTACGGGCCCATGAAATCGATTCGTTCAGTGCGGTTTTCGGTGAGACCGACACCTCGACGGCTCGACACGGAGCCGCTCGGAGGGTGCCGCGAGCTGGATACACTCCTCCCCGAGGAACCACCATCGTCGACGAACCCCACGGCTCGTCGAGGGGACAGGGAGGGGAAGTCATGAGTGATGTCGACGTCGCGGCCATCGAGACAGCAGGTCTGGGAAAGCGTTTCGGCGGTCGCCTGGCCGTCTCCGGTGTCGACCTCGTGGTGGCCCGCGGGTCGGTCCATGCGGTGCTGGGCCCCAACGGAGCGGGCAAGACGACACTGGTCCGGATGCTCGCGACGCTGCTCCGACCCGACCTGGGCTCGGCGCGGATCTTCGGTCACGACGTGGTCGGCCACGCGACCGAGGTGCGTTCGTTGATCGGTCTGACGGGTCAATACGCCTCGGTGGACGAGGATCTCACCGCTTTGGAGAATCTGATGATCTTCGGCCGACTCCTGGGCCGCTCACGCGCCGACGCCAGGGCGCGTGCTCGCGAACTGCTCGAGGTGTTCGCGCTGACCGAGTCGGCGACCGCCATCGTCAAGACCTTCTCCGGTGGTATGCGCCGCCGGCTGGACCTGGCCGCCAGCCTCGTGTCGCGACCTCCGCTGATCTTCCTCGACGAACCGACCACCGGGCTCGATCCGCGGACCCGGGTGCAGATGTGGGAGACGGTGCGCTCCCTCGTCGACGACGGGGCGACCGTGCTCCTGACGACGCAGTACCTCGAGGAGGCCGACCAACTGGCCGACCGGATCGCGGTGATCGATCACGGGACGATGGTCGCCGAGGGGACCGCCGACGAACTCAAGGCCTCGGTCGGGTCGGCGAGCCTGTTGCTGACCCTCGTAGACCCGGCCGACCACGCGGTGGCGGCCGGGGTGATCGGTCGGCACACCTCGACCACGGTGACGACGTCGGAGGTCGCCGGTGGCCAGGGGACCAGGAATCGTCCGGCGTCGCTGTCGGTCCCGATCACCGATACCGCGCTGGTGGGCACCATCCTGGTGGCGTTGAGCGCCGCGGGGGTCGAGGTCGCCGCGATGTCGGTGGCCCGCCCCAGTCTCGACGATGTGTTCTTCGCACTCACCGCGCGGCCGGGCTCCACCACCGGGTCGGGATCCATCGGCACCGAGGAGGACGCGGCATGACCATCGACATGACTCCCGTGGGCATCACCGACACCGGCACAGCCCGCTCAGAGGTCCCGGTCGCCGTACGGGTGACGGCGACCGATGCGGTGTCGCAGTCGTTGACGATGGCGGCCCGAGGTCTGCTCCGCATCAAGCACAACCCGCAGTTGCTGTTCGACGTCATCATCCTGCCGATCGTCTTCACCGTGATGTTCTCGTCGATCTTCGGCGGCGCGATCGCCGGCGACGTCGTCGGCTACCTCCCGATACTCATCCCCGGGGTGCTGGTGCAGGTGGTGCTCGCCGCGTCGGTGACCACCGGGGTGCAACTCCGCGAGGACATGGACAAGGGGGTGTTCGACCGGTTCACCTCGTTGCCGATCGCTCGCATCGCCCCGTTGGCGGGGTCGTTGCTGTCGGACATGGTGCGGTACGTGGTCGGCACCACCATCACGATCATCGTGGGACTGATCATGGGCTACCGACCGGCGAGCGTGATAGGGACGATCGGCGCCTGCCTGCTCGTGGTGGTCGTCGCCTTCGCGCTGAGCTGGGTGTTCGCCCTCATGGGGGTGCTGATGGACAAGGCGTCGACCGTACAGGGCGTGTCGATGCTGGTCCTGATGCCGTTGACCTTCATGTCGAACGCACTCGTCCCCGTGGCGACGATGCCCGGGTGGATGCAGGCCTTCGCCCACGTCAATCCTGTCTCCCACCTGGTGTCGGCGGTGCGACAGATGACCGATGGGCGCTACGGCGCCGAGATCGCGTGGTCGTTGCTCGGTGCGGCCTGCGTGCTGGCTGTCGTCGCCCCGCTCACCCTGCGTGTGTACATGCGCCGCGCCTGAGACGGCCCGCTCGACGCGGCGCACCGCGGGGGGTGACGGTGGCCTCAGTCCCTGCGGTCAGGGAACGCCTCGATCGGTGGTGGGTCGCAGCAGGTTCCGTACGGAGAAGCCGCGCGTGTCGGGATCCCAGCTGCGGATGAGGAGAAGCCGCGCGACGTGCACGGCGGTGACCCAGGGGATGTAGAGGATCCAGGCACCGACACCGAGTGCGTATCGGCGGTGGAGGAACAGCGTGCGCGGCAGGAAGCTCATGTAGCGGACGAACGAGACGACGCCGGTCTCCATCCGCCGCGGTGACACGCCCACCCCGAGGTGCGGCAGAAAGGCGTTGCGCCCACCGATCTCACCGACACAGAGCCCGGTGTCGACGTCCTCGAAGATGTCGCGGCGCATGCTCACCGCGTCGCGGACCGCGACCCACGTCGAGCGGCGCAGCACCATGTTCGAACCGTAGAGGACCATGACCGGTCGAACGTCGGCCACGGACGCATCAGGGCGAGAGGTGAAGGGCACGAACCGGAGTCGCTTCTTCACCCCGGCCATGGCGTCTCCGTAGGGGAGTCCGTAGGCCTCACCCCGTCCACACAGGGCGGCCCACTCGTTGTCGGTGTCCGCGCCGAGGAAGTCGAGGATGTCGCGCGCCCAGGTCGGTCCGACCATGGTGTCGGAATCGATGCGGGCGATCGCGTCGCCGGTGGCGGCGTCGAGTCCGGCGTTGCGCGCGAACACCAGTCCCTGGCGTGACTCGGTGATCATCCGCACCTGGGGATACCGGTCGACGTAGGTGGCGACGATGTCAGCGGTCTTGTCGTGGGAATTGTTGTCCACCACCACGATCTCGGCGATGTGATCGAGCTGTAAGACGAGGCGGTCGAGGCAGTCGGCGATGACCTCCTCCTCGTCGTAGGTGGGGATCACCACCGACAGGTCGAGTCCTGATGGATGGGCTGCCTCCGACACGTCGTGTCCCCCCATGGTCGACGAAAGGTGATGCTTCCTGACAGTAGGGGATCGCACGCGGCGTGGCCGGATGGTGGGCATCGATGGTGGTGACCGTCACTCTCGCTGTGCCACCGACGATTCCACCACGGCGGCGGCACGGTCGGCGGCGGCGTCGGCCGGTACGAGACGTCGGCGCAAGGCCGCGGTCGCCTCTCGCGTCGTCACGGTGTCGACTCGCGTGATCGCCGAACGCAGGGTGTCTGCGGTGACCTGCGCCTGCGCGAATGCGGTCCCCACCCCCAGGCGGGTGATCGTCCGTCCCCACAGCGGCTGATCGGCGCCGAGCCAACAGATCACCGTCGGCAGTCCCGATCGCAGCGACGCCGCGGTCGATCCGGCGCCCCCGTGATGCACCGCGATCGCGCATCGCGGGAGCACGGTCGAGTGGTCGACCGCGCGCACGATCCGTATCCGGTCACCGGCGTCGGCCAGGCGTTGTCGCACAGCCGGTTCCAGGGAGTCCGGGTGGAGGAGATCACTCCACCCGGTGGCGACGAGCACACGATGCTCGCCGGTGCCGTCGATCACCGCCGTGGCGAGGCGGTGCGGGTCGATCGCGCTCATGCTGCCGAAGCCGATGTAGACCGGTGCGGGCCCGGCATCGAGCCAGTCGTCGAGATCCTCGGTGCCGTCGGTGTCGTCGACCATCGCACGTGTGGTGGCATCGAGATCGAGGAAACCGACCAGCGGCCGTCGTGAACCCCATTCCCGCCCCAGATCGACGAACATCGCAGGATCGTAGGCCTGGATCTCGGGTACCCCCTGCGCCACGATGCGGCGGGCGGTCGGCCCGTGAGCCGCCGGCAACCCGAGGTCGCGGCGCAGACGGTTCTCACCGCGCCGACCCGCCGCCCACAATGCCTGCTCGATCACCCACCACGACACGCTTGTGGACCGTGGGCCGAGCTGCTGTCCGCCCGGCGACACGAGCGCGACCGACCGGTTCGAGCGCAAGGGGCAGAGGTGGACCGGTAGATACGGGACCCGCAGCGACTCTGCGACGTTGAGCACGCGCTCCTGTCCGACGCTGCCGCCCACGATCGCATCGGCGCCGTGCGACAGAGCCATCAGGTCCGACTGGGCGGTGAGTCCGCCCTGCAGTGCCAGTTCGGCGATCGCCCGGCCCCGGCGGACCGGGTTGCGCGACCGGCTGCGCGACACCACGAGGTCGGAGGCGAGCAGTTCGCCGGTGTCGGGTCCGCACGCCCGCGCCTCGAGGCCCGACCGCGCGGCGAAGTCGACGAGGTTGGGCGGCACCGCGAGTACGACCGAGTGTCCGCGCTCGGCGAGAACCCTCCCGAGGGCGACGCCGGGCTGCACGTCGCCTCGACTGCCGTGGAACGCGAGGACGAGGCGCACCGATCACCCCCGTCCGCCGACCCGCCCCTCGGGTCCCGCGTCCGACGGTAACGACAGAACGCGGCGAGGGCAGCGCGAGCGACCCCGCGTCCGGTGTCCTGCGAGCGGGTGGCGTCGGCACTAGCGTTCGCAGTCGACACGGGCCGATCGGACGAGCGGGCCGGAAAGGGTGGGCGTGAGACGTCTTGACGGGCAGGATTTCACGTACTGGTTCATGCATCGGGCGTTCGGGTGGTCGGTGGTGTTGCAGCTGGTCTGGACGTTCCCCCGGGCGGTCTCCGAGGATGATCTGCGAGCGGTCAACGCGGCGTTGGCGGCTGGTCCGCTCAATCGGCGTGTGACCCGGGCGTCGGTGGCGACCGCCCGGCCGCGATGGGGTCACGCACCCGCGATCCCCGAGGTGATCTGCGACACCCACCCGATCGCGGCCGATTCCGTCGAGGCCTGGGCGGCAGAGGAACTCGACACCGTCCCGCTCGACCCCGAGCGCGGTGCCACCTACCGACTGCGGGCCGTACCCATCGAGGACAGCCGTCACGTGGTGTCGCTCACCGCATTGCATCTCGTCACCGACGGCAAGGGGCTGGTGACCGCGGCCGCCCGCGCGCTGTCCGGGGACGCCACCCCCGACCCCCTCGGGATCGATCCCGGCCGGTCGGCGCACACCCTTGTCGCCGACGCCGGGGACGCCGTGCACGGTGTCGCGTCCGCCGGCACCGGCATCGTCACCGCTGCAGGGAGTCTCCTGCGATCGTTGACCAGACGGTCGAGTGGGCCGTCGGTCCCCGCACCGCCGCCTGCCCGCCCTCGCCGGCCACGGAAGCCGATCCGGGATCGGTCGCCGCGAGCGCGGACGACGTGGGCGATCGTCTCCATTCCGGCGGACGAGTTCGCCGCCGCCGCGCAGCGCCACGGTGGGACCGTCAACACGCTGTTCATCGCCGTGATCGCCGGTGCGCTGCGATCGGCCGTGTCCCCCCGACCCGGCGAGCACCTCAAGGTGGGGATCCCGGTCGATCAGCGCGGGACCGACGACGACCGTGCGAACGCCACTGCCGGGGTCTCGGTGCTGGTCGGCGATTCCCTGCGTGCGGGAACCGATCTCGGACCGCTGAGGCGGGACTGCAAACGCGCCTACTCCGAACTGGCCGCCGGGGAGCGGGCGATGATCGTGCATCTGCAACCGGCGCTCCGTCTGCTGCCCCTGTCGGTGGTGGTGGCGGCGGTCACCGCCGGCGACGGGATGCCCGACGCGATGACCTCGAACATCGGTGCCTACCCCGACGACGTCGCGACGCTTGCCGGGATGCGGGCCACCGGCATGGCTTTTCGCGGTGACGCCATCGGCGTCGACCCTGCCGAGCCCTACCGCTTCGGCGACGGCCTGCAGGCGTGGCTGCTCCAGACCGGTGACACCGTGACCGTGTCGGTGGCGGCCTTCGACGAGACCGCGTTCGACGGGGCGGCCGCACTCCGGTCGGGTGTGGCCGCCGAGCTCGACGGATGGGGTGTCGTACATCGCATGTGGTGACCTCGGACTGCGGTGGTACGCATCAGCAACTACCGTGATGCCGATGGATCGAGTGACCGGCAACGACGAGTCGTATCTGTTGGCAGAGCAGCTTTTCGGACTCGCGGCACCCATCCAGCTCTGCTGGGTCCTGCCGCGCGACCCCGGAACCCGGGCCCTGGCCGCCCTGCATGCCGAGTTGTCCCGGGGGTTCCTGTCACGCAAGGTGGTCGAGCCGCGGGTGCCGTTCGCCCGCGCGCGATGGGTGCGCAGCGATTCGCCCGCCGACGTCGTCGTGTCGCCCGAACCGATCGACGACGTCGACGTGGCCGACTGGTTCGACCGGCGCGTGCGGACGGTGCGACTCGATCCGGTGGGCGGTCGCGGGTGGGAACTCGCCGCGGTGGGATTGCGATCGGGACGTATGGCGGTCTCACTCCTGGTGTCGCACATGGTGTCCGACGGGCAGGGGGTGTATCGCGCACTCGATGCCGCAGCGACCTCCGCCCCACAGACCGCGCTCGCATCCGAGTCCTCGGCACACGGGATCGGTGGTCTGGGCGCCGACGCCGTCGATGCGGTGATCCAGGTCGGTGCCGCTGCGCGATCGGTGGGCCTGCTTCTCGTCGCGATGCCCCGCGCCCTGCTCGCCGCCCGGCGGACGCCGTCTCGTCCGCGCCCGTCTGCGCCGTCGGGGACCAGCGCGGCGTCGGACCCCGTTCCCGAACCCACGCTCGCCTTCTACGACGTCGATCGCAGCCGATGGCGTTCTCGTGCAGCCGAACTCGGAGGTACCTCGAACAGTCTGTTCACCGGTGTGATCAGCGGTCTGGCACACCGGGCCGGTGTCGCCGCCGACTCCGGCGACATGCGGGTGTGCATGGCGGTGAGCACACGCGAGGGCGATGCGGACATGCGCGCCAACGCCTCGGGCGGGGTGTGGATCACCGTGCCGGCACCGTCGACGGCAGCGGCCGGTCTCGCCGGGATCCGTGCGGCGAGCAAGCAGGCCTTCGCCGACTATGCCGCCACGGGCGACCGGCAGGCCGCCGACAACCTGCAGCCCGTGGTCCGGTTGCTGCCACGACGACTGATCGCGAGGATGATGCGGTCGATCCCCGGGCCCGACACCACCGTCTCCAACCTCGGCGCCGTCCCGGAGTCGGCCCTGCGGATCGGCGATGTCACCGCCGAGTCGTTCTCGATCAGGGCACTGATGCAGGGCCAGACGCCGCAGATGCGCCGCACGACGGGGCCTGCGCTCGCGGCGTGGGCGGTGGAATACGGGTCCACGGTCACCATCGCGTTCTTCGGGATCAGCCCCGACCATTTCGGTGATCCCGACGCGCTGCACGACGACATCCGTGCCGAACTGGATTCCTGGGAGCTCGCCTACTCGTCGTGGTGACGACGCCGAGGTTGATCAGTGGGTGGTCGCGGGGATCCGTGCGCCGACGGCGGCCAACCGTTCGCTCACCACGGCGATCATGTCGTCGACGAGCCCCTTCACCACCGCTGCGGCGGTACCGGTGTCGGGATACCGGGTGCGGAGGTGCACACCGTGCTCGTCGCGCCAGAACCACGCCTGCAGGGTGTCGGCGCGACCGTCGCTGGAGACGTGGTGCACGTTGTGGTGGGCCAGTCGGTCGAAGCGGCGGTAGTCCATGTAGGACACCATGAAGACGTCGTGGCGGGGCTTGATCATCCGGCTCCCGAAGGTGCCGTAGACCGTCATGAGGTCGACCTCGGCGAGAGGGAGTGCCTCCGACAGCGCGGCGGTCGCCGCGGTCATCGCGGCGTCGATGTCGCCGGTGGCGTCGAGGATCATCGGCGCGTTCGCCACGAACCATCCGACCGACCGGGACCAGCGATCGCTGCGCCGGGTGTGCACCGGGAGCACCAGGGGCAGTCGGTCGGGGCCCCCGAGATCACGGGTCGCGACGGCCAGAGCCGCGAGCAGCGCCGGATAGAACCGGATGGATCGCGACGCGCACATCGCGGAGAACTGGTGAGCCTGTTCGGCGGTCAGCACCGTGTCCACATGGATGTCGGCGGGTGCGAACTCTCCCGGGGCGACGCCGAGATCCATGGGGAACTCCGGCACCGTCCACCCGGTGGAGGCGAGGAACTCGCCCCACTTCTCCACGAGCCCTCCGTCACCGGAGCTCTGCCGCGCGAGTTCGGCAGCGGCGGCCTGATGATCGAGGAAGCTGCCCGCCGTCCGCAGGGCGTCGCCCTCGTAGGCCGACAGGACGTCCTCGGCGATGACGGCGAGGGAGTGCGCGTCGACGTAGCAGTGATCGAAGGCGCAGATGACCGTCGTCGTGGACGGGCCCTGCACCGCGGCCAACACGTGCGACCCGGGGGTCAACGCGCTGCAACCGTCGGCGATCGCGGCACTCAGGGCCGCGCGGTTGTCGCCGGCGTCGGCGTCGTGGACGGTCTCGACGTCGGAGACCTCGAGTCCCCCGGCGGCGTGCAGGAGCCGACGGATCGAATCGGGCTCGCCGGCGTCGAGAGAGAAGTGGGCTCGCAACACCTCGTGATGGTTGACCACGGCCTCGAAAGCGGATCGGAGGCGCGTGAGATCGATTGTCGCCGAATCGATGTCGAAGGTGATGGCGAGGTATCCGAGTCCGCCGTCGCGTACCGCCTCGAGATGGAAGCGTTCGTTCTCCGACGGGCCGGTCGGGTGTGGAACCGGTGCCGACCGTGTCGACACGGTCCAGCGGTGCAACGCCCCGCCGGCGATGTCGAGGTTGTCGAACGTGGTGAGCTTCACCGATCACCCGCCGCCGCGCTGACGGGCACGCCCGCGACGGGGGCCGCGCCTGCGGCGTACTCCACCAGGAATGCGATGACGTGGTCGTGGAAAGCCGTCACCGACGCGATCGATGTGGGGTTGTCCGGGATGTGGGTCAACAGGTGGATCCCCTCGTCGTTGCGATTGACCCAGAGGTTGGCGTTACGGGTGCGTCCCGAGCCCGGCATCACCCCGGCGGCGGCGATCTCGGGGGAGTCGGCGTCGGCGAGCCGGCGGAAGTCGAGATAGGACACCATCTGCGGGCTCGTGGCGTCGGGTACGAAATCGCCTGTCGCGGCGAGCAGACCGAGGACGGCATGGGCGGGCACCGGGACCAGATCGCGATTGGCGCGTAGAGCGTTCGACGCGGCCACCACGAGGGCGTCGGCGTCGGGTTCATCGCCGTCGACGGCCACCGGGGCGAAGTTGCAGAGCCATCCCTGCGTGCCCGGGAACTCCGGATCGCGGGTGGACAGGACGGTGGAGGTGAAGAAATCCGATTCGCCGGTCACCTCGTACTCGCCGCGGGCCAGCGCAGCGAACATCGATCCCGCCAACGACCCCCCGGCGGCGCGGGCCCGGCGCTCGCAGGCCTCGGTCTGCTCGGCGGTGAGCATCGCGCGGATCACCTCGGTGGACGGCGCCGAATCCGGACCGGTCAGCCCCAGGTCGAGCTTGCACCGGGGGACCGTTCGACCGTGGTCGCGCAACACCGTGCGCCACACGTCGACGGCGGGCTCGTCGGGCGACACCTGTGCCGCCCGCCGGTACTCGTCGACGATGTAGGTGAGGTGGCTCCCGGCCGCGGGGAGGTCGGGTGCGACACCCTGCTGATGTGCGCGGTAGCGGGTGAAGATCTCCGACAGTGCCTGGATGGAAGCGGATCCGTCGGTGTGGGAGTGGTCGGAGATGGTGTAGAACGCGAACGACGTGCCGGCGTCGACCGCGCCGAAGATGACGCCCGGTACACGGTCGTAGGTCGCCTCGCCGTCGATGCGCACCAGGAGGCGCTCGGTGAGCGCGGCGTGATCATCGCCCCCGTCTGAGTCGGCCACCACCATCGAGATGTCCTCGGGGGTGGCGACGTGGCGGATCATCTCGCCGGAGTCGGTCACGTCGAAGAAGCTGCGTACCTCGTCGTGGGCGCGGATGTAGTCGGTGATCGCATCCGCCATCGCGCCGGAGTCCAGTGGTTCGTCGATGCGGGTCGTGGTCCCCACGGTCGCGCGGTGGGGGAGGCCGGTGGCCCGTTTGGCCTTCGCCGCCGCGAGGTGGTCACGCTGCAGGAAAGACGGCCCGACCGCGTCGACGCGGGCGTTCGATCGTGCCGTCGCCTCGTCGGCGACGAGCCACTCGACGTGCCGGCCCGGGGCCGGTGCCCACCCGTGGAGGGTGCCGGCCTTCACGACGTGCGGCCTCGTGACTGCACGTCGGCCGACGACAGGGACGGAGTGTCGTACGTGGTGTCGGAGTTCTCGACGACCTCGAGCAACACATCGGTGAAGGTCCGCAGGAACCGGTGCACGTCGTTCGCGCCGGGATGCCCACTGGGGAAACGGGTGGAGAGGTTGGTGCCGGTCGCGAACCGGTTGATCCAGAAGTAGACCTCGTCGGACTGGGCGCACGCGCTGCGCAGGACGCGCGCGTCGATGGCCTCCCACTGATCGGCGCCCTCGGCCGCGCGCAGGTCGATGTAGGACACGACGAGCTGCGGAGGGGTCTGGTGGCCGACGAGGTCGGCGATCGGGTGGAACGGCACCGTGCCGAGGTCCTTGTACTCGCGTGCGCACTCGGCGACCGGGCCGATCGCCTCGGAGAACGTGCTCACGTCACCGGGCTTGAGATGCACCGGGATGAGGCCGACGAACCATCCCGCCGCCTCACCCCACTGGAGTTCGGTACGGGTGTGCACGGGGCTGATGAAGCGGAGCTCACCCGAACCCGACAACCGGTGGGTGGTGATGGACAGGGCCGTGTAGATGCCGGCCTGCATGTTGGCGCCCAACGCCTTGCACGTGGCGTGGAAGCGCTGGGTCTGCTCGGCGTCGAGTAGCCAGGTCGACAGGCTGCCCTGGAACGTCGAGGGGACGCTGCCGACGTGGGGGATGGGGTCGGCGTGCCCGGTCTCGGGCTCCGGCTCCGGGAGGGGGCGGGGGAACGCCGGCATCGGATCGGGCTGCGACGGCGTGTGTGACCGCAGGAAGTCGGCCCACCGGGTGACCTCGATGGTCTCGGCGTCGAGGCGGGCGCCGCTGGCGCGCTCGGCGTGACTGAAATCGAGATAGCTGCCGAACGTCGCCAAGGTGTCGTCGTGGCCCAGCAGCGCCGACTCGTAGAGCTTGGTCAGCTCCTTGATCGCGAAGACCTGCGTGTAGGCGTCCATCACCGTGTGATCGGCCCCGAAGACCACCAGGAACGAGTCGGAGGTGTCGTCGGGCTCGACGGTGAGCACCCGGCAGTGCGGCCACTGCAGGGGGGTGATCGTGGTGTTGAACAGCTCGTTGATGCGCTCGTAGACCGCACTGCTGCTCGAACTGTGCTCGTCTCGCGAGACTGCGATCGACACCGACTCGGCGGCGATGATCCGCCGCCCGAACTCGTCCTCGATGCCGGTCTCGGCGGACACCGGCTGGTGTGCCACCGTCGACCGGAAGGCCTCGTGGCGCGCGAACCAGCGGATGAGGGTGGTGCGGAGGGCATCGGCGTCGAGCGGATGGAGGATCCGGAAGGCGGTGCCGATCCACTGGCTGTACCAGTCGTCGCCGATCTCGAGGGCGCGGCGGGCGTGTTCGAGGTGTGCGTAGGACAGGCGGCGCTCGTCGTCGGTCCAGTCACTGTCGACCGCCGAGGGAGTCCACTCGGTCACGGTCCCCGCGGGGAGCGGGTAATCGGCGAGTTCGGTGTATTCCATCGGAGATCTCCTCACTGTCCATGCTCGTGTCGATCTGGGCACATCGTCGATCTCGAACACGAAACGGTCGTCGCGACGCGCTTCGCCGCGTGACCGTACCCCCGGCACGCTACCGAGAGACTAACGCGAACATCGTCGATATTTAATGCTCGGATCCCACGCCGTCGTGGGATTCACAGACGCTTCCGGACATATCCCCCGCGGCGATGCGGAGAATATGTCCGGCGTGCGACGGGACGTAACAGGAAAGTCGCCTCCTGTTATCCCTTCACGCCCAAGCCGCGCGAAAGAATGGGCCAGCTGCGCTTCATCTGCTCCTGCCAATACGGCCAGGAATGCGTGCCGTGACCCTCGAAATCGAAGGTCGCCGGAATCCGTCGCGCCGCAAGTGTGTCGGCCAGTCGGTGGGTGCACAGGTTGGCGCCCGCCTCGATCCCGCCGCCGACGATGATGCGATCGTTCGGGTTATCGTTGCCGGGGTACTTCGGATCGTCGAACGGTCCGGGGAGGCCGCTGCCGACCGACACGTAGACGGTGCTCTTGCGCAGCCCCTCGGCCCGCAGCACCACGTCGTGTGCCGCCCAGGCCGGGTCGGTGGGCGGACCCCACATGTTGTTCGCGTCGCCGCCGAAGGCCGCCACGATCCCGCGCGCCACGCCCTGCGACAGGAGGTCGGCGGTGGTGGAGCAGCCGCTGTAGGAGCCGACGGACCGGAAGAAGCCAGGATTGCGTGCGGCCAGCATCAGTGCCGAACCGGCACCCATCGACAGACCCGCGATCCCGCGAATCCCGTTGCCGTTGAACTGCTTGTCGATCAGCGGGGGCATCTCCTTGGTCAGGAACGTCTCCCACCGGTAGCGCCCTAGCTTCGGATCGTCACGCTGCCAGTCGGTGTAGAAGCTCCCGTTGCCGGCGAGGGGGAACGCGACGGTGACGTTCTTGTCGCGGAAGAAATCCTTAGCGTCGGTCTTGCGGAACCACATGCTGTTGTTCGGGTCCTCTTCGCCGAGGCCGCTCAGCATCGTCAGCACCGGCCGTGGGCCGCGATCGACGGCGGGAACCAGCACCTGCACCTTGATCGTCTTCGCCATCGACGCCGAGTAGATGTACGCGGCGAACTGATTGGGGCCCTCCGACACCACCTTCTCGATCGTGGAGGCGGCGGGTGCCGCCGACGCGACCGCACTCAATGATGTACCGAAGAACAACGACACGAGTGCGACGCTGAGAAATGTCACAAACCTTCGCGAACGACGCGACACATCGGTGCCCGTGGACGAAGATGTGCGCGCCGCGCGAGAGCTTTCAGAAGGCATGGATTTCCTTTACGTGAGTCAGGCCACAGTGTCTCATAGGCAGGCGAAACGATCGACACGAGTATCGAATTCGCCGACAGACGTCACAGTGCCGACTCGATCGTCTCGACCGCGGTATTCGCCGCCGTCGCGGGATCGATCATCACACCGGCGAACTCCGAACACCTATTCGCGACGTCGTCGTCGAGAATTGTCGCCAACGCCGCCGACAGGACCGTCGGATCGGTGAGTCTCCCGATCGGACAGGTCGCGCCGAGCCCGGAATCAACGATCGCTCGCCCCCACATCGGCTGATCCGCACTGAAGGCGGCGATCAGGGTCGGCAGCCCGGCGCGCAGGCTCGCGCCGGTGGTGCCCGCGCCGCCGTGGTGGACCGCCGCCGCGCACCGCGGGAGGACGGTGGCGTGATCGGCCGAACCGACCACGCGTACATCCGGTCCCCCCGATGTCGGCGCCGCTGCGGTGATCGCCGCCAGGTTGGGACCCGCGCCGACGAGCACCCGCCGCCCGCGCGCTCGCAGCGCGTCGACGACGGCGCCGACGGTCGTCGCGGCGTCGGTCAACGGCATGCTGCCGAACCCGACGTAGACCGGTGCCGCGCCCGCGTCGAACCAGGCGGCCGTGTCGGCATCCTCGGCGCCGGTGTCAGTGGCGTCGGCGGAGGTGGTCAGGAAACCCGTCATCGGTCGGTGCGCACCCCACTCCTGCGCCAGTCGCGGGAAGAGTCGGGGTTCGTATGCCTGGATCTCGGGGGTGTCGGCATCGGCGAGACGATCGGCGAGGGGACCGCTTGCCGGTGCCATGCCGAGGCGTTGCCGGAGTGCGGCGTCGGCGCCTTTCGCCGACAGGTGCCAGTAGGCGAGTTCGACCCCTCGCCACACCGCGACGCTCAGACGGGGGACGGCCGCGAGATGGGCCAGCGGCCCCAACGGAACCGGCACGCTGCGGCTCGGACGGATGGGGCAGTAGTGCAGCGGGACGTAGCGCGCGCCCCGGTACTCGGCGATGGTCGCCGCGCGCTCCTGACCCATCAACCCGGTCACCACCATGTCGGCACCGTCGCTGATCTCGAGGAAGCGATCGTCCATGGCGGTGGCCCCGAACTCGGTCACCTCCCGCAACGCGCGTGATCGGGTGCGCGGGTTACGTGACTTCAGGTCGCGCTGGACCAGCGGCGACGCGAGGAGGTCGGCGGTGTCGGGCGCGAACACGGTCGCCGCGACACCGAGGTCGCCCGCGAACTCCAGCAGGTTCTCCGGCACCCCGACCGCGACGTCGTGCCCGCGTTGGGTCAATGCCTTCGCCACGGCCAGGCCGGGCTGCACGTCACCGCGACTCCCGTTGAGCGCGAACGCCACTCGCATCGCCACTCACCAGTCCTCGGGCTCGAGGGACCAGCGCGCGAACTCCGCGTGCACGATGTCGGGGAGGGTGGAGCGGCCGAGGCCGTCGGGATCGAGGCCGATGACCGACAGGGTGGTGATCCCGCAGGCCTCGTTGGTCCAGGCGGCCAGCCCGCCACGCAGCGAGCGCAGCTTCTCGGCCGTCACGGCCTGGGTGGTCGACCGGGTGACGACGCCGTTGGCGCGGTCGGGGTCGCCGAGACCGGCGAACTGGCCGTCGAGCGTCCCGAGGTTCGAGGCCAGGGCCAACGGGGTCGTCGCCCCGCCGCTCAACGCGGCGACGGTGCGGTCGGACAGTGCCTGCATCGCGGGCTGTAGGCGGACGAAGGTGCTCGGACGGCCGGTGCCCACCGCGTAGACCTCCTTGGCCAGTGCGCGGATGACTCCGAGGTCCTTCTCGAGTGCCGCCGACGCGGGGATGTCGAGGGACAGGCCGGTGGTGGCGTTCGCGCGGTCGTCGTCGGGGGTGCGCAGCGACATCGGGATGGAGATCCGGACGGTGTCCTGCGGCCCCACCCGGCCGCTGGCCACGATGATGCCGATCACGATGGCGACGAACAGGGCGTTGCTGGACCCGCCGGCGTCGGCGGCCGCCGCCCGCCAGGCCTCGGTCGGGACACTGGTGATGCAGAGCGGGGCCAGCGCTCCGTCGTTCTCCGACGCGGTGGGATCGACGTCGACGGTCCGGCTCGTCTTCGCGGTGACGGCTGTCGCGGTCGTGGTGTGGTCCGGGGTGCGGCCGACGCGGCGGGTCACGAGGTCGGCGGCCAGTGCCGCCAGGTTCGTGGTGATCGCCGCGGCCTGGCCGGTCGCGTCGAGCGCCTGCTCGAGCACCGACGGCGGACGTGCGTCGAGGAGCCCGACGTCGTCGCCGCTCAACGCGTCGAGCACGGCGCGCACGATCAGCGCACCGTCCCCGGCGGCGTGCGCGACACACAGCGTGACGACTGCGCCGCCCTGCTCCAACGGTGCCGATCGCAGCTCCCACACCGGGCCCTCGGTCAGGTCGAAACGGGTCGACGCCGCCGCATCGATCCACGCGGTGACACCGCCCTCGGGTACGGGGGTGTCGTCGACGACCCGGCCACCCGATCGGCTCGGCTCGGCGACCCAGTGGTCGCGGACCAGCGGCAGCGAGCTGCGGCGGAGCAGACGCCCGATGCGTCCGACGGCGAGACGCTGCGCGAGCCGGTCGAGTTCGGCGTCCGACGGCAGCGAATGCAACCGCCACACGGCCTGGTTGACCACGGGCACCCCGAGGGCGCGATCCATGCGGATGAACAGGTCGTCGTCGACGGTCGTGCGCAACACCGAGGGCATCGTCGCGTCCACCTCTCTCACAGCTGGGACGTCTGCCGCCCGGTGGGACGGACGAGACGAGTGGGAGCCTAGCGATCAGAGCTTGCGCAGATAAATCCGGACGGTCAACGGCGCGAGAACCGCGATCAGCACGAGCGACCCGACGGCCGAGTACGCGAGGTGGGAATCGACCCGTCCCTCGCCCGCCAGCAGGCGTACCGCCGACACCAGCTGCGACACCGGGTTGATCTCGGCGATGGTGCGCATCCAGCTCGGCATGGTCTGCGTCGGTACGAACGCGTTCGACATGAAGCCGAGCACGGTGAGGACGAGCGCCGAGAAGCTCTGCACCGCGGAGATCTTCGACAGCATCACGCCCATGAGGGCGAACACCCAGCTCAGAGCGAACGCGGAGAACACCACCAGCAGGACCGATGCCACGACGCCGGGGATGCTGCCCGGGCGGTATCCCATGGCCAGGCCCACGCCGACGGTGATGAACCCGGCGATGAGGTAACGCAGCAGCGCAGCCACCAGCAGACCCGACAGCGGTGCGAGCCGCGAGATGGGCAGCGACACGAACCGGTCCATCAGACCCTTGTCCATGTCCTGTCGCAGTTGGATGCCGACGACCACGGTGGAACTCACGGCCACGTTGACCAACACCCCGGGCACCAACAGCGGTAGGTAGGACTCGACGCTGCCGGCGACCACGCCGCCGAAGATCGTCCCGAGCAACACGGTGAGGATGATCGGGACGACGATGACGTCGACGAGCAGCTGCGGGGAGTGCTTGAACTTCAGCAGCCCGCGTCGCGCCAGCGTGAGGGTGTCGAGGACGGCCTTGCCGAAACCGACCCGTTCGGTGACCGTCGCCATCGGGATGGTCGTGAAGAGATTGTCGAGGTCGTCGCTGCTGTCCAGGCGGCCGAAGGCGTCGGTGGTCATGCGGGCCGCCGTTCTTCGGTGAGGGCCAGGAAGACGTCGTCGAGCGACGGCGCGTGCACCCCGAACTCGTCGACGGTGATCCGGCGGTCGGACAACGCGGCGATCACCTGGGCGGCACGGGCCGAATCGGGCACTCCGACGGTGAGTGCGCCGGTGCGCCGGTCGATGTCGACGGGATGACCGAGCAGGCCCTCGATCGTGGCCGCGGCGGTCGGTCCGTGCCCGGGATCGGACAGCCCGATCGACAGGGTGAAGGTGCCGACCTGCTTCTTGAGCGTCTCCGGCGTACCGCGTCCCACCACCCGGCCGTGATCGATCACCACGAGTTGGTCGGCGAGCGCATCGGCCTCGTCGAGATACTGGGTGGTCAACACCACCGTGGTGCCTGCCGCGACGACGTCGCGCACGATCTCCCACAGCTGGGTACGGGTGCGCGGGTCGAGTCCGGTGGTCGGTTCGTCGAGGAACAGCAGGGCGGGGCGGCGGATCATGCTGGCGGCGAGGTCGAGTCGTCGGCGCATGCCGCCGGAGAACTGCGCGATGGGGCGCTTCGCGGAGTCGGTGAGACCGAACTGGTCGACCAACTCCTTCGCCCGGCGACGCGCCTGCGATCCGCGCAGGCCGACCAGACGGCCGTAGATGTCGAGGTTCTCCAGCGCGGTGAGGTCGTTGTCGACCGAGGCGTACTGCCCGGTGAGCGAGATGACCGACCGGACGGCCGTCGCGTCGGTGACGACGTCGCGCCCCAGCACACCGATGCGACCGGCGTCGGGCCGCAACAGCGTCGCCATCATCCGCACGATCGTCGTCTTGCCGGCGCCGTTGGGACCGAGCAGGCCACAGACCGTGCCCGCGGGCACCGAGAAGTCGACGTCGTCGACGACGCGGCGACCGCCGAACTCCTTGGTCAGTCCGACGACCTCGACGGCCGGGGGACCGTTGGTGGCGGCATCGGAGGTTGGCAGGCGGCCGGGGCCCCTGCGCGGAGGGAGTGGGTTCGGGGTGGCGAAGGGCGGCGGGTCGGGCTCGGGTTCGCGGCGGGCATGGCGCCCGACGCGCACTGCGGACGCAGGCGGGCTGTCCCCGCCCGTCCTCGGCGACCCGTGTGGCATCGACATGTACCGACCTCCCCCGACGTCATCCCCCAGACGCCATCGGACGTCAGGGTACTGCGCGGCCCCGCGGCGGAGCGGGCCGGAAGCCGCTGATCGTGACCGGCGTCATCTCGACGACCACAGATCGGCCGGCGTGACACCGACATCACCGAGGAGTCGACGCACGAGCGGCAGACCTATCCCGATGACCGACGACGGGTCGCCGTCGATGCCGTCGATCAGCCATCCGCCCAGACCGTCGAGGGTGAAACCCCCCGCGACCTCCAACGGTTCACCCGAGGCGACGTAGGCGTCGATGATGGCGTCGTCGGCGTCGGCGAAGCGCACCACCGTCGACGACGACTCCCGGGCACGGGCGCGCACCGTGCCGTCGGTGACCCGCAGGACACAGTGTCCGGTCATCAACTCGGCGCTACGCCCACGCACCGAGTGCCAGTGCGCGCGGGCGACGTCCGCGGTGTGCGGTTTGCCGCTCAGGCGGCCGTCGAGGAGCAACATCGAGTCACAGCCGATGATCACCGCGTCCGATGGCGCGTCGGACGACTCCGACAGCATGTGTGCCACCGCGTCGGCCTTCGCCTCTGCGAGGCGCGTGACCACCGTCGACGGGTCGACGTCGGGGCCCAGGCCGGCGACGACGGCGTCCTCGTCGACGTGGGAGACCATCACCCGCGGATCGAGACCCGCCGCGCGCAGCACTCGCAGACGTGCGGGAGACGCCGACCCGAGGACGACGACCGGCGGCCGCCGGCTCAGTGGCCGAAGGTGAGGTTGGGAAACGAGTTGGGGGCCAGCGGCCAGGCGGGGCGCAGGCGATCGGTCGGCGAACCCCACAGATCGCGAGCCGGAGGAGGTCCGCTGTCGTCGCCACCGCCGGCACCGGCCAGCACGGCGACGAGCACCGCGACGTCGGCATCGGACGGGTTGCCGCGCACGATGCGCAGCAGCGGACGGGCCGGGGTCGCGGCGTCGTGGTCGGAGGTCTCGGTCATCGCGTCACCTTCGTTCGCTGCGCTCACAGTGACATCTGTTTCGTTCGCTGCGCTCACAGGGGAATGTTCCCGTGCTTCTTCGGCGGCATCGACACCATCTTGCGCTCGAGGAGCTTCAGGGCGGTGGCGATCTGGCCACGCGTGTGCGACGGCGGGATCACCGCGTCGACATAGCCGCGCTCGGCGGCGACATACGGGTTCACCAGGGTGTCCTCGTATTCCTGCTGCAACTGCAGACGCAGGGCGTCGACGTCCTCGCCGTTGGCCGCGGCCTCCTTGAGCCGGCCCCGGTAGACGAACCCGACGGCACCCGAGGCGCCCATGACCGCGATCTGGGCCGTCGGCCAGGCCAGGTTCACATCGGCACCCATGTGCTTGGAGCCCATCACGTCGTACGCGCCGCCGTACGCCTTGCGGGTGATGACGGTGATCTTGCCGACCGTGGCCTCGCCGTAGGCGTAGAGCAGCTTCGCGCCACGACGGATGATGCCGTTGTATTCCTGCTCGGTGCCCGGCAGGAAGCCCGGTACGTCGACGAGGGTGATGATCGGGATGTTGAAGCAGTCGCAGGTCCGCACGAACCGCGCCGCCTTCTCCGAGGCGTTGATGTCGAGGCAGCCGGCGAACTGGGTCGGCTGATTCGCGACGATGCCGACGCTGCGGCCGTCGACCCGACCGAACCCGACGATCACGTTCGCGGCGTAGCCCGCCTGCACCTCGAGGAACTCGTCGTCGTCGAGGATCCGCCGGATCACCTCGTGCATGTCGTAGGGCTGGTTCGGCGAATCGGGGATGAGGGTGTCGAGCTCGAGGTCCTCGTCGGTGAGGGTGTCCTCGATCGACCCGGCCGCGGGCTGATCAACAGGCAGCCGCGGTGCCTCGCCGCGATTGTTGCTCGGCAGGTACCCCAGCAGCTCGCGGACGTAGTCGAGGGCGTCCTCCTCGTCGGATGCCACGTAATGCGCCGTACCCGACTTCGACATGTGGGTCTGCGCGCCGCCGAGATCCTCCATCGTGACGTCCTCACCGGTGACCGTCTTGATGACGTCGGGTCCGGTGATGAACATCTGGCTGGTCTTGTCGACCATCACCACGAAGTCGGTGAGCGCCGGGGAGTAGACGTGTCCGCCCGCGGCCGCGCCCATGATCAACGAGATCTGGGGGATGACACCCGACGCGCGGACGTTGCGGTGGAAGATCTCGCCGTAGAGGCCGAGGGACACCACACCCTCCTGGATGCGGGCGCCGGCGCCGTCGTTGATGCCGATGAGAGGACGGCCGGTCTTCACCGCGAGGTCCATGACCTTCACGATCTTCTCGCCGTAGACCTCACCGAGGCTGCCGCCGAACACCGTCGAGTCCTGGCTGAAGACGCACACCTCGCGGCCGTCGATGGTGCCGTAGCCGGTCACCACACCGTCGCCGAGGGGACGGCGCGACGCCAGTCCGAAATTGGTGCTCCGGTGTCGGGCCAACGCGTCGAGTTCGACGAACGACCCCTCGTCGAGGAGATGGGTGATGCGCTCGCGGGCGGTGAGCTTGCCCTTCTCGTGGACCTTCTCGATCGCGGCCGGCCCCACCGGTTCGGCGGCCTCGCTGAGCCGTCCGCGCAGGTCGGCGAGCTTTCCCGCGGTGGTGTGGATGTCGGGTGCGCTGTCGGCGTCGCGCGAGGCAGTCGTCATGGCAACGATGCTAACGAGCGCACGCTCGGTCGTGCGGACCGACCCAACCTGAGTGTGTCTCATGTTTAGGCGCCGGCGGCCCCGCGCACACATCGGCCCTAGGCTCATCGCATGTCCGAGGAGCCCGGTGAACCCGTCCCGTTCGAACCCCTGCGGGTCGATGACATCCGATCCGGTGCCGGACCCTCGTGGGGTCCGATCGAGGTGGTCGGCGCCACCGGGTCGACGAACGCCGATCTCGTGGCCCGCTGCGCGACCGGGGACCGTGTCGGGGCGGTGCTCATCGCCGAGGAACAGGTCGACGGACGGGGTCGGCAGGGGCGCCGCTGGGAATCGGTCCCGGGGACCCACCTCGCGATGTCGATGGTCGTCGACGCCCACGGTCCGGCCGCGGCCGGCGCCCTCGGATGGATCCCCCTGCTCACCGGCGTCGCGGTGGTCTCGGCGATCGCGGAGACGACCGGGGTCACGTCGTCGGTGAAGTGGCCGAACGACGTGCTGGTCGACGGTCTCAAGGTGTCGGGGATCCTCGCCGAACTCGCCCACGGTCCGCACCGTTCGGTGGTGGTCGGGATCGGGGTCAACACGGGTCTCGCGGCCGACGCGTTGCCGGTGCCGACGGCGACGTCGCTGAACCTCGCCACCGGGACGCCGGTGGACCGATCACGACTGGCGGGGGCGATCCTGGCGTCGATGGCCCGTGAGCTGTCCCGGTGGCCCCACGACCTCGGCGCGCTCGCCGAGGACTACCGCCGGGTGTGCGGGACGTTGGGGACGCGCGTGCGGGTCGATCTGCCGCAGGCACAGGTGCTGACGGGCACGGCGACCGACGTCGACGAGACCGGGCGGATCGTGATCACGCCGGAGTCCGGTGGGGCCGCGGTCGCGGTCAACGCCGGCGACGTGACCCACCTTCGACCACTGGTCTGATCAGCGGTAGCTCTCCACGCTCTTCGAGCCCATCGCGGAGATGAGGAACAGGATCGGCAGCCCGATGACGAGGTGCATGATCGCGGTCCCGATCCCGGTGGTCCACTCCTGCGACAGCAGCAGCGGCAGCAGGACCGCGGCAGCGATCAGCAACCCGACGATCCAGCTGAAGAACTGATCCGGAGACGGTGTGGTCAGCTGCAGCACGTACCAGAGCGCACCGGCGAGCAGCGCGCACAGCGCCCCGACCACGGCGAACCAGTACTCGTCCTGCGACACCGGGTTCCACACCCCGAACTTGCCGGTCTCGGTGATCCGCTGGCTGATGACCCGGATGATCCAGGCGATCAGCCACGCCGCCAGCGCGGTGACGACCGCGGTCGCCAACACGCCGCCGATGAACAGTCCCGTGTTGATCTGGGGTCCACGCCGAGGCGGTTTGGGGGCGCGGGCCCGCTTCGCCTCGCCGGCGTACGGGTCGGCGTAGCGGTCACGCGCGTACGGGTCGCCCCCGTAGGAGTCGGCGGCGTACGAGCTGCCCCCGTAGGAGCCGGCGCCGTAGGAGTCGCCCCCATGGGAACCCGCGCCGTAGGACTCGCCCCGGTAGGAGTCGGCCCGGTAGGGGTCGTTGTCGGCCTGACCGTAGGCGCGGGTGCGCGGGTCGTCGGGCTCGTTCGGGTACTGGGGTCTCGGGTTCACAGGGGCCTCCCGCTCGGGTCGGTTCCCGCCGCCGTGGCCGGCGTTCGGTCGGCGAGCGTTCGTCGGGCCGAGTGTAGCGAGTCAGCCCCCACCGACATGGCGACACAGGGCCCGTGATGTCCGATCTCCGACTAGCCTCATCAACGCCGCACCCACGCGGACACCTGGCGAAAGGCCCACCGATGGGGTACCCGGAGAACATCCTCGCCGACGGCGAGCACGTCGTCCTGCACCGTCATCCGCACTGGAAGTGCCTGATCGTGCCCACCCTGGTCTTCCTGATCGTCACCGCACTCGCGGGCGTCGCCGCGGGGTACACCTCGAGTGACCTGACCGGTTCGACGCGCTCGGTGCTGTGGATCGTGATCGCGGTCGTGTGGGCGGTGGTGGTCGTCTGGTTCTTCCTGCGCCCCCTGATCTCCTGGCGCACCACGCACTTCGTACTGACCGATCGGCGTGTCACGTTCCGCAACGGCATCCTCACGCGGTCGGGCATCGACATCCCGTTGCAGCGGATCAACTCCGTGGAGTTCCGGCACGGCGTGGTCGACCGGATGCTGCGCACCGGGACCCTGATCATCGAGTCGGCGTCGGAGGATCCGCTGTCGTTCGACGACATCCCGCAGGTCGAGAAGGTCCACTCGCTGCTCTACCACGAGGTGTTCGACCCCGAGGCCGGCGCGCGACCCGACGGCGGTGTCGCAGGTGGGTTCGACGGCGGTCGTCGGCGCTGATCCGTACCGTGTTCTCGTGACCGACGTACTGCTGGCCGAAGACGACGAGGCCATCGCCGGGCCCCTGGCCCGTGCACTCACCCGCGAGGGCTACGGGTGCGAGATCGTGACGACCGGGCCCGACGCCCTCGAGCGGGCCCGCGACAACCGTTTCGAACTGCTGGTCCTCGATCTCGGGCTCCCGGAGATGGACGGTCTCGAGGTCTGCCGCCGCGTGCGGGCCGCCCGGCCGCAGCTCGCGGTCCTCATGCTCACCGCCCGCACCGACGAGGTCGATTTCGTGGTGGGTCTCGACGCCGGCGCCGACGACTACGTCGGTAAACCGTTCCGGCTCGCCGAGCTGTTGGCCCGGGTGCGCGCGCTGCTGCGTCGCAAGCAGGGGGTCGATCTGGTTCTCGAGGCCGGCGACATCCAGCTCGACGCCCGGGGTCGGCGGGTGTTGGTCGGCGGTAAGGACGCGACACTGGCCAACCGTGAGTTCGATCTGTTGCGTTTCCTGATGGAGCGGGGCGGCGAGGTGGTCAGCCGCGAGGAGATCCTCACCGAGGTGTGGGGTTCGGCGGATCTGCGGTCGTCGAAGACCCTGGACATGCACGTGTCGTGGCTGCGGCGAAAGATCGGGGACGATCAGGCCGGTCGCACCAAGCGGATCGTCACCGTGCGCGGTGTCGGTTTCCGGTTCGATCCCGACTAGACCCCATTCCCGACCGAGAAGAGGCGCATCGTGCGCAGACGGATCCTGCTGTCGATGATCGCCATGGTGATGGGCATCGGGTTCCTGCTGGGACTGCCGCTGATGTTCACCGCGTGGTGGTGGGTCGACGACCTCGCGCACCAGGATCTCGACCAGCGACTCAAGCGGGTGTCGGGTGAGCTGATCGACCAGGAGTCCGACGGCGGTCCGAATGCGGTGGCGCTCGACACCGCTCCGTTCCGTCTGTTGTTGCCCGCGGGTGGCCGTCTCGAACTGGAGTACCCGGCGGCGCCCGGGGAGAGTGACCGCGCCGCGATCGGCGAGACCCTCGACGGGGCCACGGTGAGCGAGTCGGTGAGTCTCGGTGACGCCGGCGCGATCACGATGGAGATCCCGTTGTCGCAGGTCCGCGGCAACCAGTGGACGGCGGTGGGCGTGGTCGCACTGGTCCTCACCGCCTCGGTCGCGGCCGGCACCGTCGTCGCGGCGGTCACCGCCAAACGTCTCGCCGACCCCCTCGAGGAGCTCGCCGAGCGTGCCTCGAGCATGGCGCAGGGAGACTTCCACTCGGCGTGGAAATCCCACGGCATCGTCGAACTCGACCGGGTGTCGAGCGCGCTCGAGGTGGCGAACCGGGAGATCGCGCTGCGCCTCGAACGTGAGGGCGAGATCGTCGGCGAGGTCTCCCATCAGCTGCGCAGCCGCCTCACCGCGATCCAGCTGCGTCTCGACGAGTTGTCGTTGCATCCCGACCCCGATGTCGTCGAGGAGGCCGAGGCGGCGCACGAGCAGGTCGAGAGACTCAACCGCGAGCTCGACGAGCT
The DNA here is from genome assembly GCF_053345315.1 of Williamsia sp. M5A3_1d. NCBI lineage: Bacteria > Bacillati > Actinomycetota > Actinomycetes > Mycobacteriales > Nocardiaceae > Williamsia > Williamsia sp. M5A3_1d. The sequence continues at coordinate 1,537,910 of NZ_JBKEZX010000001.1, forward strand.
CATCGCGGTGTCGCGCGACTCCGCGGTGTTGCCGACGGGTCCGATCGACGTCCACGGCACCGTCGATCCGCTCGTCCGGGACTTCACCGAGTCGTTCCACCAGACCGGTCGGGAGCTCGAGGTGACCTATTCGGGCGAGAGCACCGCATGGGCGACCCCGAGCCGGCTCCGCGAGGCGGTCTCGGTCCTCATCGACAACTCGCTACGTCACGGAGACGGGGTGTGTCGCGTGGAGATCACCGAGCTCGTCGGAGCGGGGATGCTGCGGGTGGCCGTGAGTGACGAGGGAACCGGTGTCCCCGACGACCGCGTGCAGTTGATCTTCCGGCGCGGCTATTCCGCGGCCGGGTCGAGCGGCGTCGGGCTGTCCCTGGCGCGGGCGCTGGTCGAGGCCGACGGCGGACGACTCGAGTTGACCGCGCGACGGCCGGCGACGTTCAGCATCGTGGTGCCCACCGGCGAGGGCGGGCCGCTCACCGGACCGCGTGATCGGGCTGTGGTGGCCGTCCGCGAGCCGCGCTGAGAGGACCCGGGCGCTGAGAGGACTCGGGGGGTCAGCGACGACCGAGTGCGTCGGGGTCGGCGTCGCCGACGGTCACCTGACCGGTGGCGAGTGCCTCGATCTCGGCGTCCTCGTCGCCTCGGGTCTCGGGGAAGGCGAACTTCCGCAGCGCCCAGAAACGGAACACCATCTGCAGGATGTTGCCGATGACGTATCCGAGGATGAAGTCGATGACCACGAGGGCGGCGACGCTCGCATGGTTGCGCACGTCGAACAGGTTGTTGGCGATGAACAGGGGAGCGGCCTGCAGGACCACACCCATCCCGCTGATGACGAAGAACAGCAGCGCCTCGTGGTGGGTCTCGCGGCCACCACGGTTCTTGAACGCCCACTCGCGGTTGAGGACGTAGCTCAACACGGTCGCGAGCGTGCCCGAGATGACCTTGGCGATCACCGGCTTCTGCTCGAGGACCGTGAGACTCAACGAGTAGAAGATGGCCATGTCGAAGACCATCGTGGTGCCGCCGACCATCGCGAACTTGATCAGTTCGTGATGGCGGAGCGCCAGTCGCCGGATCGGCGCCGGGGTACGGGCGATGAGCCCGTCGATGGTCGACACAAGGGTCGAGTGTACGAAACGATCGGCGAAACATCGTCATCGTCGCGCTGAACTGCGCCGTCTGTGGTCGACCCGCCGGTGGGGCGTGTGTGGGCGCCGACATGGCCGGACGTGACACCATGGTCAGCCGTGAGCGAAGAGTCGACGGGTGAGAACACAGTGCCGCGCGCCGTCGCGGGCGAGCCGCGCGCGTTGCCGACGGTGGCGATGATCGGTGGGGGTCAGCTCGCGCGGATGACGCATCAGGCCGCGATCGCGCTGGGGCAGCGACTGCGGGTGTTGGCGGCGTCGGCCGACGACCCCGCGGCGCTCGTCACCCCCGACGTCGTGCTCGGTTCGCACGACGACCTCGAGGACCTGCGACGGGTCGCCTCCGGTGCGGTCGCGGTCACCTTCGATCACGAGGGTGTGCCGACCGAACATCTGCACGCGCTGGTCGCCGACGGTGTCACCGTGCTGCCGCCGCCCGAGGCGCTCGTCCACGCGCAGGACAAGTCGGTGATGCGCCATCGCCTGTCGGAGATGGGGCTGCCGGTTCCCGACTTCGTCGATCTCGACGGCCCCGACGCCGAGGCGACGTTGCGTGAGTTCTCCGCACGTCATGACGGCCGCGTCGTGCTCAAGGCCATCCGCGGCGGGTACGACGGCCGCGGCGTGTGGATGCCCGACGACATCTCCGAGGCCGTCGCGGTCCTGACGCGATCGGTCGCCGAGGGCACGCCGCTGCTGGCCGAGGCGCGCGTGGCGATGCGTCGTGAACTGTCGGCGATGGTGGCGCGGTCGCCGTTCGGTCAGGGTGCGGTGTGGCCGGTCGTGGAGACGGTGCAGCGCAACGGGCAGTGCGCGGTCGTGATCGCGCCCGCGCCGGAGCTCTCCGACGACCTGGCCGCCCACGCGCAGAAGATCGCCCTGCGACTCGCCGACGAACTCGGTGTCGTGGGGGTGATGGCGGTGGAGCTCTTCGAGACCGCCGACGGCACGCTGTCGATCAACGAGCTGGCGATGCGTCCCCACAACAGCGGTCACTGGTCGATGGACGGGGCGGTGACCGGGCAGTTCGAGCAGCACCTGCGCGCGGTCCTGGACTATCCGTTGGGTGACACCCGTGCCCGCGCGGAGGTGACGGTGATGGCCAACATCCTCGGCGCAGCCTCGACGCCGTCGATGTCGATGGACGAGCGGTGCCACCACTTGATGGCCCGGATGCCCGACGCCCACGTGCACCTGTACGCGAAAGGTGAACGGCCCGACCGCAAGATCGGCCACGTCAACATCGTCGGTGCGCCCGGCGACACCGTCGAGGGCGTACGCGAACGTGCCGAGCGGGCGGCACACTGGATGTCGACCGCAGTGTGGACCGACGGGTGGGATGAACATGGGGCAGGATGAATCCGGTGGGATGAACATGGGCGGGATGGATCCGGAGATGACCACGATGGATGACACGGGCCGGCCTGCACCGACCGCTCCCGATCCGGCCGGTTCGAGTCCGTCGGGTCCCCGCGTGGGCCTCATCATGGGCAGTGACTCCGACTGGCCGACGATGGAGGCCGCCGCCGAGGCACTCGCCGAGTTCGAGGTGCCCTTCGAGGTGGGCGTCGTCTCGGCGCACCGCACCCCGCAGCGCATGCTCGACTACGCGGCCGGGGCCGCCGACCGGGGCATCTCGGTGATCATCGCCGGCGCCGGCGGCGCCGCGCATCTGCCGGGGATGGTCGCCTCGGCCACCCCGCTCCCGGTCATCGGTGTCCCGGTGCCGCTGAAGTACCTCGACGGTATGGACTCACTGCTGTCGATCGTCCAGATGCCCGCCGGTGTCCCGGTCGCCACGGTGTCGATCGGTGGGGCCCGCAACGCCGGGCTGCTCGCGGTGCGCATCATCGCCACCGCCGATCCGGTTCTGCTGGCCCGCATGCAGGCATTTCAGCGCAACCTCGAACAGATGGTCCTCGAGAAGGACGCGGCGCTGCGTCGCACCCTCATCGGCGACTGATCGGCGTTCCCGCCGTCGGCTATCCGGTGGACAGCAGTCGTCGTCGGAAGAGGTCGAGCACCTCGTCGAGCGCCGCGCGCGTCGGTTCGCCGGGTGCGTCGACGAGATGTTCGGTGAGCACGGAGTGCGGCGGGGCCAGCGCGTCGGGATTGGCCGCGTCGTCGGGGATCTCGATCGCGGTGAACGCGTCGCCGAGTTGTTCGGCGAGCCAGCGGAAGCGAGCGGGCGGGCAGGCTCGATCGCCCGCGAACCGTAGCCCCAGGACCCCGAGATCGCCGGTGGCGCAACGATTCTTGACCGTCGCGAGATCGGCGGGGGAGATGTCGATGGTGCGGGCACGGCCGGGGGTGGCGGCGAACGGCAGCGACGGCTGCGAGAGCACCGGCGCGATCAGGCGGTCGTCGGCGGCCATGGCGAGCGCGAAGCCCCCGGTGAAACACATGCCGACCGCGCCGATGCCCGGACCTCCGCATCGGGTGTGTTCGGCCGCGCCCAGGGCGCGCAACCACCGCACCACCGGCGACGACCTACCGGTCGCGAGCACCGTGAACTCGCGGCTGATGCAGGCCGGGACGATGGCGCGGGCGATCGTCGCGACGGCGCCGAGGGCGGGGATGCGCGCGTCGAGCGGGTCTTTGCCGTCGACGCCGAACAGGTGCGGCATCACCGCGGTCAGACCCACACCGGCGACCGTGCGGGCGAGACCCGCCACCGCGGGGGTGATGCCCGGCATCTCCGAGATGACGATGACCGCGGGCCCCGATCCGATCCGGTACACCGGCGCGGTGCGTCCCTCGGCGGAGAACTCGATGCGTTCGAAGTCGGCGAGGGAGTCGTTCGTCACGGGTGCTCCCGACTGGCTGTGTGCATCGCGCAAGCGTCGCAGAGTGTGTGCCGTCACACCAGGGTCGCGGCGGTTACCGCCCGGTAACACCCATCCGGTCGAGGGCTAGCATGGAGAGCAGCCACACCAGATCTGAGGAGACCGACATGTCCGGCAACCCCGATTTCGACCTCTTCGCGCTGCCGGAGGAGCACGAGGCGCTGCGCGAGGCCATCCGCGCGTTGTCGGAGAAGGAGATCGAGCCGTACGCGGCCGACGTCGACGAGAACTCGCGCTTCCCGCAGGAGGCCCTCGATGCGCTCAACGCCTCGGGCTTCAACGCGATCCACGTCCCCGAGGAGTTCGAGGGGCAGGGCGGTGATTCGGTCGCGGCCTGCATCGTGATCGAGGAGGTCGCGCGCGTCGACGCCTCGGCGTCGCTGATCCCCGCGGTGAACAAGCTCGGCACCATGGGTCTGATCCTCAGCGGCTCCGACGATCTCAAGAAGCAGGTTCTCCCCGACATCGCCTCGGGTGGTCTGCTCGCCTCCTACGGCCTGTCCGAGCGTGAGGCCGGTTCCGACGCCGCCTCGATGCGCACCCGAGCCAAGAAGACCTCGGAGGGCTGGGTCCTCAACGGCGGCAAGGCGTGGATCACCAACGGCGGCAAGTCGACCTGGTACACCGTCATGGCCGTGACCGACCCCGAGCAGGGCTCCAACGGCATCTCGGCGTTCATGGTCCACAAGGACGATCCGGGTTTCTCCACCGGCGGCTACGAGCGCAAGCTCGGCATCAAGGGGTCGCCGACGGCCGAGCTGTACTTCGAGAACTGCGAGATCCCCGCCGACCGACTGATCGGCGAGGAGGGCACCGGCTTCAAGACCGCGCTGCTGACCCTCGACCACACCCGCCCGACGATCGGTGCGCAGGCGGTCGGCATCGCGCAGGGCGCACTCGACAAGACGATCGAGTACGTCAAGGAGCGCAAGCAGTTCGGCAAGACGATCTCGCAGTTCCAGGGCGTCGAGTTCATGATCGCCGACATGGCCATGAAGGTGGAGGCCGCGCGTCTGATGGTCTACACCTCGGCGGCACGCGCCGAACGCGGCGAGCCCAACCTCGGCTTCATCTCCTCGGCGTCGAAATGTTTCGCCTCCGACGTCGCGATGTCGGTCACGACCGACGCGGTACAGCTGTTCGGCGGCGCCGGATACACCCGCGACTTCCCGGTCGAGCGGATGATGCGCGACGCCAAGATCACTCAGATCTACGAGGGCACCAACCAGATCCAACGTGTGGTGATGTCGCGCGCGCTGCTGCGCTGACACCGGCTCCCGCCACACGGGGCGCCACCACGACGGACACGGGCGACCATCTCACGACAGTGCGATGGTCGCCTTTTCCGTGTCGGCACGGCCCGCCATCGCACCGGCGTCGGCATGGGCGACGTGTACGAGACTGGCGCCGACGACCGGAGCCGCGAGCACGCCGCGGATGAGGCCGTCGGCGGTGTCCCAGTGGCAGGTCGACATCACGCGCGCACCGGCGGCGATGCCGTCGGCCGCCGCCTGTTCGCGGGCCGCGGCGACGATGTCGGCGACGGAGTGTCCGCCCAGGGCGGCGGGCCCGCCCACGATCGGCGCGAACTGGTCACCGTGCACGCGGACGCCGGACCCGAAATCGGTCACACCGATCGGCAGGCCGGCGCTCGGGAGCGCAAACGGGTCGAGTGGGGCGACCACGACCTCGTCGATGTCGCCGTGCGCGTCGAGTCGGTCGCGGGCGCAGAACACCACCGATGCCGATCGATCGGCGCCCAGCACCACCTCGGCACCGGCCCACCAGGCGCCGAGCAGGATAGTGAACGTCTGCCAGTGCTCGGGCAGGTCGACGGCCACCCGGTCGCCGGGCGCCACCCCGATCTCGTCGCGCAGGAAGTTCGCCGTCTTGGCCGCCCAGTTCACCGCGGTCAGTGTGGACAGCTCGGTACGTTCTCCTGAGTCGTCGTCGTAGAACGTGAACAGCGGGCTCGCCGGATCGGTGGCCAGAGCCGGACCCAGCACCGCGTCGGTGACGGTCGCGGGACGGTTGCTCATGGTGGTGATCCTGTTCGCTGGGCCGGGTGGGGGAGAACCGAGATCAGTTGACGCAGGCCGGGCCCGACCCCGACGCCGTGATCGGCGGGGTGGTGGTCGATGTGGAGGTCACGCCCGCCGGTGTCGCGGCGGTGTCGGCGCTGCCCGGCTGTGCGCCGGTGTCGGTGATCGACCCCGGACCGGTGTAGGCGTCGGTGAGCATCAGCTTGAGGTGGCCGGCGGGGATCGAAGGATCGACCTGCACCGGCAGGCCACCCATCTGGCGGGCGAGATCGGTCGCGGCGGCGTTGCGTTCCGACGTCATCACCGCGCTCGTGGCGTCGGGGCTCGAGGCGTTGCCGGTGGTGCCGCGCAGGAACCCGCGGCTGGTCGCGATGTTCGAGACGTTGGTGGCCAGCCCGTCGACCGAACCGGCGTTGACGACGTCGACGGTGTAGTCGGCGCGGTCGAGACGACCGGCGGCCGGTTTCGTCAACAGCGCCTTCGTGAACCGCTGAACCGCAACGGGGTTCACGGTGACCACCGACTGCTGACCGTCTTCGCTCCACCCCTGTTCGTCGGTCACCGGGATGGTGGCGAACTTCACCTTGCCGCCGGTGAGGTCCTTGAGTTGCTCCACGAACTTGAGGATGTCCCAGTTGTCGTCGATCACGATCGACCGTGACACGGCCTGCTCGAGGTCGGACAGCTTGCCGGGGTTGGTGAGTGTGCCCGCCGAGAGCACCTTCTGGGCCAGCGACGCCATGAAGACCTGCTGCCGCACGATGCGGTCGAGGTCGCCGCGCGGGAGGTCGTGGCGCTGGCGGACGAAGCTCAGGGCCTGCGCGCCGTCGAGCACCTGCTTGCCCGCGCGGAACCGCGCGCCCGACAGAGGCTCGTCCACGGGGTTCTTCAAGCAGACGTCGACCCCGCCGACGGCGTCGGTGAGCAGCACGAACCCGACCAGACCGACCTCGGCGTAGTGGTCGACCTGCACCCCGGTGAGCTTCGCGACGGTGTCGATGAGCGCCTTGCGTCCCGCGACGGTCGACTCGGTCTGGGCCTGCTCCGGCGATGTGCCCGACTCGACGAGGGCCTCGCGGCGGGCCTCCTTCGTCGCGCCGTAGGCGGCGTTGATCTTGCTCATCCCGATCCCCGGTACGTCGACATAGGAGTCGCGCGGGATCGAGATGGCCGTGGCCGACGAGCCGTCGTTGGGGATGCGGATCAACAGGATGGTGTCGGTGTTGGTGGCGACCTCGTCGCCCGCGTGCAGCTTCGCCTGTTCGGCCGGCGACAGCGGGTTGCCCTGGGCGTCGGTTCGCGAGTCGGTCCCCACCATGAGGATGTCGACGGCGCCGTCCTTGCCCGACCCCAGCGACAGCCCACCGAGACGGGTGACGTTGTCCTCGAGACCGGTGATGCCGTTCCAGGCGTACCCGGTGAGCACGAGCACCGCGACCGAGGCGAGCGCGATGACCAATCGTCCGGCCATCGGTCCGCGGCGCACCGCGGCGCCGTCCGGCGTGGGTGCGACGGGCCGACGGGTGCCGGCGGAGGAGGTCTTCGCCGCGGGTCGCGCGGAGGCGCGTGGTGCGGGAGCACCGGCACCGGCACCGGGAGTCGTGGTGCGCGGAGCACCGGGAGCCGTGCTGCGCGGAGCGCCGGCCCGCGGCCCTGCCGCTCGCGCGCGGCGATCGGCGGGCGGACCACCGCGCCGGGGGGCGGCACGACGACCACGGGGGTCGTCGGGTGGCTGATGCACGTGGTCCTCTCGGTGGTGCGACGGGTGGGGCGGGTGGGACCAACGGATCCGATCTCACGGTAGTCGCGAAGGACCGGCGAACCGGGGAGCGCAACGCCGCGCCTTCGGCTCCGATCTGCCCGCGTCCGCGTCGGCCGGTGATGTCGGTGGTGTGCCGATACGCTCGGTCGCGGGACACGGGGGTCGTGCCCCGGCGATGTGACAGTCGAACGAGGGGACGAGGTCGACCGGTGACCATCGAGACACAGAACGGCGCGGACGGTCGAGGCCGTCTCATCGTGATCGGCGCGGGCGGGCAGGTCGGGAGACTGTTGGCCGCCGGACCGGCCGCCGTGGCCATGGGGCGCGACGACATCGACATCGCCGACGCCGAGCGGGTGGACCTCGCCCTGGCCGACCTCACCTCCGGCGACGTCGTCGTCAACTGCGCGGCCCACACGGCGGTCGACGCGGCCGAGACCGACATCGAGGCGGCCCGTCTGGGCAACGAGGTCGGCCCGGCGAACCTCGCACGGGCGACCGCCCGGCACGGTGCACGCCTGATCCACCTGTCCACCGACTACGTGTTCTCGGGCGGGGTGTCCTCGAGTGGGGCGCGTACGGAGGACAGGACGCCGCTCGAACCCGACGATCTCGACCCCGACGCGTCGCCGGCGTCGGTCTACGGCCGCACCAAGCTCGCCGGGGAACGTGCGGTCGCCCGGATCGACCCCCGCGCGACCATCGTGCGCACCGCCTGGGTCTACACCGGAGCCCTCGGCGGCAGTGATTTCGTCGCGACGATGCGCCGCCTGGAGGCACAGCGCGACACGGTGTCGGTGGTCGACGATCAGGTCGGATCACCCACCTACGCGGTCGATCTCGCGGCCGGACTGCTCGCCCTCGCCGACCGCCCCGACATCACCGGTGCGACGCTGCACGCGACCAACGCCGGGAGCTGCTCGTGGTTCGACCTGGCTCGCGCGGTGTTCGCCGGGGTGGGCGCCGATCCGGAGCGTGTGACCCCCACCACGACCGCGGCATTCCCGCGCCCCGCACCCCGGCCCCCCTATTCGGTGCTCTCGGGTCGCTCGTGGGCGGCGGCCGGTCTGCCACCCCTGCGTGACTGGCGTGCCGGGCTCATCGCGGCCCTCGCCGCCGACGGCGTGGCAGCGCCGAGCATCTGAGAACCCGCCCGGACGGTGGTTCGGCGACGGTTGGTTACCCTTGCCCCGTGACTGACCTGGCCGTGGTGACCGTGACCTATTCGTCGGGGGACCATCTCGCCGCATTCCTTCGCAGCCTGCGCACCGCGACAACCGTCCATCATCGGGTGATCATCGCCGACAACGGCTCGACCGACGGCGCCCCCGAGACCGCCGAGCGCGACTTCGACAACGTCACCCTCGTCGACACCGGCGCCAACATCGGTTATGGAGGTGCCGCGAATCGTGCGGTGGCCGAGGTCGACCCGGCGGTCGAGTACGTGATCGTGGCCAACCCCGATGTCGAATGGACGCCAGGGGCGATCGACGAACTGCTCGCCGTCGCCCGGCGGCACCCGCGCGCCGGATCGATCGGTCCGCTGATCCGCGAACCCGACGGCACCGTCTACCCGTCGGCACGACGCGTCCCCGACCTGGTGTCGGGCACCGGCCACGCCGTCCTGGGCAAGGTGTGGAAATCCAACCCCTGGACCACCGCCTACCGCCAGCAGGACGCCGACATCGTCGAACGGACCGTCGGGTGGCTGTCGGGTTCGTGCCTGTTGTTGCGTCGAGCGGCCTTCGATTCCATCGACGGGTTCGACTCCCGCTACTTCATGTACATGGAGGACGTCGACCTCGGCGACCGCCTGGCGCGCGCCGGCTGGCTCAACGTCTACGCACCCAGCGCCGAGGTGATCCACCGCAAAGGCCACGTCGCCGGTGAACACCCCGAACTCATGCTGCCCGCGCACCATCAGAGCGCCTACCGCTTCCAGGCCGATCGCCACCCCGGCTCCCGGTGGGCGCCGTTGCGCGCAGGGCTCGGGGCGGGCCTGTGGGTCCGGTCGAAGGTGGCGGTGGCGTCGGCCCGCCGAGCCGCGAGAAACCGGACGGACTCGCCTACTGTGAACGCAGTTGAACCACCCACGATGGAGGCATGAGTGGCACCGACCGATGGCGACATCACGCACACCGGCACGTCGGGCGGCGGCGTCCAGGCCGTGATCCTGGTGGGCGGCAAGGGAACCAGGCTCCGGCCGCTCACCCTCTCGGCACCCAAGCCGATGCTGCCCACCGCCGGCATGCCGTTCCTGACCCACCTGCTGTCGCGCATCGGTGCGGCCGGGATCACCGACGTGGTGCTCGGCACGTCCTTCAAGGCCGAGGTGTTCGAACAGCACTTCGGTGACGGTTCGAAGCTCGGCATGCATCTGTCGTACGTGACCGAGACCGAGCCCCTGGGCACGGGCGGCGCGATCCGCAACGTGCTCTCCGAGCTCACCGCGGACACGATCCTGGTGTTCAACGGGGATGTGTTGGGCGGCACCGACGTCGGCGCGGTCCTCGACACCCACCACTCGTCGGGTGCCGACGTGACGATCCACCTGGTGCGCGTCGGTGACCCGCGTGCGTTCGGCTGCGTCCCGACCGACGACGACGGTCGCGTCACGGCCTTCCTCGAGAAGACCCAGGACCCGCCGACCGATCAGATCAACGCGGGCTGCTACGTCTTCAAGCGGTCGGTGATCGAGGAGATCGACACCGGCCGCCCGGTCTCGGTGGAACGCGAGGTGTTCCCGGGGCTGCTGGCGCACGGCAGACACGTCCACGCCCACGTCGACACCGGCTACTGGCGCGACATGGGGACCCCGGAGGACTTCGTGCAGGGTTCGGCCGACCTCGTGCGGGGGATCGCACCGTCGCCCGCCCTGTCCGGGACCCGTGGTGAGTCGTTGGTGCACGAGGGCGCCGGTGTCGCGCCCGGAGCGGTTCTCGTCGGCGGCACGGTCGTCGGTCGGGGAGCAGAGATCGGCGCCCGGGCGCGACTCGACGGCGCCGTGGTCTTCGACGGCGCGGTGATCGAGGCCGGAGCGGTGGTGGAGCGCAGCATCATCGGGTTCGGCGCCCGCATCGGTCCGCGGGCCCTGGTGCGCGACGGGGTGATCGGTGACGGCGCCGACATCGGCGCGCGTTGTGAGCTGCTCCGCGGCGCGCGGGTGTGGCCGGGGGTCACGATCCCCGACGGCGGGGTGCGGTTCTCCACCGACGTGTGATGACGCGACCGACGATCGATCCGGGACGACCCGTCGCGCGGTTCGTCGCCGTGGGGGATTCGTTCCCCGAGGGCGTCGGCGACGACGAACCGCTGTGCCCCAACGGTGTCCGTGGATGGGCGGATCGCACCGCGGAGGTTCTCGCGCGTCGCGCGGCACGGCGCGGCGATGAACCGCTGCGCTACGCGAACCTCGCGATCCGCGGGAAGCTGCTGGGCCCGGTGGTGACCGATCAGCTCGACCCGGCGCTGCGCATGACGCCGGATCTGGTGGCGATCTGTGCGGGTGTCAACGATCTGCTGCGGCCGTCGGTCGACATCGACGACCTCATGGCGCGCTACGACTCCGCGATCGGCGCGCTCGTCGACAGCGGTGCACTCGTGTTCACGTTCACCGCCTTCGACACCGCGGCGCGGCCGTTGTTCGCTGCTCTGCGTGGACGTTTCGCGATCTACAACGAACTCCTGCGCGAGATCGCCGATCGCCGCGGGGTGCATCTGGTCGACTTCTGGAGGATGCGGGAGTTCGCCGACCGACGGATGTGGGAGTTCGACCGGATGCATCTCTCACCGGCCGGTCATCACCAGATGGCGATCCGCGTCCTGGAATCCCTCGGCGTCGCACACGACCTCGTCCCGGTCACCTTCGGCCCCGCAGAGCAGATCTCGGCCGGGCAACGGCGGAAGGGCAACCGCCAGTGGGCAACCCAGGCGGCCGCGCCGTGGATCGGGCGCCGCCTGCGAGGTAGGTCGCGCGGCGACGACATGTCGCCGAAATACCCGGAACTCACCGAGTTGGTGCCCTCGCCCTAGGTGTGCCCACCCCCGACGGCGTGGGTCATGCGTCGTCGGTCGGCGCGGTGCGCGCGGCGGCCAGCAGGCCGCGGCCGAGCGGGATGACCACCGGCAGCAGGCCGTCGTCCTCGGAGATCATCAGCGCCGCGGTGCGCGCGGCCGAGGTCTCGGGATCGGTCTGTGCCGGGTCGGCGATCCTCCCGTCGGCGGTGGCGTCGTGCACCAGCAGCACACCGCCGGGGCGCAGGAGCCGGAGTCCCTCGGTGACGTAGCGCGGTTGGTCGATGACGGCGCCGTCGACGAACACGACGTCGTAGGACGCGTCGGCGAGGCGCGGCAGCACGTCGGCGGCGCGGCCGTTGATCAATCGGGTCCGGGACGCGGCGACGCCCGCGGCGGCGAAGGCGACCCTGGCCGCCCGCTGGTGTTCGGAGTCGGGGTCGATGGTCGTGAGAACCCCGTCGCCGCGCATCCCGGCGAGCAGCCACAGACCGCTGACGCCGGCACCGGTCCCGATCTCGACCACGTTGCGGGCATCGGTCAGCCGGGTCAGCAGGCACAGCGTCGCACCGACGGCGGGGGAGACGGTGGCGGCTCCCAGTTCGTGGGCGCGCTCGCGGGCGGCGAGGAGGGTGTCGTCCTCGGCGATCGCCGATTCTGCGTAATCGCGGAGCGATTCATGGGCCGGGTCGCGGAGCGATTCATGGGCCGGGTCGCGGGTCGGTGGGTCGGTCGGCTGGTCACCGGGGGTGTCGGACACGGGGACAGGTTAACCGCCGACGTCGTCCGGTCGGTGAGGTCTGGGTTCGTCGCGCGTGGCGACCGCGGGTCGTCGGCGCCGCGACGAGCGCCTCATCGTGACTCTCAGGCAACGCTCAGGCCACTCATACGGCCTGCACACCCCGATGTACCAGAGTCATGGGCAACGACACAGCGATCGTCACCGCGGGTCACCGCGGACCGCGTCGGTCCGGGAACATCCCGGGTCACCACGAGGTTCTCCCGAGAGATGACACCCCGCGCGTCGACCCCGAGAGGAAGTGGAGCCGCGCACATGACCGAAACTCCCCGATCCGCCGACACCGCGGATCAGACACAGGCCACGGTCGAGGCCGTCGCGCCCACCGATGTCGCCGTGCGGGAGCGTTCGGGCACCGCCCGGTTCGACGAGACCGGTGACGGCTCGCTCATGCCGTCCTGGGACGAGCTGGTCCGCGAGCACGCCGACCGCGTCTACCGCCTGGCCTACCGGTTGTCGGGCAATCAGCACGATGCCGAGGACCTGACGCAGGAGACCTTCATCCGGGTCTTCCGGTCATTGTCGAACTACCGTCCCGGCACGTTCGAGGGCTGGTTGCACCGCATCACCACCAACCTGTTCCTCGACATGGTGCGACGTCGCGCGAAGATCCGGATGGAGGCGCTGCCCGAGGACTACGAGCGTGTCCCCGGCTCGGCGCCCGACCCGGGCCGGGCCTACGACGACGCCAACCTCGACCCCGACCTCCAGCAGGCCCTCGACGCGTTGGCACCGGAATTCCGTGCGGCGGTCGTCCTGTGTGACATCGAGGGATTGTCGTACGAGGAGATCGCGACGACGCTCGGTGTGAAGCTGGGGACGGTCCGCAGCCGCATCCACCGTGGTCGGCAGGCGATCCGCGACCATCTCGCGGCGAACGGCCACACGAGCAGCCGTTCGGTCACCACCTCGATCTGACGTGCGCGCCGGACGGGTCCCGTCCGGCGGGAACCCGCGGGGGGTGGTGATCGTTGTCCCGTCGGTGCCGGACACACACGACACCGCCGAGAGCTTTCGCTATCGTGGGGCACGCCCGCAGCTCGTCGCTCTCGGGTTCGACCGTGAGAGACCGCCGACTCGAAGGGGTGATGACCGTGGACCGGATACGAGGTCCGTTCGGCCCGAATCCTGGCGATCCGGCCCCACGCGGCGCGGATCCACGCGATCGTGACCGCCGGACGCCGCGCCGCCCGGCGTCGTCGTCGCTGTCGCCGAACACCGACTACCGTGCGCCCGGTTCGACCGGTGGGCGTTCGTTCGCCCCCACCGATCATCTGGCCACCGAGGCTGTCGCGGCCTACGTCGACGGCGAGTTGCGTATGAACGCACATCTTCGCGCCGCGCGCCACATCGCCGCCTGCGCCGAGTGCGCCGCCGAGGTCGACGCGCAGGCCGCCGCGCGTACGGCGCTGCGCGGTTGCGCCGACATCACGATGCCCCTGGGGCTGTTGGGCGCGCTGACCGACATCCCGAGTCGGGAGATCGACCTGCGCAGCGCCTTGGAGCGTGCGCACGACGCCGATCGCGGCGCCCCGGGCCGCGGGGGGCCGCTGTCGGCCCCGGGTTTCCCGGTGCATCGACCGAGCCGCTGGCGACATCGGTGATCCCGGCGGTCGCGGGCACGACGCGATGACCCCACCTACCCCCGACGACTCCGCGGAGACGTCCTCGGATGTGCCGTCGGTGAACGTCTCGAAGCCCGATCCGGGCGCGATCCCGCGGCAGGGTCGGCATTCTCCGGTGTCGCCGCAGACCGCAGCGGTGTTCGGGCGCCCGGCCGGGGTCGACGGTTCGTTCGCCGCGCCGGAGAATCAACGGGCCCGGGCCGTGCAACCTGTGGTCGGTGCGCCCGATCCCGTTCTGCGTGAGGCGTTCTCCCGCCCGCCCGGCGCCGACGGGGCCGTGCAGCGCGATCCCGATTCGCGGTACGGCGAGACCGTCGCGCCGGAGAAAGCTGCTGATCCGTGGCGCGACCCGGCCAGCGTGGCCGGTCTGGACGCACCGGCGTTGGCCACCACGGCCGCACCGAAGCCGGTGCTGCCCGCCGCCAAGCTCGGCGTCCGTGAACTTCTCTTCGACCGCATCGTCAGTTGGCGTGCGCTGACGATCCTCGCCGTGGTCGCGCTCGCCGTCGGACTCGTGGGCGGTCTGTTCGGCCGCCTGACCGCCGAGGTCGTGCCACCCCTGCACTCGAGCACCGTCTCGCTCGGCGACGGCGGCAACGCCCCCCGCGCCGGCGGTGGACGCGTCGCACAGGTCGCCCAGGCGGTGGAGAAGGCGGTGGTCGCGATCAACGTGCGGACCGCCAACTCGATCGGCACCGGCTCCGGGGTCGTCCTCGACAAGTCCGGCTACATCGTCACCAACAACCACGTCATCTCCCAGGCGGCCACCGAGCGTGCGTCGCTCGAGGTGACGTTCTTCGACCGCCAGCGCGTCCCCGCCCGCATCGTGGGCCGCGACATCCGGACCGATCTCGCGGTGATCAAGGTCGACGGCGTCGACAACCTCACCGTCGCCTCGCTGGGGAACTCCGCCGATCTCGAGATCGGCCAGGAGGTCATCGCGTTCGGTTCCCCGCTGGGTCTCGACCGGACCGTGACGAGCGGGATCGTGAGTGCGACGAATCGGGCGGTACCGCTGCGCCCGGACGACACGTCGGACACCGACGCGGTGATCGACGGCATCCAGACCGACGCCGCGATCAACCCGGGCAACTCCGGCGGGCCGCTGGTCGATGACAACGCCCGCGTGGTCGGGATCAACACCGCCGGCCTCGTGCCCGGCGGGGGGTCCATCGGGCTGGGCTTCGCGATCCCGATCGACGAGGCGCGATCAGTGGCGCAGTCCCTCATCGACACCGGCAAGGTGACCCACGCCCAGATCGGCGTCAGCGCGAGTTCGGTGCGCAACGA
This sequence comes from Williamsia sp. M5A3_1d, assembly GCF_053345315.1. Classification (NCBI taxonomy): domain Bacteria; kingdom Bacillati; phylum Actinomycetota; class Actinomycetes; order Mycobacteriales; family Nocardiaceae; genus Williamsia; species Williamsia sp. M5A3_1d. Next base: position 1,553,439 of record NZ_JBKEZX010000001.1, read on the forward strand.
CAAGGTGCTCGGCGCCCGGATCGGCAACATCGTCGGCGGTTCACCGGCGGCGGGCGCAGGTCTGCGCGAAGGTGACGTCATCACCGAGTTCGACAACCGGCCGATCGACGGCGCCGACGAGCTCACGGTCGCGGTACGCACCTCGACCATCGGCAGGTCGGTGCCGTTCGCCTACTGGCGCGACGGCCGGACCTTCACCGCGTCCATCACACCCGCGGCCGACTGAGTAGCCTGCAACTGTGTTCAGCAGCGTCGGATGGGGCGAGCTCCTGGTACTCCTGGTGGCCGGTCTGGTCATCCTCGGACCGGAGCGCCTGCCGGGTGCCGTCAGCTGGACGATGAAGTCGCTGCGTCAGGTCCGCGAGTACGCGGCGGGGGCGACCAATCAGCTCAAGGACGATCTGGGACCGGAGTTCGAGGACTTCCGCAAACCGCTGGCCGATCTCAACGAGCTGCGCGGGATGACGCCGCGGTCGCTGATCACCAAACATCTGCTCGACGGCGACGACTCGTTCTTCTCCGGCGACTTCGACGACACCCGGATCAAACCCGTCTCGGCGCCGATGCCCGAGATCAACCCGACCCCGGCACCGTCGCTGACGACCGACGGTCACGGCCCGTCACTGACCAAGAAGGCCTCACCCGATATGTCGAAGCCGGCAGCGCCCAAGGCCGGGACGACGTCGACGGATCAGCCCACGAAGCGCTCGGTCGTCGACTGGGACGCCACGTAGCGGTCGGAGACCGCGGAGAAGGTCAGGCGTTACGCGCGGTGTCGATGCCCAGCGACATCCCCGCGAGTCCCCGGCGACGGACGGCGAGACGTTGCGCCACCTCACGCAGCGCTGCTCCGGCGGGGGACGTCGGATCGGACAGCACGAGAGGCACACCGTTGTCCCCGCCCTCGCGCAGCGCCGTCTCCAGCGGGATCGAGCCCAGCAGCGCGACGTCGGATCCGACCGCGCGGGTGAGTCGTTCGGCCACCAGTGCGCCGCCGCCGGAACCGAACGGTTCGATGCGGCTGCCGTCGGGCAGTTCCATCCACGACATGTTCTCCACCACGCCGGCGATCTTCTGGCGTGTCTGCAGGGCGATCGCGCCGGCGCGCTCGGCGACCTCGGCGGCGGCCTGCTGCGGGGTGGTGACGACGAGGATCTCCGCCCCGGGGATGAGCTGCGCGATGGAGATGGCGATGTCGCCGGTGCCCGGCGGCAGATCGAGGAGCAGCACGTCGAGATCGCCCCAGTAGACGTCGGCGAGGAACTGCTGCAGGGCGCGGTGCAGCATCGGTCCACGCCACACGACCGGGGTGTTGCCACTGGTGAACTGGGCGATGGAGATGAACTTCACGCCGTGCGCCATGGGCGGCATGATCATCTTCTCGACCTGCGTGGGCTTGGCGTCGTTGCCCATCATGCGCGGCACCGAGTGGCCGTAGATGTCGGCGTCGAGGACACCCACGGTGAGGCCGCGCTCGGCGAGGGCGGCGGCGAGGTTCACCGTGACGCTCGACTTGCCGACTCCGCCCTTGCCCGAGGCGACGGCGTACACGCGGGTCAGCGATCCGGGTTGGGCGAACGGGATCACCGGTTCGGCACGGTCGCCGCGCAACGACTTGCGGAGTTCGGTGCGCTGCGCGTCGTCCATCACGTCGAGTTCCACGCGCACCGCGCCGACGCCGGGGACGTCGGAGGCGGCGGTGGTGACACGCTCGGTGATCTCGGTACGCAGGGGGCAGCCCGACGTCGTGAGGTAGATCCCGATGTCGACGCTGCCGTCGGCGGCCACGGTCACCGACTTCAGCATGCCGAGGTCGGTGATCGGTTTCCCGATCTCGGGGTCGGTCACCTTCGCCAGGGCGGTGCGGATCGCGGATTCGGTGTCGTCGTTCATCGCCACCCAGCGTATCCGCTGGGTGGCGGCCCCCTTCGCCGCCGGTGGGCGAGCGGGCGACGCGGTTCTACTGCGCGATGGCCAGCGACGGCGTGGGGCGCAGGGTGAGCGAGCGGATCACGCACGGTCCGGAAGGCGGGGCGGCGGCGGTCAGGGCGCCGTTCAGCTCGCCCGCGAGTCCGATCGGGCCACATCGGGTGCCGAGGGCGTCGACCCCCACACCGGCGATCTCGATGCCGGTCGGACCGGTCGGCGTGATGGTCCACGGGAGCGCGGCGGTGCGGGCGATGCCGCACAGCGGGTTCGGGCCGCTCAGCACGGCCCTGCTGACGGTCGCCGACGTGCCGTCGGGCGCGACGGTCACCGTGAGGTCGGCGGTGCACGACACCGGGCCGGCCGGCGAGGTCACCGCGATCGTGGCCGGGACCTCGAAGGCGGCCTTGACCGCGCGCAGACGTGCGGTCGGCGGCGGGGTGGTCGCCCCGGGTGCGCCCGGGGTCACCGAGGGGCCCGGCGCGCCCGACTGCGGGTTCGGGGCGCCGGGAGCTGCGGGGGTGGCCGGGGCAGGGCGTTTGACCTCGAGGACCGAGGCGGTGGGCACCGCGCCCGTCGCGTAGGCCAGAGCCCAGGTCAGCACGTTCGAGACGTACTCGAGCGAGTTGTTGTACCGCAGGACAGCGGCGACGCGGTGCTGCGGCGCCATGATGTCGCTGACCCCGGCGCACAGGTACCGGCCCGCCGAGTACGTGGCGTCGAAGATGTTGTTCGGGTCGGCCCGGCCGTCGCCGTTGGCGTCGGATCCCCAGGCCGCCCAGGTGCTGGGGATGAACTGCATCGGACCCATCGCCCGGTCGTGGGTGGGGTCGCCGTCGATGGCACCGCGGTCGGTGTCGGTGATGACCGCGTTGCCCGCGAGGCTGCCGTCGAGGACCGGACCGGCGATGGGGTTGATGGTGGTGCCCGAGGCGTCGACCGATCCGTCGCCGGCGTGCCCGGACTCGATCCGGCCGATGCCGGCGAGGAGGAACCACGGCAGCTTGCAGGTGGCGTTCTCGGCGCCCACGCGGTCGGCGGCGAGCTTGTAGGCGCGCAGCATGATCCCCGGGATCCCGAGCGGGCCCGAGGGGAGAGCGGGTGCGAGGGTGCGCACACCGGCGGCGACGACGCCCGCCCCCGCCGCGGCTCCTGCGGGCACGGCGGGCGGGGCGAAGCCGAGCGAACGGGGGCCGACGTCGACGATCGCGGCGGCCGGGGTCACCTCGGCGGCCGCGAGGGCCGATGCGGGTTGACGTTGTGCGCTGGAGGTCGCGGCACCGAGGACGAAGACGCCGACCAGCAGTGTCGCGACACCCATCGGTACGTAGCGGCCGGCGTTCATGGGGGGCCGCGCCGCACGCCCCCGGCGACCGGACTCGCGGGCGCGTTGTCGGGCCAGAGCCGCGTCGATGACACCTCGGGACTGCACAGGGGTACCGCTTTCTCACACACGAGTTCGCCGACGGGACAGTCGACTTCGACGGTGGCATGTCGTTCTGTGCTCGGTCGGTACCGTCCCCGGACCGGGCTGTGACCCACGATACATATGGGACGAGCGTGCGGGAGGCGAACGGTCAGGAACGCGGGCTTCGACGGTGATCGGTGTCGGACACGTCCGCGGTCTCCGGGTCGCGCAGTGCCGCGCGCAACTCGGTGAGGAGGTCGTCGAGTTCGCGCCGCAGGTAGTCGCGGGTCACGGTGTCACCGACGGCGAGACGCACCGCGGCGAGCTCGCGCGCCAGGAACTCGGTGTCGGCCTTGGTCTGCTCCGCGCGCATCCGGTCTTCCTCGAGCGCCACCCGGTCGCGGTTCTCCTGGCGGTTCTGGGCCAGCAGGATCAGCGGTGCGGCGTAGGCGGCCTGGGTCGAGAAGGCCAGGTTGAGCAGGATGAAGGGGTAGGGATCCCACTGGATGCTCAGCGCCACGAGGTTCAGCGCGATCCACACGATCACCACCACGGTCTGGATCGCGAGGTAGCGACCCGTGCCGAGGAACCGGGCGAGACGTTCGCTGTACACACCGACGATGTCGGCGTCGAGGTGGAACGGCAGGCGACGACGGCCCTTCGTCGGGGTGTCGAGGCGGCGTCCGCCCCTCGCTCCGGAATCGGGGCTCACGACAGACCTCCCCGGACCCTGGTACGGCGTGCGACGACGGTGTCGTCGTCGTAATTCTCGTTCTCGCGCCAGTCCTCGGGGAGGAGATGGTCGAGGAGGTCGTCGACGGTGACCGCGCCGAGGAGGTGCCCCTCGTCGTCGACGACGGGTCCGCACACCAGGTTGTAGGTGGCGAAATAGCGGGTGACCGCCTCGAGCGAGTCCTCGGGTCCCAGTCGTGCGAGATCGGTGTCGAGGATTCCGCCGACGAGGTCGGCCGGCGGTTCGCGCAGCAGCGCCTGCAGGTGCACGCACCCGAGGTACTTGCCCGTCGGTGTGGCCGTCGGGGGACGCACCACGAACGTCAGACTGGCCGACGCCGGGGTGAGGTCGGGGTTGCGGGCCCGGGCGAGGGCCTCGGCGATGGTGGTGCTCGCCGTGACGATCAGCGGCTCGGGTGTCATCAGGCCGCCGGCGGTGTCGGGGGAGTGCGACAGCAACCGTCGCACCGGTGCGGACTCCTCCGGGTCCATCAGCTGCAGGAGGGCCTCGGCCTCGGTGTCGGGCAGCTCGCCGAGGAGGTCGGCGGCGTCGTCGGGATCCATCGCCTCGAGGACGTCGGCAGCACGATCGACCTCCATCCGACCGATCAACTCGGTCTGGTCGTCGACGGGGAGCTCCTGGATGACGTCGGCGAGTCGCTCGTCGTCGAGAGCGCCGGCGATCTCCTGGCGCCGTTTGGACGGCAGTTCGCGCAGCGCGTTGGCGACGTCGGCCGCGCGCATGCCCTCGAACTGCGAGAGTGCCTGTGTCACACCCTGTCCGGGCTGTTCGAGGCTGCTGTGGGTGAGTCCGCGTACCGACGACCACCCCACCACGTGGGTCTCGCCGCGTCGGCCGAGTCGTGAACGGGTACCGCGGAGGGCGACCCGGGAGATGACCCAGTCGCGGGTGCGGTTGCGCTCGATCCCCAGATCCACCACGTGCATGTCGGCGCCGGCGAGTTCGGGGAGGTCGGGGTCGACGACCTGGACGCGGCTGTCGAGGATCTGCCCGATCGCCAGCGACTCGCCGGGTCGCAGGTTCAGTCGACGCATGCTGACGGTGCCGGTGTTGAGGTTCACCGATGTCGGTTCGATGCTGGTGACCCGCAACATGGGCACGAAGATGCGCCGTCGGGTGCTCAGTTCGACGGCCAGACCGAGTGCTCGCGGCGGCGCCGAGTCGAAGCGCAACGACAGGACGAGATCGCGCACACGCCCGATCGACTCGCCGTCGGGACCGAGGACCGCGAGGCCCGCGAGCCTGGCCACGAACACCTTGCTCACTGCTGCCATGGCTGACAGGGTAGTGCGAGCCCTCGGCTGGTCGGCGTGGTGTGTCGATGAAGACACCTGGGCCGCCCGTGATGCCGGGATACCGACCGCGATGCCGGAATCGAAGGACCCGTGGCGTCGTCGACGTGACGGGAGGACGCCATGCAGCGGGCTGATCCGCGGGGCGTGTTGCGCAGATCGGTGCTGGCCGTGCCGGGCAGTTCGGTGGCCATGCTCACCAAGGCGCGCGCCCTGCCGGCCGACGAGGTGTTCTGTGACCTCGAGGACGCGGTGGCCCCCGACGCGAAGGTCGCCGCCCGCGCCGCCGTCGTCGACGCCCTCACCGCGTCGGACTGGCGGGCCCCGCGACGGGCGGTGCGGGTCAACGCGTGGTCGACGCCCTGGACCCACGCCGATGTGATCGACGTCGTCGCCGGTGCGGGCGCCCACCTGGACTCCGTGGTGCTGCCCAAGGTCGGTCGGGGTGCCGAGGTGATCGCGCTCGACCTCCTCCTGACCCAGCTCGAGCAGATCCACGACCTGCCCGTCGGCGCGATCGGCATCCAGGCCCAGATCGAGGACGCCGGTGCACTGCGCCGGATCGACGAGATCGCCACGGCCAGTACGCGTCTGGACGCACTGGTGCTGGGCCCGGCGGACATGTCGGCGAGCCTGGGCATGCGCACCCTGACCACCGGGGAGCAGCCGCAGGGCTACACCCTCGGCGACGCCCATCACCATGTGCTGATGAGCGTGCTCGTCGCCGCCCGCGCGCACGGTCTCGCCGCCGTCGACGGACCGTATCTGGCGTTCGACGCTCCGGATCGGTTGCGCGCCATCGCCTCTGCGGCCGCAGCGCTGGGATACGACGGCAAGTGGGTCATCCACCCGTCACAGATCGACGTCGTCAACGGCGTCTTCACGCCCCGCCAGACCGACTACGACGCCGCCGAGGACCTGCTCGACGCGTACGCCGCGGCCACGTCGACGGCCGGTGGAGCCCGCGGCGCGGTGCGCCACCGCGGTGAGATGATCGACGAGGCGAGTGCGGCGATGGCGACCGCGCTGGCACGGACGGGACGCGCCGCCGGTCTCACCCGTACGCCGGCGGACGACGGCCGCACCACCGAGAACGACACCAGCAGACCGCGATGACGAAGGGCACCACATGACGAACCCGATCCGACCCGGTGGGCGCGAGGCCCAGGGGTTGCCGACACCCCCGTCGGGCTGGCCCATCGGCTCCTACCGCACCTACGCCGAGGCGCAGAAGGCCGTCGACTACCTCTCCGACGCGCAGTTCCCCGTGCAGGACGTGACGATCGTCGGTGTCGATCTCATGCAGGTCGAGCGTGTGCTGGGGCGACTCACCTGGGGCAAGGTCATCGGGGGCGGTGTCGCCTCGGGTGCGTGGCTCGGACTGTTCTTCGGTCTGCTGCTGAGCCTGGTCGTCACGGGCAGCATCGTGGTGCCCATCGCCTTCGGCATCATCGGTGGCATCGTCTTCGGCGTCATCTCGACGTCGATCCCCTACGCCGCCACCCGCGGCACCCGCGACTTCGCCTCCACCATGCAGTTGGTGGCAGGTCGTTATGACGTGATCTGCGATCCCAAGAGCGCGCCGCAGGCGCGCGATCTGTTGGCCCGTACCACCATCTGAGGTCCGGATGTGCCCGTTCGGGCATCCGGGGGACCCCGCGGGCTCGATTCCGACACGAGTTGGCACGTTCATGCCGAATGTGTTGCGAGTCACGAATTGCCACCTATAACGTATCGCCTCAGGCATTCGAAGGTGCACGCCGAGAATTCACGCGTGCGCTCCGGTCGCAAGGAGGCGTACGTGGCGGGCATGAGACACACCAGCGGGAGCGGTAGGCGGGCGAAGTTCGCCGTCGCCGCCCTCGCGGCCGCAGCGGTCGTGCTCCCGGCGGTGAGCGCGTGCGGATCCGGGTACACCCCCCGGACCCTCAACGCGTACGCACCGGCCGACGGGTACTCGTTCATCGACCAGGTCGGCAAGAAGTGCAGCGCCGCCTCGAACGGCGAGTACAACATCGTCACCCACGCGCTGCCCAAGGCTGCCGACGACCAGCGACTGCAGCTCGCGCGGCGTCTCGCGGGCAACGACGCCGGACTCGACCTCATGGGCATGGACGTCGTATGGACCGCCGAGTTCGCCGACGCGGGATGGCTCGAACCGGTTCCGCAGGACCTGGTCTCCGACATCACGAAGAACTCGTTGCCCGGACCGCTGGCCACCGCGGAGTGGAAGACTAACGACGACAACGCCAAACGGCTCTACGCCATCCCGACCTGGACCAACACCCAGTTGCTCTGGTATCGGCCCGACGTGCTGAAGCAGTACCTCGGACGCACCACCCCGCCGTCGACGTGGGACCAGGTGCTCAGCGACACCGAGACCATCCGCTCCAAGGGCGGACCCAGCTACATCATGGTGCAGGGCAAGCAATATGAAGGCCTCATGGTGTGGTTCAACACGTTGCTCAGCAGCGCCGGTGGCGAGGTCGTCGACCCCGACGACCCGACCAAGGTGACGCTCAACGACACCCCCGAGCACCGCGCGGCGACCGAGAAGGCGTTGGAGATCATGCGCGCCATCTCGGTGGCGCCGGGTCGCGACCCGTCGCTGAGCAACAGCGACGAGGGCTCGGGTCGCCTCGGTATGGAGAACGGTCTCGCGGCGTTCGAGATCAACTACCCCTTCGTGTTCCCCAGCATGCGGACCAACGCCGCCGCCGGTGACGTGGATTTCTTCCCCGAGATGGCCCAGCGGTACGGCAAGCTCTTCGCCGACCCCGACAACCCGCCGCCGGACTCCGAACTCGGACCGGTCAACGCCTTCGTGCGCACGAAGTTCGACTTCGGTCGGTACCCGGCGGTCAACGCGGGCAGCCCGGCGAAGGTGACCGTCGGTGGCGTCAACCTGGCCGTGGCCAGCACCTCGAAGCAGAAGGCGTTGGCGTTCAAGGCCGCAGCGTGCCTGACGAACTCCGACGCGCAGAAGGTGTACTCGATCAGTGGTGGTACACCGCCCACCATCTCGTCGATCTACGACGATCCCGATTTCAAGCAGACGTACCCGATGGGTGACGACATCCGGGCGCAGCTCGAGTCCGACGCCTCGTCGAACCGTCCGGCATCGCCTGTCTACCAGGCGATCTCGACACTGCTGGTGGCCAAGTTGAGTCCTCCCGGGGGACTCGACCCGAAGAGTGGGGTGGATGTGCTGGCCGAACAGGTCCGCAAGGCGATCGACGGCGAAGGGTTGATCCCATGACGACGGCTGACGGGGATCTCACCGGCGGAGCCGGCTCCGCGCCGCGGGGACGGCACGCCCGCCCCGAACGTGTCGGTGTGACAACGACTCCGACCACCGGTGGCTCCGGATCGACGGCGGTGGCGCGTGACGTGCCTCCACCGAAGAACGCCAGCGCCGGCAAGAAGGCCGACCGCCGACTCGGTATCATGCTCGTGGCGCCGGCCGCGATCGTGATGCTCGTGGTGACCGGCTACCCCATCGTGTACTCGATCTACCTGAGCCTGTTCAAGGCGAGTCTGTCGGCGCCGGGTGAGAACGAGTTCGTCTGGTTCACCAACTACGTGACCGCGCTCAGCGACAGCTACTGGTGGACCGCCTTCGGGGTGACCCTGGGAATCACGGTGGTGTCGGTGGCGATCGAGTTCGTCCTCGGACTCGCGATCGCACTCGTCATGCACCGCACCATCTTCGGCAAGGGGTTGGTGCGCACCGTGGTGTTGATCCCGTACGGCATCGTCACGGTCGCGGCGGCGTTCTCCTGGTACTACGCCTGGACCCCGGACACGGGATACCTCGCGAACCTGCTCCCCGACGGCACCGCACCGCTCACCGAGCAGCTCCCGTCGCTGGCGGTCATCATCCTCGCCGAGGTGTGGAAGACGACGCCGTTCATGGCGCTGCTGCTCCTCGCCGGTCTCGCCCTCGTCCCCGACGACCTCCTCAAGGCCGCCCAGGTCGACGGCGCCGGTGCGTGGACGCGATTGGTCCGCATCACCATCCCGTTGATGAAGCCCGCGATCCTCGTGGCCCTGCTGTTCCGCACGCTCGACGCGTTCCGCATCTTCGACAACATCTACGTGTTGACGAAGGGCTCCAACACCACGTACTCGGTGTCCGTCCTGGGCTACGACAACCTGTTCAAGGCATTCAACCTCGGCGTCGGATCGGCGGTGTCGGTGCTCATCTTCCTGACCGTCGCCATCATCGCCGCGTTGTTTATCAAGGGATTCGGTGCGTCGGCGCCGGGATCCGAATCCGAGGGGCGGTAGGCACCGATGAATCAGACGCTCTCCAAGAAGGTCGGCTGGTCGGTCATCAACCTGCTCGTGGTGCTCTACGCCCTCGTGCCGGTGTTGTGGATCGTGAGCCTGTCGCTCAAGCCCCCGGGCCAGGTGACCGACGGCAACTTCATCCCGAAGAGCTTCACGTTCGAGAACTACAAGGGCATCTTCGACACCAGTACGTTCACCAGTGCGCTCATCAACTCCATCGGCATCGGACTGATCACCACGGTGCTCGCGGTGCTGCTGGGCACTCTGGCCGCCTATGCGGTTGCGCGCCTGGATTTCCCGGGGAAGAAGGTGTTCGTCGGGGCGGCGCTGTTGATCGCCATGTTCCCGCAGATCTCCCTGGTGACACCGCTGTTCGACATCGAGCGAAAACTGGGCCTGTTCGACACCTGGCCCGGCCTGATCCTGCCGTACATCACCTTCGCCCTGCCGCTGGCGGTCTACACGCTCTCGGCGTTCTTCCGTGAGATCCCCTGGGAGCTCGAGAAGGCGGCGAAGATGGACGGCGCCACCCCCGCCCAGGCGTTCCGTAAGGTGATCGCACCGCTGGCCGCGCCGGGCATCGTGACCGCTGCCATCCTGGTGTTCATCTTCGCCTGGAACGACCTGCTCCTCGCGATCTCGTTGACGTCGACGGAGAGGTCGATCACCGCTCCGGTGGCGATCCAGGGCTTCACGGGCAGCTCGCAATTCGAGGAGCCGACCGGGTCGATCGCGGCCGCAGCCGTGGTGATCACCATTCCGATCATCATCTTCGTACTGTTCTTCCAACGTCGAATCGTTGCCGGCCTGACCTCCGGCGCTGTGAAGGGATAGACCATGGCCGACATCGTTCTGGACAAGGTGAGCAAGCAGTACCCGGACGGCTCGCTGGCGGTCAGCGAGGTGAACATCGAGATCGCCGACGGCGAGTTCATCATCCTCGTGGGCCCCTCGGGCTGCGGTAAGTCGACGACGCTGAACATGATCGCCGGCCTCGAGGACATCTCCTCGGGTGAGCTGCGCATCGGTGGCAGCCGCGTCAACGAGAAGGCTCCGAAGGACCGTGACATCGCCATGGTCTTCCAGAGCTACGCGCTCTATCCGCACATGACGGTGCGCGACAACATCGCGTTCCCGCTGACACTCGCGAAGCTGTCCAAGTCCGAGATCGCCGCGAAGGTCGACGACGCCGCGAAGATCCTCGACCTCGGTCAGTACCTGGATCGCAAGCCCGCCAACCTGTCCGGCGGTCAGCGCCAGCGTGTGGCGATGGGACGCGCGATCGTGCGCGACCCCAAGGCGTTCCTCATGGACGAGCCGCTGTCGAACCTCGACGCGAAACTCCGTGTGCAGATGCGTACCGAGATCTCTCGGCTGCAGCAGCGCCTCGGCACCACCACGGTGTACGTCACCCACGACCAGACCGAGGCCATGACCCTCGGCGACCGCGTCGTCGTCCTCCGTGGTGGGCACGTGCAGCAGATCGGGTCACCGCAGGAGCTCTACGCACACCCGGCCAACCTGTTCGTGGCGGGCTTCATCGGTTCACCGGCGATGAACTTCATCCCCGGCACCCTGGCCGGCTCGACGGTGCAGACCGCGCTCGGCGACATCACCGTGCCCGACCACCAGCGTGCGGTGGAGACGGCCCGTTCGGTCGGCAGCAACGGGGAGGTGTTGGTCGGCATCCGGCCGGAGCATTTCGAGGACGCCCGCCTGCTGGACCAGACGGCGCTGCGTGCCGGGGGCACGTTCTCGGCACGTGTCGAGGTCCTCGAGTCGATGGGGTCGGACAAGTACGCGTACTTCACCGTCGAGGGTCAGCGCGCGTCGAGTTCGGCGCTGGCCGAGCTCGCCGCCGACTCCGGCGCGGACTTCGGTTCCAACCAGCTCATCGCGCGCCTGTCGCCGGAGTCGTCGATCGCCAAGGGCACCACGGCCGAATTGTTCTACGACGCCTCGAAGGTGGCGCTGTTCGACCAGTCGAGCGGGCACAACCTGCTCGGTTGAGCCGCCCGAACACCCGTCGTCGCGGCGATCTCAGCTGCGGCGACGGGGGGCGATCGCGCGTAGCTCGTCGATGATCGACTCGTCCCAGATGTGTTTGCGCACCAGTCGATACCGTTCGCACGCCAGCCACATGTAGAGTTCGGCGTCGCTGTCGACCCCGGACAGCACCCCGGCCCGGCGGCCCATGCGGACGACCGGGAGGAACTCCTCACCGAACCATCGGCGCGCGACCTCGCCGCGGCTGAGGAACTCGCCCACCTCCTGGCTCAGCCGGAATCCCCACGCCTCGACGTTCTCGGCCAGCTCGGCGTAGTCGAACGGGTCGGCGACGGTGATGGCGTCGGCCTGCTTGCCGACGAGGGGGACCCGCGCGAGGAACAGGCGACGATGGTCTTTCAGCAGCAGATCCGACGGGGCGTTGATCCCGTCCGGTGAGATGCGCGTGTGGATCTCGGTGACGTAGGCGTCGATGGTCTTGAGGTGACGCGCGATGGCGATGGAGACGCGGTGGTGTCCGTCGACCACGAAATGCATCGACCCGACCCGGTACAGCACGATGGGGGGCATCGCCTCCCCCCGACGCTGGGCGGCGGCCAGTCGTTGCCAACGCTGCCTGATCCGCGCCGACGTCGGACGGAAGTAGCGATCGAAATCCCGTGTGCGGTCGACGCTCCCGACGATCGACGACACCTCGACCACGACCAGTCCGATCGAGGTCTCGCCGGTACGGCCCAGCGCGGCCACGACCTCGTCGAACGGGAGGATCGTGTTGACGTCGGCGGGGGCGCGGGTGAACCAGGCCGACAATCGGGCGAGTTCGGCCTGACGGCGGAGACGGCTGAAGTCGTTCTCGGCGTCCGCGTCGGGGAACCCGGTGTCACGAGCCATGTCTGCGCCTCCGAACGGTGATCCCCGTACCCCCGGCATCGATGTCGAACACCGTGTAGCCGACCGTGTTGAGCGACAACGTGGTCCCGGTCCGCGTCACCGGGATCTGGTGATCGCGGGGGGCCTGGCCGTACGGGTGGATGTGTCCGTGGATGAGCGCTTGCGGCCGCAGCCCCTCGACGAGGTTGACCAGACACAGGAACCCGAGGTGGGGGCCGTCGGTCCCGTCCCCGTAGCCGCGTGCCGGACTGTGGGTGAGGAGGAGATCGACCGGGGCGCCGGCGCCCGCGCGCCCACGGAGGCGACCGATCCGGTCGGCGACCCGATGACCCCACAGCAACCTGTCCGCGCGACGGCGCTGCGCACTCTCGCGGTACTGGTTGGGTCCGTCGTTGTAGCGGATCGAACCCCCGAGACCCGCGATGCGTAGTCCGGCGACGGTCACCACCCGGCCGTCGGCGTTGACCGCGCCGGCCGGTCCCGGATCGGTCGCGGGAAGCCCGGCCCGTGTCCAGCCGGAGCGACCGCGGTGGAACCCCGCGAGGTCGCGGTCGTGGTTGCCGGGCACGAACACACACGGCGCCCCGCTGCGTGTGGACAACGTCTCGAGGTAATCGAAGGGCAGGTCGCCGGCGCCGAGGATGAGGTCGGGGGCGAGCTGCTCGACGAGGCCGTGGGTGAGTCCGTCGACCACCTCGTCGGCCACCGCCAGCACCCGCACCATGCGACGAGGCTACCGCGCGCGGTGGGTGCGGCCGGTGACCGATGGTGTTCACTCGTAGGCGATGAGCACCTCAGTCACCGACCGGGTCACCGACCATCTCCGCACCGCACTCCCCGGCGACCCGCAGCGCGCCTCGGTCACCTTTCTCGGTGTCGAGGCCATCGACGTCCTGCGGTTCACCGACGTCGACGCGGGTGACGTCGTCTTCGCGTCGGTCGGTTGTTCCCGGCATCCGATGGCCGATCCCACCGACCTCGGCGCCGACCCGGTCCGCGGACCCCGCGCCGAGATCGTCGTCCGCATGCACGCGGGCGACCCCCTGGTGGACCTGCACCGCAGCGTGGCGCTGCTCGCCGCGACACCGTCGGTGGAGGGCGTCGTCCTGCTCGCGGACGCGTTGATCGACCTGGGCGAACCCCTGTGGTCGGGGTCGGCCTGCACCGCGGTCGTGCTCTCGGCCGACGAGATCGGGGACTGTTCTCTCGACGACCCGATGTCGCCGGTCACGTTTCTGCGCGCGATCCCGATCACCGGAAACGAGGCGGCGTGGGTGCGGCTGCGCGGTGTCGAGGAACTGCGTCGCGCGTGGGACGAGGCGGGTATCGACGTCGCCGACGTGCGCCGCGTCTCGGCCACCCCCGGTCGGGCCTGAGGTCAGAGCCAGTGGTTGCGCCGGAAGGTGCGCCACAGCCCGACGGACACGACCGCGAGAAACGCGAGCACGCAGTAGTAGAAGTAGTGCCAGTGCAATTCGGGCATGTTGTCGAAGTTCATGCCGTAGATGCCCGCGACCATCGTGGGGACCGAGGCGATGGCCACCCACGAGGTGATCTTGCGCATGTCGGTGTTCTGCTGGATGGCGACCTTCGCCGACGCCGCCTCGAGAAGCGACGTGAGGACCTCGTCGAAGGTGGAGATCTGCTCGACCGCGCTGGTGTGATGGTCGGCGACGTCCCGCATGTACCGCCGGACCTCCTTGGGGCACAGGTCGTTGTCGGAGGAGGTGAGGCGTTGCAGCGGGACCGTCAGCGGCGCCACCGCTCGACGCAGTTCGGTCATCTCGCGTTTGAGCAGGTAGACCGAGTCGATGTCGATCGCACCGCCGGGGGAGAAGATGGCCTCCTCGATCGCGTCGACGTCGTGTTCGACGGCCGCGGTGACATCGAGATAGGTGTCGACCACGTGGTCGGCGATCGCGTGCATCACCGCGTAGGGGCCGAGGGCGAGCCGGTCGGGTCGGTTCTCGAGGTACTGACGGACGCCGGCGAGGTGGGTGAAGTCGCCGTGCCGCACCGTGATGACGAAGTTCTTCCCGACGAAGATCATGATCTCGCCGGTCTCGACCACCTCCTTGGTGGTCGCGAGCGACGCATGCTCGACGTATTTGACCGTGCGCAGAACGATGAACTGGGTGTCGTCGTAGCGCTCGAGTTTCGGGCGCTGGTGGGCGTGGACGGCGTCCTCCACCATCAGCTCGTGCAGGCCGAAGGTCTCGGCGACACCGGCCATCTGCTGATCGTCGGGCGCGTGCAAACCCACCCACACGTACCCCTCACCGGTGGCGCTCACCTCGGCGAGTGCCTCGCTGTAGGAGCGACGACCCGACATGCGCCGGCCACCGACGTAGACCGCGCAGTCGACGACCGCCCGTGCCGCGGGGATGGGTACCCGGGGGCGGGGCGCTCCACCCCCGGAGGGACGCAGCGATGGCAACGACGGCATGGTCTTCAACCTCCTCGGCCTCGGGCGTGACTGTCTCGCGGCATCATCGTACGGCGGGCCGTCTCGGCTAGCGTGGACGCCGTGATCGCCCACCGAGCCCCTGACGTGTCGTACCGCCGCCGGGCCCGGGACATGTCGGTGCTGGTGTCGCTGCTCGCGGTGCTGACGGTCGTCGTGGGCTGCTCGTCGTCGGTGTCGGGGCCCGATCGCGCACTCGTCGTCGGTACCGGCCCGGGGACGGCGCCGACGATCGCCGCGGACATCTACGCAGAGGTCCTGCGCCATGAGGGGGCCGATGTGCGGACCGATCTGGTGACGGGCTCTTACCGGAAGCTCCTCGATGATGTCGACGCGGGGACGGTCGACCTGTTCGGCGCGTTCAGCGGGTCACTGTTGTCCACCCTGGCCCCCGGCTCGACCGCGACATCCACCGACGCCGTCTATGACGACCTCAACCGCGCACTGCCGCAGGGGGTCTCGGTCGGCGACCCGACGACCGTGGTCGACCAACTGCAGGTGGTGGTCGCGGCGCGAACGGCCTCGGAGGCCGGTGTCGACGAGTTGTCGGAGTGTTCGCGGCTGCCCGCGGATCTCCCGGTGGTGAGCGACCGCACGCCCGACGACGGCACGTTGGCCGCGCTGGCCGCGGTGGGATGTCGGTTCGGGCCGTTCCGCCGGGTCGCCGACGTCGCAGCGGTGACCGCCGAGGTCACCTCGGGACGAGCGGTGGGTCTGGTGTCGACACTGTCGAGCGCGGGGAACGACGCCGCGTTGACGGTCCTCGCCGACAAGAAGCAGGCGTCTTCCGACGCCCGCGCCACGGCCCCCTCCACCGATGACACGCCCGCGTCCGGTGATCAACCGGCGATCCAGGCCCAGAACCTCGTCCCGGTCTTCGCCACCGCCGCACTCGACCGCGACCTCATCAAGGCGGTCAACAAGGTCGCCGGCGAACTCACCACGGCCGACCTCGCCGCGATGGCGCAGAAGGTCTCGGCCGGCGAGGCCACCGCAGCAGCGGTGGTCACCGACTGGCTCTCCGAACACAGTCTCTGACGTGACGACCGAGCCGACGGTGGGTGTGACGTGGTGGGGGCATTCGACCCTCACCGTCGTCGACTCCGGGGTGCGGGTGCTCACCGACCCGGTCCTCACCGCAGGCGTCGCACACCTGCGCCGTCGCCGTGGGCCCGTCCCGGCCGCAGCGGCCCGTGACGCCGACGTCGTGGTGGTGTCGCACCTGCACTCCGATCATCTGCACGTGCGATCACTGGCGATGCTCGATCCCGGCATCCCCATCGTCGTCCCCGAGGGAACACGCGCGGCAGTGCCGGGCCTGATCCGCCTGCGCGGTCGCGACATCCGCGAGGTGACCGTCGGTGACGTGGTCGACGTCGGCGGGGTCGAGATCAGGGCGGTCCCGGCGCGACACGACGGTCGCCGCCACCCGTTGGCGCGGCATTCGGTCGATCCGCTCGGTTTCGTGGTGTCCGGTGCGGCCCGCACCTACTTCGCGGGCGACACCGATCTCTTCGACGGCATGGCCGAGGCGGTCGGCGACTGCGATCTCGCTCTGTTGCCGGTCGGCGGTTGGGGTCCGGGACTCGGTGAGGGCCACATGGACGCCGAGCGGGCCGCCGTCGCGGCGGGTGTGCTGCGTGCGCGCCATGCCGTACCCGTCCACTTCGGCACCCTGTGGCCGATCGGCCTCAGTGCGGTGGCACCCGATGAGTTCCTCCCGCCCGGAGCCGATTTCGTCGCCGCGGCCGGGGCCGCCGCACCCGAGACCAGCACCCACGAGCTCGAGCCCGGGCAGTCCCTGTCGGTGTGACCCTGTCAGTCCGAGCGGGCGCTGACGCTCGCCATGGTCCGCCGAGTGCGCTCGAGCAGACGTCGGCGTAGCACCCAGATGGGAAACGGTTTGCCGCTGCGCAGTTTCCGCAGCATCCGATACCGGTCGTAGAGCGTCACGATCAGCGAGATGAGGAGCAGGAAGAACAGGGCGGGCACCGGCTGGATCGATGCACCACCGGGGGTGGGGAGCAGAACGAGCGCGACCACCACGCCGGCGTTGATCGCGGACACGGCGACGAACTGGGAGATCGTCGACGTCCACTCCGTGCCGCGGCCGGCGATCCAATGACTCACGACGGAGTTGGAGACGATCAGGATCGCTGTGGTGACGACGATCTGGGTGTTCGACGCACGGACGCCGGGCAGGATCTGGGCGAAGATCAACAGGAGCATCGACACCAGCACGATCTTCTCGATCAGCGGTCCGCGGAGGAAGGCGCTCTGCGAGGCGCGTATGTCGGCGGGTACGCGCGCGACGTTGCCGCCGCGGGTGCGTGCCGACACGGCGAACCCGAAAGGCCAGTCACCGGTGGGAAGGTGACGCGTGGCGCGACGTGCCGCGAGCCCGAGCAGCACGACGACGGCCGCGGCGAGGAGGAGCACCCACGGCCGGCCACCGATCGCCGTCGTCCACCTGTCGTGGAGTCCGGCACCGAACACCGTCGTCTTGAGTTCGTCGGTCACGTCGAGCTCGGCGATGTGCAGCCACCATTCCTGCGGCAGCTTCACGATGACCCAGATCCCGGCGGCCAGGGCCAGCAGTGCCCGTCGGCGCATGCGGGTCGGGGCCCAGCGGCACCGGATCACCTCATAGGCGATGAAGAAGTACTCGAAGGTGTTGGGGAACACCAGGAGCAGCCACCGGGAGTCGCTGAACTCGAAGGCGACGACACCGACGAGGCGGTAGTAGAACAGGAATCGCGCGATGCCGAAGGCGAAGGGGTCAGACCAGTTCTGCAACGTCGACAAGTACGCGATCGCCAGGTAGTAGACGTCGAGGGCTTTGTCGTAGGACTGGTAACCGGAGATGTCGAGACCCGGCACCTGTTGGAAGATGGTCTGATCCACCGCGTCGAGCACCAGCGCCGCGATGATCGCGGGCACCGGGAACTTCGGGATGAGCAGGGGGACCAACAACCGTCCGGCCACGACGAGAAGGACGACGGCTGTACCCACTGCGACACCCTATCCCGGGTGTGGCGCAGGTCAGGCGTGGAGCCGCGTGCGCAGGAACGACCCGAGGTGGTCGACGGCGTCGGCGGCCTCGGCGAGCATCCCCGCCTGCTGATGGCCGACATGCCACAGACGGTCGAACTCGAGCAGGTCGACGTCGACGTCGGATGCGCGCAGCTTCTCGGCGAACCGGATCACCTGCGCGTACAGCGCCTCTCGGCGACCGATGTGGATCACCGTCGGTGGCAGTCCGGTGAGGTCGCCGTGCAGGGGTGCGTATCCGGGATCGGTGGGATCGCCGCCGCCGAGGTACGCGTCGGCGCAGAACCGCGACCATCCGCGGTTGACGACGGAGTCCGTGGACCACGTCTCGTGGGTGTCGTCGCCGGGATCGACCCACGGCGAGATGAGGCCGAGTGCCGCGGGTGTGATCCCGTGGTCGTCGACGAGTCGACGAGCGGTCGCCACCGACAGCCCACCACCGGCCGAGTCGCCGGCGATGGCCAGCCGATCCGGTGAGTGGCCGTGGTTGTCGACGAGATCGAGGTAGGCCGCGACCGCGTCGACGACGGCGGCCGGATATGGATCCTCCGGCGCCAGTCGGTAGTCGATGAGATGGACTGCGGCGCCGGTGACCGCGGCCAGATGCGCGCCGAGATGCCGGTGGGAGTGCGGCGAGCCCAGGGTGTAGCCGCCGCCGTGCAGGAACAGCACGGCGGTGTCGGTCTCCGTGGCGCCCACGGTCACCCGCTCGGTCGGTCGTCCGCCGACGGTGAGCGTCCGGACGACGGTGTCGCGGGGGAGCGGTTCGATGTCGAGTGCGCGGTCGGCCAATGCGCGCTGGGTCGACAACGGCAGCCGCGGATGCAGCATCGCCCGGTACATGATCCGGGTGAGCGGTTCCACCACACCGATGGGCAGCGTGGGACCGGCGGGACGGTACGTCATCGGGTCAGCGGGGTTTGAGGGTCGCGCCGGCCGCCTTGGCGACCACCGGCATGTACTTCGGGCCGAGGACGCGGACGAGCTTGTCGAGGAACTTCGCGTCGGAGCCGACCAGGATGCGTGGCTTGTCCTTCTCCACCCCGGCGATGATGATCGACGCCGCCTTGGCCGAACTCAGACGGGCCAGCTTCTTGTCGAACAGCGCGGCGAACTGCGCCGCGTCGGACCCTTCGTTGACGGTGGCGTTGCGGGCGATGGCGGTCTTGATGCCACCGGGGTGCACGCACGAGACCGACACCGGATACCCGGCCAGGCGCATCTCCTGGATGAGGGACTCGGTGAAGCCGCGGACGGCGAACTTCGCCGCGTTGTAGGCGCTCTGGCCCGGGGTCGACAGCAGACCGAACAGTGACGATGTGTTGACGATGTGCCCGTCGCCGGAGGCGATCAGATGCGGCAGGAACGCCTTGGTGCCGTTGACCACACCCCAGTAGTCGACATCCATGATCCGCTCGTAGGTCTTGAACTCGGTCAGCTCGACCTCACCGTGATGGGCGATCCCCGCGTTGTTGAAGATCGCGTTGACCTTGCCGAAATGCTCGACGACCGTGTCGGCGTATTCGAGCACCGCCTCGCGCTCGGCGACGTTGAGCAGCTGCGAGTGCACCTGCGCGCCCTTCGCCTCGAGCAGCTTCTTCGTCTCCTCGAGTCCGGTCGGGTTCATGTCCGAGATCGCCACGCGCGCACCCTTGTCGGCGAGCTGTAGCGCGAGATCGCGTCCCATGCCCGATGCCGCTCCGGTCACGACGACGACCTTGCCTGCGAAGTTCTTCATGGTGGTGCCTCTCAGGAGTTGACCGTCGCGGGGCTGCGATCGGACGTGCCCGCGGTGTCCGCGCGACTGGTGTCGTAGGCGGCGATGTCGAAGTTCCTGGTCGCCTTCCGGAAGTTGAACGTGAACCCGGGCCAGAGCGTGGTGATGTTACCGAACTCGTCCTTGTACCAGCTCGCGCAACCGCCGTTCTCCCAGACGCTGGTCGACAGCGTCTTCTGGAGGTTGGAGTTGTAGACCTTCTGGTCGGCGGCGCGCACCTCGGTGCGTGCGATCTTGTTGCGCTCGGTGGTCTTGAGGAAGTCGATCAGGTAGTTGAGCTGCGACTCGATCATGAACACCATCGAGGTGTGGCCGAGACCCGTTGCGGGGCCGACCATCAGGAACATGTTGGGGAAGCCGTGCACCATCGCGCCCTTGTAGGCGCTCATGCCGCCACGCGCCCACACCTGCGCCAGGCTCTCGCCGTCCTTGCCCACGATGTGTTCGAAACCGGGGGAGTCGGTGACGTGGAAGCCGGTGGCGACGACGATCGCGTCGACATCGCGCACGGTGCCGTCCTTCGTGACGATCCCGGTCGGGGTGACGTGGTCGATGCCGTCGGTGACGACGTCGACGTTGTCCTGTCCCAGCGCCGGGTAGTAGGTGTTCGACAGCAGGATGCGCTTGCAGCCCACCTTGAACTTCGGGGTGACCTTGGCGCGCTTGACCGGATCGGCGATACCGCGGCGGATGTTGGCCTTGCCCGCGGCGTGTGCCGGACGCAGGACATCGGGGCGGTGGGTGAGTCCGTAGGACACCAGCTCGTGTGCCAGGTAGATCCCGGTGCGCGACAGGCGCTGAGCACCGGGGATCGTGCGGAACAGCCAGTGCTCGAAACGCGTGTACTCGCGGTCGGCGCGGGGGAGGACCCACGGCGCGGTGCGCTGGTAGACGTCCATGTGGCCGATCTTCGGCGCGAGCTCGGGGATGATCTGGATGGCCGAGGCGCCGGTGCCGATCACCGCGACGCGCTTGCCCCGCAGGTCGGCCTCGTGGTTCCACCGCGCGGAGTGGAAGATCTCGCCGGCGAAGTCGCCGATGCCGTCCACATCGGGCAGTCGGGGCTCGCAGAGGGGACCGATGGCACCGATGAGGATCTCGGCCCGGACCTGCGTGGCGCCGGTGTCGGGGTGGGTGGTGTCGACGATCCAGCGGTTCGCCTTCTCGTCCCACCGGGCGTCGGTGACCTCGGTGCCGAACCGGGTGCGACGCGCCAGGTCGTACTTCGTGGCCACGCGATTGATGTAGGCGTGGATCTCGGCCTGCTTCGAGAACGACCGCGACCACTCGGGGTTGAGCTCGAACGAGTACGAGTAGAGGTGTGACGGCACGTCACAGGCGGCACCGGGGTAGGTGTTGTCGCGCCACGTACCACCGAAGTCCGACCCACGGTCGAGGATCAGGAAGTCCTCGAACCCGTTCTGCTGCAGCTTGATCGCTGCGCCCAAGCCGGAGAAGCCGGCACCGATGATGGCGATCTTGACATCGTTCATGGGTAAGATCTTACATGCTATTGACGACCCGTCAATAAGCTATTGCCCCAGTTCAGTACACTTCGCTCATGACCCAGGCCAAGCGCACCCGGATGAGTCCGGAGGCGCGCCGCGAGCAGTTGATCGAGCACGGCATGTCCATGCTCGCCGACCGCCCGTTGGACCAGGTCAGCATCGACGCGATCGCGGAATCGGTGGGTGTGTCGCGGGCGCTGCTGTTCCACTATTTCGAGTCCAAGCACGACTTTCACGTCGCGATCGCGCGGGAGCAGAGCCGGCAGATGCTGGCACGCACCGAGCCGGACATGACCCTGGGGGATCCGCTCACCATCCTGCGTCAGTCGATGTCGGAGTTCGTCGACTACGTGTCGGCGAACCGACACGTCTACCTGACCCTGTTGCGGGGGGCGGTGGGTGCCGACCCCGCGATGCAGCAGGTCTTCTCCGACACCCGTTCGGTGATGGCGCAGCGCGTGCTGGATCAGGCAGGCAGCCTCGACATGGCGGTGACCCCGCTGGTCCGCATCGCGGTCGACGGGTGGATGGCGTTCGTCGAGGAGGTGGTCGTCGCCTGGTTGACCGGCGACGACGACATCGACCGCGACAAACTGCTCGACCTGATCACGTCGTCGCTGCCGCTGCTCGCGGCAGCGGCAGCGGACGACTGATCAGATCAGGCGATCACTTCCCGGTGTCGAAGGCCCGGTCGATGATCTCCTGCTGCTCGACGGCGTGGACCTTGCTCGAGCCCGACGACGGCGCGGACATCGCACGGCGTGACACGCGCTTGAGTGCACCGAAGTACTCGGGCAGCACCTCGGGGAGATGCAGACCGAAGAACGGCCACGGCCCCTGGTTGGCCGGCTCCTCCTGTACCCAGAAGAACTCCTGCACACCCGGGTACTGCTCGAGAACCTGACCGAGTCGCCGGTGCGGGATCGGGTAGAGCTGTTCGATGCGCACGATCGCGATGTCGTCGCGACCGTCCTTCTCCTTGCGGGCGGCGAGCTCGTAGTAGAGCTTGCCGCTCACCATCAGCACGCGGGTCACCTTGTCGCGCACCTTCTGATCGGTGATCGACGGGTCGTCGATGACCGACTTGAACTTGCCCTCGGTGAAGTCCTCGACGGGGCTGACCGCAGCCTTGTTGCGCAGCATCGACTTCGGGGTGAACACCACGAGCGGGCGGCTGATCCCGTCGAGGACGTGACGCCGCAGCAGGTGGAAGTAGCTCGCCGGGGTCGACGGCAGCGCGACGGTCATCGAGCCCTCGGCGCACAGCTGCAGGAACCGTTCGATGCGTCCAGAGGTGTGGTCGGGGCCCTGGCCCTCGTGGCCGTGCGGGAGCAGCAGCACCACGTCGGAGAGCTGTCCCCACTTGGCCTCGCCGGAGGAGATGAACTCGTCGATGATCGACTGAGCGCCGTTGACGAAGTCGCCGAACTGCGCCTCCCACAGCACGAGGGAGTCGGGGTCGCCGACGGAGTAACCGTATTCGAAACCGACGACGGCGAACTCGCTGAGCGCGGAGTCGTAGGCGTTGAACCGACCACCGGCGTTGTCGCCCTCGGTCTGCACCAGCTGGTTCAGCGGGGTGTACTCCTCGCCGGTCTTGCGGTCGATGATCACCGAGTGCCGCTGACTGAACGTCCCGCGCCGGGAGTCCTGGCCGGAGAGTCGGACCCGCCGACCGTCGGCGACCAGGGAGCCGAACGCGAGCAGCTCCGCGAACGCCCAGTCGATGTTGCCCTCTCGGGACATCTCCTGGCGGCGGGTGAGCACCGGCTTGACGCGCTGGTGGACCGAGAAGCCCTCGGGTACATTGCCGAACGCGTCGCCGATGGCCTCGACGGTCGCGCGGTCGATGCCGGTCATCAGCTTCGTCGGCAGGGTCTGATCCGACTCGACCGACGGGCTGGGCGCCGCCTGGTACTTCTCGAGTTCCTTGACCTCGTTGAAGACCCGCTCGAGCTGACCCTGGTAGTCGCGCAGCGCGTCCTCGGCCTCCTTGGTGGAGATGTCGCCGCGGCCGATCAGTGCCTCGGTGTAGCTCTTGCGTACGCCGCGCTTGGTGTCGATGACGTCGTACATCGCCGGCTGCGTCATCGACGGGTCGTCGCCCTCGTTGTGTCCGCGACGGCGGTAGCAGACGAGGTCGATCACGACGTCCTTGTGGAACTCCTGGCGGTAGTCCACGGCGAGCTTGGCCGCCCACACGCACGCCTCCGGGTCGTCGCCGTTGACGTGGAAGATCGGCGCACCGATCATCTTGGCGACGTCGGTGCAGTACTCCGACGACCGCGAGTGCTCCGGTGCCGTGGTGAAGCCGACCTGGTTGTTGACGACGATGTGCACGGTGCCGCCGGTCTGATAGCCCGGGAGCATCGCGAGGTTGAGCGTCTCGGCGACCACTCCCTGACCGGCGAACGCGGCGTCACCGTGGAGCATCAACGGCAGCACGGAGAACACGCCGTCGCCGCGGTCGAGCAGGTCCTGCTTGGCGCGCACGAGACCCTCGAGGACCGGGTCGACGGCCTCGAGGTGCGACGGGTTGGCGGTGAGCGAGACGTTGATCTCGTTCTCGCCGAACATCTGGTAGTACTTGCCCTCCGCCCCGAGGTGGTACTTCACGTCGCCCGAACCGTGCGCCTGCGACGGGTTCAGGTTGCCCTCGAACTCCGAGAAGATCTTCGAGTAGGGCTTGCCGACGATGTTGGCCAGCACGTTGAGGCGACCGCGGTGGGGCATGCCGACGACGACCTCGTCGAGTCCGTGCTCGGCGCTCTGGTCGATCACGCCGTCCATCATCGGGATGACGGTCTCGGCGCCTTCGAGGGAGAAGCGTTTCTGCCCGACGTACTTGGTCTGCAGGAACGTCTCGAACGCCTCGGCGGCGTTGAGCTTGCTCAGGATGTACTTCTGTTCGCCCACAGGCGGTTTGGAGTGCTTGATCTCCACGCGCTCCTGCAGCCACTGCTGCTGCTCGGGCTCGAGGATGTGGGTGTACTCCACCCCCACGTGCCGGCAGTACGCGTCGCGCAGCACCGACAGGATGTCGCGGAGCTTCATCGTGTCCTGGCCGTGGAAGCCACCGACCTTGAAATCGCGGTCGAGATCCCACAGCGTCAGGTCGTAGGTCAGGACGTTGAGATCGGGGTGCGCCGCGCGGGCGTCGGAGTCGATCATCAGGGGGTCGATGTCGGCCATGAGATGGCCTCGATTGCGGTACGCGGCGATCAGCTCGAGCACGCGTGCGTTCTTGTCGACCGACGGCGAGGCGATGTCCTTGCGCCAGCGGATCGGCTCGTACGGGATGTGGAACGCGGTGAAGATCTCGTCGAAGAACGCGTCGTCGAGAAGCAGGTTGTGGATGGTGCGCAGGAAATCGCCCGACTCGGCGCCCTGGATGATGCGGTGGTCGTAGGTCGAGGTCAGCGTCATCAGCTTGCCGACGCCCATCTCGGCGATCCGCTCGTCGCTCGCGCCCTGGAACTCGGCCGGGTACTCCATCGCGCCGGCGCCGATGATGGCGCCCTGACCCTTCATCAGGCGCGGCACCGAGTGCACGGTGCCTATGGTGCCGGGGTTGGTCAGCGAGATGGTGACCCCGGCGAAGTCGTCGGCGGTGAGCTTGCCGTCGCGCGCGCGGCGCACGATGTCCTCGTACGCGGCGTGGAACTCACCGAACTTCATCGTCTCGGTGTTCTTGATGGCGGCGACGACGAGCGACCGGCTGCCGTCCTTGCCGGGCAGGTCGATGGCCAGGCCGAGGTTGACGTGCGCGGGGGAGACCGCGTTGGGCTTGCCGTCGACCTCGGCGAAGTGCCGGTTCATGTTCGGGAACGACTTGACCGCCTGCACGATCGCGTAGCCCAGGATGTGGGTGAACGAGATCTTGCCGCCGCGGGTGCGCGCGAGGTGGTTGTTGACCACGACGCGGTTGTCGATCATCAGCTTCGCGGGGATCGCGCGGACGCTGGTCGCGGTCGGGATCTCCAGCGACAGCGCCATGTTCTTGGCCACCGCGGCCGCGGCACCGCGCAACACCTTGGCGGTGTCCTCGGCGGGAGCCGATCCGTTGTCGGCGGGCTTGCCCCCGGTCGACGCCGAGGCCTTCTTCGCCGCGCCGTTCGAGCTCGAACCCTTGTCGGCGGCGCCGTTCTTGCTCGCGCCGTTGCTGGAGCCCTTGTCACCCGAGGCGGTGCCCTTGTTCGGGTTCGGTGCCTGTGCCACGGCCTTCTCGACCGGGACGGTCTTGGTGACCGGTGCGGTACGGGTCGGCGGCGGTGTCGCATCGCTGCCCGCGGAGCTGTCGCGGCTCTCGATGGCCTGCCCCGAGGCGGCCTTGGTCGCGGGCGCCTCGCTCACCCCGTTCGAGCGGGCTGACGACGCCTCCATCGACGAGGACGACCGGGCGCCGGCGGGCGCCTTCGAGGTCGGGGTTGCGTTGCCCGACTTCGCCTTCGAGCCCGAACCGTTCGTCGCGACGCCGTCGTCGGACGTCTTGGGTGTGTAGGTCTCGAGGAAGTCGTGCCAGCTCCGGTCCACCGAGTCGGGGTCGGCGCGGAAGCGCTCGTACATCTCCTCGACCAACCACTCGTTCTGTCCGAAGTCTGAAACCGAACTACTGCTCACGGCAGAATCTCGCCTCTATTCCCTGATCGTCTGTTCGTCGTCGTGCACCGTGGTCGTCTCGGCGTGAGGTCCGGAGCACACCCGTCGAACGCGTGCGACCGAACGCGTGCGGCCCCATGGGACAACGCCTGCCACTGCGAGGTTAGTCCCCGCTCACCTGCGTCGCATACGGACTCCACGGACTCCCCGGGTGACGCGGCCGCCGAGGTGGGGCCGCGAGTGTCACCGGCGGTTCATCGCCGGCGCCGACGTCATCGTCGGTCGGTCGGCGACGCCGTCGGCCGAGGCCATCCCGTTGTCCCACAACTCGCGGTACTTCCCGTCCAACGCCAACAGCTCGTCATGAGTTCCGAGTTCGATGATCGCACCCGAGGACACCACGGCGATCCGGTCGGCACGGGCGGCGGTGGCGAGGCGGTGGGCGACGATCACCGAGGTCCGGGAACGGGTCAGACGACGGCTCGCGTCGAGGACCTGGGCCTCGGTGGCCTGGTCGAGCGTCGCGGTGGCCTCGTCGAGCAACAGCAGATCGGGGTCGACGAGCTCGGCGCGGGCGAGTGCGATGAGTTGGCGCTGGCCCGCCGAGAGCCCCTGTCCGCGTTCGCCGACCCGATGCAGCATCCCCCCGCGCTGGCGGGCGATCATCCGCGTCGCGCCGACCGCGGTGGCCGCCGCGGTGACCTCGGAGCGCGACGCACCGGGCCGACCGTAGGCGATGTTCGACGCGATCGTGCCGGTGAACAGGTGCGGCTCCTGCGGCACCACCCCGAGTCGGGCGCGGTAGGCAGCGAGGTGATGGGTGCGGATGTCGGCGCCGTCCATCCGCACCGACCCGGTGGTCGGATCGTAGAAGCGGGCGAGCAGTTTGACGATGGTCGACTTGCCGGCGCCCGTCTGCCCGACGAGGGCCAACGACGTGCCGGCGGGGATGTCCAACGACACCCTGCCGAGCGCGTCGGACGAGGCGCCGGCGTAGCGGAAACCGACGGCGTCGAGTTCGGCGTGGCCGTCGAAACGCAGGATGCCGGCCGCGGCCCGATCGTGCGTGGCGCCGTCGGGCGTGACCACGCTGCTCGGTGTCCGCAGCAGGTCGCCTATCCGACGCAGCCCGACGACGGCCTGCTGGTATCCGTCGAACACCTGCGAGAGCTGCTGCACCGGCGCGAACAACATGCCGAGGTACAGCACGAACGCCACGAGCGTGCCCGGTCCGGCGCTGCCGTCGAGCACCTGGCGCGCGCCGATGGCGACGACCCCGGCGGTGGCGAGATCCGACATCAGGCTGATGAAGGGGAAGTACAGCGAGATCGCCCGTTGGGAGACCATGCGGGCCGCGACGTAGTCGCCTGCGCGCCCGGCGAAACGCTCGTCGGCGCGTTCGGCGTTGCGGTAGAGCAGCGTGGTGCGCAGACCCGAGACGTTCTCCTGGAAATCGGCGTTGACGACGCTGACCAGCTCACGTGAGCGGGTGTAGGCGCGCGACGAGACGCGCTGGAACACGACGGTCGCGATGATCAGCGGCGGGAACACGATCAGCATCACCGCGCCGAGGGTCGGGTCGGTGAGCACGAGGGCCACCGCGACCCCGACGATCGTCAGCACCGAGATCACCGCCGTGGACAGTCCGGTCTGCAGGAACGACGACAGTGCGTCGATGTCGGTCGTCATCCGCGTCATGATGCGGCCGGAGAGTTCTCGCTCGTAGTAGTCGAGCCCGAGGCGCTGCAGGTGGGCATAGCTGCGGACCCGCAGCGTGAACAGGATGCGCTCACCGGCCCGGGTGCTCGCGATCGTCACCACCGACAGCGCGATCCACCCGACCGCCACCAATGCGAGCCCCGCGGCCGAGGCGATCAGGAGGTTGTCGAGATGATCGGCGGTCGACGCGTTCACGCCGACTCTCGCCAGCGAGGGGAACGCGAGCCCGACGAGGGTGTCGATCGCGATCGCCCCGATGGCGACGGCCAGGAGCAGACGCACCGGTCGGAGCAGTCCGCGTAGCGAGAACGACGGATCGTGGCGACGGGCCCGGTCGACGTCGACCTCGGGATCCTCGTCGGCGGGCGGCAACCCCTCGACCGCACGCAGCAACGCGGGCGTCGCCGGCATCGACCCCAGGGCGCCGGACACGCCGCCACCCCCGCGTCGTCCCACCCGGGGGGTGGTCACGCGGGGTGCGCCGAGGCCCGCCTGGTGCGCGGCCGGGTCGAGGGTGTCGGGATCGGCCGGGCTGTCGGGGTCGTCGGGCCACAGGGCGGCCGGGTCGACGGGGTCCTCGGGGTCGGCGAACCGCTGCGGACCGTCGTCACGGTCGGCGACGGGCGCGGCCGGCGACATCAGTGCCCGGAACAGCGGGCACCGCTCGTCGAGCTCGGCCGGTGATCCGGAATCGATCACGCGTCCCTCGTCGAGGACGACGACGCGATCGGCGACGGTGAGCGTCGAGGGACGGTGGGCGACGAGCACGAGGGTGCGCTCGCCGGTGGAGCGCAGGGACTGCAGGATCGTCGCCTCGGTGGTGGCGTCGACGGCCGAGGTGGCGTCGTCGAGCACGAGCAGCGGCGGGTCGGCGAAGAAGGCCCGTGCCAGGGCGATCCGCTGGCGCTGCCCGCCGGAGAGCGTCAGCCCTCGCTCGCCCACGACGGTGTCGTACCCGTCGGGCAGTGCGGTGATGAAATCGTGGGCCGCCGCGCGCCGGGCCGCGGCCTCGATGCGGGTACGGACCGATCCCTCCCGGCTGTCGGGGTGGTCGGGGGCGGAGACCGGTCCGAGGCCGATGTTGGCGGCGATGGTGTCGGAGTAGAGGAACGGTTCGTCGAAGACGATCCCGATGTGTTCGCGCGCGCTGTCGGGAGCCAGTTCGGCGAGCGCGTATCGGGTGGGGACCACCGACGAACCGTCGTCGTCGACGGCCGTCACGGTGAGGTCGAGATCGCCGGAGTCGGGTCGGTAGACACCCCCGAGAAGTGCGGCCAGAGTGGACTTTCCGCTACCCGGTGGACCGATGACGGCGACACACTCGCCCGCCGCGACGTCGAGATCGACCCCTGCGAACAGAGGGGTCCCGTCGGGGAAGGTGAACCGCAGGTCGTGGGCGTGGAGCCCGACGGGCCCCGGGGGCAGGCGTGTGGTGTTCGTCAGTGCCGGGTCGGTCGGATGGTCGATGACGTCGTAGACGCGTTCGACGGCGGCGCGGGCGAGCTGCGCCGAGACGATGAGGTTCGTCAGCAGTCGGGCCAACCCGGTCATCGTGGTGATGTAGGTGGCGAACGCCAGGAAGGTACCGACGGTGATGTCGCCGCGGGCGGTGAGGTAGCCGCCGAGGGCGATGACGGCGACCAACGCGACCTGGGGGATGGCGTTCATCGTCGGGGTGAACCGGGAGTTGATGCGTGCGGCGCGCATCCGCTGGGCGAACAGCCGCCGGCCGTGGCCGATCAGCTCGTCGACCGAGCGGTCCTCCTGGCCGAAGCCCTTCACCACGCGTACCCCGGTGACGGTCTCCTCCACGTGCTGGGCGACGTCGGCGGCGGACTGCTGGGCCGACCAGGTGGCGGCGAACAGTGCTTTACGGGTGCGGAACGCCACAACGGCGATGGCCGGGATCACCAGCAGGGCGACGACGGTCAGCAGCGGCGACAGGTAGGCCATGATCCCGAAGGCCAGGACGACCTGCAGCAGCGCGCCGATCGACAACGGCACCATCGCGAGCAGTCCCTGCACCAGCTGCAGATCGGAGATCGAGCGCGACACCACCTGACCCGTGACGATCTGGTCCTGCGCGGCGCCGTCGAGACGCAGGAGTGTCCGCAGCAGGGACAGGCGCAGCGCGTTCTGCACGTTGAGCGACAGTCGTCCGGCGGTCAGTCGCCGGAGGTAGGCCGAACCGAACCGCACCACACCCGCGATCGCCAGCAACACCGCCAACGTGTCGATGGAGAAACCGTGCGACGCCGTACGCGTCGCGGTGTCGATGGCCGCCTTCGCGATCAGCGGGACACCGAGGTCGATGCCGACGCCGATGACGGTGACCGTGAGCGTCACCGTCACCAGCGTGCGGTTGTGCAGACATTCGCGCGCCAGTCGCGCGATCCAGCCCGAACTCACCGACGTCCGGTGTTCGCGGGGCCCTTCTCGTCGTCGGATCCCGGCAGGGTCGCGATCGGATCGACGACGGTGCCCTCGATCGTCCAGGCGTTCGGCGGCGGCCCGAACGCCTCACGCGCGTTGGCGATGATCCGCTTGCCCAGCGCGCGGTTGCCCGCACCGCCGATCGCGGCGCCGACCCCGGCCGGCAACATCTTGCCGACCATCAACGGCGCCCGACGGGCGGCGTACTTCTTGACGATCCGCTTCATGAGGGCTTTGTTGAGGTTGTTCAGTGCCGGCGTGGGGATGGCGCCACCGGCCATGTTCTTCAGCGGGTTGCGCTTGGATCCCAGCGCTTTCCCCAGCGCCAGGACACCCTCCTCGCCGAGGACCACGGCGAGGACGAGGGTCTTGCGCCGTTCGGCGTGATCGATGGGGATGCCGTGCACCTCGGCGACGGCCAGCGCCAGCAGCGCCGACGCCTCCACGAAGAAGGCGGACTCTCCGCCGATCGCCGCGATCGAGGCGAGGGTGCCCACCCCGGGTACGGCGGCCGTGGCGCCGGCGGCACCGCCCGACGACATCACCGTGGTGAGATAACGCTTCTCCAGCCGTTCGATGGTCTGCGCGGGGGTGTCGGCGGGATGCGATGAACGCATGCGACGCACGTAGGCCGCGACGGCGGGGGACTGCAGGCGCTGCGCCCGGTCGATGATCGAGACGATCGTGCCCGAGCTGCCCTCCTGCTTGGCCACGGCCGCCGACTGCGCGCCGGAGTCCGACGATCGGTTCCAGATCACCGTGGGTCCGAGGCGGCCGGTGCGGCATCCTGCGGGGAGACCTGCTCGGCCGCGGGCGGCGGGGGCGGCGGGGTGCCGTCGCCGAACGGACGACCGCCGAGCTCCTCGCGGTGGTGCGGGGTGTTCCATCCGCTCAGATCCGGGCCCTGCGGGACGATCCCGGTCGGGTTGATGTCGGTGTGGACGATGTAATAGTGCTGCTTGATCTGGGTGAAATCGGTGGTGTCACCGAAACCCGGGGTCTGGTAGAGGTCGCGGGCGTAGGCCCACAGCACAGGCATCTCCGACAGCTTCGACCGGTTGCACTTGAAGTGTCCGTGGTAGACGGGGTCGAAGCGGGCCAGAGTGGTGAACAGGCGGACGTCGGCCTCGGTGATGGTGTCGCCCACCAGGTATCGCTGACGCGAGAGCCGCTCACTGATCGTGTCGAGGTGGGTGAACAGCCTGGCGTAGGCGCGTTCGTAGGACTGCTGGCTGCCGGCGAACCCGCAGCGGTAGACGCCGTTGTTGATCTCGGTGAACACGCCGTGGTTCACCTCGTCGATCTCGGCACGCAGGTGCTCGGGATAGAGCGCGGGGGCGCCGTCGCGGTGGTACTCGGTCCACTCCGTGGAGAAGTCGATCGTGATCTGCGGGAAGTTGTTCGTCACAACCTGGCCGGAGGGCACGTCGACCATCGCCGGGACGGTGATGCCCTTCTCGTAGTCGGGGAAGCGGGCGAGGTAGGCGTCCTTGATCCGCGGGATCTGCAGCACCGGGTCGAGGCCGCCGGGATCGAGATCGAAGGTCCAGCTGTCTGCGTCGTGCGTGGGACCGCACAACCCCATCGAGATCACGTCCTCGAGACCTAGCAGACGTCGGACGATGATCGTGCGGTTGGCCCAGGGGCATGCCCGCGCCACGACCAGTCGGTAACGCCCCGGCTCGACCGGGAAGCCGTCGGACCCGTCGCGCGTGATGCGGGTCTCGATGTAGTTGGTGTCGCGGACGAAGTCCGAGCCGGGCTCGACGTACTTGCCGGGTGTGGTCCACGTGCTGTTGCCGCTGGTGTCTGACTCCTGTGTGCTCATCGATCCCCAGGTTAGCGGCTCACGGTGACACGTCGGCGGATCGACGGACACGGTTGCCCCGGAGGTGATCGATGTGTGAATATTCCACGCGGAACATATGGGCTCGACGACGGCGCGGGGAGGCTCGATGACGACCGGACACGTGGCACCGGCACCTCCGGTCGAGGTGGCGACGGCCGCGATGGAACGAGCCATGACCCCACTCGCCGTGCTGGTACTCGGCCTGGCCGCCGAACGCCCGATGCACCCGTACGAGATGCTCCAGACCCTGCTCGCCCGCAAGGAGGACCGCTTCGCCAACATCAGGCCGGGGTCGCTCTATCACACCGTGGACCGGCTGCTCGATCGAGAGTTGTTGTGCGTCAGTGACATCGAGCGTTCGGGAAACCGACCCGAACGCACCGTCTACGCGATCACCGAGCAAGGGCGGTCTGCACTGACCCGTCGGCTCACGGTCCTGCTGCAGACCCCGTCCGCGGAATATCCCGAGCTCTACCTGGGGCTCGCCGAGGCGCACGAACTCCCTCGCTCGACCGTGATCGAGTCGCTGGCGGTGCGGATCGACGCCCTCACCGCCGAGCGGGCGATGTTCACCGCGGCCGCCGACCAGGCGGCCGGTCGCGGGGTCTCGGAGATCTACCTGCTCGACATCGGTTGCCGCTGCGCCACTCTCACCGCGCAGATCGACTGGCTGACCGATCTGCACTCCCGACTCGTCGACGGGACGCTCTCCTGGGACGCCCGCGGCGCGTGCCGCGCCGGCGACCCACCCCTGACGTCCGACGACTTCACCGCGAACCCCACGACCCCGAGAGAGACACGATGACCCAGGCACACCCCACCCCGGCGAAGTTCGTGCCGGTGACCGACAGACCCTGGGCGGCGCTCGGCGCGCTGTGCATCGGGTTCTTCATGATCCTCGTCGACATGACGATCGTGGCCGTCGCGCAGCCGAAGATCCAGGAGGGCCTCGACACCGACTTCAACGGCGTCATCTGGGTGACCAGCGCCTACCTGCTCACCTACGCGGTGCCACTGCTCATCACCGGCCGTCTCGGTGACCGCTTCGGCCCCAAGCTCATGTACCAGGCCGGCCTCGTCGTCTTCACCGTCGCCAGTGTCTGGTGCGGGCTGTCGGGATCGATCGGTGAGCTGATCGCCGCGAGGGCCCTGCAGGGACTCGGTGCCGCCCTCATCACGCCGCAGACCATGTCGCTCATCACCCGGATGTTCCCCGCCGAACGGCGCGGCGCCGCCATGGGGTTGTGGGGCACCGTCGCCGGTGTCGCGACACTCGTCGGCCCCTTGCTCGGCGGAATCCTCGTCGACGGCCTGGGCTGGGAGTGGATCTTCTTCGTCAACGTCCCCGTCGGGATCGTCGGACTGGTGCTGGCCTGGTGGCTGGTGCCGACCGTCGAGACCACCGGACGTCAGTTCGACCTGATCGGTGTCGCATTGAGCGCCGCCGGTCTCACCGCACTCGTCTTCGCCATCCAGGACGGGGAGAAATACGACTGGGCGGCGTGGATCTGGGGGCTGGCCGCGGCCGGTGTGGCCATCATGGGCGTCTTCGTGTGGTGGCAGTCGAAGATCCGCACGCAACCCCTGGTCCCGCTGTCGTTGTTCCGCGACCGCAACTTCTCGTTGTCGAACATCGGTATCGCCGCGATGGGCTTCGCCACGTCCGGACTGTTCGTGCCGATGATGTTCTTCCTGCAGCTCGTCGGCGGTATGACCCCGACCCGGTCGGCGCTCATGCTGGTGCCGATGGCCCTGATCACCGGCGTGCTGGCGCCCGTCGTCGGTCGCCTCGTCGACACCGTGCACCCGCGCTACATCATCGGCACGTCGTTGGCGCTCAACGCGATCGCGATAGGCAGCCTCGGTGTCCTCGCCCGACCCGACACCCCCGTGTGGGTCCTGCTGCTGCCCATCGCGCTGATGGGCCTGGCCAGCGCCGGCATCTGGGCGCCGTTGGCCGCCACGGCCAACCGCAACCTGCCGATGGCGCAGGCCGGTGCCGGTGCCGGTGTCTACAACACGATGCGTGTGGTCGGGTCGGTGCTCGGTAGCGCCGCCGTCGGCGCGCTGCTGCAGACGCGACTGGCCGCCGAACTCCCCGGCGCACAGGTCGCATCCGCCGGCGCCACCGACCGCGTCCCCGAGATCGCCCGCGAGGGGTTCGCGACGGCCATGGGTCAGTCGATGTACCTGCCCGCTGCGGTGTTGGTGCTCGGCGTCGTCGCCGCACTGTTCCTGGCCCGTCCGCGGCACATGTCGACCCCGGCGGTCCCGGTGGCCGCACAGACCGATGCGGCCGCCGTTCCCGCCGCCGTGCCCGGTACCACTGCGTCCGCCGCCGCACCGACGTCGGCGGTCACACAGAGCTGATCGCTGTCGCGGTTGACGCTGGCTGAACAGGTCGGATGTACTGGGACGATGTTGTCCCGTCTGTCCATCGACGAGCGCCGCGTGCAGTTGATCGACTGCGCTCTCGACCTCGCGCAGCGCACCGGGATGTCCTCGGTGACCGTCCGCGCGGTGGCCGAGGAGGCGGGCGTCTCGCTGGGGATCGTCCACTACTGCTTCGACAGCAAGGACGCCCTGATGGCCGCCATGATCGAACGGGCGGTCGGCGACCACCTGCAGGCGTTCCTGCGGGTGGAGAGTCTCGACGAACTCGCAGCCGGCGTCTCGGCGGCCGAGGTGTCGGGTCCGGTCGGTGCCGACGGGCTGCGGTCACTGCTCGCCGGGGCCCTCACCTCGGTGCTCGACGTGGTCCACGAGGTGCCCGAGCGCTGGCTGGTGCTGATCGAGTCGACGGTCGTGTCGTTGCGGGCGCCCTCGACCTCGGGGGCGTACTCCACCGCGGCGCGACAGAACGACCTCGCCGAGGACTACGGGATGCGCTATCTGTCGGCGATCGGGGCGCGCACCGCTATGACGTGGGACGGGGCCGAACGGGCGGTGGTGCGCGCCGCGCTGCAGCTGATATACGGGATGATCCAGTGGTGGCTGGTCGATCGCGACGACGCCCAGGCGCGGACGTCGATAGCGCTGCTGTGTGACTGGATCACCGAACGCGCCACCCCCGTCGTGCCGGGGGCGCTCAGCGCACGGTGACCGGGATCGAGTGCAGGCCGGTGGCGCCGTCGGGATCGGGGCGCGATTCGACCGCGGACTGCTGCCGTCCCTCGCCGTCGATCGCCCGCACCGTGAGGACGTGGTCGCCCGGTGTGGCATCCCACTCCCAACTCCACAGCCGCCAGGTGTCGACGAGGTCGGGCGCCCGTAGCGTCGCGGGGCGCCAGGCGCCGTCGTCGACACGTACCTGCACGGCGTTGATGCCGCGCGGCTGCGCCCACGCCACACCGCCCACGGTCACACGGCCGGCGCGCACGTCGGCGAGATCACGGGGCACGTCGATCCGGGAGCTGGTCTTGATGGGACCCTTCTCCGACCACCCGCGCGTCGACCAGTAGGCCTTGGCCCGATCGAACCGCGTGACCTCCAGTGAGGTGACCCATTTCGTCGCCGAGACGTACCCGTAGAGCCCGGGCACCACCAGGCGGGCCGGATAACCGTGTTCGACGGGCAGTGGCGACCCGTTCATGGCCACCGCGAGGATCGAGTCACGGTCGTCGGTGAACGCCTCGATCGGGGTGCCCGCGGTGAACCCGTCGGAGCTGCGTGAGAGCACCATGTCGGCGTCGGGCGACACGCCGGCACGGGCCAGCAGGTCCCGCACGCGGTATCCGGTCCACGTCGCGTTGCCGATCAGCGTCCCGCCCACCTCGTTCGACACGCAGGTCAGCGTCACCATCTTCTCGATCGCGGGCAGGCGGCGTAATTCCGCCATGTCGATCTCGAACTCGCGGTCGACCATCCCGTGGACGCGCAGAGACCAGGCGCCGCTGGTGATCTGAGGCGGGGAGAGCGCGGTGTCGATGCGGTAGAAGTCGCTGTTGGACGTGATGAACGAGGGGAGACCTCCACCACCGTCGGCCGCGGTGTCGACGGAGTTCGTGGCGTTCGGCACCACGAAATCCGCGCGGTCGCGACCGACGTCGTTGAGGCGGTGATCGAGGATGACCCCGCCGACCCCGGCGACGACGGCGCCGGCACCGGCCGCGCCGGCCCCGATGAGGAACGCCCGTCGGTCGGTCGTGGAGACCGTCGGTGCATGCCCTGGGCCGTCGGTCGAGCCTCGGGGGGTCTCGGGGCCCGGCGACGGGTCGAGACGTCGGGCCATCCACTGCAGGAACACGATCCCCGCGACCACTCCGACGACGGTGGGCACGAACCAGTCGACGCCACCGCCGGGTCGGGAGACCGCGGCGGCGACCCCCAGGACGCCGAAGGCGGCGAACATCGCCGACCCCCACGAGCGGGTGCGCCGCTCGATCACACCGGCGACCACCGCCAGGATGGCGACGATGATCCCGATGCCTATGAGCAGCGCGACCTTGTCACCGGTGCCGAACGTGCTGATCGCGAACTCCCGCACGCTCTTCGGCGTGAGATCGATGACCGCCGAACCGACCGCGTAGAGCGGCGAGGCAGCCCTGTCGAACAGTGACGCGACGAGCTGACCGACGCCGACGGTCACCGCCGCCGCGACGACTCCGTTGAGCGCACGCAGGGCGATGACGCTCCGGTCGGGACCGGGGCGCCGGGTGTCCGTGCGGGTGTTCGAGTCGGGTTCGTCGAGACGGTCGGGGGTGGTGGTCACCCGATCCAGTATCCACGCGCTCGGCGACCACGCCTGCGTGGTTCCCGGGACCTGTCGGTGCCCACCCCTACGGTGGGTTCATGCGCATCCTGCACACCTCCGACTGGCACATCGGTCGGACCTTCCACGGCGTCGAGCTCCTCGACGATCAACGCCGTGCGCTGGCAGAAGTCGCACGACTGGTCGCCGAGGAGGGTGTCGACGTCGTGGTGGTGGCGGGCGACGTGTTCGACCGCTCGGTGCCCGGTTCCGACGCCGTCGAGGTCTACGACGGCGCGCTCGAGGCGATGGCCGCCGCGGGCGCGACCCTCGTCGTCACCTCCGGGAACCACGACTCGCCGACCCGCCTGGGAGCGGGGTCGTCGTTCGCCGCGGCCGGTGGCCTGCATCTGCGGACGACCGTCGACGCCATCGACGAGCCGGTGGTGCTGTCCGACGCCCAGGGTGAGGTCGCGATCTACGGCATCCCCTACCTCGAGCCGGACACCGTCCGCGATCGACTCGACGTCCCGCAGGCGCGCAGCCACTCCGAGGTGCTGGCCGCCGCGATGGACCGCGTGCGTGACCATCTCGCCGGCAGTCCCCGGCGGTCGGTTGTGCTGGCCCACGCCTTCGTGGTGGGTGCGGTCGCGACGGGCTCGGAGCGGTCGATCGCGGTCGGCGGCGTCGAGACGGTCCCGGTCGACACCTTCGACGGTGTCGACTACGTCGCGCTGGGACACCTGCACTCCCCGCAGGTCGTGCGGGAGACCGTGCGCTACAGCGGTTCACCGCTGCCGTACTCGTTCGGCGAGCGCAGTCACACCAAGGCGGTGACCATCATCGACCTCGACGCCGACGGTGTCGCCGATATCCGCACGGTCGATCTGACGCCGGTGCGCGGGCTGAGCTCGTTGCGCGGAACACTCGAGGAGCTCCTCACCTCACCGCTGCACGAGACCGCGGTCGAGCACTACGTCGAGGCGTCGCTCACCGACGAGGTCCGGCCCACCGATGCGTTGCGCCGCCTGCGAACCCGGTTCCCGCGCGTCGTCCACGTCGAGTGGGACCGACCGCACCCCGCCGACGGCATCGACTACCGCAGTCGCGTGGTGAACCGGTCCGACACCGAGATCGTGCGCTCGTTCGTCACCGATGTCCGCAGCGAACCGACACCCGGCGAGAGCGCCCTGCTCGACCTCGCGATCCGCGCCGTGGTCGGCGAGCCCGAATCGGACCGCCCGGTCGAACTGACCCTGTTCGAGCTCGACCCCGGACTCACCGCATGAGGCTGCACACCCTGCAGATGAGCGCCTTCGGCCCGTTCGCCGAGGAGGCCGTGGTCGACTTCGACGCCCTCGGATGCGACGGGTTGTTCCTGCTGCACGGCCAGACCGGGGCAGGCAAGACCACGGTCCTCGACGCGGTGGCGTTCGCCCTCTTCGGACGCGTGCCGGGCGTACGCGACTCCGACCGTCGACTCCTGTCCGACCACGCACCCGCCGGCGACGTCCCCCGTGTCGTGCTCGAGGCCACCATCGGCGGTCGTCGCATGCGCGTGACGCGGTCACCGGAGCATCGCCGCCGGAAGAAGCGGGGGGAGGGGTACACGACCGTGCCGGCCGCGGGCACGCTCGTGTGGCTCGACGGTTCCGGTCCAGGGTTGAGTCGTCTCAACGACATCGGTGAGGTGATCTCGCGCATCCTCGGGATGAGTGCCGAGCAGTTCTTCCAGGTCGTGCTCCTGCCCCAGGGAGACTTCGCCCGCTTCCTGCGCGCGGCCACGAACGACCGGGAGACGTTGCTCGAGAAGCTCTTCGAGACCGACCGCTTCAGCGATCTCGAGACGTGGCTGCGTGATCGGGCGCGCGCGACCCGCGCCGAACGCAGCGACCGCGAGCAGACCGTGGACCGGATCGCGGCACAGATCGCGGGTCTAGTGGGCGACGAGCAACCGATGGAGGCCGACGCCGACTGGGCGCAGGCCCATCTCGAGGCCGCCCGCGTCGACGCGACCGACGCCGCCGCCGAACTGCAGCGGGCCCGGGACAGCGCACAGGCCGCCGACGCTGCGCTCGCCTCCGCCACCCGCACACATGACCTGCAGTCGCGCGCCGCGCTCGCCCGGCAACGCCTCGACGCCCTCGACGGCAACCGCGACCTCATCGACTCCGCGCGCGACGCCCTCGACGCGGCGCGGCGCGCAGAACCGATCCGCCCCCTCATCGGTGACCGTGACCGTGCCCGCGAGGTCAGCGCGCGGGCACACGCGTCGCTGGCCGCGGCGACCCGGTCACTGGGCGCGGGCCCCGACGGCTCGGCACTGCTCGCCCAACTCTCCTGGCCCCCGGCGGATTCCGACACCGCGATCATCGACGCCCACATCGACCGGTGGTCGGCCGAGTCGGGTCGACTGGCCCCGATCGCCGAACGTGCAGGTCGGCGACCGC
Source organism: Williamsia sp. M5A3_1d (assembly GCF_053345315.1). NCBI lineage: Bacteria > Bacillati > Actinomycetota > Actinomycetes > Mycobacteriales > Nocardiaceae > Williamsia > Williamsia sp. M5A3_1d. The sequence goes on from NZ_JBKEZX010000001.1 coordinate 1,592,550, forward strand.
AGATCGTCGCCACGGTGGACGAACTCGAGACCGGGTCGAGGGCCGCGGTCGCGGATCTCGAGGAGATCGAACGCGAGTCGGCCTCGGTACCGACCGCACTGCTCGCGGCGCAACAGGCGGTCGACGCATCCCGGACGATGCGTTCCCGACTCCCCGGCCTGCAGGAGCAGCTCACCGCAGCCCGGGCCGTTCACGCCGCAGCGCAACGACTTCCCGCGCTCGCCGACGCGGTGAGCCGCGCGCGAACCGCCGCGGCGACGGCCCACGAGCGCCATCTCGCCACGCGGGAACGTCAGTTGGCGCTGCAGCAGCGCCGGATCGACGGGATGGCGTCCGAGCTCGCCGGACGCCTGCGGACGGGCGAACCCTGCGAGGTGTGCGGAGCGGTCGAACACCCCGGTCCCGCTGTCGCGACGGGTGATCCGGTGTCCGAGCGCGAACAGATCGATGCCGACTACGCCGAGAAACAGGCCGCCGACCGACGGGCGGGCGCGGTCGATCGACTGGCGGCAGCCGAACGGGACCGAGCGGTCATCGCAGAGGCCTCTCGAGGTGTGCCGATCGACGACGCCGCGAGCGAGGTGGCGCGTCTCGCCGACGAGGTCGACACCGTCGGGGCGGTGGCCGCGGAACTCGACGCCCGGATCGCCGTCGTCGCCGAGATCTCCTCGCGGGTCGAAGATCTGAGGTCGCGCGCGGCCGCGACGCGCGAGGCGCAGGCCGGTCGCCGCGAGCGCATCGCCACCCTGACCGCCGATCTCGCCGAGCTCGACGCGGAGGTGTCGGCCGCGACCGGCGGGACCGGGACGGTGCTCGAACGTCGGACCCACCTCGCGGGACTGTGTCGGGCGTCGACCACGCTGCGGGACGCACGTGTCGCCGCGGAGAACGCCGATGTCCGGGCGAGCGAGATCACCCGACGGATCGAGACGGTCGCACACGAGGCGGGGTTCGCCGACGTGGAGACGGCCTGTGCGGCCCTGGCCGACCCGATGACGGTCGCGTCGTGGGACGAGCAGATCCGGGCGGCGTCGGCGATCCGCGCGGCCGCGGTGGCGACCCTCGACGACCCGGAGGTGGCCGCGGCCGCCGCCGACACCCCGGCCGATATCGCCGGACGTGAGCGGGACCGCGAGGCCACCACGACGGCCCTCGACGCGGCCACACATCGACATGCGCGCGCCGCCGATCGCTTCGCACGACTCCAGGATCTCGCGGCGGGTTACTGGTCGGCGCTGTCGGTGCTGGCGCCGGTGGTCGAGCGCGATCGTGAGGTGGCGGGTCTGGCCGATCTGGTCGCGGGGCGGGGCCAGAACTCCCGACAGATGTCGCTGCGCTCCTACGTGCTGGCGGCCCGACTGGAGGAGGTGCTCATCGCGGCGTCGACTCGTCTTCGCGAGATGTCCTCGGGACGTTATGAATTCGCCCACACCGATGCGGCGGCGTCGCGAGGGCGCCGCAGCGGACTGGGGATCGAGGTGCGCGACGAGTACACCGGCACGGTGCGTCCGGCCACCACGCTCTCGGGTGGGGAGACGTTCTTCGCCTCCCTGGCTCTCGCGCTGGGTCTCGCCGATGTCGTGTCGGCCGAGTCCGGTGGACGCGTCCTCGACACCATGTTCATCGACGAGGGATTCGGCACCCTCGACCCCGAGGCGCTCGACCTGGTGATGCGTGTGCTCGACGATCTCCGTTCCGGCGGCCGGGTGGTCGGTGTCGTCAGTCACGTCGACGAGATGAAGGCGCGTATCCCCGCACAGCTCCACGTGATCCGCGCGGAGGCCGGGTCGCGTCTGGCCATGGTGGGTGCCGCGGTCTGAGGCGGTCACCAGAGCTTCCCCACCACCGACTGTCGGGGCGTGGTCGGCGGTGCGATAGTCTTTCCATCGCCCTTCGAGCCCCCGTAGCTCAGGGGATAGAGCGTCCGCCTCCGGAGCGGAAGGCCGCAGGTTCGAATCCTGCCGGGGGCACCACACATCTCTCGTCCTGCGGTCGTCTCGCGGCGAATCTAGGCTCGTCGGCATGAGAATGTTGCTGTCGTTCTACGGCAGTCGGGGCGACGTGCAGCCGGGCCTGTGCCTGGGACTCGAACTCCTCCGCCGCGGTCACGACGTCGAGATGGCGTTGCCCCCCAACTATGTCGGCCTCGCCGCGGACATGGGGCTGCGAGCGCACCCGGTGGGGCTCGACAGTGAGTCGTACTGGGATTCCGAGCGCGCCCGCACCATCCTGTCGACCGGCAATCCCGTCACCAGGCTCCGTCTGGCCCAGGCCCAGGTCCGCGAGGGGTTCGCGCGCTTCGACGCCGACCTCGCCGCACTCGTCGCCGACCTCGCGGCGACGAAGGCCCTCGACGGCCTCGTGAGCGGCCCGCTGGGCCAGGACCGCATCGCCGACCTCGCCGAACACCTCGACGTCGACATGGCCACGGTGCGACTCTGCGCGATGTCGGAGAACGGCGCGATCTGTGCCGTCCCGACGCGCCACCGGCTGCCTCCGGTGATCAACCGGGCGTCATGGCGCCTCGTCGACACCCTGACGTGGACGTTCTCGCGGTCGTCGCAGAACCGGTTCCGCGCCTCGTTGGGCCTGCCGGATGCGGCCGAGCCGATGCCGGCGCGTCTGCGTCGATCGGGCACCCTGGAGATCCAGGCGTATGACCCCGCGCTGTTCCCCGGCCTCGCCGCCGAGTGGGACGATCGCAAACCCGTCGTCGGGTTCTTCGATCTCCCGACCGATCACCGTCCCGCCGGGGACCCCGCGTCGCGCACCGACGGTCTCGACGACTGGCTCGACGGGGGACCGCCGCCGGTGCTGGTCGCGTTCGGCAGCGCACCGATCGCCGACACCGAGGCGGTGCACCGTGCCGTCGTCGAGGCCACGCGCCGAGCGGGTGTCCGTGCACTGGTGGGCGTGGGTGGCCGATCGGCCGGGGTCGACCCCGAGAACCCGCACATCTTCGTGGCCGGCCGACTCGACCACCCCACCGTGCTCCCGCGACTCGCCGCCGCCGTGCACCACGGCGGGGCGGGGACCACCGCGGCCACCCTGCGTGCGGGTCTGCCCACGATGGTGTGCGCGGCAGGCGCCGATCAGGCGCACTGGGGCGCACAGATCACCCGACTGGGGGTCGGGACGGCCACGCGGCTCTCGGTGCTCGACGCAGACAGACTCGCCGACGGGCTGCGCGTACTCGCCGACCCGGTCACCGTGCGACGGGCACGCGCCCTCGGAGAACGGCTCATCGCACCCGAGGTCGCGGTGGATCACGCCGCACAACGCATCGAGTCGGCGTTCACCCGCATCGCGGTGTGAGACGCCGACCCGATGGTCGTGCTCTTCTCGGGCGATGGTCACCGCCTGGTGATCAGCCCTTGACGCAGGTGAACTGCATGACGTCGATCATGTCCTTGCGGAACGACGCGGCGCAGCCGCTCAAGTACTTGATGTAGGTGTTGTAGTTCGCGCGGCCGCACAGGGCGATGGCCTCGTCGCGGTGCTCGCCGAGCGCCTTGCTCCACGCGTCGAGGGTGCGGGCGTAGTGCAGCTGCAGCGGCTGGATCTTCTCCACGGTGAAGCCTGCGGCGGTGGCGCCGTCGGTGACCTGCTTGGGCAGCGGGAGCTGGCCGCCGGGGAAGATCTCGGTCGCGATGAAGCGCAGGAACGCGAAGTCGTCCTTGCTGATCTTGTTGCCGGTCTCGTGATGGTGCGAGAGGCCATAGGCCGTGATGGTGTGGAGCAGCATCTTGCCGTCGGCGGGCAGCGCGTTGTACGCGAAGTCGAAGAACTGTGCGTAGCGCTCGAAGCGGAAGTGCTCGAACGCGCCGATGCTGACGATGCGGTCGACCTTGCCGTCGAACTCCTCCCAGCCCTGCAGGCGGATGTCACCCGAGAGACCGGTCTCGGCGGCCTTGGCCTCGACGAGCTTCTTGACGTGGCCGAACTGGTTCTTGCTCAGGGTCAGGCCGATGACGTTGACGCCGTACTTCTCCATCGCGCGCAGAGCGGTGGCGCCCCAGCCGCAGCCGACGTCGAGCAGGGTCATGCCGGGCTCGAGGCCCAGCTTGCCCAGCGACAGGTCGATCTTCGCGATCTGCGCCTGGTTGAGGGTGTAGTCCTCCTCCTTGAAGTACGCACAGCTGTAGGTGCGCGACTCGTCCAGGAAGAGGGCGAAGAACTCGTCGCTCAGGTCGTAGTGGGCCTGAACGTCCTCGAAGAACGGTGTTTCGGTGGTCACAGGTGAACCTCTTTCGTGTGCTCGCACCAGCGAGGAGCCAGTGGTCGTGTGGTGCCCACGCTCTCCGGTGGGCAAGATCGGTGATTGCGCGCCGGAGTGGTGACACCGGCGCCGCGGTCATCTCAGCGCCACCGTGGCGGTCGCGCGACCGAAGATCCGCTTGCCCCGGAAGGTCGCACCGAGCGCGATGGTAGCCGTCCTCGCCTGTTCGTCCAGCGATTTGACCCGTCCAGTGTATTCGACCTCGGCGGGGGCATCCTCGGCGACGTAGGCGATTCCGGTGAACCGCACACGATAATCGCGAACAGCTGTCGGATCTCCCACCCACCCGGTGACGAACGACGACCCGATGCCCATGGTGAGCATCCCGTGCGCGGCGCAGGTGTCGAGCCCCACGACACCCGCCGCCCGCTCGCTCCAGTGGATCGGGTTCCAGTCGGCGGAGATGCCCGCGTAGTTGACGAGGTCACCGCGGCGGAGGGTGACCGTCTTCGGGGGCAGCACGTCGCCGACGGAGACATCGGCGAAACGGGGCACGGCGTCGTCGAGCTCGTGGTCCCAGGTGCCGATCGGCGGGTCGGGGATCCCGTCGATCTCCTGCCAGCCGGTGGTCGTGGGTGGTGAGAAGTCACCCATCATCACGTCGGAGAGCGCGGCGGCGAGTTCGGGTTCGGCGTGCGCGCCGCGTCGACCCGCGGCCGTCGTCAGCAATGTCGCGACGAGTTCACCGCTGTCGTTGATCAGCAGGCCCTCGACGATGATGGTGTCGCCGCCGGCCTTCTGCCGGATCGGCGTGAGTCCCATGGTCAGGGAGAGACGGTCGCCCGCGTGCATGGGGCGGTGATAGGTGAACACCTGGTCGGTCTGGACGAACGCGCTGGTGTCGTACTCGAGGAGCACGTTGTCCAGTAGCCAGTTCAGACCGCTGCCGGCGAGGCGCGCGGTGAAGGTGAGAGGCGCGACCAGACCGCTGTGCCCACGCTCGGCGGCCGCCTTCTCGTCCCAGTGGACGATGTGGCCGTCCTTCATCGAGCGGGCGAACTCCCGGATCTCCTCGCGACCGATCTGATAGTGGTCGTCGGGGCGGTAGTACTGCGTCCAGTCGCGATCTTCGGAGCTGACGTCCTCGGGCTTCACGATCTCCTCGGTGGTTGGCGATCAACTGTGATGGGCGAAGAATCGCCGATCATCGTCGCACACGAGCGCGCGCCGCGACGACCGGCGCGACACGCGTCCGCTGTGTGTCCGCCGGTACTCAGTTCATCGACAGGGGGGCGACACCGCGTTCGGACAGCATCGCCGTCATCGTCTGCGCCTCGTTCTCCTGGGTGTTGATCATCTGCTGCGCGAGGGTGCGCACGTAGTCCTGCGACACGTGATCGGGATCGGCCGCGTACTCCATCATCGGCAGACCACCCTGGTGGTGACGCAGCATCAACTGCAGGAAGTAGGCGTCGAGCGCGGTCCCGCTCATACTCCGCAGCCGCGTCATCTCGCTCGCGGTGGCCATGCCCGGCATGAGTGGTGTCGTCGTCCCGTTGCCTGCGGTCATCGACATGGATCCGGACATCGACCCCGACATGGAGCCATCCGACATCGAGTGGTGGTCGCTCATCCAGTCCATCGCCGTCGACGGGTTGTCCAGCGGGTAGCCCCAGCGGGTCAGCCACGACTGCATCTGACCGATCTGATTGGTCTGCTGGGTGAGGATGTCGTAGGCCAGCGACCGGACCTGCGGATCGGATCCCCTGCTCATGGCCACCGTCGCCATCTCGACGCCCTGGGAGTGGTGGGTCGACATGTCCTGGGCGAATCCGACGGCCGCGGAGTCCGATGCGGGCGTGGCGCCCGACCCGGTGTCCGAATCCACCGTGCGGCCGACCAGCAGGCCGACACCCACACCGATCAACAGCAGTGCGACGCTGCCGAGGGCGAGCAGCGCCGGCAGCTGCCTGCGCAGTGACGATCGGCGGTCGGGTGTGGTGGCGGTGTCGTCGCCGACGACTTCGGTGTCGGTGCTCACGGCCTCAGCCCGCCGGTGTCGAGGTCGGGGCGGGGACCGTGGCGCCGGTCTCGTCGGTCGCCTGCTGGGTGCCCGCTCCGTTCATCGGGACGGCATTCGCGGGCACCGGTCCGGAGTCTGCGGGCGGCGGATTGCTGGGGTCGAAAGCGCCGGGGATGGCGGCACATTCGGCGCCGACCTCGGGATACGACGACTGCTGGGGCTGCCCGGGGTAGACGTTGGTCTGCGAGTTGCGGCGCAGTGCGGTGATGAAGTGGTCGACACGGGAGTCGCTCGCGGACTCCAGCTTGAGCTGGTGGCCCCACGACTGCAGCGAGATCGGGGTGCTCAGGCCGGGGTAGGGCGACATCAGGGTGTACGGCCTGCCCTCGACCTTGCTCTTGAGGAGGTCGACGTCGCCGGATTTCACCGTCTGCGGGTTGTAGGTGACCCAGATCGCGCCGTGCTCGAGCGCGTGGACGGCGTTCTCGGTGCGCAGCTGGTTCGGGTAGACGATCCCGGTGCAGGTGGCCCACACCGCGTCATGGGGACCGCCGAACGGCGGCGACTGGTCGTAGGCGACCCGCTGCGTGGGCGAGACGTGCTGGCCGGCGGGGTAGAAGACCTTCACCACGCCGGGGATGTCGTCGGAGGGGTCGGGGTTCGACGCCGAGGGGACGAACTTCTGGGTCTCCTCGCGGTCGAGGTACTTCGGCGCCAGGTAGGCCGCGAGACCACCCACGATGGCCACGACCACCACCACCGCCGCGATCGTCATCCACGGGATGGGGCGGCGCCCTCCGGCCTTGACCACGGGAACGGTGCCCGGTTTGGTCTTCTTCTTCTTCTGGGAGGACGGCGTGCGGGGCACCGGCGGAGCCGACGGGGTGTTCGTCGAGCTCGTGTTCGGTGCCGGCCGGGGGCTCTCGGTCGCCATCACTGCCTTTCGATTCGAGGATGCGCGCCACAGTCTACTGGCCGCCGCCCGGACGCCGGTCGATCACGAACGCGGCGGGCGCGCGACCGCGATTGTCCCCATGCTGTGACGGGCCAATAGGATGGTGCCTCGTGACTCCCACCGATCTGTCCACCGTGCTGCGTGATGCCACCACGACGGTGCTCGCGCGACGCGGGCTCGACACCTCGGTGGTCCCCGAGACGGTGGTGGTCGAGCGTCCGCGGAATCCCGACCACGGCGACTACGCCACCAACATCGCCCTGCAGCTCGGCAAGCGGGTCGCCACCGCCCCGCGCGAACTCGCGGGTTGGCTCGTCGAGGAACTCCGGTCACAGCCCAGCATCGCCTCGGCCGAGATCGCAGGCCCGGGATTCGTCAACCTCCGGCTCGCCGCGGCCACGCAGAACGCCACCGTGGCAGCGGTGCTCACCGCTGCGGCCGACTACGGCCGGGGCACCGACCTGCAGGGCACCGCGATCAACCTCGAGTTCGTCTCGGCGAACCCGACCGGGCCGATCCACCTCGGCGGCACCCGCTGGGCGGCGGTCGGTGACGCGCTGGGCCGCGTCCTCGACGCGCAGGGCGCGGCGGTGACTCGCGAGTACTACTTCAACGACCACGGCACCCAGATCGACCGGTTCGCCCGGTCGCTGCAGGCGGCCGCCATGGGCGGGACGACGCCGGAGGACGGGTACGCCGGTGCCTACATCGGTGAGATCGCCGCCGACGTCGTCGCCGCGGATCCCGGCGTGCTCGAACGCCCCGAGGCCGATCGACTCGAGGCCTTCCGATCGGCCGGGGTCGAGCTCATGTTCGACCACATCAAGCGGAGTCTCGACGATTTCGGGACGCATTTCGACGTGTACACCCACGAGAACTCGATGTTCAGTTCCGGGAGCGTCGACGAGTGCATCGCGGAGCTGAAGGCCAACGGCAACCTGTACGAGAACGACGGCGCATGGTGGTTGCGCTCCACCGACTTCGGCGACGACAAGGACCGTGTCGTCATCAAGCGCGACGGCGAGGCCGCCTACATCGCCGGCGACATCGCCTATTTTCGCGACAAGCGCCGCCGCGGCTTCGACCTCTGCATCTACATGCTCGGCGCCGATCACCACGGATACATCAAGCGCCTCAAGGCCGCCGCGGGCGCACTCGGTGACGATCCGGCCACCGTCGAGGTGCTGATCGGTCAGATGGTCAACCTGGTGCGCGACGGGGTGCCGGTGCGGATGAGCAAGCGGGCGGGCACGGTGATCACCCTCGACGACCTCGTCGACGCGGTGGGGGTCGACGGCGCGCGCTACTCGCTGATCCGGTCGTCGGTCGACGTCAATCTCGACATCGACCTGGACCTGCTGACCACACAGTCGAACGAGAACCCGGTCTACTACGTGCAATACGCCCACGCACGGCTCTCGGCGATCGCGCGCAACGCCGCCGACCTCGGGATCACCGCGTCGGACACGCACCTGGAGTTGCTCGCCGAGCCCGCCGAGGGTGAACTCATCCGCACCCTGGGCGACTTCCCCGGTGTGGTGTCCACCGCGGCACACCTGCGGGAACCGCATCGGATCTGTCGGTACCTCGAGAGTCTGGCCGCGTCCTACCACCGGTTCTACGACCGGTGTCGGGTGCTGCCCCAGGGCGACGAGGAGCCCGGTGACATCCACGCCGCACGTCTCGCCCTGTGCTCGGCGACACGCCAGGTGATCGCCAACGGACTCGACCTCGTCGGCGTGAGCGCACCGGAGCGGATGTGATGGCCCACCCCGCAGGTCCCCGCCACGCCGAGGACTCGCCGCGCCCCCATCCGTCGGAGCGCCCGACGTCTGCCGACGAGCTCGTCGAGCTGCCCGCCGCGGTGTGGCCGCGCAACGCCGGCCGCGGGGACGACGGCGTCGTGACCCTGGCCGGTGTCGGAGTCGACCAGCTCGCCTCCGAACACGGGACACCGCTGTTCGTCATCGACGAGGCCGACTTCCGATCGCGGTGTTCGGACATGTTGGCCGCATTCGGTGCGACCGGCAGGGTGCACTACGCGTCGAAGGCGTTCCTGTGCACCGAGATCGCGCGATGGGTCGAGCAGGAGGGTCTCTCGCTCGACGTCTGCTCGGGTGGCGAGCTCACCGTCGCCCTGCGTGCGGGTTTCCCCGCCCATCGGATCGCGCTGCACGGCAACAACAAGTCCCCGGAGGAACTCCGACAGGCGGTCGACGCCGGGGTGGGCCACATCGTGGTCGACTCGGCGATCGAGATCGAACGCCTCGACGCCGCCGCCGGAGCGGCCGGGGTGGTCGCCGATGTCCTGATCCGGGTGACCGTCGGCGTCGAGGCCCACACCCACGAGTTCATCTCCACCGCCCACGAGGACCAGAAGTTCGGGTTCTCGCTCAGCGGCGGCGTGGCGATGGACGCCGTGCGCCGGGTCTTCGCCGCCGACAACCTGCGCCTCGTGGGTCTGCACAGCCACATCGGTTCGCAGATCTTCGATCTCGACGGTTTCGAACTCGCCGCCCACCGCGTGCTGGGGCTGCTCGCCGACGTGGTCGCGGAGTTCGGCGTCGACAAGACCGCCCAGCTGTCGGTACTCGATCTCGGTGGGGGACTGGGTATCTCCTACATCCCCAGCGACGACCCGCCGCCGGTCGGCGAGGTCGCCGCGACGCTGATCGACATCGTGACGCGGCAGTCGGCGCAGCTCGGACTGCCCACCCCGACCCTCGCCGTCGAACCCGGGCGCGCGATCGCCGGGCCCGGCACGGTCACGCTGTACCGCGTCGGGACGGTGAAGGACGTCGCGATCGGCGGTGGTGCACACCGTCGGTACGTCTCGGTCGACGGCGGCATGAGCGACAACATCCGCACCTCGCTGTATCAGGCCGAATACGACGTGCGGCTCGTGTCGCGGGTGTCGCACGAGGACGCGGTCGTCAGTCGGGTCGTCGGAAAGCATTGTGAGAGCGGCGACATCGTCGTCAAGGACTGCTGGCTGCCGTCCGACGTGGCGCCCGGCGACCTTCTCGCCGTCGCGGCGACGGGTGCGTACTGCTACACGATGTCGAGTCGGTACAACATGGCGACGCGTCCGGCCGTGGTGGCCGTGCGTGACGGTGTGTCGCGGCCGGTGCTGCGGCGCGAGACCGTCGCGGATCTGTTGAGTCTGGAGGTGACCGAATGACCGAACACACGCAGCGACCCATCGGGGTCGCGGTGCTGGGGATGGGCAACGTGGGGGCCGAGGTGGTCCGCATCCTGCTGCAGAACGCCGACGACCTCCGGGCCCGTGTGGGTGCGCCCATCGAGATCCGCGGTGTCGCCGTGCGTGATCTCGGCAAGGCGCGTGCGTGCGCGACGTCGCTGCTGACCGACGACCCAGCCGCGCTGGTGGTGCGCGACGACGTCGACATCGTCGTCGAACTCATCGGCGGCATCGACATCCCCCGCAGTCTCATCGCGAGCGCGCTCGGGCACGGCAAGTCCGTCGTCACCGCGAACAAGGCGTTGCTCGCCGACTACACCGGCGAACTCGCGACGCTGGCCGCCGAGGCGAAGGTCGATCTGTACTTCGAGGCGTCGGTTGCCGGCGCCATCCCGGTGGTCCGGCCGTTGATGCAGTCGCTGGCCGGTGACACCGTGCAACGCGTGGCGGGAATCGTCAACGGCACCACCAACTTCATCCTCTCCGCCATGGACGCCGACGGTTCCGACTACGACGTCGTGCTGAAGGAGGCAGGCCGTCTGGGATACGCCGAGGCCGACCCCACCGCCGACGTCGAGGGATACGACGCGGCGGCGAAGGCGGCGATCCTCGCGTCCATCGCCTTCCACAGCCGCGTCACCGCGGGCGACGTCCACCGCGAGGGGATCTCGTCGATCACCGCTGCAGACCTGGCGTCGGCGGCGACGCTCGACTGCACCATCAAGTTGCTCTCGATCTGTGAGCGGGTCGTGGATTCGGCGGGCCGACAGCGCATCTCGGCCCGCGTCTATCCGGCGCTGGTGCCGCTGACGCATCCGCTCGCAAGCGTGAACGGCGCGTTCAACGCGGTGGTGGTGGAGGCCGAGAACGCGGGCAGGCTGATGTTCTACGGCCAGGGGGCCGGCGGCGCACCCACCGCATCGGCGGTGCTCGGCGACCTCGTGATGGCCGCCCGCAACAAGGTCCACGGCGGCCGGGGCCCGCTCGAGTCGACCTACGCCTCGCTGGAGATCGCACCGATGGGCGACGTGAACACCCGGTATTACGTCTCGATGAAGGTCGCCGACCGGCCGGGTGTGTTGTCGACCGTCGCCGGGGAGTTCTCCAAGCGCAACGTCAGCATCGCCACCGTGCGGCAGGAGGGCGCCGAGGAGAACGCGCGCCTGATCGTGGTGACCCACCGGGCGCCGGACTCGGCGCTCTCGGAGACCGTCGACGCACTCAAGGACCTCGACTCCGTGCTGAGCGTGTCGAGCGTTCTCCGTCTGGAGGGAACAGATGACTGACAACCAGATCCACGGCGGGGGAGTCCGAAACCGGGCCGTCCACCACGCCTGGCCGGGGCTCATCGAGGCCTACCGGCACCGACTCCCCGTCGAACCCGACGGCAAGGTGGTCACCCTGCTCGAGGGAGGCACCCCGCTCATCAGTGCGCCCCACCTGTCGGAGCTCACGGGGTGCGAGGTCTACCTCAAGGTCGAGGGCGCGAACCCGACCGGGTCGTTCAAGGACCGGGGCATGACGATGGCGGTCAGCAACGCGGTCAACCAGGGCAAGACCGCGGTGCTGTGTGCCTCGACCGGCAACACCTCGGCGTCGGCCGCGGCGTACGCCACCCGGGCGGGCATCACCTGCGCCGTGCTCATCCCCACCGGCAAGATCGCCATGGGCAAGCTGGCCCAGGCGGTCATGCACGGCGCGAAGATCATCCAGGTCAAGGGCAACTTCGACGACTGCCTGGAACTGGCACGCAAGGCCACGGCCGAGTTCTCCGAGATCGAGTTGGTCAACTCGGTCAACCCGGCACGGATCGAGGGCCAGAAGACAGCGGCGTTCGAGATTGTCGACGTCCTCGGTCGCGCCCCCGACGTCCACGCGTTGCCGGTCGGCAACGCGGGCAACATCACCGCCTACTGGAAGGGCTACGCGGAGTACCACGCCGACGGCGTGTCATCCTCGCGTCCCCGCATGCTCGGGGTGCAGGCCGCGGGCGCGGCGCCGCTGGTCAGCGGACACCCGGTGAAGAACCCCGAGACCGTCGCCACCGCCATCCGCATCGGTTCGCCCGCGAGCTGGCAGCAGGCGGTCGACGCGAAGGACTCCTCGGGCGGGCAGTTCCTCGCCGCCACCGACGAGAAGCTGCTCGAGGCCTACCGTCTCGTGGCCGGACGCGAGGGTGTGTTCGTCGAGCCGGCGTCCGCGGCCAGCGTCGCCGGGCTGCTCGCCGCCCGTGCCGACGGCTGGATCTCCGCCGGCGAGACCGTGGTGTGCACCGTGACCGGCAACGGCCTGAAGGACCCCGACACCGCCCTGGCCGGGATGCCCGAGGTCCAGGCCATCGACGTCGATCCCGCCGCGGTCGCTCGCGCACTGGATCTGAGCTGACCGCCGTAATGAATCAGCCACTGCCGCTGGGGGTCTCGTGCTCGGTACGGGTCCCGGCGTCGTCGGCCAACATCGGGGCGGGGTTCGATTCCCTCGGTCTCGCGCTCGACATCTACGACGATCTGACCGTCACCACCATCTCCTCGGGGGTACGGGTCAGCGTCGACGGCGAGGGTGACGGTGCCGTGCCCCTCGACGACACCCATCTCGTGGTCCGGGCGCTGCTGCGCGGACTCGATGCCGGCGGAGTCGGGTCGACCGGACTCGAGATCGTCTGCCGCAACGCCATCCCGCACGCGCGGGGATTGGGATCGTCGGCCGCCGCGGTCGTGTCGGGACTCGCCGCCGCATCGGGACTCATGGCGAAGAGCGGACTGCGCCAACCGTTCTCGAACGACGAACTGATCCAGCTCGCGAGCGAGTTCGAAGGCCACCCCGACAACGCCGCAGCCAGCGTCCTCGGCTCCGCGGTGGTGTCGTGGACCGAGTTCGTCGACGGTGTGGCGCGCTATCACGCCCGCCCGCTCGCCGTGCACCCCGCGATCGCGGTCACCGCGTTCATCCCGTCGACCGAATCGTCGACGTCACTGACCCGTGGCCTGCTCCCCGACGCGGTCCCGCGCGCCGACGCGGTGTTCAACGTCAGTCGAAGCGCCCTGGCCGTCGTGGCGCTCACCAGCGATCCCGGGTGCCTGCACGCGGCGACCGCTGACCGCCTCCACCAGCACTATCGGGCCCCGGTCCTGCCCGATACGACCCATGTCGTCGACGAACTACGCGGTCGCGGTGTCGCCGCGTTCGTCTCCGGCGCAGGTCCGTCGGTGGTCGCGTTGCACGACCAGCCGCTTCCCGTGGCCGCCGTCGAACACGCCGCGCGCGTGGGCTTCGCAGCCCGGTCGTTGCGGGTGGCCGGTCCCGTCGACGTGCGCTGACGGCGTCGACGCGCGTCGTCTGTCCCCGACGCGCCGGTGGGCCGCGGTATTGCCCGACGCGTGGTTCGTGGTTAGCATGAAGAAGTCTCGCTGCGGACGTCTGTCCTCATTGCGCCTCTTCACCGACACCCCTGTACATGGAGCCTGCCCGTCCACCGGGCGCACCGGCACACCATCGGGATCTCGTTCGACGGCGGCGCATCTGCAGACGCCATCACGGCGGCAGACCCACCACACTTGACCCCGTCCTTCTCGACGGGCACGAGATCCGCGCCGCCACGGCGCGGATGATCGCCACCCCGGCGCAGGCTGAAGACCTGCGGGGGAACGAAAGGAAATCCGTGACCGATACGGACCTCATCTCGACACCTGCGGCCGATGCCTCGTCGGGGACGTCGGCGACCGCCGCGCCCGCCAAGACGAAACCCGCCCGCGCCGGCGGCCTGACGTCGATGGTTCTGACCGAACTGCGCCAACTCGCCGGTGAGCTCGGCATCAAGGGCACCTCGGGTATGCGCAAGGGCGACCTCGTCGCGGCCATCGCCGACCGCCAGGGTGGCGATTCGTCACGCGCCTCCCGTGAGCGGACCTCCGACGCGCCCGCGGCTGCGACGGCCACCGCCGCCGGTAAGGCCGACAAGGGCGCGCGGGCCGATGCCGCCCCCGCGGACGTCGAGGTGGACCGGACGCCGAAGGGTGACGGTACCGAGAAGAACACCGGGACCGAGAAAAACGGCGAGACCGAGAAGAACACCGAGACCGAGAAGAACACCGGCGCGAAGAGCGACCGGGCCGAGAGCGACGGCGCAGCGGCGAGCGACACCGCCGGTGACCGCACCCGACGCCGCAACCGCGACGGCTCCGCGCGCGATGCCGGCGATCGCGAGACCACCGATCGTGAGAACGGCGCCGAGCGCCCCCCAGCCACCGAACGCACGGCCACCGAGCGCCCAGCCACCGAGCGTGGGGGCAACGACCGCGGTGAGCAGGACGGCTCCGCTCGCACGCGTGACGGTGGCCGCAACGCCACCCGCGGCGGCGGCGGCCGGTCGGGCAACGGCAACAACAACCGCGGTGACAACAACCGCGGTGACAACAACCGCGGGGACAACAACCGTGGCGAGAACGGCAACGGCGGTGGCCGTGGCGACAACAACCGTGGCGACGGCAACCGGGGCGAGAACAACCGGGGCGAGAACAACCGGGGCGAGAACAATCGTGGTGACAACACCAACCGCGACGGCAGCCAGAACCGTGACGGCAACCGCAACAACGGTCCTCGCGACGACGACGACGACGGCACCGGTCGGGGTCGGCGCGGTCGTCGCTTCCGGGAGCGTCGTCGTGGACGTGATCGCGACGGTCAGGGCGGAGGCGGCAACGAGCGTGAACCGCAGGTCAACGACGACGACGTGTTGCAGCCGGTCGCGGGCATCCTCGACGTCCTCGACAACTACGCCTTCGTGCGGACCTCCGGCTATCTCGCCGGGCCCAACGACGTCTACGTGTCGATGAACCTGGTGCGCAAGAACGGTCTGCGCCGCGGCGATGCGCTCACCGGCGCGGTGAAGTTACCGCGCGACGGCGAGCAGCAGAGCAGCCAGCGTCAGAAGTTCAACCCGCTGGTGCGGCTCGACTCAGTGAACGGTGCCGACGTGGAGTCGGCGCGCAATCGCCCCGAGTTCGGCAAACTCACGCCGCTCTACCCGAACGAGCGTCTGCGCCTCGAGACCCGTCCCGAGCAGCTCGACACCCGCGTCATCGACCTGATCATGCCGATCGGCAAGGGCCAGCGTGCCCTGATCGTCTCGCCACCGAAGGCCGGCAAGACGACGATCATGCAGGACATCGCGAACGCGATCTCGATCAACAACCCCGAGTGCTACCTCATGGTGGTCCTCGTCGACGAGCGGCCCGAAGAGGTCACCGACATGCAGCGATCGGTGAAGGGCGAGGTCATCGCCTCGACGTTCGACCGGCCGCCGTCGGACCACACCTCGGTCTCCGAGCTCGCCATCGAGCGGGCGAAGCGCCTGGTGGAGAACGGCAAGGACGTCGTCGTCCTCCTCGACTCGATCACCCGTCTCGGCCGCGCGTACAACAACGCGTCGCCGGCATCGGGGCGCATCCTGTCCGGTGGTGTCGATTCCACCGCGCTCTACCCGCCGAAGCGTTTTCTCGGCGCAGCCCGCAACATCGAGAACGGTGGCTCGCTCACCATCATCGCCTCGGCGCTGGTGGAGACCGGTTCGACCGGTGACACGGTCATCTACGAGGAGTTCAAGGGCACCGGCAACGCCGAGCTCAAACTCGATCGCAAGATCGCCGAGCGCCGCGTCTTCCCCGCGGTCGACGTGAACCCGTCGAACACCCGCAAGGACGAGCTGTTGATGTCGCGCGAGGAGTTCGCCATCGTGCACAAGCTGCGTCGCGTCCTGTCGGGGCTCGATTCGCAGCAGGCGATCGATCTGCTGATCTCGCAGCTGAAGAAGACGACCACCAACATCGAGTTCCTGATGCAGGTGCAGAAGAACACGCCGAACGTCCCCGGCCAGGAGTGATCGGCTGCCGGTGATCGGTGGGGTTCCACCGGTCCCGGGCCGACCGGCGCCTCAGGCGTCGGGGACGGCGTCGGCCGGGAGCGCAGAGGTGTCGAACCGCGGCGGGTCGGCGACGTCGTAGACGCCGGTTCCCGCGCACGTCCCGCCGACCTCCGGGTGTCCGGCGTAGCGGCGGTCCTCGGGATACACACCGAGCTGTCCGTTCTGCCGTGTCGCCGTGATGAATTCGTCGATACGAGGGTCGTCGGCGCGGTCGACCTTCAGTTGGTGGCCCCACGACTGGATCGAGATGGGCCGATCCAGCGTGGGATACGGCGACATCAGCGTGTGGTCGCGACCCTGCACCCGACCCGCGAGGGCGGCCACTCCCGCCGCGTCGACCCGTGCCGGGTCGTAGGTCACCCACACCGCACCGTGCTCCATGGAGTGCACGGCGTTCTCGCTGCGTATCGCGACGGGATAGACGATGCCGGTGCAGGTGGCCCAGACCGCATCGTGGCGGCCGCCGATGGGCGGTGAGAACTGATAGCGCACCCGCTTGCCCGGACCCACGTGGCCGCCGGTGTAGAACTTCTTCACCACACCGGGGATGCGCGTCGCCGGATCGGGGTCGTCGGCGGTGGGCACGAATCCCGACGCCGACGAGGGGGAGTCGCCGGTGATGCCGGGGCGGGTGAGTGCGAACGCCCCGACGCCGACCACCACCGCCACCACCAGTGCGCCGATCACCACTCCCAGCATTCGTCCGCGTCGTGTGTCGGCCATCGGTCTCCCCTCGGTCGCCGGCGCCGTCCGCCGCCGGCCGCCACTGTAGTGCCGGCCGCGATCGTGGGAATTAACGCAGGTGAGCGCTGGTTGAAGCTCCATGTCGGGTGCGATCGGCACCGGCGGCACCGATTCGGTCCGCGGGCGTCGTTCTGGCATACTCGGCAAGGTTGTGCACCACCCCGGTGCACGACATCGAAGTCCGGTTCCGGTTCACACCGCCCCCGCACCAGCGGAGTCCGGTGACCCGGCGACCACGAAAGGGACACCAGATGAAGCAGGGCATCCACCCCCAGTACGTCGAGACCAACGTGGTCTGCGGCTGTGGGAACACCTTCCAGACCCGGAGCACGAAGGAGAGCGGCCAGATCACGGTCGAGGTCTGCTCCCGGTGCCACCCGTTCTACACGGGCAAGCAGAAGATCCTCGATACCGGTGGCCGCGTCGCTCGCTTCGAGAAGCGTTACGGCAAGCGCAGCCCCAAGGGCGCCGAGGCCGACGCCTCGAAGTAGTCCGTCCGTCGACGCCCGCCCCGTGCACACGCACGAGGCGGGCGTCTTCGCTTTCTCCACCCCTGAACCGACCGAAACGGAGTCGAACCGTGACCCAGAAGCCCGCGGGTACCGCGATCGACGACGTGCTGGCCGAGTACGCGGGTCTCGAATCGCAGATGTCGGACCCGTCGCTGCACGACGACCCGACGACCGCGCGGCGCGTCGGGAAACGCTTCGCCGAGCTCGCCCCCGTGATGACCACCCACACCCGGTTGGCCGCCGCGCGTGACGATCTGGAGGCCGCGCGGGAACTCGCCGCCGACGACCCGTCGTTCGCCGCGGAGATCCCTGAGCTCGAGGCGACCGTCGCCCGGCTCGACGCCGCCCTGACCGACCTGCTGGCCCCCCGCGACCCGCATGACGGCGACGACATGGTCCTGGAGATCAAGTCCGGTGAGGGCGGTGAGGAGTCGGCGCTGTTCGCTGCCGATCTCGCGCGCATGTACCTCAAATACTGTGAGCGACACGGGTTCGCCGCGCAGATGCTCGGAGTCACCGAATCCGACCTGGGCGGCTACAAGGACGCGACGCTCTCGATCAAGGCCCGCTCGGGATCGACCGAGGGGGTCTGGGGCCGGATGAAATTCGAGGGCGGTGTGCACCGCGTGCAACGTGTACCGGTCACAGAGAGCCAGGGCCGGATACACACCTCCGCCGCGGGCGTCCTCGCCTACCCCGAACCCGACGCCGTCGAGCAGGTGGAGATCGACGAGACCGACCTCCGCATCGACGTCTACCGGAGTTCGGGCAAGGGCGGGCAGGGCGTGAACACCACCGACTCGGCCGTGCGCATCACGCACCTGCCCACCAACATCGTGGTCACCTGCCAGAACGAGCGGTCGCAGCTGCAGAACAAGGCGCGCGCCATGCAGGTGCTCGCGGCGCGGCTGCAGGCCCTCGCCGAGGAGGAGGCCGACGCCGAGGCCGCCGAGGGACGCGCGGCGCAGATCCGCACCGTCGACCGCTCCGAACGGATCCGCACCTACAACTTCCCCGAGAACCGGATCACCGACCACCGCATCGGGTACAAGTCCCACAATCTCGACGCCGTGCTCGACGGCGATCTCGACGCACTGCTCGACGCCCTGACCGCCGCCGACCGGCAGGCGCGGCTCGAGGCGCAGTGACCGGGTCGGATTCGCCGGCCGCGGACCTGCGGACCGCTGTGCGTGCAGCGACCGATCGGCTGTGCACCGCGGGGGTGGCGTCACCGCGGGTCGATGCCGAACTCCTGATCGCCCATGTGCTCGGCGTCGACCGGGGGAGACTGTTCCTCGTCGATGCGATCGGCGCCGAGCAGTGTGGACGTCTCGATGGTCTCCTGGCGCGCCGCGAGGCCCGAGAACCCCTGCAGCACATCATCGGTCGCGCCGCCTTCGGGCCGATCGAACTCGCCGTGGGCCCCGGTGTCTTCGTTCCGCGTCCGGAGACCGAGGCGCTGCTCGAATGGGCGGTCGGCGAGTGCGCCCGGAACGCCCCGGCCCCCGCGGTGGTCGATCTGTGCTCCGGCAGCGGCGCGCTGGCGATAGCGGTGGCCACCTCGGTCCCCGACGCCACGGTCACCGCCGTCGAGAAGGACGCCGAGGCGTGGACGTGGTTGCAGCGCAACGTCGATGCCGCGCCGGAGGCGGTACGACGACGCATCGGGACCCGCCGCGCCGACGTGCTCGACCCCGACGCGATCGGTGACCTTCGTGCCGACGTCGTGGTGAGCAACCCGCCGTATGTCCCGCTCGGTGCCGCACTCGATCCGGAGGTCGTCGGCCACGACCCCGCGGTCGCGCTCTTCGGTGGCGACGACGGCATGTCGGTGATCACCCCGATGGCCGGTGTGATCGCGGGGATGTTGCGCACCGGGGGAGCGTGCGGCATCGAGCACGACGACACCACCTCCGACGCCGTCGTGGCGGCGCTCGGTGCGTCGGGCGCATTCACCGACATCACCGCGCACCACGATCTGGCCGGTCGCCCCCGGTTCGTGACCGCCCGCCGCGTGTGAGCGACCCCCGACCCCCACATGCAAGGATGAGTTCGTGAGCACGGTGTTCGATTGCAATGATGATCATTCACGCAGCGCAGGGGTCCACGCGGCCGTCGGTGCGGTGCGGCAGGGTCGGCTTGTCGTGATGCCGACCGACACGCTGTACGGATTGGGTTGCGACGCCTTCGATTCCGACGCGGTCACCTCCCTTCTCGCGACCAAGAACCGGGGCCGCGACATGCCGGTGCCGGTCCTCGTCGGTTCCTGGGACACCATCGACGGCCTCGTGCTGTCGGTCAGCACCCGCATGCGCGAACTCGTCCGGGCCTTCTGGCCGGGCGGGTTGAGTCTCGTCGTCGAGCAGGCGCCGTCGCTGGCCTGGGACCTCGGCGACACCAGTGGGACGGTGATGGTGCGCATGCCGCTGCATCCCGTGGCGATCGAGGTCCTCCGCGAGGTCGGCCCGATGGCGGTGTCGAGTGCGAACCGGTCGGGACAACCGCCGGCCACCACCGCCGAGGAGGCCCGCGGCCAGCTCGGCGACGACGTCGCGGTGTACCTCGACGGCGGCCCCGCCGCCCACGCCACGCCGTCGACGATCGTCGACCTGACCGGCTCCACCCCACGGATCCTGCGTACCGGGGCCGTCGCGGCCGAGGAGATCGCCGAGGTTCTCGGCGTCGAGACGGCCACACTCCTCGACTGACGCCCCGCGCGCCACGTCGGGACCGGGCGCGTGCGGATGACCACATCGCGGTCGCGCACCAGTACCGTTGAGCCGTGTTTCTCGCGGCAGCAGACGTGTCCACCGGCGGTGCCGGTGTGCCCCTGCGTGAGTTGATGCTGGTCGGCCTCACCGCGGCCGTCATCACCTACCTCGCCACGGGCTTCGTCCGCGTGGTGGCGACGCGGGTCGGCGCCGTCGCCGTCCCCCGTGTGCGCGATGTCCACGCGATCCCGACACCCCGCCTCGGTGGGGTGGGCATGCTGCTCGGGGTGCTCGCGGCGATCGTCCTCGCCCAGCAGCTGCCGGCGCTCACCCGGGGTTTCGCGTACACCGACGACATGAACGCCGTGCTGGTGGCGGGTTTGGTCATCGTGGCGGTGGGCATCATCGACGACCGGTGGGGGCTCGACGCGTTGACGAAATTCGTCGGCCAGCTGACCGCCGCGGGCGTCCTGGTCCTGATGGGCGTGAGCTGGACGGTGATCTACGTACCGTTCGGCAATGTCGGGACCGTGGTGCTCGATCCGCTGCAGTCCGGCCTGCTGACGATCGCGATCACCGTGGCGACCATCAACGCGATCAACTTCGTCGACGGACTCGACGGGCTCGCAGCCGGTCTCGCCCTCATCGCTGCGCTGGCGATCCTGCTGTTCTCGCTCGGTCTGCTCCGGGATCAGGGGGGAGACGTCAGCTACTACCCGCCTGCGCTGATCTCGGTCAGCCTGGCCGGTGCGTGCCTCGGTTTCCTCCCGCACAATTTCCAGCCCGCGCGCATCTTCATGGGCGATTCGGGGTCGATGCTCATCGGCCTGATGCTGGCCACGGCGTCGACGAGTGCCTCGGGTCGCATCGCGGTCAACGCCTACGGCCCGGCCGACCTGTTCTCGCTGCTGTCGCCGCTGATCCTCGTCGCCGCGGTCATGTTCATCCCGATGCTCGACATGCTCCTCGCCGTCATCCGGCGTACGCGCGCCGGCGTCGGCTTCTACACGCCGGACAAGATGCACCTGCACCACAGGCTTCTGGAACTGGGTCATTCGCAGCGACGGGTGGTGCTGGTCATCTACCTGTGGGTCGCGGTACTGGCGTTCAGCGTCGCCGCCAGCACGATGTTCTCGGTGTCCGTCGTCGCACCCGCACTCGCTGCCGGGCTGGTCCTGGCGATGATCGCCACGATCGTCCCGCGCCTACGACGTAGGGTCGTCGATCGCCGCGTCGACCACCCCGCGGCACCGGTGCCGGACGCGGTGAACCGGACATATTAGTCCGTGTAGTACTATGTCGCGTAGTAGGACGACCGACGACAGCCGGGAACCGTTCCACCGAGCCCCACCCCACGTCACACCCCCGGTGTCAGGTTGATATGGTCACATCAACCGGTGAGCTTACGTCCGCTTTACTTTCGCGGCACGCACGCTCGATGGACAGTGCTCTGGCAACGGGCAGTGGACGACCGACCGTGAGGCCACCCGCCCGCACGACCGCGGCGCTCGACGACGAGCACCGCGCGCTCCCGACCCGAGGAGAGGCAGATGACGATGTCAGCCCCCGAGTCGACACAGTTCTATCCCGAGATCCCGCTCAGCCTGGCGCGCCCGGCCATCATCGCCGGCGTCGCGGCCACCGCGGTCCTCGTCATCAGCGCAGTCGTCGGGCATGTGTTCTTCGGCGTCTGGTTCGCCGTGGGGATGGTGCTCTCCCTCGTCAACGCCAAGATGGTGCAGGCGTCGGTCGGTTCCGCCACCGCCGACGACGAGAACCCACGTAAGAAGCCCGTCGTGCTCAACACGGCGGTGCGTCTCGGCATCATCACCGTCGCCGCACTCGCGGTGGCATTCATCTTCCGGCCCGAGGGACTCGGCGTGATGTTCGGGCTGGCGCTGTGTCAGGTGATCGTGGTCCTCTCCACGGTGATCCCCGTCATGAAAGGACTCCGCAAGCAGTCATGACCTCCGTATCCACATGGGCCGCAGAGGCCGAATCCGGGGCCGAGTCCGACTCCAAGATCGAGGTCGGACACCACATCGTCCGTGACTTCTTCGGGATGTCGTTCAACATCGACACCATCATCGGCACCTCCGTCGCCGCCATCATCCTGATCGGCTTGGCGTTCATCCTGCGGGCGAAGGTCACCTCGCGTGGCGTCCCCAACGGCGTGCAGCTGTTCTTCGAAGCCGTCACCAACCAGATGCGTGGGCAGGTCGAGAGCTCCATCGGCATGCGCGTCGCGCCGTTCGTGCTCCCGCTCGCGGTCGGGTTGTTCACCTTCATCCTCATCTCGAACTGGCTCGCGGTACTCCCTGTGCAGTACGGCAACTCCGAGGGCGTCGCCGGCGAGTGGCTCAAGCCCCCGGCGTCGGACATCAACTACGTCTACGCCCTCGCCCTCACCGTGTTCGTCTGGTACCACGCCGCCGGCTTCCGCAAGCGCGGGCCGTTCGGTTACCCGATGAAGCTGGTGCGCGGCCACGTGATCGGGCTCGCCCCGATCAACATCATCGAGGAGATCGCGAAGCCGGTCTCGCTGTCGCTGCGACTCTTCGGCAACATCTTCGCCGGTGGCATCATGGTCTCGCTGATCACGCTGTTCCCGCCGTACATCATGTGGGCGCCGAACTCGATCTGGAAGCTGTTCGACCTCTTCGTCGGACTCATCCAGGCGTTCATCTTCGCCCTGCTGACCATCCTCTACTTCAGTCAGTCGATGGAGTCCGAGGACGCGCACTAGCCACACCGCGCACCAGATCTCCGTTCGGCATCCGCCGGACCGGACCGGACCGCCGAGAGGCCGGCCTCGATCACGAGGCCGGACCCCACGGCCACGAAATGGAAACGGTCGACACCGCGTCGATCGCCAGACCTGGCTGATGACCGCATCGGCCGGCACCAGAACTGGCACCGTGAGTGCCAGTACAGCGAAAGGGAAAGTCACATGGATCCAACGATTGGAATGGGCGCACTGATCGGCGGCGGCCTGATCCTCGGCGGCGGTGCCATCGGCGCCGGCATCGGCGACGGCCTGGCCGGTGCTCAGCTGATCGCGGGAATCGCCCGTCAGCCGGAGGCCCAGAGCCGACTGTTCACGCCCTTCTTCATCACCGTCGGCCTCGTCGAGGCCGCGTACTTCATCAACCTGGCATTCATGGCGTTGTTCGTCTTCGCCACGCCGATCTCGGCTTCCTGACCACGGGGCCCGGGTAGACACGGAATCAGGTAGACACCATGGCGCTCGCCGCACAGAACTTCCTCATACCGAACGGCACGTTCTTCGTCGTGCTGATCATCTTCCTCATCGTGCTTGCCGTGATCGGCAAGTTCGTCGTCCCGCCGATCAAGGCGGTGCTCGAGGAGCGGGAGGAGACGGTCACGCAGACCGGCAACGACAACCGCACGGCCACAGAGGAGTTCGAGAACGCCGAGGCGGAGTACCGCGAGGCGATGAAGTCGGCTCGCGGCGAGGCCACCGGTATCCGTGACGAGGCCCGGGCCAAGGGTCGCGAGTCGTTGGAGCAGATGCGCACACGCGCCACCGCAGAATCCGACGGCGTCCTCGCCGAGGCGACCACCCAGCTGCGGTCGCAGGGCGAGCAGGCTGCAGCCGCGGCCCGCGAGGATGTCGGTCGGCTCTCGTCCGAGCTCGCGAGTCGTGTGCTCGGGTTCGAGGTGTCGGCAGACGATGCGACCTTCGACAAGCAGGCGTCGACCAGCGGGACGGTGAGCTGACCATGGGGATCTTCATCGGACAGCTCGTCGGTTTCATCGTCATCGTCTTCGTGCTGGTGCGTTACGTCGCACCGCCGGTACGGGCAGCGATGAAGAAGCAGCAGGACACCATCGCCACCCAGCTCTCCGAGAGCGAAGAGGCGAAGAAGCGTCTGGCCGAGGCGAAGGAAGCCCACGCCAACGCGGTGGAGGAGGCTCGCGCCTCAGCCAGCCAGATCCGCGAGGAGGCCCGTGGCGACGCCCAGGCCATCGCCGAGGAGATGGCCGCCCAGGCCGACGCCGAGGTCAAGCGCATCACCGAGCACGGCAAGACGCAGGTCGCACTCAACCGTGCCAGCCTCGTCCGCCAGCTCCGCGGTGATCTGGGTCTGGCCTCGGTCGACCTCGCGGGGCAGATCGTCCGCCGGCACCTCGGCGACGTCTCCGCCCAGCAGCAGTCGATCGACAGGGTGATCTCCGAACTCGAGGACATGGCGGGGTCGAACGACGGCTCGGCGTCCTCACGCATCTCCGCACCCTCGGATCTCGTCGGACTCCACTCGATGCGGGCGGCGAGTCGTGACTCGGTGCGCGCGCTGAGCGAGGAGTTCGACAACCGCACCGGTTCGCTCGACGCCGACGGTCTCGTCCGTCTCGCCGGGGAACTCGCCGACGTCGTCGATCTGCTGGGCCGCGAGCCGGTCCTGCGCAAGCATCTCGCCGAGCCGTCGGACGACACCGCATCCAAGACCGCGCTCTCCGACCGCATCTTCGCCACCTCGGGTGAAGACGCCCAGGCGCTGCTGCGCAGCGCGGTGACCGGTCGCTGGTCGGCGACGAGCGACTTCACCTTCGCGATCGAGAGGCTCGCGCGGTATGCGCTGCTCATCGTGGCCGAGAAGGCGAACTCGATCGACGAGGTCGAGGACGAGCTCTTCCGCTTCGGTCGACTCCTGGTGGCCGAGCCCAAGCTGAGCGCATTGCTGTCCGACACCAACGCGCCGATCGAGGGGCGTCTCGGACTGCTCGACACGGTGCTGGCGGGCAAGGCGAACGAGACCACCGCGGCCCTCATCACGCAGACCGTGCGCCTGCTCCGTGGTCAGCCCGCCGCATCGGCGGTGTCGGACCTGGCCGAGCTGGCTGCCGCACGGCGAGGGGAATCGGTGGCGCACGTCGTCGCCGCGACCGACCTCTCCGACGAGCAGCGCGAGAAGTTGACCACCGTCCTCGGTCGGATCTACGACCGTGAGATCTCCACGCAGGTGGAGGTCGACCCCGATCTGCTCGGTGGACTGCGGATCGCCATCGGCGACGAGGTCATCGACGCCGACATCGCAACCCGTCTGGCCCGTGCGGCCGACGAGCTGCCCACGTAGTCGCCGACCGGCGACCGACGAACCACAGATCACACCCCTACGCAAGGAAGACGAAAACCCATGGCGGAGTTGACGATCTCATCTGACGAGATCAAGGGCGCTATCGAGCAGTACGTCTCGTCGTTCACAGCAGAGGCATCCCGCGAGGAGGTCGGCGTCGTGACCGACACCTCCGACGGCATCGCGCACGTCAGCGGACTGCCCGGCGCGATGGCCAACGAGCTCCTCGAGTTCCCGGGAGGAGTGCTCGGCGTCGCGCTGAACCTCGACGAGGACGAGATCGGCGTGGTCATCCTCGGTGACTACGAGTCGATCGAGGAAGGCCAGCAGGTCTCGCGCACCGGCGACGTGCTGTCGGTACCGGTCGGCGACAAGTTCCTCGGACGCGTGGTCAACCCGCTCGGGCAGCCCATCGACGGTCAGGGCGAGATCGAGTCGGCCGAGGACCGCGTGCTGGAGCTGCAGGCGGCCAGCGTGCTCGAGCGCCAGCCGGTCGAGGAGTCGCTCGCCACCGGCATCACGGCCATCGACGCCATGACGGCGATCGGCCGCGGCCAGCGTCAGCTCATCATCGGCGACCGCAAGACCGGCAAGACCGCGGTCTGCATCGACGCGATCCTGAACCAGAAGGCGAACTGGGAGACCGGTGATCCGGCCAAGCAGGTCCGCTGCATCTACGTCGCCATCGGTCAGAAGGGTTCGACGATCGCCGGTGTCAAGAAGGCACTCGAGGACGCCGGCTCGCTGGAGTACACGACCATCGTCGCCGCGCCCGCCTCGGATTCGGCCGGCTTCAAGTGGCTCGCGCCCTACACCGGTTCGGCGATCGGCCAGCACTGGATGTACGAGGGCAAGCATGTCCTCATCGTGTTCGACGACCTGACCAAGCAGGCCGAGGCCTACCGCGCCATCTCCCTGCTGCTGCGTCGTCCGCCGGGCCGTGAGGCCTACCCCGGCGACGTGTTCTACCTGCACTCGCGTCTGCTGGAGCGGTGCGCGAAGCTGTCTGACGAGCTCGGCGGCGGTTCGATGACCGGCCTGCCGATCATCGAGACCAAGGCCAACGACGTCTCGGCGTTCATCCCGACCAACGTCATCTCGATCACCGACGGCCAGGTCTTCCTCGAGTCCGACCTGTTCAACAAGGGCGTCCGGCCGGCCATCAACGTCGGTACCTCGGTGTCGCGCGTCGGTGGTGCCGCACAGACCAAGGGCCTCAAGAAGGTCAGTGGCTCCCTGCGTCTCGAGCTGGCGCAGTTCCGTGAGCTCGAGGCCTTCTCGGCCTTCGCCTCCGACCTCGACGATGCGTCGAAGGCGCAGCTCGAGCGTGGCGCGCGCTGGGTCGAGCTGCTCAAGCAGAACCAGTACAGCCCGGTGTCGGTGGAGGACCAGATCATCACGATCTACCTCGCCGGTGAGGGTCACTTCGACTCGGTGCCCGTCGACGACGTCAAGCGTTTCGAGGGTGAGCTGGTGAGCCATCTGCACCACGCCGCGTCGGGTGTGTACGAGTCGATCGCCGGCGGCAAGGCGCTGTCCGACGATCAGGCCGAGGCGCTGGTCAGCGAGGTCAACAAGTTCAAGCAGGGCTACCTGACGAGCGACGGTTCGCGTGTGGTGAACGAGGAGGAGTCCGGCTCGCTGGATCCCGACGAGGTCACCAACGAAGAGATCAAGCTCAAGAAGAAGTAGACCGGTGACCAACGAAGTCCGTACGACCAATCCGAAAGGGGTGTGAGGCAGCCGATGGCAAGCATCCGTGAACTGCGCTCACGCATCAGGTCGGTGCAGTCGACGCGCAAGATCACCAAGGCGCAGGAGCTGATCGCGACGTCGCGGATCACCAAGGCCCAGGCCAGGGTGACCGCGTCGAAGCCCTACGCCGAGGAGATGACGACGGTCCTGACCGAGCTCGCGAGCAAGTCGAGCACGCTGGACCATCCGTTGCTCGTCGAGCGTCCCGAGCCCAAGCGGGCCGCCGTGCTGGTGGTCACCAGTGACAGCGGTCAGTGTGGTGGCTACAACTCGAACGTGCTGCGGGAGACCCGTGAGCTGCTCTCCCTGCTGCGTGACGAGGGCAAAGAGCCGATCATCTTCGTGATGGGACGGAAGGGACTGCTGTACTTCACCTTCCGCGACATCGAGGTGGCCGGGTCGTGGACCGGCTTCAGTCAGCAGCCGCGGTACTCAGACGCGAAGACCGCCACCGATCGACTGGTCGACCTGTTCGTCGCCGGCTCGGGCGAGCAGGTGGAGTCCGACGGCGACGAGGATCTGCCCGCCACCGAGGGCGTCGACGAACTGCACATCGTCTACACGCGTTTCGCGTCGATGCTGAGCCAGGTGCCCGAGGTACGGCGCATGGCGCCGCTCGTGGTGTCCAGCGACGACGAGGGTGACGCCGGTGACGACAGCGACGAGAGCCCCGATCGCAACTACTCGTTCGAGCCGGGCGCGGAGACGCTGCTCTCGGCCCTGCTGCCGAAGTACATCGCGACGCGTGTGTACGCGGCTCTGCTCGAGGCCGCGGCCTCGGAGTCGGCGGCGCGACGCACTGCCATGAAGGCGGCGACCGACAACGCCGACGAGCTGATCACCGATCTGTCGCGGCAGGCGAACCAGCTCCGCCAGGCACAGATCACCCAGGAGATCAGCGAGATCGTCGGCGGAGCCAGCGCACTCGCCAAATGACGCAACGGCCGCGCGCGAGCATCGCTCGTCGGGGCCACGAACACTCGACAACGACGTAACGGCCCCCGAAGCCAGGAAGTGACCACCATGAGCACAGCAACAACCGAAGCCCCCCGCGGCTCCTCGGCGACCGAGTCGGCGGGGCGTGTAGTCCGCGTCATCGGCCCCGTCGTCGACGTGGAGTTCCCGCGCGGGTCGGTTCCGGAACTGTTCAACGCCCTCCACGCGGAGATCGCGCTGAAGTCCGTCGCCAAGACGCTGACCCTCGAGGTGGCGCAGCACCTCGGTGACAACCTCGTGCGCACCGTCTCGATGCAGCCCACCGACGGCCTGACCCGTGGCACCGAGGTGAGCGACACCGGTCGTTCGATCTCGGTCCCCGTCGGCGATGTCGTCAAGGGTCACGTCTTCAACGCCCTCGGCGACTGCCTCGACGCCCCGGGCACCGGCCAGGACGGCGAGCTGTGGAGCATCCACCGCAAGCCGCCTGCCTTCGACCAGCTCGAGGGCAAGACCGAGATCCTCGAGACCGGCATCAAGGTCATCGACCTGCTGACCCCGTACGTGAAGGGCGGCAAGATCGGTCTGTTCGGTGGTGCCGGTGTCGGCAAGACCGTTCTGATCCAGGAGATGATCACCCGTATCGCCCGCGAGTTCGCCGGCACGTCGGTGTTCGCCGGCGTCGGTGAACGCACCCGTGAGGGCACCGACCTCCACCTCGAGATGGAGGAGATGGGCGTCCTGCAGGACACCGCGTTGGTGTTCGGTCAGATGGACGAGCCGCCGGGCACGCGTATGCGCGTCGCGCTCTCGGCCCTCACCATGGCCGAGTACTTCCGCGACGAGAAGCACCAGGACGTGTTGCTCTTCATCGACAACATCTTCCGCTTCACCCAGGCCGGCTCCGAGGTCTCGACGCTGCTCGGTCGTATGCCGTCCGCGGTCGGTTACCAGCCGACGCTGGCCGACGAGATGGGTGAGCTCCAGGAGCGCATCACCTCGACGCGCGGTAACTCGATCACCTCGCTGCAGGCGATCTATGTGCCCGCCGACGACTACACCGACCCGGCGCCTGCGACCACGTTCGCCCACCTCGACGCCACCACCGAGCTGTCGCGTCCCATCTCGCAGCTCGGTATCTACCCGGCTGTCGACCCGCTGACGTCGACCTCGCGCATCCTCGAGGCCTCGATCGTGGGCGATGAGCACTTCCGCGTCGCCAACGAGGTCAAGCGCATCCTGCAGAAGTACAAGGAGCTGCAGGACATCATCGCCATCCTCGGTATGGACGAGCTGTCCGAAGAGGACAAGGTCACCGTCCAGCGTGCGCGGCGCATCCAGAAGTTCCTGGGTCAGAACTTCATCGTCGCCGAGAAGTTCACCGGCCAGAAGGGTTCGGTCGTGCCGCTGTCGGACACCATCGAGGCGTTCGACCGCGTGGCCAAGGGCGAGTTCGATCACCTGCCCGAGCAGGCCTTCAACAGCTGCGGCGGTCTCGACGACGTGGAGGCCGCGGCCCAGAAGATCTCGGGGAAGTGATCGGCGCCCATGGCTGACACAGGCTTTCCGGTCGAGGTCGTCTCCGTCGAGGAACGGCTGTACTCGGGCGAGGCCACCTTCGTGATCGCCCAGACCACCGAGGGCGAACTCGGCATCCTCAACCATCACGAGCCGCTCCTCGGACAGCTGATCCCCGGTGGGTTCGTGATGATCGAGCAGTCCGACGGCAAACGTCGTGTCGCCGCGGTGCAGGGGGGGTTCCTCTCGGTCACCGGCGAGACGGTGACGGTGCTCGCGGAATCCGCGGAGTGGGCCCGGGACATCGACGTCGATGCCGCCCGTGCCGACCTCGAGTCGTCGGAGGAGGGCACCGAGGAGCACGAGCGAGCGCTGTCGCGGATCCGAGCGGTGGAGCAGCTCAACCAGGAGAAGTGATCTCCACCTCGCCGGATGCCCACGGTGTCGACACCGTGGCATCCTGGGGAGGTCAACGTCGATACGGCGTCGGTCCCCGCAAACACCTGGTGTTTGCGGGGATCGCTGTATCCGGCGTGGCACGCACCGATGCGACCACGACGCCCCGAGCGCGGTGGGCGTCGAACAGGAGGTGGCGATGAACACGATGACCGTCGTGGTGACCGTCGCCGTCGTGCTCGCCCTCGTCGTCGTCGTGATGGTCGTGGTCGTCGGCTCCCGGGTGAATCGACTGCGCAACAGCGGCACCGCGGTGCTGTTGCGCGCGCTTCCGGCGGGACACGATCAGGGTTGGAGACACGGCATCGTCCGATACGACGACAACACGATGCTCTTCTACCGCCTGAGCAGTCTGCGCACCGGACCGAGCGAGGTCATCGCCCGGCAGTCGATCGAGACCCGCGGGCGCCGGCGTCCGGAGGGCAGCGAGGTCGACGTCATCGACGCGATGACGATCGTCGAGATCGGCGCGGACGGGGCGGACTACGAACTCGCCATGGACCCGGGGGCGATCACGGCTTTCCAGTCGTGGGTCGAATCTCGGCCACCGGTCCGTTCCCAGCGTCGCCGGTCGGCCTGATCGTTCAATCCTTCCGCGTCGGTCGTTGACGTTCCCCGCCGGGAGCCCACAGCACATCGCCGTCTGTGTTGACCGCGCGCGACAGGATGAACAGCAGATCCGACAGGCGGTTGAGGTACCGCGCGGGCAACGCCGACATGTCGTCGGGATGTTCCGCCATCGCGGCCCACGCCGATCGTTCTGCTCGGCGGACCACCGTCCGCGCCTGATGGAGCAGCGCGCTCAAGGCGGTGCCCCCGGGAAGGACGAACGAATCGAGCGGCGCCTGCCCGTCGGCGAACTCGTCGCACCATGTCTCGAGGGCGTCGACGTAGGACTGCTGCACGCGCAGCGGCGGGTATTCGGGATCGGCGACAACGGGCGTCGCGAGGTCTGCGCCGGCGTCGAAGAGGTCGTTCTGGATGGTGACCAGGACGGCCCGGACGTGGTCGTCGGGTGCACCGAGTGCGATCGCGGTCCCGATCGCGGCGTTCGCCTCGTCGCAGTCGGCGTACGCGACCACGCGGGCGTCGGTCTTGCTGACGCGGGAGAAGTCACTGAGACCGGTGGTGCCGTCATCGCCGGTGCGTGTGTAGATCTTGGTCAGGTGAACGGCCATGGAGGTCAACCTACCTTCTGTGCCGATCGCGCTCCCGGGGCCGACCGTGGTCGGAAGGTCGATAGGCTCGGACCGTGAATGATCGCTTTCTCGTCACCGGAGGTGCCCGCCTGCAGGGTGAGGTGTCCGTGGTGGGAGCCAAGAACAGTGTCCTGAAGCTGATGGCCGCTGCCTTGCTCGCCGAGGGGCGGACGACGCTCACCAACTGCCCACTGATCGCCGACGTGCCGTTGATGGCGGAGGTCCTCCGTGGCCTGGGGGCGACGGTGGCCCTCGACGGCGATGTGGTCCACATCGACACACCGGACCGACCGAGCTTCCACGCCGATTTCGATGCGGTGAAACAGTTCCGGGCGTCGGTCTGCGTCCTCGGACCGCTTCTGGCCCGATGTCATCGCGCGGTCGTCGCGTTGCCGGGTGGAGACGCCATCGGCTCGCGACCGCTCGACATGCACCAGGCCGGGCTACGCGCGCTCGGCGCACAGAGCACCATCGAACACGGATGTGTGGTGGCCGAGGCCGACAGGCTCACCGGCGCGGCGGTGGCACTGGAGTTCCCCTCGGTGGGTGCCACCGAGAACATCCTGATGGCGGCGGTGTTGGCCGACGGGGTGACCACCATCGACAACGCTGCGCGAGAGCCCGAGATTGTCGATCTCTGCGAGATGCTGACGCAGATGGGAGCCGACATCTCGGGGGCCGGGACCTCGACACTGACGGTGCGGGGTGTGCCGACGTTGACGCCGACCACGCATCCGGTGGTGGGGGATCGGATCGTCGCCGCAACGTGGGGTGTCGCCGCGGCCATGACGCGCGGAGACATCACCGTCACCGGGGTCGACCCCGCGCACCTGCAGCTCGTGCTGCACAAGCTGGGCGATGCCGGCGCGCAGGTGGATCGCTTCGACAACGGGTTCCGCGTACGTCAACTCGAACGCCCGACCGCGGTGAACTTCTCGACGTTGCCGTTCCCGGGGTTCCC
This sequence comes from Williamsia sp. M5A3_1d, assembly GCF_053345315.1. Taxonomy (NCBI): domain Bacteria; kingdom Bacillati; phylum Actinomycetota; class Actinomycetes; order Mycobacteriales; family Nocardiaceae; genus Williamsia; species Williamsia sp. M5A3_1d. The sequence goes on from NZ_JBKEZX010000001.1 coordinate 1,624,760, forward strand.
GACCGATCTGCAACCGATGGCGATCGGGCTCGCCGCAGTCGCCGACGGGATGTCGGTCATCACCGAGAACGTCTTCGAGGCGCGTTTCCGTTTCGTGGAAGAGATGATCCGTCTGGGCGCCGACGCCAGGACCGACGGTCATCACGCGGTGATCAGAGGGATCGAGCAGCTCTCGAGCGCGCCGGTGTGGTGCTCGGACATCCGCGCCGGCGCAGGACTGGTGTTGGCAGGCTTGGTGGCCGATGGCGTGACCGAGGTGCACGACGTGTTCCACATCGATCGCGGATACCCCGAGTTCATCGACAAGCTGCGTGGATTGGGTGCCGACATCGAGCGGGTGACCGGAAGCTGACGACGAATCCCTGTGGCGTGGGTCTCAGTATTGCTGTCCACCAGCCGATTTCGTGCGAAAACGGGGCGGACGTACCAAGAACGCCGCAGGTCACGCTGGGTTCGACACGCTGTGCACCACACGATTTGACGCCGCAGCCGCGATCCGCGTAACTTCTTCCAAGTCAGCGCGCCACGGCGCCTCCCCGGAGAGAAATCACCGGGTAGAAGGAAACCGGGCTCGAGCGCAGACCACCACAGTTCCACTGATCACCGCGAGAGCGGGATTCACGACTGCGGTGGGCAGGGTCGAGATTGCCTCCCGAACACCGGGTTGGCGTCACCGAGAACCTCTGCTAGGCTGGAAAAGTTGCCCCGGTGACGGAGCAACGACATCTGAACAAGTCCACGAACGGACGGCCTCGACGAGGTCCCGACGACGTGGGTGTGTGTTCTTTGAGAACTCGATAGTGTGTTGATGGATTGTTTATGCCATTTTTTGTGGTGTCGGTTTTGAGTCCGGCACTGTTTTGTGATGC